>NZ_FPKO01000004.1 GCF_900119385.1 Thermophilibacter mediterraneus
GAGTCCTACCGAGTGAGGCACGCCCTCATGCAGGAGGGGTAGGCGCTCAAAAAGCCTGCGCACGTCGCGTGCGCAGGCTGCTCAGATTCCGGTGCTCATTTTGCTCAAATCTAGTTGACAAAACACAGAGGCGCCAGATGGGGATGGTGATGGCCAGCCCCGCCCCGAGCAGGACGGCCCTCAGGTACTCCCATAGCGGCCCGGTGAACGCCTGCCCCCCGAAGCTCGAGGGCAGGTCCATGACCGTGGTAAGGCAAAAGAGTGTCAGCGAGGCGAGGTAGAGCGCCAGAAAGCGCCGCGCCTCGGCGTCCGCGCGGCGGGAGATCTTGGGCGCGTCGTCTCCGATGAGGGCGTCGACGGTGGTGCCGAGCTCGGAGGCGATCAGCTTGAGGCTCACGATGTCGGGAAGCGTCTTGTTACATTACCTTCTGAAACATATAGCGCACCTTGTCCAGGCGGCTGTTTGGACGGCGGGGCTGGATGACTGGCTTGCCGACAGCGGCCTGATACCCTTTCAGTTCTGTAAGGCATACGCTCTGCCCGTTGGTGTAAAAGGCCAGATCAGTACGGTATGCCTGTATACAGCGGGCGGGAATCTCGCCAGTAAAGACAACTTCATCCTTTTTTACCTGGACCGTTTCGATGGTGGCACAGTATTTCGGTGCATCATGATAAGCCCTGGAAAGATATTCCCGGGGCGCATAGAGGGTGAAGGAGAGATAAGGTTCCAGCAGTTGCGTCCCTGATTCCTTCAATGCCTGTTCCAATACAATCGGGGCCAATGAGCGGAAGTCCGCCGGCGTGCTGACCGGACTGTAATAAAGCCCGTATTCAAAGCAAATCTTACAGTCCGTTACGTTCCAGCCGAACAAGCCCTGCTCCAGCCCGTAACGGATACCATCCCTGACAGCGTTTTGAAAACTCTGGTTCAAGTATCCCAGCGAAACCCGGCTCTCGTATTGTACACCGGAGCCAAGCGGGAGTGGTGTAACAGACAGTCCGATGGATGCCCAAAACGGGTTGGGCGGCACCTCGATATGGATGGTGTGGCTGGCTGCTTTGAGCGGCCGCTCCATATAAATGACGGTGGGTTCCTTTACCACTGTTTCAAGCTTGTATTTTTCCGACAGCAAAGCGGAAACAACCTCCAACTGCACCCGGCCCAAAAAAGAAAGAATGATCTCATGGGTGATGGAATCCACCTCGCAGCGCAAAAGCGGGTCAGTATCCGCAAGTTGCGTAAGAGCGTCCAGCAGCCGTTCTCTTTGCGCTGCCGTTTTCGGCGCAATCGACGTCCGCAGCATGGGGAGGGGGTCCTCACGCCACCTTTTACGAGGGAGCCGGGTTGGGTCCCCTAATACATCGTTTAACCTCACGCTGTCGCTGGGAAGGATAACAATTTCACCCGGATAAGCGGTGTCTGTCCGAACAATTTCCCCTTTGGATGGAATACGCATCTCTGTGATTTTCAGCTTTTCTCTCCCGGCCAGGGCCACCGTATCCCGCAGGCGCAGCGTTCCGCTGTATAGCCGTAGATAGACACGCCGCTGGCCGCAATCTGTATACTCCACCTTGAAAACGCTGCCGCATAGGGCGGCGCTCCCCTGTTCCCCAATCGGTTGGAACAGCCCTGTCACCGCATCCATCAACGGTTGAATGCCAAGGCCATTTTTGGCGCTGCCATAATAGACTGGGAACAGGGAGGCGTCTTGAACCCGCTGCTGTTCCTCCCGCGCAAGTTTTTCCCGGCTGATTGGTTCTCCTGCGATATACTTTTCCAATAATTCATCGTTATTTTCGATGACCGCATCCCATGCTTCTATGTCGGTATTTTCCTCCAGGACTATTTCCGGGGACAGCGACACCGTCTGCTTGATGATAATATCGGCGGAGAGCTTATCCCGAACAGACTGAACCACGCTCTGCAAATCAACGCCAGCCTGGTCGATCTTGTTGATAAAGATAACGGTGGGAATGTTCATTTTCCGCAGGGCATGGAACAGAATACGGGTCTGGGCCTGCACGCCATCTTTAGCGGAGATCACCAAGATGGCCCCATCTAAAACAGCCAAAGAGCGGTACACCTCCGCCAAAAAATCCATGTGGCCGGGCGTATCCACAATGTTAACTTTACATCTGTGCCACTGGAAGGAAGTGACTGCCGCTTGAATGGTAATCCCACGCTGCCGCTCCAAAAACATGGTGTCCGTCCTCGTTGTCCCTTTTTCGACGCTCCCCGGTTCTGAAATGGCTCCGCTGGCATATAGCAGGCTCTCCGTCAAGGTCGTCTTTCCAGCGTCTACATGGGCAAGAATTCCAATATTGATTATTTTCATGTGATTGTCCTCCCTTTACAGCCCCAAAGGGCATAAAAATCCCCAGCAGTAAAATACTTTTACCACTGGGGATGATAATTTGCGGACATACCCATATACAGCATACACCTGTTTGTGAGTGCTGTTTTTGGGGATATGTCAAAATTGATAAGGCAAAAGTATTCTTAAATTGGGTACAAAAAACTAAGCCCCTACAAAAGGGACTATCATAATCCCTTGTTCCCACTATTTGATTATAGTTTTATTTAAGAATACCTTGCCGCATATTTTTTACTCCTTTTCTGGACTTGAATTATTATATCACATCAGTTTTAGGAAAGCAAGTACCTAAAAGAATTTTTTCTTCCCCTTATATGTAACAATCATACCGGCTTCCTAGCGTTCAGAATGTTTTCTGCTGTCTGCTGTGGTGTTTGGTTGGAATTGTCCAACCAAAAGCCGATCCGTGGTGTTGTCTGCATTTTACTAAATACAAATTCAATGTATACAGAAAGATATAAGGAGTGGGAGGGATTCCGCCGTAGTTGGCATTGTAGGAAAATCCAAAAGTTTAGATTTTCCCACAATGCTTATCTTTTGGTCTTTGGTTCGGAATAGTGTAGTGCTGGCGGTCTATCTCTTGTTTTCGGTTGCTTGCTTCCTTACCGTACATGAGCATTGCCCCAGGCCATCTCGTACTCCGCGGCGCCCGTCGACGCGTCCGTGCCCTCGTCGACCACGACGAACCCCTCGCGCAGGTAGAACGCGACGGCGCGCTCGTTGTCGCGGTAGACGTGGAGCGAGAGGGGGCGGTGGCGCCGCTTTGCCTCGGCGAGCAGGGCGCTCCCGATGCCGCGCGAGCGCGCGTCCCGACTCACGAAGAGCCCCGCGACGTAGCTCCCGGTGAGCCCGATGAAGCCGTCAGGCTCACCGACGGCACCCTCGTGAACGAGCACCTCGGCATGGGGAAGCTCGCGGCGAACGGCGTCGGCGACGCCGCGCCAGTATGACGCGGGCACGAAGGGGTGGGCCTGCTCGTTGCCCGAGAGCCAGATCTGCATGACGGCGGCGAGGTCCGAGGGGGCGAGCGCTCTGATCACGGGTGCTCCTCGTTCGGTGCGGGCGGGGACGGGGCCAAGGATAGCAGCTCCTCGCCCCGGGGCGGGGCGCCGCTCGGGGGCGCGTCGCTTTGCTACACTGCTGCCAGAGTCGTCTGCCGAGCCCTTGACCCAAGGAGGCCCCATGGCGCGCCCGGAGCGCATCGACGCGGTGCTGTTTGACTTCGACGGGACCCTCTGCGACACGGAGACCCGAAACATCGTGCTCATGGACGAGGTCCTGCGGGAGCTGGGCGCAAGCGTCCCGCGCGAGGAGCTCGAGGCGCTCACGGGCGGTGAGGACCGCGTCTTGGTTCCGCCGCTGCTCGAGCGCTACGGGGCGCACGGCACCTACGACGACTTCGAGCGCCTGCGCGACGACTGGTTCCGCACGTACGCCGAGGCCGACCTCGCGCTCGAGCCCGGGGCGCGCGAGCTGCTGGAAGACCTGGGGGCGCGCGGCGTGAGGATGGGCGTGGTCTCCATGACGGCGGCGCGCTGCATCCTGACGGCGCTCAACCGGCTGGGCATCCTCTCGCGCTTCGGCGCCGTCGTCTGCGGCGACATGGTGGGGCGCTGCAAGCCCGACCCCGAGCCCTACCTTCGCGCGCTCGACCTCCTGGGCGTCGACGCGTCGCATGCCGTCGTCGTCGAGGACTCGCCCACGGGAATCGCCGCGGGGCGCGCGGCGGGCTGCCACGTGATCGCGTACACCGGCTGCGGCATGGGCCTCGACGTGAGCGCTGCCGACGAGGTCGTGGACACCTTCGTGGGAATCGGACTGTAGGCTCCGGGACGGGGGGATCGTCACCGCTCCTTGGGACAGGGGGACGGAGCGGTGACGATCCCCCCGTCCCCCTGTCCCACTAGGCGAGCGTCGAGGCGAGGGCGAGCAGCTCGTCGACGTCCTTCTCCGCCGTGGCCCAGGAGCAGACGAAGCGCGCGACCACGCGCCCGTCGCCCAGATCGTAGAAGGTCTCGCAGCCGCACGCCGCCTCAAACGCGTCGCGCTGCTCGGTGCCCATGACAAAGAACTGCTGGTTGGATGCCGAGTCGCCGTATGGCTCAAAGCCGAGCTCAACCATGCCGGAGCGAAGGCGCAGCGCGCGCTCGTTGGCGTTTCTCGCCAGGCGCCAGTAGGGTGCCTCGCCGCCTCCGGCCGGCTGCTCGAACGCCGCCTCGAACTGCACCCCGAGCAGGCGCCCCTTGGCGAGCAGCCCGCCGCGCTCCTTCTGCAGGTACGGGAAGGCCTCGCGCAGGCGTGGGTGCGAGATGACCATGGCCTCGCCCATGAGCAGGCCGTTCTTGGTGCCGCCGATGTAGAAGCCGCCACAGCGCGCCGCGATGTGCTCGAGCGTGAGGCCGCCCGCGGCGGGCGAGGTGAGCGCCGAGCCCAGGCGGGCCCCGTCGAGAAACACCGGCAGGCCACGCTCGTCCGCCCAGTCGCAGATGGCATCGAAGCGCTCCAGGTCCCACACGCCGCCGAGCTCGGTGGTGTCGGAGATGTAGACGCACCCCGGGCGCGTCATGTGGCGGCCCGTCGAGGTCTGGAAGCGCCAGACGCGCTCCGCGGCCTCCGGTGTGAGGAACCCGTCGCGGTCGTCCGTGGGCAGCACGGTGCGCCCGCACGCGGCGACGGCGCCCGTCTCGTGCACGTTGATGTGGGCGTCCGGCGTGCAGACGGCGCCCTCCCAGTCGCGCAGGAGCCCCGTCACGCCGATCACGTTGGCGGAGGTCCCGCCGACGCAGAACTCGACGTCCACGTCGTCGCGCCCGCACGCGGCGCGGATGAGCTCGCGGGCGCGCTCGCAGTGGGGGTCGCCCTCGGTGTAGCCGACGGTCTGCTCGTCGTTGGTGGCCACGAGCGCGGCCAGGACCTCGGGCGCGGCGCCCTCGGAGTAGTCGTTGCGGAACATTGAACTGCGCCCCAAAACTTGGACGCATAAATAATAGCCGCTATGCGGCGTCGCGAAGGGCCTGCTCCCGGAACTCCACCGGGGTCAGGCCCTTCAGCCTGACCTGGCGCCTCACGTGGTTCCA
>NZ_FPKO01000007.1 GCF_900119385.1 Thermophilibacter mediterraneus
CTCGCGAAGAGGTCCGCGGCGCGCCCCCTGAGCGACGTGTCGTGCCTCAAGCGCTGGTCGGTCGACATGAGAAAGCCTCCCATCCCTCGGACTTTACTTTTCAGTCCAAGAAATGGGAGGCAGTTCACATGCGCATGGCGGGGCCTCTCGTTCTTCTCGGCGTCTGGTCTGAGCGATTGTACGCCTTGGGCGGACCGGGACTCGGCGCCGCGAAGGCGTGCGGCGCTTGCGGGCTTTCGGGTCTGTGGGCCTTCGCGTTCTTCTCGCCCCGCCGCCCGCAAACCTCACAGGTAGTGTGACCTGAAAAAATAAAGTAAATTACAAGAATAACGTGATTGTTCAAAACATGTGGTACGTACCACTGGCTGTGAGGTTTTGGGGCGACGCCGGACCTGCGGGTGACGCCGGGCCTGGGGCGACGGGCGCCTCGGCCCGGCCCCACGCCTGGGCCCGCCGCCCCGCGCCGTCCGGCCGCAGCCCCTCGTTCTTGTCGGCGGCGCATTGTTACAAGCTGCAGCCAAGACGCGCTGCGCCGGCCCGCGCGCGCTATCGTGGGCGCAGTCACAAAACGCCGTTTCGAGTCCAAGGGGGCACGCGACATGGAGAAGAAGGACATCGACTGGGGCAGCCTCGGCTTTGCCTACCAGCCCACCGACTACAGCTACGTCTGCAACTACCGTGACGGCGCCTGGGAGGAGGGCGGCCTCACGACCGACCACACCCTCACGCTCTCCGAGTGCGCGGGCATCTTCCACTACTGCCAGGAGGTCTTCGAGGGCCTCAAGGCCTACACCACCAAGAGCGGCGACATCGTGTGCTTCCGCCCGGACCTCAACGCCAGCCGCATGGCCGACTCCGCGCGCCGCATCGTGATGCCGCCCTTCCCGGAGGACAAGTTCGTCGAGGCCGTCAAGATGGTCGTCAAGGCTAACGAGGCGTGGGTGCCGCCCTTCGGCTCGGGCGCCACGCTCTACGTCCGCCCGTTCATGGTGGCCACCGGCAACGTCATCGGCGTCAAGCCGGCCGACGAGTACCAGTTCCGCATCCTCGTGACTCCGGTCGGCCCGTACTACTCCGGCGGCGTCAAGCCCGTCGCCGTCAAGGTCCCCGAGTACGACCGCGCCGCCCCGCACGGCACCGGTGCCATCAAGGCCGGCCTCAACTACGCCATGAGCCTCTACCCGAGCGTGCAGGCGCACGCCGAGGGCTTCGCGGACAACATGTTCCTCGACCCGCAGACCCACACCTACGTCGAGGAGTCCGGCGGCGCCAACTTCATGTTCGTGGACCGTGACGGCCAGATCGTGGTGCCGCAGTCCGCCACCGACTCCATCCTGCCGTCGATCACGCGCCGCAGCCTCGTGCAGGTGGCGCGCGACATGCTCGGCATGACCGTGGTGGAGCGCCCGGTGAAGTTCGAGGAGGTCGCGAGCGGCGCCTTCGTGGAGTGCGGCATGTGCGGCACCGCGGCCGTGATCAGCCCCGTCGGCAAGGTCGTCAACGGCGAGACCGAGGTCACCTTCGGCGAGGGCGGCATGGACCACGTGGGCCCCGTCATGGCAAAGCTGCGCGAGACCCTCACCGGCATCCAGGACGGCGAGATCGACGGTCCGGAGGGCTGGGTCGTCAAGATCTGCTAGGCGAGAAGGACCTGTCGCCACAAGACGCGCGCCCGCCCCTTTGGCCCCCTGGGCGCCGGAGGGGCGGGCGCTACTGCGCCGAGCGGCTTCGGGCGGCGAGGTCGATGAGGTCGGCGGTGGTGCAGGCGGGGGCCAGGACGAAGTTGGCGTCCGTCGCCGGGGCGGTCGGCTCGATGAGGTCGAGCGCCTCGAAGTAGTCCAGGGTGGCAAGGAGGTCGTTGGCCGAGGTGCTCACGAGCAGGAGCCTCCAGTCGAAGACGTCCTCACCGCTCACCTGGTACATCATCTGCGGGTGTCGGGGGAGCATGGTCCTCCTGTCCTCGCGCAGGAGGAACATCCCGATGGGGTGCCCGTCGTCCCCGTCGCGATAGAAGCGCGGCGCGAGCCTGGCCGCGTCCTCCCAGACGTCCTGGTCCTTCTGACGCCCGCCGCGCAGCCTGTCAAAGAGTCCCATATGTTCCCTCCGTCGTTCGGCCTCGCCTGTGCGAGACGCTACCACAGGGGCGCCCGGGGCCCCGCGGGCCCGGCGCCCCTCTCGGCGGGAGGTGCCCCGGGACGAGGGGAACGGGGCGCTCGCGTCTCGCGCTATACTGAACGGCTAGGAGACGACGGCCGCACGGCCAGCGAGAAGGGACCCGCCACATGGGACAGAAGGTTCAGGGCACCGAGGACCTCTTCGGCAGCTACATGCGCGCCTGGCAGCGGATGCAGGACGTCGCGCGCGACCTCTTTGGCGCCTACGGCTTCGACATGATCGAGACGCCCGCCATCGAGCAGGTCGACACCTTCGTCCACGGCATCGGCGAGTCCACCGACGTGGTGCGCAAGGAGATGTTCCGCGTGGTCTCGGGTGCCCTGTTCGGCGACCTGCTGGAGCGCGGCAGCGAGGCGCACCTCAAGCCGCGCCAGCGCATGGCGATGCGTCCCGAGGGCACGGCCGGCGTGGTGCGCGCCGCGGTGGAGAACAACTTCGTGCCGCAGGGCGCCGCCCCGGCCAAGCTCTGGTACGCGGAGGCGATGTTCCGCGGCGAGCGGCCCCAGAAGGGGCGCCTGCGCCAGTTCCACCAGGTGGGCGTCGAGTGGCTCGGAGCCGCCGACCCCGCCTCCGACGCCGAGTGCGTCATCATGCTCATGGAGTACTTCGAGCGCCTGGGCTTCGCGCGCGAGGACCTGCGCCTGACGATCAACTCGATGGGCGACGCCGCGTGCCGCCCCGCCTACCGCGACAAGGTGCGCGCCTTCATCCTCGACCACGCCGACGAGATGTGCGAGGACTGCCTCGAGCGCGCCCAGATCAACCCGCTGCGCGCCTTCGACTGCAAGAACGACCGCTGCCGCGAGGTCATGAAGGGCGCCCCGCTCGCCCCGGACAACCTCTGCGACGAGTGCGCCGAGCACTACGCTGCGGTCAAGCGCTACCTGGACGCCGCCGGCGTCGCCTACGCTGAGGACCCCACGCTCGTGCGCGGCTTGGACTACTACACCCGCACGGTCTTCGAGGTCGAGGCGGTGGGCGCGGGCGTGGGCGCCATTGGCGGCGGCGGCCGCTACGACGGCCTCGTCGAGCTCGAGGGCGGCAAGCCCACGCCGGGGCTCGGCTTCGCGGTGGGGTTCGAGCGCATCTGCCTGGCCCTCGCCGAGAAGGGCGTCGATCTGGGAGGGGAGGTCCCGGGCTGCGTCTACGTCGCCTCGACCGGCGGGGCGGCGGAGCGTGCGGCGGCCTTCGACGCGTGCCTCGCCCTGCGCCGCGCGGGCGTGCGCACCGAGGCCGACTACCAGGGCCGCTCGCTCAAGAGCCAGTTCAAGCAGGCTGACAAGCTGCGCGCGTCGCTCTGCGTGGTGCTCGGCGGCGACGAGGTCGCGGCCGGGGCGGCGACGCTGCGCGACATGGCGAGCCACGAGCAGGTCCAGGTTCCCATGGGCGATCTCGTCGACGCCGTTCGGGCGCGCCTGTAGCGGGACAGGGGGGGACGGAGGGGCTGTCACCGCTCCGTCCCCCCCGTCCCGCTACTGGTAGCGCAGGGACTCCACCGGGTCCATCTTCGCGGCGCGGCGGGCCGGGTACCAGCCAAAGACCACGCCGATTCCCACGCAGATGCCGGTCGCGACGGCGACCGTCGACGCCGAGATCACCGGGGAGATGGCGCCGCTCGCGCCCATCATGGAGCCGAGCGCCGAGCCCGCGACCGCGGCGAGCGCCCACGCGCCGCCGTACCCCACGCCGATGCCGATGACGCCGCCCACGATGCAGATGGTCACGCTCTCGAGCAGGAACTGCCCCGTGATGTCGCCGCGCCGCGCGCCGAGGGCCTTGCGCAGGCCGATCTCGCGGATGCGCTCGGTCACGTTGGTGAGCATCATGTTCATGATGCCGATGCCGCCCACCAGCAGCGAGATCCCCGCCACCGCGAGCGCCAGCATGCGGAAGGTCGCCGTGGTGGCGTCGAGCTGGTCGATGAGCGCCTGCGCGGTCTGCACGTAGACGTAGCCCTCGTCGCTCGAGAAGCTCGTCTGGTCCTCCTCGGGCCAGGGGATGCCGTAGCGGTCGTGGAGGTAGGCCTCGGTCGCGTCGGCCACGGCGTACATGTCCGAGCCCTCGCGCGCGAAGCCGAGGATCTGCCACGAGGCGTAGCCCCCCTGGCCGATGAGGCGCGTGACGGCCGTCTCCGCGGGCATGTAGCAGGTGTCGTTGTCGTAGGTGAAGCCCTCGTTGACCACGCCGACCACCGTGTACTGGCTCGACCCGATGCGCACGGTCTGACCCACGCAGTCGGCGTCGGGCGAGCCGAAGAGGTTCTTCACGGTGCTGCCCCCCAGCACCACCACCATGTCGCCCTCCGCGCTCTCCTCGGCGTCGAAGAGCCTCCCGCGCGAGGCCTCGTAGCCCATGGCCTGGAAGTACTCGGGCTCGCACGCGGTGATGTTGAGGTACTCGAGGGAGGCGGTGCTCGAGGAGGCCTGGGCGCTCGTGTAGGTGAATCCGGTCACGAACTCGTAGTCGCTCGCGAGCGCGGTGCCGATCTCCTCGATGTCGTCCTGGTCGAGCGGCTGGTTGCCCGGCGGCCAGCACGTGATGTTGACCGTGCGGGACATGTTGAGGCCGAGCTGCCCCACCAGCTGCGCCTTCACGCCGTCGATGAGTGCGGTCATGGCAATGACGGCGGCGATGCCGATGACGATGCCGAGCACCGTGAGCAGCGTGCGCGCGCGGTTGGCGAGCAGCGCGGAGGAGGTCTCGTAGGCGAGGTCGCGGGCTCTCATAGGGCGGGCACCCCCAGCAGGCGCGCTCGGCGCGCGGACGGCGCGGCGGGCGAGAAGGACCTCGGGCCGGCGGACGTCGCGGACGGCTCCGTCGCGGTGGCGTCGGCGCCCGCGGCATCGCCGCCCTTCTCGCCCCGCTCCTCGCGCTCGGCGAGCTCGGCCAGGTAGCGGCGCTCCTCCTCGTCGGAGAAGAGCTTGCCGTCGCGAATGTGGACGGTGCGGTCGGCCCAGGCGGCCACCTCGGGGTCGTGCGTGATGAGGACGATCGTCTTGCCGCGTCGCTGCATGCGGCGGAACGTGCGCATGACCATCTCGCCGGTGGCGGTGTCGAGGTTGCCGGTCGGCTCGTCGGCGAAGATGATCGACGGGTCGTTGACGAGCGCGCGGGCGATGGCGACGCGCTGCATCTGGCCGCCGGAGAGCTCGTTGGAGCGGTGGAGGTAGTGCTCCTCGGGCAGGCCCACGGAGCGCAGCGCGCGCCACGCGGCGAGCTCGCGGTCGCGCGGCGGCAGGTCGGAGTAGACGAGCGGCAGCATGACGTTGCGCAGCACGGTCGCGCGCGGCAGCAGGTTGAACGACTGGAAGACGAACCCGAGGCGCGAGGCGCGCACGTGGGCGAGGTCGTCCTCGGAGAGCTCCGTGACGTCGATGCCCTCGAGGCGGTAGGAGCCGGCGGTGGGGCGGTCGAGGCAGCCGAGGATGTTCATGAGCGTGGACTTGCCCGAGCCCGACGGCCCCATGATGGCGAGGAACTCCCCGCGCGCGACCGTGAGCGAGACGCCGCGCAGCGCGGGCGTGTAGCCGGCAGCGGTCTCGTAGATGCGCCAGGCGCGCTGGATGTCGATGGCGGGCGTCATGGCTAGGCCGCCGCATCGGCCGAGCTCGTGTCCGCCGTCGAGGTCCCGTCGTCGACGGGCACCTCGGAGCCCTCCGCGCCCACGAGGGCGTCGATCGAGGTGACGTCGGCGTCGGTCGCCGCGCTGTCGACGGCGGCGCCCTCGCCCGTCGCGCCGTCGTCGCCGACGACGTTGGTCACGGAGTACGGGTCGAGCACGACGAGGTCGCCGTCCGCGAGGTCGCCCTCGACGGCCGCGCTCGTGGCGCTCTGGGCGCTCACGGTGACCTCGCGGCGCTCGCACGCCTGGGTCTCGGGGTCGGTCATGACGTAGACGTAGTAGCTCATGCCGTCGTCGGTCGCAAGGGCGGAGACGGGGACGGTCATGGTGTCGGCCACGTGCTGCAGCAAGATCTCGACGCTCGCGGTCATGCCGGGCTTGAGCTCCGGCGTGGGGTTGGGGATGAGCAGCTCGACGTCATAGGTCACGACGCCGTAGTTGTAGCCGTAGGGGTCGGCGGAGGAGACGGTCGAGATGCGGGTCACCTCGGCGTCGAGCAGGGTGCCAGGGAGCGCCGAGAAGCTCACGCGCGCCGCCTGCCCCACGGCGATGCGCGAGATGTCGACCTCGTTGACCTGCACCTTGACGGTCATCTGGCTGAGGTCGGCAATCTGGATGAGCGGGCCGGAGGTGGTGGTCCCGTCGCCGCCCGAGACGCTTCCGCCCGCGCCGAGCGCGGCCCCCTGGACCGCGTTCATCACGACGACCGAGCCCGCGGCGGGGGCCGTGACCGTGCGCTTGCCTGCCTGGGCGACGGCCTGGTCATAGGTCTGCTGCGCGCTCTCGAGCGTGAGCTTTGCCGAGTCGATCTGCGTCGCCGCCTGCTGGACGTCCGCCCACGTGGCGGACGCGGGGACCTCGGTGGTGGTCCCGTCCCCGTTGTCGACGTAGGTCGGGCCCTTCTGGTACTCCTTGTAGGTCTGGTTGTAGGACTCCTGCGCCGACGACACCCCCGCCTTGGCGCTGCGGACGCCGATCTCCGCCTCGCGGACGGCCCGGTCGAGCTCGTCGTTGCGCACCGTGAGCAGGACGTCCCCCTCGTTCACGACCGAGCCCTCCGCGACGCTGACGGTCTCGATGATGCCGTCCACCTCCGGGGTCACCACCACCGAGGAGAGCGGCTGCGCGGTGCCCGTGGCCTGGACGGACTCCGAGAACTCGCCGAGGAAGGCGGGCATGGTCTGGACCTGCGGGGCCTCGGGCGCCTGGTTGGCGCCGGAGGTGATGACGCCCCAGGCGACGGCGGCGACGAGCGCGACGCCGCCGACGACGCTCGCCGCGACGATCTTCTTGCGGCGACGCGCCTTGCGGTGGCGCATGAGCGACTCGTAGGCCAGGCGCGCCTCGACGTCCTCGTCGGACTCGTCGGCGGCGGGCGCGGCGGCGTCGCCGGGGGCCGCCGCCGAGGGATCGGCGGGGGTTTCGTCCGCGCCGGGGGCCGCGTCGCGGACGGGGCCCCGCTGGATGATGCCGATCGGCTCCTGGACGACGGTCGGCTGCGATGCCGCGGAGTCGTCGGACGGCTGGTTCAGGGTGGTGTCGCTGCGTGCCATGCGGGGTCCTTTGCTCGGTTCGGGGGGTCGCCTCAAGCGTAGCCCATGCGCCGGACGCGGTGGGGACCCTCTTCGTCATCGCCGGGGCGGGCGGCAACGAAGCAGCAGGTGAGCGGCGGAGCTTACGATATTGTCACGACCCGTCCGCCCTCCGGATGCCCCGCCCCGCGGCGGCCCCCCGCGCCCGAGCGCCCACCTTGTGCTAGGGTTGCCCGGGAGAGGGGGTCGACATGGCGGACGGTCGCGTCATCTTTGAGGACGAGGTCCTTCTCGCCTGGGACAAGCCGGCGGGAATCCTCGTGCACGGCGACGGCACGGGCGCGAGGACGCTCACCGATGTCGTCGCCGCCCACCTGGCGGCCGAGGGCCGCGACGGCGTCGCCCCGCAGGCCGTCCAGCGCCTCGACGTCGAGACCACCGGGCTCGTGCTCTTCTCGCTCGACCGCTCGACGCAGCCCGCGCTCGACGCGCAGGTCGCGGGACACGCCATGCGGAAGCGCTACCTCGCGGTGGTCGCGGGCCGCGTGCCCTGGGCAGAGAGGGTCGTGCGCCTGCCCGTCGGGCGCGACCGCCACGACGCGCGGCGCATGCGCGCGTGCCGTCCCGGTCAGGGCAGGCCCGCGGAGACCCGCCTCACGCGCATGGACGTCCGGGAGGGCAGGACGCTGCTGATGGCGGAGCTCGTGACGGGACGGCGCCACCAGATACGCGTTCACCTCGCGTCGCTGGGGCACCCCATCGTGGGCGACGCGCTCTACGGAGGGGCGAGAAGCGCCTCCGGCCTGCTGCTCCACGCGTGGCGCGAGGAGCTCGACCACCCGCTGACCGGTGAGCGGCTGCGGCTCGAGACCCCCTGGCCCGAGCGGCTGTGGCCGGAGCCCGCGGCGTCGAACTCCGCGGCGTCGGCGCATAGGAATCGCCGCCCGTCGCAGTAGCGTCCCGCGCTCCGCATAGAAAACCGCGCTCGTTTCTGCGCCGTCCCGCGTGCTGCATAGAAAACCCCACCCGTCGCGGCGGCGACCCGCCCGCTGCTTTGGAATCGCCGCCCGTCGCAGTCGTGTCCTTCTCGGCGCATAGGAATCGCCGCCCGTTCGGTTCGAGGGGGCGGGCGAGCATAGAAATCCCCGGCAGTTTTGGGAGTGACCGGGCCTGCGTGGCTTTGGCCTTCGGACGGGCGAAGGTTCCTAAGCATGATGCGGCCCGTTTTTGCAACGCGAGAGAAAACTTAAGCGCTGCGTGGCCGTGGGCGGGCGCGGGGGAATCGCGGGTGGGCGCGCGCGGAGCTTGGAGCTCCCGTGGATGCAAACGGGCGAGAATTCCTAAGCGCACCGCGCCCCGATTCTGCGACGTGCGGGAATTGTTATGCACGCCGCAGGCTCCGCGCGCGTCCGGTAGCCGGCCCGGGTCCGTGCGCGCGACGGCGGGACCGCCGCCCCGCCCGCGGCCGCGCTGTGCGATACTGGAGGAAGCCTGCGCCCTCTGAGGGGACGGCGCCGGCTCCGTATGACACCAGCCAGGAGAGGGGCAGCGATGGCCGACACCATGCGTGGCGTGTACACCAACCTGACCGAGATCCGCCGCAACGTGTTCTCCAGCGTGGCAAAGATCGCCTACGACATGGGGGAGGACGACGAGAAGACCACCCGCCGCAAGCTCCGTGACCTCCCGTACGAGATCATCCCCGGCGACGTCGCCACCTACCGCGAGTCGGTCTTCCTCGAGCGCGCCATCGTCGAGCAGCGCATCCGCCTCGCCATGGGCCTGCCGCTGCAGGGCGTCGACCACCGCGAGAGCCTCACCGAGGGCCTCGCGGAGGCCTCCGTGGCCGAGACCTACTACCAGCCGCCGCTCGTCAACGTCATCAAGTTCGCGTGCAACGCGTGCGAGGACAACGTCTATCGCGTGACCGACTCCTGCCAGGGCTGCCTCGCGCACCCGTGCCGCGAGATCTGCCCCAAGGGCGCCATCACCTTCAAGGACAAGAAGGCCTTCATCGACCAGGAGAAGTGCATCCACTGCGGCATGTGCTTCAACGCCTGCCCCTACCACGCCATCCAGCACCACGTGCGCCCCTGCGCCGACGCCTGCGGCATGAACGCCATCGGCTCCGACGAGCACGGTCGCGCCCAGATCGACTACGAGAAGTGCGTCTCCTGCGGCCAGTGCCTCATCAACTGCCCGTTCGGCGCCATCGCCGACAAGAGCCAGATCTTCCAGGTCATCCAGGCCATCAACCGCGGCGACGAGGTCATCGCCGCCGTCGCGCCCGCCTTCGTGGGCCAGTTCGGCGGCAAGGGCAACGTCGACAAGCTCCGTCAGGCCTTCTCGATGCTCGGCTTCTCCGGCATGGAGGAGGTCGCCGTGGGCGCCGACCTCTGCACCGTCCAGGAGGCCGAGGACTTCCTCGAGGAGGTTCCCGACAAGATCCCGTTCATGGGCACCTCGTGCTGCCCGGCATGGTCGGTCATGGCCAAGACGGAGTTCCCGGACCACGCCGACTGCATCTCGATGGCGCTCACGCCCATGACGCTCACCGCGCGCCTGCTGCGCAAGCGCCACCCGAGCGCCAAGATTGTCTTCGTGGGGCCGTGCTCGGCCAAGAAGCTCGAGGCCATGCGCGAGTCCGTGCGCTCCGAGGTCGACTTCGTGCTCACCTTCGAGGAGATGGCGGGCATGATGAAGGCGCGCGGCATCAACGAGTACACCAAGCTCACCGGCGAGGGGGAGTCCGACTTCGAGGTGGCGTCCGCCGACGGCCGCGGCTTCGCGGTGGCGGGCGGCGTCGCGAGCGCCGTGGTCAACGCCATCAAGCGCCGCTACCCCGACCGCGAGGTCAACGTGGTCAACGCGGAGGGCCTCGAGAACTGCCGCAAGATGATGAAGGACGCCGTCAAGGGCAAGTACCCGGGCTACCTGCTCGAGGGCATGGCGTGCCCGGGCGGCTGCGTCGCCGGCGCCGGCACGCTGCAGCCCATCAACAAGAGCGCCGCGGCGGTCAAGCGCTACGCGAAGAAGTCGCCGCGCAAGAACGCGACGGAGAACTCCTTCCGCATGCTCATCCCGGCGCTCGAGCGCGAGGGTGACGGCAAGCACCCCGAGGAGTAGCGAGAGGGGACGTCGGCCGGGCGCCCCGGCGCCGGCCGCGACGAGACGAACGAACGATGGCGGGGGGACGCGGCGCGCTGCCGGGCGTCCCCCCGTCGAGTTGAGGGGAACACATGCTCAAGGTTGACCAGGCGATCCTGCACGTCTTTGACTTCGACTCCGGCTCCACGTACTTCTCGGAGCGCCCGCTCGACCTGGACGTGCGGGCCACGCGCTCCTTCGTCCAGCGCCACCTGCGCAAGATCTCGTCCAATGCCGAGAGCCGCCACGGCGAGTTCGCCCCGGACTCCGGCTTTGCCACGGAGCTGCAGCGCTACCTGGCGGGGGAGCGCGAGTTCGTGGAGTTCTCCGTCGAGATCGCGCAGTGGTTCTGGGAGGAGCTGCGCCGATCCGAGGACCTCGAGCAGTGCGACCTGCTCGTCGCCGACTTCGTCGACACGGACGCCGCCGCGGGCGAGGAGGTCGAGTTCGAGGGCGAGGCGGGGAGCCGCTACTTCGCCGTGGAGCTGCTGCCGCGCCGGCAGGCGTTCGTGCACGAGGTCGAGGGCGACGCCAACGGCATCTCGCGCGTGGACGCGACCCTGCCCAACCCCTCGCAGAAGGTCGCGAGCTACCTGCTCGTGGACGCCCGCACCGGCTCCATCGACTTCCACGACAAGGAGCGCGCGGTCGGCGGGGAGTCTGTCATGGTGATTCCCGAGCGCTTCCTTCAGTGCACGAGCGAGGCGTCGAGCCACGAGGTCATCGACGAGGTGAGCGTGATCGTGCGCGACGTGGCGGAGGAGTTCGGCCTGGAGCCCGCCGTCGAGGTGGGGCGCGCCAAGGCCGTGGTGGCGCGGACCGCCGACGTCGACGAGTCCTTCTCGCCGGCCGAGGTGGGGCGCGCCGTGTTCTCCGAGCGCCCCGACGTGGCCGAGCGCTTCGAGGAGCGCGTGCGCGAGGCGTCCCTGCCCGAGGAGGCCCCGGTGCGCCGCGGCGTCGCCAACCGGCTGACGCGCAGCCACAAGATCCGCACCGACACCGGAGTCGAGATCACCTTCCCCTCGGAGCTCGCGGACCGTCCCGGCTACCTGGACTTCTCGACCGACGCCGAGGGGCGCATCACGATCACCGTGGGCAACGTCGCCAAGATCGAGAACCGCTAGGCCCGCGGCGCCGCGCCGCGCGCGGGCGCCCGCGCGCCGCTCGGCACCGTGTGCAAATCATGGCACCGCGTCACGCGCGGGGTTTGACGCTAGAATGGGGGAGCGTGTCTTCTGCACCCCATTCGTACCCAAGGAGACCCCATGCCCCGAGACTACGTCTCTCGCAGCGACTCCCGCCGTCGCCATGACGGCATCGCCTGCCTCGCCCCTCGCGGCGTCACCCGTCGCGACGCGCTGAGGCTCCTCATGGGCGCCGCGCTCGGCGCCGCCGCCTCGTCCGCCCTCCTCCCTGTGAGCGCCCTCTCCGAGCCGAGCACCCAGCAGAAGCTCGACGCCGCCCAGATGAGCTACGAGCAGGCCCAGGCCGAGCTCGAGGCCATCGGCAACGAGGTCGCCGACGCCGCCGCCCAGCTCTCCCAGACCCAGGCGCAGGTGAGCGACCTCACCGAGCAGGTCAGCCAGAAGCAGTCCGAGATCGACGCCAAGCAGGACCAGATCGACGAGACCCAGTCGCAGATCGACCAGAAGCAGGACGACATCGACGCCAAGCAGGCCGAGATCGAGCGCCGCCAGAAGGCGCTCGGCGACCGCATGAGCTCGTCGTACAAGGCCGGGTCCACCTCGACGCTCGACCTGCTGCTCTCGTCCGCGACCTTCGAGGAGCTCACGAGCAACATCTACTACCTCGACAAGGTCAGCGAGGCCGACCGTGAGATGATCGACGGCGTCAAGACCCTCAAGGCCGAGCTCGAGCAGGACAAGGCGGACCTCGAGCAGGCGAAGGCCGACCTCGAGACGCAGAAGGCGGAGCTCGAGACGCAGAAGGCCGACCTCGAGGAGCAGAAGGCCGAGCTCGAGGAGCTCGAGTCGCAGCAGGCGGCCGAGCTCGAGGCCGTCCGCGCCAAGCAGGCCGAGGCGGAGGATCTCGTCAACAACCTCGACAGCCAGGTCAAGGACCTCATGGCCCAGCGCGACGCCGAGCTCCTCGCCGCGCAGCAGGCCGCCCAGGAGGCGCAGCAGCCCGACGAGGTCATCATCACCGGCTCGGGCTCGCTCGCCGCGGTCCAGAGCGCCACGTACTCCACGCCGTCGCCGGGCTCCGGCCTGTGCGCCGCGTGGGTCTCGAACGTCTTCCGCAACGCCGGGATCGGCTCGTTCTACGGCAACGCAGACGACATGTACTACCGCTGGTGCGGCTACTCGACCTCGCAGATCCAGCCCGGCATGATCATCGCCGTGAACACCGCGCCCTTCAGCGCCGCCGCCGTCATCTACGGCCACGTGGGAATCTACGTGGGCAACGGGACCGTGCGCCACAACCGCAGCGGAGTTGTGCGCAGCGACTCGCTCTCCAGCTGGGTGAGCATGTACAGCGCAACGGCGACGGTGCGCTGCGGCTGGCTCGGCGGCGTCACGCTCTCGTAGCGTCGCGCCCGCTGTCACGGAGGTGACGCGATCATGACGAGGGGGATCCAGGATCCGCGCACGCACCGCCCGAGCGCCCTCGAGCAGCAGCGGCGCGGCCGCGGCCTCTTGGTCGTGACCGGCGCGCTCGCGCTCGTGCTCATGGGCGGCGTCGGCGCGCTCGCGGGACTCGTCGCGAGCCCGTGCCCGGACGGGCCGGGGCAGTCGAGCAGGGACGGGTCGATCGTCGTCGAGCCGGGGGCGCCGCAGGGCGAGGGGGACCAGGGGCCCGACGCGCCCGCCGACGACGAGCGCCGCGCGTCGCTCGAGCTCGACCCCGGCCGCGACACCGCCTGGAACTACGAGGGGACCGGTGAGAAGACGGTCTACCTGACCTTCGACGACGGCCCCTCGGAGAACACCCCGCGCGTCCTCGACGTCCTCGAGCGCTACGGCGTCAAGGCGACGTTCTTCGTGACCGGGCACGAGCCGGACAAGCGCGGCTACATCAAGGATGCCTACGACCGCGGCAACTCCATCGGCCTGCACACGATGTCGCACGACTACGCTGCGGTCTACGCCTCCGAGGACGCGTTCTTCTCGGACCTCGAGCAGGTGGGCGAGGTCGTCCGCGAGCAGATCGGCTTCGTGCCGTTTCTTACGCGGTTCCCGGGCGGGGCGTCCAACACCATCTCGGCGAACTACTGCCCCGGCATCATGAGCGCGCTCTCGCGCGACGTGCCGGCGCGCGGCTACCAGTACTTTGACTGGAACGTGTCCTCGGGCGACGCCTCGGGGACCAACGTCAGCGCGGACACGATCGTGTCGAGCTCCTGCGTCGAGGGCTACACCAACGTGATGCTGCTCTTCCACGACTCGAACACCAAGGACACGACCCCCGACGCGCTTCCGCGCATCATCGAGTTCTACCGCGACCGGGGCTACCGCTTCGAGCCCATCACGCGCGACTCCTTCGTCTGCCACCACGGCGTGAGCAACTGACGCGCGACGGACGGCGGCGGGGCGGCGACCCCGATGGCCGCCGCCCCGCCGCCTCGCGCCCGCTACGCCGCCTCGAACTGCGAGTTGTAGAGCTCCGCGTAGAAGCCGCCACGTGCGAGGAGCTCCTCGTGCGTGCCCTTCTCCACCACGTCTCCGTCTCGCAGCACCAAGATGACGTCCGCGCTCCTGATCGTCGACAGCCGGTGCGCGATCACGAAGCTCGTCCTGCCGCGCATGAGCTCGTCCATCGCGCGCTGGATGAGCTCCTCGGTGCGCGTGTCGACGTTCGAGGTCGCCTCGTCGAGGATGAGCGCCGGACGGTCCGCGAGCACGGCGCGCGCGATCGTCACGAGCTGGCGCTGCCCCTGGGAGAGGTTGGTCCCCTCCTCGTTGATGACGAAGTCGTACCCCCCGGCGAGCGTGTGGATGAAGTGGTCGCAGCGCGCCGCCCGCGCCGCCTCCTCGACCTCCTCGTCGGTGGCGTCGGGGCGCCCGTAGCGGATGTTCTCGCGGATGGTTCCGTTGAACAGCCACGTGTCCTGCAGCACCATCGCGAACTCCTCGCGCAGCGCCGCGCGGTCCCACTGCCGCACGTCGATGCCGTCGACGGAGAGCGACCCCGCGTCCACGTCCCAGAAGCGCTGCAGCAGCTTGATGAGCGTGGTCTTGCCCGCGCCCGTGGGGCCGACGATGGCGACGGTCTGCCCCGGCTCCGCGACGCAGGAGAAGTCGTGGATGACGGTCTGGCCGGGCACGTAGCCAAAGCGCACGTGGTCGAACTCGACGCGCCCCTCGCGCCTCGCGGGGACCCGCGCCTCTGCGGGCTCGGTCTCCTCCGGCGCGGAGAGGAACTCGAAGACGCGCTCGGTGGCCGCCGCCATGGACTGCAGCGTGTTCGAGACGTTGGCGATCTGCTGGATGGGCTGGGTGAAGTTGCGCACGTACTGTATGAAGCTCTGGATGTCGCCGGGGCCCGCCTGGCCGGTGAGGCAGAGCCCCGCGCCCACCACCACGACGCCCACGTAGCCCATGTTGCCCACGAGGCTCATGAGCGGCATCATGAGGCCGCTCAGGAACTGGCTGCGCCAGGCGCTCGTGAACAGGCGGTCGTTCTGTCGCTCGAACGCCTCGACGGCGCTGTCGGCGCGGTCGAAGACCTGGATCACGCCCTGCCCGGCGAAGTCCTCCTCCACGATGCCGTTCACCGTGCCGAGTACCTGCTGCTGCTCGCGGAAGTAGCGCTGCGAGAAGTGCACGACCACGCCCACGATGAGGAGGCTCGCCGGCAGCGTGAGCACCGTCACGCCCGTGAGGGGGAGGCTGATCGAGAGCATCATCACGAGCACGCCCACGACCTGCGTGACCGAGGTGATGAGCTGCGTGACCGACTGGTTGAGCGACTGCCCGAGCGTGTCGACGTCGTTGGTGATGCGGCTGAGGACGTCGCCCTTGCTGTGCTCGTTGAAGTAGCCCATGGGGACCACCGAGATCTTCTCGGCGATCTCCTTGCGCATGCGGTAGCAGATCTTCTGCGTGACGCCCGTCATGAGCCATCCCTGCACGAGGCTGCACGCGGAGCTCGCGAGGTAGATGCCCAGGAGCCCCAGCAGCGTGGCGCCGATCCACCCGAAGTCGACCGACCCCGTGCCCTGGACCGTGGCGACGAGCCCCTCGAAGAGCCTCGTCGTGACGGTGCCCAGCACGCGGGGGCCGACGATGTTGAAGACCACCGACCCCACCGCGAACAGGCAGGCGAGAAGAACCGCGAGCCTGTGGCGCCCGACGTAGCCGAGCAGGCGTCGGATGGTTCCCTTGAAGTCCTTGGCGCGCTCGACCTGGCGCGGACCGTGTCCGACGCGCGGCATCAGCGCTCACCTCCCCTCGTGCTCGAGAGGGGACGGTCCCCTCCCTGGCAATCCCTCGAGCCAGCGAGGCCGAGCTCCTCGGCGGAGAGCTGGCTCTGGGCGATCTCCAGGTACGTGGGGCAGGAGCGCAGCAGCTCCTCGTGGGTGCCCCGTCCCACGACGTGTCCCTCGTCGAGGACGATGATCTCGTCCGCGTGCATGATCGTGGCGATGCGCTGCGCCACCACCACGACCGCCGCGTCGGTGACGGAGCGCGCGAGCTCGGTGCGCAGGCGCGCGTCGGTGGCGTAGTCGAGCGCCGAGAACGAGTCGTCGAAGACGAGGACCTCGGGGCGCTTGGCGAGGGCGCGGGCGATGGCGAGGCGCTGGCGCTGACCGCCGGACACGTTGGTGCCGCCCTGCGAGATCGGCGCGTCGTACCCCTCGGCGCGGTCCTCGATGAAGTCCGTCGCCTGGGCGACGCGAGCGGCCTCGCGCATGTCGTCGTCGGTCACGGAGTCGCCCGCGAACTTGAGGTTGGACTCGACGGTGCCCGAGAAGAGCATGCCCTGCTGCGGGACGTAGCCGATGCGCCGCCTCAGCTCCGAGAGGCTCCAGTCGCGCACGTCGATGCCGTCGAGCAGCACGCCCCCGCCCGTGACGTCGTAGAGGCGAGGGATGAGCTGGACGAGGGTGGACTTGCCCGACCCCGTGGAGCCGATGATGCCCGTGACCTGGCCGGGGTGCGTGGTGAAGCTCACGCCCTGGATCACGTCGCGGCGGGCGTCGGGGTACTGGAAGCTCACGTCGCGGAACGTGAGCTCGCCGCGCGGCGCGTCCTCGGCGGGAAGCTTGGGGCGCGCGGGGTCGCAGATCGAGAGCGGGCAGTCGACGACCTCCTGGATGCGCTCCGCGGCGACCTCGGCGCGCGGCAGGATCACGGAGACCATCGTGAGGATCATGAAGGCCATGACGATCTGCATGGTGTAGGAGATGAAGGCCATCATGTCGCCAACCTGCATGGCGCCCTCGGCCACGCCGTGGCTGCCGAGCCAGACGATGAGCACGGTGACGCAGTTCATGACAAACATGAGCAGCGGCATCATGAAGCTCATGGCACGGTTGGTGAAGAGCTGGGTGTCCATGAGGTCGCGGCTGGCGTCGTCGAAGCGCTCGAGCTCGTGGCGCTCGCGCCCGAAGGCGCGGATGGGCATGATGCCGTCGAGCATCTCGCGCGCCACGAGGTTCACGCGGTCGACGTAGGACTGCATGCGCTTGAACTTGGGCATCGTGAGGCCCATGAGCACGCCGACCACGGCGGACACGGCGATCACGGCGACGCCGATGGTCCACTCGAGCCCCGTCGAGGTGGCGAGCACGCGCAGCACCGCAACGACGCCCATGATGGGCGCCATGAGCACGAGGCGCATGAACATGGTCGCCGCCATCTGGACCTGCTGGACGTCGTTGGTGCAGCGAGTGATGAGCGAGGCCTGGCTGAAGCGGTTCACCTCGGCGGGCGAGAAGCGCATCACGTGGTCGAACGCCTGGCGGCGCAGGTCGCGTGCGATGGTGGCGGCGGTGTGCGACGCGATGGCGCCGATGAGCACCGTGGCCGCCAGGCTGACGAGGCACAGGCCGAACATCGTCGCGGCGGTGCGCGCGAGGTAGGCGTTCTGGACGTCGGCGGCGGGGATGCCCTGGGCCTCGTACTCGGCGCTCACGTACGAGATCGCACGCTGGGCGAGGATGCTCCCGCCCATCTGCCCCATCTGCTCGCCGAGGGACTCGGCGGCGCCGGCGAGCTGGTCGCGCGTCACGAGCCCCGCGTCGACGGCCGCGCGCACGGCGTCGAGGTCGAGGGTGCCGGTCATGGCGGCCCCCGCCGCGGGGCCGTCCCCCGACTGCGACGTCCCCGCGAGCGCGGAGGCGTCGACCCCCTGCTCGAGCGCGAGGACGGCGACCTCGGGCGTCGCCATGGCGGCGGCGAGCTCCGACCCCTCGTCCTTCTCTGCGTCCGTGCCCTGGTAGGCGCGGATGCCGGCGTCGTCCGCGGGGGCGTACGCCGCCTCGACGAGCGCGGCGTCGTCCTCGGTCATGAAGAGCTCGAGGTCGGCGAGCGACTCGGCTCGGATGGTGTCCGGCACCGGGGACTCGATGCCGCCCTGCTGGATGCCCACGTCGACGATCTCCGACATGTAGGTGGGCAGCGCGAGGTCCGCGTTGCACGAGATTACGAGCAGCGCCACCACGGCGACGAGCGCCAGGAGGTGCTTGCGGAACAGGCGTACGATCCTCATGCGCTCGCCCCCTCCACGCGCCCCTCGATTGTGGAGCGCAGCCGGCCGACGATGCGCACGAGCTCGGAGGCGTCGCGGTCGCCGAGCTCCCCGAGGGTCGACGCGAGGCCGGCGAGGGCCTCCCTGCGGCGCGAATCGGCCAGGGACCGGCCGGCGTCGGTGAGGGCCACCTCGACGGCGCGCCGGTCGCGCGCGGAGTGGCTCCTGGTCACGAGGCCCTTCTCCTCGAGGGAGCGCAGGATGTTCGCGACGCGGGCGCTCGACACGTGCGCCGAGGCCGAGAGCTCGCCGGGGGAGAGGGGGCCGTCGGCCCGCGCGAGCTCGTTGAGCACGGCCATCTCGCCGCGGAGCTCGTTGACGACCATGGGCCCGAGGGCCTTCCCGATGCCCTTGAGCTCCGCGACGAGCCGCAAGGCGAGCTCGTCGTAGGGTGAGGTGTCCTCCATCCGATTCTCCTAACACTAGAAGCCGCTAACGGTGTGAGATAGTACCCGGGCCGCGAGCTTGGCTTTCATTCAGGCATCGCCGCCACGACGTCTTCACATCGGCTGCCCGGCCCGTCTCGGCTCGCCGTGTACCGAGGCCGACCGCGCACACCCTCGCTTTCACGCTGCCAGAAGGGGCGCAAACGGAAGGTGTGCGCGGTCGGCTCCGCGACCCCGGCCCATCTCAACTGTCTTGTCACCTGTCAAGCAAGCTGTATACTGTCTGGGTTCGTCACCGCCGTCGAGGGGAGTCCCATGCTGACCGACGAGCTGCGCGCCGAGGTGGCGCGCCTCAAGCGCGAGCGCGATGCCGTGGTCCTGGCGCACTACTACGTCCCGACCGAGGTCCAGGAGCTGGCGGACCACGTGGGCGACTCGTTCGCGCTCGCGCGGCTCGCGACCACGCTCCCGGCCTCGACGCTTGTCTTCGCGGGCGTCAGCTTCATGGCCGAGAGCGCAAAGCTCCTCTCTCCCGAGAGGGCCGTCCTCATGCCCGACCCGACCGCGGACTGCCCGATGGCGCACATGGTTCGCCGCTCCACCGTCGAGGCGGCGCGGGAGAGGTACGGCGACGACCTCGCCGTGGCCTGCTACGTCAACTCCACGGCCGAGGCGAAGTCCTGGTCGGACGTGTGCGTGACCTCATCCAACGCGGTGCGCATCGTGTCGGCCCTGCCGCAGCGCAACGTGCTCTTCGTGCCGGACCGCCACCTCGGCGCCTACGTGGCGAGCCAGGTGGCGGAGAAGAACGTGATCTTGAACGACGGGTTCTGCCCCATCCACCGGGACATCTCCGCCGCCGAGGTGTCGGCGCTCAAGGAGGAGCTCCCCGGGGCGCCGGTGCTCGCCCACCCCGAGTGCGGCCCCGAGGCGATGGCGCTCGCGGACTTCGCGGGCTCGACGTCGCAGATCATCGACGCCGCGGCGGCCTCTGACGCGCGCGACCTCATCATCCTCACGGTCGACGGCGTCCGCGGCGAGCTCGAGCGCCGCTGCGCCGGCAGCGGCAAGCGCTTCCACTTCCCGGCAACGAGGCCCGTGTGCCCCGACATGGCGCGCATCACGGTGGACCGCCTCGTGGCGTGCCTGCGCGACGGCACGGGCGAGGTGGGGCTGCCGGAGCCCGCGGTCGCCGACGGCGCGCGCCGCGCGCTGAGGCGCATGCTCGAGCTGGGGGCCCGCTGATGTGGGACACCGGGGACGGGGGGAGTGTCACCGCTCCGTCCCCCTCGTCCCACGTCATCGACTGCGACGTGGTCATCGTCGGCTGCGGGGTGGCGGGGCTCTACTGCGCCCTCAACCTGCCGGCGGCGCTCAACGTGGTCCTGCTCTCGAAGGGCGCCGTCGACGAGTGCGACTCCATGCTCGCGCAGGGCGGCATCTGCGTCCTGCGCGACGCGGGCGACTACGAGGCGTTCTTCGAGGACACGCTGCGCGCGGGTCACTACGAGAACCGGCTCGAGAGCGTCGACCTCATGATCCGCGCGAGCCGTCCGATCATCGACGACCTCATCAAGCGCGGCGTGCGCTTCGCCCGCACGGCGGACGGCGACCTGGACTACACGCGCGAGGGGGCGCACTCCCGCCCCCGCATCGTCTACCACGAGGACATAACGGGCGAGGAGATAACCACGCACCTGCTGGCCTGCGTGCGCGCGCTGCCTCACGCGCAGATCCTCGAGCGCACCTGCATGACGGACCTCATCGAGGGCTTCGACGCCTCCGGTCGCCGCGTCTGCCGCGGCGTGGTCGCCACGGGCGAGAAGGACGAGCGCCTGGAGATCCACGCGGACGCGACGGTCTTCGCAACGGGTGGGGTCGGCGGGCTCTACGCCCACTCCACCAACTTCGGCTGCCTCACGGGGGACGGCTGCAGGGTCGCCGCCGAGCACGGGGTCCTGCTCGAGCACATGGACTACGTGCAGATCCACCCCACCACGCTCTGGAGCGAGCGCCCCGGCCGCGCCTTCCTCATCTCCGAGTCCGCGCGCGGGGAGGGCGCCGTCCTGCTGAACGACGAGGGCGAGCGCTTCGTGGACGAGCTGCAGCCGCGCGACGTGGTCTCGGCGGCGATCCTCGCCGAGATGGCGCGGACGGGCGCCGAGCACGTGTGGCTCTCGTTCGAGCGGGTGCCGCGCGAGCAGATCGAGGGGCACTTCACGCACATCCTCGAGCACTGCCTCGAGGAGGGGTACGACATCCGGCGCGAGCCCATACCGGTGGTGCCCGCGCAGCACTACTTCATGGGCGGCATCCACGTGGACGCCGACTCCGAGACCACGCTCCCGCACCTCTTCGCCTGCGGCGAGACCTGCTGCAACGGCGTGCACGGGCGCAACCGCCTGGCGTCCAACAGCCTGCTCGAGTCGCTCGTCTTCGCGCAGCGGGCGGCAGACAAGATCATGCGCGACCGCTTCGCCGAGGACACGGCGGCTCAGCTCGCCGCCGCGGCGCGGGCGCGCTCCCGCTTCATCGCGGGGTCGCGGGACGTGACCGACGTGGCGCTGCTCACCGGCGCCGAGTGACGGCGCGACGCCGGCGAGGGACGGGTCCCGCCGATGCCGCGGTAGCAGCCACAGACACAGGATTGGAGACTACGATGACCGACCCGATGATCCAGCTCGAGATGGACGACCACATCCGCGCGGCGCTCAGGGAGGACATGCCCTTCGGTGACGTCTCGACCACGGCCGTCATGCCCGACGCGCGCCCCGGCCGCGTCCACCTCATCGCCAAGGCCCGGGGGGTGATCGCCGGGCTCTCGGTCTTCTCGCGCGTCTTCGAGCTGCTGGACCCGTCCGCCCGCGTCGAGGCGAGCGTCGTCGACGGCGAGCGCGTCGAGGCGGGGGAGCACCTCGCCACCGTGGAGGCCGACGTCCGCGCGCTGCTGGAGGGGGAGCGCACCGCGCTCAACTACCTGCAGCGCATGAGCGGCATCGCGACCTACACGGCGAGCGTCGTCGCGGGGCTCGCCGGCACGTCGACCACGCTCGTGTGCACCCGCAAGACCACGCCGGGCATGCGGCTCTTCGAGCGCGAGGCGGTGCGCCTCGGCGGCGGGTCGCTCCACCGCTTTGGCCTCTCCGACGGGGTGCTCCTCAAGGACAACCACATCGACGCTGCGGGCGGCGTGGCGCACGCCGTCGCATGCGCCCGGGGCGCCGCCCCCTTCGTGGACAAGGTCGAGGTGGAGTGCGAGACCCTCGACATGGTGCGCGAGGCGGTGGAGGCCGGCGCCGACGTCATCATGCTCGACAACATGACCCACGACCAGATGGCCGAGGCCGTGCGCCTCGTTGGCGGGCGCGCCCAGACCGAGGCGTCGGGCAACGTGGACGCCTCCAACGTGGCGTCCTACGCCGACCTGGGCGTCGACTTCGTCTCGTGCGGCGCGCTCACGCACTCGGCGCCGATCCTCGACCTCTCCCTCAAGCACCTCGTGGTGCTGTGATGGCGACCTCGGCTGGCGACGAGCGCCGCGGGCGGCTCGTGGCGCTGCTCGCGGGGGAGAGCGGGCCCGTGAGCGGGTCGGCGCTCGCCGAGCGGCTCGGGGTGAGCCGTCAGGTGGTCGTCCAGGACGTGGCGCTCCTGCGCGAGCGGGGCGAGAGGATCGTGTCGACGAACCGCGGCTACGTCCTGGGACGTGCGCCCGCGCGTCCCACGAGGCTCTTCAAGTGCCGCCACACCGCCGACCAGGCCGCCGACGAGCTCACCTGCATCGTCGACCTCGGGGGGCGCGTGGAGGACGTCTTCGTGAACCATCGGGTCTACGGGAAGGTGTCCTCCGCGCTCGAGATAGCGAGCCGCCGCGACGTGGGGCGGTTCGTGTCCGAGCTCGCCTCCGGGGTGTCGTCCCCCCTGCTCGAGGTCACGAGCGGCTACCACTTCCACCACGTGAGCGCGGAGAGCGAGGCCGTCCTCGACGAGGTCGAGCGCGCCCTCGCCGCGCGCGGCTACCTCGTGGAGCCCACGGCCTACGAGGCCCGGGCGTTTCGCTGAGCGCGTGGGACACCGGGGACGGGGGGAGTGTCACCGCCCCCGCCCCCTGTCCCATCCCGCCGTTTGGGTATACTCCCTTGGAACTGCAGGGCAGACGAAGTGGAGCCGCATGGAAGACGGGAGCGTCATCAGCGACCTTGAGCCCTCGATCCCGCGCACGCCCGCTCAGGCCGTGCTGCGCATAGTCTCGATTCTCATGGGCGTCATCGGGGCGGTCGCCCTCGTGGGCGGCGTGATCGTGCTGGCGGCAAACGTCATGGGGCGCCTGCCGGGCGGGGACATCTGGACCGTGGCGACCTTCGGCGTGATGATCGTGGTCGCGTCGGGGCTTCTCCTGCTCACGGCCGTCCTCGGCATCATGGCATCGAACAACTCGGCGCGCGTCGAGCCGTATCGGTTCCTGTGCTACCTGGTCGGCCTCGCCGTGCTCGTGGCCATCGTGTGGGGCTGGGGCATGGGAACGTTCATCCTCTTCAACCCCATCGTCCTCACCACCACCATCGTCTACGTGCTCGTCTGCTCCCGCCTCGCGGACAAGGTCAAGGAGGAGCACGACAAGGGCGTGAAGGGGGAGACGTTCCTGCGCTCGCGCCACCAGCGCGTCCTGCACCTGCTCTCGGACATCATCATCCTCAAGGGCGTGATCACGCTCGTGGTCGTCATCGTGCTGGGGGCGGCGCTCGTGGTCTACGGCGAGGGGGAGCGCGCCGTCATCTCGGGCGTCCCCGTCACCGTGAGCGGGCAGGTCTTCGCGCTGCTCGTGACGGGCGGCCTCGCCTCCGGGCTCAACGTGCTCGCGGGGTGCCTGGGCATCCGGGGCGCGAACCGCCCCCAGAAGGTCGTGCCGTTCCTCGTGATCGCCGCGCTCTCGGTGGCGATGGACCTCGTCCAGGTTGTGAGCGCCCTCATCGGGCGCGGGGTGATGGACGTCGCGTTCGACGTGCTCCTGGACCTGCTGTTCATGGGGTCGTGCCTCTACCTCGCCGTGCGCGTGATGCGTCAGCCCACGCCCGAGGAGCTCGCCGCGGCGGCGGGCGTGGCGCTCGTCCCCGACGACGAGGCGTAGTGGGACACCGGGGACACCGGGGACGGGGGGACTGTCACCGCTCCGTCCCCTCTGTCACGTGACGTCCGGTGTCGGGGGCCGCCGCCCCCGTTCCCGGCGTCCCGGGAAAGGAGCGACATGACCAACGGAACCATGCTCCAGGGATTCTCGTGGTACCTGCCCGCCGACGGCTCCCACTGGCGGAGAATCGCCGAGCAGGCCCCCTCGTTTGCCTACGAGGGAATCACCGCCGTGTGGATGCCGCCCGCCTACAAGGGGCAGACGGGGGCCCAGGACGTGGGCTATGGCGTCTACGACACCTACGACCTCGGCGAGTTTGACCAGAAGGGGTCGGTGGCGACCAAGTACGGCACGCGGGCCGAGTTATCGCGCGGCGATAGGCGCGCTGCACGCAAACGGCATCCAGGCGCTCGCGGACGTGGTGCTCAACCAGCGCCTCGGCGCCGACGGCTGCGAGGACGTGCTCGCGCAGGAGGTCCTGGGGTCCGACCGCGACGAGCGCGTCGGCGTTCCGCAGACCATCTCGGCCTGGACGCGCTTCACCTTCCCCGGGCGCGCGGGTGCCTACTCCGACTTCACATGGGACTGGACGTGCTTCCATGGGGTGGACTGGGACGACCGCGCCCGCCGCAAGGCGATCTTCCTGTTTGACGGCAAGCACTGGGACGACGCGGTGGAGCGCGCCGAGAACGGCAACTACGACTACCTCATGGGGGCCGACGTCGACGTCAACGACCCGCGCGTCTACGAGGAGCTCGTGCGCTGGGGCCGATGGTACGTGGACGAGTGCTCGCTCGACGGGTTTCGCCTCGACGCGCTCAAGCACATCGACCGGCAGCTCCACCGCATCGCCCGCGAGATCGCGGAGGACACCGAGGAGATGCGGGTGTGACAGGGGGACGGAGCGGTGACACGCCCCCCGTCCCCCTGTCACACGCTAGAGGTCGAGCTCCATCAGGCGCGCGATGGCCACGATGTAGATCCTGAGGGCCTGGCGCAGGCTCTCCTCGGAGATGGCCTCGTCGGGCCCGTGCTCGATGCCGGCCCAGGCGGGACGCTCCTCGTCCGTCACGTTGGGTCCGAAGGCGCAGGCCCGGGCGAAGTGGCGCGCGTAGGTGCCGCCGCCGATGGTGTAGGCCTCCGCGGGCTCGCCGGAGTACTCGGCGTACGTGGCGAGAAGGGCCTGGATCTCGGGGCCGTCCGGGCTCTGGTAGAACGGAGCGTCGCTCGAGAGCTGCTCGAACGCGCAGCCGCGCTCGGCGCCGAGCTCCTCGAGGCGCGCGGTGATCGCGGCGTCGGTCGTGGTCGTGGGATAGCGGCAGTCCACGGTCTGGGTGAAGCGGCCGCCCTCGGTGCGCACGACGCCCGCCACGCAGGTGAGGTCGCCGAACTTGTCGTCGGTGGCGGCGATGCCGGAGGCGCGGCCGTAGGCGTCCTCGGTCAGGGTGACGAGCAGCTCGAGGAAGCTGCGCTCCCCCTCGCCGGCGAGGTCGTGCGCGAGCAGGTAGCGCGCGAGCACGCCGATGGCGTTCACGGTGCCCTCCGGCATCGAGGCGTGGCCTCCGATGCCGGTGGCGACGATGCGCGCGAGGCCCTCGCCCGCGGGCTCGACCTCGATGCGATCGCCCTCTGGCAGCGTCGCGGCGTCGGCGCGCACGGTCGCGGTGGCGCGGCCGCAGATGGCGTTGGGGACGGTGCCCCCGTCGAGCTCCACGATCTTCTCGCCCGCTACCTCGCCGGACGTGAAGCGTCCCTGGTAGAGGCCCTTCTCGCCGCAGATGAGCGGGAAGTCGGCGTCGGGGGAGAAGCAGAAGAGCGGCTCGGGGTAGCGCTCGAGGTAGTACGGCACGTCGCCCATGCCGGTCTCCTCGTTGTTGCCGATGATGCAGCGCAGCGTGTAGGGGAGCTCCTCGCCGGCCGCCGCGCGGCGCGCGAAGAAGTGGGCGGCGTAGAGCGACAGCACGAAGGGGCCCTTGTCGTCCTGGACGCCGCGCCCGATGAGGTAGCCCTCCCTGCGCGTGACCTCGAGGGCGGGGTAGCTCCAGCCGAGGCCGACCGGCACGATGTCGGTGTGGGCGATGGTGGCGAGGTAGCGCTCGGGGCCTGAGGCGCCGGGCACGTCGCCGAAGCCGAGGCGGCCGTCGACGTCGGTGACCTGGAGGCCCAGGCGCTCGGCCATCCGCTCGGCCTCGACGAGCGCGGCGTTGGACGCCGGGCCCCACGGCTTTCCGGGCTCGGCCGCCGCGAGGTCCTCGACGGACTCGTGGCGCACGAGGCGGTCGATGTCGGCGACGACGTCCTCCCAGACCTCGTCGACGAAGGTGTCTACGTCTTTCTTGAACTGCTCGTTTACCATGTGCCCTCCTCGGGGTCGTGCGGCGCTGCCGCGGCTGATCCGCCGTCCATCATAGCGCGCGACGGGCATCGGGTCGGCACGGGGCCGCGCGTGCCCGGCGCGCGTGCGGGTTGCGGACGGTTTTGCGGCACAGAGCGACCGCAACCAGCACGGACTTGGGCTGCGTGCGGGTTGCGGACGGTTCTTCTCTCCAGAGCGACCGCAACCCGCACGTTCCCGCGACCCTCCGCCTGCGGGTCCGTCCCCTCGGCCCCGGGCCGGTTGCGCGGGGGCTACACCACGAAGAGCAGCGCGGAGAGCGTGATGCAGACGCTTCCGGCGAGCGTGAACAGGTGGAAGACGAAGTGCAGGTACGGAACCCTCTTGATGGCGTAGAAGACCGCGCCGACCGTGTAGCTGAGCCCGCCGGCGAGCAGCAGCCAGAACGCGGGCGGGGCGAGCAGCTCCCAGAGGTCGCCGATGTGGAAGACCACGAGCCAGCCCATGAGCACGTAGATCGCGGCCGTGAGCCAGGCGGGCTGGCGCTCGCGCAGCAGGCACTCGGCGACGATGCCCACGGCGGCGACCGCCCAGACGGCGCAGCACAGCGTGACGCCGCCTCGGTCGGCCAGCGTGATGAGCGAGAAGGGCGCGTAGCTCCCGGCGATGAGGAGGTAGATGCCGCAGTGGTCGAGCACCCGGAACACCGCCTTCGCCCGCTCGGGCGCGATCGCGTGGTAGAGCGTCGAGAACAGGTACTCGACGATGAGCGAGATGCCCATCAGCAGCGCAGCGGCAAGGCGCACGCCGCCGCCGTGGCTCACCGCCACCACGATGAGCAGCACGAGCGCGGCGATGGAGAGCAGCACGCCGACGCCGTGCGAGACCGAGTTGGCGATCTCCTCGCCGAGGGAGTAGAGCTTCCTGCGCACGGGCCCCCCGCCCGGCGCGGTGGCGGCCTCGACGGGCGACGGCGCTGGTGTGACGTCTGCCATGGGTGTCTCCTCCTCAGGGGGCGTGTCGCGTTCGAGGGTATAATGACCCCTGCCGTCAGTTGCTGACAGCATACCCTTACCCGACGCCGAGGAGCCGTCCTTGAGAAAAACGACGTTCATAGGAAACTTTGTCGCGTGGGTGGCCGTCGCCGCGCTCTGCATCGCGTTTCTCGCCTGGTACCACATGAGCGACGCGGGGGTCGTCTCCGCCGCGCTCGCGGGCTCGTCGCTCGTTCAGCTGGGCGTGGTGCTGGCGTCGCCGGCCCTCCTCTACGCCATGGGCGTGGTGCTCGGCCTCTTGCTCGTGTGGTTCAAGCGCATCCTGATGGGCAGGGTCGCCAAGCGCGCCTGCCGCGCCGTCGGCATCGCGCTCGCCGTGCTGCTCGCGCTCGCGGCGGTCCCGGTCTTCTCTCCCGACTCGGGCGGGGCGTTTTTGGGGGTCAGCGTGGTCGTGATCTACGTCACCCGCGCGGCGCCCATCCTCATCATGGTGTTCGGCCTGCTCTACGCCCTCGGGTGCGCGGGCGTGGACGCGTCCAAGAGGGGGCCGTTCGCCAAGTACCTGCCGGATGACGACGAGAAGGACGGCCGCGCCGCGTAGCGCGCCGTCGCACGAGGGGGTCTGTGCCATGCAGCTGCCGTTTTCCAGGAGGGGCGTCACGTATCCCATGCGGGGGTCGGTCTACTACGCCAACCTCGTCGCCATAACGCTGCTGCTCGTGGGCAGCGTCATCCTCTACGCCGTGGGGCAGGGCGACGCGGGCGCCCCCTCCCAGCTGCGCGCCGCGGGCTCCTACGCGCTGCCCGTCTCCATCTACCTCTTCGGAGCGCTCGTCGGCATCATCTTCGTGCGCCGCGCGAGCGTGACGGTGCCCGCCGCCGCCCAGGTGGCGTGCCGCGCGGCGAGCGTGCTCGCGCTCGCGACCCTGCTCGTCGCGATGGTGCCCTACCTGCTGCCCGAGCAGCCCCAGGGCGTGACGGCGCCCGCGGCGCTGTTCTGGGGCGTCCTCGCACTGCCGGTCGTGTCTCTCGTCCTCGGCTTCGTCTACGCGCTCGCCTGGGCCCCGATCACGGGGAGCGAGGCGGACCTGCGCGCCCGCGAGGCGGAGGAGCGCCGCGTCGAGCGCGAGGCGGAGGAGGAGCGCGCCGCCATGAAGGCAAGCTCGGAGGCGCGCGCCCGTCGCCGCGCCGCCCGCGCTCGCCGCGCCGAGGAGAAGCGCGCCGCCAAGGGGAAGGGGAAGGGCGCGCGCGGCCGCTGATTCGGTGCGCCGGGCAGGGGAGAGCCCGTTCCCGCGGGTCGTCCGCGTCGGGGACGGCTCGCCTAGAGGACGTTTATGTCGCGTATCTCGCCGCGGGTCCCCTCGTAGCGCGAGACCGAGTACTCGAACGGCGTGCCGTCGTCGAGGAAGCCCACCTGCGCGATCTCGAGCATGGGGATGCCGGGCCTGGTGTCGAGCCGCTCCGCCTCCTCGCGGGTGGCGGGAACGGCGCGGAAGATCCGGTGGAAGCTCGAGATCTTGAGGCCCAGCGTGTTCTGGAGGTAGTCGTAGACCGAGAGGTAGAGCTGGCTGCGCTTGAGCCCGGGGACGAGGTCGAGGGGCATGTAGGTGTACTCGATGACCATGGGCTCGTCGTCGAGGCACCGGACGCGGCAGTGATGGTAGGTGAAGTCCTCCGGGTGGATGTTGAGGTGGCGCGCCACGTCCTCGGGCGGGTTGACGATCGAGAAGTCGTAGACGACGGAGCTGATCTTCTTGCCGAGCGAGGTGTACTCCTCGGTGAAGCCGGCGGCGCGGTCCGACTGGGAGAACGCGAAGGAGTCGACGCCGGAGTCCGCCAGGGCGTCAATGGGCTCCAGGCCGGTCAGCTCGAGGAGCTCGGTGGTGTTCTTCACGTAGGTCCCCGACCCGCGGCGGCTCGAGATGAGTCCGCGGTCGGTGAGCAGGTCGATGGCACGCTTGATGGTGATCTTGCTCACGCCGTAGGCCTCGCAGAGCTCGACCACGGTGGGAAGTTTCGCGTTGGGCTTGAGGGCGCCCGCCTCGATGCTGCGCTGGATGTCAGACGCGATGGACTGATACTTCAGCATGGTGGCCTCCCTTTCTCGATCGATGGTGCGGTCGCCTCCCGCAAACGGTATGAAATGCGCCGCCAACGGTTTTTCTCGTCAATTCGCTCGTGAGGGTCTGTCGGTCCCGCACCGGTGCGCGCTCATGAGACGTCAAACAAAGCGCTGGTAGACGCGGCCATGTCTTCATCTCTTCTCCATTATCTCCCAATCGTCGCGCGATTATGCAGTCAAAATACCCTCCTCAAAATAAATTAGAGCGCTATAATCATGCCAACAAAGCGAGATGAAGAAGAAGGCATCACGCTTGGATTGAAGACAACGAGAACGGAGGGCACATGTCAGAGCTCACTCTGCCGAAGGACTTCTTCTTCGGCGCCGCGATGTCCGGGCCTCAGACCGAGGGCGGCTGGAACGTGGGCGGCAAGCTCGAGAACCTGTGGGACACCTGGTCGATTGAGGACATCAGCTCGTTCTACAACCAGGTCGGCTCCTACGTGGGCAACGACTTCATGCACCACTACAAGGACGACCTCGCCCTCCTCAAGAGCCTGGGCATGGACAACTACCGCACCTCGATCCAGTGGAGCCGCCTGCTCGACCAGGACGGCAACATCAACCCCGAGGGTGCCGCGTGGTACCACGAGCTCTTCGCCGCCTCCAAGGAGGCCGGCCTCGAGGTCTTCGTGAACCTCTACCACTTCGACATGCCCACCTACCTCTTCCGCCGCGGCGGCTGGGAGAACCGCGAGGTGTGCGAGGCCTACGCCAACTACGCCTACAAGGCGTTCTGCGAGTTCGGCAAGGAGGTCCGCTGCTGGTTCACGTTCAACGAGCCGATCGTCGAGCCCGAGAACCGCTACTGGCACCCCATCTGGTACCCGCAGCACCACAGCTTCCAGGAGGCCTGCACCGCCCAGTACAACATCTCCATCGCGCACGCCATGGCGGTCGCGCGCTACCGTCAGGCCGTGGCCGAGGGCCGCATGCTCCCCGACGCCCGCATCGGCATGATCTGCAACTTCTCCCCCTCCTACACCAAGGACGACCCCACGCCGGCCGACCTCGAGGCGCTGCGCATGAACGACGGCCTCACCAACCGCTGGTGGCTCGACCTCGTGACCAAGGGCAAGCTGCCCGAGGACGTCATCGACACCCTCACCAACCAGCTCGGCATCGTCCTGCCCGTGCGCCCCTATGACGACGCGGTGCTCGCCGACGGCGTGGTCGACTGGCTCGGCTGCAACTACTACCAGCCGAGCCGCGTCCAGGCCCCGAGCAAGAGCCACGACGAGTGGGGCAACCCGCTCTTCGCGGAGCCCTACATCTGGCCCGAGCGCGTGATGAACGAGAGCCGCGGCTGGGAGATCTACCCCAAGGGCATCTACGACTTCGGCATGAAGTGCAAGAACGAGTACCCCGAGCTCGAGTGGTACGTCTCCGAGAACGGCATCGGCATCGAGCGCGAGTACCTCAACAAGGACCCCGAGACCCAGCAGGTCATCGACGACTACCGCGTGGACTTCGTCCGCCAGCACCTCGAGTGGATCGCGCGCGCCATCAACGACGGCGCCAACTGCGTGGGCTACCACTACTGGGGTCTCATCGACAACTGGTCCTGGTCGAACGCCTTCAAGAACCGCTACGGCTTCGTCGAGGTGGACCTCATGGAGAACTACGAGCGCAGGCCCAAGAAGTCCGCGGCCTGGCTCACCGAGGTCGCGACGTCGCACGTCGTCAAGTAGCCCTCCTTCTTGCGCGGGCGAGGGGGACGGGCGGCCGAGCCGCCGCCGTTCTTCTCGCCCGCGTATCCCGGCGCCGCCGAGGCGCCACGAGATGTTGCAAGGGACGCGCTCATCAGGGAGAGAGGGCGTCTGAAGCAGGCACTGTTCCAAACGTAAGGAGTGAAAATCATGGCCAACGGTCAGAGCTTCCTTGACAAGTTCTCGGAAGTTTCCGCTCGAATCGGCAACCAGGTGCACCTGCGGTCGCTGCGCGACGGCTTTGCCACCATCATGCCGGTCTTCATCCTCGCCGGTATCGCGGCACTTCTGAACAACGTCGTCTTCACGTTCCTGTGGAGCACGAACCCCGACAGCATGGGCATCTTCCCCAACGCTGACATCCTGGCGACGGCGCAGTACTGGGGCGCCGCGCTCTCCCAGGGCGCCCTCTCGATCTCCGCTATCCTGCTCTGCGGCATGGTCGGCTACAGCCTGGCCACCAACAAGCGCTTTGACAACCCCATCTCCTGCGTTGTCGTCTCGCTCGCCGTCTTCTTCATCATGATGCCCCAGACCGTGACGGCCAACCTCGCCGCCACCTCGGAGCTGCTCACCGACGAGGTCACCACCGCCGCCGTCGCGAGCGCCTTCACCACCAACTACACGGGCACCAACGGCATGTTCACGGCCATCATCATCGGCCTGCTCGCCCCGACGCTCTTCATCAAGGTGTCCGGCATCGAGCAGCTGCGCATCAAGATGCCCGAGGGCGTGCCCCCCGCGGTCGAGAAGTCCTTCAACGTCCTGATCCCGATGCTGCTGACCCTGGGCGTCTTCGGCCTCGTCGCGATGATCCTGTTCGCCGGCTTCCAGACCGACGTCACCGCGCTCATCAACACCTTCATCCAGACCCCGCTGCGAGCCCTCACCACCAACCCGGTCGGCCTCGTGGTGATCTACTCGCTCGGCGTGTTCCTGTTCACCCTCGGCATCCACCAGTCCACGATCAACGGCGTGCTCGTCGAGCCCGTCCTCACCATCGTCCTCGTGGAGGCCATGGACCTCTACACCACCGGCGGCATCGACGCGGTCATCGCTCGTCCGGACGTCTGGCTGAACATGAACGTCATCAACGTCTACGCCCTCATGGGCGGCTCCGGCTGCACGCTCGCCCTGCTGATCGCCACCTTCATCTGGGGCAAGTGGAAGCCCTCCCGCGAGGTTGCCAAGCTCGGCATCCTGCCCGCGATCTTCAACATCAACGAGCCGGTCATCTACGGCTACCCGATCGTGTTCAACATCCCGCTTATGGTTCCGTTCGTGCTCAACACCATCATCGGCATCCTCGTCGGCTACTTTGCCACGGTCATCGGCCTCGTCAACCCCACCTGCATCCAGGTGCCCTGGACCACCCCGATCATCGCCTCCGGCTTCCTGTCCACCGGTGGCGACTGGCGCGCCGCCGTCCTGCAGGTCGTCCTGCTCGCCCTCTTCGTCATCATCTACCTGCCGTTCATGAAGGCCTCCGAGGTCGCTCAGCGCAAGCAGTTCGAGATGGCGGAGTAGCAAAGGACGCCGCCACCACCCCGGGCCGCAGGCGAATCCCATCTCCCTGCGCCTGCGGCCCCATCGCGCGCCGCTCACCGTCTGGCGCGCACCGTACCTTCGCGTTATGGCTAGTCTAGAGTCGTTGCACGACACGCCCGAACAGGGCCTGGACGGGGTTCGAGCCCCACGTGAAAGGAGCGTCTCACCATGAAGATCATGCTTTGCTGCAACGCCGGTATGTCCACCAGCCTGCTGGTCCAGAAGATGCAGAAGGAGGCCGCTGCCCGCGGCATGGACGCGAGCATCGAGGCCCGTCCCATGAACGAGGCCATGGACCACATCAACGAGGCTGACATCATCCTCCTTGGGCCCCAGATCGGCTATGCCAAGGGCGACTTCGAGAAGGCCGTCGACGGCCGCATCCCCGTCAACGTCATCCCGATGGTCGACTACGGCCGCATGAACGCGCCGAAGATCCTTGACGACGTTGCCGCCCTCCTCGGCTAGCGCGTCGCACGACCCCGAGAGGAGATTCCGATGGACGAAGAGATGGAGATGATCTGCTTCCAGATCATCAGCTGCGTCGGCACCGCCAAGTCCTGCTACGTCAACTCGATCGCCAAGGCCCAGGAGGGCGACTTCGAGGCGGCCGAGGACCTCATCAAGCAGGGTGACGAGGCCTACGCCGGCGGTCACGACGTTCACATGCAGCTCCTGACGTCCGAGGCCAACGGCGAGCGCAAGGGCACGCCGCTTCTGCTCCTCCACGCCGAGGACCAGATGGCCAGCGCCGAGACCTGCAAGCTCATGGCTCAGAACTTCATCAACACCTACCGCGAGCTCGTCGAGCTCAAGGCGAAGCTGAACGCCTAGTCCGGTCGCGCCACAGACGCACAATCGCATGCACATCGTGTTTTGAAGGGCGCTGCCGGAGACGGTGGCGCCCTTCTGAGAATCGAGCGTCACACCCAACAGGATGGGAGCCAACACATGACCGAGAAGAACCTGGGCGCCGAGGCCCGTCGCCCGATCAAGATCGCCACCATCGGAGGCGGCTCGAGCTACACCCCCGAGCTCGTCGAGGGCTTCATCAGGCGCTACGACTCCTGCCCCGTGCGCGAGCTGTGGCTCGTGGACATCGAGGAGGGCCGCGAGAAGCTCGAGATCGTGGGCGGCCTCGCCCAGCGCATGGTCGAGGCGGCAGGCCTGCCCATGGAGGTCCACCTCACGCTCGACCGCCGCGAGGCGCTCGCGGGGGCGGACTTCGTGACGACGCAGTTTCGCGTGGGCCAGCTCGACGCGCGCATCAAGGACGAGCGCATCGCCCTCAAGCACGGCCTCATCGGCCAGGAGACCAACGGCGCCGCGGGCATGTTCAAGGCGCTGCGCACCATCCCGGTGATCTTCGACATCATCCGCGACATGGAGGAGCTGTGCCCCGACGCGTGGCTCGTCAACTTCACCAACCCGGTGGGCATCGTGACCGAGGCGGTGCTGCGCTATACCAACTGGAAGAAGATCATCGGTCTGTGCAACTGCCCGATCTCGATGCGCTTCGGCATCGCCAAGTGGATGGACGTCGACCCCGATCGCGTGCGCATGGAGCTCTCCGGCCTCAACCACCACTTCTTCGTGACCGACGTCTTCATCGACGGCAAGAGCCGCTTCGACGAGGTGCTCGAGCGCTACTGCACCCTTCCCGTCGAGGAGCTGGGCACCATGAAGAACATCATGGCCATCCCCTGGTCCAACCGCCTGGTGAGGGGCCTTCACGCCATCCCCGTGTCCTACCTCAACTACTACTTCTCCACGCGCGAGGAGCTCGAGGGCCTCGAGAAGGACTACCAGGAGCACGGGGTCCGCGCCGAGGTCGTCAAGAAGGTCGAGGCCGAGCTCTTCGAGCTCTACAAGGACGCCGAGCTGCACGTCAAGCCGAAGCAGCTCGAGGAGCGCGGCGGCGCGCACTACTCCGACGCCGCCTGCTCCGTGATCGACTCCATCGTGAACGACCGCGGCGACGTCCAGTACGTCGACGTCCAGAACAAGGGCACCGTCACGAGCCTGCCGTACGAGAGCGCCGTCGAGTGCGCGTGCGTCATCACCGGCGACGGCCCCAAGCCCATCTCGGTGGGCGAGCTCTCCCCGGCGATCAGCGGCACGATCCAGATGATCAAGAGCTTCGAGCGCATGGTCGCCGAGGCCGCCGTGACCGGCAACAAGGACCTCGCCGTGGCCGCTCTCGTGGCAAACAAGCTCTGCGACTCCGACGCGGTCGCGAACGAGGTGTTCGACGAGCTGTGCGAGGCGCACAAGGACTACCTCCCCGAGTTCTACAACGCTGACGGCACGCCCCGGGACGAGTCCGAGGCCCGCGCCGTCACGAGCCAGGTCTGCTCGCTCGCGTAGGGCGGCGAGCCTTCGGGGCGCCGCCCTCCGGCGGGCGGCGCCCACCTCCCCTCAGGAGTCCCCGTCGACTCCCGCCCCGGGCGCGACGAAGACCGCGACGGTGCGCGTCTCGGGGTGGTACGCCCGTCCGTTGCACGTCACGAGGACGAGGGCGCGCTCGGCGCTCCCCGCGCACGCCGCCGCGTCCGAGCGCGTGGCGTCGGCCTCCTCGAGCGCCCAGGAGAGCCACGCGCGGAGGTCCTTCTCGTCCGCTGCCGTGAAGCGCTGCCAACGCCCATCGTCCATCGCCACGCTCGCGGCGCAGAGCGGAGCGAGCGTCAGCGTTCCCGACTCGGGCGTCTGCCACGTGGCGTCCCCCACGGCGTCGAGCGATCCCTGCTCGTAGAGCGGCGAGACGTCGTGGAAGAGGTAGCTCTCGTAGGCGGTCCGATGCCCGTAGACGACCATCAGCCTCCCCTCCGGATCGCACCTGTGGTCAAGGTAGGGCACGCCGGTCTCGGAGGGGCTGCCCCAGAGGTCCGTGTAGAGCCAGGCGTCCGGGTCGTCCCCCTCCGCCGCCACGACGGGCACGTCGACGGTGGTCCCGTCCACGCGCAGCCAGGCGCAGACCTCGTCGTTCTGGGCGAGCAGCGCCCCCCAGTCAACGCCGGCCTGGGGGTCCCGGTCGTCGGCGGACCGCGAGGGGCCCGCGCGGTCGTCGACCGCCGCCACCTCCCGCGCCAGCTCCCGATAGCTGGCCGCGGCAACGCCGTCGCGGGCGACTGCGGCGACGCCGAGCGCCGCCGTGGAGAGCCCGACGACGGAGAGAAACGCGGTCAGGGCCCGAGCGAGCCGCATGCTGCGCCCCCTTTCCTCGGGGCCCCGGCCCGAGGGCCGGGGCCGTGACTGCGAACGGTGTCGGCGCTCCGCTCAGCGCCTGGTGCGCCTGCGCCCGGACGCGGACTGTCGGATTCTCAGGACCGCCGCGACCGCGGCGACTCCGAGGCCGAAGACGATGAGCGAGAGGCCGGCGGAGCTCTGTCCCGTGTTGGGGAACGCCCAGGCGCCCCCGCCTCCCGTGGTCTCGCCCGCGCCGCCGGTCGTCTGACGATCGGGCTCGCCCGCCGCGACGACGTCGACGGTGGCCGTGGCGTCGAGCGGCTCGTCGAGGCTCGCGCTCTCGAGGAGCGCCATGTTGACGAGGGTCTCGCCGGCGAGCGACTCGCCCGTCACCGAGGCGCGGTAGGAGAGCGTCACCTCGTCCCCGGCGTCGAGCGCCCCGAGCTCGAGCGTGATGCTCGTGCCGTCGACGATGGGGGAGAGCCCCTCGCGCTCCTCGCCGTTCACGCTGACGCGCAGGGAGTCCCCGGCGATTCTGACCCCGTCCGGCAGCCCGGTGTCCGAGAGCGTCGCGTCCTCGAGGCCCTCGGCGGCGCGGATGGTGACGGTGTAGGCCACCTCGTCGCCGACCGCCACCTCGTCGCGGTCCGCCGACTTCGAGAGCGTGGTCTCGTCCTTCTCGTCGCCCGGGTCCTCACCCGGGTCGGTTCCGGGCTTCGTCCCCGGGTCCTCACCCGGATCGGTCCCGGGGTCCTCCCCGGGGTCCTCTCCGGGGTCCGTCCCTGGGTCGTCGCCCGCGACGCGCACGGTCTCCCGGGCGCTCAGCGGCTCGTCGAGGCTCTCGGAGGTGAGGGTGGCGACGTTTTCGACCTCGGAGCCGGCGAGGGCCTCGTCCTGGGGCGTGGCGTCATAGGTGATCCTCACGGTCTCCCCGGGCCGAAGGTCCCCGAAGGCGACGCTGAAGGTGTTGCCCGCGATGTCGGCGTTCACGGGCCTGATCTCGCGGTCGTTCAGCCAGGCCCGGATGCTCGACATGTCGATGGGCATCGAGCCCGGCAGGCTCGCGTCCCCGACGACCACGTTGCGCGCTCCCTCTCCGTCTGCGGGCACGCTCGCCTCGACGGTGTAGGCGACGGGCTCGCCGACGGCGACCGTGTCGACGCTCGCGACCTTGGTGAGCGTCACCTCGGGCGCATCTGCGGGCACGGTGACGTGCGCGTCGTCTCGCAGCGCGCCGTCGAGCGTGTCCGCGGTGAGCTCGGCCGTGTTGACGACCGAGGTGCCCATGAGCCCCTCGTCGCGCGCCTGGGCGCGGTAGGTGATCGTCGCCACGTCCCCGGGCTCGAGGTCACCGAGGCGCGCGGCAAAGCCGTTGCCCTCGACGTCGAGCTCGAAGTCATCCACCGCCGCCCCGTTGACCTCGAGCTTGACGCCTCGCAGGTCGACGGGCATGGCCTCGGGCAGGCTCTTGTCGCTGATGACGACGTTTCTCGCCGGGTTGTCTGCGACGGATGCCGTGAGGGTGTAGGTCGCCCACTCGCCCATGCGTACGACGTCACGGTCGACGGTCTTGTCGAACTCGACGGTGGAGCGCGGGGCGACCACCTCGACGGTGTTGTCGTCGGTTCCGTCGAGCGAGCCCTCGGCGCTCGCCTGCGCGACGTTGTGGAGCGAGGTCCCGGCGGCGAGCATGCTCACGTCGTAGCTGACGGCGAGCTGCTGCTCGTCGACCAGGTCGATGCCGGTCGCCAGAGTGAATCCCACGATGCTCCCGTCCTCGGCGCGCACGTACTCGGGCTGAGCCTCACGGGGAGCCCCGTCGGGCCCGGTGACGACGACGGAGCCCTCGACGATCGAGCCGACGCCCGCCTCGTCCATGCGGTCCGTGACGACAACGCCCCTGGCCTCGCAGTCCTCGCGCGTCTGGCTCACGACCACGGTGTAGCGCCCCGTCTCTCCCTCCTGGTAGACGTCCCTGTCAGAGTCCTTCTCCACGTCGAGCCGCGGCCCCTTCACGTCCACGACCTCATCATCCGTGGTGGCGGTGTTGGGCTCCGAGGTCTCCGCGTGCGCCGTGTTCTCCACGGTCTTGCCGGCGAGCTCGCTGTCCTGGACCTGGACGCGGTACTCGACGGTTATCTCGGTCTCGCACGACGCGGTCCCCGCGCGTGCGCTGCCCACGTCCACGCCGAGCGGGTTTCTCCCCTCGGCGCTCGCGAGGGCCCCGTCCGCCCAGACGGGGCGGCTCGTCTCGGCGCACACGAGGTCTCTGTTGGTCTCGAGGATGAAGGTCTCTCCGCCCTGGGGGGCGTGGCGGTACGTGACCGTGCAGCTCTCGGTGATGTCCTCCCCGCGCGAGTCGTACGCGCGTATCGAGTCGCGCAGGAGCTCGACGCCCTGCGTGCGCGCGAGGTCGGAGATCACAAGGTCGCGACCGAGCGTCCCCGGCGTCGAGTTGGTGACGCGCACGTGGTAGGTGATGACGTCGTTCACGGTGAAGGTGTCGTTTGACGCCTCCTTCTCGACCGTGAGGTGCGGCTGGTTGACCCAGACGTCTGCCATGTCGTCATCGGGCTGGGAGTTCGCCGCCTCTGCCGTCACGCGGTTCTCGATCTCCCATCCGCTCACGCCGTCCTCGGGGTATGCTCGAAATACCAGCTCGAGGTCCGTGCCATGGGCGAGGTGGTCGACGCTCATCTTCCAGCCGGTCCCGGAGGGCTCTATCGACCAGGCGGGCGTGACGGCTTCGTACTGGTCGTGCGTGTGGTCATCGTCCGCGATGCGGTACTGGATGGGGGAGAGCACGCCCTCTGCGCGGTCTCCCACCCAGGACATCGCCACGTCCGAGCCGTTCTCGCGCAGGCTCAGGACCATGAGGCTGCCGTCGGCGTTGCGGCCCAGGCGCATCCCCTCGGGCAGCGTGTCGTCGGTCACGGTGACCCCGTTGGCGACGGTGCCCTCCTGCGCGTTGGTCACGTGGACGGTGTACTCGAAGAAGCCGGGGTCCTGGTCGGACGCCCCCACGTAGCCCTCGAAGCGGTCGACGTCCTTGGTGACCTCCACGTTGGCCGTGTTGGCGTAGATCTCCTCGGGGTCGTCCGCGTCCATGGCGTTGTTGGCGTGGATGCCGGCGTTGTTGACGATCTCGCGCCCGTTGCCGGACTGGCGGACGCGCGCCTGGTAGCTCACCACGAGCTCGTCGCCGTAGTTGAACTTGTCGAAGTGCAGCGACCACTCGTTGCCGTTGACCTCCACGGCGGGCAGGTCCTTGACGCCGGAGGCTCGCACCGTGTCCCCCAAAAGCTCGAGGTACTCGGGCAGGTTGTCGGATACCACGGTGTCGCGGCTCTGGGCGTTTCTGACGGTCTGGCGGTACGTGACGGTGTAGCTCACGACGTCACCGACCTCCCACTCATAGCCGTCCGCGACCTTGTCGACCGAGAAGACCGGCTGGAGCAGGTCCGTCTGCACGGTGTTGGAGGGCACCTTCCCCGTTCCGTTGATGAGGGCGTAGGAGGTGTTCCGCACGTAGAGGTTGCCGTTGGCGGGGTACTCCGTGAGCGTCGCGCGGAAGACGAACTGGTAGCGCTCACCGCTCATCGCCATGGTGGGCAGGAAGTCGCGGTCGAACTCAAAGCGGACGGTGTTCTCGGTGGGGTTCTCGTTGTCGCCCTCGTAGACCACCCGGCCCGCGCCGTCGAGGCGGCTCCCGTCCGGCCCCACGAGGTAGCCCGACCCGTCGACGTAGCGCATCTCCGCGGGCAGCACGTCAACGATGTCGAGCGCGGTGTAGTGGTATCCCACGCGGCAGTTGACGCCCTGCTCGTGCTCCTTGAAGTCGATGGTGTAGGTGACCTCGTCGCCCACCGAGACCCCCTCGGTCCTGTCGACGCTCTTCACGGGCTCCTCGCCCGGCTCGGGCGGCTCGTTGGGGTCGGGCAGCGTCAGGAACTCGCTGCTCAGCGAGAAGATCGACTCCGCCTCGCCCACGCGCCACGAGGTGCCGAACCAGATTCTCAGCGGCTGGAGGTGCCCCGCGGCGTTGTCCGAGGTCGAGTCGAAGTACGCCTCGCACAGGCCGAGCCGGTACTGCTCGGGGTCCGTCTCGGAGAGGGCGCCCTCGTCGCTCACGATGGCTGTCTTGTCGTCGTTGAGGCCGAGCCGGTCGTTGGACGACGTTATCCTGCCCTCGGTCGCCGACCCCCCGAACGAGAATGACTGGCCGCGGTCGAGGTCCGTCGTGGTGATGTGGCCCTTCAGCGGGATGGGCGTGTCCGTCCCGGCGAAGACGAACTTGACCTCGATCTCAAGGTCGTCGAGGCCGACGGTGTAGAAGTTGAAGTTCTCGAAGTCTCGTCCCTCGTCGGCGGGCGTCTTGTAGTCGTCGATCATGAAGACGCCGGTCTGGAAGGTCTCCCAGTTCCCTCGATACGGCCAGCGGTCCCATCCCTCGAGGGGCTCGACGAAGGTCCAGTCCGTGAGCGTCACCACGGCGTCGACCTCGTCCTCCCCGTACGAGCCCCCGGTGTAGCGCAGCGAGAACGAGCCCTTGGGCGTCGAGGCGTCGATGGGCGCGTAGTATCCCTTGGACCCCGCGTACTGCTCGTGCAGCGCGTTGGGGGTCGAGATGTACCGGCTGATGTCGTCCGTGCGGACGAAGCCGGTGACGCTGCCCTCGTCCACGTCGCTGAAGTTGATCGACCAGCTGTATCCCTGCGCCTCGAACTCGTCCTCGGAGACCTCGCTCACCGTGATCGGGTCGAACGACGGGTCCGCGAGGGCGACGATCGGAAAGAGCGTTCCGAGGGCGTTGCTCAGAACGAGGGCAACCGTCATGAGCAGCGCGCGCACGCGGGTCCCGACCGTCTGTCCGGCGCCGCTCCTGTTGCGGGGCGTCCCCCGCACCTTTCTTGCGTTCATGTCCCTTCCTTCTCTCTGGGCGCGGGGCCTGGCCGCGCGACGTCCATCAGGTCCTCCCGAAGCCTCCCTTCAGCAGTCGACGGTCCCCGGTCAGGCAGCGGGGCGTCCGGTGTGGTCGCGTGCGTGGGTGGCTCGGTTGGGCTGCGTTCGGGACGGGTGCCACATCGGTGGGAGGGGAGCGTAGCGCCGCGGGGCTTCCAGCTGTCTGCTTGTCCGCGCTCACGAGCCTTCGTCCCCAGCTCGGGGGCGTCATGGCCCTCGGGCGATCCCAGAGTCCGTCGGCGAGCGGTCGGTTGGGGTCTGCGAGCGCGAGCCGTCACCGGGGCGCCGCGCCCCACCGCGTCAAAAGCGAACAAAGCAAGAAGGTCGAGGTTCTTCTCGGCGTGTCCTCGGCGCGCTCAGCTGCCGACTGAGGCGGCGCCGCGCGGAAGGGGGTATCCTACTCGGGTCACCGCGAACGAAGGAGCTCCATGGGCTGTCTGAGCGTGCTGTTCAACCTCATCTGGATTCTCACGGGCGGCTGGATGACGGCTCTCGCCTTTCTGCTCGCCGGCGTCGTCTTCTGCGTCACGATCGTGGGCATCCCGCTGGGAAGGCAGGCCTTCAAGATGGCGTCGCTCACGCTCGCGCCCTTTGGCAAGACGGTCACCTACGGTGGCGGCGCGCCGTCGCTCGTGGCAAACGTGTTCTGGGTCGTGCTCGTGGGGCTCTGGACGGCAATCGGATACGCGGTCGAGGGGGCGATCTTCTGCGTCACGATCGTGGGCATCCCGTTTGGCCTGCAGCTCTTCAAGATGGCGAAGCTCGCCCTGTGCCCGTTCGGCGCGGAGGTTCGCTAGCCGGCGGGCTGCCATGCCACCGTAGCGCCGACTTCCGCACAGTCTCGAAATTGTGCGAACTCGGGGGCGCTAAGGGGGCGCCCTCTCTGGCGAGAAGGGCCTCCAACAGGCACTTTGCCCTGTGCCCATTGTCCGCGTCCGCACACATCGGGAATTGTGCGGACGTGGACCCCCGGCCCCGTCCGCTGGTAGCAGCCGCGAACACCCGTGTCAACCTGCGTGCGCTTGCCGAATCACGTCGTGCGCCACGCCGAGGGGACCCGCCTCCGGGCGAATGGGCCATGCGGGGCGGGGTAGGATTCGCCATGCGTATCCACACGACCGAAGGGACCAACCATGCTGCTCAAGGGAAAGACCGCCGTCGTCACCGGCGGCTCGCGCGGAATCGGCCTGGCCATCGTCAGGCGCTTCCTGGAGGAGGGCGCCAACGTGGCCCTGTGCGGCAGCCGACCGGAGACCGCGGCAAAGGCCGTCGACGCCATCCTCGCCGAGACGCCCGACGCGCCCGTGATGGGCATCTCGCCGGACATCGCCGACGAGGCGGCGCTCGAGGCAGCCTTCCGCGAGGTCGCCGAGCGCTTCGGCGGGCTCGACATCGTCTGCAACAACGCGGGCATCTCGCAGTCCACGCCGCTCGACGACTACACGCCCGAGCAGTTCGACGCCATCATCGACATCAACGTCAAGGGCGTCCTCAACGGTTGCCAGGCGGCCGCGCGCGTGCTCGGCGAGGGCGGCGTGATCATCAACACGAGCTCGATGGTCTCCAAGATGGGCCAGCCCTCCGGCGTGGCCTACCCCATGTCCAAGTTCGCGGTGAACGGCATCACCATCTCGCTCGCGCGTGAGCTCGGGCCCAGGGGCATCCGCGTGAACGCCGTGGCCCCGGGCGTCACCGCCACGGACATGGTGGCGTCGCTCCCGGAGGAGATGATCGCGCCCATCGCCGCCGGCATCCCGCTGCGCCGGGTGGGGCAGCCCGAGGACGTCGCCAACGCCTTCGTCTACCTGGCGAGCGACCTCGCCTCCTACGTGACCGGTGAGGTTCTGGCGGTCGACGGCGGCATGACGGTGTAGAGTCGACGGGGCGCGGTGCCGCTGCGCCGCGCCCCGCTCGTCACCGTAGCAAGGGGGCCGCCCATGGGAGCGCTCGACCCGCTCGTGCTCTACCTCGCCATCGTGAACGCGACGACGCTCGCGCTCGTGGCGCTCGACCGGAGGCTCTCCGGGCGTGGCGGCAGCGGAGAGGCGGTGTCCCGCACGGCGCTCACACTGCTCATGTTCGCCGGCGGAGCCCTCGGCGGCGTGATCGCGATCGCTCTGTTCGACCGACGCACCAACAAGCGAAACTCGGCGTGGCACGCCTTCTCGGTCATCGCGCTTCTGGGCTGGTCGCTCGCCCTCGTGGCCATCTACGTCGCGCCGCTCGACCCGCGGGCGGTGCTTGCTGCCGCGACCGGCAGGGGGCACACGGGTCTTCTCGCCTACCTCGTCGTCGCGAGCGGCGCGACGTTTCTCGTCTTCGTCGTCGACAAGCTCGTCGCCATCTGGAACGGCCGGGGGCACGACGCGACGCGCGTGCCCGAGGGGGCGCTGCTGCTGCTCTCGCTCGCGGGAGGCTCTCCCGGCGCGCTCCTCGCCATGCTCGTGGCCAGGCACAAGATTCGCACGACCGCCTTCGCCGTGGGCATCCCCCTCATGCTGGCGCTCCAGGTCGTCCTCGTGGCGTACCTGCTGCAGTTCGGCGTGGCGTAGCCTGGCCGCGCCCCGGGGCGCGGCGGCCGCGGTCGCCGCGGGGCGGAATCGCGTCGAGTGCGCGCTGGCCTCCGCGCACTCGAGCCAATTCTTGTCCGTGCGGACAAAGAACCCGCCGAGTGCGCGCCTCCTCCAAAGCGGAAGCGCGCACTCGGCGGGGTTGCTCGCAGTTGTGTCGCGGCGTCCGCCGCGCGCTAGCCGTCGCTGCGGGAGAAGCCGTTCCTCATGCGCATGCTCGCCTCGTAGAGGACCTTGTCGAGCAGGTCCTCGGTCTGCCTCCGGCACTCATCGGCGATCGCGGCGTTGCAGGCGGCGAGGTCGCCGCCCCTCTCGTCGCACTCCCGGACCATGGCGGCGCAGCGCGCGCTCAGCGCCTCCTGGTAGCGCTCGACGTGCGGCAGGCACGCCCCGTACGCGCCGTCCGCGAGCGCACCTACGAGTCGGTTTGCCCAGTAGAAGCTCTCGCTGGTCACGCGCGTGGTGGTTCCCTCGAAGTACGCCGGCGTCTCGCGGACGCCCGCGTAGAGCGGAACGAGCGCGTTGAAGGCGTTGGACCCGTAGGCGATCCACTGCAGCGCCGCGCGCTCGGCCGGCACGCTCGGGCGAAGCTGCAGCACGGCGAGCTGGCTGTTGCGGTTGATGCCGATGGGGCGGTAGAGCCCGCGAAGCTCGCGCGGGCCGTGGCCGTAGGGGTCGTACGGCGTGCCCTGGTAGTGCAGCGAGAGCACGTACTTCACGTCCTCGATCGTCACCTTGCGCTCGGGCTCGCGACACCAGGGGATGCGGTCGCTCTCGGGGCCGAAGTCGGCCGCCGGCGCCGCGGTGTCCCAGGGGCCGGCGTGCGGGCTGAGGAATCGCTGCATGGCCCAGGCGCGCGGCGTGTTGTAGACATGGTCGGAGTCGGAGTGGCTGCCGAACGCCTCGCGCGGGTTGAAGTGCCCGCCGCGCACGCCGAGCGTGAGGTCGAGGTGGTTGTCCTCCATCCATGCGCGCAGGTCGGGCGAGCAGAGGTGCTCGTCCTTCTCGCCGTACGCGTCGTCGAGGTCGAAGTCGTCGATGCCGAGCTGGTTGGGCATGGTGACGTAGGAGTCGTCGGGCACGCGCCGCGCGATCCAGTGATGGCCGCCCACGGTCTCCATCCACCAGATCTCGTTCGCGTCGGAGAAGGCGATGCCGTTCATCTCGTAGGTGCCGTGGCGCTCCAGGAGCTCGCCCATCCGCAGCACGCCGTCGCGCGCGCTCGTGGCGTAGGGGAGCACGAGCGTGACCATGTCCTCCTCGCCGATGCCGCCGGGCGTGCCCGTTGCCGCGTCGTAGCGCACGAGCGGGTCGGCGGCGAGCACGCGCTCGTTGGTGGTGATGGTCTCCGTGGCGCTCATGCCCACGTTGAGCTCGTTGAAGCCGGCCTCCTCCCAGAGCCCCTCCTTGAGATCGGCGTTGGGCATGGCGGTGTAGCGCATGCCTCCCTCGCGAAGCTCGATCTCCAGGTGGGAGATGACGCTCCGGTAGACGGCGCCGGCCCGCGGCGCCTCGCGCGCGACGAAGCGCTTGGGGCAGAACTCGCCGTTGGACGAGTCCTCGTTGCGGGCAACGATCGTCGACCCGTCGTAGCTGGCCTTCCGGCCAACAAGGATGGTGGTGCAGGGCATGGATCCTCCTTCTCGCGCGCGCCGGTCGGCTCGTCGGCGCGCCCCGTTCGTCCAGGCACCATCTTAGCGGTATGCGGGGCGGGGCGCCCGCTCGCCGGCGCGCCCGCGCGGGCCGCTGACCCGGGTGCCGGGCGCGCGGGGCGGCCGGACTTTAACATCGCTTTTCGACGTCGCCCGGCGCCGCCGCGCTGGGCTGGCGGGGCGCCATACTATACGGGTTCGTTCCGCGAGCCCGGAGGTGTTCCGCATGTCCATGAAGTTCAAGCGTCTTCTGCCCATCCCCAAGGACATCCGCGCCGAGATGCCCCTCTCCAACGAGATGGTCGCGCGCAAGGCCGCCTTCGACGAGCGCGTCGCGGCGGTGCTGTCCGGCCACGACGACCGTCGCCTGCTCATCATCGGCCCGTGCTCGGCGGACCGCGAGGACTCCGTGCTCGACTACGCCACCCGCCTGGCCAAGCTCGCCGAGACGGTGGAGGACAAGCTCGTCGTCATCCCGCGCGTCTACACCAACAAGCCGCGCACCAAGGGCGTCGGCTACAAGGGGCTGCTCCACAACCCCGACCCCGAGTCCGGGGACGACCTGCTCGAGGGCGTCAAGGCCATTCGCCGCATGCACCTGCGTGTGGTGGAGGAGACGGGCATGTTCACGGCCGACGAGATGCTCTACCCCACCAACTACCAGTACCTCATCGACGTGCTCGCCTACATCGCGGTGGGCGCCCGCTCGGTCGAGAACCAGGAGCACCGCCTCGTGGCCTCGGGCGTCCCCATGCCCGTGGGCATGAAGAACCCCACCGGAGGCTCGACCGACGTCATGCTCAACTCCATCTACGCGGCGCAGCAGCGTCAGACCTTCATCTTCCGCAACTGGGAGGTCTCCACGACGGGCAACCCGCTCGCGCACGCGGTGCTGCGGGGCTACGTGGGCCTCGACGGCATCAACTACCCCAACTACCACTACGAGTACCTCGAGCGCCTTGCCGAGAAGTACACCGCGGCGAGCTTCGAGAACCCCGCCGCGATCATCGACTGCAACCATGACAACTCCGGCAAGCGCCCGTTCCAGCAGATTCGCATCTGCCACGAGGTGCTCGACTCGATGAGCCGCTCCGACACCATCGGTCGCCTCGTGCGCGGCTTCATGGTCGAGTCCTACCTCGTCGACGGAAACCAGCCGGTCGGCGGCGGAACCTACGGTCAGTCCATCACCGACGCGTGCCTGGGCTGGGAGAAGACCGAGCGGCTCGTGCGCGAGATCGCCGAGCGCGTGTAGGGGCGCCGGGCCGGGGCTCCCAACCGGGCCCGCCGGGTGACGAGACGGAGCGACTGACGAAAAGCGCGCCCAGCGGGGCGCGCGTTTCGCCAGTCGCTCCGTTTTGCTGGAGCGCCGCGGCAGGGGCGCCGCGAACCGATCGCCGGGGCTCGCCCCCTACGCGACCCCGCGCTCCGCGCGTCTTCTCGCTCGGGCGAGAAGCGCCACGCGCCGCAGCTCCCTGGCGCGCGCCGGCTCCATCGCCTTCACGCCCTCGAGGGGGTAGGGGATGCCGAGCTTCTCGTACTTGGTCCTGCCGAGCGTGTGGTAGGGGAGCAGGTCGAGCCCCACGACGTTGTCCCAGTCGCCGATGATGCGCCCAACGGCGGCGACCTCCTCCTCGGAGTCGGTGATGCCGGGAACCACCACGTGGCGGACGAGCGTGGGTACGCCACGCCGCGCGAGCTCGTCCCCGAGCTCGAGGGCGTGCGAGGCGGGCAGGCCGCAGAGCCGCTCGTGGCCCGCGGCGTCCGACGTCTTGATGTCGAGCAGCACGAGGTCGCACTCGTCGAGAAGCGCGGAGAACCGCTCCGCGCCCGCCGAGGAGAAGGTGGCGCCGCTCGTGTCGAGGCACGTGTGGATGCGCCCTGCCGGCGCGGCGTGGGCGGCCCGGAAGAGCGCCGCGACGAAGTCCGGCTGGGCCATGGGCTCCCCGCCCGTGACAGTGATGCCGCCGCGACGGTAGAAGGGGCGGTTGCGCTCGTAGCGCTCGAGGAGCGCGCCGACGGTCATGCTCGTGCCGGGGCCAGTGCCGTCGGCGCGGGCGAACTCCCAGGTGTCGGGGTTGTGGCAGTACTGGCAGCGCATCGGGCAGCCTTGGCAGAACACCACGAACCGCGTGCCGGGCCCGTCCACCGTCCCGAAGCTCTCGGTGGAGTGAATCCGCCCGATCACGTCAACGTCCCGCACGCTCTTCTCGGTATCCACAGTCACATCCGCACCTTCCACCCAGATCTGTATGCAACCATGATAGACAGAGCGGGCGGGGAGGTTGCGGAGCAAAGTTCCTGCACGCCAAGGGCGCGAAGCACTTTGCGGAGCAACCTCCCCGCCCGCCTTACGGACAGGTCAGGTCGACCTTACATCGCCTCGTGGAAGGTGCGGCTGATGACGTCGTCCTGCTGCTTCTTGGTGAGGGAGTTGAACTTCACCGCGTAGCCGGAGACGCGAATGGTGAGCTGCGGGTACTTCTCGGGGTGAGCCTGGGCGTCAAGCAGGGTCTCCTTGGTGAAGACGTTGACGTTGAGGTGGTGGCCGCCCTCCTCGACGTAGCCGTCGATCATGCTGACGAGGTTGTCGACCTGCTCGGCAGAAGCGCTCATGTGAGTTCCTTTCTCGTATGGGCCGCCCCCCGTCGGGGGCGGCCCGCCCTTTCCCACAGTGTAGCCGATAATTGCTACAAAAGAAGTGTCAATTACCGTGCAAAAGTGACAGTCCCTTTTGCACGCTTTGCACGGTGCTAGCAGCAGCCGCAGTCGGGGGCCGGGTTCTCGATCTGGATGTCCACGTCGACGCCCAGCGCGTCGAGGTCGAGCTCGCCGAACATGACCTCGCCGTCCTTGCCGAGGGCGCCCGGGACGATGGAGAACGTGTTGGAGATGCCGTCCTGAGCGTCCTTGAACGGGAGCTTGGCCACGGAGGCGAGCGACGCGACGGCGCCGTGGGTGTCGCGACGGTGCATCGGGTTGGCACCCGGGGCGAAGGGCTCGCCGGCGCGACGGCCGTCGGGCGTGTTGCCGGTGGCGTTGCCGTAGACCACGTTCGAGGTGATGGTGAGGATCGAGGTCGTGGGCACGGAGTTGCGGTAGGTGTCGGTCTCGCGGACGTACTTCATGAAGACCTCGACCACGTCGTGGGCGATCTGGTCCACGCGGTCGTCGTCGTTGCCGTACTTGGGGAAGTCGCCCTCGACCTGGTAGTCGGTCACGAGGCCGGTCTCGTCGCGGACGACCTTGACCTTGGCGTACTTGATCGCGGAGAGCGAGTCGGCCACGACGGACAGGCCCGCGATGCCCGTGGCGAACCAGCGGTGGACGTGCTCGTCGTGCAGGGCCATCTGCAGGCGCTCGTAGCAGTACTTGTCGTGCATGTAGTGGATGATGTTGAGGGAGTTGACGTAGACCTCGGCGAGCCACTGCATCATGTCGCGGTACTTGGAGACGACGTCGTCGTAGTCGAGGTAGTCGCCCTCGACCGGACGGAACTTCGGGCCGACCTGCTCGCCGGTCTTCTCGTCACGGCCGCCGTTGATGGCGTAGAGCAGGCACTTGGCGAGGTTGGCGCGGGCGCCGAAGAACTGCATCTCCTTGCCGATGCGCATCGAGGACACGCAGCAGGCGATGGCGTAGTCGTCGCCGTGGTAGACGCGCATGAGGTCGTCGTTCTCGTACTGGATGGAGCTCGTGGTGATGGAGATCTTGGCGCAGTAGCGCTTGAAGGCCTCGGGCAGGCGCGTGGACCAGAGCACCGTGAGGTTGGGCTCGGGGCTGGTGCCCATGTTCTCGAGGGTGTGGAGGTAGCGGAAGGCGGTCTTGGTGACCATGGAGCGGCCGTCGACGCCCATGCCGCCAATGGACTCGGTGACCCACTGCGGGTCGCCGGAGAAGAGCTCGTTGTACTCGGGCGTGCGGGCAAACTTGACCATGCGCAGCTTCATGACCAGGTGGTCGATGATCTCCTGGGCCTCGGCCTCGCAGATCTTGCCGGCCTTGAGGTCGCGCTCGGCGTAGATGTCCAGGAACGTGGAGTTGCGGCCGATCGACATCGCGGCGCCGTTCTGCTCCTTGACCGCGGCGAGGTAGCCGAAGTAGAGCCACTGGACGGCCTCCTGGAACGAGGCGGCCGGGCGGGAGATGTCGAAGCCGTAGATCTTGCCGAGCTGCGCGAGCTCCTGGAGCGCGCGGATCTGCTCGGCGAGCTCCTCGCGGTGGCGGATGGTGGCCTCGTTCATGGTCTTCTGGGTGCCGGCGTGCTCGGCCTTCTTCTCCTCGATGAGGCGGTCGACGCCGTAGAGGGCGACGCGACGGTAGTCGCCGATGATGCGGCCGCGGCCGTAGGCGTCGGGGAGGCCGGTGATGATGTGGCTGTGGCGGCACGCGCGCATCTCGGGCGTGTAGCAGTCAAAGACGCCCGCGTTGTGGGTCTTGCGGTAGTTAGTGTAGATGTTGACGATCTCGGGGTCGACCTCGTAGCCGTTCTGCTTGCACGCGGCCACGGCCATGCGGATGCCGCCGTTGACCATGAGGGCGCGCTTGAGCGGCTTCTCGGTCTGAAGGCCCACGATCTTCTCCAGCGGCTGGTCGATGTAGCCAGCGGGGTGGGAGACGATCGTCGAGACGAGGTCGGTGTCCATGTCGAGGACGCCGCCCGCCTCGCGCTCCTGCTGGAAGAGGTCGAGGACCTCGTTCCAGAGCTTGGTGGTGCTCTCCGTGGGGCCGGCGAGGAAGGACTCGTCGCCGTCGTACGGGGTGTAGTTCTTCTGGATGAAGTCACGGACGTCGATCTCGTGCTCCCAGTTGCCACCCACAAAGCCCTGCCATGCTTCCTGACTCACTGCTCACGCTCCTTAGACGTGGTCGTTGTGTAGCCGCTAGGGTAACGGCCCCACCAAGGTACCAGATATGTAAAGGATTTGTGATGAGAATAAGTTAGCTTTGGTTACCATCGCGCAAACTACATAGAGGCACAGCATGTTGTGGTATGAGACAAGTATATCCTCAACTTGTGGTGGTATGGCGCGCATGGCGCCCAACGTCCCCTCGGGCCTCTCCTGCTGCGCAGGCCCCCTCTCCGCCGCGCGCTTTCGGGGCGCGTGACTTCCGCCATCCGCGCGCCCTTGGCGCCGACCCCCTCAGGGGTGATGCCTAGAAGGCGCCGTCATTGGGTGATGTGGCTCTCGCGCGTCGCCCGCGAGGCCAGATTTGCAAAGAACCCCGTGCGATTGGGTGCGAGCCCTGAGGTTTTTCTCGCTTTTGGGCTTCGGGGAGCGCCCAATCTGTGGCGGTTTGTGGCACACTGCGCGCTCCGGGGCACGCCTCGGGTCGCGGGGCGGGGCCCAGCATCAAACATGCTACCCAATCGCAAGGGGTTTCAGCGGAGCCCGGCACCGTGGCGAGCTCGGGGCGCCGCGGCGCGGCCACGCGGCGGCGCCGGCGAGAAGGACGTGAGGGACGAGAGGGGCCCGCGCCCGCGACCCCGCCCGCCCGGGGCGCTACCTTCCCGGCGCGATCCAGAACTTGAGCACGGGGAAGCTCACCACCACGGCGAGCAGCGTGTTCACCACGGAGGCGATGGTGCCCGAGAGCGTTGCGTCGATTCCGAGCGCGGTCTGGCAGAAGCTCATCACGTAGTTGGGCAGCAGCAGGTTCACCACCACGATGACCACGGCGAGCACGGCGTACTTCCACGCGGTCTCGCGGAAGCTCGCGTCGGACCTGAAGACCCACTTCATCTGCACGAAGAAGTTCACGACCTGCGCCGCGACCTCGGCGACGAGGAAGGCGATGAAGGCGCCGAGGCCGGTGTCGCGGTAGTCGAAGACGAGGAACTGGAACGGCTGGGTCAGCTGCAGCGTCTGCACGAAGAGCGCCGTCCCCGCTGCGGTGAGGGCGATGCGCACGATGGTGGAGACGTTGGAGAGCACGTTGAACTTGACGAACTCCCAGACCCCCCGGTGCTCCCGGGTCCACGTTTCGAAGCTCATGTTCGATCCTTTCTGCGGGGCGTGCAAAGGGGCGTGCAAAAGTGCCTGTCCCCTTTGCACGGTTAGAGCTTGCGGGCGAGCGCGCGGTTGCGCACCAGGTTGGCGAGAAGGGCGAGGGCAATCGGCGCCACGACCCAGAGCGCCCACAGGAGGGCGCCGACGCCCGCGCCCCACCCGAGGGCGAGCGAGAGGGCGAGAAGGACGGCGCCGCCCCAGCCGAATCCGCGCACCTCGCGCACGAGCGCGTCGACGACGCCCATGTCGGCCATGCCCCCCGTCATCTTTGCGATGGCGCGCAGCGGCATGTTCCAGACGAAGAGGACGTTGAGGTTGGGCCTGCCGGAGCGCTCGGCCGCGCGCTTCATCGCCCGGAGCGCGAGCCACACGACCCAGAAGACGAGCGAGCGCCCGTGGCCGAGGTCGCAGAAGCACATGTTGCGACCGATCCCGGGCGTGTCGTCGGGGAGGGGCCTGCCGAGAAGGGCGGAGAAGTGCGCGTCGTCCACCGAGGTCACGTCGGCGGTCTCGTAGGGGGTCACGTCGACGCCCGCGTAGGGGTTCGGGGCTCCGGTCCCGGCGAGCTCGACGACCCCCACGAGCCTGATGTCCTCGCACGACGCCCCCACGCGCAGCTCGTAGGCGCCGCCCTCGACCTCCCAGCGGCCCGTCGCCACGTTGAAGTACGCGAAGGAGCGCTCGGTGAGGGGGATCGTTACGCGACGGGACTCGCCCGGGGCGAGCTCGACCTTGGCGAAGCCCCTGAGCTCCTGCTCGGGGCGGAAGACCTCGCGCTCGGGCTTGGCGACGTAGAGCTGGACCACCTCGGCGCCCGCGACGTTCCCGGTGTTGGCGACGGTGAGGGCGACCCCGTCGGGGGAGGCCTCGAGGCCGGAGTAGGCGAAGGTCGTGTACGAGAGGCCGAAGCCGAAGGGGAGCGCCACGGGCGCGCCCGCGCTCTGGAAGTAGCGATAGCCCACGTAGAGCCCCTCGCGGTACTCCGCGCAGCGCCCCTCGGAGGGGAAGCTCGCCGAGGAGGGCACGTCCGAGAGGCGCAGCGGCCAGGTCTCGGAGAGCCTGCCCGAGGGGCAGGTCCTCCCCGTGACCACGTCGAGGGCCCCGCCCGCGCCCGCCTGGCCGCCGAGGGCGCAGTAGAGCACCGCGCGGGCGTCGTCCATCCAGTCGCTCTCGACCGCCGACCCCGCGCTCAGCAGGACCGCCACGTTGGGGTTGACCCCTGCGACGGCATGGGCGAGCTCGAGCTGGTTGTCGTTCAGGCGCATGTCCGGGCGGTCGGCGCCCTCCGACTCCTGGATCTCGGTGAGGCCCAGGCAGAGCAGCACCACGTCCGCGTGCGCGGCGAGGTCGAGCGCCGCGCCGCGCCGCGCGGGGCTCTCGCCGCCGTCGCGCTCGAAGCCCGGCTCGTAGCCGACGAGGTCGAGGTCCGTCTCGCCCATGAGGCCGAGCAGGCTGTCCACGCGCGTGGAGTTGACGGCCGAGGAGCCGGCGCCCTGGTAGTGCGGGGTCTTGGCGAAGTCGCCGATGAGGGCGACGCGCGTGCCCGCGGCGAGCGGGAGGAGCTCGCCCTCGTTCTTGAGCAGGACGCAGCCCGCCGCCGCGGCCTCGCGGGCGAGGGCGTGGTGGGCGTCGGCGTCGAAGGAGCGCCGCGCCGCCTCGACGGCGGGGGCGACGGACAGGGCGAGCTCGACGGCCTCGTCGACGCGCTCGTCGAGGTCGGCCTCCGAGAGCGCGCCCGAGCGCACGGCGTCCATGAGCTCGCGCACCGAGCCGAGGCCCGGCGCCGGCATCTCGATGGTCGAGCCGGCGGCGACGCCGGCTGCGTGGTCGTTGGAGCCTCCCCAGTCGGTCACGACGGCGCCGTCGAAGCCCCACTCGTCGCGCAGTATGTCGCCCAGCAGGTGGCTGCTCTCGTTGGCGTACGTGCCGTTCACGAGGTTGTAGGAGGTCATGATGGTCCTGGGGGCGGACTCGGTGACGCAGGTCTCGAAGCCGGCGAGGTAGATCTCGCGCAGCGTGCGCTCGTCGAGCACGGAGTCGGACGCCTGGCGGCGCGTCTCCTGGCTGTTGGCGGCATAGTGCTTGGGGCAGGCACCGATGCCCGTGGACTGGATGCCGCGCACGTAGGCCGCCGCCATCGTGCCGCTCAGGCAGGGGTCCTCCGAGAAGTACTCGAAGTTGCGGCCGCAGAGCGGGTTGCGCTTGATGCACAGGCCCGGGCCCAGCAGCACGCCCACGCCCTGGGAGGCCGCCTCGGCGCCCATGGCCGCGGCCACCCGCTCGGCGAGCCTTGGGTCCCAGCTGTTGGCGATGGTGACGGCGGTGGGGAAGCACGTTGCCGGCTCGGAGGCGTTGAGCCCGAGGTGGTCGGCGTCCCCCGCCTGGTGGCGCACGCCGGAGGGCCCGTCGGAGAACTCGACCGACGGGATGCCCAGGCGCTCGATGGGCCGGGTGCCGAAGGTCGTGGCACCCTGGAGCAGCGTGCACTTCTCGGCGAGCGTCATTGTGCTGATAAGGTCCTCGTGCCTCATGGTTCCTCCTCGGTCCTGCTCGGTCCCGATGATAGGCCCGCCCGGCGCTCGGGGGCGCCTCCCGTCACGATCGGTTCCCTGTGCGACTCGATCGGCACGCCGCACATGCCACCGGTCGCGCAGAGCGACGCCCGGCTCAAGGATGCGCGTGCGGCGCCAGAGGTCGTCCTTGTGCCAGCGCAGGTCGGATGAGCCGTATCGAAACGCGCCCGCCCGCGGGGGGCGCCCTCATAAGCGGGGGCGGGCGAGAAGGACCTCGAGGTCCCTCTCGCCCGCCCTGGCGTCCCGCGATCTGGCGCGCGTCCCGAGGCTTCGCTACGCGTCCGCTCCGCCGTCCCCACCGCCGCGCTGCTCGCGGAGCGCGGGCAGGATCCGCTTGACCACCCAGAAGCCGACCGCGACGACCACGATGGCGATGATGACGTACTTGACGATGTCGGAGACCCACTCCGCCTGCGCGGTGACCGTCGCCCACGCGCTGCCCGCGGCGGCGCCGAGGGAGCAGAGGATGGAGTTCCACACGACGGAGCCGACCAGCGTGTAGAGCGTGAAGCGCACCGGGTTCATCTTGGCGGTCCCGGCCGGGATCGAGATGAGGCTGCGCACGATGGGGATGCAGCGGCAGATGAGCACCGTGACCTGCCCCTTGCGGTCGAACCAGTCCACGGCGCTCGCGACGTCGCCGGGCTTGAAGCCCAGCAGGCGCATCGGGCGCGTGCCGAAGAACGTCATGAGGCGCTCGCGCGAGAGGAGCCTGCCCACGCCATAGAGGATGTAGGCCCCCGTGACCGAGCCCACCGTGGCGGCGGCGATCACGCCGGGGAGCACGAGGTCGGTCGTGGTGGTGAAGAAGCCGGAGAGGGGAAGGATCAGCTCGCTCGGGATGGGCGGGAAGACGTTCTCGAAGAAGATGAGGAACCACACGCCAACGTAGCCGAACTGGCTGATGAGATTGGTGAAGACGTCCTCCATGGGACTCCCTTGTCTCGGAGACACAACGTTGCCCATTATCGCCGTTGGCCGTGCGCGCCGATGAAAATCAACGATTGCACAGAACTGCGCCCCGGCGGGCGGGGCCGGGCGCGCAGTCGCCGACCGCCCCGCCGGGGCGCCCCCCTGGCTCAGGGCAGCGGGGGCTCCCCGCAGGCGTCGAGGCGATCCTGCCACGCGGCGCGCGCCTCCTCGAACCCGGCGAGCCGCCGACGCGCCACGCCGAGGTCGAACGGCGCGAACCCCCGGTCCCGGGCCCCGGCGAGGGACTGCAGGAGCACCCGCCCGCTACCGTAGAGCTCGCTCAGGAACTCTTCGAACTCGCCCCTGTCGCGCACTCCCTCGGGCGGCGCGTCGCCCGAGCCCTCCATGAGCTGCACGCCGAGCGGGGCGGCGCCCCGCACGACCCGGACGACCCGGATGCGGTGCTCCCAGAGCGCCTGCTCGTCCCCGTAGGCGTAGGTGAGGTCGCTCGACTCGGTGAGGGTGGCGCCCAGCGTCTCCCGTGACGCGCGCCGCTCGACGAGCTTCCTCTTGCGCGTGGGTGGCACGGCGACGCCCCCGCACGCCTCGCGCTCGCCGAGGAGGAGGTTCTGGCGGCCGTTGCTGTGCAGGAAGCCGAACGGCTGGCAGTCGAGCCAGCACATGCTGAGCTGGATCGCCACGTGGAGGTCGAGGAACGTGAGGCCCGCGGGGACGAGGAGCCTCCTCCTGCACTCGCTGTCGAGGCTGCGCTCGCACGATTCGAAGAGGTCGTACGAGCGGTAGGTGCGGTATGCGGCGCCGGCGCGCACGTCGAGCACGAACCCGCGCGCGTCGTCGGCGTCGCGTCCGTACGCCTCGGGCGGCTCCTCGAGGGTGACGCGTCCGAGGGGGACCGCGGGGAGCGCACGGGCGGCGTCGCGGTCCCGCGACCCGACCAACGTCATGAGCTGCGCCATGGTGAGCGGGCCGGCACCGTCCAGGACCTCCTCGGCGAGTATCACCGGGCTCGACGACTTGATCTCGTCCATGCTGGCGCCGAGCGCGGGCCCGAGGGCGCACTGCAGGTACTTGACGACGCCGCGCGCCTCCCGTATCCCCTCGCGCGTGAAGAGCACCTGATCAGACCCCGGGGAGTACCTGACGAGGTCGTAGTCGGCCAGCGTCCTCAGCGGGCGGTCCCACGGGGCCTCGACCTGCTGGTACAGCACGTCGGAGAACTCGGTGAAGCCGTTTCTCAGGTAGGCGAGGGCGAGGGTCAGCAGCAGGTCGAGGCGCTCGTTGAGGGTCATGTCCATCTTCGCTCCAATCTTCGTGTCGGGGGGCGAAGCCTAGCAGGTGAACGGGCTCCCCGACTTCCAGGCGACGTACCGCTTCCTGCGTCCGCCGGCAGGCGCGTGGCGCCTTCGTGGAGGCCGCGGTGCGCCTCGGCGAGCGGTCGTTTCATGGCCGCGGGCGGCGTGCGGCGGGAGGCCCCGCCGCCGCGTCGCGCCCGGCGCGACCGGGCGACGGACCCGTGCACAACCCTGTCAGATCGCTTACCGGGCGCTTACGGCGACGCCGTATCGTGAGGGCAACGTAAGGGCGACGTGGAGGTGTGCCATGCCCGAGACCATCCAGAGCTGCGGGGACACGAGTCTGAGGCGCCTCGGCGCCCTCGGTGCGCTGCTCTGCGGGGCGTGCGCCGTGCTGGGCGTGGTCCTTCTCGCCCTCGAGCCCACCGCGGCGAACCTCGTCGCGCTGCTCCTGGCGCTCGCGCTCGCCGCGAGCGGCTGCGCGATCGCGCGCCGGGCGTAGCCGCGAACCCTCCTCCTGACCCATCCGAGCCCCGCCCCTCGTGGGCCCCTCCGGCCGCCGTCGCGCGGTTTACCCCTCGCTGTCGTTGACAGATACCCCCATTGGGTATAAATTCTCTGTCATAGATACCCCTAGGGGGCATGAGGAACGGGAGGCTCGATGGACGATCGGGACCTGGCGGCGACGCCCGCCGGCACGGACGGGGCGGGGGCGTGCCCGCGCTGCGGCGCGTACAAGCACACGCCGCGCTCCCCGGAGCTCAAGCGCGACGTCACGCGGCGCATCAACCGCGTCGTCGGCCAGCTGGGCGGCATCAGGGCGATGGTCGAGGAGGACCGCTACTGCGGCGACGTCCTCACGCAGCTCGCCGCCGTGGAGTCGGCGGTGAAGGCGATCTCGCGCGTGGTCATGCGCGACCACCTCGAGACCTGCGTGGTCGAGCGCGTCCGCGCCGGGGACGCCGAGGTGGTCGACGAGGTCATGGACCTCTTCAAGAAGTTCATGTGAGCCCGCCCGGCGCGGGCCCTGCCAGATCGTCTGCGAATTGGGGCACGCACCCAATTTACAGAGGGGGAGTCAGATGAGGGAGACCTTTGACATTACGGGCATGACCTGTGCGGCGTGCTCGGCGCGGGTGCAGAAGGCGGCGGGCGGCGTGCCCGGGGTGACCTGCGCCAACGTGAACCTGCTCAAGAACTCGATGGAGCTCGACTACGACGGAGACGGGGCCACGGCAGCTGCCGTCATCGAGGCCATCGAGCGGTCGGGCTACGGCGCGAGCCGCCGGACGCCGCGCGCCGCCGGTCGCGCCGCGGATCCGGTCGAGCGCCCCGGCGCCGCCGCGGAGCGCGCCGTCGCGGAGAAGCGCAGCCAGCTCATCGTCTCCGCGATCTTCTCGGTGCCGCTGTTCTACGTGGCGATGGGGCCGATGCTCGGCTGGCCGCAGCCGGCACCGATCGCCGGGGACGCCAACCTCATGGCGCAGGCGCTCACGCAGCTGCTGCTCTGCATGCCCATCCTGATGGTCAACCGCCACTACTTCGTGACCGGTTTCAAGACGCTCTGGCACCGCGCGCCCAACATGGACTCGCTCATCGCGCTGGGCTCGGCGGCGTCTGCCCTGTGGTCGGTCGCCCAGCTCTACCGCATGGCGTGGGCCCTGGGCTCGGGTGACGCCGCGACGCTCCATGCCGCGGCGCACGACCTCTACTTCGACTCGGCCGGCATGATCCTCACCCTCATCACGCTCGGCAAGTTCTTCGAGGCGCGCGCCAAGGGGCGCACCACCGACGCCATCGCCGCCCTCATGGACCTCGCGCCCAAGACGGCCACCGTCATGCGCGACGGCGCCGAGGTCGAGGTCCCGACCGAGGAGGTCGTCGTGGGGGAGCGCGTGATCGTGCGGGCCGGCGAGTCGGTGCCCGTGGACGGCGTGGTCGTGGAGGGCTCCGCGGCCGTCGACGAGTCGGCGATCACCGGCGAGTCGGTGCCCGTGGAGAAGGGCCCGGGCGACCGCGTGACCGGCGCCACCGTCTCGACGCGGGGCTGGCTCGCCGTGGAGGCGCGCGCCGTGGGCGACGACACCGCTCTCGCCGGCATCATCCGCCTCGTTGACGAGGCGACGAGCTCCAAGGCCCCCATCGAGCGCATGGCCGACAGGATCGCCGGCGTCTTCGTGCCAGTGGTCATCGCCGTCGCCGCGGTGACGCTCGTGGCATGGGCGGCGCTCTCGGGCGACTTCGCCCTGGCGCTCACGCACGCCATCTCCATCCTCGTGATCTCGTGCCCCTGCGCGCTGGGGCTCGCCACGCCCACGGCCATCATGGTGGGCACCGGCCGCGGCGCCGCCAACGGCATCCTCATCAAGTCCGCCGAGGCGCTCGAGACCGCCTGCCGCGTGGACGCGGTGGCGCTCGACAAGACCGGAACCGTCACGGCGGGGGCCCCGCGCGTGACCGACGTCCGTCTCGCGGGCACGGTGTCCGAGGCCGAGCTCGTGCGCGTCGCCGCCGCGCTGGAGCGCAAGAGCGAGCACCCGCTCGCCTCCGCCATCTGCGCCTACGCCGACGAGCGCCACCCCGGGGCGGACGCGGGCGCGGTCGTGTCGGGCTTCGAGCAGGTGCCGGGCGGGGGCATCGCCGCCTCCGTCGACGGCGCGGCGGCGCTCGCCGGCAACGCGCGCCTCATGGCGGACCGCGGCGTCGAGCTCGGCGCCCTCGCGGACGAGGCCGCCGAGCTCGCCGACGACGGGAAGACCCCGCTGTTCTTCTCGTCCGACGGGAGGGCCCTCGGCCTGGTCGCCGTGGCGGACCCGGTCAAGCCCACGAGCGCCCGTGCCGTCGCGCGCCTGCGCGCGATGGGCGCGCGCACCGTCCTTCTCACCGGGGACCAGGAGCGCACCGCCGCGGCGGTGGCCCGACGGGTGGGCGTCGACGAGGTCATCGCCGGGGTGCTGCCCGCCCAGAAGGAGGCGAAGGTCCGCGAGCTGCAGGGCGCCGGTCGCGTCGTGGCCATGGTCGGTGACGGGATCAACGACGCCCCCGCGCTCGCGCGCGCCGACGTGGGCGTCGCCATCGGCGCGGGCACCGACGTTGCCATCGGGTCGGCCGACGTGGTGCTCATGCGCTCCGACCCGGCCGACGTGGCCACGGCTATGGAGCTCTCGCGCGCCACGATGAGAAACATCAAGCAGAACCTCTTCTGGGCGCTCTTCTACAACGCGATCTGCATCCCGGTCGCGGCGGGCGCGCTCTCGCCGTGGGGCGTGACGCTCAACCCCATGATCGGCGCCGCCGCCATGGGCTTCAGCTCCGTCTTCGTGGTGACCAACGCGCTGCGCCTGCGCACGTGGAGGCCGCGCGAGGCGGTGCCCGCGGGGGACGCGCCCGCGCGGGGCGAGGCGAGCGGCGGGTCCGCCGTGTCGGTCTCGAGCGTCGACGCCCCCGCGCCGTCAAAGCCAGTGGATTCCTCGGCCGCGAGGGCGGCCGAGCCGACAGGAAAGGAAGCAGCCATGACCAGGAAGCTCAACGTGACCGGGATGATGTGCCAGCACTGCGTCGCGCACGTGACCAAGGCGCTCGAGGGCGTCGAGGGCGTGAGCTCCGTCGACGTGAGCCTCGAGGCGGGCACCGCGACGGTGGAGGCGGCCGAGGGCGTCTCCGACGACGCGCTTGTCGCCGCCGTGGCGGACGCCGGCTACGAGGCCACCGTCGCGTAGCGCGCCCGCTGCTCGAGCGTGACGCGGAGCCGACCGCGCACACCCTCCGTCCGGGCCCCGTCTCGGGGCGTGAAAGCGAGGGTGTGCGCGGTCGGCCTCGGTACACGGCGGGCTGGGGCGGGCGTGCCGGGCCGCGCGGCGGCCCCGCGGCCAGGGCGCGGCGGGTCTACAATGGTGCGGCTCGAAATCGGACGTCGGGAAGGACCTGCCCATGGGCTTCACCCCCGCGCAGCGGCGCACCATCTACACCCTCGGCTTCTGCGGGCTCGTCTCCGCGGCGGACAACTGGTTCGTCTCGCCCGCGCTCCCCGCCATCGCGAGCGCGCTCGGCGTGGCGGCCTCCGCGGCGACGATCGTGCTGACGGCGTATCTCGTCCCCTACGGCATGCTCCAGCCGGTCTGCGGGACGCTCGGCGACCGCTTCGGCCGCCTCCGGGTGCTCCACGTGATCGTGGCGGGCCTCGCGATCGGCACGTTCCTGTGCGCGCTGGCGCCGACGCTCCCGCTGCTCGTGGCCGCGCGCGTGGTCACGGGGTGCTTCGCCGCGGGGATCATCGCCGTCTCGCAGGCGCACGTCGGCGACGTCGTGGGGCCCGAGCGCCGGGGCGCGGCGGTGGGGGTCCTCATGGGCGTCACGTTCACGGGCCAGGGACTCTCGTCGGGCCTCGGCGGCATCATCACCGACCTCATGAGCTGGCGGGCGGCGTTCGCGTGCTTCGGCGCGCTGGCGCTCGTCGCGCTGGCGCTGCTGCTCCGGCTCCCCGCGGGGGGCGGGTCGGTCGCCGGCGGCGCCGCGCCCGCGGGTGAGGTCGCCGACGGCGAGGGGCGCCCCGTTGCGCAGGGAGGCTTCCTCGTGCGCGCGTCGCGCATCTTCTTCGGCAGCCATCGCGCGGTCTTTTTGGTCGCGTGCTCCACGGGCCTCGTCTTCCTCGGCGTCTACGGCTTCATGGGGACGTTCCTCTCCCAGCGCTGCGGACTCGGCTCCACGCAGGCGGGCCTCATCATGATGCTCTACGGCGTCATGTGCCTCGTCGGCGGAACCGTCTCGGGGCGCATCGGGGCCGCGCACGGGCCACGCGGGGTCATCCTCGTGGGGGAGGCGTCCGGGCTCGTCGCCATCGCTTCGCTCGCGGCGGTGGCGGCCACGGGCCTGTGGCAGCCGGCGCTCCTGGCGGCCGGGGCGCTCGGGTTCGGGTACATCCTCACGCAGCCCACGCTCGTATCGCTCTCGATGGACGCCGACCCCGCGCAGACCGGCCTCTGCACCGGCCTCATCGGCCTCGGCGTCTTTGCGGGCGGGGGCGTGGGCAGCGCGCTCGGCAGCCGCGTCGTGGCGGCGCTCGGCTACGGCGGCCTCTGGGCGGCGGCCGCCGCCCTGCTCGCGTGCCAGCTCGTGGTCGGCGGGCGCGCCCTCGCGGCGCTGGCGCGGCGCGGATAGGGGCCTTCCCCGGGCCCCGCGACCCTCGGCCCCATGCGCTACTATGGAGGGCCGAGAATCACCGCGTCCAGGAGGGCTCATGTCAGACGAGAAGAACGTGCAGGCTCAGGCGTCGCTCTTTGGGGACGTCCCCTCAGGCCCGCGCGGCCCGGAGCCGGCGCAGACGCCCCCGCGCGTCCGGCACGCCGAGCTCAACCGCGTTCTGTCCCACGCGGCCTACGCCTACTACGCGCTCGACCGCCCCGAGATGTCCGACGCCGAGTTCGACCGCGCCCTCCAGGAGCTTCTCGCCCTCGAGGCCGCTCACCCCGAGCTCGTTACGCCCGAGTCCTACACCCAGCGCGTGGGCGGGTACGTCTCGGAGCAGTTCGAGCCGGTGACCCACGCCGCGCGCATGTACTCGATGGACGACGCCATGGACCTCGACGAGCTCGACGAGTGGCTCGCCCGCACCGACGAGGCCCTCGGGGCCACGCCCGAGCGTCCCGTCGCCTACACCTGCGAGCTCAAGATCGACGGCCTCGGCGTCGCCCTCACGTACCGCGACGCCCAGTTCGTGCGAGCGGCCACCCGCGGAGACGGCGTCACGGGCGAGAACGTCACCGCCAACGTCCTCACCGTGCGCGACGTCCCGCGCGCCCTGGCGCCGACCGGGCTCGCCCGGCTCGCGGACGGCGGCGTCGGGCGCTCCGTGGAGGTCCGCGGCGAGGTCTACATGCCGCGGCACTCCTTCGCCCGCCTCAACGAGGACGCCGACGCCGCGGGCACCGCCCCCTTCGCCAACCCCAGGAACGCCGCGGCGGGAAGCCTTCGCCAGAAGGACCCCAAGGTCACCGCGCACCGCGACCTCGAGACCTTCATCTACGCCGTGGCTGACGAGGCCCCGATCGACGTCCACACCCAGTGGGACTTCCTCGGCTGGCTCCGCTCCTGCGGGTTCTCGGTGAACGAGCACGCGGCGCGCTGCACCTCAGCCGCGGAGGTGCGCGCCTACTGCGAGCGCGCCCTCGCGCACCGCGACGAGCTCGACTACGACATCGACGGCGTGGTCGTGAAGGTGGACTCCTTCGCGAGCCAGGCCGCGCTCGGCTTCACGGCCCGCGCGCCGCGCTGGGCCATCGCGTTCAAGTTCCCGCCCGAGGAGAGGCGCACCGTCCTGCGCGAGATCCGCGTGCAGGTGGGCCGCACCGGAGTGCTCACGCCCGTCGCCGAGTTCGACCCCGTGACGGTCGCCGGCTCCACCATCGCCCGCGCGACCCTCCACAACGTCGACGAGATCGCCCGCAAGAACGTCCGCGTGGGGGACACGATCGTGGTCCACAAGGCCGGGGACGTCATCCCCGAGGTCGTGGGTCCCGTGCTCGAGCTGCGCCCCGAGGGCGCGCCGGAGTTCGCCATGCCCGAGCGCTGCCCCTCCTGCGGCAGCCCCGTGGTGCGCGAGGAGGGCGAGGTCGCCTACCGCTGCGTCTCCATCGACTGTCCCGCGCAGGCCGTCGAGCGCCTCATCCACTGGGGCAGCCGCAAGGCCATGGACATCGACGGCCTGGGGGACGAGATCGTGGCCCGCATGGTCGAGCAGGGCCTGCTCGCCGACGTGGCGGACTTCTACGACCGCCTCACCGAGGGCGCGCTCGCCGAGGTCTGGACCGGTCGTCAGACCGTGGACGGGGAGGACATCGTCGTGGGGCCCGTCGTGGCCGCCAAGATCATGGCGCAGGTGGCGGAGTCCAGGGGTCGCGGCCTGGCGCGCGTCCTCTTTGGCCTGGGCATCCGGCACGTGGGCGAGACGGTGGCCCGCCAGCTGGCGGGGCACTTCGGGAGCATGCAGGCGCTCGCCGCGGCCACGGAGGAGGACATCGCCGCCGTGGACGGCGTGGGCCCCAAGATCGCCGCCAGCGTGCGCGGCTTCTTCCAGGTCGAGAAGAACGTGGCGGTCGTGGAGCGCCTGCGCGAGGCCGGCGTGGCCCTGGAGGAGGAGCGCGCGGAGCCCGAGCGGCCGCAGACGCTCGCGGGCCTCACGTTCGTCCTCACGGGCACGCTCGAGCGCCTCAGGCGCGGCGACGCCAAGGCCGCGCTCGAGTCCCTCGGCGCCAAGGTCACGGGCTCGGTCTCCAAGAAGACGAGCTACGTGGTGGCGGGCGCCGCGGCGGGCTCCAAGCTCACCAAGGCCGAGTCGCTCGGCGTGCCCGTCCTCGACGAGGCGGCCCTCGAGCGCATCCTGGAGACCGGCGAGCCGCCCGTCGGCGAGGGTCGTTGACGGTGGGACAGCGGGGACGGAGGTGTGACACACCCCCCGTCCCCGCTGTCCCGCGCGGGAGGAGGGACGCGCATGACGCGTGATGACACGAGGGCCGACTACGGCCGCATAGACTTCGAGGGGCTGCCCAACACGCGCGACCTGGGAGGGCTCGTGGGCGCGGGCGGCAGGCGCGTGCGCCGCGGGCTGCTCCTGCGCTCGGGAACGCTCTACTTTGCCACGAGCGCCGACCGCAGGCGCCTCATCGAGGACTACCACCTGCGCACGGTCGTCGACCTGCGCGGGGAGGACGAGCTCGCCGAGTACCCCGACCACATGGAGCGCATGCCCGGCGTGCGCTACGTGCACGCCGACGCCCTCAGGGACGCCGTCGCCGGCATCTCGCAGAACGCGGAGGCGCGCGAGCGCCTGGAGGCGGCGCGCACCAGCACCGACGACCCGGCCCTCTTCATGGAGACGGTCTACCCGCACATCCTGCTCGGGGAGTCCGGGGTCGCGGCCTATCGGTCCCTCATGCGATGCGTGCTCGAGACGACGGACGGCGCCGTCCTCTGGCACTGCCACTTCGGGCGCGACCGCTGCGGCATGGGGAGCATGCTCGTGGAGGCCGCCCTCGGCGTGGACCCGGGGGCCATCGAGGAGGACTACCTCGCCACCAACCGCTTCAACCCCGATCCCGCCGACGAGCGAACCGACGCCAACCCGCGCTTCATCCGCGCCGCGGTGGGGGCGCTCGACCGGGAGTTCGGCGGCGTCATGGGCTACGTGCGCGAGGCCCTCGGGCTGGGCGAGGCCGAGGTGTCCGAGCTCCGCGGGCGCTACCTGGAGTAGGGGGAGCCGTGAACCTCCTCACGCGACTTCGGCTGGGCGAGGGCCTCTCCGCGGGGGAGCGCGCCCTAGCCGAGGTCCTTCTCGCCGACCCCGACGCGCTCGACCGCGCCACCGTCAAGCTCGCCCTCTCGCCGCAGGAGGACCACGCGCGCAAGGTGTCCCCCTTCGGGACGGGGCTCTCGCTGCTCTTCGTGCTCGACGCGCTCTTCGCGCGCTGCTTCGTCGAGGACTATGACGCCAACCTCGCGCGCCGCTTCGCGTACTACGACCGCATCGTCGGGATGGGCGGCTGCGGCGGCGCCTCGACCTGACGACCCCCAGGCCGCGCGCCCCGCGCTAGAACCTGTGCAGCGTCGGCTCGCCCGCCTCGTAGGTGCTAACGCCCGCGAAGCCCAGCTCCTCGAGCTCGCGGTACGCAAGGCGCAGGTAGGACCCGAGGTGCTCGGGGGCGTGCGAGTCCGATCCCACGGTGACGACGGTCCCGCCGAGGTCGCGGTAGAGCTCGAGGACCTGGCGCGAGGGCTGGAAGTCCCCCAGGCCGTAGCGGATTCCCGAGGTGTTGACCTCGATGCCCTTTCCGTCCGCGATCACGCGGCGCAAGATCTCGGCCACGACGTCGCGGACGTTCTCGAAGGGGTAGTCGCCGAAGGGGTCGTAGCGGCGGATGAGGTCGAGGTGCCCCAGGACCGAGTAGTCGCGGAAGGACTCGACCACGCCGAGGAGCTCGCCGTAGTACGCGTCGTGGATCTCGCGCTGGGAGCGCCCGCGCTGGAAGTCGCCGTTCCAGTACTCGAGGTTGCCCACCTGGTGGATGGAGCAGATGACGAAGTCGAGCCGGTCGGCCAGGCGTCGCGCGAGCGCGCGGTTCTGGTCGAGCGTGGTGGTCTGCACGCCCAGCTCGAGGCCCGCACGCAGGCAGATGCGGTCCCCGAGCTGGTCGCGCACCCGACCGAGCTCCTCGAGGTACGCCTCGTAGGGGCAGTTGGTGACGGGGTGCCCGTCCTCGAAGCGCGCCCCCTCGGGGTGGTCCCACTCGGGCTTGACGCCGTAGTCGACGTGCTCGGTGAAGCAGACCTCGTCGAGGTTGAGGCGCAGCGCGTCGCGCGCGACCCGCTCGAGGGGGTAGGTCGAGTCGTCGGAGAAGCCGGTGTGAACGTGGTAGTCGGCGAGCATGCGGGTCCTCTCTCCTATGGTCTGAGCAGAGGATACACGCCCGCCCCCGCGGGAGGGCCGCTGGCGAGAAAAACGGGCGTTTGTCCCGTGACGTGGCGTCGGACGGCGCGTCGGACGGGACGTTCGTGCCGCCCGACGCGGGGCGGGGCGGCCCCGTCGCGCCCCGCTAGGTGTTGTTCCTGCGCCACTCCCGCGGGGAGACCCCGTAGGTCCCCTTGAACGCGCGCGAGAAGTGGAGCTGGTTGGGGTACCCCACGGCGCGGCCCACCTCGCCCACGGGCAGCGCGGTGAGCTTGAGCAGCTCGGAGGCCTTGGACATGCGGTAGCCGATGAGGTAGCGCTGGGGGGAGGCGCCCGTCGCGGCCTTGAAGACCTTGCCGAAGTAGCTGCGGTTGAGCCCCGTGCAGCGGGCGATGTCCTCGACCGTGATGTCGTCCTGGTAGCGCTCCTTGATGAAGTCGATGGCCTCGCGGATGTAGAAGCCCTGCAGCTTGCCCGCGGGCTGCTCGGAGGGGTGGTCGACCGACCTCAGCAGGTAGTCGAGGAAGAGGTAGGTGTGCCCGATGAGGTGCAGCGGGGAGGCGTCGCGGTTGCTCGCGAGGTAGCGCATCTCGTCGACCATGCGGGCGCGCAGCTCGCTCGAGAGCGAGCGGTAGACGGGGGAGGAGGGCGTGAGCCCCGCGGTCTCGAGGTCGTCCCTCACGCGGATGCCGTCGAACTCCACCCAGGCGTACTCCCACGGGTCGTCGAGGTCGGCCACGTAGGTGTTCACCTGGTCGGGGAAGATGAGGAAGCCCTCGCCCTCGCCGATGCGGTAGTCCCGCTTGGTTCCGTTGCCGTCCGTTGACATGAGCAGGCCGCGCCCCGAGATGATGTAGTGGAAGAGGAAGTGGCTGCGCCGCGCCGGCCCGAAGGCGTGGCCAGGCTCGCACACCTCGCGGCCGTACTGGTACGGCATGAGGTCGACGTAGTGACCGCTCGGAAACGTGGAGAACTCGAGCTCGTGGGCGGGCATCCGACCCCCTCTCCGCGCACGGCCGGATCAGGTCCGGGCCATTGCGAACTCGTATGACGCATTTTGCATAGTATACCACATTTCGTATATATGAGATTCGACATAATGTCGCATCAAGATAGTTCTTCTCGGTGTGATATGAAATCGATTCCTGAAATGTCATGAGCTGAGCACGCAATCTACCTGCGCTTTTACAATTGGTCCAAACCGTTTGCCCGTCATATCGTTCCGCTGGTCGATTTGGTGTACTTCTTGTGTAATCTCAAACAGCACCATTAACCTGCGAAAACACGAACATATCTATAAAATATACACGAATCAGGTAAAAATGGCGCAAAAGTGCCAGCCTAAAATAAGGGCAACGTAAGGTGGGGCCCGTGAGCGGCGGCGTGCCGAGCGGGCAGGGAGAAAGGGTTCGCAATGGCGAGTCTCTCACTTGAACACATTGGGAAGAAGTACCCCAACGGCTTTGAGGGGGTGAAGGACTTCAACCTCGAGATTGCCGACAAGGAGTTCATCATCTTCGTCGGCCCGTCCGGCTGCGGAAAGTCCACGACGCTGCGCATGGTCGCCGGCCTCGAGGACATCACGTCCGGCACCCTCAAGATCGACGGTCGCGTGGTCAACGACGTCGAGCCCAAGGACCGCGACATCGCGATGGTCTTCCAGACCTACGCCCTCTACCCGCACATGACCGTGTACGAGAACATGGCCTTCCCGCTCAAGCTCCGCAAGGTCGCCTCCGACGAGATCGACAAGGCCGTCCGCGAGGCGGCCCGCATCCTCGACCTCGAGAAGCTCCTCGACCGCAAGCCCTCCGCCCTCTCCGGCGGCCAGCGCCAGCGCGTCGCCATGGGCCGCGCCATCGTCCGCGCCCCCAAGGTCTACCTCATGGACGAGCCGCTCTCCAACCTCGACGCCAAGCTCCGCGTCCAGATGCGCGCCGAGATCTCCAAGCTCCACGACCGCCTTGGCGCCACGATCATCTACGTCACGCACGACCAGACCGAGGCCATGACGCTCGGCACCCGCATCGTCGTCATGAAGGACGGCGTCATGCAGCAGGTGGACACCCCCACCAAGCTCTACAACGAGCCCTGCAACCTCTTCGTCGCCGGCTTCATCGGCTCCCCGCAGATGAACTTCATCGACGTCCAGGTGAGCGAGAAGGGCGCGGGCGTCGCCCTCACCTTCGGCAAGAACACCATCACCCTCACCGGAGCCAAGGCCGACGCCCTCAAGAAGGGCGGCTACGTGGGCAAGGTCGTCGTCATGGGCATCCGCCCCGAGGACGTCGTCGAGGAGCACGAGTACGCCGAGGGCCGCACCCTCTCCGAGTCGTTCCCCGCCAACGTCACCGTCTACGAGCTGCTGGGCTCCGAGGCCATGATCTACGCCGACGTCGACGGCGGCCAGATCTCCGCGCACCTCAGCGCCTCGAGCACCGTCCGCACCGGGTCCAAGATCAACTGCGCCATCGACCTTGCCAAGGTCCACCTCTTTGACAAGCAGTCCGAGCTCGCCATCGCCCACTAGGGAAGGAGGAGCAGAGCAAATGAGAAGTACGCTGACACGTCGCTCGTTCCTCGGTCTCGGTGGGGCCGCTGCCGCCGCGGTCGCGGGCCTCTCGCTCGCCGGCTGCGAGGGCGAGCGCTCCGACGGCAGGACCGAGATCGAGTTCGTCTCCTACAAGCGCGAGGCGGTGAGCATCTTCGAGGCGCTCATGGCCGAGTTCAACGAGACCAACGACCACATCTACCTCAACTTCACGAGCCCCAACGACGCCGTCACCATCATGAAGACGCGCTTCGTGCGCGAGGACTACCCCGATGTCGTCGCCATCGGCGGCGACGCCTCCTACGCCGACTTCGTCGACTCCAACATCCTCGCCGACGTCTCGGGCTACCCCGGCATGGAGAAGGTCCAGCCGGCCTACCAGGAGATCATGAAGAGCGTAACCTACGTGCCCATGGACGGCATCTACGGCGTGCCCTACATCGCCAACGCCGCGGGCATGCTCTACAACAAGGACATGTTCGCCGAGAAGGGCTGGGACATCCCCGAGACCTGGACCGAGTTCTGCGACCTCTGCGAGCAGATCAAGGCCGAGGGCGAGGTCCTGCCGCTCTACCTGGGCTTCCTCGACACCTGGACGATCCTCTCCCCGTGGAACTCCATGCTCGTGGAGCTCGTGCCCTCCGACCACATCCGCAAGGTCAACGCGGGCGAGGCCAAGTTCGCCGACTACTACCGCGAGCCCGCCGAGAAGCTCCTCAAGCTCCTCGAGTACGGCGAGGACGGCCCGATGGCCTACAGCTACGAGGACGCCTGCACCGCCTTCGCGCGCGGCCAGTCCGCGATGTTCCCCTGCGGCTCGTTCGCCGTCCCGCAGATCCTCTCGGCCAACCCCGAGATGAACATCGGCCTCTTCGCGATGCCCGCTTCCGACGACCCCGACGACCGCATCGTGGTCTCCGGCGTCGACCTCTGCTGGAACATGACCGTGGCGAACGAGGACCATCGCGAGCAGATCTACGAGGTCATCGACTTCCTCAACGAGCCCGAGAACCTCCAGACCTACTGCGACGACCAGAAGGCCATCCCGTGCATCGAGGGCGACTTCAGGCTCGACCCGCTCTTCGACGACATCCAGTCGTTCCTCGACGAGGGCAAGGTCATCGACTACCCCGACCACTCCTACCCGTCGGGCATGGCCTGTGACGCCCAGCTCCAGGCGTTCCTGCTGGACGGGAACGTCGACGCGTTCCTCGAGAACTGGGACAACCTCTGGCAGCGCTACAACAAGACGGTCATCCGCAAGTACAACGAGTACATGGCGAATCAGGGATAAGGAGGGAAGAGACACATGGCATCGACCGCTGTATCAAAGGCGGGGTCCGACAGGAACCGCACCTTCCTCGCGATCCTGATTCCCGTCCTGGTCCTGTTCATCGCGTTCAACACGGTGCCGCTGCTCACGGGCTTCTTCTACAGCTTCACCGACTCCAAGGGCTACGGCGCCTTCGAGATCGTGGGCCTGCAGAACTACATCGACCTGTTCCAGGACGCCCGCGTGGGCAACTCGTACCTGTTCACGTTCAAGATCTCCGTGGTGTCCACGATTCTCGTCAACGTGATCTCGCTCGTCCTGGCCATCGGCCTCTCCAGCAAGATCAAGTTCAAGAGCGCCCTGCGCGGCATCTACTTCGTGCCCCGCATCCTCGGCGGCCTCGTCGTGGGCTACGTCTTCAGCTACTTCTTCACCTACATCGTGCCCGCCCTCACCGGCACCACGTCCATGCTGGCGAGCACCGAGTGGGCATGGGTGGCGATCGTCGTGGTGCTCGTCTGGCAGGCGTGCGCCCAGACCACGATCATCTACATCACCGGCCTCTCGTCGGTTCCCGAGGACGTCTACGAGGCCGGCGCCCTTGACGGCGCGACCGGCTGGGACAAGTTCCGCTACCTCACCTTCCCGCTCATCATGCCCTCCATCACCACGAACATGGTGCTGGTCATGAAGGACATGCTCATGACCTTCGACCAGATCGTGGCCATGACCTCCGGCGGCCCGGCGCAGTCCACGGAGTCGATTTCCTACCTCATCTACCAGAACGGCCTCAACAACAGCCAGTTCGGCTTCCAGTGCGCCAACGCGGTGATCTTCTTCATCGTGATCGCCGTCATCTCCATCGCCCAGACCAAGTTCCTGAACAGTAAGGAGGAGCAGCTCTAATGGCTAACAACACTGTTCCTGCCAAGGTCAAGGAGCGGGTCAACTGGCCCATCACCATCCTGCTCATCATCGGCCTCATCACCATCATCTTCCCGCTCTACATGGCGGTGGTCATCGCCTTCAAGGACCCCTCCGAGATGACCAACGACATCGCGGGCATCCTGTCGCTGCCCTCCTCGTGGTCGCTCGACAACTTCATCGAGGCGATCCAGGTCACCGACTTCTTCAACTCGTTCATGAACTCGCTCATCATCACCGTGGCGGCCGTCGTGATCTCGGTCCTCGTGCACTCGCTCGCCGCCTACGCCATCGGGCGTAACATGGACAGCAAGAAGCTCTTCAAGGCGTCGTACTACTTCATCGTGGCCGGCATGTACGTGCCCTTCGCCATCCTGATGATGCCGCTCGTAAAGCAGACCGCCATCCTGCACCTCGACAACATGGTCGGCGTCATGGTGCTCTACGTGGTGTTCTACATGCCGATGAACATGATGCTCTACACCGGCTACCTGAGGAACATCCCCACCGCCCTCGAGGAGGCCGCCCGCGTCGACGGCGCCTCCACCTGGACCACCTACTGGAAGGTCATCTTCCCGCTCATGAAGCCCATGCACGCCACCGTCGCCGTCATCACGGGCCTGGCCGTGTGGAACGACGTCATGACCCCGCTCGTCATCATGGGCGGCTCCGGCGTCAACACCCTGCCGCTCGCGCAGATGAACTTCCAGACCGCGTTCGCGACGAACTACAACCTCGCCTTCGCGTCCTACCTGCTCGCCATGCTCCCCATGATCATCTTCTACATCATCGCGCAGAAGCAGATCATCGGTGGCGTCACCAACGGTGCCGTGAAGTAGCGTGCAAAAGGGACAGGCACTTTTGCACACCGGCACTGTGAAGTAGGCCGTCCGCACGATGGGGCTCGCCCCGGCCAATGAGGTCCCCCTGGCGCCCGGAATCCATCCGTTTTGTGGTGGGTTCCGGGCGTCCCCACCGACGGGCGCTCTTGAGCTACACTCCGCCCGGTCGTAATCGCGACGAGAGAAATCGAGAAGCCATGTCACTGAGCTACGACGCATCCGCACGCACCTTCACCATCAGCACAGCCGCGTCGACCTACCAGATGAAGGTCGACGCCCACGGCTACCTCCTCCACCTCTACTACGGCGCGCTCGCCACGGGAGACATGTCCTATCTCGTGACCTACGCGGACCGCAGCGGCATGTGCGGGTGCCCGCACGACGTGGCCGACCGCACCTACTCGCTCGACGTCCTGCCCCAGGAGTTCCCGTTCCAGGGCGCGGGGGACATGCGCAGCCCGCTTTTGCTCGTCCGCGGCGAGGACGGCACCTTCGGCTGCGACCTGCGCTACGTCTCCCATGAGATCCGCCCCGGCAAGTACGGCCTGCCCGGGCTCCCCTCAGTCTACGCACAGGACGGCGACGACGCCGAGACCCTCTCGATCACGCTCGCCGACGAGCGGCTCGGGCTCGAGGTCGAGCTCCTCTACGGCGTGATGCCCGCCTACGACGTCATCACGCGCGCCGCCGTGGTCACCAACCGCGGCGAGGGCCGCGTCACCGTCGAGAAGCTCCAGTCCGCCTGTCTCGACTTCGTCTCCGGCGACTTCGACCTCATCACCTTCGACGGTCGCCACGCCATGGAGCGCCGGCCCTCCCGCCGCCCGGTCATGAACGGCTCGATGAGCGTCGGCAGCCGACGGGGCATGTCGTCCAACCAGTACAACCCCATGATGGTCCTGTGCGACCGTCCCGCCACCGAGACCTCCGGTCGCGCCTGGTCGATGAGCTTCGTCTACAGCGGCGGCTTCCTCGCCGAGGCGGAGCGCGACCAGTACGAGCAGACCCGCGTGCAGATGGGCCTCGACGACGACCTCTTCTCCTACCCGCTCGAGCCGGGCGAGAAGATCGTGGCGCCCGAGGTCATCATGTCCTTCTCGCCCGCGGGCATCGAGCGGATCTCCCACAACCTGCACCGCGTCATCCGCGAGCGCGTCTGCCGCGGGCCCTGGCGCGACAGCCCGCGCCCCGTGCTCATCAACTCCTGGGAGGCGTGCTACTTCGACTTCACGGGCGACAAGCTCGTGGCGCTCGCCAAGAAGGCCGCGAGCCTGGGCCTCGACATGCTCGTCATGGACGACGGCTGGTTCGGGGCGCGCAACGACGACCATCGCGGCCTCGGCGACTGGAAGCCCAACATGGCCAAGCTCGGCGGATCCGTCGCCGACCTCGCACGCCGCGTGAACGAGGTCGGCCTGGGCTTTGGCATCTGGGTCGAGCCCGAGATGGTCAACGAGGACTCCGACCTCTTCCGCGCGCACCCCGACTGGGCGCTCGCCATCCCGGGCAAGGCCCCGGTCCTCGGCCGCGACCAGCTCGTGCTCGACCTCTCGCGCGCCGACGTGCGCGACAACCTCTTCGAGCAGCTCTGCGCGGTGCTCGACCAGGGGGGCATCGACTACGTCAAGTGGGACTACAACCGCTCGATCGTCGACGTCCACTCCCGGGTGACGAGCGACCAGGGCAAGGTCCTCTACGACTACATGCTCGGCCTCTACGACCTGCTCGAGCGCATCGTGAGCCGCTACCCAGACCTGCTCATCGAGGGGTGCTCCGCGGGCGGCGGGCGCTTCGACGCCGGTATGCTCCACTACACCCCGCAGATCTGGACCTCCGACAACACTGACGCGCGCAATCGCCTCGAGATCCAGTACGGCACGTCCTTCGGGTACCCGTGCTCGGCGGTGGGGGCGCACGTCTCCGCCTGCCCCAACGAGATCACCGGGCGCACCATCCCGCTGGGGGCGCGCGGCACCGTCGCCATGGCGGGCGGCGCCTTCGGCTACGAGCTCGACCTCATGGAGCTCAACGACCGCGCCTGCGAGATCATTCGAACGCAGGTCGCCACCTACCGCAAGGTCGAGCACCTCGTGCGCGAGGGGCTCTTCTACCGGCTCTCCGACCCCAAGGACGCGGACGTCGCGGCGTGGGAGTTCGTCAGCGAGGACGGGCGCGAGGCGCTCGTCTGCGCGGTCGTCACGCGCGTCGACGGCTACGGCAAGGCGCAGTACGTGGTGCCGCGCGGGCTCACGCCGGGCGCCACCTACCGGATGGTGAGCAACGGCTCCGAGTTCTCGGCCGACGCGCTCATGGACATGGGCCTGCCCCTCACCGTCCCCGCGGGCCCGTACGAGAACTTCATGTACCGCTTCGAGCGCGTGGACTAGCGTCCGAGCGGAGGGCCCCGCGACTCGCGCGCCTCGGATGCGTGCGGGTTGCGGACGGAACCGGGCCCGGAAGTGACCGCAAGTCGCACCTGATTCGGGTGCGTGCGGGTTGCGGACGGAACCGGGCCCGGAAGTGACCGCAAGCCGCACCTGATTCGGGTGCGTGCGGGTTGCGGACGGAATTGAATCGGAAAGTGACCGCAGCCCGCACGCCATCCAAGCGCGTGCGGGCTGCGGTCACTTTGACTAGGGGAACCGTCCGGAAGCCGCACGCACCCTGGGGGAGGGCGGCTCCCGGACGGCGGGAGGAGGCGTCTTCGCGGCGCCTACCGCACGACCCAGGCGGTGGCGTCCCGGGGCAGGCGCCCGGCGAGCAGCTCGCTGGAGCAGAGGACGACCTCGCCCGCGGGCAGCGCGACCGGGCCCTCGCCGAAGTTGGTCACGCTCGTGAGCGTGCGCCCGCCCGCGCAGGGGCGCTCGTAGGCGATGACCTGGTCGCCGTAGCCCCCGGCCCATGCGAGCGAGGTGTCGCCGGTCGCCGTGAGCAGCTCGGAGCGCATCCCGAGCGCGCGGCGGTAGAACCAGAGCATCGACGCGGTGTTGGCCTCCTCGACGTCCACCGCGAACTGCGCGAACCACTCCGGCTGGGGCAGGTGCGCAGCCTCGTGCTCCACCGGGGCGGAGAAGCCGAAGTCCCCGGACTCGTCGACCGCCCTCCAGGGCAGCGGCACGCGGCAGCCGTCCCGGCCCTTGATCGCGTCACCGTGCGTGGTCATGAGCGCCTGCGGGTCCTCGAGGGCGCCCCAGGGGATGTCCGCCACCTCGAACAGGCCGAGCTCCTCGCCCTGGTAGAGGTAGACCGAGCCGGGGAGCCCCAGCTCCATGAGCAGGGCGGCGCGGGCGCGACGCGTCCCGAGCTCGCGGTCCTCGTGGTAGGTCCTCCCGTCGCGCAGCAGCCAGTCGGTCACGAGCTGGTGGTGCACCGAGGAGCGGACCTGCGGCAGGGCGAAGCGCGTGGGGTGGCGCGGCATGTCATGGTTGGAGAGCACCCACGTAGTCGTCGAGCCGGACTGCTCGGCGGCGGCGAGGCCCTTCTCGATGGCGGTGCGGAACTCGTCGGCGAACCATGCCGCGTTGGAGAGCTGGAAGTTGAAGACCTGCCCGAGTTCGTCGGGGGAGGCGTACATCCACTGGTGCTCCGGCACGACCCATGCCTCGGCCACGGCGAAGCGCGCGGGCTCGTACTCGTTGAAGACCTGGCGCCACTCGCGGTAGATCTCGTGGACCTCGGGGCGGTCCCACAGGGGGTTGTCGTCACCGGGCTCGCCCTGGTCGGGGTCGTCGGGCCAGTCGGCGAGCGGACGGCTGTCGAGGTCCTTGGCCAGCGCGTGGGCCACGTCGATGCGGAAGCCGTCGGCGCCGCGGTCGCTCCAGAAGCGCAGGGTCTTCTTGAAGTCCTCGTGGACGTCGGGGTTCCCCCAGTTGAGGTCGGCCTGCTCGACGGCGAAGAGGTGCAGGTACCACTCGCCGTCGCCGACCGGCTCCCAGGCGGGGCCGCCGAAGGTCGACTTCCACCCGTTGGGCGGGAGCTCCCCGTTCTCGCCGCGGCCGGGACGGAAGACGTAGCGGTCGCGCTCGGGCGACCCGGGGCCCGCGGCGAGCGCGGCCTTGAACCACTCGTGCTCCGTGGAGGTGTGGTTGGGGACGATGTCGACGACCACCTTCATGCCGGCCTCGTGCGCGGCGGCGCACATCGCGTCGAAGTCCTCGAGCGTGCCCAGGCGCGGGTCGACGTCGCGGTAGTCCGCCACGTCGTAGCCGCCGTCGACGAGCGGGGAGGGGTAGAACGGCGAGAGCCAGATGGCGTCGATTCCGAGCTCGCGCAGGTAGCCCATGCGCTCCGTCACGCCCTTGATGTCGCCCAGGCCGTCGCCGTTGGCGTCGTAGAAGCTGCGGGGGTACACCTGGTACACCACGGCCTGCTTCCACCAGTCGGCGCGCTCGTTGTTTGCAGTCATCGTCTGCTCCTTTCTGAAGTTTGGGACGGGGTCGTGTCTGGGAAGGGAAGGACGGTCCCCCTCGCGCGGGAACCGGGGTCTGTGAACCGGTGCCCGGCCCCGGTTCACGGGACGTCACGCGAGATGCCAGATGTCGCGGTCGTACTCGCGGATGGTTCGGTCGGACGAGAAGAACCCGGACCTCGCGACGTTCACGAGCATCTTCCCCGCCCACGCGTCGCGGTCCTCGTAGTCCGCGAGGCAGCGCTCCTTCACGGAGGCGTAGTCGCGCGCGTCGAGAAGGGCCATGAAGTAGTCCTTGGCCAGGAAGTCGCGGTACACGCGGGTGAGGCACCCCGCGTCGCCGCGGGCGAGAAGCTCGGGCGAGACGATGAAGTCGAGCGCCTCCGCGAGCTCTCCGTCGGAGAGCCAGACGTCCCAGGGACGGTAGTCGCCCCGGTCGTAGAGGCCGATGACGTCCTCGGACGAGCGACCGAACAGGTAGATGTTCCCCTCGCCCACCAGGTTGGCGATCTCCACGTTCGCCCCGTCGAGCGTGCCGAGCGTCACCGCGCCGTTGGCCATGAACTTCATGTTGGAGGTGCCGCTCGCCTCCTTGGACGCGAGCGAGATCTGCTCGGAGACGTCGGCGGCGGGGATGAGGTGCTCGGCCGCCGTGACGTTGTAGTTCTCGACGAAGACGAGGCGCAGCCACGGGGAGACCTGCCCGTCGTCGGCGATGAGGCGCGACAGCGCGAGCAGCAGGGCGATCGTGTCCTTGGCGAGCGTGTAGGCCGGCGCGGCCTTGGCGCCGAAGATCATGGTGACCGGCCGGTTGGGAACGTTTCCACGCTTGATCTGCAGGTACTTCCAGATGGCGTAGAGGGCGTTCATCTGCTGGCGCTTGTACTGGTGCATGCGCTTGACCTGGATGTCGAAGACCGAGTCCGGGTCCACCTCGACGCCCTGGGACGCGCGCAGCCACTCGGCCAGCTCGCGCTTGGCGTCCCGCTTGATGTCGAGGAGCCCTCGCGCGAACGAGGCGTCGCCCGCGAACGGCAGCAGGTCCTCGAGGCGCGACGCGTCGCGCTCCCAGGCGTCGCCGATCGCGGAGGTGATGTGGTCGGCGAGCGGGCGGTTGCAGCCCATGAGCCAGCGTCGGAAGGTGATGCCGTTGGTCTTGTTGGTGAACTTGCCCGGGTAGAGCTCGGCGAAGGGCCTCATCTCCGAGGTCACGAGGATCTGCGTGTGAAGCGCGGCGACGCCGTTGACGGCGTGGGAGAAGTGCACGTCCATGTTGGCCATGTGCACGACGTCGCCACCGTCGACGACGGCCACCGCGTCGCCGCCGCCCCGCTCCCGCGCGAGCGCGTCGAGCCGGCGGATGATGGGCGCGATGCCAGGGGCGACCTGCTCGATGAAGCGCATGGGCCAGGTCTCGAGGGCCTCGGCGAGGATGGTGTGGTTGGTGTAGGCGCAGGTCCGCTCCACGATGCCCGCCGCGTCCTCGAACGAGACGCCCCGCTCCATGAGCAGGCGCACGAGCTCGGGGATCACCATCGACGGGTGCGTGTCGTTGATGTGCACGGCGACGTGGGCGTCGAGCTCCTCCGGGGCGAAGCCGCGCTCCTCCAGCTCGGCGAGGATGAGCTGGGCTCCCGCGGAGACCATGAAGTACTGCTGGTAGACGCGCAGCAGGCGCCCCGCCTCGTCGGAGTCGTCGGGGTACAGGAAGCTCGTGAGGCTGTGCGCGACGTCGCCCTTGTCGAAGCCGATCCCGTGCTCGGGCGCGGCCGCGGGCTCGGGGACGTCAAAGAGGTGCAGGCGGTTCACCGTGTCGTTCTTGTAGCCGGGGACCTCGATGTCGAACATTCTGGCCTCGAGGTCGCCGAAGCCAAAGGGTACCGAGAAGGACCTCCCGGTGTCGATCAGCCAGGACTCGGGCTCGATCCAGGGGTTGGGCTCCTCGCGCTGGACGCCGTCGGCGAGGTCCTGCCGGAAGAGGCCGTAGTGGTAGTTGAGGCCGACGCCGTCCCCGGCGAGGCCGAGCGAGGCGATGGAGTCGAGGAAGCAGGCGGCGAGGCGGCCCAGGCCTCCGTTGCCGAGCGAGGGCTCGGGCTCGCAGTCCTCCACGCGGGCGAGCGTGGTGCCGTGCGCGGCGAGGATGCCCTCGACCTCGTCGAGAAGGCCCAGGTTCATGAGGTTGGAGCGGAGCAGCCGCCCCACGAGGAACTCGGCCGAGAAGTAGTAGAGCTTGCGCTCGCCGGTGGCGGGGCGCATCTCGAGCTCGAGGTCGCGCGTCGCGCGCAGCAGCGCGCAGAAGATCTGGGCGTCGCCGGCCTCGTCGAGGGTGAGGCCCATGTCGGCGAGCGCGTCGTTCAGTCGGCTCTCAAAGTCCATGTCATTCCTCCTCGTTCTTCTCTGCGACGTCACGGGGGGACCGTCCCGTCGCGACGTCGGGCAGGCGGTGATAGAGCTCCATCTGGCGGTGCACGCGCGCGGCGAGCGCGGGTGAGTCGAAGCCCGGGAGCGCGCGCCACTGCCAGTTGGCGCCGAGCGTCGAGGGCGTGTTGATGCGCGCCTCGCTGCCCAGGCCGAGCAGGTCCTGCATCTGGACCACGGCGAGGTCGGCGGCGCTCGCCCAGATGGCGCGCATCATGCCCCACCCCTCGCCCTCCCTGGGGTCGAGGTGGAGGTACTCGCGAGCGAGCATGGCGTCGTCGAGCGGGGCGCTCTCGAGCCAGCCGAGGGCGGTGTCGTTATCGTGCGTCCCGACGTAGGCGACGCAGTTGGTGGGGTAGCGGTAGGGGAGGTACTCGCTTCCGGTGCCGTCGCGCGTGTCGAAGGCGAACTCGAGGACCTTCATGCCGGGGAAGCCCGACTCTGCCAGGAGCGCGCGCACGGAGTCGGTGAGGTAGCCGAGGTCCTCCGCGACGATCTCGCAGCGGCCCATGCGCTTCTCGAGCAGCTCGAACAGCTCGATGCCCGGTCCCCTGCGCCAGTGCCCGTCGGCCGCGGTGACGGCGCCGGCGGGGATCGCGAAGTAGGTGTCGAACCCGCGGAAGTGGTCGATGCGGAGGATGTCGTAGAGGCGAAGCTGCGCCTCGATGCGGGCCGTCCACCACTCGTAGCCGTCCGCCTTCATGCGGTCCCACGCAAAGAGGGGGTTGCCCCACAGCTGCCCGATCGCGGAGAAGCCGTCGGGCGGGACGCCGGCGATCTCACGGGGTCGCAGGCTCTCGTCGAGCTGGAACTGCTCGGGGTGGCTCCACACGTCCGCGGAGTCGTCGGCGACGTAGAAGGGCAGGTCGCCCATGATGCGGACGCCGCGCGAGCGGGCGTGGTCGTGCAGCCGGTCCCACTGGCGGAAGAACAGGCACTGGACGCCCCTCCAGAAGCGGACCTCGTCGGCCAGCGCCTCGCGGGCCTCGGCGAGGCCCTCCGGGCTGCGGAAGCGCAGGGCGTCCTCCCAGGCGTGCCAGGGCGCCCCTCCGTGGGCGTCCTTTGCGGCCATGAACAGCGCGTAGTCGTCGAGCCAGGCCCGCTCGCGGTCGCAGAAGGAGGCGAGCTCGCCCGCCCGGTCCCGCTCGAGGCGGCGCACTGCGTGACGGAGCACGTCGAAGCGCTCCCGGTAGAGCGCGCCGTAGTCGACGCGCGCGGGGTCGGAGCCCCAGTCGCGGCCGGCGTACTCGTCCCGGCAAAGCAGGCCCTCCTCGGCGAGGTCGTCGAGGTCGATCAGGTAGGGGTTGCCGGCAAAGGTCGAGAACGACTGGTACGGCGAGTCCCCGTAGCTCGTGGGGACGATCGGCAGCACCTGCCAGACCGACACCCCGGCGTCGCTGAGGAAGTCGACGAAGGCGCGCGCCTGCGCGCCCATGGTGCCGACGCCCCACGGCGAGGGAAGCGCGGTGACGGGCATCAGCACCCCGGAGCTTCTCATGGCACCCTCCTTTCATCTTGGCCGGGCTCCTCTCGCCCGGCGACTGCTGCCTTCACTGGCCCGAGGGCCTCGGCGACCGCGGCCCTACCCCTCGATCGCGCGGACGCTCTCTCGACGGGCGATCTCGTACGGCACGACCTCGTGCACAGCGGCGGCGCCCGAGCGCATGCCGTCGAGCAGGATCCGCACGGCGCGCTCGGCGAGCCGGTCGGCGTCCTGTCGGACGGTGGTGATGCGCGGGATGGAGAACTGCGAGAACGTGGTGTCGTCGAAGCCGGTGATCGAGACGTCGCCCGGCACGGAGAGCCCGAGGTCGGCGATGGCCCGCACGGCGCCAAAGGCGACTGCGTCGCCGAGCGAGAAGATCGCGGTGAGGTCGGGGGAGCGGGTCAGGAGCGTCCGCGCCGCCTCGTAGCCGCCGGACTCCGAGTACCCGCTCGGCTCGTAGTCGCGGGCGCGGTCGAGGGTCACGCCGTGGGCGAGCAGCGCCTCCTCGACGCCGGCGAGGCGCCGGGCGCTGATGAGCTCGCGCTCGGGGTTGCCGCCGATGACGCCGATCCTGCGGTGCCCGAGGCCCCAGAGGTGCTCGACCATGTCGCGCGAGGCGGCGACGTTGTCGATGGAGACGCTCGAGAGGTTGGGGAAGTCGAGGCCGTCGACCACGTTGGTGACGAGCACGCTCGGGACCTCGATCTCGCCGAAGGACTCGCGGAAGTAGCGGGGCTCGCCTCCCAGGAAGAGCATGCCCTTGGGGCGGCGCGTCTGCTGGTAGCGTATGGCGGTCCGGACCTCCTCGGCGTCGTCGGCGAGGTAGGTGACGGCCAGGTCCTCCTCCTGTGCGGCGAGGGCCGCCTGGATGCGCTCGAGGATGTCGCCGAAGAGGCGGTTGTTCACGCCCATGACGAAGGCGGCGACGGGGGTCTGCGAGCGCATCTTGAGGTAGCGCGCGTTGGAGTTGGGCTCGTAGCCGAGCTCCTCCATCACGGCGAGGATGCGCTCCCGCGCGCGGTCGCTCACGTTGGGCTGGTCGTTGATCACGCGGGAGACCGTCCCCACGCCGTAGCCCGACTTCGCCGCGATGTCGCGTATGTCCATGGTCGCCGCCTCTCGTCCCGCCGGTCCTTCTCTCCCATGAATTGGAAACGTTTCCAATTCGGTGTTAGCAGACTTATACCACCAGATGCCGGAAGGGGAGGTTAGAATCTCGCATTTCCGTTTGCGGCGAAAAACACGCCGCTCGCCGGAGGGCGCCGCGCGGTTGCAGGGGCGAGCTGGGCGTTGTATGCAGATTTTTGGCAAGGCTCCGCAAGTCGGCGCTGAGAATCGATGTTTTCTCAGGTGGAGAAATGCCACTGGCCGAGTGATACTTTGGGAATCGGAGAAAAACTGCATACAACGTGGCTTCAGCCGCTCGTCGGGGGCTGCGGGCTCGCTCGCGCCCGCGCGCGATGCTACACGGCCTCGGCCGGGAACAGCCCGCCGCGTCCGCCGATGGTCTCGTCGGGGAGGTCGAGCAGGTACGACCCGCAGCAGTTGACGATCGTGGTGCCGCTGGGGTGCTCGACGACGCGCTCGATGCGCCCGTACTCCATGTGGACGTGCCCGTGCAGCAGGTAGCGTGGCCGAACGCGCGAGAGCAGCGCGTCGAACGCCTCGAAGCCGCGGTGCGGAAGGTCGTCGAGGTCGCCGTAGCCGCGCGCGGGGGCGTGCGTGACCACGAGGTCCACACCCCCCGTCGCGCTGGCGAGAAGCGCCATCCGCGCCGCGCGCCGGCGCATCTCCGCCTCGGTGAAGCCGTGGACCTCGGGGTTGTAGCGAATCGACCCCCCGAGGCCCATGACGCGCAGGCCGCGATAGTCGCGCACGTGGCCGTCGATGCTGACGCAGCCCTCGGGCGCGTGGCGGTCGTAGGCGGTGTCGTGGTTTCCCTGGACGTAGAGCAGCGGCACGTTGGCGAGGGTCACGATGTGCTCGAGGTACACGGCGGGCAGGTCTCCGCAGGAGATGACGAGGTCGACCCCCGCCATGCGCTCGCGGTCCCAGCGTTCGTAGAGCCAGCCCTCCTCGACGTCCGCGATGGCAAGAATCCTCATGTGTGCCCCCTAGCGCGCGGTGTCCCTGAGGAGCACCGTCGCGGGGTCGACGGGGATGACGCCGGCGACCTCGACCTCGACCTTGCCGTCCCGGTCGAGCTCGCGCTGCTCGGGAAGGCGCCCGACCACGTTCTCGTTCAGCCAGCGCATCCGCACGATCTGCTCGCTCGTGAGGCGCCCGGCCTCCGGCCCCTGCACCACGTCGCCCCCCTGCGCGCGGAGCTCCCCGGTGAAGGGGTGCACGCGCCCGGAGAGCACCGACTGGCGCAGCACGTCCACGAGCATGCGCTGCCCGCGCGGCAGCTGGTCGGAGAGGCGCACGTCGAGCACGCCGGCGGACATGCCCCACCAGTAGTTGAGCGACTGCCCGGGGATCTTCTCGCCCTCCCTCTTCCAGGTGTCGTTGCGGATGGAGCGGACGAGCAGCTCGTAGTAGCGGCCCCACTTCCAGACGGGCTCGGCGAGGTGGGTCTCGGAGCCGTCGTCCTCCACGCGGTAGAGGCCCCAGGACTCGCGCGGGGCGAGCGGGTTGGCGTAGTCGCGCCCGGAGATGATGTGCACGCCCTCGTCGCGCAGCTCGCGGCGCCAGTTGTAGTCCTTGGTCGAGAACCACTTGAGGTACACCGTCACGTACGGGTCCACCATCGCGGCGCCGATGGCGAAGGCGTTGATCTCGGCCACGGTCGAGAAGACCGGTGACTCCGCCACGTAGCCCAGTCGATGGTGCCCGGCGAGGCTCGCCGCGAGCGCCCCGAGCAGAAACTTCGCCTCGTACATGCGCCCGTAGAACCCGCGCACGGCGCTGTGCGAGAGGCTCACGGAGCAGTTGAGGTAGTCCGGGCCCGGGTGCTCCGCCGCGGCGCGCAGCGTCTGGCGCATCTGGGTGGGCGCGCAGGTGACGATGAGGTCGGCCCCGTCGGACACCGCCTCGTCGACGGCCTGGTCGAAGGCGGCGTCGGAGCTGCGGTCGGTGAAGGCGCGCGTGGCGACGGTCCCGCCGAGGCGCTCCTCGAGCTTCTCGCGCCCGCGCTCGTGCAGCGAGATCCAGCCCGACGAGAGCGGGTTGCGGTCGTAGACGAAGGCCACGCGGAAGGGCTTGGCGAGCACGGCCTTCTTCGCGAGGTTCTTGAGCTTGGGAAGGGGCTTGGTGCCCTCGAGGCTGGGGTCCTCGAGGTAGGCGCGCGCCCCCTGCCCCTGGGTGACCACGAACTCTCCCCAGATCTTGCCGACCTGCGCGTCGACCTCCCTGGGCGAGAGGCCGCGCAGGTGGTCGAACCCGAAGATGGAGACGTAGTGCGCGAGGGCGTCCCCCACCTGCAGGTCGAGCGCGTCGCCCCCGTGGGCCCTGAACGCGGCGGAGAACCCGTCGAACAGCGAGCGCAGGTCGCGAACGACCTCGTCGGGCCAGGGGGTCTCGAGGTCCTGGCCGAGCAGGGCGGCGAGTCGCGCGTAGAACCCCTCCTCGGACGAGGTGATGCCGTAGATGGGGCAGACGCGGTAGAAGCGGGTGAACTCGTGGTAGACGCGCAGGCCCTTCTCGTCCGAGGGCATGGGGGTCACGCGCGTGATGTTTGCCAGGATGGTGGGCATGCCCAGGTAGCGCGAGACCGAGACGCGCTTGTTCCCCTCCTGGACGTAGAAGCGCTGCAGGTACTCGTAGACCACGATCGGGTCGCGCAGCCCCTCGGCGCGCTGGGAGTCGATGAGCTCGCTCCACTTCATCGCGAACTCGGACGAGGCCTCCGCGATGGGCAGGAACCCGCTCGAGAACATGTTCTGCCGCCCGCGCGTCTTGGTCCCCGCGATCAGGCTGAGGTCGATCTCGGTGAGGCCGATGGGGACCTCCCCCTGGTAGCCCTGGTTCTTGAGGATGTCGTCGAGTGCGGGGGGATAGGGGTAGTGGCCGTCCGAGATGTCGCGGTCGACCTGCTTGAGTCCGAGCTTGCGGGCCTTGGCATAGTCCTCGAGCATGGTGCTCCCTTCCGATGAGGCGGACGTCTCCCCCTGCCCCTATGGTAGCGAAATCGATACCAGCGGGGTCCCGCGAGCACTATAGAACAAAGGACAAGGACCGGCGAGAAGGACCCGCGCTCCCCGGCGCCCTGCGCCGGCCGGCGCGCACTCGAGCCCCTTCCTGTCCGGGCGGACACAAATCCGGCCGAGTGCGCGCCGACAACCGTGCACTCGAGCCCTTTCCTGTCCGGGCGGACACAGATCCGGCCGAGTGCGCGCCGGCAACCGTGCACTCGAGCCCTTTCCTGTCCGGGCGGACACAGATCCGGCCGAGTGCGCGCTCTGCCACGGGAGAGTGCGCGCACTCGACGAAGTTGCGCGCAATCGCGCCGAATGCGCGCCTCCCGCCCTGGTGCGCCGCGCGCCCCCGCACCGCCGCGCGTCGCGCAGATGGCGGGCGGGAAACGCGTGCGTGGCGGGAGCGTAGCGTTTCCCGCCCGTTACCGCCGCGCGTCGCGCAGATGGCGGGCGGGAAACGCGTGCGTGGCGGGAGCGTAGCAACTTCGTCTCGCTTTTCCGCCGCCCGCCGCCCGCGCCGTAGACTCCCCTGTGACCACAAGAGAGGGGAGTCCCATGGCACAGCACGGCCTCTACCGCACCGAGTACGAGCACGACGCGTGCGGCATCGGCGCCATCGCGCACCTGCATGGCAGGCGCAGCCACCAGACGCTCGACGACGCGCTCTCGGTCCTCGTCAACCTTGAGCACCGTGGCGGCAAGGGCCTCGAGAAGAACACCGGCGACGGAGCGGGCGTGCTCTTTCAGGTTCCGCACCGCTTCTTCCGCAACGAGGCCCAGAAGGAGGGGCAGCTCCTGCCCGACGAGGGCGACTACGGCGTGGCGATGCTGTTCCTGCCGCACGAGGACCCTGCCGGCGTGACCGCCGCGCGGCAGGTCTTCGAGCGCGGCTGCGCGGAGTGCGGCGTCCCGCTCATGTTCTGGCGCGAGGTGCCCGTGGACCCGCACGACCTGGGCTCCACGGCACGCGCCTGCATGCCGACCATCTACCAGGCGTTCCTGCGCCGCCCGGACGACGTCGCGCGCGGCTCCGACTTCGAGCGCCGCCTCTACGTCACCCGTCGCACCATCGAGCGCGCCGCCGACGCGGAGCCGGCGCTCGCGGGCAAGATCTTCTACGTGTGCTCCATGTCCAGTCGCACGATCGTCTACAAGGGCATGCTCGTGGCGACCCAGATGCGTCGCTTCTACCTGGACCTGGGCGACGCCGCGGTCGAGACCGCCCTGGCGCTGGTGCACTCGCGCTACTCTACCAACACCACCCCCAGCTGGGAGCGCGCGCATCCCAACCGCCTCATCATCCACAACGGGGAGATCAACACCCTGCGCGGCAACGTGAGCTGGATTCGCGCCCGCGAGCCCATGCTCTACTCGCCGACGCTCGGGGCGGACCTCGAGCGCGTCATGCCGATCATCAACCGCGAGGGCTCGGACTCCGCCATCCTCGACAACGTGCTCGAGTTCCTCACGATGAACGGGCGGCCCATCGACCGCGCCGTGACCCTCATGATGCCCGAGCCGTGGGACCACAACGCCGAGCTCAGCGAGAAGCGCCGCGCCTATGACGCCTACCAGTCCATGCTCATGGAGCCCTGGGACGGCCCGGCGGCGATCGTCTTCACCGACGGCCGGCTCGTGGGCGCCGCCCTCGACAGGAACGGCCTGCGCCCGGCGCGCTACTACGTCACCCGCGACGAGCGCCTGATCCTCTCCTCCGAGGTGGGCACCATCGACGTGGAGCCCGAGAACGTCCTGCGCGCGGGCTGCCTCGGCCCGGGCGAGATGCTCGAGGTCGACCCTGACCAGGGGCGCGTCATCTGGAACGACGAGATCCGCGACCGCTTCGCGGCCGAGAAGCCCTATCGCGACTGGCTCGACCAGGAGACCATCGACCTCGCGGACCTCGCCGACCCGGGCGCCTCCGCCGCCCCGGCGAAGCGCGACGCGGGCGTTCCGCTCGTGACGCGCATGGCGCGCCTCGGCTACCACTACGACGACGTGGACGAGGTCGTGCGCCCGATGGCGGAGAAGGGCGGCGTGCCCCTGGCATCCATGGGCACCGACGCCCCGCTCGCGTGCCTCTCCACCAGGCACCGCTCGTTCTTCGACTACTTCAACCAGCTCTTCGCCCAGGTCACCAACCCGCCGATCGACGCGCTGCGCGAGAGCCTCGTCACGAGCTCCGTGCTCTACCTCGGCAACCACGGCAACCTCCTCGAGGACTGCCGCGACACCTGCCGGCTGGTGCGCCTGGGCGGCCCCATGCTCAGCGAGGCGGACTTCCGCCGCATCTGCGCGATCGACCGCGTGGGGTTCAAGACCGCCCGGGTGAGCGCCACCTACCTGCGCTCCGGCGGCGACGGTGCCCTCGAGCGAGCCCTCGACGAGCTCGCGGAGCGCGTCGAGAAGGACGTGCGCGCCGGGGCAAACATCGTGGTGATCTCGGACCGCGCCGCCGCCGGCGAGGTGAGCATACCGTCGCTGCTGGCCCTGGGCTGCGTGCACAACCACCTCATCCGCTGCGGCCTGCGCACGCGTGCTGACCTCGTGGTGGAGACGGGCGACGCGTTCTCGGCGCACGACTTCGCGTGCCTCGTGTCCTTCTCGGCGTCCGGCATCTACCCGTACATGGCGCACGACTGCATCCGCGACCTCTGCGCGCGCGGCGAGCTCGACCTCGGCCCCGAGGAGGCGCTCGCCAACTACGACCGAGCGGTCACGGCCGGCATCGTCTCCATCATGTCCAAGATGGGCATCTCCACGATGCAGGGGTACCACTCCGCGCAGATCTTCGAGATCCTGGGCCTGTCCGACGAGCTCGTCGGGAGGTACTTCACGTTCACGGCAACGCGCGTGGGCGGCCTCACGACGGCCGACCTCCAGCGCGAGCTCGACGAGCGCTACGACGACGCGCTCGCGCTCGCCGCGAGCCCCGCGCCCGACCAGCTGCCCACCCTCGGCCTCACCAAGTGGCGCCCGGTCGGAGGCGAGGAGCACCTCATCGACCCGAAGGCCATCTACCTCCTGCAGCGGGCCTGCCGCGAGGGCGACTACGGCCTCTTCAGGGAGTTCTCCGCGTGGGTGCACCGCGGTGGGCGCGCTGTGACCCTGCGCGACCTCATGGGCTTCTCGCCCGCCGGCGATCCGGTGCCGCTCGACGAGGTCGAGCCCGCGAGCGAGATCGTGCGCCGCTTCAACACTGGCGCGATGAGCTACGGCTCGATCAGCCGCGAGCAGCACGAGTGCCTGGCCGTTGCCATGAACCGCCTGCACGGCCGCTCCAACACCGGGGAGGGCGGCGAGGACCCCGCCCGCGAGACCCCGCTGCCGAACGGAGACTCGCGGCGCTCCGCCATCAAGCAGGTTGCCTCGGGGCGCTTCGGCGTGACGAGCCGCTACCTCTGCTCGGCAGTCGAGATCCAGATCAAGATGGCCCAGGGCGCCAAGCCCGGCGAGGGCGGGCACCTGCCCGGCAGGAAGGTCTACCCGTGGATCGCGGAGGTGCGCCAGTCCACGCCGGGCGTCGGCCTCATATCGCCGCCGCCCCACCACGACATCTACTCCATAGAGGACCTTGCCGAGCTCATCTTCGACCTGAAGAACGCCAACCCCGAGGCGCGCGTCTCGGTGAAGCTGTGCGCGCTGGCCGGCGTGGGCACCATCGCCACGGGCGTGGCAAAGGGGGGCGCCGACAAGATCCTCGTCTCCGGGCACAACGGCGGCACCGGGGCCGCCCCGCGCGACTCGATCTACCATGCCGGCATCCCGTTCGAGATCGGCCTCGCGGAGACGCAGCAGACCCTCGTGCGCAACGGCCTGCGCTCCCGCGTGGTCCTCGAGACCGACGGCAAGCTCATGAGCGGGCGCGACGTGGCCGTCGCCGCGCTCCTCGGCGCGGAGGAGTTCGGGTTCGCCACCATGCCGCTCATCGCCTGCGGGTGCCTCATGCAGCGCGACTGCCAGCGAGACACCTGCCCCGCCGGCATCGCCACGCAGAACTGCGCGCTGCGCGGGCGCTTCTCGGGCAGGCCCGAGCACGTGGTCAACTACATGACCTTCGTCGCCGAGGAGCTGCGCGAGATCATGGCCTCCCTGGGGTTCCGCACCGTTGACGAGATGGTTGGCCGCTCCGACTGCCTGCGGCAGGTCCCGGTCGCCGGCGAGCGCAACTGGAAGGCGAACAGCCTGGACCTCTCCGACCTCCTCGCCCCGGCGACCTGCGAGTTCGGCCGGAGCATCCCCGGCGCGGACGCCCCGCACTTCCTCCCCGAGATGGCCCCGGACCTCGAGCTCGACCGCACGCTCGACGCCACGCTCTTCGTGCCCTACACCGAGGGCGCCCGCGAGCACCTCACCCCCGTCCGCTTTCGCGCGGACATCGACAACGTCAACCGCTGCGTGGGGACGCTGCTGGGAAGCCACGTCACCCGCCGGCACCCGGAGGGCCTGCCCGAGGGGTCGATCACGGTCGACTGCGAGGGGTCGGGAGGCCAGAGCTTCGGCGCGTTCCTCCCGGCCGGCGTCACCCTCAACATCTCCGGCGACGCCAACGACTACTTCGGGAAGGGGCTCTCGGGCGGCGTGCTCTCGGTGCGGCCGCGCGAGGGGGCGACCTACAAGTTCGACGAGAACGTCATCGTGGGCAACGTCGCCTTCTACGGCGCCACGAGCGGCCGCGCCTTCGTGAACGGGCTTGCCGGCCAGCGCTTCTGCGTGCGCAACTCGGGTGCGACGGTGGTGGTCGAGGGCGTGGGCGCCCACGGCTGCGAGTACATGACGGGGGGACGGGTGCTCGTGCTCGGCGAGGTGGGCCCCAACTTCGCTGCCGGCATGTCCGGCGGGGTCGCCTACGTCTACGACCAGTTCGGCACGCTCGGGCGCCGCTGCAACGCCGAGCTCGTGGAGCTCGAGGCCCCGAGCGAGTCCGAGCTCGAGGAGGTTCGCGCCCTCATCGAGGAGCACGTTCGCCGCACGGCGAGCCCTCGCGGCATCAAGATGCTCTACCAGTTCGATTCCATCAGGGACGACTTCGTGAAGGTCATTCCGCGCGACTACGAGCGCGTCCTGGCGCACGTGGCCGAGGCCGAGGGGCGCGGTGCGACGCGCGAGGAGGCCCTGAGCTACGCGTTCGACGCGATGAGGGAGGCGTAAGTCATGGGCAAGCCCGGAGCGTTTCTCACGGTGGGCCGCGTGGCCCACGAGCTGCGTGCGGTCGGAGAGCGCGCGCGCGACTACCGCGAGCTCTACGAGCAGCTGCCGCCCGATCTCCAGCGCGAGCAGGCGAGCCGCTGCATGATGTGCGGCGTGGCGTTCTGCCAGTCCGGCCTCGGCTTCGGGGGCGCGCGACCGAGCGGCTGCCCGCTGCACAACCTCATCCCCGAGTGGAACGACCTCCTCTACCGCGGACTCTGGCGCGAGGCGGCCGACCGCCTGGCGCTCACCTCCCCGCTGCCCGAGTTCACGAGCCGGGTGTGCCCCGCGCTCTGCGAGGCGGCCTGCAACCTCGGGCGCGACGACGAGCCCGAGACCGTCCACGACAACGAGCGCGCCATCTCGGACTGGGAGTGGGCCCACGGGGGCCCGCGGCGCTTCGAGCCGGCGGGGCCGGACGCCCCGCGCGCGGCCGTGGTGGGCTCCGGCCCGGCCGGCCTCGCGGCCGCGTGGGAGCTCGCCCGCCGCGGCGCGCGCGTCACGGTGGTCGAGCGCTCCGACCGTCCCGGGGGCCTGCTCATGTACGGCATCCCCAACATGAAGCTGCCCAAGGACGTGGTCGAGCGCCGCGTCGCGCTGATGCGCGAGCTGGGCGTGGAGTTTCGCCTGGGCGCGGACGCGGCCGAGAAGGACGTGGCGGAGGGGCTCCTCGCCGACTTCGACGCCGTGGTGGTGGCCGTGGGCGCGCGTCGCCCGCACGGTCTCTCGGCGGCGGGGTTCGAGGAGGGGCGCGCGGCCGGCGGGGTGGTCTTCGCCGTTGACTACCTCACCGCGTCCACGCGCGCCCTGCTCGACGGCGGCGAGCCGGCCGTGAGCGCGGCGGGGCTCGACGTGGTCGTCATCGGCGGCGGCGACACGGGCAACGACTGCATGGGCACCGCGGTGCGCCAGGGCGCTCGGTCGGTGCGGCAGCTCGAGTTCATGCCGCGGCCCGCGGACCCGGGCCCGGGAGCCGTGCGCTGGCCCGAGTGGCCCGCCACCCTCAAGACCGACTACGGTCAGGAGGAGGCCATCGAGCTCATGGGCGGCGAGTGCCGCGCGTGGGCGACGGACACCCGCGAGGTTCTTCTCGACGAGTCGGGCTCGGTGCGCGGCGTGCGCGTGGTCGACCTCGACTGGTCCGGCGGGCGCCCCGAGGCCGTGGAGGGCTCCGAGCGGGATCTGGCTGCGCAGCTGGTGCTCGTGGCGTGCGGCTTCACGGGGCCGGAGCGCGGCGCGCTCGAGGCCCTTGGCGTCACCGTGGGGGAGCGCGGGCTGCCCTCGTGCGTCAAGGGGCATCGCGCCTCGGGCTCGGTCTACGTCGCCGGGGACGCGCGCACGGGGTCGTCCCTCGTGGTGAGCGCCATCGCGGACGCCATGGCCTGCGCGGGCGAGGTCGCCTCCGGGCTGGGGCTCTGACCATGCTCGCCCCCGGCGAGAAGGACGGCCCCGGCGGCATCGTGTGGCTGGAGAGGGGCGAGGAGCGGCCTTTCGAGCCGCTCCCGGAGCGTCGACGGCCCTGGCTCGAGGAGTCGACGGGATGGGGCGCGCCGGCCGACGGGGGAGGGCGGGGACCGGACGAGCCGGATGCCCCGAGCGAGCTCGTCTGGCTCTAGCGGCATGCGCGCACCGCTCTTCTCGCCGCATGCGCCCGCCGGGCGCGCCCGCGTGGTCCGCGCAAAACGCACGCTTTCGGGCACGAATCCGTGCGTGCGGATCGGGCTACGCTGAGGCGCCCGGGCCTAGTCGTCCGTCCCGGGTCTGCCGGCGTAGCTGAGCCCGCCGACGAGCTCGCGGAACCTCGCCTCGTCGCTGCGCACGAGCGCCTCGGCGAGGGCGGGGTAGGAGAGCCGGGCCTCGTCGAAGAGGTCGGCGAAGCTCACGTGGCGGACCCTGCCGGTGAAGGGGTCCGCCCAGGGGCGGCAGCCCAGGTTGGCGGCGGGGCACTCGGTGCTGCGACGCGCGTAGTGCGCCATCGCCTCGGCGCGGGAGCGGCCGCGCGCGAGGCGCTCGACGGCGCCCGCCGCCCTCGACGCCGGGGAGCCGGCGGGGTCGATCAGGCGGTAGAGACGCTCGTAGTCCCGGACGCTGGCGGCGTACTCGCGCGCGCTCGCGGCGACGCCGAAGACGGAGAGGGCCATCTGCGAGAAGAGGGCGCCGCCCACGCGCTCGATGCGCTCCGTCCGCATGAGGTTGCCCGTCGCGGGGCGCTCCTCCACGGTCGCGCTGCAGCGCTCCCACAAGATCCATGAGTCGATGTCGGACTCGATCAGCGCGTGGACCTCGCCGGACGCGCGCTCGAGGCTGCGGTCACACGCGCAGAGCGCGCGCTGCTGCGCGATGACGAAGGGGTGCGCGCCCCGGTCGAGCGCGTAGTGGCCGAGGAGGCCGAGGACGAAGGCGCGGCCCACGCGCTCGTCGGCGACGGGAAGGCGCCTCACGCCGTCGCGCAGCGCCATGAACGCACGCGTGACGCGGCCCGCCTGAATCGTGGAGGCGAGGGCGCGGCTGCGCGCGGCGACCGCGGGAAGCGTGGAGAACCGCGCGAAGAACGGGTCAGGGCCCTGGTTTCCCAGCAGAAAGGCGAGCAGCTCCTCCTCGCCCGAGACGACCTCCTCGGGCAGCAGGCGCGCGACGTCTTCCCCGAAGATGTGGTGAGTGATGATCGCGGGCATGGCCTCTCCTCCGCCGGGTCCCTGTCCAGACTAGGTTAGCGCAACGACGGCCGGCCGGGCCTCAGATGCCGAGTCCCGCGGCAATGACCGAGACCGTGGTGTAGAGGCTCTTCTCGCCGAGGTCGCGCGACTCGTCGGTGAGGGCTTCGGCGACCTCGGAGATGGAGGCGTTCCGCCCCGCGCCCGCGCCAGGGCGCGCGGCACGGCCGGCATCTCGTCCACGATGCGCGACGCGGCCACGGCGGGGGGCTCCATCGCCGCGACGGCGTCCCGCTCGTCCTCGCCGGCCTCCATGCGGTCGTCGATCATCTCCTCGTAGAAGGCGCACGCCCTCGAGGCCTCCTCGGCGCTCAGGTCGGACAGCGCCGCGCGCAGCTCGGCGAGGTACTCCTGCTTAGTCATGGCAAACCCTCCCGATGTAGTCGTAGACCTGCTCCACCTCGGCGCGCTCGGCGGTAACTTGGGCCAGCCGCGCCCGTCCCGAGTCCGTGATGCGGTAGTACTTGCGCAGCCGCCCGTTGTGCTCGGCGCTGCGCGACGAGACGTGCCCCGCGGCCTCGAGCCGCTTGAGCACGGGGTAGAGCGTCGACTCCGTGAGCCCGAGCACGCCCGGCACGTCACGAATGATCTGGTAGCCGTACGACTCCTGGTCGCACACGGCCACGAGCACGCACGCCTCGATGAAGCCCCGCTTGAGCTGCGCGTCCACGACGACCCCTCCTTTGATGCCCTATGACGACGTATACTATATTATACATAGTATACGTCGTCAACTGGCATTGGGGAGAGGGCGCCACGCGTCGCGCCTCCGGAGTGCAGGCGACCGCTCGGCGATTTCGTTCTGTCATAGTTCTGCAAGAAACGTTAAGAACGTGTTAAGGCCTCTTCGACGAGGACTCGTTTGAGAGTGGGCCCGCGAGGGCCCGTCAGCGAAGGGAAGGTTGGACCATGTCGAACATCTCGCGCAGGAACTTCATCGCGGCCGGTGCCGCAACGCTCTGCGGACTCGGCCTCGTCGCGTGCAACGGCGACGGCGGCGACGCCCCCTCCGACGGCACCCAGGTCGCGGAGAACTCCGTCGGTGCGTCCGAGGACCTCATCAAGGCCGCCCAGGAGGAGGGCACCCTCGTCGTCTACGGCTCCTGCGAGGAGGACTACCTTGCCGCCGCCTGCAACCACTTCCAGGAGGTCTTTGGCATCGAGGTCCAGTACCAGCGCCTCTCCACCGGTGAGGTCCAGGCCAAGATCGAGGAGGAGAACGGCAACCCCTCCGGCGACGTCTGGTTCGGCGGCACCACCGACCCCTACAACGTCGTGACCGCCGAGGGCCTGCTCGAGCCCTACGAGGCCGCCAACGCCTCCCACATCACCGACCCCAAGTACCAGGACGCCGACGGCAACTGGTACGGCATCTACACCGGCCTTCTTGGCATCATGTACAACAAGGACGAGGTCGAGCGCCTGGGCGTCACCCCGCCGGAGGACTTCGCCGACCTCACCGACCCGCAGTACGAGGGCCTCATCTGGTCGTCCAACTACAACACGGCCGGCACCGCCAAGCTCATCGTCAACACGATGATCCAGAAGTACGGCCACGACGAGGGCATCCAGTTCCTCGTTGACCTCGACAAGAACGTCGAGGTCTACACCAAGTCCGGCTCCGGCCCGTCCAAGAACATCGGCACCGGCGAGTGCACGATCGGCCTCGGCTTCCTGCATGACGGCATCTTCCAGATCGTCGACCAGGGCTACGAGAACATCGAGCTCGTCGTCCCGTCCTCCGGCACCTCCTGCGAGGTGGGCGCCACGGCCATCTTCAAGGGCGCCAAGCACCCCAACGCCGCCAAGCTCTGGATCGAGTACGCCCTCTCGCCCGAGTGCGTCGAGCTCGCCGCGCAGAACGGCTCCTACCAGTTCCTCGTCATCGACAACGCGCAGCAGCCCGAGATCGCCACTGAGTTCGGCCTCGACCCGAACAACACGATGGACTATGACTTCGAGGACGCCAAGGCCAACACCGACACCTACGTCGCCGAGGTCATGGAGGCCCTGGGCGGCGGCGACGACCGCTTTGAGACCGAGGACGCGTAGCGCCTCCGCCCGCGCGTTCTTCTCGCCCGCCGCGGCGAGCCACGCGTGACCCGAGCCGCGCCGGGCGGATGCCCTCATCCGCCCGGCGCCCCTACGTAGGAAGACGAGTTGAAGGGGGTGGCTATGGCTAGAACCCAGAGCGCCGAACTTGACCGCAAGAAGCTCCTGGCCGATCCCATCATGATCACCACCATCGTGGTGCTGATAGCGTTTCTGACGCTGTTCATCCTGTACCCGCTCGCGATTCTTCTGGTGGACAGCTTCATCACGGAGCGAGGGCCGAGCCTTGAGGTCTTCGAGCGCATCTTCCAGATGCACACGTTCACCACCGCGATCACAAACACGCTCTCGGTGGGCCTGCTCGTGAGCGTCGCCTCGGCGCTCGTGGGGCTGCTGTTCGCCTACGTCGAGGTGTACGTGAAGCTGCGCACGCGGTTCCTCTCGGGACTCTTCAAGGTCGTCTCGATGCTGCCGGTGGTCTCGCCGCCGTTCGTGCTCTCCCTCTCGGTGATCATGCTCTTCGGCAAGTCCGGCATCGTCACGCGCTACCTGCTCGGCATCTACGACAACTCCGTCTACGGCTTCTGGGGCATCTTCGTGGTCCAGACGCTGACGTTTTTCCCCGTGTGCTACATGATGCTGCGCGGCCTGCTCAAAAACATCGACCCGTCGCTGGAGGAGGCCGCGCGCGACATGGGCGCCAGCCGCTGGAAGGTCTTCACGTCCGTCACGCTGCCGCTCGTCCTGCCGGGACTCGGCAACGCGTTTCTCGTCACCTTCATCGAGTCGATCGCCGACTTCGCCAACCCCATGATCATCGGCGGCTCCTACGACACGCTCGCCACCACGATCTACCTGCAGATCACGGGCGCCTACGACAAGGAGGGCGCCGCCGCGATGGCCGTCGTGCTTCTGTGCATCACGCTGCTCATGTTCATCGTGCAGAAGTACGTGCTCGAGGCCAAGAGCACGGCCACGCTCACCGGCAAGGCCTCCCGCGCCCGCATGCTCATCACCGACCGCTCCGTGACGCTGCCGCTTACCATCCTGTGCGGCGTCATCGCCGTCTTCGTGGTCGTGATGTACATCTGCGTGCCGTTTGGCGCCCTGTTCAAGACGTGGGGCTACGACTTCACGCTCACGCCCAAGTGGTTCATCCAGGTCTTCGAGCGCTACCACGGCCTCGAGGCGTTCCGCGACTCCTTCGTGCTGTCGCTCATAGCCGCTCCGATCACGGCGCTGCTCTCGATGATCATCTCCTACCTGGTGGTCAAGCGGAACTTCCGCACCAAGGGCTTCATCGAGTTCGTCTCGATGCTCGCCATGGCCGTGCCCGGCACGGTCCTCGGCGTCGGCTTCATCCGCGGCTTCTCCGCGGGCGTCTTCCGCACCGGGTTTCTCCAGGGCCTCTACGGCTCGGCCGCGATTCTGATCATCGTCTTCATCGTGCGCTCGCTTCCCACCGGCACGCGCTCGGGCATCTCGGCGCTGCGCCAGATCGACAAGTCCATCGAGGAGAGCGCCTACGACATGGGCGCGGACAGCTTCACGGTCTTCCGGACGGTGACGCTTCCGCTCATCAAGGACTCGTTCCTCTCGGGCCTCGTGACCGCGTTCGTCCGCTCCATCACGGCCATCTCCGCGATCATCCTGCTCGTGACGCCGCAGTTCTTCCTCATCACGGTGCAGATCAACGAGTTCGCCGAGAAGGGCTCCTACGGCATCGCGTGCGCGTTCGCCACGATTCTGATCGCGATCACCTACGGCTCGGTTCTTCTCATGAACCTCGCCATCAAGCACTTTGGGACCAGCAAGTACACCGAGGAGGCTTAAGAGCATGGCTAAGGAGAGAAAGGGCGTGCGCCTGGAGCACGTCTCCAAGATCTACCAGGACCCCAAGACCAAGAAGGACTTCTACGCGGTCCACGACGCCAACATCGACATCGCCCCGGGCGAGTTCGTGACGCTGCTGGGCCCCTCCGGCTGCGGCAAGACCACCATCTTGCGCATGATCGCCGGCTTCGAGAGCCCCGACGAGGGCGAGATCTACCTCGGCGGTGAGCCCATCAACGAGCTCACACCCAACAAGCGCGACACGGCGATGGTCTTCCAGAGCTACGCCCTGCTGCCGCACTACAACATCTTCGACAACGTCGCCTACGGCCTCAAGCTCCGCAAGATGCCCAAGGACCAGATCTCCGAGAAGGTCCACGCCATCCTCGCCCTGGTGGGCCTGGAGGGCATGGAGGACCGCATGACCAACCAGCTCTCGGGCGGCCAGCAGCAGCGCGTCGCGCTCGCGCGCGCCCTCGTGCTCGAGCCCGGCGTGCTGCTCTTTGACGAGCCGCTCTCCAACCTCGACGCCAAGCTGCGCGTTGACATGCGCAACGAGATTCGTCGCATCCAGCAGCAGGCCGGCATCACGGCCATCTACGTCACGCACGACCAGTCCGAGGCCATGGCGCTCTCCGACAGCATCATCGTCATGAAGAAGGGCGTGGTCGACCAGATCGGCGACCCACACACGGTCTACTACCACCCGGTCGACGAGTTCGTCGCCGACTTCATCGGCGAGTCCAACTTCCTGCGCGGAAGCCTTGCCGAGAAGGACGGCGAGTCGGGCGTGGCCACGATCGAGGGGCGCGCCGTGGAGGTCGCGAGCGTGGGGCACCTCTCGGTGGGCGACCCGTGCGTGCTGGTGCTGCGTCCCGAGGCGGCGCGCCTTGCCGACGAGGGCGTGCTGCCGTGTCGCGTGACGCTGTCGCGCTTCATGGGCAACTACCAGAACTACCAGGTCATGGTTGGCGACACGCTCGTCAAGATCACCGACTTCAACCCCAAGAACCACAAGATCTACGAGGTGGGCGACGAGGCGTTCGTCGCCTTCACGGCAGACGACGTGCACGTGCTGTAGCGGGCGGGGAGCCCCGTCGCGTCGTCGCGCGCGGTCGGGCGGGGCGTCCCGTCGCGTCGGCCAGCCCCCTTGCCGCGGGCCGCCCTCATTCTCCGGGGCGGCCCGCTCTTCGTGCGCGGACGCCGTCCCCGCCCGTCGAGGGGGCTCCGTCGGCCGAGCCGTTCGCGGCCCGGCATTCCCCGGACTGCCGCGCGCTTTGCTACGTTGGGCCCGTGCCCGTGGGGGGCAGCGGACTCGCGAGGAGGGGATGAGGATGGAGCTCGAAGGCGGCGCGGGGCTGCGGGCGCCTCGAGTGGTGGCGCCTCGACTGGAACGAGCCGAAATCCGGTTCTACCTCGGCCTCGACGTGCGGGTTGCGGACGGTCCGGAGTCCAAAACCATCCGCAGTCGGCACGTATTTGAGGCGCGTGCGGCTTGCGGTCGAATTGGACCTAGAAAACGTCCACAACCAGCATGTCCCCGAGGCACGTGCGGGTTGCGGACGCTTTCCGGCACCAGACCGACCGCAACCAGCACGCTCGCTGCCGCCGCGCTCGTCGTCCCGCCGGCTGCCGAGAAGAACCCGCGCCCGCGGGGCTACCCCTCGAAGCCGACGTCCTCCAGGAGCGCCGACCCGTCGGCCGCGCTCGTGGCCAGCTCGTCGCAGCGCTCGTTCTCGGCGTGCCCGGCGTGGCCCTTGACCCAGACCCACGTCACGTCGTGCGGCGAGGCGGCGGCGATCAGGCGCTCCCAGAGGTCGACGTTCTTCACGGGCTGCTTGCTCGCGGTCTTCCAGCCTCGCCGCTGCCAGCCGGCGATCCAGCCCTTGTTGAACGCGTTGCACACGTACTGGGAGTCCGTCGTCATCGTGACCGCGCACGGGCGGCGCAGCGCCTCGAGCGCCGCGATCGCGCCCATGAGCTCCATGCGGTTGTTCGTGGTGCGACGGTACCCCGCCGAGATCTCGCGCTCGTGGGCGCGCCCGTCCGGGCCCGTGTAGCGCAGCACGGTCCCGAAGCCGCCCGGCCCCGGGTTTCCGCGCGAGGAGCCGTCGGACCAGGCCATGACGGAAAACTTGACAGATTCCCCCGTCCCCTCTGTCAGGTTCGTGCCGCCTGCGGCCCGGGAGAAGTCGCTCCAGCTCGCCATTACTTCGCCTCCGCCCAGTTGGAGCCGTAGGAGACCTCGGCCACGAGCGGCACCCTGAGCTCCGCCACGCCCTCCATGGTCTCGCGGACGAGCGTGCTCACGGCCTCGACCTCGCCCTCGGGCACCTCGAGGTCCAGCTCGTCGTGGATCTGCAGCACGAGCCGGGAGCGCAGGCCCTCCTCGACGAGGCGCGCGGCGACGCGCACCATCGCGATCTTGATGATGTCGGCCGCGGTGCCCTGCATGGGGTGGTTCATGGCCGTGCGCTCGCCAAAGGCGACGAGCTGGCGGTTCTTCTGCCTGAACTCCTTGATGTGGCGCTTGCGCCCGTAGAGCGTCTCGGCCCAGCCGCGCTCGTGCGCCACGCGCACCGCCTCGTCGAGAAACGCCCGCACGCCGGGGTATGCCTCGAAGTAGCGGTCGATCATCTCCTGCGCCTCGGCGCGGGGAATCTTGAGCGAGCTCGCGAGGCCGAACGCCTGCTGCCCGTAGACGATGCCGAAGTTGACCGCCTTGGCGCGGCTGCGAAGCTGCGGAGTGACCTCGTCCACCGGAACGCCGAAGACGCGCGCCGCCGTTGCCGCGTGGAAGTCCGCGCCCTCGCAGAAGGCGGCGATCAGGTGCTCGTCCCCGGAGAGGTGGGCCAGGAGGCGCAGCTCGATCTGCGAGTAGTCGCAGGCGAGAAACACGTGGCCCTCCGGCACCGTGAACGCCTGGCGCACGCGATGCCCCAGCTCGGAGCGGGTGGGGATGTTCTGCAGGTTGGGGTCGGAGCTCGAGAGGCGCCCGGTCGCCGTGACCGTCTGGTTGAGCGTGGTGTGGATGCGCCCGTCGCCGGCGACGAGCGCCGGCAGCGCGTCGAGGTAGGTCGACTTGATCTTGGCGCGCTCGCGGTACTCCAGGACGTCGGCCACGATCTCGTGGTCGCGCGCGAGGTCCCCGAGCACCTTGGCGTTGGTCGAGTAGAACCCGCGCTTGGTGCGCTTGAGTCCGTAGGTGGGAAGGCCCAGCACGTCGAAGAGCACGTGGGAGAGCTGCTGGGGCGAGTCGACGTTGAAGCTCTCGCCTGCCTCGGCGTGGATCCTCTCGACCATCTCGGAGATCTCGGCACCGAGCTCGGCGGACTGCGCGGCGAGGATGGCCGTGTCCACGCCGAGCCCCTCGCGCTCCATCTGGGCGAGCACGGGCAGGAGGGGCATCTCCATCTCGTCGAAGAGGCGCGCGGAGCCGTCCTCCTCGAGGCGCCCGCGCAGCACGGGCACGAGGCGCAGGACGCTCGCCGCCTCGATCGCCGCGGCGGGGACGTCGTCGGTGGGGGAGGGGAGCACGTCGCTCAGGTACGACTCGGCGAGCTCGCGGACCGCGAAGCTCCCGCGCTCGGAGTCGAGCAGGTAGGCGGCCACGCCCACGTCGAAGATGCGCCCGGGGTCGACCTCGCGAGCGTCGACGGCCGCCGGCAGCGACGAGTCGGCGGGGCAGGCCACGTGGACGAGCGCCTTGACGTCGCCCGCGGCGAGGCGCCCCTCGCGCAGCAGGCGCGCGAGCGCGTCGTCGGCCTCGTCTCCCTCGAACCGGCAGAGCCGGTCCCCGACGGCCGCCCACAGCACGTGCGAGAGCCCGAAGAGCGCCCCGTCCGCGCGGTCGTCGTCGATCGCGCAGCCGATCCAGTCCCCGGCGCGGAGCGCCTCGTCGAGGGCGGCGCGCGCCTCGTCGCCCGCGAGCGGCCCGCCGAGCTCGACGGTGGAAGCCGCCCCCGCGGCGGCGCCGTCCTTCTCGCCCAGGGCCTCCCGCGCGGCGGCCACGGCCCCCTCGCCGCCCAGGCGCACGAGGCGGCTCGTCATGCCGGTGAAGCCGAGCGCGGAGAACGCCCGGGCGACCTCGGCGGCGTCGAAGGTTGGGAAGCGCGCGTCGTCGAGGTCGAGCTCGATCGGAGCGTCCGTGCGGATCGTTGCCACCCGGCGGCTCACCAGCGCGTCGTCGATGTGGGCGCGCAGGTTCTCGCCCATCTTGCCCTTGACCTCGTCGGCGTGTGCGATGACCTCGTCGAGGCTGCCGTACTGCACGATGAGCGCGGCGGCCTTCTTGGGGCCGATGCCCGGCACGCCGGGGATGTTGTCGGAGGAGTCGCCCTTGAGCCCGTAGAAGTCGGGGACGAGCTCGGGCGTGATGCCGTGGTAGAGGTCCTCGACCGTCGCGGGGTCCATGATCGCGACGTCCGTGACGCCCTTCTTGGTGGAGACCACCTTCACGCGGTCGGTGGTGAGCTGGTACATGTCTCGGTCGCCGGTGAAGAGCAGCATGGTGTACCCGGCGGCCTCGCCGCGGCGGGCGAGCGTGCCGAGGATGTCGTCGCCCTCCCAGCCCTCGAGCTCGGCGACCGGCACGTCGAGCGCGCCGAGGAGCTCCTTCACCATGGGGAACTGCTCGCGCAGCGCCGGGTCCATCGGCGGGCGCTGGGCCTTGTACTGCGGCAGCATCTCCATGCGCACGCGCGGCTTGCCCCTGTCGAAGGCGCAGATCACGCCGTCGGGGCGGAACGTGTCCACGAGCTTGATGAACATGTTGAAGAAGCCGAAGAGCGCGTTGGTCGAGCGGCCGTCCGGCGCCGTCATGGGCTGGCGGATTGCGTGGAACGCGCGGTGCATGAGCGAGTTGCCGTCGATGACGGCGATGGTGCGGGTGGCGGTGCTCTCGGTGGTCTCGGGCATGAGGTTCCTCTCGTCCGTGTGTCCGCCCAATTGTAGGCGAGAAGGACGGGCGGGGTGCGGGGCCGACCCAGGGGCGAGCTCTTCTCGTCCCACGTCCTCCCAAACCTCACAGGTAGTCTTTCTATTCTCGTTATAACATTATGTACATAAGCCAGAAATTGACGAAAGAACCACTACCTGTGAGGTTCTGGCGCGGCGGGCGGCTCACCCTGGCCCGCCGGCGGCCTGCGCGCTGCCCCAGCGCGCCCCGCGTACTTCTCGCCATGAAATCGCAGCGCGCCTGCAACGTAAACGCCCCGTGAGCTTCACGCTGGGGCAACGGTCGTGAAATAATGGCGCCGTAGAGTATTCCGCCGTAAGCCACACGCCAAAGACGAAAAGGGGCGCACATGGGCAAGGACAAGGTCTCGCAGGAGTTCGGCAGCCTGCTGTTCACGGACGCCGTGATGCAGGAGCGGCTTCCCAAGCCGACCTACAAGGAGCTCCGTCAGGTCATCGACGACGGCAAGCCGCTCGACCTCGACATCGCCAACGAGGTCGCGCACGCGATGAAGGAGTGGGCGCTCGAGAAGGGCGCCACGCACTTCGCGCACTGGTTCCAGCCGCTCACCGGCATCACCTCCGAGAAGCACGACAGCTTCCTCACGCCGATCAACGACGGCACGGTCCTCATGTCCTTCTCGGGCAAGGAGCTCGTCCAGGGCGAGCCCGACGCCTCGAGCTTCCCCTCGGGCGGCCTGCGCGCGACCTTCGAGGCCCGCGGCTACACCGCCTGGGACCCCACGAGCCCGGCCTTCATCAAGGACGAGGTGCTCTGCATCCCCACCGCCTTCGTCTCCTACACCGGTGAGGCGCTCGACAAGAAGACGCCGCTTCTGCGCTCGCAGGTGGCCCTCGAGGCGCAGGCCAAGCGCGTGCTGGCGCTCTTCGGCCGCGAGCCCAAGCGCGTGTTCACCACGATCGGCCCCGAGCAGGAGTACTTCCTCATCAAGGAGGAGGACTACGAGAAGCGCCCCGACCTCATCTACTGCGGGCGCACGCTCTTCGGGTGCGAGCCGGTCAAGGGCCAGGAGCTCGAGGAGCACTACTTCGGCGCCATCAGGCCCACGGTCAACGAGTTCATGAAGGAGGTCGACGACGAGCTCTGGAAGCTCGGCGTGCCGGTCAAGACCAAGCACAACGAGGTCGCCCCGGCCCAGCACGAGCTCGCCCCGATCTTCGAGCAGGGGTCGCTCGCCATCGACGACAACCTCCTCACGATGGAGGAGCTCAAGCTGCTGGCCACGCGCCACGGCCTCGCCTGCCTCGAGCACGAGAAGCCGTTCGAGTACGTCAACGGCTCCGGCAAGCACAACAACTGGTCCATCTGCGCCGATGGCAAGAACCTGCTCGAGCCCGGCGACGTGCCCTCCGAGAACCTGCAGTTCCTCGTGTTTCTCGCCGCGCTCGTGGCCGCCGTCGACGAGCACGCCGACCTGCTGCGCATGAGCGTCGCCTCCGCCGGCAACGACCACCGTCTCGGCGCCAACGAGGCGCCGCCGGCGATCATCTCCGTCTTCCTGGGCGACCAGCTCCACGCCATCGTGGAGGCACTGATCAACAAGGAGGAGCCGGAGGTCCACGAGGCCGAGCGCATGGACCTGGGCGTGCCCGCGCTGCCCGACCTGCTGCGCGACTCCACCGACCGCAACCGCACCTCGCCCTTCGCCTTCACGGGCAACAAGTTCGAGTTCCGCATGTGCGGCAGCCAGCAGAACCTGGCCGACCCCAACGTGGTGCTCAACACCGCCGTGGCCGAGCAGTGCGACCGCTTTGCCACCAAGCTCGAGGGCAAGACCGGCGACGAGTTCACCAACCTGGCCCTTCGCTGGGTGCGGCACACCCTGCGCGACCACCAGCGCGTGCTCTTCGAGGGCAACGGCTACTCCGAGGAGTGGGAGGCCGAGGCCGAGCGGCGCGGCCTGCCCAACCTCAAGTCCACCCCGGACACGCTCGCCTGCATCACCGCCCCCGAGACCGTGGCCTTCTACGGCAAGTACCACGTCCTGAACGAGGCCGAGCTCCACGCGCGCTACGTCTCCAAGGCCGAGCAGTACGCGAAGCTGCTCAACATCGAGGCGAACACCATGGTCTACATGGCGCGCCACCTCTACCTGCCGGCGCTGTTCGACTACTCCGGCGACATCGCGAGCTCGGTTGCCACCAAGGCCGAGATCGGCATCGAGAGCCCCGTCGAGAAGGAGCTCGTGCGCACGCTCACGGACGGCATCTCCGCCATCCACGAGGCGACGGCCGACCTCGAGGCCAACAACTCCGCGGCGCACGCGGTCGAGGACCCGCAGGAGCAGTGCTTCGCCTACCGCGACACCGTCCTCCCCTCGATGGAGCACCTGCGCGAGTGCGTGGACGCCATGGAGAAGGTCTGCGGCGCCGAGTACTGGCCCGTGCCCACCTACAACGAGATGCTCTTCTGGGTCTAGGCGCCCTCATCTCCCAGCGAGAAGAACCTTGCGTCCCGACCGCCGCCCCGTGGGCCCGCTCGGCCCTCGGGGCGGCGCTGTGTCGCGCGGGTGTGCGGGCGGGGCCACGCTGGGTTGGAGCTGGGGTCACGGTGCGGCTGCGGGCGCGCGTGCACGCGAAAAGGTTGCGATTGGGTAGTCCCCGCAGAAAGGGGTGCGATTGGAAACCCCCCGGAGGGGTCCGCGATTGGGAAGTCCTGCCGGAAGGGGCCGCGATTGGGTAGCAAGTTTGATGTTGGCCGCCCGCTTGCATCAAACATGCTACCCAATCGGTGGGAGGAGCTGACAAATCTGGGGGTTCGACGGTTCTTCTCGACCGCTTGGGGCCTCTGAACATCAATTGTTATACCCAACCGAGGGGGTTTCCTCGCAAAATCGCTACTCTGGGCGACGCGACCGAGGGCAAATACCCAATGGGAGGGCTTCTTTGACAGCGGGGGCGGCGACCGGCGGGACGACTACCCAAAGGGACGCGTTTTATGATGGCGGGCCAGCGGGCGGCAGGGCATGGGGGCGTTCCGGCGACCGCCTCGGCCTGGGCGCGCTACCCCTCGTCGCCCAGGCGGCGCACGAGCTCGGGGAGCTCTTGGGCGAGGCGCTCCATCGACCCGCGCCACACGGCCCCGCGGGGCCTCGCGTGCCCCACGTAGGCGGTGCGCAGCCCGCAGTCGGGGCGCGGCAGGTCGCGGGAGGCGTCGTTGCCGACCATGAGGCACTCCTCGAGGCGCACGCCCAGCTGGTTCGCGAACTCCTGGTAGTAGCGCGCGCTCGGCTTGCAGCGCGTGGAGTTGTCGATGGTCGAGATCAGGGCGAAGTCGTCGACGTGGACGCCCGCCCACTCCATGCGGGCGCGGTCGCACGCGAGCGAGAACGTGGGGTTGGTCGCGAGGGCGCAGACGAGCCCCTCGGACCAGACGGCGTCGATCGCCCGACGGGCGCCCTCGACGGGCCGGGCGGACACGATGCCGCCCGAGAAGGTGGGGACGACCTCCCGCTCGTAGCAGTCGACGAGGTCGTGGACGACGGGGTCGTCGAGCGGGATGCCGCAGCCGCGGAAGAACGTCTGGTTGAAGAGCTGCGCGTTGGTGAGCGAGTCGCTGCGGTCCTGGGCGTCGATGGCGAGGAAGCTCCGGGCGAAGGGGAGCGCGAGCGCGGCGGGGCTCGTGCGCGCGGCGTCCGCGAGCAGCCTCGACGCCCCCGCGACGTAGCGCAGGATGAACGCGGAGAGGTTAAGGCGCAGCAGCGTGTCGTCAAGGTCGAAGAGCACCGCTTTGATCACGGGTGAGCCTCCGGACGTCGTCGTTGGTGGAGCGGGTCTGAGAAAATAATAAATACCCAGCCGCGGCGCTTGAAATACACACGCGAAAAACGCTACTCTATCCTCCGTGTGGGCACAGGGCCCGCACAAACGTATCTGTCGGCCCCCGAGAGCATGTAAGTTTCCACGTAGACGCCACGATTCTAGGCACTGCAGGCAGCGACCATGACGACCGGGGCCCCGTTTCTCGAAAGGGGTCCACCTTTGAGTGAGATTCAGAACTCGTCCATCTTCGCGCTGGATGACATCTCCGACGAGGAGATGAACAACCTCATCGACGGCACCGTGACCGACTTCGACGAGGGCGACCTCGTCACCGGCACCGTCGTGAAGCTCGAGCGCGACGAGGTCCTGCTTGACATCGGCTACAAGTCCGAGGGCGTCATCCCGTCCCGCGAGCTCTCCATCCGCAAGGACGTCAACCCGGCCGACGTCGTCGCCATGGGCGACGAGATCGAGGCGCTTGTCCTCCAGAAGGAGGACAAGGAGGGCCGTCTCGTCCTCTCCAAGAAGCGCGCCGAGTACGAGCGCGCCTGGAACGCCGTCGAGGAGAAGTTCAACTCCGGCGAGACCGTCGAGGGCGAGGTCATCGAGGTCGTCAAGGGCGGCCTGATCCTCGACATCGGCCTGCGCGGCTTCCTGCCCGCCTCCCTCGTCGACCTCCGTCGCGTCAAGGACCTCAACGCCTACCTCGGCACCCGCATCGAGGCCCGCGTCATCGAGATGGACCGCAACCGCAACAACGTCGTCCTCTCCCGTCGCGTCGTCCTCGAGGAGGCCCGCAAGGCCGAGCGCCAGGAGATCCTCTCCAAGCTGCAGGTCGGCATGCGCCTCAAGGGCACCGTCTCCTCGATCGTCGACTTCGGCGCCTTCGTCGACCTCGGCGGCATCGACGGCCTGGTGCACATCTCCGAGCTCTCCTGGAACCACGTCAACCACCCCTCCGAGGTCGTCAAGGTCGGCCAGGAGGTCGAGGTCCAGGTGCTCGACGTCGACCTCAACCGCGAGCGCATCTCCCTCGGCCTCAAGCAGACCACCGAGGACCCCTGGCGCACGCTCGTCAAGAAGTACCCCGTCGACGCCATCGTCGAGGGCACCGTCACCAAGCTCGTCACCTTCGGTGCGTTCGTCGACCTCGGCGAGGGCGTGGAGGGCCTCGTGCACATCTCCGAGATGGCCAAGCAGCACGTGGACCAGCCGTCCCAGGTCTGCTCCGTGGGCGACCACGTCCAGGTGAAGGTCATGGAGATCGACCTCGACCGTCGTCGCATCTCCCTGTCCATGAAGGCCGCCGCCGAGACCCTCGGCACCGAGGTCGAGGTCAAGCCGCTCCCCGAGAGCGACAAGCCGGCCGAGGAGAGCGAGCCCGAGGCCACCGAGGAGTAGCTCCTCGCACAATCCGATTTCTCGAGGGGGCCGTCCTTTGGGCGGCCCCCTCTTGGCACCGCGGGACAGGGGGACGGGTGGACTGTCACCGCTCCGTCCCCCTGTCACATCACAAGGAGGACCCCATGACGCATGACATCGACAAGGACCATCTGCTGGCGACCCTGCGCGAGTGCGTCGAGGTCGAGAGCCCCGTGGGCTACTACCCCGAGATCCACGAGTGGCTGCGCGAGACCCTCGGCGAGCTCGGCTACGAGATGACGGTCGACAACAACGCCACGGCCTACGTGCGCGTCCCGGGAAGAAGCGACGAGAAGACCGTGTGCCTGGGCGCCCACCTCGACACGATCGGGCTCGTGGTCCGCGGCATCAACGAGGACGGGACCCTGCGCGTCCGGCAGCTCGGCGGCATCAACTACGCGAGTATCGAGGGCGAGACCTGCCTCGTGCACTGCCGCGACGGCCGGACCGTTGCGGGCCAGGTGATCTGCAACCACCACTCCGTCCACGTGTGGGGCGAGGCGAAGACCGACGAGCGCACCGAGGACACCATGTCGGTCTCGCTCGTGGCCGACGTCAGCTCCGCCGCCGACGCGCGGGCGCTCGGCGTGGGCGAGGGGGCCGTCATCGGGATCGACCCCCACTTCGAGCTCTTCGACAACGGCTTCGTCATCAGCCGGCACATCGATGACAAGGCTGCCGTCGCCGTCCTTCTCGACTGCCTGCGCTGGCTGGCCGAGACCGGCGAGCGCCCCGCGTACGACACGCTCTTCGCCTTCCCGATCTACGAGGAGATCGGTCGCGGCGGGTCCTGGGTGCCCGACGAGGTCGACGAGTACGTCGCCTGCGACATCACGCTCATCGGCCCCGACTACGCGGGCTCGGACGAGCACAGCGTGGGCGTGATCTGCTCCGACGCGAAGGGGCCGTACGACTGGGACCTCACCAACACGCTCATCTCCTGCGCGCGCTCCGCGTGCACGCCGGGTCACTGGAACACCCAGGTCTGCTTCCACTACTCGACCGACGCCAACGCCGCGGCACTCCATGGCAACGACCTCGCCGCAGGCGCCTTCGGCATGGCCTGCCTCAACACGCACGGGCGGGAGCGCTGCCACGTCGACGCGCTCGTCGAGACCGAGCTGCTCGCCCGGGCCTACCTCATGGGGGAGGGGCGCTAGGGCCGACCTCCCGCCCGGGCTGCGTCGCTCGCGGGGCGCCGCCCGGGCGGGAGCCGCCCCGGTCCGCCCGCGCGCGGCGAGTTTTCGCGGAGAACTCGTCGGGCGTCGCGGGCGGGGTGTACGTGGCGCCCGTAACGGGTATCAGAGCAGCGTTGGCTCAGGACGGAAGGGATGACATGGCATCAGGTGACTGGCAGCGCAAGGCGGTCGAGTGGCTGAGGGGGAGGCAGGGGCCTGACGACCTTGCGGTCTTCTGCGTGAACCTCGCGATCGTCCTGGTGGTCGTGAACCTCTTCGCGCGGGTCGGCGCGCTCGGCTGGGTCGCGCTCGCCCTCGTCGCGTACGCGATGTTCCGCATCCAGTCCAAGAACCTCGGCAGCCGCTCGCGCGAGAACGCGGCGTTTCTCAAGGCGCTCGGCCCGGCCCGCCCCTGGGTCCAGAACCCGCGCGCCGCCTGGCGCGAGCTGCGGACGTACCGGCACGTGCGCTGCACGTCCTGCAAGCAGAAGGTCCGCGTTCCGCGCGGCAAGGGAAAGCTCCGCGTCACCTGCCCGAAGTGCGGGACCAAGTTCGAGGTCAAGGCCTAGGTACGCGGTCGCCTAAGGACGGGGCGAGAAGGACCTCCCAGTGGTATCGTTGTCAGGTCAAACACAACGTGCACGGGAGGTCACCTCATGTTGAGCAGAAGGAAGTTTCTCCGGGTCGCCGGCGCGGGCGCGGCGGCCCTCGCGCTTGCGGGCTGCAGCGGCGTCGCCGGGGAGGAGCCCGCGGGCGACGCCACGGACGAGGGGGCGCTCGACGCGACCGAGCCCGTCGAGGTCCGCGCCGTCGCGCTGAAGGGGCCCACCGCGATGGGGCTCGTGCGCTTCATGAGCGAGGCTGACGCCGGCGAGCTCGCCGACAACGACTACACCTTCGACATCGTTGCGTCACCCGACGAGGTGACGCCGCTCGTGGCGAAGGGCGAGGTCGACATCGCCGCCGTCCCGGCCAACCTCGCCTCCGTGCTCTACAACAAGACCGAGGGCGGCGTGCGCGCCATCGCGATCAACACCCTCGGCGTCCTCTACGTCTGCGAGCTCGGCGACAGCGTCCACACGGTGGCCGACCTGCGCGGCAAGACGATCTTCGCCTCCGGCAAGGGCTCGACGCCCGAGTACGGTCTTGCCTACGTCCTCGAGAAGAACGGTCTGACGGTGGGCCAGGACGTGACCGTCGAGTGGAAGAGCGAGCACGCGGAGTGCGTGCAGGCGCTCGCGACCTCCTCGGCAAACGCCGTCGCGATGCTGCCCCAGCCCTTCGTCACCACCGCTCAGGCGCAAAACGACCAGATCAGGGTCGCGCTCGACCTCACGGAGGAGTGGGACGCGGTCCAGACCGGTGACGAGCGCAGCTCCATGGTCACCGGCGTCGCCATCGTCCGCTCCGCCTTTGCCGACGAGCACCCTGACGCCCTCGAGGCGTTCCTCGGGCACTACGCCGACTCCGTCGAGTTCGTGAACGACAACGTTGCCGACGCGGCGCAGCTCGTGGGCGACTACGACATCGTCACCGCCGAGGTCGCGGAGAAGGCGATCCCGGAGTGCAACATCGTCTGCGTAACCGGAGACGAGATGGAAGAGCGGCTCTCGGGCTACCTCTCCGTCCTTGCCGACCAGAACCCGCAGGCCGTGGGCGGCTCCGTCCCGGGGGACGACTTCTACTACGGCGCGTAGCGCGTGTCCGGCGCTCCGAACAGGCGACGCGCGGCGGGCGGGCTCCCCGGGACCTGGGGCGCCCGCCTGCTCGCGATTGCCTTCTGGCTCCTCGTCTGGCAGCTCGCGGCGACGGCGATCGGGTCGAGAATCGTGCTCGTCGGCCCCGTCGAGGTGCTCGCCCGCCTGGCGGAGCTCGCGGGGACGGGCGAGTTCTGGCGCTCTGTCGCCACGTCGCTTAGCCGCATCGCCCTGGGCTTCGTGGCGGGCGCGCTCAGCGGCGTTGCCCTCGCGCCCGCGGCGCGGTGCTCGCGGGTCGCGCGCGAGCTGCTCGCCCCGGTGATGGGCGCGCTCAAGGCGGTCCCCGTCGCCTCCTTCGTCATCCTCGTGCTGATGTGGGTCCCCTCGAGCGAGCTCTCCGTGGTCATAGCGTGGATCATGACGATGCCGATCGTCTACACCAACGTGCTCGAGGGGATCGAGCAGACCGACCCGGGGCTGCTCGAGATGGCGCGGGTCTTCGGCATCGGTCCCGTGCAGCGGATCCGCCTCGTCTACGTCACCCAGGTGCTCCCGTACCTTCGCGCCGCGCTTTCGCTCGCGCTCGGGCTCACGTGGAAGGCGGGGGTCGCGGCCGAGGTGATCGGACTGCCCGACCTCACGATCGGAGAGCACCTCTACGAGGCGAAGGTCTATCTCGACACCCCATCGCTCTTTGCATGGACGGTGGCGATCGTCGTGCTCTCGGTCGGTCTCGAGGCGCTCGCGCGACGCGCTCTCGACGCGGCGCTGCGCAGATGGGAGGCACGGCCATGAGCGAGGGGCTCGCCCTGGCGGGCGTCAGCAAGGCATACGGTGCCCTGCGCGTGCTCGAAGACGTCACGGCGCGGTTCGCGCCCGGTCGCACGCACGTGCTCATGGGGCCCTCTGGCGCGGGAAAGACCACGGTGCTGAGGCTGCTCGCGGGGCTCGAGGACCCCGACGCGGGCCGCGTCGAGCGCCCGGTCGGCGCGAGACTCGCCATGACCTTCCAGGAGGACCGCCTCCTCGACGGCCTCACCGCGACGGCGAACATCCGCCTTCCCCTCGAGCCCCTGCGCGGCGCGCGGCTCGAGCGGGAGCTCGCGCGAGAGCGCGCGGCGCTCGAGGCGGTGGGGCTGCCTGTGGACCGCAGACCGGTGCGCGAGCTCTCCGGCGGGCAGCGAAGAAGGGTAGCCATCCTGCGGTGCGCCCTGGCGGATGCGGACGTGATGCTGTTCGACGAGCCCCTCAAGGGCATGGACGAGCGCACCGCGCGGCGGGTCAACGACTTTCTGCGGCCCCTTCTCGCGGGCCGGACGGTGCTCTGGGTCACTCACGACGAGCGCGAGGTCGCCCTTCTCGACCGACCGCTCCTGTGGACGGTTCGCGAGGGGGGCGTCCGGGGCCCGCACATGTGAGATGATAGGTGGCGCACGAATCGAAGGAGGACCCATGCACGTCATCTATCTCGCCGGGGGAATCGCCTCGGGCAAGTCGACCGTTTCCAGGACCATGAGGGAGCTCGGTGCCGAGCTGATCGACCTCGACGAGCTCTCCCGCGAGGCGCTCGGCCCCGGGTCGCGGATTCTGCCCCAGATCAGGGCGGAGTTCGGCGACGACGTCATCAACCCGGTGGGCGGCGTGCGCCGCGACCTGCTCGCCCAGCGCGCCTTTGCCTCGACGGAGCGCACGGTCACGCTCGAGGAGATCGAGCTCCCGCTGATCGACGAGCTGCTCCGGGCCCGCGTCGCCGCCCTCGCCGAGCAGGAGAGGATCGAGCGCGAGAAGGACCCGGGCGCTCCGGAGAAGGTCGTGGTGGTGGAGGTGCCGCTGCTCGATCGGATGCGCGGCTCCTTTGACATGGCTGACGAGATCATCGGCGTGGTCTGTCCCGTGCCCGCGCGTCGGGCCCGCGCGGCGCAGCGCGGCATGGACCCTCGTGACTTCGACCGTCGCCTCCAGCAGCAGCCCTCCGACGCCTACGTGCGCGCTCACTGCAGCCACATCTTCAACAACATCCGAACCATGGACGTCTTTGTGCAGGAGGTGCGCGACTGGTGGCACGAGCGTGAGGCGCAGGGCTGGGAGAACGTTCCCAAGAGGGGCGCCAGCAGTGCCAAGGCGTAGCCGCGAGACGCGCCTGCTCCGCTGGTTTCGCGTGGTCCCCGCGCTCGTCCTGGGGCTCACGCTGGCGATGAGCGCTGGGCTCTCGGCGGCACCCGTCGAGCTTGTCAGGTCGCTTGCGTTTCCCGTCGACCACGCGGAGGCCATCGTCGCCTCGTCGGGGCGCCATGGGGTCGATCCCAACCTCGTCTGCGCGGTCATCTCGTGCGAGTCCAGCTGGGACGAGGGCGCCGTCTCCCATGCGGGGGCGATCGGCCTCATGCAGGTCATGCCGTCCACGGCCGAGAGCCTCGTGAGCCTGGGGATCGTGAGCGCGTCCGAGTTCGATCCCGCCTCGCTTACCGACCCGGAGGTGAACATCGAGTACGGCTGCGCCTATCTCGGCTACCTCCAGGACAACCTTTCCGGGCTCGATGAGGTCATCGCTGCGTACAACGCGGGAATCGGCGCGGTGCAGGGGTGGATCGCTGACGGCAGCACCATGCCCGAGGGCATCGAGTACGCTGAGACCCGCGCCTACCTCGAGCGCGTGCGCGTCGCCTACGAGGGCTACGCGAGGTGCTACCCGGACGGCATCACGGGCGCATGAGCGAGCGGTAGACGTCCGTCAGCGCGTCGTCGCGCGTGAGCTCGACGAAGGCGCCCATGAGCGGCCTCGCGGCGCTGAGGACGCCCGCGTCGACGCAGGCTCCCGCCGCCGCGCCGAGTCGCTCGCGCAGGAGGTCGACGGGGCCCGCGGGTATGCCGCCCGCCTCGAGCGCGGGCACGACGTCCTTATCGTCGAGCGGAGCGAGCCCGGGCCCTCCCGCCTCGAGCAGGTCGGCGAGCTCGTCGCGCGCCTGCGCCGCGACCTCCTCGTGGAGGGAGATCGCGCGCTGGTAGCAGGCGACGGCGAGGTCGCTCCTGCCGAGCTTCCACTCCATGAAGGCGAGGCGGTAGAAGCAGATGGACATGTCGCGGGCGGTGGAGGAGAACTCGATCGCGCGCATGAGCAGCTCGGCGGACTCGAAGATCCGCGACTGCTCCTCGAGGCACCGGACCTTGGACAGGGCGGCGTCGGGCGTCATGGGCGCCATGCGCACGAGCGCCTCGGCGTGCGCGAGGGCCTCGTCGTGACGCCCGAGCAGCCCAAGGATGCGCGCGGCGCAGGAGTGGGCGATGTAGTACTCGTCCGGCACGAGGCGCACGCGCCTGTCGTCGCCGCGGTGGGAGAGGTTGTAGCTCACGCGCTCGGGGACGGAGTTGAAGTAGCGGTAGACGCAGTCGGCGTCGTCGAGATAGATCCCCGTCTGCTCGATGGGGGAGATTGCCTGCTGGAGCGTATCCAGGGCGGTCTCGAGCTGGTCGGGCGTCACCTGGCCCTCTCCCAGCGCCCTTCGCGCCTGCGCGACGGCGGAGCCGAGGGTCCCGCCGTCGACGAAGAGCCGGGCGAGGCCGCCGAGGTCCGACACGTCCGCCGTGCCCTCGACGAGCGCGGCGCACGCGCGCTCGCAGGCCTGCGCCACCGTGAGGTCCCCGGTCTCGTCGCGAAGCGCCATGAGGCGTGACACGGCGCCCTGCGTGGTCGTCCCGAGCTCGCCGACGATGGCGTTCCACGCCGCGGCGCGCGGCGCCTTCTCCATGATGCCGAGGTCGCTGACCGTGCGGGCGCCGCACGAGGCGGCGAGCGCGTCGGTGCAGGGGGCGCCGTCGAGCTCGGGCTCCCGGTAGCGGGCGGCCGGGCTGAGCTGCTCGCCCTCGAGCTCGAGAAACGGCTCGACCGTCCTGAACCAGCCCGCCGCGTCGAGCGAGAAGCGCAGCGCGGGGTCGGAGGGCAGGCCCCGGTCGACCACGGACGCCTTTCCGGACGTCGCGGCGAGGCGCTCGAGCGCCTCGTGCGAGAGGTCGAGCGAGAGCAGCGTCTCCCGCGAGCCATGCTCGTGGCAGTTCACGACCACGCGCTCGACCCTGCGGGACGCGGCGAAGGCCCGACGCGCGAGGAGCAGCGCGAGGCGCAGCGCGTAGGCGCGCGCCCAGGCCGCCTCCGAGCGGGCGCCCATGAGAGCGAGGCAACCGGGGCGCGGCGTCACGACGCCGATGCCGAAGAGGCCCCGCTCGAGGTTTGCCTGGAAGGCCATCTCGATGCGGAAGGGGGCGGGGAGGTTCTCGACGGCGTTGGCAAAGCGCAGCCGGCATGCCCACTCCCCGTCGCCCTCGACGCCCCCGATGAGCGAGGGGACGCTCCCGGGCGCCGACTCGACGGGCCGCAGCCCCGCGATCTCGGAGAGCACCTGCGTGAGGCGCCAGGTGGGTGACATCCGCTCGGGCCAGGAGCGGCCCATGACGTCGTCGTTGATGTTGAGCGCCGCCTCGAGGGACGTGAGGCGGTCGTAGTCCCGCTCCGAGAGCTCACCGCCGGAGCGCGGGGCGAGCCACCACCGCCCGTTTCTGCGCAGCCTGATGGCGCGCACCGGGCCCATCTCCTCCCAGGAGGCGAAGCCGATTCGCCTCAGCAGGGTCGGGAGGACGCCGTAGTCCGCGGGGTCGCCGTGCGACGCGAGGTCCCGCAGGGCGAGGAGCGCGTCGTCCGCATTGACGAGCATGCCCTCGAGGTTCGCGCGCGGAGCACCCTGCGGGCCGCCCGCCGCCGCTCCCGGGGCGTCAGACGAGCTCGCGTGCTGCCCGTCGTCTGCGGGGGAGCCCTCGGCGGCGGGCCTCCGGAGCCACGGCCTGTCCGCGAAGTCCTTCTCGGTCCTCCTTCTGCGGCGCTCCGCACCGAGGTAGGCCCCCATGCCGACAAGGAGGACGACCATCCCCAGGACCCTGCCCGCGAGACGCGTCCTGAGCGGTCCGCTCTCGGTGGAGAGCACGAGGACCACGCCGAGCGCGACGGCTCCGAGCACCGGGAGCACGCTCCTCAGAGCCCCCCTGCCGGGGGCCTTCTGCCCGCGATCGCCTCGTTGCATCCGCTCCTCCTCCCTTGGTGGGTCCATTCTAGCCCAGCTCCGTTTCCGTCCGAAAGAAGATACCAGAACACTTGTTTGGTGTCTAGGAAATGGGGTACACTTGAGCCAGTCGACGAGAGGGGAGGACGTGATGGGAGAGACCGCGTCGGGGGAGCGCTTCGGCGCCGAGCTCGTGCGCTTCGGTCGCGAGTCGGGTGGCGAGCCGCTGCGCGTCGTGTCCCCCTACGAGCCCGCGGGCGACCAGCCGCAGGCGATCGAGAAGCTGGCGGACGGCGTGGAGCGCGGCCTTCGCTACCAGACGCTGCTGGGCGTCACGGGGTCGGGCAAGACCTTCACGATGGCCAAGACCATCGAGCGGCTCGGGCGTCCCACGCTCATCATGGAGCCCAACAAGACCCTTGCCGCCCAGGTGGCGAGCGAGATGCGCGAGCTCTTCCCCAACAACGCGGTCGTGTACTTCGTCTCGTACTACGACTACTACCAGCCCGAGGCCTACGTCCCCCAGACGGACACCTACATAGAGAAGGACGCCTCCATCAACGAGGAGGTGGAGAAGCTGCGTCACCAGGCGACCTCGAGCCTGCTCTCGCGGCGCGACGTCATCGTGGTCGCCTCGGTCTCGTGCATCTACGGCATCGGCAGCCCGCAGGACTACGCCGGGCTCGCGCCCAACGTGAGCAAGGACGAGCCGCTCGAGCGCGACGAGCTCATCCGCAGCCTCATCGACATCCAGTACGACCGAAACGACTACGACCTCTCGCGCGGCACCTTCCGCGTGCGAGGGGACACCGTCGACGTGTTCCCGCCCTACGCGGAGAACCCGCTGCGCGTCTCTTTCTTCGGGGACGAGGTCGAGCTCATCGCGGAGGTCGACAACGTCACCGGCGAGGTCGTGCGCGAGTTCGACGCAATCCCGATCTGGCCGGCGTCCCACTACGTGACCGAGCGCCCCAAGGTCACGCACGCCCTCGAGACCATCAACGAGGAGCTCGAGGAGCGCGTGGCCGAGCTCAAGTCCGCCGACATGCTCCTCGAGGCGCAGCGGCTGGCGCAGCGCACGAGCTATGACCTCGAGATGCTCGAGACCATGGGATACTGCAACGGCATCGAGAACTACTCGCGCCACCTCGACGGACGCAGGCCGGGCGAGCCCCCCTACACGCTCATCGACTACTTCCCCGGGGACATGCTCTGCATCATCGACGAGTCACACGTCACGGTGCCCCAGATTCGCGGCATGTACGAGGGCGACCGCTCGCGCAAGGTGACCCTCGTCGACCACGGGTTCCGCCTGCCGTCCGCGCTCGACAACCGTCCCCTGCGCTTTGACGAGTTCGAGGAGCGCGTCCCGCAGTTCATCTACGTCTCCGCCACCCCGGGCGACTACGAGGAGTCGGTCACGCAGCAGGAGGTCGAGCAGATCATCCGTCCCACGGGCCTGCTCGATCCCAAGGTCGACGTCCGGCCCGTGCGCGGGCAGATCGACGACCTGCTCGCCGAGATCAAGGACCGTGTCTCCAGGAAGGAGCGCGTGCTCGTCACCACGCTCACCAAGCGCATGGCAGAGGACCTCACCGACCACCTGCTCGACGAGGGCATCCGCGTGAACTACATGCACTCCGACACTGCCACGCTCGATCGCGTGGACATCATACGGGACCTGCGCATGGGGAAGATCGACGTGCTCGTGGGCATCAACCTGCTGCGCGAGGGCCTCGACATCCCGGAGGTCTCGCTCGTCGCCATCCTGGACGCGGACAAGGAGGGGTTCCTGCGCAACAGGCGCTCCCTCATCCAGACCATGGGTCGCGCGGCGCGCAACGCGCAGGGCGAGGTCATCATGTACGCGGACGCCGTCACCGACTCCATGCGCGAGGCCATCGGCGAGACGGCCCGCCGCCGCCAGATCCAGGAGGCGTTCAACCTGGAGCACGGCATCGTGCCGCGCACGGTGAAGAAGTCCATCACGGACGTCTCTTCGTTCATCTCGGACGCGGAGCGCACGCTCGAGGGCAAGACGCGTGACCGCCACGGCACCGGCAGCCACGGTGCCTTCGAGAGCCTCGCGGCCGCGCCCGAGGCGCCCGAGAGCGCCGAGGTGGCTCAGTCCGTTGCCGCCGAGCTCGCGGGGCTCTCGTCGTCCGAGGTCTCCGACGTCCTCGACGCCCTCGAGGAGGAGATGGAGGTCGCGTCGGAGGCGATGGACTTCGAGACCGCCGCGCGCCTGCGCGACCAGATCGTCGCCATCCGCACGCACCTCGAGGGCTCGTCGGCCGACGACGTCATCGCGCGCCTCAAGGCGGGGGCGCGCAAGGGCAGCGCGCACGCCACGCGGCGTCGCTACCGCCCCCGCAAGAAGTGACCGACCGACCCCCGCGCCCCGGCGCGGGGGAGCGCCGACCGATGAGGGAGTGATGTGATGGACGCGCTCTTCTCGCCGTCCGAGAGGAACGTCTTCGGGTACCTCTCGCGAGCGTTCGACACCTTTGTCGAGCGACCGCTCTCGGACGTGGACAGCCTCGTGCTGTCGTGCGTCTCGTACTTCCGCGTGCCGCGCGAGCTCGGGGGCGCGTGGGAGGGTGACGGGGTGAGCCTTCGCGAGCTGTTCCGCGCCGAGTACGCGGGCGAGATGACGCACGGGCTCTGGGACCCCGAGGGGCTCTCGCGCCTGCTCGCCCTTCTCGCCGCGAGCCCGCGCTTTCGGGACGTCGTCATGCGAGACCACGTCGACGACTTCAGCGTGGCGGAGGACAAGCAGTTCTCCGCCTGTACGCTCGACCTCCCCGGGGGTGGGTCGTACGTCTCGTTCAGGGGGACGGACAACACGCTCGTGGGGTGGCGCGAGGACTTCAACATGGCATTCGAGACCGGGGTCCCGTCGCAGCTCGCCGCGACGGCCTACCTCGAGCGCGCCGCGCGCCGCGCGGAGGGCCCGCTCTGGGCGGGCGGCCACTCCAAGGGGGGCAACCTCGCCGTCTACGCGGCGTGCACGTGCGACGCCTCCGCGGCGGCGAAGCTCGAGCGCGTGTTCTCTCACGACGGCCCGGGCTTCACGCGGGAGACCCTCGCGTCGGCCGGCTGGCGGGAGCGCTCCGACCTCGTGTCGAAGACCGTGCCGCGCTCCTCGCTCATCGGGATGCTCTTCGAGCAGCAGGAGGAGTACGCGGTCGTCGACTCCTCGGTCATGGGCGTGGCGCAGCACGACCCGTTCTCGTGGGTGGTCGACGGCGACGCGTTCGCTCCCGTCGAGGGCCTCGGCCGCGGCGCGGGGTTCGTGGACGAGAAGCTCAACCAGTGGATCTCGAGCATGACGCGCGAGGAGCGCGAGGGCTTCGTGGGCGCGCTCTTCTCGGTGCTCGCCGCCGGCGGCAAGGACACCTTCGCCGATTTGGGGGAGAGCTGGCAGACGGCCGTCCCCGCCATGCTGCGTGAGCTGGGAGGCCTCCCGCCCGAGCGCCGCGAGCACATCACCCGCGCGCTCTCGCTGCTCGTGCGCGCGGCAGTTCCCGGCATCGAGCTTCCCCAGCTCCCCCAGATGCCGGGGTTCGAGCCCCCGCAGTTCCCTGACCTCGTCGCGCTGCTGCCGGGTAGAATGGGTTCGGAGGAGACGAGCCCGACGACGGGAGGTTGACATGGCGAAGATCGTGGTAGCGTGCGGGTCCGGAGTGGCGACGTCGGAGATGGTCGCGGTCAAGCTGCGGAGGCTGCTCGCCGAGCGAGGGGCCGAGGCGGAGGTGGTTGCCGTGGACGTCGCGCACGTGGACGACGCCCTCGTCGACGCGGACGCCTTCGTTCCCGTGGTCAGCACCGAGAGGAGCTACGACGTTCCCACCGTGAGCGGCGTCGCCTTCCTCACCGGAATGAACCAGGAGGACGAGCTGGAGCGGCTGCTCGACGCCATCCGCGGCCGCTAGGGCCGCCGCGCGGGGCGACGCGCGAGCGCGGGGTCGCGGCCCCGTCCCTACGCGCCGGTCCCGTAGGAGGCGACGATCTTCTGCGCCGCGAGGATGCCGTCGGTCGCCGCGCTCATGATGCCCCCGGCGTAGCCCGCGCCCTCCCCGAGCGGCCAGAGCCCGCGCGCCCCCACGCTCTGTCCGTCGTCGCCGCGCGTCACGCGAACCGGCGAGCTCGACCTGGTCTCGACGCCGGTGAGCACCGCGTCCTCGACGTCGAAGCCGCGCAGCTTGCGACCGAGTGCGGGAATCGCCGCGCGCAGGGTCTCGGTGACGTACGGAGGCAGGCAGGGCCCGACCTCGCCCCAGGTGACGCCACGGGGGAAGGTGGGCTCGACGCGCCCTCCCGCGCTCGAGGGGGTATCGCGCAGGAAGTCGCCCACGAGCTGGGCGGGCGCGACGTAGCCGCCCCCGCCCGCGGCGTACGCCGCGCGCTCGCAGGAGCGCTGCAGCTCGACTCCGGCGAGCACGTCAGACCCGGGGAGGTCGTCCGGGAACACGTTCGTGAGCAGGCCCGAGTTCGCGTTCGACCCGGCGCGGTCGGAGAGGCTCATGCCGTTCGTGCAGACCCCGCCCGGCTCGCTCGCGGCGGAGACCACGTAGCCGCCGGGGCACATGCAGAACGAGAACGCGCTGCGCCCGGAGGGCAGGTGGCACGAGAGGCTGTAGGGCGCCGCGCCCAGGGCGGGGTGGCCGGCGGCGGCGCCGTAGAGGGCGCGGTCGATCTGCGCCTGAAGGTGCTCGATGCGCACGCCCATCGCAAAGGTCTTGCGCTCCATGGGGACGCCGCGCTCGCGCAGCAGCTCGAAGACGTCGCGAGCCGAGTGGCCGCACGCGAGCGCCACGCACGAGGTCGCGACGCGCTCCTCGCGCACGGAGCCGTCCGGGCAGAGACTCGTGAGGGTCACGGCGCGAACCGCTCCGTCCACGATGTCGAGGTCGCTCATGCGGCACCTGCACCGCACCTCGCCCCCCGCCTCCTCGATCATCCGGACGATGTCGGTCACCACCCTCGGGAGGACGTCGCTTCCCACGTGCGGCTTGGCGTCCCAGAGAATCTGGGGCTGGGCGCCCGCGGAGACGAAGGTCTCGAGGATGAGGCGGTGCGCGGGGCTCTTGGTCCCGGTCTGGAGCTTTCCGTCCGAGAAGGTGCCGGCCCCGCCCACGCCGAACTGGATGTTGCTCTCGCAGTCGAGCTCGCCGGTCTCGTCGTGGCGCCGCACGACCTCCGTGCGGCGCGCGGCGTCGTCCCCGCGCTCCACGAGCAGCGGCTCGAGCCCCGCGCGCGCGAGCGAGAGCGCGCAGAAGAGCCCGGCGCACCCCGCCCCGACGACGACCGGGCGCGCGACGGGGGAGGGGTGGACGTGCTCCGGGAGGCGGAAGGGCTCCTCGTCAACGACGCGCACGCCCTTGTCGGCGCGCCTCCTGGAGAGTCGCGCGAGGAGCGCGCGCTCGGCCCCCGCCCCGCCGACGAGCTCGGCGCGCAGCGTGAACGTGAGGTGGACGTCACCGTGGCGACGCGCGTCGATCGAACGGCGCCTGCGGGTGACCGAGGCGAGCTCCCCGGAACCCACGCGGAGCCGGCGCGCGAGCGCGCGCCGGCACGCGGCGAGCTCGCGGGCGTCCGAGCCGTCAAGATCGGTGAGGGGGATGCGGATGCCAGAGACCTCGAGCATGGGGATCCTTTCGCGTGGGCGCGCCGTCCGGCGCCATCGAATAAGAGTACCTGACGAAGGACGGGACGGTCCGGGGGCGGCCTTCGCCGGCCGGTCCCTCTCGGCGCGGGTCGCGGCCCTTGCGGCGAGTCAGCGCCCCGCTGCCAGCGATGCCGCCGCTCGGCCGGCGCGAAGGCCGCTCGCCCATGCCCAGGCGAGGTTGAAGCCGCCGCACGCGCCGTCGACGTCGAGCGCCTCGCCGCAGGCGAAGAGTCCCGGCAGCTCGCGCGCCCCGAGCGTCGCGGGGTCGAACTGCGCGCACGCGAGGCCCCCGCGCGAGACCTGCGCGCGCTCTGGCTCGGCGGGGCCGCGCACGACGAGCCGCAGGTCGAGCGCGCGGTCGAGCGCACCCGGGCCGAGCGCGCCGGCGATCCGGGGGTCGAGCACGCCCGCGCAGCTCCCGGCCGCTCGAGCGAGGCGGCGGGCCCGCTCGGCGCCGAGGCCCCCCGTGAGGTCGAGCGACACCACGTCCCCGGGAAGCGCGCGGCGCGAGAGGTCGAAGGTCACGATGCCGGAGATGCCGTACGGCCTGAAGAGCACCTCTCCCCGCTCGACGGCCACCTCGTCGCCGTCGCGAAGGAGGCGCGCGACCACGTGCGCCCGGCGCCCGTCGAGCGCGTCGAGGGAGACCCCCTCGGGGGCGTCGCACCGCAGCGAGCAGAGCACGGGCCGCCACGGCGCGCACGCGAGGCCGAGGTCGCGGGCGAGCTGCTCGCCGCCCCCCGCCGCGAGGACCGCCGCCCGGGAGCGGAGCCGCCCGTGCACGCCGTCGCCGGCGTCGAAGCTCGTGACCCATCCGCCGTCACCCGCGCGCGCCATCGCGGCGACCTCGCGCGCGGGGGCGAGCGTCACGCCCGCGCGCGCGGCGCGCGCGAGCAGGACCTCGCGCACCGAGGACGCCTGGCGCGAGAGCGGGTAGAGCCGCCCTCCCTCCTCGCGCGCCCACGCGAGGCCGCAGTCCTCGAAGAACGCGAGCACCTCGTCGCCGAAGCCCGACCCGCACGCGGCCTCGACGAACGCGGGGTCGTTGTAGCGTCCCCATTCCGGGTCGTCGCCGCACAGCCCCGCGTTCATGAAGTTGCAGCGCCCGTTGCCGGTGGCCAGGATCGTGCGCCCGCAGGCGACCGAGCGCTCGAGCACGCAGACGCTCGCGCCCTCCTCCGCCGCCGCGATCCCCGCCGCGATTCCCGCCGCGCCGCCCCCCGCCACGCAGACGTCGCACGACTCGGGGACGCGCACGGAAAGCGCGGCGGCGAGCGCCTCCTCCCGCGCCCGCGCGCGGGAGGGGAGCCTGCCGCCCGAGGTCCTTCTCGCCCGCTGCGCCAAGCTAGCCCTCCTGGCCGCCGCGCAGCGCGTCGACGAACTCGGCCACGCTGACCACCGTGTCGACGGCCTCGGAGAGCGTTCCCGCGGGCAGCTCGTCCTCGAAGGTGCCCCTGTCGCAGGACTCGGCGATGCGCGGGTCAATGGGAAGCTGCCCCAGCGCCTCGATGTCGAAGGCCTCGGCGGTCTCCTTCAGGCGGGAGGGGCCAAAGGGGTAGATCTTCCTGCCGCAGTCCGGGCACTCGACGTACGCCATGTTCTCGACGAGGCCGAGCACGGGCACCTGCATCATGTTGGCCATGTTGACCGCCTTGCCCACGACCATCTGGACGAGGTCCTGCGGCGAGCTCACGATGACGATGCCGTCCACCGGCAGCGACTGGAACACGGTGAGCGGCACGTCGCCGGTCCCGGGGGGCATGTCGACGAGCAGGTAGTCGAGCTCGCCCCAGGCGCAGTCCTCCCAGAACTGCTTGATGGCGCCGGCGACCACGGGCCCGCGCCAGATCACCGGGTCGGTCTCGTGCTCGAGCACGAGGTTGGCGCTCATGACCTCGATGCCGCCCTTGGTCCTCACGGGGACGATGAGCTCGTCGACGCCCCTCGCCCGCGCGCCCGAGAGGCCGAGCATCTTGGGGATCGAGGGGCCGGTGATGTCCGCGTCGAGCACGCCGACGCGCGCGCCGCGCCTCGCGAGCTCCACCGCGAGCACGCCGCACACGAGCGACTTGCCCACGCCCCCCTTCCCCGACACCACGCCGATCACGTGGCGGACGTTGGAGTAGTCGTTCTGCTTGAAGAGCTCCGGTCCCTGGGGCTGCTTGCCCTTGCCGTGCAGCACCTCGTCGACCTCCTTGCGGAGCCTCTCCTGGTCGCTCGCTTCCATGCGCTTCCTCTCCTCGGCGCCGCGTGACGGCGCGCGTGTGCAACGTCTCGATTCTACCCAAGGCACGGCCGCCGCATGGTGCATACTGGCAGAAGGCGCCATGCGGCGCCCCGCGGAGCCGGGTCGTCCCCGGCCACAAGAGGAGGGAGCTCCCATGATCTTCACGTCACTGTCCGAGGCCCCCGTCAGCGGCCTCTCCGCCGACCGTCTCGGGAGGGCGCTCGAGTTCCTTGCCCGCGAGGACCTCGCCGACCTCGAGCCGGGCCGTCACGAGGTCATGGGCGACGAGGTCTTTGCCAACGTGCAGGAGCTCACGACCGTCCCGTCGGGCGAGAAGAACTACGAGGCGCACCGTCGCTACGCCGACGTCCACTTCGTGATCAGCGGCACCGAGCTCATCGGCGTGGCGCCGGTGGGGGAGTGCGAGCCGGTCGGCGAGTTCTCCGAGGAGGACGACTTCGGCCTCTACACCCCGGGGGACCGCGAGTCCTGGGTCGTGGTGCGACCCGGCGAGCTCGTGGTCACGCCGCCCTCCGACGCGCACAAGCCGGGCTGCTGCCCCGCCGGCGCGGGTCCCGCGCCGCTCAAGAAGGTCTGCGTGAAGGTACTCGTTGACTAGCGGGCTGCCGGCGACCGGGGGCTCCGCCGGCCCCCTCCCCGGCGAGGACTGGGGCCAGGGCTGCGGCGCCAACTGCTTCACGCTGGACGAGGACGGCTTCACCTGCCGGCGCGTGCTCGACGAGCCCGAGGTCTGGCGCGTGGAGCTGCTCATGCACGACACGTTCCTGCCCTCGGTCAACGCCTTCGTGGTGCTCGACGGCGACGAGGCGCTCGTGGTGGACGCCGGGACCCCCGACCCCATGAACGACACGCGCCTCATGCGCGCCCTCCTCGGCCTGGGGGTCGACCCGACGCGCGCCACGCTCTTCTGCACGCACGCCCACATCGACCACGTGGGGCTCGCGCGCGAGCTGGCCGAGGCCGGGGCGCGCGTGCTCGTGCCCGAGGGCGTCCTCGCCGACATGCGCCGCTTCGCCGTGAGCGCCTGGCGCGACGAGATGGTGGCGCGCCTCTCCGCGGAGGGGACGCCCGCCGCGGAGGCCCGGGAGCTCGCCGACGTCATCTGGGACCACGTGGTCAGCTTCGAGCGCGAGAAGATCGCCTTCGAGACGGTGCGCGTCGGTGCGTCGGTGCGCTGCGGGCGCTGGGAGCTCGAGGTCGTGCCGGCGCCGGGCCACACGCCCGGGCAGTGCGTGCTCTGGGAGCCCTCCACGCGCACGGCGTTTCTCGGCGACGCGGTGCTCTTCCTCTGCTCCACCTGCGTCGGCTTCTGGGGGGAGGGCGAGGACCCGCTCGGCGAGCAGCTCGCCACGCTGCGCGCCCTGGCAGCGCGCGGCATCGAGCACGCCTTCATGGGCCACGGCCTGCAGGAGGGCGACGTCGCCGAGCGCTGCCTCGGCAACGCGGGCCACCACGAGCGCCGGGGGGCCCGCGCCCTGGCCGCGATCCGCGAGCGCCCGGGGCAGACGGGCTACGAGCTCGTGCCGGCGATGGGCTGGCGCGCGCCCTTCGAGCGCTGGGCCGAGACCCCCGCGATGACGCGGTGGTTCCTCGTGTCCGAGAGCGTCGCGCACCTGGACCACCTCGTCGCGACGGGGGCCGTTCGCCGCGAGCCCGGGAGGGACGGCGTGAGCCGCTATCTCCCGGCATAGGGCCGCGCCAGCCGAGAAGTACGTGCGGGCTGCGGTCGGTTTCGTGCCCAGGACCGTCCGCAACCCGCACGTTCCCCGAACACGTGCGAGTTCCGGTCGGTTTCGTGCCCAGGACCGTCCGCAACCCGCACGTTCCCCGAACACGTGCGAGTTCCGGTCGGTTTCGTGCCCAGGACCGTCCGCAACCCGCACGTCTTCTTGATGTTCTTCTCGATGTGACTCCTGATGCCCTCGCCGTCAGCTTCCAGGAAGCGCCCTGATGGCAGACGCCGACCCCGGAGAGCCGTAGGGTCGGGCCACCTGGAAGGAGGTGGCCCGCATGGGAGGGCGAGGGGGCTTTCCGGCCCACGTCGCGCTGCTCGTCGCGTGCGCTGCGCTGCTGGTGGCGGGGGCGATGCACGACAATCTCTGGTTCGACGAGGCGTACTCGGTGGCGCTCGCGGCGCACTCGGCGCCGGAGCTGCTGAGGATCGCCGCGACGGACGTCCATCCGCCGCTCTACTACCTCATGCTGCGCGTCGTCTGGCTGCTCGCGGGGGGTCGGGTCTGGGCGCTCAGGCTGCTCTCGGTCTCCGGGGCGATCGCGGTCGCCGCGCTCGGCCTCACGCACGTGGCGCCGCGCCACGGCCGCGCCGCGGGGATGCGCTTCACGGCGCTCGTCGCGCTGCTGCCCGCCCCCGCCTACCTCGCGTGCCAGGTGCGCATGTACTCGTGGGCCGCCCTCGCCGCGGCCGCGTGCCTCCTCTGCGCGCTCGGGGTGCGCGAGCGCGTCGAGAGGGGCCTCGATGCCGAGCCGGCCACCTGGGCGGGCCTCGCGCTCGGCGGCCTCGCGGCGGCGTACCTGCACTACTACGCTGCCATGGCCGCCTTCGCCGTCAACGCCTGCCTGCTCGCCTCGCTCCTGCGCCTGCGAGGGGGCGTCGCGCGCCGCGCGGCGCTGACCCAGCTCCTGCTCGCGCTCGCGCAGGTCGCGGCGTACGCGCCGTGGCTCGTCGTCGTGTCCGGACAGGCCGCGACCGTCTCCGGGGGCTTCTGGGTGCGCCTCGGCCTTGTCGACGTGCTGCGCCTCGCCGCCGCCCCGCTCGTCAGCGAGCCGCTGGAGGCCGCCGTCGGCTGGTCGCGGCAGATGGTCCTTCTCCTTGCCCTCGCCGCGCTCTCGCTCTCGCTGCTCGCCGCGGCTGCGCGCGGGGCCCGGCTCGCCGCCCCGGCCCCTCGCCGCGCCGCCTCCTGGGGGCTCGCCTGCTACCTCGCCCCGGTGCTCGTCGGCGCCGTCGCGGGCGCGGTCCTGAGAACCGCGGTCCTCCACTGGCGCTACCTCTGCGTCAGCGCGGGGCCGCTCGCGCTTGCGGTCGCCGTCGGGTCGGGCGGGCTGTCCCCCGCGAGGCGCCGGGCGCTCGGCGTCGCGCTCGGTCTCGTCGCGGCGCTCTCGCAGGCGGCCTTCCTGGGCGCCGCCTACGACCCGGCGAGCCGCGCGCCGGCCGAGATCGTGCGCGAGGCGGGCGCTCCGGTCGCCTCCGCCGACGTGACGCTGCTGGGGAGCCTCGCCGCGTCGTGCCCCGGCACGGAGCTCGTCTATGCCGACTGGTCGGGCGGCGGCTGGGAGGCGGCCTACGAGGCCTTCGCCCCAGCGATGCGATGCGCCTCCGACCCGGCCGAGACGCTTTCCCCGGGTGCCCCCGCGCTTCTGTGGCTCTCCGGGGACGGCGCCGAGGCCGTGCGGGCTGCGGACGAGCTCGGCCTGCGCGTCGCGTGGGAGCGCGAGCTCTGGCGTCCCTACGACCGTCGCACCTACTCCCTCGCCCTGCTCGTGTCTCCCGTCGCATGACGGGGGTCGACGGAGTCGCAGCTCGTAGACGTGGTCAGCGATCCGTCGCGCCCTGACCACGCGCCGCGCCTCGTCGGCGGCATACACTGGTGGCGGGGTCGCCCGGGGTTCCCGGGCGGGGTCGTCGGCTCGAGCGAGAGGGGGCGCCATGGGACTGGGGAGCGTCGCGGGCGCCGGGACGCGCCGCTGGCCGCTCGCGCTCTGGTGCGCCTGGCTCGCCGTGCTCGTCGCCTCGCCCGAGTACGACCGCGCCCTCATCGCCGAATCCTCCCATGCCTTCGCCGCCCTCGGCCTCCTGGCGGGGACCGCCTGCTCGCTCGCGCTCCCGTCCGGCGCGGCGCCGGGGGACGCCGAGAGCGCCGCCGGAGCACCGCTCTCGGGGCTCCTGCGTCGCGCCCGTCCCGTCGCCCTCGGCGCGATCGTGTCCCTCGGCGCGCTCGCGTCCGTCGCCTCGCTCGCCCTCAACCTCGTCAACTGGGTGGTCACGGGCCTTCTGGGGATATGGGTCTTGGACTCGCCCGTCCCGGTCGCGCTGATCGACATCTGGACCGGTGCCCGGCCCTGGGCGCCGGCGCTCTCGGCGCTCTCGGGCCTCTCCTGCGCGCTCGCGTGCGTCTCGTGCCTGCGCGCGGCGCGCGGCACGGGGCCCGAGGCCCGGTCGGTGCCGCTCGCCCCGCTCGCCCTCGCGCTCGCCACGCTCCTGCTCGCGGGGGCGCTCCGTCCCTACGTCTGGTTCGGGGTCTGCTGGGTGGGGATCGGTCCCGCCTCAGAGGTGGTCGCGCTTCCGTTCAGGCTCGTCTGGGGCTCCCTCGTCGCGCTCTGCATATGCCGTCTCCTCCGCAGGCTCAGCCTTCGCGTCGCCCCCGCCCCGCGCCTCGAGGTGGACGAGGGGGCCCTGCTCGCGCTTCTCGTGGCGGCGCTGGCGCTGGGCACGCTCGCGCAGCGGTGGCTGGGCTACGTCGTCGGCGTCACCCCCTACGTCCTCTTTGACCTGGCCGACCTCGTCGGGCTCGCGTGGGACCCCGCGCCCCTCGTGCTCGTCGCCTCGGCCTCCCTCGGCGCGCTCGTGGCGGCGGCGCTGGTCGCCCTGCCCGTCGTCGCGGGGCGCTGGGCTCGATCGCTCGGGGTCGCGGCGGCTCTGTCGGGAACCGCCGGTCGGCCCGAGGGCGAGGGGGAGGAGGGCGAGAAGGACGCGGGCTCGGCGCGCGCCCCGCTTCGCGAGCTCCTCGCGCGCGGCCTCACCGAGCGCGAGGCCCAGGCCGTGCGGGCCCTGCTCGACGGCCTGAGCTCACGGGAGGCCGCCGAGCGGCTGGGGCTCGGCGCCTCCACGGTGCGCAACTACCAGCAGCGCGCCTACCGAAAGCTCGGCGTCGCGTGCGCGAGCGAGGCGCGCGAGCTCCTTGCCGGCGAGGCTCCCGGGCCGGGCGCGCCGGGCCCCACGGCGGAGGGGGAGGGCGCGCCCGTCGGCCCCGCGCCCGAGGGCGTCGCGCGCCGCGTCGCCGGCGTGCTGCTGGCGTGCTTCCTGCTCCTGCCGATCGGCTCCGGCGGCCGCCTCGCATGGTGGGTCTCGGGGCAGGTCGCGACCTGCGCGGCCGGGGGCCTTGCGCTCGCGGCGGCGCTCCTCGCCCTCGACGCGCTGCGCGCCCGGGGCGTCCTCGTGGACGGCCGGGACGCCGCGCGCCCGCCCGCGCGCGGAGAGCGGGCCGCGCTGCTGGCCTCGGGCTCCGTCGTCGTCGCGTGCCGCCTCGCGCTGCTCCTGGGCGGGCCGTGGGTCTCGGTGCTCGCGTTTCGCGCGGCCATGGCGCTCGTCGTGCCTGCCTTCGTGGCGCTCTCCCTGCGCCGCGCCGCGCGGGCGGCGGGGTCGAGGCCGGGGGCGCTGCCGCTCGTCGCGCACGCCGTGCTCGGCGACCCCTGGGCGCTCGCGGTCGCGTGCCTCTCGGCGGCGCTGCTCGGGGCGGTCTGGGAGGAGCTCTGGCGCGCGGCGGTGTGGACGGACTTCTCGCTCTTCCCGCAGGCGCTGCCGTTTCTTGCGGCGGTGCTGGGCGCCTGCGCGGCGCTCGTGTGGCTGCGGCCGGGGCGGGGCTCGCGCGCCCTGTCCGGCGCCGCGCTCGCGCTCTCGCTCGTGACGCTCGCGATCGAGGGCTGGGAGACCGCCGTCCTTCTCTGCGCGCTTCTCCACGGGGCAATCCTCGCGCGGGGGCTCTCCCGCGAGCGCGGGGGAGCGGCGGCGCGCCCGGGCGACGCCGCGGCCGTCGCCGCGCTCGCCTGCGCGTCGTGCGCGGCGGGGGCCTGCGCCGGCGTGGTGGTGGTCAACCGATACGCCGCGATGTTCACCACGGAGACGAACCTCCTTCTCGTGGGGGCCTACGACTACGAGCGCCTCGTCGCCTTCACGTCGTCGGCGAGCTACGTCATGGGTGCGCTGTTCCTCGCGCTCGGGTGCGCGCTCGTCGTCGCGACGTGGCGCGTCGTGTGCTCGGTCGACGCCGAGCGCCTCATGGAGGGGGTGCGCGTGACGCCCGAGCAGCGCCTCCGCGCGTTCCTCGTGAGCCGCGGGCTCAGCGACCTGCAGGCAGAGGTGGCCCTGCTCACGGCCGAGGGGCTCTCGGCGCGCCAGATCGGCGCGCGCCTGCACTACGCGCCCGGCACGGTGAGCGCGGCGCGCGTGGGGGCCTACCGGGCGCTCGGGGTCCACGACCGCGCCCAGCTCGTGGCCGTGCTCTCGGGCGCGGGCGGGTGAGCGCGTCCTTCTCCCCGCGCCCTGCCTCTACCAGAACACGTGTTGCAGCATCCGTGAATACGCCGACCGCTCGCCGACCATGTCCTGCCGCTCGGCTACACTAGGGCGGCAGGACACGTATCACGGGAGGCCCCATGGCCCAGGAATCGATCGTCATCCGCGGCGCGCGCGAGCACAACCTCGCCAACGTGGACGTTGACATACCGCGAGACAAGCTCGTCGTCATCACGGGCCTCTCGGGCTCGGGAAAGTCGAGCCTCGCCTTCGACACCATCTACGCCGAGGGGCAGCGCCGCTACGTGGAGAGCCTCTCCAGCTACGCGCGCCAGTTCCTGGGGCAGATGGACAAGCCCGACCTCGACTCCATCGACGGTCTCTCGCCGGCGGTCTCCATCGACCAGAAGACCACCTCGAGAAACCCGCGCTCCACGGTGGGCACCGTGACCGAGATCTACGACTACCTGCGCCTGCTCTTCGCGCGCGTGGGCACGCCGCACTGCCCCGAGTGCGGGCGCGTCATCGAGCGCCAGACCACCGACCAGGTGGCCGACAAGGTCCTCGAGCGCGCGCAGGGAAGGCGCGCCCTCGTGCTGGCGCCGGTGGTCCTCGACCGCAAGGGCGAGTACACCAAGCTCTTCGAGGACCTGCGCCGCGAGGGCTTCAGCCGCGTTCGCATCGACGGCGAGGTCCGAGAGCTCGGCGACGAGGAGATTCGCCTCGAGAAGAAGAACCGCCACAACGTCGAGGTCGTCGTCGACCGCATCGTCGTGCGCGAGAACTCCCTCGGGCGCATCGCCGAGGCCGTGGAGCAGGCGACCCGTCTCGCGCAGGGTCGCGTCGGCTTCTGGCTCATGCCCGACCGGGACGACCCGGAGCGCTTCCCCGGGGAGCTGCTCAGCTACTCGCTCGCGCTCGCCTGCCCGGAGCACGGCCACTCCATGGACGACCTCCAGCCGCGCGACTTCTCGTTCAACGCCCCCTACGGCGCCTGCCCCGACTGCGACGGCCTGGGCTTTCGCAAGGTCGTCGACGCCGAGGCGCTGATCGAGGACCCGGAGCTCTCCGTGGCCGGCGGCGTCTTCGGCGGCCTCTTCGGCCACTCGAACTACTATCCGCAGATCCTCTCGGCGGTCTGCCGCCACCTCGGCGTCTCGGACCAGACCCCCTGGCGCGAGCTGCCCAAGAAGGCGCAGAGCGCCCTGCTCGACGGCCTCGGCGCGACCAAGGTCCGGGTCGACTACCACACGCGCGACGGCCGCGACACCCACTGGTTCACCACCTACGCGGGCGTGCGCACGATTCTCTTCGACCGCTACCAGGAGACCACCTCCGACGCCATGCGCGCCAAGTACGAGCGCTACATCCGCGAGGTTCCCTGCACCACGTGCCACGGCGCGCGCCTCAAGCCGGAGATCCTTGCCGTCACGGTGGGGGAGAAGAACATCTGGGAGGTCTGCGAGCTCTCGTGCCGCGAGTGCCTGGTCTTCTTCGAGGGCCTCGAGCTCACGGAGCGCCAGCGCTTCATCGCCGGCGCCGTGGTGAAGGAGATCCTCGCGCGCCTGCGCTTCCTCGTGAACGTGGGCCTCGACTACCTCACGCTCTCCCGCGCCGCCGCCACCCTCTCGGGAGGCGAGGCCCAGCGCATCCGCCTGGCCACCCAGATCGGCGCCGGGCTCATGGGCGTGCTCTACATCCTGGACGAGCCGTCGATCGGCCTGCACCAGCGCGACAACAACCGCCTGATCGAGACCCTGAAGCGCCTGCGCGACCAGGGCAACACCGTCATCGTGGTCGAGCACGACGAGGACACCATCCGCGCCGCCGACTACGTGATCGACATGGGTCCGGGCGCCGGCGAGCTCGGGGGCCGCGTCGTGGCCGCGGGCACGCCCGATCAGATCGCGGCGTGCCCCGAGTCCGTCACGGGCGCCTACCTCACGGGCGCGCGCCAGATCCGCCTGCCGGAGCGGAGGCGCAACCCGCGCAAGGGGGCCATCAAGGTCACGGGCGCGAGCGCCAACAACCTGCGCGGCGTCACCGCCAAGGTCGAGCTGGGGACCCTCACGGTCGTCACCGGCGTCTCGGGATCGGGCAAGAGCTCGCTGGTCACGGACACGCTCGCGCCGGCGCTCACCAACGCGGTCCACCGCTCGAAGCGCCCCGTCGGACCGTACCGGAAGCTCGAGGGCGTCGACCAGGTCGACAAGGTCATCGACATCGACCAGTCCCCCATCGGGCGAACTCCCCGCTCCAACCCCGCGACCTACATCGGGCTCTGGGACGACCTGCGCGCGCTCTTCGCGTCGCTGCCCGAGAGCCGGGCGCGCGGCTACAGCCCCGGGCGCTTCTCGTTCAACGTGCCCGGAGGCCGCTGCGAGGCGTGCAAGGGAGACGGCCAGATCAAGATCGAGATGAACTTCCTGCCGGACGTCTACGTGCCCTGCGAGGTCTGCCACGGAAAGCGCTACAACCGAGAGACGCTCGAGGTGCTCTACCACGGCAAGTCGATCTCGGACGTGCTCGACATGACGGTCCACGAGGCGCTGGCCTTCTTCTCCAACATCCCGCGCATCAAGAACAAGCTCCAGACCCTCTTCGACGTGGGCCTGGGCTACATCCACCTCGGGCAGCCCGCCACCACGCTCTCGGGCGGCGAGGCCCAGCGCGTGAAGCTCGCCAAGGAGCTCCACCGCCAGCAGACGGGCAAGACCTTCTACATCCTCGACGAGCCGACCACGGGCCTGCACTTCGAGGACGTGCGCCAGCTCGTCGACGTGCTCGAGAAGCTCGTCGACGCCGGGAACACGGTCCTCGTGATCGAGCACAACCTCGACGTCATCAAGATGGCCGACCGCGTGCTCGACATGGGGCCGGAGGGCGGCGACGGCGGCGGCACCGTGGTCGCCTACGGCACGCCCGAGCAGGTGGCCGAGGTCCCCGGGAGCTACACGGGACAGTTCCTGCGCGAGGTCCTCGCGCGCGACCGGGCCCGCCAGGCGGGGGCGTAGCGCGATGTCCCGGCGCGAGAAGCTCCAGAAGACCAACGCCATGCGCGAGCTCGAGGCCGCGGGCGTGCCCTTCTCGTGGGAGACCTACGAGGTGGACGAGACGGACACCTCGAGCGAGCTGGGACTGCACATCGCACAGCGCCTGGGGGAGGACCCCGCCTCGAGCTTCAAGACGCTCGTGTGCGTGACCCCCTCCGGCGACCACGTGGTCTGCTGCCTGCCCGTTGCCGACGAGCTCGACCTCAAGAAGGCGGCAGCGGCGGCGGGCGAGAAGTCCCTCGCGCTGATGCACGTGCGCGACCTCGAGCCCACGACGGGATACGTCCGCGGCGGGTGCTCGCCGGTGGGGATGAGGCGGCGCTTCCCCACGCTCATCGACGAGACCGCGCAGCTCTTCGACGAGATTCGCGTCTCGGGCGGGAGGCGCGGGCTGTCGCTCTCCATCGCGCCCGACGACCTCGCCGCCTTCTGCGACGCCACCCTCGCCGACATCGTGCGCTAGGCGCGCGGGTCGCGGTGCCCGGCGCCGCGCCCGCCCCGGCGCCGCGTCCGCACCGGCGCCGCGTCCGCACCCCCCTCCCTCGCACAAATCCGAAATTGTGCGGTCCGTCGTGGCTGCGTCTCGGCGTCTTCCCAGTTGACGGCTTGCCCGCGGACAGGAAATCCGTCCGCTGCGCGCTCCGCGCCGCACATTTTCTGAATTGTGCGGCTCGCCCGCGTCGCGCCCCCGGCGTCTCCCCGGTCGACGGCTCGCCCGCGTCGCGCCCCCGGCGTCTCCCCGGTCGGCGGCTCGCCCGCGTCCGCTCGCCCGCGTCGCGCCCTCGCCCCAACCTCTCCGCGCGACACCCTCGCTGTGGGGAAACGGCGGGAAATCCGCCCTCGGCTCGCCCGGGCGGTGGCTCGGTGAGAAGATAAGGGTTCTGTGCACGCAAGCGAGGAGGCAGACAGGTGAGTCGCACGCCCGCATACCAGCCCAAGCACATGAGGCGTCCCGACGAGGGGGCCGAGCTCACCACGCGCATCGACGGCCGCGCCGTGCGGGCGCGGCAGGGGGCCGCCCCGGAGGGGGACACCCAGGATCAGGTCGGGCGCAGCGCGGCGCTCATGAGCGTGCTCGTGGTGGTGAGCCGTCTGACCGGGTTCCTGCGCACCTGGGGCCAGGCGTACGCCATCGGCGTCACGGTGATGGCGAGCTGCTACTCCATCGCCAACAACCTCCCCAACCAGCTCTACGAGCTCGTTGCCGCGGGCATGCTCACGACGGCCTTCCTGCCCGTGTACATGTCGGTGAAGAAGCGGGCGGGCACCGAGGGGGCGAGCGCCTACACCTCCAACCTCGTCTCGATCGTGCTCGTCGCCATGGGTGCGGTCGCGGTGCTCGGCTTCATCTTCGCCGCGCAGATGGTCTACACGCAGTCCTTCACGGCGACCGACGAGTTCGACTTCGGCCTCACGGTCTACTTCTTCCGGTTCTTCGTGATCGAGGTCGTGCTCTATGCGCTCTCATCGATCTTCTCGGGCGTGCTCAACGCGGAGCGAGACTACTTCTGGGGCCAGGCGGCGCCCATCTTCAACAACTTCGTGACCACCGCCTCCTTCCTCGTCTACGCCGCGCTCGCGCCGACGAGCCCCGGGCTCGCCCTTCTTGTCCTCGCGCTCGGAAACCCGCTCGGCGTCGCCGTGCAGGTCGCCATGCAGGTCCCCCCGATGCTGCGCCACGGCATCAGGCTGAGGTTTCGCATCGACCTACGCGACCCGCTTCTCAAGGAGACGCTCAAGATCGGCGTGCCGTCGCTCGCCGTGGTCGTCGCGTCGTTCGTGACCACCTCGGTCCAGTCGTCCTCGGCCCTCTCGGTGACGGCGACCGGCGCCTCGATCACCTACTACTCGCGCCTGTGGTACACGCTGCCGTACTCGATCCTCACGGTTCCCATCACGACGGCCATGTTCACCGAGCTCTCCGACAGCTGGGCCAGGAGCGACCGCGGGTCGTTCGTGCGAGGGATCGTCTCGGGCACGAGCCAGATCCTGTTCTTCTCGGTGCCGTTCATGCTCTACCTCATCGTGTTCTCCGTCCCGCTCGTCTCCATCCTCGCGGCCGGCAGCTTCACCCCGGAGGCCCTCTCCATGACGGCCTCCTACCTGAGCGCCTACGCGATTTCCCTGCCCGCCTATGCCGTCTACATGTACCTGCAGAAGGTCGCCTCCGCCATGCGGAGGATGGCGCTGTGCGCCGTGGCGAACGCCGTCGCGGCGGTGGTGCAGGTCGTCTCCCTGCTCGCGCTCACGCCGACCTTCGGCCTCGACTTCGTTGCCTTCTCGTCCACCCTCTTCTTCGTGACGCTGTGCATCGTGATGTTCGCGAGCCTGCGCGGCTCCCTCGGCCCCATCGGGCTCGCGAGGGTGGCGCTCGCGGCCCTGCGCGCGCTCGCGCTCGGCGCCGCGGGCGCGCTCGCGGGCGCGCTGCTGCTGCGGGCGCTCAACGGGGCGCTCGGCGACTGCACCGGCCAGATGCTTCGCTCCGTTGCGTACTGCGTCGTCGCGGGCGTCCCCGCCCTCGTCGTGACCTACGGTGCCGCGCTCGTCCTCAGGGTCCCCGAGGCGGCCATGATCGGGAGGCTCGTCGGCCGCCTCCTGCACCGGTAGGGGAGCCCCCGGCGGGCGACGAGTCGCTGTCGACAGCCGGGGGCGTCGCGCGCCCCTACCCGCTCACGACCAGCTGATCGCAGCGCTCCACGTACACCTCGACCACCGGCGCGTCGCGCACCCCGTCCGGGCCCGCCTCGCACAGCAGCTCCGCGATCAGGTCGTCGAGGTCCTCGAGGTCCTCGAGCGCGCCGCCGCCCTCGTCGGGGTCGTCCCCGAGGTAGTTTCGGACGAAGCGGCGCTCCTCCTCGCTGATCCTCTCGGGCGCCCCCTCGTCCGCCGTTCGGCCCCGACCCGCCCCGGGCTCGCGCTCGCAGAGGCGCGTGGTCACGATCCGGCGCACCTCCCGGGCGAACTCGGGGTCGTCCACCTGCTCGGGTCGCATCACCATGACGAGCGTCCCCGGCGGGTAGTCCCGCTCGTCGTCGCGCGCCTCCCGCTCGAACCTCAGTGCGAACCTCGCCTCGGGCCAGTGCAGTGACATCCCATGCTCCCTTCCTCGTCCGCGTCCGTGGCGGCAAGCCTAGCAGGTGGCGGGGCGCGCTGTCTGACGCCCCGCCGACGGTCCCCTTCGTCCGCAGGTGGGCGCGTCGCGACCCGATGGAGGGGCACCCGCGGCTCGGCGGACGGCGCCTTCGCGCCCGCGGGCGGCCCCGTCGGGCGGCACCGTCGGGCGACGACGCGCCCTCGCCGCGCGAGTCGTGCCGCCCCGCGCCCGCTTCTCCCGCCCCGCGCGGCGGGCACTGTTACGCGTCGGAAAACGCGGCGCGCCGGACACTTTACTGTGCTAAAGTGTGCTCGGCGGATCGGGACGTCCCATGGACCTCCCTCCCGCCGCCGAATCGTGCCCCGCCACGGTCCCAGAGGAGGGAAACCACCGTGATTGCAGGAACCCCCCGCGGCTTCCGCGACATCCTCCCGCGCGAGGCGCTCGCCCGCGAGCGCATCAGCGCCACCGTCCGCGCGTGCTTCTCGGCCCGCGGCTACCTTCCGGTCGAGACGCCGCTGCTCGAGGACCGCTCCGCCATCGAGCGCGGTGCGCGCGTGCGCGACTCCGCGTTCCAGCTCTTCGACACCGACGGGACGCTGCTCATGCTCCGCCCCGACCTCACGCTCCCCGTCGCCCGCCTCGTCGCCGGCCGCGTGGGGGCAGGCGAGCTCCCGGCGCGCTTCCGCTACAGCGCCCCGGTGGTGCGCGAGGAGCCGAGCCTGCGCGGGCAGCCCCGGCAGTTCACGCAGCTCGGCGTCGAGCTCGTGGGCGAGGACGGCGCCGCGGCGGAGGTGGAGGTCGTGCGCCTGCTCGCCGAGGCGCTCGGCGCGCTCGAGGTGCCCGCGTGGCGCATCGTGTTCGGGTCGGTGCGCCCGCTCACGGCCCTGCTCGACGCCTGCGCCCCCACCCCCGGCTTTCGCGAGGAGGTCCTCGCCCTCGTCCACGACTCCGACCTCGTGAGCCTCGACGAGCTCGTCGCCTCCGTCCCGGACCTCGCCCCCGAGGCGTCGCGCGCCCTCGCCGAGGTCCCCCGCCTCTCCGGGGGCACCGAGGTCATCGCGCGCCTCGACGCCCTTCTCGCCGGCGCCGGCGTTCCCGAGGCCGAGCGCGGCACCGCCGAGCTCGCGGAGCTCGCCGACGCGCTCGCGGACCTCTTCGACCAGGGCCGCCTCTCCTTCGACTTCTCGATCATCAACTCGTTCGACTACTACACCGGCATCATCTTCAAGGGCTACGCCGAGGGCATCGCCGCGAGCCTCGCCTCGGGCGGCCGCTACGACGCGGTCCTCGCGAACCTCGGGCGCCCGGGGCTCGCCGCCTGCGGCTTCGCCCTCTCGCTCGAGCGCCTGCAGGAGGTGCTCGGGGAGCCGGGCGAGTCGGGCGTGGTGACGCCCGGGGTGCGTCTGGCGGAGCGCCCGCTGCGCATCGCGGTGCCCAAGGGCTCGCTCTTCCGCGAGACCGTCGCTGCCCTCGCGGCGGCGGGCCTGCCCACCGGCGAGCTCTCCGATCCCGGCCGCAAGCTCGTCATCCGCGAGGGTGACGTCGAGTACGTCATCGTGCGCGCCCAGGACGCGCCCGCCTTCGTCGGCCACGGCGGGGCGGACTGCGGCGTCTGCGGGAAGGACTCGCTCATCGAGGCGGGGCTCGACCTGCTGCAGCTCGTCGACCTGCGCTACGGGGCGTGTCGGTTCGTGGTGGCCGAGCCCGCCGCGCGCGCGGGGGAGGCGGAGCGCAACTACCAGTGGCGCGGCACCGTGCGCGTGGCGACCAAGTACCCGCGCATCACCCAGCAGTACTACGACGCGATCGGCCAGCAGGTCGACATCGTGACGCTCCACGGCAACATCGAGCTCGGGCCCATCGTCGGCATGGCCGACCGCATCGTCGACATCACGGCCACGGGCACCACGCTCGCCGAGAACGACCTCGTCATCGTCGACGACGTCATGGCGTGCACGGCGCGCTTCTTCGCGGGCCCCGCCGCCTATCGCTGCGACAAGAGGATCCGCGACCTCGCCGCCCGGCTCGCCGAGGTCGCGAGGGAGGGGGAGTGAGCCATGAGAAAGGTCATGCTCGAGGGGGGCCGCCGGCTCACGCAGGCGGACCTCAACCGAAGCGGCGCGCTGCCGGCGGACGTCATCGCCTCCGCCGAGCGCATCGTCGACGACGTCCGCGAGCGCGGCGACGAGGCGCTGCGCGAGTGCTGCCTGCGCTTCGACGGCGCCTGCCCGGACGCCTTCCGCGTCCCGGACGACGCGCTCTCCCGCGCGCTCGACGCCGTCGACCCGGCGTTCCTCGCGGCGCTCACCCGGGCGCGCGACCAGATCCGCGACTTCCACGAGCGCGAGCGCGAGCAGTCCTGGTTCACGACGCGCCCCGACGGAACGATCCTCGGCGTGCAGGTGACGCCCGTCGCCTCCGCGGCCGTCTACGTCCCCGGGGGGCGCGCGCAGTACCCCTCGACCGTGCTCATGGACACCGTCCCGGCCAAGGTCGCGGGCGTTGCGCGCGTGGTCATGCTGACCCCGCCGCAGGCGGACGGCACGCTGAGCGCCTACACGCTCGCCGCCGCCGCGCTCGCCGGCGTCGACGAGGTCTACGCCGTGGGCGGGGCCCAGGCGATTGCGGCCGCGGCGTACGGCACCGAGTCGGTCCCCGCGGTCGACAAGATCGTGGGGCCGGGCAACGCCTACGTGGCGGCGGCCAAGCGCTACGTCTCGGGCGACGTGGGCATCGACATGGTGGCCGGGCCCTCGGAGGTCTGCGTGCTCGCCGACGCCACGGCCGACCCCGTGGTGGTGGCCGCCGACCTCATGGCCCAGGCGGAGCACGACCCGATGGCGAGCTGCTACCTCGTGACCTGCGACGCGGGCCTCCCCGAGCGCGTGCTCGCCGCCGCCGAGACGCTCCTCTCCCAGAGCCCGCGCGAGCAGATCACGCGCGCGAGCCTGGACGAGCGGGGCGTCGTCGTGGTGGCCGAGTCGCTCGAGGCGGCCGTCGACGCCGTGAACGTGGTGGCGCCCGAGCACCTCGAGCTCCACTGCGAGGACGCCATGGCGCTTCTCGGCAAGATCCGCAACGCCGGAGCCATCTTCGTGGGGGCCTGGAGCTCCGAGCCGCTCGGGGACTACGTCGCGGGCCCCAACCACACGCTGCCCACCGGCGGCACGGCGCGCTTCTCCAACCCGCTCGGCGTCTACGACTTCCAGAAGCGCTCGAGCGTGATCTGCTACACGCCGGAGGGGCTGCTCGCCGACGCCCCCGCCGCGCAGACGCTCGCCCAGGCGGAGGGTCTGTGGGCGCACGCGCTCTCCGTGGGGCTGCGCCGCCGCCTGGCTGAGGGGGACGCCCCCGACCCCGCGGACGTCCGCCGCGTGGCCTGGCCCGAGGACCTCGTCGCGCCGGCCGGCATCCCGCTCGCCGGGGCGGCGGCTCCGGGCGACGGCGCCGGGGAGGCGTGAGCGATGGGCGAGAAGAACCTCGGCCTCGCGTCTCGCGTGCGCCCCGCGCTGCGCTCGTTCGTGCCCTACGACCCGGCGTTCTCCCCGTGCCGCGTGAACCTCTCCGCCAACGAGAACACCCACGAGATGCCCGCCGAGTACGTCGGGGCCGTGCGCGCGGCCCTCGCCGCCACGCCGCTCAACCGCTACCCGGACCCGATGGCCAACGCCCTGCGCGACGCCCTCGCCGAGCGCCACGGCGTCGGCCGCGGCAGCGTCGTGGTGGGCAACGGCGGCGACGAGGTGCTCTTCAACCTGCTGCTCGCCTTCGGCGGTCCCGGCCGCCCCCTCGTCACCTGCCCGCCGGACTTCTCCGAGTACGCGCTCTTCGCCCAGATGACCGAGACCCCGCACGTGACGGTGCCGCGCGACGCCGAGGACTTCTCGGTCGACGTCGACGCGCTCGTGGCCGCCGCCCGCGGGGCGGCGCTCGTGATCGTGACCTCGCCCAACAACCCCACGGGCAACCTCCTCGACCGCGCGCTCGTCGAGCGGCTGCTCGACGAGACCGACGCCCTCGTGCTCGTGGACGAGGCCTACGTGGAGTTCGCGCCCCCGGGGTCGAGCGTCGTCGACCTGGTCGCCGCGCGGCCGCGCCTCGTGGTGCTGCGCACCCTCTCCAAGGCGTTCGGCATGGCCGGCGTGCGCGCGGGCTACCTCGTCGCCGACCCGGCGGTCGTGGACGTGCTCGCCTCGGTGCGTCAGATATACTCCGTAGACGTGCTCGCGCAGGCCGCCGCGCTCGCCGCGGTCACGCACCGGGACGCCCTGGCGCCCGTGGTCGCGGACGTGACGTCCGAGCGCGAGAGGCTCTCGGCGGGGCTCGCCGCGCTCCCCGGCGTGCGCGTCTGGCCCTCCGCCGGCAACTTCGTGCTGGTGCGCGTGCCCGGGGCGCATCGCGTCTGGGAGCGCCTGCGCGACGAGCACTCCGTCCTGGTGCGCGACTTCTCGTCGACGCCGGGGCTCGGGGACTGTCTCAGGATCTCCGTGGGCACGCGCGGCGAGAACGACGTTCTTCTCGACGCGCTGGCCACGCTTACGAGGGAGGAAGCATGACAAGGACCGCCAAGGCCGTTCGCGGGACCTCCGAGACCGACATCGGCGTCTCGGTCGACCTGGACGGGACGGGCGAGGCCGACGTCGAGACCGGCATCGGCTTCTTCGACCACATGCTCTGCGCGCTGGCACGCCACTCGCTCGTCGACCTGACCGTGCGCGCCAAGGGCGACACCCAGGTCGACGACCACCACACCGTCGAGGACACGGGCATCGTCCTGGGCCAGGCGCTGCGCGAGGCGCTCGGCGACAAGCGCGGCATCCGCCGGTTCGGCAGCGCGCTCGTGCCGCTCGACGAGGCGCTCGTGATGGCCGCCGTGGACGTCTCCGGGCGCGGCGAGCTCTACTGGGACGTGCCCATCGGCCCCGACAAGGTGGGGACCTTCGACACCGAGCTCGGCCACGAGTTCTTCTGCGGCCTCGCTCGCGAGGCGGGCGTCACCCTCCACCTGCGGCTCGTGTGCGGCTCCAACGCGCACCACATCCTCGAGGCCACCTTCAAGGCGTGCGCCCGCGCGCTGCGCGAGGCGCTCGAGGACGACCCGCGCGTGAGCGGGGTGCCCTCCACGAAGGGGAGCCTGTGATGGCGCGCGCCGGGCGGATCGTCGTGGTGGACTACCACAAGGGCAACCTCTCCTCGGTGGTGCGCGGCATCTCCGATGCGGGGGGCGACGCCGTGGCGTCCGACTCGCCCGACGCCATCCGCTCCGCCGCCGCGGTCATCGTGCCCGGCGTGGGCAACTTCGGTGACGCCATGTCCTACGTGCGCGATTCCGGCCAGGCGGACGCCGTCCGCGACGCCCTGGCGCGCGGGGTGCCCTTCCTCGGCATCTGCCTGGGGATGCAGCTGCTCTTCGAGCGCGGGAACGAGACGGGCGACGGCTCGTGGGCCGAGGGCCTGGGCGTGCTCCCCGGGTCGGCCACGCGCCTGGAGTCGAGCCGCCTCAAGGTCCCCCACGTCGGCTGGGACCAGATCCACCTCACCCCGCTCGGCCGCGCGTGCCCGCTCTTCGCGGGCGTGCCCGAGGGCGCCAACGTCTACTTCACGCACTCCTTCGCGCTGGCGGACGACGTGCCGGACGAGGTGGTGGCGGCGCGCACCCACTACGTGCGGAGCTTCGGCTCGGCGGTGTGGCGCGACAACGTCTACGGGGTGCAGTTCCATCCCGAGAAGAGCTCCGCGGCGGGGCTCGCGATCCTGCGCAACTTCGTGTCCCTGGCCCTCGGGGGGACGGGAGGCTCCCGATGATCCTCTTTCCCGCAATCGACCTCGTGGCCGGCCGCGTGGTGCGCCTCGAGCGCGGGGAGCGTTCGCGCATGGACGTCTACTCCGACGACCCCGCGGCGGTTGCCGCGTCGTTTCGCGACGCCGGGGCGAGCTGGGTCCACGTGGTCGACCTCTCCGCCACGCTCGAGGAGGACGGGGCCGCCCGCGCCGCCAACGACGCCGCCATCCGCGCGATCTGCTCCGTCCCGGGCATCTCGGTGGACGCGGGCGGCGGGGTGCGCGACCTCGCCGCCGTCGAGCGACTGGCGGGGCTGGGCGTGCGCCGCATCGCCATCGGGACGGCGCTCGTGCGCGACCCCGCCTTCGCCGCCGAGGCGGCGCGCCGCTACGGCGAGCTCGTCGTCGCCGACGTCGCGGCGCGCGGGGGAGAGGTGCGCGTGAACGGCTGGCGGGAGGGCGCGGCGATCTCTGCCGACGAGCTCGTGGCGCGCCTCGCCGACCTGGGGTACCGTCACCTCGTCTTCACCGACGTCGCGCGCGACGGGATGCGCTGCGGCGTCGATGCCGGGGCGTACCGCCACGTGGCCGAGGTCGCGGGCTTCCCCGTGGTCGCATCGGGCGGCATCGCGAGCCTGGGCGACCTGCGCGCCCTGGCCGCGCTCGGCCCCGGCGTCATCGAGGGCGCCATCACCGGACGGGCCCTCTACGAGGGGTCCTTCTCGCTCGAGGACGCGCTCGACGCCTGCGCGTGACGCCATCGACCCGGGGAGAGGAACGTGCAGTACCGCACCTGCCCCCGCAACGGGGACCGCATATCCGCGCTCGGCCTGGGCTGCATGCGCCTCCCGGGGGCGCTCGGCCGTCCGGACGAGCGGCGGGCCCGCGAGATCATCGCCCGCGCGGTGGAGCGCGGCGTCAACTACCTCGACACCGCCTACCTCTACCCGGGCAACGAGGCCTGCGTGGGGGCCTCCCTCGAGGAGCTCGGCCTGCGCGACCGGGTCCTCCTCGCCACCAAGCTCCCGCACGGCTCGGTCCGCTCCGCCGCCGACCTCGACCGCATCTTCGACGAGCAGCTGCGACGGCTGCGGACGGACCGCGTCGACTACTACCTCATCCACAACGTGACGAGCCCCGCCCAGTGGGAGCGCCTCCGGGACCTGGGGGTCGAGGACTGGATCGAGCGTCAGCGCGCCGCGGGGCGCATCCGCCGGATGGGGTTCTCCTACCACGGCAGCGCCGGGGACTTCCCCGTGGTGCTCGACGCGTACGACTGGGACTTCTGCCAGATCCAGTACAACTATGCGGGGGAGCGGTACCAGGCGGGCACCGCGGGGCTCCTCGCCGCGCACGAGCGCGGGATGGCCGTCTTCGTGATGGAGCCGCTCCTGGGCGGAAGGCTCGCGGACCGTCTGCCCGACCGCGCGCGAAAGATCCTCGACGCCGCGGCCGAGCCGGGGCTCGCGACGCCCGCCGCATGGGGGCTCTCGTGGGTGTGGGACCATCCCGAGGTGACGATGCTGCTCTCGGGCATGAGCGCGACCGAGCAGGTCGACGAGAACTGCGCGATTGCCGACCGGGCGCTGCCCGGGTCGCTCACGACGTCGCAGCGCGAGGTGATCGCGCGCGTGGTGGCGGAGTTCGAGCGCGCGAACCGCGTCCCCTGCACGGGGTGCAACTACTGCATGCCGTGCCCGAGGGGAATCAACATCCCGGGGTGCTTCTCGGCGTACAACGCGAGCTACGCGCACGGCTGGCTCACGGGGGTCGCGCAGTACTTCACGGCGAGCGCCGTGCGCACGGAGCGCCCCAGGCTCGTGAGCAACTGCGTCCGCTGCGGGGCGTGCGCGCGGCGCTGCCCCCAGGGGATCGACATCCCCGCGCGCCTGTCCGAGGTCGGCCGGCGCTTCCAGCCCGGGCCGGTGGGCTGGGCGCTCGAGGCGTGGTCGCGCCGGCCCCGCGGGCGCGCGTGACGGCGAGGCGCCGCCCGGCCGCGCGCGGCGTGAGGTCGATGCCCCGGTGCGCGCCGGCTTGCCGACGGCCACGACCCGGTGCGCGCTAGATTGCCGCCCGACCGCACCCCGGTGCGCGCCGGCTTGCCGCCCGGCCGCGCCCCGGTGCGCGCCAATTTGCCAGTTTTGTCATTTCACCCAGGCGATTGGGTATAGATTTTTATGCTCGCCTCCGGCGATGGGTGCGTAGGGGGGAGAAGTTTAAACTATCCCTTGTTCTTCTCGACCCGTCTTGTCGGAATGGCGCAATGATTGGGTGGCCGAGCGCCGTTCCACAGGCCCTCCCGGCTTGGCGGGCTACCCAATCGTAGGGGCATTCTGACAGATTCGGCCTTTTCGCGCGCACTCTCGGCTGAGGCCCACCGGCCCCGCTGCCGCGCTCTCGGCCGAGGCCCGCCGGCCCACGCAGCCGCGCCGGCCGCTAGTCCCGGGCCGCTGCGCCGAGGGCGCGGTTGACCGACTCGGCGACGCTGATGCTCGCGGCCACCTTGAGGACGTCGGGCACGACGAAGGGCAGCACGCCGGAGGCGAGGGCGACCGGGGCCGAGAGGGAGTAGACCCCCATGAGCTGGACGGTCCCGAAGAGGTAGCTCACGCCGAGCAGCGCCGTCCCCGCCATGGCGGCGCGGGTGCGGCGGGGCAGGGCCTCGGCGCGCATGAGGGCCGCCGCGGGGGCCATGCCCAGGAGGAACCCCCAGAGGTAGCCGCCCGTGGGCCCGAGGAGCGTCCCGACACCTCCCTGGAAGCCCGAGAAGACCGGGAGCCCGCAGGCGCCCAGGACGAGGTAGACGGCGACCGTGAGAATCGACTCGCGCGGCCCCATGACCTGGGGGATCAGTGCGAGCACGAAGGTCTGCATGGTGAAGGGCGCCAGCCCCAGCGGGACGGTGACCCAGGCGGAGCAGGCGAGCAGCGCGACGCAGACTCCGCAGCGGGCGATCGAGCGAGTGGACACGGCGGCTCCTTCCCGTGACATGTGACAGCCGAAGTATAGGCCAGTCGCCCGGACCCGTCGCCCGGCCAGTCGCCCGGACCAGTCGCCCGGCCAGTCGCCCGGACCCGTCGCCCGGGGCGCCCCGCCTCCGCCCCCGCTATGATTGCCTCATCCGCCGGCGCGCCCGGACCGACCGTCGAAAGGACACCCCATGCTGACCAAGCGCGTCATACCCTGCCTGGACGTGAAGGACGGACGCGTGGTGAAGGGCGTCAACTTCGTCGACCTGCGCGACGCGGGGGACCCGGTCGAGCTCGCGCGCCGCTACGACGCCGAGGGCGCCGACGAGGTGGTCTTCCTCGACATCACGGCCACCTCCGATGACCGCGCGACCAAGGTCGGCCTCGCCAGCCGAGCCTCGGCGGAGCTGCGCATCCCCTACACGGTGGGCGGGGGCTTTCGCGACGTGGCGTCCTGCCGCGAGATGATCGCGGCGGGCGCGGACAAGGTGTCGCTCAACTCCGCCGCGGTGCGCGACCCGAGCCTCATCACCGCGGCGGCGACGGCGTTTGGCAGCCAGGCCGTCATCTGCGCCATCGACGCCAAGCGCGTGCCCGGCGCCGGGGACAGGTGGGAGGTCTACCTCGCGGGCGGGCGCCAGGCAACGGGCATCGACGCGGTTGCGTGGGCGGAGGAGGCGGCCCGACGCGGCGCGGGCGAGATCCTGCTCACGAGCATGGACCGCGACGGAACCAAGGACGGCTTCGACCTCGCGCTCACCCGCGCGGTCGCGCGCGCCGTGCCCATCCCCGTGATCGCGTCGGGCGGCGTGGGCGAGCTCGAGCACTTCGCCGAGGGCATCCTCGAGGGCGAGGCCGACGCCGTGCTCGCCGCGAGCGTCTTCCACTTCGGCACGTTCACGATCCGCCAGGTCAAGGAGTACATGGCCAGCCAGGGCATCCCCGTGCGGCTGGACTTCTAGCCTGCGGCGAGAAGGGCCGGCGGCTCGCCTACGCCACGTCGAGCGGCTCCGCGATCGCGCGGCCGCCCGCCAGGCGCACCGTGAGCGGGCGCGCCTGCGCGGGGTCCTCGGCGGGGAAGTCCTCGCGGTAGTGCGCCCCGCGGCTCTCGGTGCGCGCGAGCATGGCCGTGACGAGGGCGTGGGCCGAGAGGAGCGCCAGCTCGACGCGACGGCTCCGCGCCGCGTCGCGCCAGTCGTCCGCGCGCCCGCACGTCTCGGCGAGGCGCGCGTCGAGCCGCTCGATCAGGGCGAGCTGCGCGCGCAGCCCCTCGTCGCTGCGCGCGAGCAGGCAGCGCTCGTCCATGCTGCGCCGCAGCTCGGAGAGAACCGCCTCCGCCTCGGGCGAGGCGACCGCGTCCCCGAAGTCCCAGTCGACGAAGGCGCCGCCGCTCTTCTCGCCGGCGCGCCCCGCCGCCCACCTGGCAGCCTCGCGTCCCGCGATCTCGCCGAAGACCAGCGCGTTTGCGCTCGAGAGCCCGCCGATGCGGTCCGCCCCGTGCATCCCGCCCGTGGCCTCGCCGCACGCGAAGAGGCCCTCTACCCCAGTCGAACCGCGCACATCTACCAGAATTCCCCCGTTTGAGGCGTGCGCATAGGGAGCTATGCGCACTCCCTCTGCCGGACTCCGCCCGAACGCTCCCTCGAACCAGTCGAAGTAGGTCTGCATGAACTCCGGCAGGCTCTCGGGAAGGTCGTAGTCCACGCGTGCACCGCGCGGGCCCGCGGCGGCGACGGCCAGGTCCACCGTGCGGTCGGCAAGGCTCGCCGAGAAGGGCCCGTGCCCGCCGCGCTCGTCGAGCAGCCGCGCCGCGTCCGGGCCGCCCACGCCCTCCACCCGTGCGTAGCGGAAGGTTCGCTCGTTGAAGACGACGCCGCTCACCGGCTCCACGAGTCCCGGCATGATCTGGATGAACTCCACGTTCACGAGGCGCGCGCCGTGCGAGAGCGCCACCGCGGCCACGGCCCCGCTCACGTCGGGCATCGTGAGCGTGCGCGAGAAGAGCCCGCCGAAGCCGCCCGTCGCGAGCCCCCCCGCGCCCGCGTAGCCCCTGCGCGGCCGCCCTGCGCCCATGTCCACGAGCTCCGCGCCCCCGCCCGCGCCCCGCCCGCCGGTGACGAGAAGCCCCTGGAGCTCGTGGCGGGGCAGCAGCGCTACGCCCGCCCGCTCGAGCGCCGCCTCGGTCGCCGCGCGGTACGAATCGCGCCCGAGGCCGTGCCAGCTGCGGTGCGTGCGGTCGAAGCAGGGTATGAAGTCGCGCTCGCCGGCGCGCTCGGCCCGGCGCAGCTCGACGCCGCGCGCCTCGAGCCGCGCGACCGCGGCGCCGACGCCCCCCGCGAGCACCCGCGCGAGCCGCGGCACCGCCACGCCGCGCCCCACCTCGCGGATCGCGTCCACGAGGTCGTCCACGTCCTTCTCGCCGTCCGGGCCCACGAGGCCGAGCCCCCAGGTGCCCCCGAAGAAGCTCGAGCCGGAGAACGTGGGCCCCGCGCTCGCGAGCGCCACGCGCGCGCCCTCGCCCGCAGCGGCCAGCGCCGCCTCGCAGCCGGCCAGCCCCGCGCCCACCACGAGCACGTCGCACGTCTCGGTTTCCATCGCGTGAGCCATGACAAGCCCTCCATGCTCCTGTAGTAAAGTGGGGGCACCCGAACGAGGAGGACAGGTGTCCCAGCCAGACGACCAGTATAGCTATGCCGGGGAGCGGCTCGAGCCCGTGGGCCTCGACGCCGCCAACGTGCGCTTCGACGAACGCGGCCTCGTGCCGGCCGTCGTGCAGCAGGCCCTCACCGGGGAGGTGCTCATGGTGGCGTGGATGAGCGAGGAGTCGCTCGCCCTCACGCTCAGGACCGGCACCACCTGGTTCTGGAGCCGCTCGCGCCAGGAGCTCTGGAACAAGGGCGCCACGAGCGGCAACACCCAGCGCGTGCGCCGCATCCTCGTCGACTGCGACGCCGACACGCTGCTCGTCGAGGTGGACTCGCCGGGCCCCGCGTGCCACACGGGGCGCCGCAGCTGCTTCTATCGCATCATCGACCAGGGCTGACGCACCGCGCGCCCTGCACACGGGGGGAGAACATGGGCGAGAGAACCGCCAACGTGCACGACGGCGACATCGGCGAGACCCTGACGGGGCTGGCCGCCGTCATCTCCGGGCGCCGCGAGGCGTCCCCCGACGCGTCCTACACCGCGCGCCTGCTCCAGGGCCCGGAGGACCGCCTGCTCAAGAAGCTCACCGAGGAGGCGACCGAGGTCGTCATGGCCTGCAAGGACCGCGACCACGACCACATCCGCTACGAGGCCGCCGACCTCGTCTACCACCTGCTCGTGACCATGGAGCGCTACGGCGTCACCGTGGCCGAGCTCGCCGGCGAGCTCGACGCCCGGCACCGGTAGGGGAGGCGCGCATGGCAAGGAGGCCAGAGCACGTCGCCGAGAAGGACCTCGCCTCGACGATCCAGCCCGTCATCCTGGGCGCCGACTACTCCGCGTACGCCTACGTCCGCGCGTTCTGGGAGGCCTACGGCGTCCACTCGATCATCTACGGAAACTTCGACGTCAAGTCGATCTCGCGCACCCGCTTCGCCGAGTACCGCGTGGTCGCGGGCATCGACGAGGAGGGCCCCCTGCTCGAGCTGCTGCGCTCCGCGGGGGAGGAGCTCTGCGACGCCGGTCGCCTGCCCTTCCTCGTGACCTGCGGCGACTTCTACGCGCGCATCGTCTCCGAGCACCGCGCGGAGCTCGAGCGCTGGTTCTACACGCCGGTCGCCGACTTCGACGTGCTCGACTTCGTCACGCAGAAGGAGAACTTCTACCGCACCTGCGAGGAGGTGGGCATGGACTACCCCAGGACCCGCTTCCTCGACTGCTCGGACCCCGACGCGGAGGTCGACGACGAGGGCTTCTCCTACCCGCTCGTCGCGAAGCCGTCCAACTCGGCCGCCTACCACTACGCCGAGTTCCCCGGCAAGAAGAAGGTCTTCGTCGTCGAGGGCCCCGAGGAGCTGCGGCGCATCTTCGACGAGCTCAAGCGCTCGAGCTACGACGAGAGCCTCATCGTCCAGGAGTACGTCCCGGGCGGGGACTCGCACATGTACGCCGTCTACGCCTACGCGGACGCCCGCTCCGACGTGGCGTTCTCCGTCTGCGCCCACGTGGGCCTGGAGGACCACCACCCCGGCGCCATCGGCAACGCCGTCGCCATGGCGCCCGAGCCCAACGAGGAGGTCGAGGCGGCCGTCGCGCGCTTCCTCAAGCGCGTGCGCTACCACGGCATGTGCTGCTTCGACGCCAAGTTCGACGCGCGCACGGGCGCCTTCAAGTTCCTCGAGATGAACGCCCGCCCCGGTCGGAGCTCCTGGATCGTGCTGCTCTCGGGCATCAACTTCGCCCGCATCCAGGTGGAGGACGTCGTGCTCGGGCGCGACCCGGTCCCGGTGGTCCCCTCCGACGAGTGGGTCTACGTCGCGGTGCCGAGGGGCGTCATCGCGCGCTGCATGCCCGAGGGAGCGCTCAAGGAGCGCATCCTCGCCGCCTTCCGCACCGGGCGCGCCCGCTTCGCGCTCGACTGGCGCGCGGACTGCGCCGCCCAGCGCCTGTGGGCCTACGTCAACTACTACCACCAGGTCTCGAAGTTCAAGAAGTACCTCCCGCACGGGGACGCGTCGTGAGCGAGCGCGGGAAGGCCCCCGGCGACCGCGCGTCGCTCGGGGGCGGCCCCGTGTCCGGCGCCGCCCCGGGGAGCTCCCCCCACGCCGCCCCCCTCCCTCGCCGAGCAGGTGGCGCTCGTGCCCACCGAGCCGGGCTGCTACCTCTGGAAGGACGCGCGCGGCACGGTGGTCTACGTCGGCAAGGCCAAGAACCTGCGGGCCCGCATGCGCCAGTACGTGACCCTCCAGGACGAGAGGGAGAAGATCCCGCTCATGATGGAGGTCGTGAGGTCCTTCGACTACGTGGTGGTGGGCTCCGAGCACGAGGCGCTCGTCCTCGAGCGCAACCTCATCGCGCAGTACCACCCCTACTTCAACGTCGACTACAAGGACGACAAGTCCTACCCGTTCATCGCCATCACCGAGTCGGACGTCTTCCCGGCCATCAAGTACACCCGCGAGAAGCACAGGAGGGGCACGCGCTACTTCGGCCCCTACACCGACGCCCGCGCCGCCCGCGAGACCATCGACACGCTGCGCAAGGTCGTGCCCATCTGCATGGCGACCTGCGCCGAGTGGAAGCGCGCCCGCCGCCTGCTCGAGAAGAGCCCCGAGGCGGCCTCCGTGGCCAACCTCATGCTCGCCGAGCGGTGCCGCCCGTGCTTCGACTACCACGTGGGGCGCGGGCCCGGGGTGTGCGCCGGCATGATCGACACCGTGGAGTACGCCCGCCACGTCAGCCAGGTCGAACGGTTCCTGCGCGGCAACCGCTCAGAGATCGTCGGGGAGCTCACCGAGCAGATGCGCGCCGCCGCCGCCGACCTCGACTTCGAGCGCGCGGGGCGCATCAAGGCGCGCCTCGACAGCCTCGACGCGCTCGACGACCGCCAGCAGGTGGTCTTCTCGTCGAGCGTGAGCCTCGACCTCTTCGGCTTCTACCGCGAGGAGACCATCAGCTGCGCCTGCGTCTTCGTGGTGCGCGAGGGCCGCACGGTGCGCTCCTCGGAGTTCATCCTCGACAAGGGGCTCGACGTGGGGGAGGAGGAGCTCGTCGGCGGCTTCGTCAAGCGCTACTACGACGAGACCTCTGACATCCCCTCGGAGGTCGACGTGCCCTGCGAGCTCGCGGACGCGGAGGTCGTCGCCGGGTGGCTCGCCGAGAAGGGAGGGCGGGCCGTGCGCCTGCACCGCCCGCAGCGCGGCGAGAAGCGGCGTCTGCTCGAGATGGCCGCCTCCAACGCCCGCCACGCGCTCATGCGCTACATGGTGCGCACCGGATACGCGGACGAGCGCACCAACAAGGCCCTGCTGCAGCTCGAGAGCGCCCTCGCGCTCGACGCGCCGCCCATGCGGATCGAGTGCTTCGACATCTCCACCCTGCACGGCCACTTCACCGTCGCCTCGATGGTGGTCTTCACCAACGGCCGGCCCGACAAGTCGCAGTACCGCAGGTTCAAGATCCAGACCCCGCTCACCGAGGCCAACGACTTCGTGTCCATGTCCGAGGTCCTGGGCCGGCGCTACGCGCCCGAGCGCATGGCCGACGAGCGCTTTGGCAGCCGTCCCGACCTGCTCGTGGTCGACGGGGGAAAGCCGCAGCTCACCGCCGCCATGGAGCAGCTCGCCGAGCTCGGCCTCGACATCCCGGTCTGCGGCCTGGCCAAGTCGGACGAGGAGATCTTCGTGCCCTGGGACGACACGCCGGTCGTGCTGCCGTCCGGGTCCCCCTCGCTCTACCTCATCAAGCAGGTCCGCGACGAGTCGCACCGCTTCGCCATCACCTTCCACCGCGAGCTCCGCGACAAGGCGATGACGGCCTCGGTCCTCGACGACGTTCCCGGCGTGGGCCCCAAGCGCAAGCGCGCCCTCATGCGCCGCTTCGGGTCCCTCAGGCGCCTCCGCGCGGCGAGCGAGCAGGACATCGCGGCGACGCCGGGCATACCAGCTGAGGTCGCACGTGCCGTCCATCAGGCCCTCAACGAACTTGAAAAGATACCAGTAGCTGAAAATCAGGAAAAAGCCGAGAAGAACGACGATTAGTTCTACCTGCGGATGATTGACGACCTGCTTCTTTTCTCTCGAAAGGATCGGTCGGACGAGACAGTATAACAAGCAGACCAGCTTTACCTGTTGATTACATAACTCTGACCGTTTGGGCCACTCGATTCGACCGTTGGGCGGTCTTTGTGAAGATTTCGTTTCCTCTGTCCCTAACCTAGAAGGGGTAAGGGACGGCTGCCGTCACGAGGCGGCCGCAGGAGGAGAAAAGGAAGAGACCATGAAGAAGCTCATCAACAGCGCGGTGTCTCGTCGCACGTTCCTTGGCGGCGCCGCCGCTGCCGGCGCGCTCGGCCTTGCTGCGTGCAACGGCGACACCCCCGAGGGCGAGGGCGGCGACACCACCTCCGGTGGCAACACCATCACCGCCGGCTCCGCCTACGCGCCGTCCGAGTATAACCCCACGAAGACCTCCTCGGCCTTCTGCCTCGGCTCCAACTGGCACGTCCTCGAGGGCCTCTACGGCACCGACCCGCACGACTACTCCACCTTCCCCGAGCTCGCCACCGGCGACCCGGAGCAGGTCGACGACACGCACTTCACCATCACCCTGCGCGAGGGCGCGGCGTTCTCCAACGGCAACGCCGTGACCGCCGCCGACGTGGTCGAGGCCTTCGACCGCACCAAGGCCGACGCCACCTACGGCGCCTTCCTCGCCCCGATCGACTCCCTCGAGGCCACCGACGACGCCACGATCACCGTCACCACGGCCATCGCCAACTTCTCGCTGCTCAAGGAGCGCCTGGCGCTCGTCCGCGTCTTCCCCGCCGGCACCACCGACGACGAGCTCTCCAGCCAGCCCGTCGGCTCCGGCCCCTGGATGTACGACGCCATCACCGACAACACCGTCGACCTCGTCCCCAACCCCAACTACAACGGCTCCTTCCCCGCCGAGGACGCCGGCCTGCACTATGACATCCTCGTTGACGCCACCGCCCGCATGACCGCCCAGCAGCAGGGCACCACGCTCGTCATGGAGTCCGTCACCGCCGACGCCATCGACATGATCACCGAGGCCGGCTGCAAGGTCGACACCGTCCAGGGCTTCGGCACCCGCTTCATCATGTTCAACACCACCAAGGCGCCGTGGGACAACAAGGTCGCCCGCCAGGCCGTCATGTACGCCATCAACACCGACCAGATGATCGACAACATCTTCAACGGCCTCGCCGCCACCGCCAGCTCCTACATCCCGGTGGACTTCCCCAACTACCAGGAGGCCGCCACGGTCTACACCTATGACCAGGAGCAGGCCCAGGCCCTGCTCTCCGAGGCCGGCGTGACCCCGGGCGCCCTCGTCATCCGCTGCACGGACAACACCCAGGCCTCCGGCATGGCCACCCAGGCCAAGCAGGACCTCGACGCCCTCGGGTTCAGCTGCGAGATCAGGGAGGAGACCTCCGCTGCCACCTACGCGGCCATCGACGGTGGCTCCGACGACTTCGACATCCTGATCGCCCCGGGCGACCCGTCCTGCTGGGGCGCCGACCCCGACCTGCTCCTCAACTGGTGGTACGGTGACAACGTCTGGCAGCAGACGCGCACCGGCTGGGGCAGCTCCGCCGAGTTCGCCCAGATCCGCGAGCTCATGAACGCCGCGCTCGGCCAGACCGGCGACGAGCAGCAGGCCACCTGGAAGCAGGTCTACGACCTCATCGCCGACAACGCCGTCCTCTACCCGCTCATCCACGTCCAGACCGTGACCGCCTCCTGGGATGACGCCGCCGCGTCCCCGACCGGCGTCGCCATCGAGGGCTTCGAGGGCATCGGCACGACGGGCATGAACTTCATCGGCTGCAAGACGGTCAGCGCGTAGCCTCTGCCTTCGCTCCGTCCCCGGTCGGCTGCCGGGGCACAGGGACGTTCGAGGGGCCCGGGCTCTGGTTGGCTCGGGCCCCTCTCTTACTCACGTAAGGCATCGAGAGAGGAGAGGGTATGAACAACCTCCTGCGCCTGATCGGCCGTCGCATCATCGCGCTGCCGATCATGGCCCTGGGCGTCACCCTGCTCGTGTTCTTCCTCATGTCCTTCACCGACCCCTCCATCCCGGCGCGCACCGTCCTCGGTGAGGGCGCCTCTCCGGAGGCGGTGGCGGAGTACATGGACGAGCACGGCATGAACGACCCGTGGCCGGTTCGCTACGTCGACTACATCGGCGGCCTCGTCCAGGGCGACCTGGGCACCTACGGCAGCCGCCAGACCCCGGTGGCCAACGCCATCGCCTCGGCCCTGCCGATCACCATGCAGCTCACCTTCTTCGGCCTGCTGCTCGCCGCGATCTTCTCGTTCACGCTCGGCGTCATATCGGCGCTCTACCGTGACAAATGGCCCGACCAGCTAATACGAGTGATATCCATCGCAGGAATCGCGACGCCGTCGTTCTGGCTGGCGGTCCTGCTCATCCTGCTCGTGACGATGGCGCACCTCACGCGCGTCTTCCCGTCCTCCGGCGCGCTGCCGGACATCTTCGCCAACCCCGGCGGGTACTTCGGCCGCATGATCATGCCGGCGATCGCGCTCGCCTTCCCGGTCATCGGCCAGATGACGCGCATCGTGCGCACGGCCATGGTCGAGGAGCTCGACAAGGACTACGTGCAGACGGCCCGCGGCAGCGGCATCCCCGAGAACGTCGTCATTGCCAAGAACGTGCTCCGCAACGCCCTCATCACGCCGGTCACCACGCTCGGCCTCAAGATCGGCTACCTCATGGGCGGCGCGGTCGTCATCGAGGTCATCTTCGCGCTTCCCGGCATGGGCACGCTCATCCAGCAGGGCATCACCGGCGGCGAGATCATGCTCGTCCAGGGCGTCGTCGTGGTCGTGGCTCTGGCCTTCGTCATCATCAACATCGTGGTTGACATGCTCTACCTGCTGATCAACCCGCGCATTAGGACGGTGTAGGCCCCATGACTAAGATTAGGGAAAAGCAGACCGAGAAGCTCGAGAAGGCTGCGTCGAAGGGCCTCAAGCTCGGCGGCCTCAAGAAGATGAGCCTCTCGAGCAAGATCTCGCTCGTCATCCTCGTCCTCGTGGCGCTCTCCGCCATCCTCGCGCCCGTCATCGCCCCGCATGACCCGCTCGAGATCACCAAGGCCTACCAGCCCCCCAACGGGGAGTACCTCTTCGGCACCGACAACGCCGGCCGCGACATCCTCTCCCGCATGCTCTACGGCGGGCAGTACTCGCTCGTGATCGGCTTCGGCGCGACGCTCTTCGCGCTCGTCCTGGGCTCGATCATCGGCGCCGTCGCCGCCGTCGCGCGCAAGGCCGTCTCCGAGGTCATCATGCGCGTGCTCGACGTCATCATGTCCATCCCGGGCATCGCCCTCGCGGCCATCCTCGTCCTCATCCTGGGCAACTCCGTGCCGGCCATCATCTTCTCGATCGGCTTCATGTACACGCCGCAGATCGCGCGCATCGTCCGCGCGAACGTGGTGTCCGAGTACGGCGAGGACTACGTCCGCGCGGTCATCGTCTCCGGCGCCCGCGCCCCGTGGATCCTCATGAAGCACGTCCTGCGCAACTGCATCGCGCCGATCATGGTCTTCACGGTCACGCTCGTCGCCGACGCCATCATCTTCGAGGCGTCGCTGACCTTCATCGGCGCCGGCATCGCCGAGCCCACCCCCACGTGGGGCAACATCCTCTCGTCCGCGCGCGACGGCGTCCTGCTCGGGCGCTGGTGGCAGGCGCTGTTCCCGGGCATCGCAATCATGGTCACGTGCCTCGCGCTCAACATCCTCTCCGAGGGCCTGACCGACGCCATGGCCGCCGCCCCGTCCGCCCCCGTCGCCAACGAGAACGCCGAGAGCCGCCGCGAGGCCGACCTCCTCGTCGCCGACCCCGTCCGCGCCTACAAGGAGCAGGCCGCGTCGCTGTCCCGCCGCCTCGGCGCCCTTCGCGAGGTCGAGCTCGCGCGCACCGACCGGCGCGCGCCCGACTACTCGGTCGAGCCGCTGCTGCAGGTCAAGGACCTCTGCATCGGCTTCCCGCGCCACGGCGACGTCAACGTCGTCGACCACGTCTCCTTTGACGTGCGCCCCGGCCAGTGCATGGCCCTCGTGGGCGAGTCCGGCTGCGGCAAGTCCATCACCACCAAGACCGTGATGAACCTCCTGCCCGACTCCGCCCGCATCACGGGCCAGATCCTCTACAAGGGCCAGGACCTCCTCAAGCTCTCGAAGGAGGAGCACCGCAAGCTGCTGGGCCACGAGCTCGCGATGGTCTACCAGGACTCGCTCTCGTCGCTCAACCCCTCGATGCTCATCTCCGCGCAGATGAAGCAGCTCACGAGCCGCGGCGGCACCCGCAGCGCCGAGGAGCTCCTCGAGCTCGTCGGCCTCGACCCCAAGCGCACGCTCGAGAGCTACCCGCACGAGCTGTCCGGCGGCCAGTGCCAGCGCGTCATCATCGCCATGGCGCTGACGCGCAACCCGTCGCTGGTCATCTGCGACGAGCCCACCACGGCCCTCGACGTGACGGTCCAGAAGCAGGTCATCAAGCTCCTGAACGACCTTCAGAAGCAGCTCGGCTTCGCCATGATCTTCGTGTCCCACGACCTGGCGCTCGTCGCCGAGGTCGCCTCCGAGATCACCGTCATGTACGCCGGCCAGGTCGTCGAGTCCGCCCCCACCAAGGAGCTGCTCACCAACCCGGTCCACGAGTACACGCAGGGCCTGCTCGGCTCCGTCCTCTCCATCGAGGCGCACGACGGCAGCCGCCTGCACCAGGTCCCCGGCTCCGTGCCGAGCCCGGCTGACTTCCCCAGGGGCGACCGCTTCGCGCCGCGCTCGAGCCACCCCACCGTGGGCCTCGACGTGCACCCCGTGCTCAAGCTCGTCCCCGGCACCGAGCACCACTTCGTCTCGGAGATCCCCGACGAGGAGCTCAAGAAGAACGGTCTCGTCTCTCGACTGGAGGTGAGGTAGATGGCAGAGAGCAGCTCCGGGCAGACCCCCATCATCTTCCTTGACAACATCTCGGTCACGTTCAAGTCCCGCACGGGGTCGCTCTTCCACCCCAACCTCGTGCACGCCGTGAACGGCCTCACCCTCAAGCTCATGCCCGGCGAGACCATCGGCATCGTCGGCGAGTCTGGCTGCGGCAAGTCCACCACGGCAAACGTCATGTGCGGCCTGCAGTCGCCGACCGAGGGGCACGTGTACTTCAAGGGCGACGACGTCACGAAGCGCACCGCCGAGCTTCGCAAGAAGATCGGCCGCGTCGTCTCCGTCGTGTTCCAGAACCCGGCGACGGCGCTCAACCCGCGCATGTCGGTCCACGACCAGCTGCTCGACCCGCTGATCGTCCACAAGGTCGGCTCCGACGACGAGCGCGAGGCCCGCGTCAACGAGCTTCTCGGCATCGTCGGCCTGCCGTCGTCCGCGATGTACGCGCTTCCGGGCCAGCTCTCGGGCGGCCAGCGCCAGCGCGTCGCTATCGCGCGCGCCCTCTCCCTCCAGCCCGACGTGATCATCGCCGACGAGCCGACGTCGGCCCTCGACGTCTCCGTCCGCGCGCAGATCCTCAACCTGCTCACGGACCTCAAGAAGGAGCTCGGCCTCGCCATGGTCTTCATCAGCCACGACATCCAGACGGAGCGCTACATCTCCGACCGCATCGTCGTCATGAACCACGGACAGATCATGGAGGAGGGCCCCGCGCGGCAGATCTTCGAGGACCCGCACGACGCCTACACCAAGACGCTGCTCGGCGCGGCGCCCTCGCTGCTCCACCCCAACCTCGGCAAGTAGGCCCACCCGTTCGCTCGCGGGCGCGCCTTCGGGCGCGCCCGCTTTGCGAAATCGGCGGGCGGCAGGTACTTCTCTCCCGCCAGCCGCTAGCATCTGAGCGTGCATCCCGTTTGCGGTCCCCCCGACCGCTCCGAAGAAAGGATCAGCATGGCAGACAAGTTCACGATCAGGGGCGTCGTCCCGCCCGTCGTCGTTCCCGACACGCCCGACCACGAGCTCGACGTCCCCTCGTTCGAGCGCCTCATCAACCGCCTGATCGACGCCGGCGTCGACGGCCTGTTCTTCCTCGGGTCCTCCGGCGAGGTCGTCTTCTCCACCGACGAGCGTCGTCGCCAGATCATCTCCGAGGCGGTGCGCATCGTCGACCACCGCGTGCCCGTCCTCGTCGGCATCATCGACACCGAGACCGAGCGCGTCATCGAGCACGGAAGGGTCGCCACCGAGCTCGGCGCCGACGCGCTCGTCGCCACCGCGCCCTTCTACGCCCTCGGCGGAATGACCGAGGTCGAGGAGCACTTCCGCATCCTGCACGAGGAGCTCGACCTGCCGATCTTCGCCTACGACATCCCCGTGTGCGTGCACACCAAGCTCCCCTGGCCGCTGCTCGTCAAGCTCGGCAGCGAGGGCGTGCTCGCCGGCGTCAAGGACTCCTCCGGCGACGACATCTCCTTCCGCTACCTCTGCCAGGCAAACGAGAAGGCCGGCCACCCGCTGAGCCTGCTCACCGGCCACGAGATCGTCGTTGACGGCGCGTACCTCTCCGGCGCCGACGGCTCGGTGCCCGGCCTCGCGAACGTCGAGCCCGAGGGCTACGTCCGCATGTGGCGGGCCGCCGAGGCGGGTGACTGGGCGACGGTCAAGGCCGAGCAGGACCGACTCAACGACATCTCCCACATCTTCGACGTGACGAGCGGCGTCCAGGGCTACGCGGGAGGCGTGGGCGCCTTCAAGACCGCCCTCATGCTGCTGGGCGTCTTCGACTCCAACACCATGCCGCGCCCGGTCAAGGCCCTCGAGGGCGACAACGTCGAGGCCATCCGCAAGGTCCTCGCCGAGACCGGCCTTCTCTAGGGGAGGAGCTTCCATGAGCCAGACCATCGTCGCCGTCGACATCGGCGGAACCAAGATCGCGTGCGGGCTCGTCACCCTGGGCGGCGAGAAGCCCGTCATCTCCAAGGTGGAGAAGGTCCCCACCGACGCCATGGCCGGCGGTGAGCACGTTCTCGCCACGGTCCTCGCGCAGATCAAGGCCGCCATCGAGCGCGCCGACGAGCCGCCCGTGGGCGTGGGCATCTCCTCAGCCGGCGTGGTGAACCCGCGCAACGGCGACATCACCTTTGCCAACGAGCTCATGCCCGGCTGGGGCGGCACCCGCCTCGGCACCGAGGTCACCGCCGCGACGGGCCTGCCCTGCCGCGTCCTCAACGACGTCCACGCGCACGCCCTCGGCGAGGCGCGCTGGGGCGGCGGGCGCGACAAGAAGAGCTGCCTGGTGGCAGCCGTGGGCACCGGCATCGGCGGCGCGTTCGTCGAGGGCGGCAAGATCATGCTCGGCGCGCACGACGAGGCGGGGCACATCGGTCACGTCTGCTGCCCCGCGGCGGCGGGCGTGCCGTGCTCCTGCGGCGCCACCGGCCACCTCGAGCCGATCGCCGCGGGCCCCGGCATCATCCGCGAGTACGTCCGCCTGGGCGGCGACGAGGCGCTCCCCGACGGGACGCCCATCGACGGCGCGGAGATCGACCGCCGTGCCGCGGCGGGCGACGAGGCAGCCAAGTCGGCTGAGGCGCGCGCCGGCCGCGCGCTCGGGGAGGTCCTGGGCAGCATGTGCAACATGCTCGACCCGGACGTGGTGATCCTCTCGGGCTCCGTGGCCCAGTGCGGCCCCGACTGGTCCGATGCCATGGCCGAGGCCTTCCGCGGCCAGGCGATGCCGCCCGTCGCCACCACGCCCATCGTGGGCGGCGAGCTCGGCGGCGACGCCCCGCTCATCGGCGCGGCGGAGAACTTCGTGGCCTCCGGCTACGCCGAGGTCGAGGACTAGCCCCGCGGAAAACCTGACAAAGGTGACAGGGCAGTTTGTCAGGTTTTCCTTCCGCGACCGTCGCACAAAACCTGACAAACTGCCCTGTCACCTTTGTCAGGTTTTCTTGGAAGGGGAATGTTATGCCCATCTCACCGCTCGTCCAGTCCCTCAAGGGCAAGCTCATCGTCTCCGTCCAGGCCTATCCCGGCGAGCCGCTGCGCCACCCCGAGACCATGGCCCAGATGGCGCGCGCCTGCGAGCTCGGCGGGGCCGCGGCAATCCGCTGCCAGGGCCTCTCCGACATCGCGGCGATCAAGGGCCGCGTCGAGATCCCCGTCATCGGCCTGTGGAAGGAGGGCCACGAGGGCGTCTACATCACGCCCACGCTGCGCCACGCGATGGCGTGCGTGAACGCAGGCGCCGACGTGGTTGCCCTCGACGCCACCGACCGCCCGCGCCCGGACGGCCGCACCTTCAAGGAGACGGTCGAGGCAATCCGCGCGCAGAGCGACGTCCTCATCATGGCCGACTGCATGACCATCGACGACATCCGCAACGCCGTAGCCTGCGGCTGCGACCTCGTCTCCACCACGCTCTCCCACAACAAGGCCGCCATCGACACCACGCTTGAGGACGGCCCCGACGTGCCGCTGCTCAAGCAGGCCACCTCCGAGTTCCCCGACTACCCGATCATCTGCGAGGGCCACGTCCACACGCCGGCCGACGGCAGGACCGCCATCGACGCCGGCGCATGGGCCGTCGTGGTGGGGACCGGCATCACGCACCCCACCTCGCTCACGAGCTGGTTCAGGGCTGCGATCGAGTAGGGCCCCGCGCCCATATGACGAGCCGCCCGCCCGCGCGACCTCTCGCGCGGGCGGGCCTCTTTGTGGCGCGCCCGCCAGGCGCGTCCCGCGCGGCGGTGCACGCGCGAACCCCCGAATCTGCGCAAAGTGGCAGCGGTTGGGTGTCGACTCCTCGGTGTGATCGCTCCTGAGGCGCCACGGAGAGCTCAGGGGCTCGAATTCTGCCACGTCTCTCGCTCGGTTGGGTATTTGTCGGGTCCGCCGGGACGCTCGGGGCCGAAAGCCGATACCCAACCATGGGGCTTTCTTGACCGATTCGGGCCTCTGGCCTGACACAGGCGGAGTCGATCACCCAATCGTGGCATCCCGGGGCATTTGGGCGCTCGTGGGAGCTGCTCGCCCCGCCCGCGTCCTCGCTGCGTGGCATCCCGGGGCATTTGGGCGGTCGGCGCCCTGCGCCCCGTCGCTCTTCTCTCTGATAGATGCTTATCTGCGCGCAAATTTGCGTGAAATTGCGTATTCATGACCGTTAAGAGGAGATTATCGGCCGTTCAGAGGTCATGAGCGCATTTCTGCGCACTTTTGCATGAACTTGCATAAAAATGAATGTCACAGAACGAGAAGGGCGACGGTCGCGCAGGACGCGCCTTCGCCCCAGGAAGAAAGGAAGCGCCCATGGCAGACAAGAACCAGACGCCCGCGGCCCCGCTCGACGCCGCCGCGGCCGCCGCCGCGGCATTCGCCGCCGCCAAGGACCACCCGTTCCCCGACGACATCTTCACCGCCCCGCAACTCAACTGGGCCGTCATCGGCTGCGGCGTCATCGCCAACCAGATGGCCGAGTCGCTCGCGCTGGCCGGCCGCAGGCTCGCCGGCGTCGCCAACCGCACGCGCGAGAAGGCCGTCGCCTTTGCGGAGCGCCACGGCGTCGAGAAGGTCTACGACACGGTCGAGGAGCTCTACGCCGACCCCGAGATCGACGCCATCTACGTGACGACCCCGCACAACACCCACATCCGCTACCTGCGCGCGGCGCTCGCCGCCGGCAAGCACGTGCTCTGCGAGAAGTCCATCACGCTCAACAGCGCCGAGCTCGACGAGGCGCGCGCCATCGCGCGCGAGCACGGCGTGGTCCTCATGGACGCCACCACGATCTTGCACATGCCGCTCTACCGCGTCCTTCTCGCCCGCGCCGCGTCCGGCGAGTTCGGTCGCATGAACCTGGCGCAGCTCAACTTCGGCTCCTACAAGGAGTACGGCGACCTCACCAACCGCTTCTACAACATCAACCTGGCGGGCGGCGCCATGCTCGACATCGGCGTCTACGCGCTCTCGCTCATGCGCCTGTTCATGGAGAGCCAGCCCACCGAGGTCGTCTCCCTGGGCAACCTCGCGTCGACGGGCGTCGACGAGGCGGGCGGCATCGTGTGCCGCAATGCGGAGGGGCAGCTCGGCGTGGTCTCGCTCACCATCCACTCGAAGCAGCCCAAGCGCGCCGTGCTCTCGTTCGACAAGTGCTACGTGGAGATCTCGGAGTACCCGCGCGCCGACTCCGCCACGATCGTCTGGACCGCCGACGGGCGCTGCGAGACCGTCGCCGCGGGCACGGAGGGCTACGCGCTCTGCTACGAGATGGCCGACCTCGAGCGCGCCGTGGCCGGAGACGCCGACGCCGCGAGCCTCATCGACACCGCCGCCGACGTCATGGAGCTCATGACGCGCCTGCGCGCCGACTGGGGCGTGACCTACCCCGAGGAGCGCTAGCCATGCTCGCGGAGGAGCGGCTCGCGCGCATCGTCGACGTGGTGGGGCGACAGGGCACGGCCACCGTGCCCGAGCTCGCCGGGCTTCTCGGCATCTCCGAGTCGACCATCCGGCGCGACCTCGACAAGCTTGACCAGGCCCATCGCCTCGTCAAGGTGCACGGCGGGGCCACCACCCTGGAGTCCGCGCACCTCACGCGCGACCTCACGCTCGAGGAGCGCCACGGCCTGCACGCGGGGGAGAAGCGCGCCATCTGCGCCCACGCGGCGACCCTCGTGGGACCGGACGACCTGGTCTACCTTGACGCCGGGTCCACGGTCGAGGAGCTGCTGTCGCACCTCGCCGAGCGCCGGGCGCGCTACGTGACCGACTCGGTCTCGCACGCGACGATGCTCGCGGGCCGCGGCTTCAACGTGACCGTGCTGGGCGGGGAGCTCAAGAGCGCCACCGAGGCCCTCGTGGGGCCCGACGCCATCGCGACGCTCTCGCGCTACCACTTCACCATCGGCTTCTGGGGCGCCAACGGCATCACCCCCGAGAGCGGCTTCACCTCGCCGGAGAGCAACGAGGCACTGATCAAGCAGCTCTCCATGGAGCACACGGCGCGGCGCTACGTGCTCGCCGACGCCACCAAGTTCGACAGCACGAGCCTCGTGGGCTTCGGGCTCTTCTCGTCGGCCACCATCATCACCTGCGGGGACGTCCCCGAGAGGTACCGGGCCTTCGACAACGTCGTGGAGGTATCGCTATGATCTGCACCGTCACGTTCAACCCCTCGCTCGACTACATCGTGCGGGTCGACGACATGCGCCTCGGCGCCATCAACCGCACCACCTACGAGCAGGTGCTTCCCGGCGGGAAGGGCGTGAACGTCTCCATCGTGCTCGGGAACCTCGGGCACGCGAGCCGCGCGCTCGGCTTCGTGGCGGGCTTCACCGGCGACGAGCTGTCGCGCCTGTGCGCCGAGGCGGGGGTCGACTGCGACTTCATCCGCGTGCCGCGGGGCATGACCCGCGTGAACGTCAAGATCAAGAGCGCGGAGGAGACCGAGCTCAACGGCATGGGGCCCCAGATGGGCGAGAAGGACGTGGAGGTCCTCCTCTCCAAGCTCGACGCGCTGGGGGAGGGCGACACGCTCGTGATCTCCGGCTCCGTGCCCGCGTGCCTGCCGCACGACATGTACGAGCGCGTCATGGGGCGCGTGGCGCCCCGCGGCGCCTACGTGGTGGTGGACGCCGAGCGCGACCTGCTCACGCGCGCCCTGCCGCTGCGGCCCTTCCTCGTGAAGCCCAACAACCACGAGCTCGGCGACATCTTCGGCGTTGAGCTGCGCACCCGCGACGAGGTCGTGCCCTATGCGCGTCGCCTCCAGGAGATGGGCGCCGCGAACGTGCTCGTCTCGATGGCGGGGGAGGGCGGCGTGCTCGTCACCGAGACCGGTGAGGTCTTCGAGTCCCCCGCCGCCCGCGGCACCGTGGTGAACTCCGTGGGCGCCGGCGACTCGTCGGTCGCCGGCTTCATCGCGGGCCTCATCGAGACCGGCAGCTACGAGGCCGCCTTCCGGATGGCGCTCGCCGCCGGCTCCGCGAGCGCCTTCTCCGACCACCTGGCAACGCGCGCCGAGGTCGAGGCGCTGCTCGCGGGCTAGGCGGTGCCGGCCGGCGTGGACTACGACTCGGCGGACGGGGAGCCGGCGACGCTGCTGTTCCTCATCGCCGCCCCTGAGGGGGAGGCGACACGCACCTCGAGGTGCTGAGCCGTCTCTCCACGCTGCTTCTCGACGCCGACTTCTGCGCGCGGCTGCGCGCCGCGGGGACGCCGGAGGAGTTCCGCGCCCTCGTGGACGCGGAGAAGGACAGGCGCCTCGCCGAGGAGCGCGAGAAGGCCGCGACGAGCGCCGCGCGCGACGCCGCGGGCGGCTCCGCCCCCGTCGAGGCGGCGCAGGGGGAGGGCCTCGGCCGCCAGGTCTACAAGCACCTCATGAACGGCGTCAGCCACATGCTGCCCTTCGTCGTCGGCGGCGGCATCCTGATGGCGCTGTCGTTCCTGCTCGACCAGCCGGGCCTGGGCACGAGCTCCTACGGCAGCTCGACGCCCGTGGCGGCGTTCTTCAACCTCGCCGGCAACCAGGCCTTCAACTTCATGCTCCCGATCCTGGCGGGCTACATTGCCATGTCCATCGCCGACCGCCCCGGCCTCGCCGCGGGCTTCGTGGGCGGCTGGATCGCCAAGCAGGGCTACACGCTCGGCTACCTCTCCACCGCCATGGACGCCGACGCCCAGGCGGCCCTCGTCTCGGGCGGCTTCCTCGGGGCGCTGCTCGCCGGCTTCCTGGCGGGCTACATCGTCCTGAGCCTCGAGCGCGCGCTCGAGAAGCTCCCGAGCTCGCTCGAGGGCATCAAGCCCATCCTGCTCTACCCGGTGCTCGGCGTCTTCCTCACGAGCCTCGTCATGATGGGCGTGAACCCGGTCATGGGCGCGATCAACTCCGCGCTCTCCGGCTTCCTGAACGGCCTCTCGGGCACCTCCATCGTCCTTCTCGGCGTGATCGTCGCCGCCATGCAGGCCACCGACATGGGCGGCCCCATCAACAAGGCCGCCTACGTCTTCGGCACCGCCGCGCTCGCCGAGCAGACCGTGACCGGCAACATGATCATGGCCGCCGTGATGGCGGGCGGCATGGTGCCGCCGCTGGTGATCGCCCTCTGCACCACCCTCTTCAAGAACCGCTGGACCGAGGCGGACCGCAAGGCGGGCGTGGTGAACTACATCATGGGCCTCTCGTTCATCACCGAGGGCGCGATTCCGTTCGCCGCCTCCGACCCGCTGCGCGTGCTTCCCGCCTGCATCGCGGGGTCCGCGGTCGCGATCGCCCTCTCGATGCTGCTGGGCTGCGCGAGCCCGGCGCCGCACGGGGGCGCGTGGGTGATCGCGGTGATCACCAACCCCGTGCAGTACCTGCTGGCGCTCGCCGCCGGCGCCGTGGTGGGGTGCCTGGTGCTCGTGCTGCTCAAGAAGCCGCTGCCGCCCGAGCAGAGCGGGCTGGCCAAGTAGGCTCGCCTCCCTGGCGGCCCGGCGGCGCGCGCCGGCGCTCAGAGCGCTTGTCGAGAAGGCGCTCGGCAGGAGCTCGCGGCGGCGCGTGCCCTCGGGCCAACGACGGCGGTTCCGGGCAGGGCCCTCCCACCATCCGGTCCAGATGCGGGCGGCGCGGCGAGAAGGACGCGCCGCCGTGCGCTAGACTGGGACCAGTCGTAGAAGGGGGGCGTCATGTCTGATACCAGCGAGCAGATGCGCGCCGCGGAGCGCGCCGGGCGCGTGCCCGACGTCGTGGTGGTCACGGGCATGTCGGGCTCGGGCCGCACCCAGGCCCTGCACGTCTTCGAGGACATGGGCTACTTCTGCATCGACAACCTGCCGCCCCGCCTGCTGTTGCAGCTCGCCGAGCTCGTGGGCATCAACTCGGGCGTGGGCAGGCACCTCGCCGTGACCTGCGACCTGCGCAGCCAGGGGCTCTTCGACGAGTTCTCCGACTCCGTCACGCAGCTGCGCGAGCACGAGATCTCCTGCAAGGTGGTGTTTCTCGACACCACCGACGACGTCCTCATGCGCCGCTACGACGAGAACCGTCGGCGCCACCCGCTCGCCGCGCCGGGGGAGACCCTCGCGAGCGCCATCTCCCGCGAGCGGGCCCAGCTCGCGAGCGTGCGCGACTCCGCGGACCTCGTCATCGACACGAGCCGCCTGCGCACGAGCGCGCTGCGCACCCGCCTGCGCCGCGCGTTCTCCGAGCTCACGGACAGCCAGCTCATGGAGGTCTCGGTCTTCTCGTTCGGCTTCAAGCACGGCATGCCGGTCGAGGCCGACCTCATGATCGACGTGCGCTTCCTCCCCAACCCCTTCTATGACCCCACCATGCGCACCCTGACCGGCAACGACCGGCTCGTCTCCGACTTCGTCCTGGGCAACCCCACGACGGAGAAGTTCCTCGAGGCGTGGTACCGCCTGCTCGACGTGGCGATGCCGGGCTACGTCGCCGAGGGGAAGAGCCACCTCTCCGTCGCGGTGGGCTGCACGGGCGGCCAGCACCGCAGCGTCGCCATCGCCAATGCGACGGCGGCCTACCTCGAGCGGGGAGGCTACCACGTGACCCTCTCGCACCGCGACCTCGCGCTCGCCAACGTGAGGACGAGCTAGCATGTCGTTCACCGCGGAGGTCAAAGACGAGCTCTCCCGCGTGGAGGCGCCCGTGCCCGTCTGCGAGCTCGCCGAGCTGTCGGCGCTCATCCGGGTGTGCGGGACCCTCTCCTTCAGGGGCTCGGGGCGCTACTCGATCCGCATCTCGACCGAGACGGGTGCCGTCGCGCGCACGGTCATCAAGCTCACGCACAAGATCTTCGACCTCGAGACGGCGCTCACGGTGCGCCGCTCGGTGCTGCACAAGACGCGCAACTACCTCATCGAGATTCCCGAGCAGGAGCGCCTCGCTGCCGACCTCGTGCGGCTGGGCATCCTGGTTCCCGGGCGCGGGCTTGCCACGGGCGTGCCCTCGGCGCTGCTCGGCAGCCGACCGGCGCGCGAGGCGTTCGTGCGCGGCGCGTTCATGGCGGGGGGCTTCATCGCGGGCCCGCGCGGCGACTTCCACCTCGAGATAGCCGTCACGGGGGAGGACTTCGCCCGGGGCCTCGCCGAGCTCGTCGGCTCCTTCGGCGTGTCGGCGCGCGTGAACCGGCGCCGCGGCGCCTACGCCATCTACCTCAAGAGCTTCGACGACGTGATCGGCCTTATGCGCGCGATGGGCGCGCGAAGGATGGCGCGCATCGTCGAGGTGGCCCGCGCGAAGAAGTCGGTGAAAAACGACGTCAATCGGCGCGTCAACGCCGAGATGGCCAACCAGGCGCGCTCGACGGGCGCCGCCGCCGCGCAGCTCGAGCTCATCGAGCGCGCCGAGTGCGTGGTGGGCCTCGCCGCGCTTCCCCCCGCGCTCAGGGCGTTCTGCCAGGCGCGCCGCGCCCATCCCGAGCTCTCGCTCGCGGCCCTGGGCGAGGAGCTCGACCCCCCGGCGTCGAAGTCGGCGATGTACCACCGCGTCCTGCGGCTGCAGGAGATCGTCGAGGCAGCCGAGCGCGAGGGGAGCCCCACGTCAGCGGAAGAAATCTGAGCGTCCACCGCTCAAATTTCAGCGGCGTTCAGTTTTAGCGATACTCGCCGTCGCGCGTGGGGTACACTATCGGGTGGCAAGGGCGTCAGCCCATGTTGGTGCTTTGGTCCGTCGGGGAGAAGCCCCGTCGGCCCCGTGAAAGGAGAAAGCATGGCAGTAAAGGTTGCTATCAACGGCTTTGGTCGCATCGGCCGTCTGGCGTTCCGTCAGATGTTCGGTCACGAGGGCTCTGAGATCGTCGCCATCAACGACCTCACCTCTCCCGACATGCTCGCGTACCTCCTGAAGTATGACACCACGCAGGGCAACTACGCCCGCGACCACAAGGTCGAGGCCGGCGAGGACTCCATCACCGTCGACGGCAAGAAGATCACCATCTACAAGGAGGCCGACGCCTCCAAGCTCCCCTGGGGCGAGCTCGGCGTTGACGTCGTCCTCGAGTGCACCGGCTTCTACACCTCCAAGGCCAAGGCCCAGGCCCACATCGACGCCGGCGCCAAGAAGGTCGTCATTTCCGCTCCCGCGGGCAACGACCTCCCGACCATCGTCTACAACGTCAACCACGAGCAGCTGACCGCTGACGACAACATCATCTCCGCGGCCTCCTGCACCACCAACTGCCTCGCTCCGATGGCCAAGGGCCTCAACGACTTCGCGCCGATCGTCTCCGGCATCATGACCACCATCCACGCCTACACCGGCGACCAGATGCCGCTCGACGGCCCGCAGCGCAAGGGCAACAAGCGTCGCTCCCGCGCCTGCGCGCAGAACATCGTCCCGAACTCCACCGGTGCCGCCAAGGCCATCGGCCTCGTGCTCCCCGAGCTCAACGGCAAGCTGATCGGTGCCGCCCAGCGCGTTCCCACGCCCACCGGCTCCATCACCAACCTCTACTGCGTCGTTGACAAGAAGGTCACCGTCGACGAGGTCAACGCTGCCATGAAGGCCTACGCCGAGACCATCCCCGAGACCTTCGCCTACAACGAGGACGACATCGTCTCCTCCGACATCATCGGCGAGACCCACGGCTCGATCTTCGACGCCACCCAGACCATGGTCCAGGACCTCGGCAACGGCCAGAGCCTCGTTCAGGTCACCTCTTGGTACGACAACGAGAACTCCTACACCTCCCAGATGGTCCGCACCATCAAGTACTTCGAGAAGTTCGTCGCGTAGCATCGTCTCGCAGGGCTTTTCACAGGGGTGCGGTCGCAGCTCACGGGGCCGCGGCCGTACCCCCTTTTCGTAGCGTACTGATCGCAAGGAGTGAACATGGCTTTCACCAAGAAGACCGTCCGTGACGCCGACGTCGCGGGCAAGCGCGTTCTCATGCGCGTCGACTTCAACGTGCCCCTGAAGGACGGCGTCGTGACCGACGACACCCGCGTGCGCGCTGCCATCCCCACCATCGAGTACCTCAAGGACAAGGGCGCCAAGATCATCCTCATGAGCCACCTCGGCCGCCCCAAGGGCGACGGCCCCGAGCCCGCGTTCTCCCTCAAGCCCGCCGCCGACAAGCTCGCCGAGCTCACCGGCTATGACGTGAAGTTCGTCGACGACACCTACGGCGAGAAGGCCGCCGAGGCCGTGGCCTCCCTCTCCGACGGCGACATCCTCGTCCTCGAGAACGTCCGCTTCGACAAGCGCGAGAAGAAGAACGACCCCGAGATCGCCAAGACCCTCGCGTCCTACGGCGACATCTTCGTCCTCGACGCCTTCGGCACCGCTCACCGCGCCCAGGGCTCCGTTGTCGGCCCCGCCGCCTACCTGCCCGCCTACGCCGGCTTCCTGCTCGAGAAGGAGGTCGACACCCTGACCTCGATCTTCGCCGAGCCCGAGCGCCCCTTCGTCGCCATCGTCGGCGGCTCCAAGGTGTCCTCCAAGATCGGCGTCCTCGACCACCTCATCGACTCCGCCGACACCCTCATCATCGGCGGCGGCATGGCCTACACCTTCTTCCTCGCCCAGGGCATGAGCGTGGGCAACTCCCTCAAGGAGGAGGACTGGGTCGAGCGCGCCGGCGAGATGCTCAAGAAGGCCGAGGAGAAGGGCGTCAAGATCCTGCTCCCGATCGACAACCGCGTCGCCGACCACTTCGGCGAGGACGCCGTGCCGGAGATCGTCGCCTCTGACGCCATCCCCGACGACCGCGAGGGCATGGACATCGGCCCCGAGACCGAGAAGCTCTACGCCGAGGCCATCAAGGGCGCCAAGACCGTGTTCTGGAACGGCCCGATGGGCGTCTTCGAGTTCGACAACTTCGCCCACGGCACCGAGGCCGTCGCGCGCGCCATCGCCGACTCCGACTGCACGTCGATCATCGGCGGCGGCGACTCCGTCGCGGCCATCAACAAGTTCGGCCTGGCCGACAAGATGAGCTGGATCTCCACCGGCGGTGGCGCTTCCATGGAGCTCGTCGAGGGCAAGGCCCTTCCTGGAGTGGAGGCGCTTCTCGATGCGTAAGAGGATGATCGCTGGCAACTGGAAGATGAACAAGACCTACAGCGAGGGCGTCGTCCTCGCCCAGGGCCTTGCCGACGAGCTCAAGGACGGCACCGGTGACGTCGACGTCGTCGTCTGCCCGCCCGCCGTCGACCTCAAGGGCGTCTCCGAGGTCATCGAGCAGGCGTCCGCCCCGTTCGCGCTCGGCGCGCAGAACGTCTACTGGGAGGAGTCCGGCGCCTACACCGGCGAGACCGCTCCCGCCATGCTCGAGGCCGTGGGCGCCACCCACTGCATCATCGGCCACTCCGAGCGCCGCGACTACTTCGGCGAGACCGACGAGGACGTGAACAAGAAGGCCAAGGCCCTCATGGCTCACGGCATCGTGCCGATCTCCTGCTGCGGCGAGTCCCTCGAGATCCGCGAGGCTGGCAAGCACGTCGAGTTCGTCGTCGACCAGATCAAGAAGGACACCGAGGGCCTCGAGATCACCGACCCCTCCAAGTATGTGATCGCCTACGAGCCCATCTGGGCCATCGGCACCGGCAAGACCGCCACGGCCGACGACGCCCAGGAGGTCTGCGGCGCCATCCGCGCCACCCTCGTCGAGGTCTTCGGCGAGGAGGTCGCCTCCGGCATCCGCGTGCTCTACGGCGGCTCCGCCAAGCCCGAGAACATCGCCGGCTTCCTCGAGAAGGAGGACGTTGACGGCGCTCTCGTCGGCGGCGCCTCCCTCAAGGCCGACAGCTTCGCCGCCATGGTCAAGAGCGCCATGGCCTAAGCGTGTAAAAGGGACAGTCACTTTTGCACATCTCGGGGTCCGGGCGCCGCCCGGGCCCCGTTGTGCTACCATTGCAGGCTGTTATGCATCTGTCCAGAAGGAGTCCATCTCGTGAACGTCCTCAACATCGTCCTTACCGTCCTGCTGTTCCTCTCGGGTGCGTTGACCGTCATCCTGGTCCTCATGCACTCTGGCAAGGGCACGGGCGTCTCTGACATGATCGCCTCGTCGCTCTACAACTCCGGCACGGGGTCGGGCGTTCTCGAGAAGAACCTCAACAAGCTCACCGTCGTCACCTCGGTGATCTTCATCGCCTGCGTCCTTGCGATGGCGCTGACGTTCCCGCTGGGCTCGCTCAGCTACTAGCGTCGCGCGTCCCCGCGCTCGACCCCGGAGCTGGTGCACGGGGGCAACGCGCTCGACATATCGTGAACTGGGCGGCCCTCGGGCCGCCTTTTTTTGTGCGCAGAGGCCGGGGAGGCGCCCCGCCGCCCGGGGGGCTGCGTCGCTCGCATGGCGCGCGGCTGCCCCGTGCGCCCGCAACCCGCGGGGGACAGGCGACGCCGAGACGGAGCGATCGACCAAAAGTCCGCTCTGATAGACCCCGTTTTTGTCAATCGCTCCGTCTCGATGAAGGCGGCGCACGAGGCGCCTCGATGGGAGGGCGGAGCGCGAGGCGTCATGGCGCCCGACGGCCATCGGAGCCCGCCCGATCCGGCTTCGCGCCCTCGATTTCCAAAAAAGTCAAAAATCACGCTTGCATCCGAGAGGGGACTCGTGCATACTACTCCTTGCGCGAAAGCGCAGTGCAAGTCGGAGTGGCGGAATTGGCAGACGCGCTAGCTTGAGGTGCTAGTGACTGACTAAAAGGTCGTGCGGGTTCAAGTCCCGCCTCCGACACCACGAAGGATCGCGGGTCCCCACGGGGACCCGCTTTTCGTATCTCGACCCTGGGGGCCGCATGGCAAAGACTGCGCTCAGCGTCCGTCGCATGGAGGGCATCGGCGAGGGGAGCCTCGTCGGGACGCTCTCCAAGCTCCTCCAGCTCACCTGCGAGGCGGTCCTCGTCTTCGACGGCGCCGGGCGAGTTCTTCTCGCCAACGATGAGGCATCCGAGCTCTTCGGCGACGACGCGCCCCTCGTGGGGACCGACGTGCGCCTGCTCTTCCCGTCGTCGGACGAGCCCGAGGCGGTCGGGGGCCCCTTCGACGTGGCGGCGCTCGCCTTTCCCGTGGACGGCACGATGGCGCTCGTCTCGTGCCGGGGGGCGGGGGGCAGGTCCGCGACCGTGCGCGTGCGCTGCGACAGCGTGAACGCCCCCGGCGAGACCTACCTGCTCACCGCCCTCGCCGCCACGCCCGAGAGCCGGCAGGACCGCGAGGGGCAGCGCGCCTTCGAGGACCTGCGCCGCGCCAACCACCGCCTCTCGGGCACCCTGAAGATCGTGCTCGACACCCTCGACTCGTCCGACCTCGCCACGCTCTTCGAGCGCATGCTCGAGGAGCTCACCGACACCATGGAGGCTGACGGGACGATCGTCTACCTCGCCGAGGCCGACGGCTTCCACCTCAGGGGGGTCTCGAGCGGCCTCATGGGCGAGAAGATCGCGCGCTTCATGCCCTTCGGGCGCAGCGTCGAGCGCCTCGCCATCCGCGAGGGTCGCGCGGTGCGCCTGCGCGTGTGCGCCCCCTCGGCGGAGGCGCTGCGGCAGGGGCGCCTCACGACCCGCGAGGTCGTCAATGAGGACACGCACGAGGTGCTCCGCATGCGCAGCTCCATGCTGCCGCCCTTTACGAGCTTCGTCCCCGTTCCCGTGTGGTTCGGCGGCCACGTCATCTCGATCATCGAGGTGGGCTGGCGTCGCATGCACCCGATCGACAAGGAGGACGCGCGCCTGCTCGACTCGGTCGCTCACTACCTCTCGGTGCAGCTGGCGGGCACCTTCACGACCCTGCGCGCGCAGCGCGCCGAGCGCCTCGCCGCCCTGGGGACGGAGCTGCGCGAGGAGCTGCTCGCGCAGGCGTCCCAGGACCCGGTTCCCAGGGACCCCGAGCCGCTGCGCGACGTCATGCGCGAGGTCGCCGACGAGCTCGACGCCGCCCTCGTCGCGCTGCAGGTGAACTCCCAGCAGCGCGTCGTTGTCGCCACCCTGCCCCTCACGGGCACCCAGGAGCTCCCGGTTGACTTCGAGGCGCTCGTCGGAGCGCACCTCAGCGACGGGGTGGGCGTGGCGCCCGTCCCGCCCGACTGCGAGCTGAGCGCCCACCTCCGGTCCCTTGGCGAGCCCTGCGTGGGCGCCATCGTCGACATGGGCACGCTCGGGGGCCGCCGCTTCTGTGCGCTGCTGCTGCGTCCCGACGGCGCCGAGCCCTTCGACGACATCGAGCTCGACTTCCTGCGCGAGCTCGCCGAGGACGTGCGCGACCTCGCCCGGGGCGCGATGGCGCGCGAGCAGGACAAGCGCATCTCGCAGGCCCTGCAGACCGGCATGAGAAACGAGCTCCAGGAGGTCGTCGGCCTCTCCCCGCAGGCCGTCTACTCGTCGGCGACCAAGGCGGCGTCCGTGGGAGGGGACTTCTATGACCTCATCCGTCTCCCCGACCACCGCGCCTGCGTCATCATGGGCGACGTCTCGGGAAAGGGCGTCGAGGCGGCGTCGGTGTCGGCGGCGGTCAAGACGGCGCTGGGGGCCTACGCCTGGGAGGGGCTCGCCCCGGCGCGCATGGTGCGCTCCCTGAACGAGTTCCTGCTGGGCTTCTCGCGGCTCGAGACCTTCGCCACGCTCTTCGTGGGCGTGATCGACGTGGGCAGCGGCACGCTCAGGTATTGCTCGGCGGGCCATCCCCCCGCTATCCTCATCCGCGCCGACGCGAGCGAGATCTCGAACCTGGAGGTGCAGTCGGGCGTCGTTGGCGCCTTCCACGACATCAGCTACCAGGACGGCGTGGTGCGCCTCGAGCGCGGCGACGCGCTGCTGCTCTACACCGACGGGACGACCGAGGCGCGCGACCCGTCGGGGGCCTTCTTCGGCGAGGAGGGTCTCCGGGACATGGTGATGCGCGAGTCCGCCGGAGACCGTTCCTTCGAGGGGTTCGTGGACCGCCTGCTGGCCACGCTCGACGAGTTCACGGGCCACGACCTCGAGGACGACGTCGCCATGATGGCGCTGCTCTACGAGGGGCTCCCTGCGCCGGCGCCCTCGGCCGCCGATTGAGCACCCGCGCGGCGTTAGACGGCCGCGCCTTTGGGGAATAACTCCACCATGCCCGACACGGTGAACATAGCCCTGGTGACGGTCGAGGGCGACCTCGACGTGCAGACGGTCCCCGCGGTCCGCCGCAGGGTCGACCGCCTCGTCGCGCAGGGGTGCCGCCGCATCTTCCTCAACATGGCCAACGCCCGCTACGTGGACTCCGCCGGGATGGGGCTCATCCTCACGGAGCTCCGGCGCGTTCGGGCGGCGGGCGGCCTCCTCTCGCTCGTCAACGTCTCGCCCCAGGCCTACCTCGCGCTTCGCCGCATGCGCGTCTTCGACTACATGCCCGTCACGCGCGCCGGCGAGCGTCGCGACGTCAGCGCGATCGACCCCTCGGTGCTGCCGGAGTGGAGGACCACCTTCCGCGTGGAGCCCTCCGCGCTCGACGAGGCGCGCGAGCGCATGGGCGAGCTGCTGGCGCAACTGCCCTTCACCCCCGACGAGGTCTTCGACATGACGCTCGCCTCCGGGGAGGCGCTCGGCAACGCCGTCGACCACACCTGCGGGGGAGGGGTGCTCGCGACGGTCGCGGCGTACCCCGACCGCGTGACCATCGACGTGACGGACTGCGGGGAGGGCTTCGAGCTCTCCGCAGACGAGGAAATTCCCTCGAGCGGCCCGTGCGCCGAGCGCGGTCGCGGCATCCGTCTCATGCGGCTGCTCGCCGACTCCGTGAGCATCGCCCACAAGAGCACGGGCGAGGGGACGGTGGTCAGGCTCGTGAAGCTCTTCGACGCCGCGGAGCCCCCGGCGCCTGACGTCGCATCCTGATCGCCGCCGCATCCTGTACATTCACAATCCCTTCACATATAGGGACGTCATGCTTGCGCGCGACCTCGCGCCCCCGTATAGTATTCCTCGCTCAAAGCGGGCTTAGCGCAGTTGGTAGCGCGCCACCTTGCCAAGGTGGAGGTCGCGGGTTCGAACCCCGTAGCCCGCTCCATGCGAGCTTCAGGGCCGGTCAAAGGACCGGCCCTTTTTGTTATCCTGAGTAGTCGTTCGAGTCAAGTCACCTGCTAGGTATCTGCTAGGAGCCCGCAAGCACATGTTCCTCTCGCTCATCTTCGTCGTGTTTCTTTACGCGGTGGTCCAGGGCTTCGTGCGAGTGGTCGTCTACTTCTGGGAGTGGCTCTCCCGCGGCCGCCAGCTCGACGCCGACGACGTCGAGCGCGCCGAGAACGCCCTCGATCAGTCGGAGGACGTCCTGGAGCGCGAGCTCGCCCGCGCCGAGCGCCGCCGGGGGCTCGGCCGCCTCTTCGCCCGCTGGAGGGCCTCCAACGAGGCCGTCGACGAGTACCTCGACCACCTGCACCTCGGCTGGTACCAGGTCGTCATCATCTTCTTCCTCGGGTCGATGGCGGGCCTTCTGATCGAGGAGGCGTGGATGCTCGTGAGCGCCGGGCTCGCCGAGAACCGCGTGGGCCTGGTGTGGGGCCCGTTCTCGCCGCTGTACGGCTGCGGCGCCGTGCTGCTCACGGTCCTGAGCTTCCTGCTGCGCCGCCTGGGCGCCAGGGGGTGGCAGGTGTTCGTGGTGTCCGCCGTGGTGGGCGGGGTGCTCGAGCAGCTCACCGGCTGGGCCATGTCGACCTTCTTCGACGCCGAGTCCTGGACCTACCTGCACCTGCCCGACCACATCACCCAGTGGGTGGCGTGGCGCTTCCTCGCGGCCTGGGGGCTGCTGGGGCTCGCGTGGTGCCGTGCCGTCATGCCGCGCCTGCTCTACCAGATCGGGATGCCCACGACCCGCAGGCAGGCGGTCTTCGTCACGCTCGTCGCCGTCTACCTCGTGGCGGACGTCGCCATGACGATCGTGTGCTTTAACCGCAAGACCGAGCGAGACGCCGGCGTGCCCCCCGCCAACGCCTTCGAGCAGTGGGTCGACACCAACTACTCCGACGAGTTCATCGCCGGTCGCTTCCAGAACCTCAAGATCGGCGGGGAGCGCGACATGGTCGACGAGAACGGCAACATCGTGCCCGGCCAGACCCGCGACGGCGAGGTCCGGGGGAGCGACGGCGACGCCGGCGCCCTGCCGGGGGAGAAGGACGAGGGGGGTGCGCGATGACGCCCGAGCGCGAGGTGTACCTCGACTACGCAGCGGCGACGCCCGTCGACCCGGAGGTCGCGCGCGCGATGCTGCCCTACCTCACGGAGCGCTTCTGGAACCCCTCGGCGCCCTACGCGCGTGCGAGGGAGGCCCGCGACGACGTCGAGCGCGCCCGCGGGGCCATCGCGCGCCTGATCGGGGCGCGCCCGGACAACGTGGTCTTCACGGCGGGCGCCACCGAGGCCAACAACCTCGCCTTCGCCGCGGTGGAGGGGCACGTGGTCGTCGACGCGGTCGAGCACGAGAGCGTCCTGGCCTGCGCGGGCACGCACGCGCGCCGCACCGTGCGCGTGGGGGCCGACGGCCTCGTGGACCCCGCCGCGGTCGCGCGAGCCATCAGGCCCGACACCGAGCTCGTCTCCGTCGAGCTGGCGAACGGCGAGCTCGGCTGCGTCCAGCCCGTCCGCGAGATCGCGCGGGTGGTGGCCGCCGAGCGCGCCCGACGCCTCGAGGAGGGCGAGCACCGCCCCATCTACCTGCACACGGACGCCTCGCAGGCGGCGGGAGCGCTCTCGGTCAACGTGAGCTCGCTCGGCTGCGACCTCATGACGCTCTCCGCCGCCAAGGTCTACGGGCCCAAGCAGGTCGGCCTGCTCTGGGCGGCGGACGACGTCCGGCTGCGCCCGCTCGTCTTCGGGGGCGGCCAGGAGGGCGGCGTCCGCTCGGGCACCGAGAACGTCATGGGCGTCGTGGGCTTCGCGCGCGCCCTCGAGCTGGCGTGCGAGCGCCGCCCGCAGGAGGCGCGTCGCCTCGCCGCGCTGCGCGAGCGGCTGCGCGCGGGCATCTGCGAGCGCGTGCCGTGGGCGGTGGTCTCCGGGCCGCGCAACCCCAAGCGCCGCCTGCCGGGCCTGCTGCACGTCTCGTTCGCCGGCGTGGAGGCGCGCCGCCTCGTGATCGCCCTCGAGCGCGCGGGCGTCTCAGTGGGCACCGGGTCGGCCTGCGCCGCCAGCCGCATGCGCGTCTCCCACGTGCTCGAGGCGGTGGGGATGCCGCGCGAGCTCGCCGAGGGGAGCCTGCGCCTGACGGTCGGACGCCCCACCACCGAGGCCGACGTGGACTATGCGGTCGACGCGATCGCGGGGGCCGTGCGCGCCGAGGCGACGCGCCTGGGGCTCGACGACGCCCGCCAGCTCGAGCGCGTGTCCTCGCTCGGCTGGGGCGCGACCGGGGGCCCGCGGGCTCGCGGCGCGGGGGAGCCGGAGGGAGGCGCTCGTGGCGGGCGCTGAGGCGGCGCGCGCGGGCGCGCTCCCGGCTCGCGGCGCGCGGGTCTTCTGCGGCCTGTCCGGGGGCGTGGACTCCGCCCTCGCGTGCGCGCTGCTCGTCGAGCGGGGGTACGACGTCACGGCGGTCTACATGCGCAACTGGTCGCGCGACCTCCCCGGCTTCCGGTGCCCCTGGGCCGACGAGCTCGCGGACGCCGAGCGCGTCGCCGTTCGCCTGGGCGTGGGACTCGAGGTCTGGGACTGCGAGGAGGAGTACCGCTCGACGGTGGTCGACTACCTCGTGGACGCCTACGCCCGCGGGCTCACCCCCAACCCCGACGTCATGTGCAACCAGACCATCAAGTTCGGGACGTTCGTCGAGCGCGCGCTCGAGCGCGGGGCGGACTTCGTCGCGACGGGCCACTACGGACGCGTCGAGCGCGCGGAGGACGGCCGCGTGCGGCTGCTGCGCGCGCTCGACGAGCACAAGGACCAGACCTACTTCCTGTGGCGCGTCGCCGAGGAGGCCCTCTCCCGGGCGCTCCTGCCCATCGGCGAGGTGGGCGACAAGGCCCTGGTGCGCCGCATGTGCGCCGAGCGCGGGCTCGGCGTGGAGGGGAAGCCCGACTCCGACGGCATATGCTTCGTGGGGCCGGTCGGCATCCGCCCCTTCCTGCTCGACGCCCTCGAGCGGCGCGCGGGCGACGTCGTGGAGTGGGAGAGCGGTCGCGTGCTCGGGCGCCATGACGGGGCGTTCCTGTTCACCGTGGGGCAGCGCCGGGGCCTCGACCTCGGCGGCGGCCCCGCGCGCTACGTCGTGGACACGGACGTGGAGAAGAACGTCGTCTACGTGACCGCCGACCGACGGAGCCCGGCGCTCTTCTGCCGGGAGCTCTCGCTCGGCGACGCCCGCTGGGTCTCGGGCGAGCCGCCCGCCTCGGGGCGCTACCTCGTCCGCACCCGGCACACCGGGGAGCTGCGCGAGGCGTGGGTCGAGGCCGACGGGGCGTCCCGCACGGCGACCGTGCGCTTCGACGAGCCGGCGCGTCGCGTGGCCCCGGGACAGTCCGCGGTCATATACCAGGGGCTCCGCTGCCTCGGCGGGGGAGTCGTGCAAAAGGGGGCGGGGCTCGTCCCCGCCGGTCGCTAAGGAGGGACCATGTCAATGGAGAGGGCGCGCGAGCACCTCGAGCGGTTCGGCCTGGCCGACAGGATCCGCGAGTTCGACGAGTCGAGCGCCACGGTGGAGCTCGCCGCGAGGGCAGTGGGCGTCGAGCCCGCGCGCATCGCGAAGACGCTGAGCTTCATGGTCGCCGAGACGCCCACGCTCGTGCTCTTCGCCGGCGACGCCCGCGTGAACAACCAGGCGTTCAAGGCGACGTTCCACTGCAAGGCCAAGATGCTCTCGGCCGAGCAAGCCGCCGAGCTCGTGGGCCATGCCGTGGGCGGCGTGTGCCCCTTCGGCGTGAACGACGGGGTGGAGGTCTTTCTCGACGAGTCCCTGCGTCGCTTCGAGACCGTGTGGCCCGCGGCGGGCAGCTCGAACTCCGCCATCGAGCTCACGCTCGACGAGCTCGAGCGCGTCTCGGGCGCGCGCGGGTGGGTCGACGTGGGGCGCGGCTGGAGAGAGGGAGAATAGGCGCAGACCGCCGCTTGCCGACCGTGCGGGACGTGCGGCGGCGCGCGGCGCGCTACACTAGTCCAACGAGCGATGAGCGACGACGTCTGGAGCGCGGTGGCAGAGAAGCACGACAGTCCCAAGGCGGCCGCTGCGGCCAAGGCCCCCTCCGGGCCCGCCAAGGCGCCGGGCACCTCCGGCGCGGCCAAGGCCAAGGGCCCCACCGGCGCGGCCAAGAAGGTCGCCCTCAAGGTCTCCGCCGTCCGCTCGGTCTCCGCCGAGGACCGCGCCGCCGACAAGAAGTCGCTCGGCCAGGTCAGGAAGACCGTGGTCTTCCTGGGTGCCGTGGCGATTGCCTACGCCCTCTACCTCGTCTTCTCCGGGCAGGTCGACGAGTTCGTGTCGTCGCTTGCCGGCGTCGACCTCTCGTGGATCGTCGCGGGCGTGGTGTGCTTCCTGTTCTACTACGTCTTCGGCATCCTGGCCTACGTGCTCTCCGTGGCGGCCGACCCCGATTGCCCGGTGGGCATTCGCGACCTGATGAGCGTCGAGGCGTCGGGCGTCTTCTTCATGCGCCTCACGCCCAACAGCGCGGGGGCGCCCCCCGCGCAGATCTTTCGCCTCACGCGCGCGGGCATGTCGGCCGGGGCGGCGAGCGCGCTCAACTTCACGCGAACGATTATCTACGAGACGGGCGAGGGCGTCTTCGCCGCCATCATGCTGCTCTTCTGCGGCGGGTATTTCTACGAGACCTTCGGTGACGTCACGCTCATCGGCCTCTTCCTCTTTGGCTTCAAGGTCGTGCAGGTGGGCGGCTTCATCGCCCTGTGCCTGCTGCCCCGCCCGGTCATGGCCGTGGGCAACTGGGCGCTGCGCTTCGCCAACCGCCGCAAGTGGCTCAAGGACGATAAGTACGAGAAGTACTACGAGGTTGTGAACACGCAGGTCATGGAGTTCTCGCGCGCCTTCAAGCGCGCCGCGCGCAACGTGCCGGAGATGCTCGCCACGATGGTGGTGACGCTGCTGCAGCTGGGCTGCATGTACGCGCTGCCCTACTTCGTGCTGCGCTCCTTCGGCGAGCCCGCGGACTTCCTGGTGTGCCTCGCGTCGGGGTCGATGCTCGAGCTGCTCGTGAACGCCGTGCCGCTGCCGGGCGGCGCGGGCGGCGCGGAGGTCGGCTTCGCCTACCTCTTCAAGGGGATGTACGGCGTCCACCTCACGGCCGGCTTCGTGATCTGGCGCGCGATCGAGTACCTGCTCCCCGTCATCATCGCCGCGCCGTGCATGGGCCTGCGCTCCACGAGCGGGGAGTCCATCAACCGGCGCGCCAAGCGGGTCTGGAAGCGCCTGCGCGGCGCGGTTGGCGGCAAGGGCGGCTCCGGGTCCGGCAGGGGGCTCGGTCGCGGGCGCGGCGGCGTCACGGTGAAGCCGGGCGCCAAGAAGAAGGCGCCCTCCGGCGCCGGCACGGGCACGGGAGCGGGCGCCTCGGACGTCGAGGCGCGCATCGCCGCCGGCAAGGCCGCCGCGGCCAAGAAGAAGGCGCAGAAGGGCGCGTAGCGCGTCTGGGACGTCGTCTCGCGCCCTCGCCCCGGAGCCGCGCCGGGGAGTTCCGCCGACCCGTCGCCGCGGCACCTCGGGCGTCCCGAGGACCAATTTCAAAAAAGTCCAAAAAGACGCTTGCATTCGGAGTGGGACCCTTGCTAATATATCCCTCGCGCTGCGGTCCCCAACGCAGCCGGAACACATAAGGGCGTTTAGCTCAGGGGGAGAGCGCTTCCCTGACACGGAAGAGGTCACAAGTTCAAATCTTGTAACGCCCACCAACTTCTCGCAGCTCAGAGCATATTCGCTCTGAGCTGTTTTCGTGTTCGGGGCATGTCGGGCGGGTCTCGCGGGACGGTGCGGGGCACCAGCTCGCGCGCGGGCAGCGAAACCCCTCCGGTCTTCCCGTCACATTTCATTCCCGCCCGTGTGTAGTAGATGAGGGGCAGGGCAGCTGCGGCTCCGAGGAGACACCCGACGAAGAGAGAGGAGGCTGGTCGATGCAGATCCCCCGCACCGCACCGGATCGCGATCCCGAGCGGCTCGTGCGTGACTACGCCGACCTCGTCCTGCGCGTGTGCTACACCTACCTGCGCTCGACTGCCGACGCGGAAGACGTCTGCCAGGACACGCTCACGAAGCTCATCTGCCGCGAGGAGCCGTTCCGCGACGCCGGCCACGAGCGCGCGTGGGTCATTCGCGTCGCGTCGAACGCCTGCAAGAACCTGCTGCGCGACCGCGGGGCACACCCCGAGGCGGACCTCGACGCCGTCCCGGAGCCGGTCGCGCCGCAGGGGCCGGGCGAGGACGCGCTCCGGCGGCGCGACGACCGCGTGCTCAATGCCGTGATGGCGCTTCCGCTCCCGCAGCGCGAGGCGGTCTACCTGCACTATTACGAGGGCTACCCCACGCGCCAGATTGCCGCCATCACGGGCTCCACCGACGTTGCCGTGCGCCGGCGCCTGAGTCGCGCCCGCGCCCGGCTGAGAGAAGACCTGATGGGAGAATACGATGACTTCCCCGCTTGACTCCTACACCAGCTCGCTGGACGAGCTGCGCTTCCCCGACGAGGCCAAGGCCCGCATGGCCGCGAATCTGCGGAGGGTCGCTGCGGAGGGGGGCGCCAAGAAGGACGCGCCGTCCGGGCGTCTCGCCGAGGCCCTGACCCGTCCCGCCCGCCCCCGGGCGCACCGCTGGGCGCGCGTCGCCGCCGGCCTCGCGCTTGCCCTCGTGCTGGGCGGGGGCGCCACCGTCGCCGTGGCGACGGGCGTGCTGCCCAACCCGGCCGACGTGCTCTCGGACGTCTTCGGCGGCGCGCCGGCCCAGACCGAGCTCCTGAACGACGTGGGTCGGCCGATCGGTGCGAGCGCGACCTCGAACGGCGTCACCGTGACGGCCGAGGCCGTGGCGGGCGACCGGTTCAACTACGCCGTGGCCTACTCGATCGAGTTCGACGATCCTACCGCGCTCGAGGAGCTCGAGTTTCACGAGGGCGGCACCCTGACGTACGTGGGGGACGCCTTCCTGCGCGTGGACGGCGCGATGAGCGGCGGCGGTCTCGTCCGGCTCTACGATGCCGACCCCGGTGACAACACGCTGCAGCTCGTGCAGGTCATGGGGGTACAAACGTGGAACGACGCGGGCATTGTGGGCCGCACGGCGCGCTTCTCGATGAGCAAGCTCGAGATTTTCACCGATGAGGGGGAGTTCAAGACCCTGGCGGCCGGCAACTGGAACCTCAAGTTTGAGATGAACTACGTGGACACGACCGTCGACCTGCCAGCGGGCCAGACAACAACGTGGCAGGGCTCGAACGTTACGATTGACGCCGTGGCGGTGTCCTCCCTCGGCGTCACGGTGGACTACACAATCGACCGGCAGACGCGCGACCTTGCGCTTCCCGGCGAGGTGAGCGACGAGGCCCTGGCCGAGCAGGCTGCTGTGATGGGCCTCCCTGTGATCGTGACCTTCGCTGATGGGACGACGTTCGACGCCACGGACGCCAACGGCTCTTCGGCGAAGCGCGATGACGGCACGACCACCGTCTCCAAGGCGACGACCTACGACCGCATCGTGGACGCGGACGATATCGTGAGCGTGACGGTGGGTGACGTGGAGATCCCCGTGAGCGTCGCATAGTCCCGCAACAGCCTGCGTGACGGGGGGCGAGCCGCCGTGCCCGGGTGGCTCGCCCCCCCCCTCGTCTGGGCGGAGGCCGCCGCCGGGTGGCGCGCCCGAGCTACTCCTGCTTGGAGCCGAACTCGAGGTAGCTGATCGTCCGCATGTCCGCATACGCCTGCGGCAGCCTGATGTCGTCGCCCTCGCCGTCGTCGAGCGGAATCCACGCTCCGGTTGCGAGCTCGGTGCCGATGAGGCTCGCCGCGGGCACGTCCTCGCGGGCGACCATCTGGGCCTTCTGGTAGTCGGTGAGGGGCGCCCCTGCGGCGTCGAGCAGCATCGCCGCCAGCTGGGCCGGGCCCGCGGAGTCCGTCTCGACCCCGCCGACGGCGCTGCCCGCCACGTCGTAGTTGGCCCAGATGGTGTAGGTGGTCGAGTAGATGAGCCGGAGCTTGTCCTGCTCGCTCGCGTCGGGCATGAGCGCGTCGGCGAGCTCGGGCGAGAAGCCGGGCTGGTGGTCGCCGAAGTAGAGCAGGATCACCGGGCGGTCGAGCTGGCGCAGCTCCTCGACGAACGCGGCGAGGTCGCGGTCGGACGCGGTGATGCAGGCGAGGTACTCGCCGAGCTCGGCGGTGGTCTCGGCGTCGAGCCCCTCCGGCTCGTAGCCGGGGAGGTCCTCGAGCGGCACGTTGTTCTGCAGGTACCCGCTGTGGTTCTGCATGGTGACGTCGAAGATGAACTGCGGCTCGTCGCTCGATCGCAGCAGCTCGAGGACCTTGTCGAAGGTCGCCCCGTCCGAGATCGCGCCATGATAGAAGTCCACGCCTGCGAACTCCTCGTCACCGGTGCCGGTCTTGAAGTCCTCGAACGAGAGGAACTCGTCGAAGCCGAGGGCGTCGTAGACGCTCTGGCGGTTCCAGTTGGTGGGGCTGTTGGGGTGGATCGCCGTCGTTGCGTAGCCGAGCTCGGCGAGCTGGGCGGGCAGGCTCGGCGCCTCGGACATGTCATAGAGCATGAAGGGGTACTTGCCGTTGCCCACGTAGGCCAGCGGCACTCCCGTCAGGAACTCGAACTCGGTGTTGCAGGTGCCCCCGCCGAGCACCGAGACCGCGAGGCTGCCCTGGCTGAGCGTGCCGGCGTCGGAGACGAGCGAGCGGTAGAACTCGGGCCCCTGGTAGCCCACCCCGAGGCCGTCGTAGATCGAGAGGTCCGAGAAGGTCTCGTCCATGACGCAGACGATGCTCGGGAGCTCCCGCTCGAACTGCGCCTCGGCGGCGGCGCGCGGCAGCGTGGAGCCGCGCCCGTCGTCGTACTCGTCGGCGTAGGCGCGCTCGAGGTCGGCGGCGTCCCGCTCGTCGTAGCCCTCCGGGCGGTCGATGGGCAGGTCCTGCGCGACCCTCACGAACGAGGGGAGGAAGCCGTGGCCCTCGTAGGACTGCAGCGAGTCCCAGTAGGAGACCTGGAGGCCGAACGCCTCGCCGAGGTCCGTGGTCACGAGGCCCCACAGGCAGCTCGCCGCGGCGAGGGCGGCGATGACGTTGCCGAGCGCGTTGACGCCGAGCTGCTCGCGCGTGGCGCAGCGCGAGGGGGCGACGAGCGCGCAGGCGGCCATGGCCACGAGGGCGCACGACACGCCCAGCAGGACGAGGTGGTCGACCGAGTAGACGTAGCCCCCGCTCACCTCGGCCGCGGTGCCGAGCGCGAGCAGGTCGTTGGGCATGATCGCCGCGTCCTTGAACCGCGCGACGAAGAACTGCGCGATGCCGACGAGGCTGAGCGCGCCCACGCCCACGGCCATGCCGGCGCCGCGGCGCTGGAAGAGGAAGTAGAGAAGGACGAGCGCCCCGAGGATCATCGCGACCTCGAGCGACGGGTAGAGCGGCTCCATGTCGAGGATGCGGCCGTTCCAGGGGAGCTCGAGCGCGAGCCAGCCGAGGGCGCAGCTGAGGGCGAGGGCCCCCGCGGCGATGCCCGCCCGCAGCAGCTCGGCGGCGGCGCGCCACCGCCCGCCGCGCCCGCCGAGGCGCTCGAGGGCGTCGAGGAGGGGCCGGCGCAGCAGGGCGCAGGCCGCCTCGAGGAGCGCCGCGAGCGAGAGGGCCACGAGCGTGAGCCCGTCCCCCTCGCGCTCGAAGAGGCCGAGGCCGACCACCGCCGCGCACGCCACGAGCGCGACGACCGCGGGCGCGAGCCAGGCGAGGTCGGCGGGGCGGGGGCGCCTGCCGCGCGCGAGGGCGCGACGGACGACGAGGGCGGCCGCGGCGACGACGGCCGCGAGCGCGGCGAGGGGGATGAGCGGGGTTGACTCGAGCATGGGGCCTCCGGGGAAGGTGCGCGGGCACGCCGCCCCGCGAGCGCGGGCCTCGGGGCGGCAACCCTCTTATGATAGTGCGGGGGAGGGGCGAGGGGCTTCCCTACGAGAGCGTGCTCGCAAACTCCAGGTACGTCATGTTCGCCAGGTCGTCGTAGGAGGCGGGGACGTCGTCGCTGCCGTAGGCGAGCCACGAGCCGTCCGCGAGGCAGGTGCCCACGAGGCTCACGGCGGGGAGCTCCTCGCGCACGGTGAGCTCGGCCTTCTGGTAGTCGGTGAGCGGCGCGCCCACGGCCTCGGCGAGGAGCGCGCCGAGGTAGCAGACGCTCGTGTCGAGGCGCTCGGAGGCCTGCCCGCTGCCGGCGACGTCGTAGTTGGCCCAGATGACGTAGGTCGTCTCGTGGGTGCGCAGGCCGTGCGCGAGCTCGTCCTCGCCGGGGAAGAGTGCGTCGTTCACGATGGTGGAGAGGGCGGGCTGGTGGTCCCCGAAGAAGCAGAGCACCACGGGCCGGTCGAGCTCGCGCAGCTCGTCCACGAACTCGGCGAGCGCCCGGTCGGACTCCTCGATGCACGCGAGGTACTCGGAGAGCCGGTCGTTGTCGTAGCTGCTCAGCCCGTCGATGTGGTACTGCTCGACCTCGCCGATGTTCTCCTGGTCGTAGGCGGAGTGGTTCTGCATGGTGACGTCGAAGATGAGCTGCGGCCCGTCGTCCTGCTCGAGCAGCTCGAGGATCTTCTCGTAGGTCGCCTCGTCGGAGACGCCGCTGTGGAAGGTCTCGGCACCCTGGAAGTCGTCGATCGAGAGGAAGCGGTCGAAGCCGAGCGCCTCGTAGACGCGGTCGCGGTTCCAGTTGGAGGCGTAGTTGGGGTGCAGGGCGGTCGTCGCGTAGCCGAGCTCGGAGAACTGCCTGGCGAGGCTCGGGGCGCCGGAGAGGTCGTAGAGCGAGTAGGGGTACTTGCCGTCGCCGACGAAGGCGAGGGGGACTCCCGTGAGGAACTCGAACTCGGAGTTGCAGGTGCCGCCGCCGAGCACGGACACCGAGAGGTCGCCGGTGAGGACGGCGTCGTCGATGGAGCGGTAGCGCTCGGGTCCCTCGTAGCCCCAGCTCTCGCCGTCGAGCGAGCTGAGGTCGGCGAAGGTCTCGTTCATGATGCAGATGACGGTGGGGCGCAGCTCCTCGAACTGCTCGCGCGCGACCTGGGCGTCCTCGCTCGCCCCTGCCCCCCCGTCGTAGGCCGCGGCGCGCAGCTGCTCGGTCTGGCTCGCCTCCTCGGCCGTGTAGCCCTCGGGGACGTCGATGGGGAGGTCCTGGGCGACGGCGACGAAGGTGGTGAGGAAGCCCTGGCGCTCGTAGTAGTCGAGCGAGTACCAGTACTCCATGCCCACGCCGAGGTCGTCGAAGTAGCTCGGGACCGTCACGCCCGCGCAGAGGGCGACGAGGGAGGCGAGCGCGCACCCGAGGTTGACGAGCCTCGCGCGCACGGCCGCCTGGGCGCTGCGCGGCCGCGCCGCCGCGACGAGCGAGCAGACCGCGACGGCGAGCATGACGCAGGAGAGCCCGACGAGCACCCGCCCGCTCACGGCGTAGACGTAGCTGCCGCTCACGGCAGCCGCGGTCTGCAGGACGAAGAGGTCGTTGGGCAGGAGCGCGGAGGCCTTGAATCGGGCGACGAAGTACTGGGCGAGGCCGATGACCCAGCACAGCGCCACGACGATCGCCGGGCCCGCCCCCCGACGCTGGAGGAGGAAGAACAGGACGAGGGTAGCGCCGAGGACGATCGCCATCTCGATGGCGGCGTAGTTGAGCGCGATGGAGAGCGCGAGCTCGTTGTAGGTGAGCTCCATCGCCAGGAAGCCGAGCACCGTGCACGCGAGCACCGCGACCACGCTGGCGAGCGCGCGCAGGGGCGCGGCCGCCGCGGGGTTGGTCGTGGCGAGCAGGTCGACGCGGGCGGTCGCGCGCCCGCGCAGCAGCGCGGCGGCCCCGGCCAGCAGCGACGAGGCGCAGAGGCACCCGAGCTCCGCGGCGCCCCCCTCGTAGAGGCCGAGCGCGCACCACGTCGTCGCGACCGCGAGCGCGGCGACGGGCGCGACGAGCCATGCGAGCGTGCGCACGGAGGGGCGAGCCCCTCGCGCCCGGCGTCTGCGCACGTAGAGGGCACCGAAGGCGACAAGGACGAGAAGCGCTGCGAGGGGCATGGCGAGGAGCATGATTATCCTTTGATGACACGGGGCTTACCTGCACCTCATGATAGGGCATCGCGGCTTCCCGCCCGAAAACTCCCGCAAGCCAACGTTCTTCTCGCCCTCCCCGCTCGCGGCCGGGGCGCCCGCGCGCCCGGTCGGCGCGCTAAGATGGGCCAAGGGGCCCGCCCGGGCCCGCGAGCCGAGGAGGATGCCATGAACGAGGTCATCGAGGCAATCAAGAGTCGTCGCAGCGTGCGCTCCTACACCGACGAGATGCCGCCCCGCGAGCTGATCGACCAGGTGGTCGAGGCCGGGCTGTGGGCGCCGAGCGGCAGGAACCTTCAGGGGCCCATCGTTCTTGTCGTGACCGACCCCGAGCTCCGTGCGCGGCTCTCGCGCATGAACGCTGAGGTGCTCGGCGCCCCGGACGGGCCCGACCCGTTCTTCGGCGCGCCGGTTGTGCTCGTGGTGCTGGCGCCGCGCGACCAGGCGAACCGCGTCTACGACGGCAGCCTCGTGATGGGCAACCTCATGCTTGCCGCCCACGCGCTCGGGCTGGGGAGCTGCTGGGTGCACCGCGCCCGCCAGGAGTTCGACACCGACGAGGGTCGCGCGATCCTCGCGGGGCTGGGCATCGAGGGCGAGTGGGAGGGCATCGGCCACTGCGTGCTGGGCTATCCCGCCGCGGAGGGCGTGGGCCGGCCGCGCCGCGAGGGCCGCGTGTTCTACGCCGAGTAGCGCCGACGGACGCACCGGGCGTGCGGCCGAGCCCGCCCGGCGCGCCGCTGCGGGCGTCGTGCTAGCCTAGAGGGTCGCCGGGCGCGTCCCGGCGGCCGACCCCATCCTCGAGCGAAAGCGGGTAGCCGTGGACCTCAGCCAAGCCATAGAGTGCGCCAGCGCCTTCGTCTTCCCGGGCTTTCTCGCCGACGACGCCTCGCTCTCGGCGGAGCGGGCCAGAAACGAGGAGGCCCTCGGGGTGCTGCGCGCCGCGTGGGCCGAGGCCCCCGCGGGCAGGGAGCCGTTCTCCTTCGACCTCGTCCGCTCGCTCGCCGACCGCAACCGCGACGTCTGCGACCGCTACGGCATCGAGCGGCTGCGCGACGTGAACCCCTCGAGCCTCTCGCGCGGGCTGTCCCCGGCCGAGCTCATCCATGCCGTCGCGGTGCTGCAGCACCGAACCGACGCGCAGGTCGCCGCCCTCTCGGGCCCCGACGCGCGCGACCTCAACGTGGCGTGGGTGGACGCGCCGGTCTCGGGCATGGTGGTGGGCATCGACATCGAGACCACCGACCGCGACCCGGCGCGCGGCTACATCATCAACGTCGGCCTCGAGTTCATGACCATCGGCCCCAAGGCCAAGCCGCACGACCCGTTCGCGGGCTACTTCGGCCTGCCCCAGATGTACGCCGAGAAGGGCGTGCCGCTCGCCGACATCCACAAGATCTCGTGGTCGGACCTCGAGGGCAGGACGCCCTTCCGCGAGGACCGCAAGGTGCAGGAGGCGCTGCTCGCCACGCTCACCGCCTACCCGTTCATGGCGCACAACGCGGCATTCGAGGACTCCTGGTTCACGCTGCACATAGACGGCTACGCCGAGGCGCGCAAGGCGGGGCGCGTGACGGTGATCGACTCGCGCGACATCTGCCGGCGCGTCGACCCGGAGACGCGCGTCCTGCCGCACGAGCAGCGGCCCGCCTCGCTCGAGAGCTGGGCGCGCAGGCGCGGTACCCTCAAGGCGGGGGAGTCCGAGCGCCACCTCGGACTCGACGACGTGGAGCTCATGCTCGCCACGGTCCAGGCGGAGTTCGCCGAGCGCAACATGCTCGCGTAGCGGGCGGGCGTGTGCTAGCCTAGGCGGTCGCAAAACGTCGCGACCGAAGGGGTTCCCATGAACGAGAGCGTGAGGAGCGCCGCCGACGGGCTCGTCGAGTTCGTCCGCGCGTGCCCGAGCATGTTCCACACCGCCGCCGAGATCTGCCGCCGCCTCGACGGGGCCGGCTTCACCCGCCTGCACGAGGCGGACGCCTGGGAGATGGCGCCGGGTGGCCGCTACTACGTCGTCCGCAACAACTCGAGCGTCGTCGCCCTGAAGGTGGGCGACGAGCTCGGCACCCCGTCCCGCAGGGCGCCCCACCACTTCCAGATGGCCGTCGCGCACGGCGACTCGCCCACCTACAAGGTCAAGTCGTCGCCCGAGCTCCCCGGGCCCGAGGGCGCCCTGCGCCTCGACGTCGAGGCGTACGGGGGGATGATCGACCACACCTGGCTCGACCGGCCGCTCGGCCTCGCCGGGCGCGTCCTCGTGCGCTCCGGGGCGCGCGTCGAGAGCCGCCTCGTCAACATCGAGCGCGACGTCTGCCTCATCCCGAGCCTCGCCATCCACCTCGACCGGTCCTCCGGACTCGCCCCGCAGCTCAACCGCGCGGTCGACCTCTGCCCGCTCTTCTCGGCCGGGGAGCTCGGCCCCGGCTCCTTCCTCGAGATGGTCGCCGCCGCCGCGGGGGCTGATGCCGCCGACGTCCTCGCGCACGACCTCTTCCTCGTGGCCCACGAGGAGCCGCGCGTCTGGGGACAGGCCGACGAGTTCGTCTCGGGCGGGCGCCTCGACGACCTGCAGTGCGCCTACGTCGCGCTGAGCGCGTTCCTCTCGACGGACAACGCGCGCGACGTGAGCGTCTTCGCGTGCTTCGACAATGAGGAGGTCGGATCGCTCACCAAGCAGGGCGCCATGTCCACCCTCCTCGCGGACACGCTGCTGCGCACGAGCTCCGCGCTCGGGCGCACGCCCGAGGAGCACCGCCGCGCCCTCGCCGCCTCGATGCTCGTGAGCTGCGACAACGCCCACGCCGTCCACCCCAATCACCCCGAGAGGTACGACGAGGCGAACCGCTGCCGGCTCAACGGCGGCCTAGTCGTCAAGGAGGCCGCGAACCAGCACTACTGCACCGACGCCTTCAGCCGGGCGCTGCTCGTGGCCCTTCTCGACCGCGCGGGCGTGCCGCACCAGAGCTTTGCCAACCGCTCCGACATGGCGGGGGGCTCGACGCTCGGCAACCTCTCCAACTCCCAGGTGAGCGTCCACGCCGTGGACGTGGGTCTCCCGCAGCTCGCGATGCACTCCGTCTTCGAGACCGCGGGCGCGCGCGACACGGCCCTCGGGATCGCGGCGCTCGAGGCGTTCTATGGCGCGGACCTCGTGATCGATGGCGCCGACGGGGCGGAGCTCGGCTAGCGGGCCTGCGCCATGTCGGCGCTGCGCTCACGCCGGCGCCGCGGCTTTGCGCCCTCTATCCAGCCGCCCCGCCGCTCCGTCGCCCCGTCCAGCCGCCCCCATCCGCACAATTCCGAGATTGTGCGGCGCCGAGGAGGAGCCCGGGGGAGAAGGGCCTGTTGGCGGCGGCCGGTCAGGAAACGCCTCGACTGCGCGCCCCCCGCCGCACAATTCCTGAATTGTGCGGCGGGGCGGGGGGTCCCGGGGACGAGCGTCGGGGTTTCCCCAGATGAGGTCCTTCTCGCGGTCAGGAAATCGGCCCAGTGCGCGGTCCTGTCCGCACAATTCCGGAATTGTGGCCCCTAACGAGCGGCATAGTTAGCCATCCGCTCCTTCGCCGCCTCGGCGATCGCCGCCGCGACCCACTCCTCGTTCTCGCGGCGCTCCCGCCCCGCGTTCCTGAACCTCCTGCCCGGGCCCTGCGCCGAGAACGTCGAGGAGAGCAGGTCGGCCCTCGGCACGTGACCGCGCGCGGCCTCCCCCAGCAGCTCCGAGGCGATCCCGGGCCCTCCCGGGGCGCGGTGCGAGTACCTCCAGCAGAACTCGTCCACGAAGCCCTGCGTCCGCGTCCTCGAGAGCCCGTGGTAGGTCCCCTGGGCGTAAGCGCGCAGGTTGGAGATCACCTTGTGCGCCAGGCGCAGCCACGTCCCCGGCGCCCCGCCCGAGGGCGACCTGCCGGCCTCGGCGCGCGGCCACGACGCGACCGCGCAGCCTATGGGCAGGAAGCCGTCGAAGCGCACGCGGGCGAGCACGCTGACGCGGGCGCGGAGGAACTCCCGGTAGGAGCCCGCCGTCACGTCGGAGGCGACCCTGACCGAGCAGCGGCCCGGGCCGCGCGGGCCGGGGGCCTCGACGGCGACGAGCAGGGGCACCTTCTCGCAGCCGCGGCCCACCCTCCCGGCGACCGTCGCCCCGAGGTACATCTCGTCGACCTCGACGGTGCCGTCAAGCCGCTTGAACGGACTCCGATCTGGCCATGGCGCCGCGGAGGCGCAGCAGCACGTAGCCGGCGGTGCGCTCGGAGACCCCGAGGTGCCTCGCGAGCTCGATCGCGGAGACCCCGCGCTTGGAGTGCGTCATCAGGTAGGCGGCGAGGAACCACTTGACCAGCGGCAGCTTGGTGCCCCTCATCGCGGTGCCCGCCGTGACGGAGAACTGCCTGGAGCAGCGCGTGCACTGCCACTTGCGCGCCCGGCCCCTGACCCGGGCGCACCTGGCGTGCCCGCAGGAGGGGCAGCGGAACCCCTCCGGGAACATCCTGCGCAGCAGCTCCTCCTCGCAGGCCTCCTCGGTGCCGAAGCGCGCCATCCAGTCGACCAGCGTCCCGTCCCCGCCGTTCGCCGCCGCCACGTCCCTGCCCGTCATGCTCGCCATCGCGACCTCCCCACGCCGTCGTGCCCTGCGCCGCGAGCGTACTCCGGCGACCGGACAGAAACCCTGGGACTATGCTTCTCGTTAGGGGCCACAATTCCGGAATTGTGCGGCGGCGTGATAGACTGCTCGCATGATACGTGGAATCGGCATAGACTCCGTCGACATCGAGGAGATGGCGAGGCTCGTCGCCGCCCCGGACGGCGCCTTCCTCCGGCGCACCTTCAGCGACGCCGAGCGGGCGCAGGCCCTCGCGCGCCGCGACGCCGCGTCGTGCCTGGCGGGGAAGTTCGCCGTCAAGGAGGCGGTCTTCAAGGCGCTCGCCCAGCACACCGCCTCGGGCTTCGACTTCCGCTGCGTCGAGACCCTCGATGACGACAACGGCTGCCCGCACGTCACCACGACGGGCCCCCTCGCCCCGGTGCTCGCCGAGGCCGGGGTCACCGAGCTCCTGGTCTCGATCACCAACGAGCGCGGCGTCGCCACGGCCATCGTGCTCGCGCAGCGCTGAGCGGCTCCGCGGGCGCTCCGCCGTAGGGTGCCCCCCTCGGTCGACGCTGCGAGAAGAGCGTACTTCTCGCCGGGCGCCACAAAAAAGGTGCGGGGCCCCAGAAGAGGCCCCGCACGCGGGCGGGCGTTTGTGCGAGGGCACAGCCTACTCGTCGCCGAAGCTGATGCCGAGGGCCTTGGCCTCCTTGACGAGGTCGCTCTTGGGGTCGACGTACTTGAGCTTGCCGGCGACGTCGGCGAGCGGCACGCGGCACATCTTTCCGTTGACCTGGGCGATCATGACGCCGAACTTGCCCTTGAGGCAGGCGAGGGCCGCCTCGGCGCCGCACTGCGTTGCGAAGATGCGGTCCTGGGCGTCGGGGGTGCCGCCGCGCTGGGTGTGGCCGGGAACCGCGATGCGGATCTCGCGGCCGGTGCGCTTGTCGATCTCGGCGGCGATGTCGTAGGCGATCGAGGGCGTGGTGCGCGCAGCCACGAGCTTCTTGTACTCCTTCTTGGAGAGCGCGGCCTCCTCCTTGGAGATGGCGCCCTCGGCGACCACGATGATGGTGAAGCGGGCGCCCGCCTTGTCGCGGTCCTCGATCACGCGGATGACGTTCTCGATGTCATAGGGGATCTCGGGGATGAGGATGACGTCGGCGCCGCCGGCCACGCCAGCGTAGAGCGGGATCCAGCCGACCTTGTGGCCCATGATCTCGATCACGAAGACGCGGCCGTGGGAGCTCGCGGTCGTGTGGATCTCGTCGATGCAGCGCGTGGCGACCTCGACCGAGCTCGTGAAGCCGAAGGTTATGTCGGTGCCGAACGTGTCGTTGTCGATCGTCTTGGGCAGCGCGATGACGTTCAGGCCCTCCTGCGAGAGGCGGTTGGCCGTCTTGGTGGAGCCGTTGCCGCCGAGCATGAATAGGCAGTCGAGCTTGAGCTTGCGGTAGGTGTCCTTCATGGCCTGCACCTTGTTCACGCCGTCGGCCTCGGGCGTGTCGAGCAGCTTGAACGGGGTGCGGCTCGTGCCGAGCACGGTGCCGCCGCGGGTGAGCAGGCCGGAGAAGTCGCGGTTGTCCATCATGCGGTAGCGCTCGTAGATGAGGCCCTGGTAGCCGTCCTCGAAGCCATAGACCTCGACCGGCTCGTCCGACTGGCGGTAGAGGGTCTTGACGATGCCGCGCATGGTGGCGTTGAGCGCCTGGCAGTCGCCGCCGCTCGTGAGAAGTCCGACTCGAAGCATGGGTGTTCCTTCCTCTTGTCCACAAGTAGCTGAATTCTTACACTTTTCCGTGACAAGGTGCGGGACGCATCCGCCAACGGCGCATCCCTAGAAGGCGCCGGCGCCCGGCGAGGTCGGCGCAGACACGGGGAGGGGAGAGCCATGACGCCAGGTCAGCAGCGCGAGGCCGACGAGGCCGTGGTCGCGGGGCGCCGCGCGCTCGCGAGCCTCGAGGAGGCGGAGGACGCGCTGGAGAGCGCGAGCAACTGGGGCGCCTTCGACCTCTTTCTTGGCGGCGCCATCTCGAGCGTGATCAAGCACGTCAGGCTGGGCGGCGCGCGCGAGGCGCTCGAGCGCGCTCGCGACGACCTCTACGCCTTCACGCGCGAGCTTCGCGACGTCTCGGACATCGAGGTGCTGCGAATGGACGTGGGCGCGCTCGCGACCACGCTCGACGTGCTCTTTGACAACGTGTTCGTCGACCTCTACGTGCAGAAGAAGATCGACGACGCGCGCGACAACGTGGCGGCGGCGATTCGCGCTACCCGCGTCGTGCTCGCCCGCCTCGAGGAGACGCCGCGCTGACACCGCGCTGACGTCGCGCTGACGTTGCGCTGACGTCGCGCGGGCGCCGTGCGTCACGGAGGTTTCCGTTTGGGAACGCGACGCGTGCCGCCGTTCTTCTCGCCCTAGAATCAGCCCATCGAGTTCTCAGGTTCGACGGAAGGGCGAGCGCCAATGGGCAAGATGCAGGAGATTCTCCGCGCGCCTCACGAGCAGATCGAGCAGATCCAGCTCGAGGGCATCAAGAAGACCGTGATTGCGTGCTACGAGAACGTTCCGTTCTACAAGCGGAGCTTCGACGAGGCGGGCTTCGACCCGTATGCGGTCAAGAGCCTCGATGACCTCCAGAGGGCGCCGTTCGTCACCAAGCAGGACCTGCGCGACAACTACCCGTACGGGATGTTCGCCACGCCGCTGTCCGAGGTGAAGGAGATCCACATGTCCTCCGGCACCACCGGAGTGGCGACGGTGGGCGGCTACACCCAGCACGACCTCGAGATCTGGGGCGAGTGCTTCGCGCGCGGCATCGAGTACGCCGACGGCGGCCCCGACGACGTCGTCCACGTCTGCTACGGCTACGGCCTGTTCACCGGCGGCCTCGGCGCGCACTACGGCGGCCTGTACTCGGGTGCCACGACGATTCCCATGTCCGCCGGAAACACGGAGCGCCAGATCCGCGTGCTCAAGGAGATGGGCTCCACGATCATCTGCTGCACGCCCAGCTACGCCATGCACATCGCCGACACCGCCCTCGAGATGGGCATCGACCCGGCACGCGACTTCCACCTGCGCGCGGGCATCCACGGCGCCGAGCCCTTCTCCGACAACTTCCGCCGCGACCTCGAGCGCAAGATCAACTACCACGTGCTCGACGTCTACGGCCTCACCGAGACCATGGGACCGGGCGTCGCCATCGAGTGCTGGGAGCAGGACGGCCTGCACCTGGCCGAGGACCACTTCTACGCCGAGATCATCGACCCCAACACCGGCGAGGTCCTGCCCGACGGCGAGTGGGGCGAGCTCGTGCTCACCACGATCGACCGCGAGGCGTCGCCCGTGGTGCGCTATCGCACGCGCGACATCACCCGCATCCTTCCGGGGGAGTGCGCCTGCGGCTGCACGCACCGGCGCATCGACCGCATCCACGGCCGCACGGACGACATGCTCATCATCCGCGGCGTCAACGTCTTCCCGAGCCAGATCGAGGACGTCATGAAGACGTTCTCGCAGATCTCCTCCTGGTACCAGATCGAGATCGACACCGACCAGCGCTCGCTCGACCTCGTCACGCTCAAGGCCGAGGTCAACCCCGACTTCGCCTTCGACTCCGTCGCCGCCGTCGAGCGCCTGCAGAAGGAGATCTCGGCGCGCCTCAAGACCGCGCTGTCCGTGGGCGTGCGCGTCAAGCTCGTCGAGCCCAAGACCATCGCGCGCAGCGAGGGCAAGGCAAAGCGCATCGTCGACCTGCGAAAGGGGATCAAGTAATGATTGACCAGATCACCGTCTTCCTCGAGAACAAGCGCGGGCGCATCGCGTCGCTGTGCCGGACGCTCGGCAACGCCAACATCAACATGGCCGCGCTCTCCGTCGCCGACACCACCGAGTACGGCATCGTGCGCATCATCTGCAGCGACACCGCCGCCGCGCTCTCGGCGCTCGACGCGGGCGGGTACCGCGCCATCAAGACGAAGGTCATGGCGATCGCCGTCCCGCACCACCCGGGCGGCGCGGCGGACCTGCTCGAGAAGCTCGACGACCTCGACCTCGACATCGAGTACTTCTACTGCTTCTCGACGACCGACGACATGGCCGTGCTCGCGCTTAAGATCGCCGACCCGGCGAGCGCCGCCGAGGCGAGCTGGGCCATCGAGAAGGCCGGCTTCCACGTGTTCGACCAGAGCGAGCTCGACTAGGCTCCCCGCGCCCGTCACGAGCTTCCGAGGCCCCGCCATACAATCGATGTATGGCGGGGCCCACTCATATGTATTTTACGATGGCCCGACCCCGCGCTAGGATGGAACGGTCCCAAGGCACCTAACCGTCGATCGTCTGGAGGCGGCCCCCATGATTCTTGGTCTCGGTCCCATGGAGCTCGTGGTCATCCTGCTTGTCGTACTCGTCATCTTTGGGCCCAAGAACCTGCCCAAGCTCGGGTCCGCCATCGGCAAGACGGTCAAGAACGTGCGCGAGGGCATGGAGGAGGGCTCCGGCGACTCGGAGCCCGCCCCCGAGTCAGAGGTCGCCCGAACGCAGGCCGAGAAGGACGACGAGGCTGCCGCGAGGTAGCCGGCAGAAGGAGCTTTCCCTCCCCATGCCCCCGGGACCCTTTCCCGCCCGGGGGCGTTTTCGTGTCCGCGCGGGGCTCGAGCGCGTCGGGGCGTCTCGCGCGGACGCGCCGCACGGGCAGCGCGACCCTCGGTCAGGCGAGCTCGCCGAGCAGCGCGACCGCCCGCTCGGCGAGCGGGGAGAGCGATCGGTCTGCCTTCCAGATGACGGCGGCTCGCGACCAGAGGTCCCTCTCAACGAGGGCCTTGATGAAGCAGGGGCCGGTGTCGCACACCGCGAGCAGCGACTGGGGCACCAGCCCGACGCCGAGCCCGGCGGCCGCGCACGAGCACGTGGTCCGCTCGTCGTCCGTGAGGCAGAAGGGCGTCGCGGGGAGCTGCGGCGCGAGGCGTCGGTCGCAGACGAGCGGGACGTCGTCGAGCTCGGCGAGCCCGACCTCGAGCTCGCGGCCGCGCTCGAGGTCGGGCGGCATCACGGCCACGAGCGGCTCGGCGGGAGCGTAGCGGCAGCGCAGCCCCTGGGTAGGGAAGGGCGTGCGGACCACGCCGACCTCGGCGATGCCGCTCGCGACGAGCTCGATGACCTCGGGGACGCCGCCCTCGCGCAGCTCGAGGCTGACGTCGGCGTGGCGCGCGGCGAGCTCCGCCAGGCGCTGTCCCGGCGCGAGCCCGGTGGCGGAGTGCGCGACGGCGAGGCACAGCGTCCCGGTGAGGCCCTTGCCAAGGCTCGAGACCTCGCGCGCGGTGGCGTTCGCCATGGCGAGGATGCGCGTGGCGCGCTCGTAGAGGAGCCGGCCAGCGTCGGTGAGCGCCACGCCGCGCGGCCCGCGCCGCACGAGCTGCGTGTCGAGCTCGCGCTCGAGCTGGGCGAGCTCGTAGGAGAGCGGCGGCTGAGAGATGTGCAGCCGCCGCGCCGCGGCGGTGATCTGCCCCTCCTCGGCGATGGCGACGAAGTACCCGAGCTGCTTGAGATTCAAGGATGCCTCCGTTTGTCGTCCTGAAATACAGAGATTGTATGTCAGAGGCCCGTTCGCGCCGGCGTTGGCGCGCCGTATGGCCCACCACGAGCAGAAGCGCCACATTGTATGCAGATTTCTGGGGCCACCATAAGTACTGCTCCGTCGGTCGCATTTATCTGCCTGCGCTTTCCTGATGTCCGGGCGACCTTCTACTCGGGGCCTCTCAAAATACTGCATACAACTTCGGCGCCGTTGCCCGCCCGCCTTAAGAAAGCCTTAGCCTCCCTCGCTGGGCGCTCGCGTATGCTTGGGGGTCGGAAGGAGGTCGCCATGGGTGCGCGCATTCTGGTCGTTGACGACGAGCGAGAGATCTGCGAGCTCGTGCGGGTGTATCTGGAGGCGGAGGGATTCGAGGTGGAGTGCCTGGGCGACGGGTCCTCGGCGCTCGCTCGCGTGACCGATGACGCGCGGCCCGCGATCGACCTCGCGGTCCTCGACGTGATGCTGCCCGGTGCGAGCGGTCTCGAGGTGTGCCGCGCCATCCGCGAGCGCCACGCCTACCCGGTCATCATGCTCACGGCGCGCGGCGAGCAGGCGGACAAGATCGCCGGCCTCGCGCTGGGGGCCGACGACTACGTGACCAAGCCCTTCCTCCCGCTCGAGCTCGTGGCGCGCGTGAAGGCGCAGCTCAGGCGCTACCGGACCTACAACGCCGCGCCCGGTCACAAAGAGCCGTCCGGTGAGGTCATCACGTGCCGGGGCCTCGTGCTCGACGTGCCCGCCCACGAGGCGACCCTCAACGAGCGCCCGCTCCAGCTCACGCCCACGGAGTTCTCGCTGCTGAGGATCCTCCTCGAGGCCGACGGAGCGGTCGTCTCGGCGCGCGAGCTCTACCAGGGCATCTTTGGTGACGCCTACTACGAGCGGGGCTCCGGCTCGATCACGGTGCACGTGCGGCACCTCCGCGAGAAGATGGGGGACTCCTTCGAGGACCCCGCCTACATCAGGACCGTCTGGGGATTGGGGTACAAGATTGAGCGCTAGCGAGAAGGGCGGCGCGCCCGCCGGGTGGGCCGGCGCCCCGGAGGGTCGGGACGCGTCCGCAGTCCGGGCCCGGTCGCGCTCCGTGCTGCGAGCCGTCGTCATCGGCGGCTGCGCGGTCCTCGGGGCCGTCATGGTCTACAACGTGCTCACCGTCTTCGTCGACCAGGCGCTCAACGGCGTCTTCATCGACTGGGTGTCGAGCCAGTTCCTCAACGTCCACAACCTCAACGAGTTCGGCATCCCCGCGGGCGTGGTGCTCGACATCGTGGGGACGCGCTACTTCTTCCTGCAGCTGGGCGTCTGCGTGGCGGCCGCCATCGCCCTGGCGGCGGTCGTCTCGTGGTGCCTCGCCGAGCGCCGCGCGCGTCGGGAGGAGCGCGCCCGCTCCGCGGAGCTGCTCCGCTCGTTCATGGCGCACGACATCGGCGCGAGCGAGGCGTTCCCGTCGGGCTGGGAGGACCTTGCGCTCGTGGCGTCCGAGGTCAAGCGCGCCGGCGAGGACCAGGCGCGGCGGCTCGAGGACGAGGCGGCGCGCCGGAGCGACCTCATCACGTACCTGGCGCACGACCTCAAGACGCCCCTCACCTCGGTCATCGGCTACCTGTCGCTGCTCGACGAGGTCCCGGACATGCCCGCCGAGCAGCGGTGCCGCTACACGGGGGTGGCGCTCGACAAGGCGTTGCGGCTCGAGCGCCTCGTGAACGAGTTCTTCGACATCACGCGCTACAGCCTCACCCACATCGAGCTCGAGCTCGCCCCCGTCGACCTGGCGTTCTTGCTCGCCCAGGTGGCCGACGAGTTCTACCCGGCGCTCGGCGCGCACGGCAACGTCGCGCGCGTGGAGGTCGAGGGGACCGACCGCACCGCCGAGGACCCCGGCGAGCCCCTCGAGATCGTGGCCGACGCCGCCCGGCTGGCGCGCGTCTTCGGCAACCTCGTGCGCAACGCCATCGCCTACAGCGACGAGGGAACCCCCATCGACGTGCGCGCGCGGCGCGAGGGCGACCGCGTGGTCGTGAGCGTCTCCGACACGGGCGCCACCATCCCCAGCCACAAGCTCCGCGCGATCTTCGACCGGTTCTTCCGGCTCGACGAGTCGCGGGCCTCGGCGACGGGCGGGGCCGGCCTGGGCCTGGCCATCGCCCGAGAGATCGTGGAGCTTCACGGCGGCGATATCTCGGCGGCGAGCGAGGCCGGCGTGACCACGTTCACGGTGGAGCTCCCCGTCGCCGCGGGCGCGGCGGCGGGGGAGTGACGCGGGCGTCACGCGACGGAGAACGCCCACAGGTTCGCGCACTGGTCGATCACGCGCTGGAGGTCCCAGGTCCTCGCGGTGCGCTCGGCGCTGTTGGGGTCGCGGACGATGACGGACCCGTCCTCGGCGATCCCGGCGAGCACGATGAAGTGCCCCGTGGTGGTGAAGTCCCCCGGCCGCACGCTGCAGATCACGGGACGGCCCGCCGCGAGCGCGTCGCGCACGGTGCCCTCGTCCGCGGGCAGCTCCTCGGAGTCGAGGCCCAGCTCGGCGGCTCCGTCGGTCATGAGCGACCAGGTGGTCATCCCGTCCGAGACGTAGCCCCCGCGCTCCGAGAAGGCCGCCATCCCGGCCGGGTCGAGGTCGTCCCGCCCGGTGAGGGCGACGTAGACCATGGACAGGCAGGTGGGGCCGCAGCCGTTCTCGCGAACGGTGCCGCCGGCGTAGGGCTCGTCCGCCCACGCGGGGTCGGTCTGGTAGAGGCGGGGCACGCTGCCGAGCCGCCAGTCGCCGCGCGCGTCCGAGGTCGCGGGCTCTCCGGAGCCGCCGGAGGCCGCCGGGGCGGCGGTCGGCGCCAGGGCACCGAGCACGAGCGCGAGCGCGGCGACGAGCGCGCAGGCGCCCAGGGCGGCGAGCAGCGCCCCCGAGGTTCTTCTCGCCTGGCGGCGACGGGTGTAGCGGACGGGTGCCATGCGGGTCATGCGATACCTCCCAGCCAACGTTTCTCGACGTAGACTAGGGTGCCCCCGCCCTCCATAACGAGTCTTGAAGCGACTCCTAACGTTGTCTTAAGAACTCGTGTAGGAGATGTAAACGTTTTGTCAAGACACTTTCGGCGAACGGAATGATTGGGTATAACAAACGTGTCCAAGAAACGAAAGGAGGGAAGGCATGACCAAGATCAAGGAAATGAGCAAGCGTCAGCGCAAGGTGCTCGACGCCTGCCACAACGGCTGGTTCATGAGCGGCGAGTACCGCGCGCTGATGGACGGCCACGAGCGCCGCTTCTGGGCCGACAGCCCGAAGCTTCTGTTCAGAGACGTTGACGAGTGGTTCTCCTCCCACGAGCAGAACCACGCGGACTCGCACCTGCTCGTCAAGTGCGTGTGCGCCGCGTAGCGTCGGCGCGACACCCCACACGGGGGAGGAGCCTGCGGGCTCCTTTTTTTGTGCCGCGGGGCGGCATGTCGAGCGGACGTCCGGCGCCGACGCTCACGACGTGGCGTGGGCGAGCATGAGGGCGAGAATGACGGCGAGGCCGCGGCGCAGGCTGTCCTTCTCGATCCACTCCTCGCGGGTGTGGAGCAGGTCCCCCTCGACGGTTCCGACGGTGTGGGCGGGTATCCCCAGCGAGAGCGGGACGTTGGCGTCGGTCGAGGACTCCTGGTGGGTGGGCTGGACGCCGCCGAGCTCGCGCAGCACCTCGTCGGTGCGAGCGATGAGCTCCCACTGGCCGTCGGGGACGTGCTCGCCGGACGCGGGGCGCCGGCCGATGAGCTTGGCGTCGATGCGCGTCCGCTCCTTGAGGTGCTCCTCCACGAGGACGACGAACTTGCCGTACATCTGCTCGAGGCACTCCTCGGACGCCGAGCGGTACTCCACGAGCACGCTCGCGTCCTCGGCGATGGAGTTCACGGTGGTGCCGCCCACGAAGCGCCCGACGTTGATGGTGGTCTTGGCCTCGGTGGGGAGGTCGAGCGCGTAGAGGTCCTCGATGAAGGAGCAGAGGGCCTCGATGGCGTTGTCGCGCCCGAAGTTCTCCCAGGAGTGGCCCCCCTCGGTGTGGCACTGCACGCGCCAGCGGTGCGACCCGACGGCGGAGACCACGTGCATCCCCAGGTAGAGGTCGAACGACGTGAACTCGGCCACGCGCCCCGCGTAGTGGCGGAAGAGCTCGCGCGTCCCGGCGAGGTTGCCGAGCCCCTCCTCGCAGCTGTTTGCCACGACGAGCAGCGGGCGGTCGAGCGGGACGCCGTGGCGCAGCAGGTAGCGCCCCGCGAGCATCAGCCCCACGAGGTTCGCCGTGTCGTCGCCGACGCCCGGTGCGAGCAGGCGCGTGGGGCTCTCGGCCAGCGGCAGCGGCTCGGTGTCGGGAAAGACCACGTCGGTGTGGGCGGCAAACACGGCGTAGCCGTCGTCCTGCGCGACGCCCGGGCCCGCCGGCAGCGACAGGACCACGTTCTTGGCCTCGTCGATGCGCACGGCACCCACCGGGGCGCCCTGCTCGAGCCACCAGTCGCGGATGAACTCGGCGCGCCGCTCCTCGTGGCCCGAGGGGGCGGGAATCTGCGCGAGCGTGCGCAGGAGCTCGAGCTCCTCCTCGTGGCACTGGTCTGCGTAGGCGGTCGCTATCGACGCGGTCTTCTCGTTCACTGGGGTCTCCGTGTGTGCGGTCGTGCTGACGAGTCGAGCTTACCCCACCCGGCGCGCGTCGTGGCGGGCTTTCCGGGGCGCGGCGTCAGATTCCGGCGAAGCGCGCCCTCCCGTGCTCGCCGAGAAGGACCCGCCGTCCGCGGATTCGTCGGCTCGGGGAGGCGGGGCGGGGGCATAATCACGCGCGGAACGCCGGCCTTCCGGCATGCAGCGACCCAAGGGGGAACCAGCATGGCAGTCAACCGCTTCGTCCTCAACAACATCTCGTACCACGGCGCGGGCGCGATCAGGGAGATCCCCGGCGAGCTCGCCCGCCGCGGGTACCAGAAGGCCTTCGTCTGCTCCGACCCCGACCTCGTGAAGTTTGGCGTCGTGGCAAAGGTGACCGACCTTCTCGACGAGGCGGGGATCGCCTGGAGCCTCTACGACCAGATCAAGCCCAACCCCACGATCAAGAACGTCCAGGACGGCGTGGCCGCCTACCAGGCATGCGGCGCGGACTGCATCGTGACCATCGGCGGCGGCTCCTCCATGGACACCGCCAAGGGCATCGGCATCATCGTCGCCAACCCCGAGTTCGCCGACGTCGTCTCCCTCGAGGGCGTGGCCGACACCAAGAACCACGCCGTCTTCACCATCGCCGTTCCCACCACCGCCGGCACCGCGGCCGAGGTCACGATCAACTACGTGATCACCGACCCCGAGAAGGTCCGCAAGTTCGTCTGCGTCGACGTCAACGACATCCCCGACGTCGCGGTCGTCGACCCCGACAGGATGGCCTCCATGCCCGCCGGCCTCACCGCCGCCACCGGCATGGACGCGCTCACCCACGCCATCGAGGGCTACACCACCAAGGGCGCCTGGGAGCTCTCCGACATGTTCCACCTCAAGGCCATCGAGGTCATCTCAAAGAACCTGCGTGCCGCCGTCGCCGAGGCCAAGAGCGGCGAGCCCGGTGCCGGCCGCGAGGGCATGGCGCTCGGCCAGTACATCGCGGGCATGGGCTTCTCCAACGTCGGGCTCGGCATCGACCATGCCATGGCGCACACCCTCTCCGCCCACTACGACACCCCGCACGGCGTCGCCTGCGCCATGCTGCTGCCCGTTGCCATGGAGTACAACAAGCCCGTCGTCGCCGAGCGCCTGGCCGACGTTGCCGCTGCCATGGGCGTCGACACCGCCGGCATGAGCGTCGACGAGGCGGCCGACGCCGCCATCGCCGCGGTGCGCCAGCTCTCCGCCGACGTGGACATCAAGCCGACCTGCGACGGCCTGGTCGAGGCCGACCTCGACCAGCTCGCCGACGACGCCCTCGCCGACGCCTGCTTCCCGGGCAACCCGCGCGAGGCCGACCACGCGGCCGTCGTGGAGCTCTTCCGCAAGGTGATGGCGTAGCGCGACGTAGCGCCTCAGCGCCGACGGGGCGCCCGGTGTCCCGCACGAGCCGCGTGCTCGGCGAGGTGCCGGGCGCCATCGCTTCGGGCTGCCTCCGAAGGTGCGGGTTGCGGACGGAATCGGGGTCCGAATCGACCAGAACCCGCACGTGGTCGTGGCGCGTGCGGGCTGCAGACGGAATCGGGGTCCGAATCGACCGCAACCCGCACGACCCCGAGGCGCGTGCGGGCTGCGGACGGAATCGGCCCCCGCCCCCCCCCATCGCCGCGGGCGCGCGTCCTTCTCGCGGGCGCGCTTGGGGCATACTGGGGGTCGACGTCTTCCCGGGGAGGAACGCATGGCGAACCTGCACGACTACCTCGAGCTGCGCGGGGACATCACGCTCGCGGAGCGGCCCTTCAACGACGTCGACAACCTCGCGCTGTCGACGCTGGCCTACCTGGACCTCACCGACGTCGTGGGGGGTCCCGGCGAGCCTCCCGTCCGCGTCACGGACGCGTGCGCCGCGCTGCTCGCGCGCTCGGGGGGCGACGTCTCCTCGCGCGTCCGCTCGCTCGCGACGATCGACGAGCGCTTCGTGGCGGCGCTCGGCGGCTCCGCGCGCTTGGGCGGCGCGCTGCTGCGCGACTACGTCGACGTGCGCGACGACGCGCGGGCGATGCAGTTCGCCGCCGTGACGGTCGAGCTCGGCTCCGGCGAGCTCTACGTGGCCTTCCGCGGCACCGACACCACGCTCGCCGGCTGGCGGGAGAACTTCATCCTGAGCTTCGCCGTGACCGAGGCGCAGCGCGCCGCGGCGGCCTACCTCGAGCGCGCGCTCGCCCGCGCCGCCGACGAGGGCCGGCGCGTGCGCGTGGGCGGCCACTCCAAGGGCGGCAACCTCGCCGCGTACGCCACGGCGGCGGCGCCCGTCGCGTACGCGGTGGCGATCGAGCGCGTCTACAGCAACGACGGCCCCGGCATGGACCCGGCCGTCATGCCCGTGAGCTGCCACGACGTGGTGGGGGAGCGCTACGTGAGGATCATCCCCGCCTACAGCGTCGTGGGGAGGTTCTTCTCGGACGACGCGCCCGCGCAGGTCGTGGCGAGCAGCGCCTCCCGCTCGCTGCAGCACGACCCGCTCTCGTGGCAGGTCGGCCCGGCGGGCTTCGTCGCCGCGGGAGGGCCGGACCCCGAGTGCCTGGTCGTGGCTCGCGCGTTCTCCACGTGGCTCGCGCGCCTCGAGCTCGAGGACCGCAGGCTCCTCACCGACGAGCTCTTCGACGCGCTCGCCGCGGGCGGCGCGGTCCGCTTCGAGGACGTCTTCTCGAGCCCCGCGTCGGCGCAGCGGGTGCTCTCGGCGCTCGGGGGCATCGACGCGCGCACGAGCGAGATGATGTGGGGGCTCGTCCGCGAGCTTCTGGGCGGGGCCGCCCAGGCGACGCGGGACGCGATGGCGCGCGGGGCGTCTGCTGCGGCGGCTGACGTTGCGCAGCGCGTGATGAGGCGCATCGGCGCGCCCGACGCGTCGGCCCCGGGGGGCGGCGCCTGAGCCGTCGCCCGCTCCCGAGGCGTCAGTCGTCGCCCACGATGCCGCCGACCACCGAGCTCACGACCGAGATCACGATCGCGCCCAGGATGGCGGAGAAGAGCGAGTCGATCGCGATGCCGGCGTGGAAGATGTTGCGCGAGAGCCAGCTCGCAAGCTCCAGGACGGCGGCGTTCACGACGAGGTAGAAGATTCCCAGCGTGGCGATGGTAAACGGAATCGCGAGCGCCTGGAGCACGGGCTTGACGGTCACGTTGAGCAGCGCGAGCACGAGCGAGCAGAAGACCGCTCCGACCCACGTGCCCCCCACGGGCACGATGCCCGGGACGAGCCAGATGGCGACGGCGCAGGCGATGGTGGTGACGATCCAGCGTGCGATGAAGCTCATGGGACCTCCTTGTTCGGGTAGGGGTAGCGTACCCCAATCTCCCCCGCGCGATGCGCGCCGCCCCTCCTGGCGCGCGGCGCTTTAATGCGCTAAAGTGTTCGGGACGGCGTGCGACGGGGAGGGGACATGGCGCGGCCAGGCGAGAAGAACGGCGAGCTCGAGCTGCTCCTGAGGGCGCTCTGCGCGCTCGAGACGCCCGAGGAGGCGTGGGCCCTTCTCCGCGACCTGTGCACCCCGCGCGAGATCGACGACCTCTCCCAGCGGATCGGCGTGGCGAGCATGCTCGCGGCGGGGAGCTCCTACGTCGACGTCTCCAGCGCGACGGGCGCCTCGTCAACCACGGTGAGCCGCGTCTCGAAGTGCCTGAACGGCGCGGGCGGCGGCTACCGGCTCGTCCTCTCGCGGCTCGGGTAGCCCGCTGGCATCGCGCCGCGCCCCCCGCGCCCCCCGCCCCCGCCGCCCCCCCCGGGCCCGGGGCCCGCCGCGGTGGGGGGGGGGTCTTCATAAGGTGGGAGGTTTGAGTCATACGGACGGCGTCGTCATTAAAGTTATTTTTTTTTTTTCCAAGCAGAGGCCGACATACGAATTGTAGAGAGGTCTGTTGGGCTCGGAGTTGTGTATAGGAGACACCTCGGCGCCCGTCGAGCCGACCGGGGCCGTGCGCGTGCTGCTGCCCGCCGGTCCCTCCGCCCGCCCCGAGCTCGTCTGCCGCGAGGTCCGTTCCCTCGCCGACGCCGGCGCGCGCGAGGTCGTGCTGGCGGCGCCCGACCCGCGCGCGGCGTGGTCGGAGCTCTCGGGGCGCCTCTCGGCGCGCGGCGTGGCCGTGCGCGCCCAGCTCTCCGTCCGCGTGGAGGAGCTCGAGAGCGGTCGCGCCTACCTCTCCTTCGCCCGTGGCGTCGCGCGGCTCGCCGAGCTCGCCCAGGGCTGGCCCGCGGCAGAGGAGGTCCCGGGCGCCCCGCGCGCGGGGACGGTTCGCGTGCGCCTCGCGGACATGTCGTGGTGGCCGCCGCGAGACCTCTCCGACTTTCTCCTCTCCGACATATCCCACGTCGACGCGCCCCGAGCCCGCGCGCTCGACGCGGCGTGGCGCGCCAACCGCCTGCTCACCCCCGCCGCGGTGCTCGAGCAGCTCCAGTCCGAGCGCGACGTCTCCCCGGAGGTCGCCGCGGCGACGCGCGAGCTGCTGCGCGGCAGGCTCGGATCGGCGGCGTCAAAGCTGCTCGCGCCCTACGTGCAGGGCGAGGGGCGCACGTCCCCCCTCGCCGCCGACGCCACGGCGGCCCTCTCCGCGGTGCTCGGCGTCGCCAGGAGCCTGAAGGAGCTCGGCGTCACGGCCGACCCGCAGGCCGCCGACCGCGTCTCGCTCCAGGAGCTCGTGGGGCTCGCGTCGGAGGCGCTCTCGCGCGCCCGCGCTGCGCTGCGCCTCGAGCTCGCGCCCGACGGCGCGGTCTGCACCGCCCGCATCATGTCGCCCGGCGCGGCCGCGCGCCTCGCGCCTCGCTCGACGGACGCGCTCGTGCTGCTCGGCCAGAGCTCGTCGGAGTCGGCGGTCGGCGCGCCCGACGACGTCTGCTCCGCGCTGCTGCTCGCCTACAGCGTCGAGCCCGCCCCGCGCGCCATGGACGCCGCGCGCGCACGCTTCGCGGCGCTCGCCGGGGCGCCGCGCTCCGTGCTCGCCCTGGAGCGTCCGCTCTTCGGGGCGGACGGCAAGCAGTGCTACCCCTCGGTCATGCTCACGGAGCTCATGGCGTGCTACGGGCTCGAGGCCGACGCCGACGCCGAGGACCTCGCGTCCGCCCTCGGCCCGCACAGCGTCCCCTCCCGCGCGGAGACCCCCGTCCGCGAGAACGCGTCGCGCTCCGGCGTGGCGGCCGCGCTGCAGCTCAGCGAGGAGGTGGCGCCGGCCGGGCGCCTCGAGGCGGAGGAGCGCGCCTGCGTCTCGCCCCCGCCCGAGGGCATCTCCGTCGAGGACGCCCGGCCCCTGCTCTCCGCCTCCCAGATAGAGACCTACCTCGAGTGCCCCTACAAGTGGTTCAGCCTGCGGCGCCTTCGCCTGCGCGACGCGGACGCGGCCTTCGGCGGCGCCGAGATGGGCACCTTCGCGCACCGCGTCCTCGAGGTGACGCGCCGCGAGCTGCTCGCCCGCGCGCAGGAGCGCTCCCTCGGCGGCCGTGCCCTCGCCGACGCGCGCGCCGAGCGCGCCGACGCCATGCAGCAGGCGCCCTATCGCGAGATGGTGGCCGAGCTCGAGGCGCGCGCCCAGCTCGACCCCGCCGCGCGCGTGCCCGGCTCGTCGGTCGCGGACCCCGTCGCCCTCGAGGAGGCCCGCGCCGTCCTCGCCGAGGAGTTCGACGCGCACCTCCTGCACCAGTACCAGCTCGAGCGCGGGCGCCGCCCGCTCCCGCAGGCCCTCGTGCCCCACAGCGCCCAGCAGCAGGGCCAGCTCCTGGGGCTGCGCCGCGACCTCCTCGGTCTTCTCGACTTCGAGTCGACCATGCTCGACGGATTCGAGCCGCGCTTCTTCGAGTGGGGCTTCGGTCGCGGCGGCGCGCGCGTGGAGTACGCGGGCGTCCTGCTCACGGGCACGATCGACCGGATCGACGTGGACGCCCACGGCCAGGCCGTGGTCATCGACTACAAGCACAAGTCCGACGCGGGCTTCGCCGGCGAGTACGACGTCTTCGGGGACGACGGCGCGCCCGAGGGTCCCCTCGCCCTGCCGCGCCGCGTGCAGTCGCTCATCTACGGGCAGGTGGTGAGGCGCGCGTTCCCGCAGCTCGACGTGAGGGCGGCGGTCTACCTCTGCACCAAGGGCTCCCACGCCCTCGCCGGAGCCGTCGACGAGGAGCTCGTCGAGAACGTCTTCGGGGAGCGCGCCCCCTCGGCGCGCCGCCTCCCGCGGCTGTCGGTTCCGCGCGCGGCGAGCTTCGGCGAGCGCGGCGAGGGCGGCATGGGGGCCCTTCTCGACGCGTGCGAGGAGCTCGTCGCGGCGCGCATCGAGCGCATGCTCGCCGGCGACATCGAGGCGGCCCCGGTCGACGCCGACGCGTGCTCGTTCTGCCCGGTCCTCAACTGCGAGAGGAGGCTCAGGAAGTGAGCGACAAGAACCAGCGGGCCGCGGGCGCCGGCATCTCGCTCGCGGGGCTCAACGACCGACAGCGCGCGATCGCGCAGACCCTCGACGAGCCCCTGTTCGTGGAGGCTGGCGCGGGGTCGGGCAAGACGTTCACCCTCACGCGCCGCATCGCCTGGGCGCTCTCGCCGGGCTCGGGGGAGGGCGGCGCGCCCTTCCTGGACGGGCTCGACCAGGTGCTCGTGATCACCTTCACCGAGGCTGCGGCGCGCGAGATCAAGGAGCGCGTCCGCTCGACGCTGCGCCGCGCCGGGATGACGGAGGCGTCGCTCGCGGTGGACGACGCCTGGATATCGACGATCCACGGCATGTGCCGGCGCATCCTTGCGCGCCACGCGCTCGACCTCGGGCTCGACCCGTCCTTCTCGGTGGTGGCCGACTCCCGGCAGCGGGCGCTGTTCGACGCGGCGATCGACGACGTCATGCGCTCCGCCCGCTCCGACGAGGCGTTCGCCGGCGTCATCGCCGCCTACCAGCTCGGCGCCATGACGGCGCAGGGCTCCTACACCGGCGCCATGGGCGTCGTCGAGCGGCTCGTGCGCGAGGGCGCCTCGCTCGCGGGCGGCGTGGGCGCGCTGCGCCCGGCCCCGGGCGGGGCGGAGGCGCTCGCGTCGGCCGTGCGCGACCTCGCGATGCGCGTTGAGGAGCTCGGCGCCCAGCGGCTGACCAAGGCGGCCGCGGCGAAGGTCGCCCCGGCGCTCGAGGCCCTCCGCGCGCTCGGCGACGGCCGCGGGCTCGCCCCGGGAGAGATCGCCTCGGCGCTCGCGTCGATCGAGCTGCCCCAGGCGCGCGGCGCGATCAAGGAGGAGGTCAGGGCGGCGAGGGCGGCGCTCTCGCTGGCGCGGGCGGAGGCGGCCTTCCAGGAGTCGGCGCCGCTCGCGGGCGCGCTGCTGGAGCTCGCCCGCCGCGTCGAGGCGCGCTATCGCGACCTCAAGCGGCGCGAGGGCTGCCTCGACAACGACGACCTCGTGCGCTGCGCGCTGCTCGCCGTGCGCGACCACGAGGAGGTCCGCCGCGACTACGCGGGGCGCTTCCGCCTGGTCATGGTCGACGAGTTCCAGGACACCGACGAGATGCAGCTCGAGCTCATCGGGCTGCTCTCCGGGGAGGGGGAGCGGCACCTGTGCACCGTGGGCGACGCCCAGCAGTCGATCTACCGCTTCCGCGGCGCGGACGTGGGCGTCTTCCGCGGGCGCGGCGCGCGCGTGGGGGCATCGGGCACCGTGCGCCTGGACGTCAACTACCGAAGCCACGCCGACGTCCTCGCGCTCGTGGAGCGCGTGTGCGCGGGCGGCGGGGGCCCTCGCGGCGTCATGTCCGACTTCATGCACCTCGACGCCTACCCGGATCGCGAGGACCGCTACCGCGCGCGGAGCCTGCCGCGCGTGGACCTTGAGGTCTGTGCGGGGCCGGGGCAGTCGGGCCGTCCGACCCGCCATCAGGTGGGTGCCATGGCGGCGCAGGTGGCGGACGCCCTCGCGCGCTACCGCGACGCGGGCGAGCGCCCCGGCGACATGGCGGTCCTTCTGGGCGTGACCACCCACGCCGACGCCTACATCGATGCCATCCGGGCGCGCGGGATGGAGTGCGTGGTCACCGGAGGCTCCACGTTCACGCGCACCGAGGAGGTCAGGGTCGTCCGGGCGCTGCTCCACGCGCTCGCCAACCCGAAGGACACGCAGTCGGGGCTCTTTCCGCTGCTCGCGAGCGAGATGTTCGGGCTGGACGCGGGCGACTTCTGCGACCTCGGCACGCGCGCTCAGGACAAGCTCGACGCGCCCACCAAGCGCTCGATCGACCGCGGCCTCGCCGACATGACGTTCTTCCATGACGCCGAGCCCTCCGAGCGGCTCCGGCGCGCGCACGCGGTCCTCGCGCGCGCCCTCGACGAGGTCAGGTGGCGACCGGTCGCCGACGTCTGCGCCGACGCGGTTCGCGACTCGGGCTGGCTCGCCCGGCTTGAGGCCGGCGGCGCCGAGGGGCTCGCCCGCGCGGCAAACGTGCTCGCCGCCGTTCGCTACGTGCGGGACCTCACCGAGGAGCTGGGCCTCGGCGCCGCCCGCGCGGCGACGGAGTTCGACCTCTGGCTCGAGGCGGCCAAGGTCCCGCCCGCCTCGCTCGCCGGAGGCGAGGGCGCCTCCGGCGGCACGGTGCGCGTCATGACGATCCACGCCTCCAAGGGCCTCGAGTTCGGGGTCTGCGCGGTGGCGGAGTGCTGGGGAGCCCGTCGCTCCGAGGGGTCCGTGGCGACCGCGCCCGAGGCCGGCGGCAGGGCCTTCGTGCTGAGGCCCGCCGACCTGGACTCCCGCGTGCTCGCGGGGATAGACCCCGAGGAGCTCGAGGAGGGCGCCGACCGCGGCGCGGCCCGGCCGCTCGCGGCGCGTTACCTCGCGATGCGCGCCGCCGACGAGCAGGCCGACGCGCAGGAGCGGGCCCGGCTGCTCTACGTGGCGCTCACCCGCGCGCGCGAGGCGCTCGTGGTGGGCGTGGCGGCGTCGTCGGGCAAGGAGGGCGTCAGCTCCGAGCTCGCCGCCGGGGCGCTCGACGCGCTGTGCCCGGGGGGCTGGGACCCCATGCCCGGCGTCCGCGCCGTGGACTACGGCGGCTCGCAGCCGGCGCGGCTGCGCTGCGTGGTCCTGGGCCGGGAGGGGACGGGCGAGCTGAGCCGCGTCGTCGCGGACTCCGCCGGGACGCTCCCCGGCTTCGACGGCGAGCTCCCCGGCGACCCCGCCGAGCTCGTCCGATGGGGGCTCGACGGCGAGCCGGCGACCGGCTGCCCCGCCCCGGACGCCCCGGCGCCCTTCGACCTCTACGAGATGGAGGGGCCTGCGGCCGACGCCGCGCCCCGCACCTGGCGCGCCCGCGAGGGCGTCTTCAGCTACTCGAGCGTCCGCGCGTCCCTCGCGCCCGGGGGCGCGCCCGACCCCGCGCCCCGCCCCTGGCGCCCCCGCGAGGGCGTCTCCACCTCCCCGGGCGCCCCCGCGCCCCTCGCGCCCGGGGGCGCCCCCGCCCCGACCCCCACGCCCGCCGAGCGCGAGGCCGAGGAGCTCGGCGCCCCCTCGACCGCGGACGCCGACCGCGCCACCAACCTCGGCTCCGCCTTCCACGAGCTCGCGCAGGCCATGGTCGAGCGCGGGGGAGTCGTCGGGGAGGAGCGCGTGCGGTCCCAGGCGAGGCGCTGGAACCTCTCCGCGCGCGCCGAGGGGCGCCTGCGCGCCGCGCTCGCGCGCTGGGAGGGGTCGTCGGTGCGCGCCGAGGCTCTCTCGTGGCCGAGCGTCCGGGCGGAGGTGCCCTTCTTCCGCCGGGTCGACTCCCCGCACGGGGACTACCTCGAGGGGGCGATCGACCTTCTCTGCCTCGACGAGGCGGCGCGTCGCGCGCTCGTCGTCGACTACAAGACCGGTGACGCCGGCCTCTCGGAGGACGAGGTCCGCGAGCGCCACGCCATGCAGGCCGAGTTCTACGCGGGGGTGATGCTCGACGAGGGGTGCAACCAGGTGAGCTGCGCCTTCGTGTGCGTCGAGCGCGACGACCCCGACGCGCCGGGGGAGCCCCTCGTCGCCCGCTACGAGTTCCGCGCATAGGCGCGGCACGGGTCACCCCGCTCTCGTGGGGCGCGCACTCGGCGGGATTGCGTGCAATGGCGTCGAGTGCGCGCTCCTTTCCCGCCTGCGCCGCGCACTCGGCAGGTTTTCTGTCCGCTCGGACAAGAATCGAGCCGAGTGCGCGGAGGCGAGCGCGCACTCGACGCCGTTATGGTCGCCCGTGCGCCCGGCCCCGTGTCGTCTGTGTGGCTCCGACGTTTTTCTCGCCCCGCCTGAGCTGCGCGTCAGCAAGAACTGCCTGCTCGCGCCGCCCGCGCGCCGCCGCCCCGCACGCCGGCAAACAGGTATTCTATGAGACGTGAGAGCGGCACCAAGCTGACGGGAAACCACCACATGGCATTCGTTCACCTTCACAACCACTCGGACTTCTCGATCCTCGACGCCGCCACGCGCGTCTCGGACATGGTCAAGCGCGCCGTGGACCTGGGGATGCCGGCCCTGGCGCTCACCGACCACGGCTACATGTTCGGCATCCCGGACTTCGACATGGAGTGCCGCAAGTACAACGACGCGCAGAAGGACATGGGCCAGTGGCGCCACGACGTCGAGTGCTTCCAGAAGGGCTGGGAGCTCGAGGAGCCCGAGCCCGACGCCGAGGACGCCGCCCCGCACGACCGCGTCCACGCCCAGTGGGCCTCCGACGTCGCCGTCTGGAACGAGACCCATGACCTCGAGGCCGTCCGCGCCAACCGCCCGAGTCTGCTGATCAAGCCGATCTTTGGCTGCGAGGCCTACTTCATCACGGACGACTGCATCGAGAAGGGCACCCGACAGCATCGCTACCACCTGATCCTGCTCGCCAAGAACGAGACGGGCTACGTCAACCTCATGAAGATGATGAGCGAGGCCGCCTCCGGCGAGATGTTCTACTACTACCCGCGCACCACGCTCGACATGCTGCGCCGCTACCACGAGGGCATCATCTGCACGTCGGCGTGCGTCTCGGGCATCATCCCGCGCATGTTCTTCCAGGGCCGCCCGGAGGAGGCGCGCCGCTGGGCGCTCACCTACCAGGAGATCTTCGGGGAGGACTTCTACCTCGAGGTCCAGGACCACGGCCTGGCGGACCCCAACTGGGGCGGGTTCACCGACCGCACCCTCTCCGAGCAGATCCTCAAGATGGGCCACGAGCTGGGCATCAAGGTCATCGCCACCAACGACAACCACTACCTCACGAGAGACGACGCCCCCACCCAGGACGTCCTCTCCTGCATCGGCACCGCCTCCAAGCTCGACGACGACAACCGCAAGCGCATGACCGGCACCGAGTTCTACATCAAGAGCGAGGCCGAGATGCGCGAGCTCTTCTCGTGGGCGCCCGAGGTCATCGACAACACGCTCGAGGTCGCGTCCAAGTGCAACTACGAGCTCGACTGGACGCACATGTACCTGCCCAAGTTCCCCGACCTCGATCCCGGGGAGACCTCCGAGGAGCGCTTCCGCAAGGAGTGCGAGACGGGCCTCGCGCGCCGCTACGGCGAGAACTGGCGCGATCTCACCATCGGCGGCGAGAACGTCAAGCAGCGCTTCGAGTACGAGTACAAGGTCATCTGCGAGAAGGGCTTCGCGGACTACTTCCTGATCGTCCAGGAGTACGTGCGCTGGGCCAAGCGCAACGGCATCGGCGTGGGGCCCGGGCGTGGCTCGGCGGCGGGCGCCATCGTGGCCTACGCGATGGACATCACCACCTTCGACCCGCTCGACAACGGCCTCATGTTCGAGCGCTTCCTCTCGCCGCAGCGCTCCGAGATGCCCGATATCGACATGGACTTCGACGACGAGCGCCGCCTCGAGGTCGTGGAGCACGTTCGCCAGCTCTACGGCCCCGAGCGCGTCTGCCACGTCATCACCTACTCCACGATCAAGGCGAAGCAGGCCATCAACGACGCCGCGCGCGTGCTGGGCTTCCCCGTGTGGCAGGGCCAGAAGCTCTCCAAGATGCTCGCGAACGACCCCAAGCTCACGCTCGACCACGCGCTGCACAAGTCCGAGAAGGCCCCCGACCAGTACTCGCCCGACTTCGAGGAGGCCTACAACAAGGAGGCGGACTCCCGCTCGATCATCGACGCGGCGCTCTCGATCGAGGGCCTGCACCGCGGCGAGGGCGTCCACGCCTGCGCCGTCCTCATCGCGCCCACGCCCGTCAACGACCACGTGCCCACCAAGATCGACACCAAGGGCGGCGTCGAGATCACACAGTACGAGGGTCACTCGGTCGCCGACATGGGCCTGCTCAAGATGGACTTCCTGGGCCTGCGCACCCTCACGGTCATCTCCAAGGCCCTCGCCAACATCAAGGCCAACCACGGCATCGACATCAACGTCGACGAGATCCCCTTCGACGACCCCGAGATCTACAAGCTCATGCGCGAGGGTCGCACCGCGGGCGTCTTCCAGATCGAGTCGGCGGGCATGACCTCCACGATCAAGAACATGCGCCCCACCGAGTACAAGCAGGTCGTGGCACTTATCGCCCTGTACCGACCGGGCCCGCTCGGCGCCGGCATGGTCACGAGCTACATCAACCGCATGAACGGGCGCGAGGAGGCCGTCTCCTACGACCCGCGCCTCGACGACATCCTGGGCGAGACCTACGGCACCATGGTCTACCAGGAGCAGGTCATGAAGATCTCGATGAAGATGTCGGGATTTTCGGCCGGCGAGTCGGACTCGCGCATCAGAAAGCCGGTGGCCAAGAAGAAGATCAAGCTCCTCACCTCCACCGTCTTCCACTGGGACGACGGAAAGGACGAGACCACCTACGACCACTGGATGAACGGCGCCGTCAAGAACGGCTACAAGAAGGAGATCGCCCAGCGCATCTGGGACGACGTCCTCGAGTTCGCCTCCTACGCGTTCAACAAGTCGCACTCGGCGGGCTACGCCATCCTCGTCATGCAGACCGCCTGGCTCAAGGCCCACTACCCGCGCGAGTACATGGCCTCGGTCCTCACGTCCTACATGGGCAAGACCGACAAGATCGTCCACTACGTCACCGCCTATCGCCACGAGGGCGTGGCCATCCTGCCGCCCGACATCAACGAGTCCGGCCGCGACTTCACGGCCGTCCCCGAGGGCGTGCGCTTCGGCTTCGCCGGCATCCGCGGCGTGGGCGAGGGCGTGGGCGAGGCGATCATGGAGGAGCGCGAGAAGAACGGTCCGTTCGCCAATCTCCACGACTTCGTCGACCGCATGGACACGGGCCAGGCCAACCGCCGCGTGGTCGAGGCGCTCATCTGCTCGGGCGCCTTCGACTCGACGGGCTACACCCGCATGCAGCTCATGCGCTTCGTCGACAAGGCCAACCCCGAGAACATCATTGACGCGGCGACCAAGCGCCAGAAGGAGCGCGCCGCCGGCCAGTTCTCGATGTTCGACCTCTTTGGCGACGTGGAGGGCTCCGGCTTCGAGAACACCGTTCCCGAGCCCGACGGCGTCGAGTGGGACCGCTCGGTCAAGCTCGCCAAGGAGCACGAGGTGCTCGGCCTCTACGTCTCCGACCACCCGCTGCGCCCCTACGAGTACGCCCTCGCCAAGAACCGCGACTACACGATCGCCGACATCGAGGTCGCCGAGGAGTACACGGACTCCTCCGGCGGCGTCCACGAGCGCTTCAAGGTCCCCGAGGGCAAGGTCATCCGTCTCGCGGGCATGGTCACGGCGGTGCAGAAGAAGACCACCAAGAACGGCGACTCCATGGCCATCGTCACCTTGGAGGACATGGAGGGCGAGGTCACGCTCGTGGTCTTCCCCAAGCTCTACAAGAAGTGCGCCTCGACCCTCGCCGGCCAGGTCGACGAGGAGACCGGAGAGAGCTCGGGGGACGTCTTCGTGAAGGTGGAGGGCAAGCTCGAGCGAGGGGACCGCGGCAACCAGGTGATCTGCATGGGGGTCGACCCGCTCGTGCTCGACGAGCGCTCGAACCGCCCCAAGGTCCTCGAGGTCAACATTCCGGCGGCCCTGCTCACGCGCCCCTACATGGACAGCCTCGGGCAGATCCTCGGGCGCTACCCGGGCCTCGACCACGTGGAGCTGCGCGTCGAGTCGTCGAGCGGCGACGTCATGCGCATGGAGCTGCCGACCCGCATCGACGCGCGCAACATGGTCCTCATGGCCGAGATGATCGACCTCGTCGGGCGCCAGGGCCACGTGAAGGTGGCGTAGGCGGGACGGCACGGGCGTCCTCGCCTGGACCAGGCCAGTGCCTACTACGGCAGCCTAGTCTAAGTGGCCATCTACTTGCCGAGATATGATAAACGGCAGGTAGATGGCCTTTTTCTGCTCAGAAAACCGGACTGCGTGCGTTCGTTTCTCACCGCGGCGAGGCGTGCGGAATCGCTCCCGTAGGCCCAACCCGAAGCCATAGGTCCCATCGGTCCAGGTGCGCAACAGTGCCGGGGGCTGTGCCAGCAGATGGGAAACCGGAAGACAATGGCGTTGCGCGCGGCGAGGGTCTGTGGGTATGGCCGCCTCCTCCGTTGACGGGCATTGAGGATGACATGCGGCCCCTTGGACACTTGTTTGTCCGGTCAGCCTGCTATGGTTCTCGCATCGGGACGGAATCGGAGTTGCTGGGGAAGACATGGGGCTGTGGTATAGGACGGGAGACGTGTCGTGGGTCCGCGGGCTCTCGAGAAGGGCCGTGGTGTGCCTTGACGTCGAGACCACCGGCCTGGATCCGCGGAGGGACGAGGTGCTGCAGCTCGCCGTCGTGCGCGGCGACGGTGAGGTTCTCGTGAGCCAGCTCCTGAGACCAGCGCGCGTGCGAGCCTGGCCGGCGGCGCAACGCGTGCACGGCATCGCCCCGGAGGCGGTGAGGGGCTGCCCCACGCTGGGGTCGATTGCGAGCGAGGTGACGGGGGAGCTTGCCAGGGCGGACCTCGTCGTGGGCTACAACGTTGCCTTTGACCTGTCGTTTCTGCGCGAGGCGGGGATAGGCGCCGGACGGGCTCGGGTATTTGACGTCATGCGGGAGCACGCGCCAGTGGAGGGGCGGTGGAACGCGGCGCGCGGCTCGTACTCGTGGGTGCCCCTCGAGGCCTGCGCGGCGCGCTACGGGTGTCATCTTCGTGCGCACGACGCGCTCGAGGACGCTAGGGCTACGCTGCGCTGCTTCTGGGAGATGGTGGGGCGCGGTGCGGAGGGGGACGCGCCGAGCCATGGTAGCGCCTACCTCGACGTGGTCGCTCGCCATTCGTGGCGGGTCGGGGAGAAGGGAACTCGAGATGGGGACGAGTGAGCGGGAGACGGGCGTCTCATGTGGGGAGGGCGCGCTTTCTAGGCAGGCGCGGTCGCTCTGGGCAAAGTCCGACGGTGGGGAGGGGGACCTCTGGCTGCCCCTCTACGTGCACCTGAGCGACGCCGCCCGCACTATGGGGCGCCTCTGGGACGAGTGGGTGCCCAGAAGCGTGCAGCATCTCTTCGCACGGCACTGCGGCGGGGACGCGGCCTTGGCACGATGCTCCCTCGTCTTCTTGGCAGGCGTGCACGACATAGGCAAGGCAACGCCGGTCTTCCAGGCCAAGCCGTGCGGGCGCGGCTGGAACGGCGAGCCGCTGAGCCTTGCCTGGAAGCCTGAGCGCGCCGGGCTGTTTCTGGAGGCCGATCTTTCTGGCGAGCGGCACCCTACCCACCCCGTAGCCGGCCAGGTGCTGCTCGAGCGCTACCTCCAAGGCGATTTTGGCTGGTCTCCTGCCCACTCCGATGCCTGGGGCTCCGTGGTGGGGGCGCATCATGGGAACGTGCCCGGTCGAGGACGAGTCCACGATGCGTTCAACGCCACGAGGAAGATGGGCGCCACGTCGGATGCAGCCGGGAGGATGTGGCAGTCCGTGCAGCGCGAGCTGCTTGAGCACGCCAGAAACCTGGCGGGCCTGTCGCCGGACGGCCTTGCTCGCCTTGGGGGCTGCGTCTGGGATGCGCCAACGGAGTCAGTCGCCTGCGGTCTTGTCATCATGGCGGACTGGGTCGCGAGCAACCAGGACCTCTTCCCGCTGATTCCCCTGGTGCCCGGGGCCGAATCGGAGGGTGCCGCCGATCCTGTCATGGACGACGCAGCACTCGAGACGCGTGCGTTGCGGGCGTGGCGCGAGCTCGGCCTCGCCCCACGGTGGGAGGGCGAGAGGCCCGATGCGTCGGACGCATGGTTCTGCGAGCGCTTTGGTCTTCCCGTCGGCGCGGAGCCACGGCCGGTGCAGCGCGAGACGATGGCGGCGGCGAGTCAGATCGAGAAGCCCTCGCTCATGGTGATCGAGGCGCCCATGGGCGAGGGCAAGACCGAGGCGGCGCTCGCCGCGGCGGAGATTCTGGCCTCGCACTTTGGGTGCGGGGGCGCGGTCGTGGCGCTCCCCACCATGGCAACGACGGATGCCATGTTCGGACGCGTCCACGCGTGGCTCGAGCGCGTCGTCTCACATGGGGAGACGAGCGTCTACCTTGCGCACGGCAAGGCGCAGCTCAACGAGGAGTACCAGGGTCTCGTTTGTGCCTCTCGCCTAAGGGGCGCGCTGTCCCCGATGGGCATCGACGCGACCGAGGGCGCGTGGCGCGACGAGCGCGTCGCGGTGTCGGACTGGATGCGTGGTCGCAAGAAGGGCATGCTGGCGAGCTTCGTGGTGTGCACGGTCGACCAGGTGCTCATGGGCGCGCTCGACATGCGTCATCTCTCGCTTAGGCAGCTCGCCTTGGCGGGAAAGGTCGTCATCGTGGACGAGTGCCACGCCTATGACAGCTACATGCAGCAGTACCTGGCGCGCGTCCTCGAATGGCTGGGCGCCTGGGGATGTCCCGTCATCCTGCTTTCGGCCACGCTGCCCGTCTCCGTGCGCGACATCCTGACCACGGCGTACCAGAGGGGTCGGCGGGCATCGTCGTGCCGTCCCGCAGCGGTATCCGGGGGTCTTCTTGCCGACCTTCCTCGACCCTCGCGCTCCCACGGGGCACGCACGGGAGCGGCAGAGGGCGCCCTTCGCGTCGAGCCGGTGGACGAGTCCTACCCGCTCATCACAGTCGCGACGGAAGACGCCCTGAGGCGAGTCGAGTGCGCCCCCTCGGCGCACGGTACGCAGGTGGATCTGGTGCTCGCACCCGATGACGAGGCCACGCTCGTCTCGCGCTTGGAGGAGGAGCTTCGGGAGGGTGGCGTTGCGGGTGTCATCTGCGATACGGTTATGCGTGCCCAGGCTGCCTACCGCGCCCTGCGCGAGCGCTTTGGAGAGGGGGAGGTCGCACTCACCCATGCGCGCTTTATGGATGTCGACCGTATGGGTAACGAGGCGCGGCTCCGTGCCCTGCTGGGGCCCGGGGCGACGCGTGCCAACGGGCGACGGCCCGAGCGCCTTGTCGTGGTTGGCACGCAAGTGCTCGAACAGTCGCTTGACATCGACTTCGACCTGCTCGTGACCGACCTGGCCCCCATCGACCTCCTGGTGCAGCGCCTCGGCCGCGTTCACCGTCACGCGCGAGGGGAAGACGAGAAGGACAGACCGCCCCGCCTTCGACGTGCTCGCTGTCTCGTACGCGGCCTTTCGGGCATGGGGGAGAGGGGGCCGGAGTTCGCCCGTGGTCTCGCGCGTGTGTACGACGAGGCGTCCCTCATGGAGGCGCTTGCGGTAAGCGGCCTCCGCCACGACGGTGCCACCGCACTCATCTCCCTGCCGGGAGACATCGCCCGGATGGTGCGCACGGCCTACGGCCCGTCCGCCGCGGACTCGCTTCCCGCCGGCTGGCGCGACGCGTATGCCGCGGCCTGCGAGGGGCGCAGCGCCGTGCGCCGAGACCAGGAGATACGTGCGAGTACGTTCCTGCTTCCGTCCGTCGGGGACCTCGCGAGGGACGGCAAGACGCTCACCGGCCTCTTTGACCGTGCCGTCGAGGACGGCTCCGACGCACGTCTGAATGAGGACGCGGGCCAGCGGGCGGTGCGCGACACCCAGGAGAGCGTTGAGGTCCTTCTTGTCCGCAGATGCGGGGACGAGGTGCGGCTACTCCCCTGGGTGGGAGACGAGAAGCGCGGCATCGAGCGCGGGCAAGTGGTTCCCACCGCCTTTGGGCCGGACAGCTCGCTAGCGATGGTGGTGGCGCAGTGCGCCGTGAGGCTCCCGCGCTCCCTCTGTCGCCCCCAGCAGCTCGGCGCGCTTATCGACGAGCTCGAGCGTGGCTGCGGGCGGTGGGTTGCGGCATGGCAGGAGGCGCCCACGCTCGCGGGGAGGCTTGCGCTCGCCCTGGAGGAGGCCGACGGTGAGCCGGGTGCCTTCGAGGCGGATGTGCTCGGCGTGACGGTGAGGTACACCAGAGAGGAGGGATTGTCGACCGTTCGCCGGTTGTAGTACTGTATATCAAACTCGCATAACAGTTGACTGATATATTTCTTTTGGGGGTCGAATCAGACCCGAACCCGTGCTTTCGCCTTTTGGCGAACTGAACCTTGATAAGCGAATTTGACCTCTTTGTTCCCCACCTACGTGGGGGTATCTGTACAGCGTTTCATCAACCACATGGCGAAGGGAGGATTCATGGACCAACCAACCGCCCACTTTGACTTGTTGCGCGAGCCTTGGATTCCCGTCGAGCGGCTCGACGGGACCACGGGTTCCCTCTCGATACGGGAGGCACTGGTCGGGGCTCACCGCGTCCGACGCATCGCGGGGGAGATTCCCGGCGAGTCGCTGGCACTCCTGCGCCTGCTGCTCGCGTTCGTCTACCGCATCTACGCGCTTCCAGAGGAGTGGGGCGAGCGGGCGCGCGCGGGCCTCTGGGAGGAACTCCGCACCAGCGGCTCGTTCGACGAGGATCGCATCGATGCCTATCTCGCGGAGTTTTCCGGCGAGTTCGACCTCTTTGACGCGAAGCACCCGTTCTATCAGGTACCGGGCCTCGCCTACATGGGCTCGGCAAAGGAGTTCGACCCCGTGAGCGAGTTCATGCTCGACGTTCCCAAGCCGGAGAAGTTCCTCTTCTCCATGCGGGGTTTCAGGCACCTCGACACGCTCCCGCTCGATCTTGCGGCGCGATACCTCGTGATCGCGCAGGCCTATGATGTTGCCGGGATCAAGTCGCCCGTTGTGGGCAACACGTCAGCCAAGAGCGGGAAGGCGTACGCTCCCAAGGGCGCACTCGGCACGGGTTGGTGCGGGGCGCTCGGGGGAATCTACCTCGAGGGCGGGAGCCTCTTCGAGACGCTTCTTCTCAACTGGGTGCTCTTCCTAAAAAACGTCCCGGTTGCCGTGTCGGGCGACCTCCCTCCCTGGGAGCGAGACGTGCCCTCTCCGGACACGTGCCAGAGAGAGCCGACGGGTCCTGTTGACCTGCTCACCTGGCAGAGTCGGCGGATGCGCCTCGTGCCCACCGAGGACGGCCGTGCCGTTCGTGGCGTCATCATTAGTTACGGGGACGTCCTTGTCCCTGCTAACAGGCAGCGTTTCGAGATGATGACCGGCTGGCGCGAGAGTCAGCAGCAGAAGAAGAAGCTGGGTACGGCCACCGTGCCGCTCATGCCCGTGGCGCCCGACACGGCGCGCGCCCTCTGGCGCGGGCTCCCCGGCCTCCTCTCGGTGGCCGACGGGCATGACCGCCTCCGTCCTGGCGTCATCAACTGGATGGATGAGCTGCAGGACATGCAGAGCGCCGATGACTGGCGTCTCAGCGTGCGCATCGTCTGCCAAGGACTCAGCTACGGCACGCAGAGCAGCGTCGTGGATGATGCCATGGAAGACTCCGTCGACCTGCGTGCGGCGCTCCTTCGTGGGGATTCTGAGGCCGTGTCCGAGATGCTCGACGTCATCGAGAAGACCGACAAGGCCGTGAACCACCTCATACAGTTCGTCCAGAACGTCGAGCGCTCCCAGGGCGACTGGCGACGCTACGAGTCCTACTCGGATGCGGCCGCCTCGGCCTCCCGCGAGGACGTTCGCGAGCGGGCGTATGACGCGCTCGACGGGCTGTACCGTTCGCGCATCGCGTCGTTTCCCGACGCGGGGGTACTGGAGTACTGCGCCTCGTGGCGATCTGACGCGAGGTCGATCATCGGGCGCCTCGCCCGCGAATACGTCTCGGAGCGGCACGTCTCGTTCTTCTCCGAGCGCAACGGGGTCTCCGTGGGAAAGGCGCTCATCTGGCTCAACGGCGCCCTCGCCAAGACCCTGCCCTAGGAAGGGGGATTCATGTCATCACCAGTCTCTGCCTGGGCGAGCGCCGTGGCGCTTTTCGCCCAGAGAAAGGTCTCGAGGCTGCAGCGCGCCTACCTCGGTAAGGGGGGCGACGCCGCGAGCGCCCGCGCCTCGCTCGCGCGGCTGCGCAGACTCGGGATGCCCGGTGGCGCCTCGTGGATCTCGGTTGGGGCGGACCTGTTCGACGGATTCGATGAGTTGGACGTTCCCGAGCATCTCGAGGGGAGGGCACTCGCGGCGGTTACGACGGCGCTGCGGCTCTATGCCTATCACCAGCAGTCCAAGGAGCGTCCCATGGCCCTGAGCGCTCCCGACGGGGGCGAGCGGCATTCTCGGAGGGGCTTCGGCTGGTCGTGCCGCCGCATCGAGTTCGACCCCGAGAAGTCCAAGGGGGTGCGCCGGCGTATGAGCGCCGTCGAGGGAACGCGCGACCTCGGCGGCGCCGAGCATCACCTGCGCGCCCTCGTCACCCTCATGCGGGCAAATGATGTCTGCGTCGACTACTACCAGCTGACGCGCGACCTGTTCCTGATGCAGTTCCCCGATGCCCGCGACAGGGTATTCATGCGATGGGCACGGGACTACCACGCCTCCGTCGAGGGGGCAGACGGAGAGCACGACGGCTCTGTCCCCGGCGCGGCCGAGGACACGACACTCTAGGAGGTACATCGTATGTATCTGGACATCCATGCGCTGCAGAGCGTCCCTCCCAGCAACATCAACCGCGATGACACGGGGAGCCCCAAGACCGCCGTCTATGGTGGGACCCTGAGGGCGCGCGTCTCGAGCCAGGCGTGGAAGCGCGCCATGCGCGAGATGTTCTCGGACCTCATGCCCGAGGGCGAGCTCGGCATCCGCACAAAGTTCGTGGTCCCGCTCATCGCGCAGCGCATCGCCGCCAAGCGCGAGGACCTCGCAGATCGCGCGGACGACTTCGCAGGGGCCGTTCTGGGCGCCACGGGCATAAAGATCAAGGAAACGGACCGCAAGGGCTCCGACGAGGGAACGCTTGCCACTGACTACTTGGTCTTCATTGCCAACCGTGAGCTCGACGAGCTAGCCGACACCGCCATTGCCTGGGCGGACGAGGGTGTTGACCCCAAGAAGCCGGGGAAGTCCAAGAAGGAGGTGCAGCAGGCGTTCAAGGGCATCAAGTCCGTGGATATCGCGCTCTTCGGGCGCATGCTCGCCGACGCGGCGGAGTTCAACGTCGATGCGTCCGCGCAGGTGGCCCATGCCATCTCCGTCAATGCGATTTCCCAGGAGTACGACTACTTCACCGCGGTGGATGACTGCGCTGCGGATGACAACGCGGGCGCAGGGATGATTGGCACGGTGGGCTTCAACTCCTCCACGCTCTACCGCTACGCTACCGTGAACCTCGACTCCCTCATGGAACAACTGGAGAGCGGCGAGGCTGCCGCCCGCGGTGCCGCAGCCTTCGTGGAGGCGTTCGCGAAGTCCATGCCCACGGGCAAGCAGAACACCTTTGCCAACCGCACGCTGCCGAGCGTTGTGGTCGTGTCCCTGCGCGACGACCAGCCCATCAACCTGGTCTCAGCGTTCGAGCGACCGGTCTATGCCGAGCACGGCAGCTCCATCTCGCAGGTTGCCGCGGAGCGCCTCGCCACGTGCGCGCAGCAGGTCGAGGCCGCCTATTCCCGGCCAGCCGTGAGGAGCTGGCACGTCTCCTATGGCGTGGATCCCTCCGCGCTCGAGTTCTTCGGGGAGGCCGTCTCCTTTGACGCGCTCGTCGGGGCCGTGCGCGAGAGCGTCGAGGCGGCTCTCCTCGCAAAGGAGTGACCATGGCCGTTCTTCTCATCCGCCTTGCCGGCCCCATGCAGTCGTGGGGCGACTCCTCTCGCTATGCGAGAAGGACGACGAGGCGCGAGCCGACAAAGAGCGGCGTGGTGGGCCTTCTCGCCTCCGCCCTCGGCCGCACCAGGGAGGACTCGGTTGACGACCTTGCCCAGCTTGAGCTAGCCGTGCGCGTGGAGCAGCCGGGCGAGCTCATGAGGGACTTCCAGACGGAGCGCCCTATGGACGGGGGCAAGCCCATGCCCCTCTCCGACCGCTACTACCTCGCTGACGCATGCTTCCTTGTCGCAATCTCCGGTCCCCGGGAGCTGCTCTCGCGCCTCGATGCGGCCCTGAGGCTGCCTCGTCGTCCGCTCTACCTGGGCAGGAGGTCCTGCCCGGCGGACCTTCCCATCTCGCTGGGCGTTCGCGAGAACGTGGACGACGTTCGCGCGGCGCTGGCGAGGGAGCCCTGGAGGGCGTCGGAGCGCTTCAAGTCGCGCCATGAGGCTGTGGCGACGCTCGACGTGGTGGCAGACGCCCGTGACGGGGAGTCCTGCGAGAGCTGGGCGGACTACCCGCTCTCCTATAGCGTGACCGGCCGCCGGTACGCCTGTCGGCCTGTTGCGAAGCTGAGGGTGCCCAACCCCGATTTGATGGGCGGGGTCTCGGACGGTGAGTCGAGCGGGGCCGCGACTCCGGTGCCCGCAGAGCCTGCCGTCGTGCACGACCCCCTGGGATGGATGGAGTGAGGTGACCCATGTACCTATCACGAGTTACCCTTGACCTGGAGCGTCTCGATGCGGTGATGTTCGCAAGCTCGCCCTACAAGGTTCACGCGGCCGTCGAGCGTGCGTTTGCCCCGGACACCCCGCGCGAGACGGCGGGGGGAAGGATTCTCTGGCGCCTGGACGAGGTTCCCGGGAGCGCGAGCGAGGCATGGCTCTACATCGTGAGCCCGGGCCGTCCCGACCTCACCCACATATGTGTGCAAGCCGGCGACGCCTCCGACCTCTCGTGGGTCACGAAGGACTATGATCCCGTCCTCAAGTGCGTTGCCGCCGGTCAGCTTTGGCAGTTCCGGCTCAAGGCAAACCCCGTGCGCAAGGCTGCGGTGGACAAGGGCCGCCGACAGCGCGAGGGCATCGTGGGCTCGATCCAAGGCCACGTGACGGAAGCGCAGCAGCGCTCCTGGCTTCTCTGTCGAGCAGAGGCGAGCGGATTTCGCATCGCCAGGACGGAGGAGGGGTTCGAGCGCCTGGCAGTGTCGAATCGCAGGGTCGAGCGCTTCAGGCGGCACGACGAAACGGTGACGCTTACGACGGCGCAGTACGATGGCATCCTCGAGGTCACAGATGCCGACGCGTTCAGGCACGCGCTCGGCTTTGGCATGGGGCGCGCCCGCGGCTTTGGCTGCGGCCTTCTGACCATCGCTCCCGCGCGGGGTGCGGACGATGTGTGACGGTCAGGGCGGCGTCCCGGCAGCCGGAGGAACCTTCGGGGGCGGGACGACGCCGGGCGCCGTCCCGCCCGTCCTGGCGGACCTCGTCCGCGCCGACGAGCGCATCTCGTTCGCGTACTTCGAACACTGCGTGGTGAACCAGGCCGAGAACGCCATCACCATCACGGATGACGAGGGGACCATTCGCATTCCCGTTGCCACGCTGGGCACGCTCATGCTGGGACCGGGGACGACTATCTCCCACAAGGCGATGGCGACGATAGGAGAGAACGGCGCCAGTGTCATCTGGGTGGGGGAGCGCGGCGTGAGGATGTACGCATCCGGGAGGCCGCTCACACACTCAAGCCGCCTGCTCATGCGACAAGCGCGGCTCGTCTCCAACACGAGGATGCGCCTGGCAGTCGCGCGGCAGATGTACCAGATGCGCTTTCCCGGAGAGGATGTGAGTTCTCTCACGATGCAGCAGCTTCGCGGTCGTGAGGGGGCGCGCATTCGTAGGGCGTATCGCCACTGGTCCCGCGAGACCGGAGTCGAGTGGGGTCGTCGCGAGTTCGACCCCGAGGATTTCGATGCAGGGTCTGAGATCAACAAGGCGCTCTCGGCTGCGCACGTGTGTCTCTACGGAGTGACCCATGCTGTAATCGCCGCCCTGGGCTGCTCACCGGGCCTTGGGTTCGTGCACACCGGCCACGAGCGCTCGTTCGTGTACGACATCGCCGATCTGTACAAGGCGGAGCTCTCGATTCCCGTGGCGTTTCGGACGGCGGCAGAGGGCCCCGATGACGTGGGCTCTGCAACACGTAAGAACATGCGCGACGCCCTCTACGACCTCTCCATCATGAAGCGGCTGGTCACGGACATCACTGCGCTACTTTCCACGGATGGGGACGAGGCCACCGAGGACGAGCTTGCTGACAGCCTCATGCTCTGGGATGAGAAGGACGGTGAGGTCGCGGCGGGGCGGCAATACGGCGACTAGGAGGAGTGGTGTCCGATGGTGGTCATGGTGCTGACGGCGTGCCCTCCGGGGGCGAGGGGCGACCTCACTCGCTGGTTGCTTGAGATAGCACCCGGCGTGTTTGTGGGACGGCTCTCCGCCCGCGTGCGCGACCAACTCTGGAAGCGCGTGTGCTCGTTTGTGAGGGCGGGCCGTGCGATCATGGTCTATAGCGCGCGTAACGAACAGCACCTCGAGTTCGAGGTGTTCCAGCCTGACTGGACTCCCGTGGACTGTGAGGGGCTGAGGCTCATCAAGCGACCAATGGGGACTGAAGACGCCACGCTGACAGGTGCGCTTCCCTCAGGATGGAGTAGTGCCTCGAAGCATCGGAAGGCACACAAGTTCCGCTCTCGTGGGTGACCGATGGTGGGGTCACTGGTTCTCGTGCTGGATAAAGTGAAAGAAACGACGCGCTCGTCTTGCTAGAATAGCTGGTGAAGAAGTGTGCTCCCCGCAGACGCGGGGATGATCCCCGGTTCGGACCTTGTGTCGCTCGATAGCTGGGGTGCTCCCCGCAGACGCGGGGATGATCCTAGTATGTCGTACGTCTTGGTCTCCGCGTCCGGGTGCTCCCCGCAGACGCGGGGATGATCCTGTGCCGAAGGCTAACTCTCTAGCTGAGGTGGAGTGCTCCCCGCAGACGCGGGGATGATCCCGGTGAGCGCTACCCGGTCGGCTCCCTGGCCTCGTGCTCCCCGCAGACGCGGGGATGATCCCGACTTTCCGGCGCTCTCGCCGAGGGACTCTCCGTGCTCCCCGCAGACGCGGGGATGATCCTGGCTGAGAAACTGCCGACTGACACCGAGCGCCGTGCTCCCCGCAGACGCGGGGATGATCCCTGGTGAACGCGCTCGCGTATGAGCATGTGTGCGTGCTCCCCGCAGACGCGGGGATGATCCCACCTCCGCCGCCTCCTCGAGCGGCTTGAGCGCGTGCTCCCCGCAGACGCGGGGATGATCCCGGCTGAGCCGAACGGGGCGCTGCGATCAATCCGTGCTCCCCGCAGACGCGGGGATGATCCCTGCAAGGGCGCGCATCGCGCGTGCAACCAATGGTGCTCCCCGCAGACGCGGGGATGATCCCTGCCACACGACCTTGACGAACTTGTCGTTGACGTGCTCCCCGCAGACGCGGGGATGATCCCCCGTCGAGCGCCGAGGCCATCACGCAGGCCAAGTGCTCCCCGCAGACGCGGGGATGATCCCTCCGCCGAAATCTCCGTGCGCAGGGCCTCTCGGTGCTCCCCGCAGACGCGGGGATGATCCCGCCCTCGACGGCGACGAGTACGGCAAGTACTAGTGCTCCCCGCAGACGCGGGGATGATCCCGACAGCAAGGTCTACACCGACGGCGTTGGCACGTGCTCCCCGCAGACGCGGGGATGATCCCTCGGGTACCGGGAGCTTCACGGCGGGCCCGGAGTGCTCCCCGCAGACGCGGGGATGATCCCGTACGCCGTCTTTGGGTCGAGGACGTCGACCAGTGCTCCCCGCAGACGCGGGGATGATCCCTTGTCGTTGACGTGGAACGTGGGGTTGGTGACGTGCTCCCCGCAGACGCGGGGATGATCCCTGGGACGAGAACGTGGACAACTACTTGGCTGGGTGCTCCCCGCAGACGCGGGGATGATCCTGAAGCTTGCCGTCTGAGCTGGAGTGATAGTTGGTGCTCCCCGCAGACGCGGGGATGATCCCCCCGACCGGCGGAAAGGCGCCGTGGGCGGTGTGTGCTCCCCGCAGACGCGGGGATGATCCCGAAGTCGAAGACGATGGTCCAGAGCGTCTGGTGTGCTCCCCGCAGACGCGGGGATGATCCCGAGCCGGAGCCGCCCGAGCCGACGCCGACAGGGTGCTCCCCGCAGACGCGGGGATGATCCCGCTCGGCTGTGCAGCCTGCGCGCCCTCGCCCTGTGCTCCCCGCAGACGCGGGGATGATCCCGCCAACGGCATCGTCATGTCCCCGCAGGGCAAGTGCTCCCCGCAGACGCGGGGATGATCCCGACCGACCGCGAGACGTGCTCCGTCTACCGTCGTGCTCCCCGCAGACGCGGGGATGATCCTGTCGCCCATGTCCCTCGCGCCGTGGAGCGCGCGTGCTCCCCGCAGACGCGGGGATGATCCTCCGCGAGGTTTCCGCCGACCGTGGCCGTCGTGGTGCTCCCCGCAGACGCGGGGATGATCCCAGCGGAGACGTCGAGACCTACTACCGCATCGTGTGCTCCCCGCAGACGCGGGGATGATCCCTCCGCGCCCTCGGCCCACTCGGTCGTGAACCCGTGCTCCCCGCAGACGCGGGGATGATCCCAAGACTACTGTCCTCGCTGCTACTGCTATTGCGTGCTCCCCGCAGACGCGGGGATGATCCCGGTGAGGACACCATCGTCATCTCGGGCTTCTTGTGCTCCCCGCAGACGCGGGGATGATCCTCCGCCGACGGCGGAAGCGCCCGACCCTGCGTAGTGCTCCCCGCAGACGCGGGGATGATCCCACCATGGAGCTGAAGCGCCTCGACTCCATGGAGTGCTCCCCGCAGACGCGGGGATGATCCCAACCTTATGACGGGCGAGATCGTGAGGGTCGAGTGCTCCCCGCAGACGCGGGGATGATCCCTACTACGCAGCCTGGAATAATGGCACGATCAAGTGCTCCCCGCAGACGCGGGGATGATCCCTGGACGGCGTAGATGTCCGTCTTGCCTGCGACGTGCTCCCCGCAGACGCGGGGATGATCCCGTGCTGGCGGAGGCGGAGCGGCACATGAACGCGTGCTCCCCGCAGACGCGGGGATGATCCCCGACAAATCCATAATTCAGCTTGCGGTCGGCGGTGCTCCCCGCAGACGCGGGGATGATCCCTTGAGCTAACTTTCATTGTTAACCTAGGTTAAGTGCTCCCCGCAGACGCGGGGATGATCCCGAGAGCAGCCTCACCGACGCCTCCCCTATGTTGTGCTCCCCGCAGACGCGGGGATGATCCCACGATCTACAACTCGGGCGACGTCGAGACCTAGTGCTCCCCGCAGACGCGGGGATGATCCCGTGTGGCGGGGGTTGAAGAACGAGAGCGCCTCGTGCTCCCCGCAGACGCGGGGATGATCCCTAAACCCGGCAAGCCGGGGGACGTAAAGACTTGTGCTCCCCGCAGACGCGGGGATGATCCCGACGCGCGCCGTGAATTTGTAGGAATTGTGAAGTGCTCCCCGCAGACGCGGGGATGATCCCGTCATCAGCTACGACGAGACCTACGTCGACGCGTGCTCCCCGCAGACGCGGGGATGATCCCAGGTGGCATAACGCCATAAACCACAACGTAAAGTGCTCCCCGCAGACGCGGGGATGATCCCACAGCTTCGAGGCGCATCTCACCTACATGGGGGTGCTCCCCGCAGACGCGGGGATGATCCCAGGAGCAGCTGCTCGGCATGGCCGCCGCCGCGGTGCTCCCCGCAGACGCGGGGATGATCCCGTCGTGTGCGGCGCTGTGAGGCGATATAAGGCGTGCTCCCCGCAGACGCGGGGATGATCCCATGGCAAACGTCGATGACGAGTGCGACGGCGAGTGCTCCCCGCAGACGCGGGGATGATCCCAGGGGCTGCTGGGTCAGCGCCAAGTCCCTGCTGTGCTCCCCGCAGACGCGGGGATAATCCGACCTCGAGCTGGTATTTCGAGCATACCCCGAGGTGCTCCCCGCAGACGCGGGGATGATCCCTGGGAGAACGCGCCGGTAAGGGACGTGGTGAGAGTGCTCCCCGCAGACGCGGGGATGATCCCACCGTCCAGTCCAGCGTCCGGGACGTCATCGAGTGCTCCCCGCAGACGCGGGGATGATCCCTCGTACATGTCGTACAACAAGAACGCTGTTGAGTGCTCCCCGCAGACGCGGGGATGATCCCGCCACGGTGACGCTGCCCGAGATCTCCTTCACGTGCTCCCCGCAGACGCGGGGATGATCCCGCCATACAGCTCTGCTCGCGAGACTCCAACTTGTGCTCCCCGCAGACGCGGGGATGATCCCTGCCCGAAGGACACGATGGAGCTGAAGCGCCTGTGCTCCCCGCAGACGCGGGGATGATCCCTGCACCGCGTAGATGTCCGTCTTGCCTGCGACGTGCTCCCCGCAGACGCGGGGATGATCCCAGGGGCTGCTGGGTCAGCGCCAAGTCCCTGCTGTGCTCCCCGCAGACGCGGGGATAATCCGACCTCGAGCTGGTATTTCGAGCATACCCCGAGGTGCTCCCCGCAGACGCGGGGATGATCCCAAGGTGCTCCGTGCGTGCGAGCGCGTGGACGAGTGCTCCCCGCAGACGCGGGGATGATCCACTAACGAAAACACAAAACGCCACCATTTATCAGTGCTCCCCGCAGACGCGGGGATGATCCACTAACGAAAACACAAAACGCCACCATTTATCAGTGCTCCCCGCAGACGCGGGGATGATCCTCACCCCACCGAGTAGCCCACCACCAAGGCGTGCTCCCCGCAGACGCGGGGATGATCCCTACGGACGTCGGCAGACCCGATACCCCAACGTGTGCTCCCCGCAGACGCGGGGATGATCCCGCGGGCGCCATCCGCTACCCGGCTTGGTGTCCGTGCTCCCCGCAGACGCGGGGATGATCCCTCGGCGCGTCGCTCATCGCGTCTACCCAATGGGTGCTCCCCGCAGACGCGGGGATGATCCCTTTTAGTCCGTGACGGCGCGGAAATTAGGTCAGTGCTCCCCGCAGACGCGGGGATGATCCCGAGACCCGTTGCAAGCCGCCGCTCGGGATGGCGTGCTCCCCGCAGACGCGGGGATGATCCCCAACAAGCCATCTACCTGCAGAAATGCACCAGGTGCTCCCCGCAGACGCGGGGATGATCCTTGCATATGGGATAGGTCGCGCGCACGCTAGGCGTGCTCCCCGCAGACGCGGGGATGATCCCTGCCCCAAGAACACGATGGAGCTGAAGCGCCTGTGCTCCCCGCAGACGCGGGGATGATCCCGACATCATCTCGTGGTTCCAGCAGCTTCCCGGGTGCTCCCCGCAGACGCGGGGATGATCCCGTTCAAAGTCCCATATGCACGTACTTTGACAAGTGCTCCCCGCAGACGCGGGGATGATCCTGCTCGAGGTTGCGGGCGTCGGTCTCGTTCTGTGTGCTCCCCGCAGACGCGGGGATGATCCCTAAACTCGGCTTGTCGGGGGACGTAAAGACTTGTGCTCCCCGCAGACGCGGGGATGATCCCGCGCATGTGTGGCAGATGTCTGGCAGGTCTTGGTGCTCCCCGCAGACGCGGGGATGATCCCGGCGTGTGGGCAGCGAAGTCCGCGAGCTCGGAGTGCTCCCCGCAGACGCGGGGATGATCCCAGCGGCGTCGCGCTCGAAACGTTCGCCGGAATGTGCTCCCCGCAGACGCGGGGATGATCCCGCCCGCCCAAAACGCCGCGCACACTACACCGTGTGCTCCCCGCAGACGCGGGGATGATCCCTTGAGAGACGTGGGGGTCGCGCCCCATAGTAGGTGCTCCCCGCAGACGCGGGGATGATCCTGCGGGCGCCATCCGCTACCCGCTGGGGTGCCCGTGCTCCCCGCAGACGCGGGGATGATCCCGGCTGCGTGAGGGCGTCGGTGAGGTTGGACATGTGCTCCCCGCAGACGCGGGGATGATCCCCAGAGGCCAAGACGGCGGCGATGGGCGAGCAAGTGCTCCCCGCAGACGCGGGGATGATCCCACCTCCGTCGCCGGAAAGACGGACATCTACGCGTGCTCCCCGCAGACGCGGGGATGATCCCGCGCCGACGAGCAGTGTGCCGATGACCCCCGCTTGCTCCCCGCAGACGCGGGGATGATCCTGACGAGCCGTCGGTGAGGACGTTCGCCGAGGTGTGCTCCCCGCAGACGCGGGGATGATCCCGGCTGCGCGTCCTGGTGCCTCGTCCCCAGCTCGTGCTCCCCGCAGACGCGGGGATGATCCCTAAACCGGGCTTGTCCGGGGACGTAAACGCTCGTGCTCCCCGCAGACGTGGGGATGATCCCACAGTCAACGCGTCGTGGTCGTTGGCGCTGAGGTGCTCCCCGCAGACGCGGGGATGATCCCTACGACATGCTGGACAACCTGAAGCTGGGGTAGTGCTCCCCGCAGACGCGGGGATGATCCCCGCGACCGCCCCGCGCGGATACACTCCCGAGGGTGCTCCCCGCAGACGCGGGGATGATCCCTAAACCGGGCTTGCCCGGGGACGTAAAAGCCTGTGCTCCCCGCAGACGCGAGGATGATCCCGTCGTGGTGGTCTGCCACAGCCTCATGCGCAAGTGCTCCCCGCAGACGCGGGGATGATCCCCCCTGCAACCTCTCACACTCGCGCGGCGTCAGGTGCTCCCCGCGGACGCGGGGATGATCCCGCCCGCGTCGTAGTCGAGCGGGTCGACGCCGTGTGCTCCCCGCAGACGCGGGGATGATCCCGTAGAGCGCGAGCGCGGACTTGCCTCCGCCGGGTGCTCCCCGCAGACGCTGGGATGATCCCGGATGCATCGCGACTCATGGCACTATCTCGCCGTGCTCCCCGCAGACGCGGGGATGATCCCGTGCCGTGCGAGCGTCGAGAGCGCATCGTCAGGTGCTCCCCGCAGACGCGGGGATGATCCCCCGCGCAAGGCCAACGTCAGCGTCGTCAACGGGTGCTCCCCGCAGGCGCGGGGATGATCCCGGGTCGCCCTGCTGGTAGACGTGACCGACCTGGTGCTCCCCGCAGACGCGGGGATGATTCCCTCGGCTGCAGCTCTGAGGATGCCTCTGCGGCGTGCTCCCCGCAGTCGCGGGGATGATTTCCGGGAAAGGCTGTCCGCACGGCTTCCGAAGACGACATCAAGTCGGGCGTGCCGGACATCGAGTGGATCATGGAGACGCTAATCGCGCTGACCGACAAGGTGGAGCCCGAGCACGTGGCTTGGCGCTACGACCCGGTGCTGCTCACGCCCGTCTACACAATCGAGCGCCACCGCGTGACTTTCTCGCGCATGGCGGATGTCCTCGTGCTGTACGTGGGCCGCCGCATCTTCTCGTTCGTGGAGACATGTACAAGAATCTGCGCCTCAACATGTCCGAGCTCGCGCCGCTCGCAGTGGGGGACATGAACACGCTTGTGCGGATGCTCGGCGAGATGGTGGTTCATTGCCTGTGGCTCCAGGCGTGCGGCGCCAACGGGTGTTCCAGCTCCTACGGCATCCGCCCGAGCGGTTGCCTCGCGCTTGACGTCTTGGTGCGCGCCGACGACGCGGAGTTCCATCTGCTCGGGCATCACTGCATGCATACGGGCTGCCATTGTTTCGAGGCAAGCGACATCGACACCAAAGACACCTGACCCAACGGCTGCCGCTACTGCCGCGCCGGCAAGGACTACCGCTCCGCTGCCGTACGCCTGCCGCTCGGGCCGTTCACGCGCCCATCGCCGGCGTCGAGAAAGAATTGCGAGCAAGCGGGTACCATATGAATAGTGCGCGGCGCAGAGGGCGCCGTGATCGGGAGAGAGGACCCACCATGGCCGAGGTCAAGTTCTATCGCTGCAACCACTGCGGCAACATCGTCGCCGTCGTCAAGGACGCGGGCGTCACTCCGAGCTGCTGCGGCGAGCCCATGGAGCTGCTCGTCGCAGGCTCCACCGACGCCGCCACCGAGAAGCACGTGCCCGTCGTCACCAAGGACGGCAACCACATCGTCGTCACCGTGGGCGAGGTCGCCCACCCCATGCTCGAGGAGCACTACATCGAGTGGATCGCGCTCGTCACGGACGGCAAGCTCTGCCTCAAGCACCTCAAGCCGGGCGACGAGCCCAGCACCAAGTTCGGCGCGTGCTGCTCCGAGGGCGGCACCGTCTACGCCTACTGCAACCTGCACGGCCTCTGGAAGGCCGAGGTCGGCGCCTAGCCTCGCGACGACGCGACTCCCGGGCGGGGCCCGCTTCGGCGGCGCCCCGCCCGTCTTTGTGTCGCGGATGGGCGAGGCGTGACGTGTGGCACAATTGAGCCAGGTGACGAGCTGCGGGGGAGGACGCATGAGGATAGCGATTGCCCAGATGAGCACGAGCGCGGGCGACTTCGAGGGGACGTCCCGGCGCATGGCGGAGCTCTCGGAGAGCGCGGCGAAGAAGGGCGTCGACCTGCTCGTCTTCCCCGCGCCGGCGCTGTGCGGAATCACGCCGGTCCCCTACGTCGACCGAGAGGGGTTCCTGCTCGACCTGGCGGAGTGCCTGCTCGACCTCGTCGACAGGCTTGCCTGCCCGTGCCTCGTTCCCGTGCTGACCGAGGTCGACGGCGTGCCGTTGCCCGAGGCCATGCTCATCGCGGACGGGTCCATCGTCCCCGTGCGCCTCACCGCGTACCTCGAGGCCGTCGCCGCCTCCGACGGCGCGGAGCGCCCCGAGTCCCAGCCGCTTCCCGAGATGGAGTTCGCCGGGGCGCGCCTGGGCGTGGCCTTCACCTACGACGACCTCGACGACTACGACGAGTACCAGTACGACGTCGACGTGATCGTCTTTCTCTCCGGGTACGGGTTCGCGACCGATGACGTCTCGAGCGCCATGGGCAGCTCGCTCACGGAGGGGCGCTTCCTCGGCGACGCCGAGGCGACGGGCGCCTGGATCGTGGGGGCGTCCGCCGTCGGCAGCTACGACGCGCAAGTCTTCTGCGGGTCGAGCTTCGTCCTGGCGCCGTGGGGGGAGCTCGCCGCGCAGGCGCCGAGCTTCGAGGAGGACCTGCTTGTCTGCGACGTCGACGCGTCCGCCGAGGGTCCCCTGAGCGACCCGCTCACCCCCGAGGTCTTCGACGCGCCGCTCATGACCTGGGGCGCGCTCACCCGCGGCCTCGCGGACGCCTGCAGCCTCATGGGAAGCGACGAGGCGTGCCTCGTGGTGGACGGGACGCTGGGCTCCTCGCTCGTGGCCGCCCTCGCCACCGATGCGCTCGGCCCCACGCGCGTTCGCGCGCTCGTGGCCTCGTCCGGGGACGACGCTGCCGACGGGGTCTCGGAGCGGCTCGTGCGCGCGTTGAGGATCCCCGGGGACCGCGTCGAGCGCCTGGACCTCTCGGGCGAGAAGGACCACGATGCCGCGCTCGACCTCGCGCAGGCCCGGCTCGCCGCCCTCGCCCGCCGCACCGGTGCCGTTGCCCTGGGGTCCTCGGACAAGACGGGGCTCGCCCTCGGCCCCGTGCGCCCCCTCAGCGCCGCGCGCGTGAGCCCGCTCGCCGACCTCTACCGGTCCGACGTCGTCGCGCTCGCGCACCTGCGCAACACGATCTCGCCCGCCATCCCCGCCGCCGCGTTCTCGTCCCTGGGCGTGCCGGAGGTGCCCGGTCTCGAGTCCATGCCGTCCGACGAGGTGCGCCTCGAGTTCGTCGACCTCGTGCTCTCGAGCTACCTGGAGTGGGAGCTCCCGGTCTCCGACATCGTGGCGGAGCGCGGGCGCGAGGAGGCGGTCTGCGCGATCGTCGGGCGCCTTCGCGCGCTCGAGCCGGTTCGCGCGCGCCCGGGCCTCGCCATCTCCGTCACCTCCAAGACGCTCGTCGAGGCGACCGGCCCGCTCGGCCTCGCCTGGGCCGACCGCGTCCGCGCCGACGAGGAGCGCTCCCGCGTCGAGGAGGCGGCGCGCGCTCTCTCGGTCGGGGAGGACGAGCCCGCCCGCACGGAGGGGCCCGCGCGGGGCGACGGCGCGCCGCACGACCGTGACGTGCGCGACCTCCTGGGGTATCTCAGGGACTTCTCGCAGGGAGGGGGCTTCACGCCGTCCGGCCCGCAGGCGGGCGAGGGAGGCGGGCGCCACGGCTCGCAGGGCGGCTCCCCGCAGCCCCTCTGGGAGGGGCCCTTCTCGGAGAACTGAGCCTTGCCGGCGCCTCCCCGTGTGCTATGATAGAACGAACGTTCTAATTCTTGCGGACGCCGGGAGGGGGCGCATGGTCATCCTCGGCATAGACCCCGGGCTCGCCCACACGGGCTGGGGTGTGGTGGAGACGCGGGGGCCCATGTGCCGCGCCCGCGCGTACGGCTGCGTCACCACCACCGCGGCGGAGCCCATCGACCTGCGCCTCGGCCGCATCTATCGGGAGCTCAGGGAGGTCATCGATCGCTACGGCCCCACGGAGCTCGCCATAGAGAGCATCTACTTCGGGGAGAACACCAAGTCCGCCATCGCCACCGCGCAGGCCCGGGGGGCGGCCATCGTCGCCTGCTCGACGGCGGGGCTCTCGGTGGGGGAGTACACCCCCATGCAGATCAAGCAGGCGGTCGTTGGCACCGGTGCGGCCGACAAGCGGCAGGTCATGTACATGGTTCGCACCATCCTGGGGCTTGACCACGAGCCCCGGCCAGACCACGCCGCAGACGCGCTCGCCGCCGCGGTCTGCCACGCCAACGTCACCAGAACCACGAGCCTCGGGGAGGCAAGGAGGGTCCTCACGTGATAGTCCAGCTTACCGGCACGCTCCTCGAGGTGCTGCCCACCCACATCGTCCTCGACGTCGGAGGCGTCGGCTTCGAGCTCGGCGTCTCGTCCACCACCGCGGCGTCGCTGCCCCACGTGGGGGAGTCGGGCGTCACCGTGCTCGCCCGCATGGTCGTGCGCGACGGCTCCATGGAGCTCTACGGCTTCGCTTCGCGCGAGGAGCGTGCGCTGTTCGACCAGCTCCGCGCCATCTCGGGCGTGGGCTCCAAGCTCGCGCTCGCGGTGCTCTCGACCTTCTCTCCCGCCACGCTCGCCCAGGTGGTGACCACACAGGACGCCGCGCGCATGGCGCAGGTGCCCGGCGTGGGCCGCAAGAAGGCGAGCCGCCTCATCGTGGAGCTCTCCGACGTGTTCTCCAAGAGCGCCGAGCTGAGGGGCCTCGTGGGGCTCTCGGAGCCAGGCGCCGCCTCGCTGCCGCTGTCGCCCTCGGCCGTCGGGGCGGGCGTGGAGGCGGACGCCACCGAGGCACTGCTCTCCATGGGCTTCACCTCCCAGGAGGCCGAGCTGGCGCTCGAGGGCCACGCCGAGGCGGGCGCCGTCACGGTCGAGCAGGTGCTCGCGTACGCCCTGCGGAGGCTGGGGAGTGGTAGATGATGTGGGAGGCGAGCGAGAAGGATCTGTTCGCCGGAGCCACCGCCCCGCGGCCCTCCGGGCCGCGCGAGGTCTCGGGCGAGCTCACCGCCGACGACCTCGACCAGGACCGGACCCTGCGGCCCCGGGCGCTTGACGAGTACATCGGGCAGGAGCGCGTCCGCGAGAACCTGCGCGTGCTCATCCAGGCGGCGCGCGATCGCGGGGAGGCGCTCGACCACGTGATCTTCTCGGGCCCCCCGGGACTCGGCAAGACCACGCTCGCCGGGATCGTGGCAAACGAGATGGGCGCCAAGATGCACACCACCTCGGGCCCCGCGATCGAGCGCGCGGGCGACCTCGCCGCCATCCTCACCAACCTCGAGGCCGGGGACGTCTTGTTCGTCGACGAGATACATCGCCTCAACCACCAGATCGAGGAGATCCTCTACCCCGCGATGGAGGACTTCTTCCTCGACATCGTGATCGGGAAGGGGCCCGCGGCTCGCTCCATCAGGATCGACGTGCCGCGCTTCACCCTCGTGGGCGCGACCACGCGCACGGGGCTGCTCACCGGGCCGCTTCGCGACCGCTTCGGCATCTCGTACCGTCTCGACTACTACACCACCTCGGAGCTCGCGGTCATCGTGACCCGCTCCGCCAAGATCCTGGGCGTGCAGATCGACCAGCAGGGGGCCGAGGAGATCGCCTCGCGCTCGCGCGGGACGCCGCGCCTCGCCAACCGCCTGCTCAAGCGCGTGCGCGACTACGCCCAGGTCAAGCGCGAGGGCAAGATCACCTGGGAGGTGGCGGCAGAGGCGCTCGAGTTCTTCGAGATCGACGCCATGGGCCTCGACACCATGGACGTGCGCATCCTGACGGCGCTGTGCAGCACGTTCTGCGGCCGCCCCGTGGGGCTCACCACGGTGGCGAGCGCGGTCTCCGAGGACCCGTCGACGCTCGAGGACGTCTATGAGCCGTACCTGCTGCAGCGCGGCCTCATCGTGCGCACGCCCCAGGGCCGCCAGGCGACGCTCGCCGCCTTCGACCACCTGGGGATCGAGCCCCCGTCGCGCTAGGGCCGCGCTCGTCGCGGTGCCTCTCGCCCCGCGACGGCGGCAAGACGGCTATCATTGACGTGTCCATCTGGCGCCCGACGGGCGCGCCCGACCACAGGGAGGTCACTCGTGAGCGAGTTCGCCAAGGCCACCAACGTCTTCGTCAACCAGAGCAAGAACTCCCGTGAGGACCTGCTCAGCCTCATCGCGGAGAAGGCCGTCGAGCTTGGCGTCGCAACCAACGCCGAGATGCTCTATGACGACTTCGTCGCGCGCGAGGAGTTGGGCGAGACCGGCATGACCGACGGCTTCGCCGTGCCGCATGCCAAGTCGTCCGCCGTCACCGAGGCCTCGGTGATCGTCGTCAAGAACGACCACCCCGTCTCCTGGCCGAGCTTTGACGACAAGCCGGTGGACATCGCCATCGCGCTGCTCGTTCCGAGCGGCGAGGCGGGCACTACCCACATCAAGCTCCTGTCCAAGACCGCGGTCCTGCTCATGAAGGACGACTTCAAGAACCTCCTGCGCGGCTCCGACGACCCGCAGGCAATCGCCGACGCCATCAACGCCGGCATCGAGGACTAGGGACGACCGCGCCCCCGGCTCGCCGGGGGCCACGAGCGAGGAGGGATCGCATGTTCAGGCAGGAGACCGACAGTCGCGTCGCGGTACTCATTGCTCCGGGCCTCGAGGAGATCGAGGGGCTCACGGTCGTGGACCTGCTGTTCCGTGCCGGCATCCCCTGCGACACCGTGGCCATCACGCCGGATCGGGAGGTCACCTCCTCCCACGAGGTGACCATCGTCTGCAAGCGCTCCATCGCCGACGAGGGCTTCTCCTTCGCGGACTACGACATGCTGGTGCTGCCCGGCGGGATTCCCGGGACCCCCAACCTGCGTGCCTGCGAGCCGCTCTGCTCCGAGGTATCGGCGCGCGTCGCCGCGGGGCGTCCCGTTGCCGCCATCTGCGCCGCGCCGTCGATCCTCGCCGAGCTTGGCCTGCTCACGGGCCGTCGCGCCACGTCCAACCCGGGCTTCCAGCACGTGCTCGCCGAGCATGGCGCAGAGCTGCTGCCCGACGAGCCGGTCGTGGTCGACGGCAACGTCATCACCAGCCAGGGGGCCGGCACCGCGATGCTCTTCGCGCTCGAGATCGTGCGCCACTATCTCGGCGACGACGCCGTCGAGCGCGTCAGGGCCGGGGTCGTGCTGTAGGGCTTCCCCTCGACCTTAGGTTCTTCTCGGCCCATCTCGAGTAGGATGGTTCACATGGAGAAGAACGGGCTCACATATCGTGACTACGCCGCCTTCGCGCGGCAGACGCCCCAGGAGATCGCGCGTGACTGCGAGGTGCAGGTCTTTCGTGCGACCGGCCCGGGTGGGCAGGGCGTGAACACCACCGACTCGGCGGTGAGGATGCGCCATGTGCCGACGGGCATCACCGTGGTGTCTCGCGAGTCGAGAAGCCAGCTCCAGAATCGTGAGCGCTGCGTCGAGAAGATCATCGAGCTGTGCCGCCGGCGGGCCCGCCCGCCTCGGCCCCGCAAGAAGACGCACGTGCCGGCGTCCCAGCGCAGGCGGCGCCTCGAGTCAAAGCGCGCCCGAGGCAAGGTCAAGCAGCTTCGCCGCCGCGTGGAGGGTGAGTAGGCGTGGACGCCGGGGGAGGGGGCGTCAGCAGGCGGGCGTTTCTGTCCGCGCTGGGCATGTTTCCTGCTGCCATCCGCCTGGGCGGGGGTGATGGCGGGACGATCACGGTGGACGTGGGCCGCGCTGTCTTCACGAGCTGCTTCACGTGGGAGTCCCTTGGCATCCCCAGCGCGGAGGACTCTCGAACCATGAGGGCGCTCGAGTCCCTTGCGGTCGGGGAGCGAGTCGAGCTCGTCGAGTCCTGCTCCCCGTCGAGCTACCCGGGCTCCGTCTACCCCGTCTGCACGCTCAGGGACGCGAGGGGCCACGAGTTCGACTCACATCTCGAGGATGGCGGGCTCGACATCGGAACGCTTCGCTCCCTCGAGTCGAGGGGAAGGGTCCAGGGTACCGTTACCGCGGTCGAGACACAGTACGTCGACAACTGGCCAACGGAGATCGGCATCGTCAAGGTATTCCTAGACGTCGAGGTCTCCTTGGAGGACTCATAGCTTGTGCCTCGGGGCGGATGCGCCGCTCACATAATCCACACACGGATTCAGCTGATGATTGGCACCGCGACAGGCTTGCAAGACGGATAAAAACCGTTGACGAGCATGATGAATCGGTGCCTTCCACGCGATTTTGCTCGTCTCCACAACGCAGAAAACCCCTGTTGAAAGGGGTTTTCTGCGTCGAGGTAGCGTATCACCTTGGGGAAGGGTGCGTGCTCAAGACAGCTGGTAGGTGGCGGCGTCACCCGTCTCAAGCGTATCACCTTGGGGAAGGGTGCGTGCTCAAGACGACTCGGTCGACTCCACCGCTTGGCTGTATAGCGTATCACCTTGGGGAAGGGTGCGTGCTCAAGACCGTGAAGCCCTCCTGCTCGGCGATCCTGACAGCGTATCACCTTGGGGAAGGGTGCGTGCTCAAGACTAGCTGCGGGTACAATCCACGTATAGGCAAAGCGTATCACCTTGGGGAAGGGTGCGTGCTCAAGACTCTCCGACGTGGATATGCGCCGACTCGATGAGCGTATCACCTTGGGGAAGGGTGCGTGCTCAAGACCGGGTCGCCGATGACGGCGCACTCGATGCCAGCGTATCACCTTGGGGAAGGGTGCGTGCTCAAGACCTTGTCGTGGGCGGTGAGCTTGCCGTCAGCAGCGTATCACCTTGGGGAAGGGTGCGTGCTCAAGACAGCCTGATGGTGGCCATGGTCTTCTCGTCCAGCGTATCACCTTGGGGAAGGGTGCGTGCTCAAGACAAGTCCGTCACCTCAATCACCGACGCCATCAGCGTATCACCTTGGGGAAGGGTGCGTGCTCAAGACTCCTCCTTGTGGTAGCGGAACCTCGCCGACAGCGTATCACCTTGGGGAAGGGTGCGTGCTCAAGACTGCGCGGGTCGCGCCGTCCGTTCGCGAACAAGCGTATCACCTTGGGGAAGGGTGCGTGCTCAAGACAGGCGTCTGCGACGCCGTCGCGACCACCTGCAGCGTATCACCTTGGGGAAGGGTGCGTGCTCAAGACCTTGCCGAGGTCGCGCTCCGCGCTCTCGCCAGCGTATCACCTTGGGGAAGGGTGCGTGCTCAAGACGTCGACTCATATCAGGACACGTACACCGCCAGCGTATCACCTTGGGGAAGGGTGCGTGCTCAAGACAATCTGCTCGGCTGTCACGTTAGCTACCACAGCGTATCACCTTGGGGAAGGGTGCGTGCTCAAGACTACCGTGAGGGCCAGCCGACACGACCGGAAGAGCGTATCACCTTGGGGAAGGGTGCGTGCTCAAGACCCGAGCAGATGAAAGGCCCGAGCGCGGTCGAGCGTATCACCTTGGGGAAGGGTGCGTGCTCAAGACTCCGTGACCGGCACCATCCAGTGCGACATCAGCGTATCACCTTGGGGAAGGGTGCGTGCTCAAGACTGAGCCCGGCTCTTGCGCGCTCGGCCCGCAAGCGTATCACCTTGGGGAAGGGTGCGTGCTCAAGACGCTGTCGCCGAGCTCTGAGCAAATCTGCTCAGCGTATCACCTTGGGGAAGGGTGCGTGCTCAAGACAACGGCGCTGGTGTCACGTCCGACGGTAGCAGCGTATCACCTTGGGGAAGGGTGCGTGCTCAAGACCGCCTTCCTGCTCGCGTCGTAGTGCCGCACAGCGTATCACCTTGGGGAAGGGTGCGTGCTCAAGACTCTCGTTCGTAACGGTGGCGTTCGAGAGGTAGCGTATCACCTTGGGGAAGGGTGCGTGCTCAAGACATCGTTCAGCGTGGCCTCGGTCGCGTACTCAGCGTATCACCTTGGGGAAGGGTGCGTGCTCAAGACCGCGGGGAGCCAGCCGTGGTCGTGATTACCAGCGTATCACCTTGGGGAAGGGTGCGTGCTCAAGACACCGAGCCGCGCATGAACTGGGGCGCCTTCAGCGTATCACCTTGGGGAAGGGTGCGTGCTCAAGACTTCATCGCCACCGTGCTGTGCGCGCTCTCGAGCGTATCACCTTGGGGAAGGGTGCGTGCTCAAGACTTGTAGTTCACGCTCGCCCAGTTCCAACCAAGCGTATCACCTTGGGGAAGGGTGCGTGCTCAAGACCGGCGAGGACATGCGGCAGAAGGTCGTGCAAGCGTATCACCTTGGGGAAGGGTGCGTGCTCAAGACGACCGACAGACCCTGATTCATTGACCCCGCAGCGTATCACCTTGGGGAAGGGTGCGTGCTCAAGACTGCGTCTGTCATGTCCTGTTCCTCTTCCTCAGCGTATCACCTTGGGGAAGGGTGCGTGCTCAAGACATCCAGAAGGTCGAGTACCAGGACGATTCCAGCGTATCACCTTGGGGAAGGGTGCGTGCTCAAGACCCGACGTGGAGACAGGGCCGTTGACGCTTGAGCGTATCACCTTGGGGAAGGGTGCGTGCTCAAGACCCGCCGCGAGAGCCGCCTCCGAGATACTTGAGCGTATCACCTTGGGGAAGGGTGCGTGCTCAAGACTGGTGGTGGTGGTGGGGCGCGGACGAGCTGAGCGTATCACCTTGGGGAAGGGTGCGTGCTCAAGACCAGGTCGTGTCCGCCATAACGCCGATGCTCAGCGTATCACCTTGGGGAAGGGTGCGTGCTCAAGACTGCGCTGCGCGTCGGGTGAAAGGAGTGAAAAGCGTATCACCTTGGGGAAGGGTGCGTGCTCAAGACCGGCCAGTACTGTACCCACGCACGACCGCCAGCGTATCACCTTGGGGAAGGGTGCGTGCTCAAGACGCGAAAGAGGCTTCCCATATCCTCGCTACTAGCGTATCACCTTGGGGAAGGGTGCGTGCTCAAGACTTGTATACAAGACAGCGAGCGCGCACGTTAAGCGTATCACCTTGGGGAAGGGTGCGTGCTCAAGACGAATCATGAGGGTCGATCACTACGCGTCAGAGCGTATCACCTTGGGGAAGGGTGCGTGCTCAAGACTGCTCGATCATCGTTGACGTGAACGCGAAGAGCGTATCACCTTGGGGAAGGGTGCGTGCTCAAGACTATCAGAGGTTTCATGAATGCCCTACCAAGAGCGTATCACCTTGGGGAAGGGTGCGTGCTCAAGACTAGGTGTGATTAGCTGAAACACAACGTTGCAGCGTATCACCTTGGGGAAGGGTGCGTGCTCAAGACTAGGTGTGATTAGCTGAAACACAACGTTGCAGCGTATCACCTTGGGGAAGGGTGCGTGCTCAAGACTCCGCGTCCGCGAGCACGCAGCTCTCCGCCAGCGTATCACCTTGGGGAAGGGTGCGTGCTCAAGACTCAAGGAGCTGTTGCGTGAATACTTTGATGAGCGTATCACCTTGGGGAAGGGTGCGTGCTCAAGACGATGGTGTTCCAGTTCTCCCTAGTCCACATAGCGTATCACCTTGGGGAAGGGTGCGTGCTCAAGACTTGTCGTGGACGGTGAGCACGCCGTCGGCGAGCGTATCACCTTGGGGAAGGGTGCGTGCTCAAGACTGAGAAGGCCGTCCGGCTCGCGCTCCTCCAAGCGTATCACCTTGGGGAAGGGTGCGTGCTCAAGACTTTGAGCGCCGTTGTTTTTGGCATGGTGTCAGCGTATCACCTTGGGGAAGGGTGCGTGCTCAAGACTCGGCTACAGAGCTGGATGGCGTTGGTGCCAGCGTATCACCTTGGGGAAGGGTGCGTGCTCAAGACTCACTCGGCGAGGACAACGCCATGTCGATGAGCGTATCACCTTGGGGAAGGGTGCGTGCTCAAGACTCATTCCGCACAACGGAGACGGCCCCACGAAGCGTATCACCTTGGGGAAGGGTGCGTGCTCAAGACGAATGGCGAGTCTATCAGCCCGGAGCGGAAAGCGTATCACCTTGGGGAAGGGTGCGTGCTCAAGACCTCAAGCCATATGCCGTAGTCGACGCCGTGAGCGTATCACCTTGGGGAAGGGTGCGTGCTCAAGACAACGGGCGATTGGTATACATAGACGAACCCAGCGTATCACCTTGGGGAAGGGTGCGTGCTCAAGACTGACCTGTCGATGACCCTGTCGCCGTACTCAGCGTATCACCTTGGGGAAGGGTGCGTGCTCAAGACGCACGAGCGCGAGACAGTCAGGGCCGTCCTAGCGTATCACCTTGGGGAAGGGTGCGTGCTCAAGACCATCCGACGAGCTAGGGCGCCACACCCGGGAGCGTATCACCTTGGGGAAGGGTGCGTGCTCAAGACGAAACCAAGGGCGGGGGCAACCCCGCCCGAAGCGTATCACCTTGGGGAGGGGTGCGTGCTCAAGACAGTAAGCTCGTCCGGTCCGTCGACCGCGTGAGCGTATCACCTTGGGGAAGGGTGCGTGCTCAAGACCAGTCCCCGATCTCGCTCACGTTCGACATTTAGCGTATCACCTTGGGGAAGGGTGCGTGCTCAAGACACTATGGCAACGGTGATGCAAGGCGCAGCGAGCGTATCACCTTGGGGAAGGGTGCGTGCTCAAGACCTCCGAGTGCGGGGCCGAGTTCGACGAGAGAGCGTATCACCTTGGGGAAGGGTGCGTGCTCAAGACTATCAGGACTGGCAGGAGCATCAGGACAATAGCGTATCACCTTGGGGAAGGGTGCGTGCTCAAGACATAGAGCTTGTGGATATGGACGGCAGCAAGAGCGTATCACCTTGGGGAAGGGTGCGTGCTCAAGACATAGAGCTTGTGGATATGGACGGCAGCAAGAGCGTATCACCTTGGGGAAGGGTGCGTGCTCAAGACAGGTAGACCTGCACCGAGTCGGACAGCGGGAGCGTATCACCTTGGGGAAGGGTGCGTGCTCAAGACGACCGTGACGAAGCTGCCGCTCATGGTGATAGCGTATCACCTTGGGGAAGGGTGCGTGCTCAAGACTCCGAGAACAAGGTGCTCCGTGCCTGCGAGAGCGTATCACCTTGGGGAAGGGTGCGTGCTCAAGACAACGTCTTCCAGTACGGCGGGAGCACCGCCAGCGTATCACCTTGGGGAAGGGTGCGTGCTCAAGACACATTTCGCCATGTCGGTACCCCGTTCATTTAGCGTATCACCTTGGGGAAGGGTGCGTGCTCAAGACACGTGCTTGATCTCCTGCGTCTCCGACTCCAGCGTATCACCTTGGGGAAGGGTGCGTGCTCAAGACTCCGGCTCGGCAGACGCTGCCATGAGCGCCAGCGTATCACCTTGGGGAAGGGTGCGTGCTCAAGACTAGGGGTGCTTGCACCCCTATCCTTGCCCAAGCGTATCACCTTGGGGAAGGGTGCGTGCTCAAGACTGCCGGGTGTGCCACAAGTGCGGCGCCATCAGCGTATCACCTTGGGGAAGGGTGCGTGCTCAAGACCGATAGCTTGACGCATGCCCACGAGCGTAGAAGCGTATCACCTTGGGGAAGGGTGCGTGCTCAAGACGACCCGCGCACGGGCAAGTACAAGACCCGTAGCGTATCACCTTGGGGAAGGGTGCGTGCTCAAGACTACACAATGGAGGGCATGGCCGAGGGCATCAGCGTATCACCTTGGGGAAGGGTGCGTGCTCAAGACAGGTACTCGGTCATCTCGACGGCGCGGCGCAGCGTATCACCTTGGGGAAGGGTGCGTGCTCAAGACACGTCCTCGGCGGTGAAGCCGTAGGCGAGGAGCGTATCACCTTGGGGAAGGGTGCGTGGCAATGACTGATGAAATGTGACCGTCTCTCGCAAGAGAGAGACGGTCACAAAGTATGCCTACAAATTTCCCCAACATCTACCAAGGATATCCTCTGTGATTTTAATTGGAAAAGTTATATTATCAATCTTTCCAATAGAAGGAAAACAAATCTTCTCCCCAGAGTAAATACTCTTTAGTGACCAATTGGCTGCATCGATGTCAAAGCCAGAAAATCTGCCGATCTCATGGTCAACCCGCACCGCATCTCCGAGATAGAGACAAATCGGTTTGCCGGAAAGGACCCGCTCAGGAATGGGCTTCCAAGTCTTTCTCCCCTTATGCGCTTGGGCAATCCGCGGCACATACGTCCCGTTTCGCAGAGCCGGTAGGTCGGCATAGTAGATCGGGTCGGCGTACCACTGGCCACGCCCCTTTCTGGCATCGACATCGTGCCAGAGGCGCAGGCAGATCATTCCTCCGACCTTGATGGCGGACTTCTCGTCATCGGAGACAACTGCGTTGCCAGCGGGCTTCGGCTTGCCGCCCTTTGCCGAGAGAAGGTCCTTGCCCTTGTCGTCGGTTCCGACATAGGAGTAGATCGTCTGCTCAAAGAGCTCGCCCGACCCGACGCGGGGGACAAACCTGGTCGGGATGACCTTCTCGCGCATCTGTCGGACGTCATCGGCAAAGGATGGCCAGGGCATAGACCCAAGAAGCGCCTCGTCGCGACCCTGCTCGTTGAGCGTGTAGTGGTGCTCGGAGAGCTTTGCCGTCTGAATGACGAGCGAGCGAGAGCACGCGGCAATCACGCACGCATCCGTTGCGTGGTGACGGTCGTCCGAGCGGTCCTTCTCCCCCGCCATGCCGAAGTTGAGCCCCCAGGACCTTCTGAGCCACGCCGAGGCGGTGCCCTTGGTCGGCACGACGTGAACCTTCCTGCCGTCGTTCGGGAAGGCGAGGCAGTCCGAGAGATAGGCGCAGACCTCGCGGGCCATGTAGGCCGTGTCCGTCAGGTTCCTGCTTTGGAAGTCGCCCTCCTTAGACATGAGGTCGCGCTCGAGGAGGAAGCCACGCTTCCGCGGGCTGATCCTGCGGTTCTCTTGGACGGATGCGACAAAGGAGTTCCAGTCGGGCGCGCCCGCCTCCTCGGAGGTCATCCACTCGAAGGGAGACCGCTCGCGCTTGAGCTGGTTGCTGTGGGCAAGGACGAGCACCTTGTTGTGGCGCGAGTTGTCTCCCGTGCGAGAGAAGGGGAGGATATGGTCGACCTGGGTGTACGTGTCGTCATTGACGAGCCGCAGGGCGTCGATTCTCTCGCCCGTGTAGATGTCGCAGTTCCCCTGCTCCTCCCAGAGGCGCCACTTTGCCACAAGTGAGTTCTTGATCCGGTCGTGGTCTCGCCCCGTGAGTTCGGAGATCTGCTTCCTGATGCGCTCGTTATCCTTCTCGTTCTGACGGTTGGCACGGGCGATGGAGTCCTTGGCCTTCTTGGGTAGCGCGAGCTCGCGGGCGAGCTCGACGTGAATCTCGTTGGGGACGCCCCATTCACCACAGACGGCGTTGACGACCTTGCGCATCTGAGCCATCGCCCTGAGGACGACGGGGTTGTTGTTGGTGCGGCCGGTGAGGGCGATCCATGCGGCGTACGGCATCAGCTTTGTCGACCGCTCGATGCCGGCTGAGCCGTGCTTGCGAAGCTCATCAAGGCCAGTGGCCGTCTCGGCGTCCGTGAGAGTGAGTACCTCGGGTTCCTCGAAGGCGCCCAGCAGCAGGTCAAGCGCCTTCTTGGAGCGGGACCCGTATCCGTTGAGGGCACGGCTCGAGTAGGGGAGGCGCTCGACGAGGGCGACCTCGTCATCGGTGAGCTCAAGCTCCTCGAGACGCGAGCTCAAGACGGGGAGGGACGAGGAGTACGCGACGGCCTCCATCGTCGCGTCCGCGAGGTCGCGGTCGGCGAGAAACCTCGTGAGCAGGGCCGTCCCCTCGGAGCCGAGCGTCTTTCGCAGCGTTCTCCAGCCTTGCGGCCGGTATACCTCGCGGTTCTTCTCGTCATCAGACGAGATGCCCTTGAACGAGGTCCGGGCGTCGAGGTCGAGGCGCCTTCTGATGTCGGAGAACTTGACCTTGCACTCCTTGTTGCCCTTGAGCGCGGAGGGGGAGAAGAGCGTGTCGATGAAGGTGTCGCGCTCCTTTGCGGTGAGCGGGCGCGTCGTGCCGTCGGGGAACTGAATTGTGACGTTGCCGAGGGCGCCGTATGCGGAGACGAGCTCGCTCGTGAGCGTGCAGCGCGCCGCGCGCTTCTCGCCGGGGAAGTACACGCAGTTGCCGACGAGCTCGTAGCTTCGCCTGTCGAACGCGTCGCGGGGCTTCTCCCAGTCGAAGACCTCAAGATAGGCGTCCTCGAGATCCTCCGTGGCAGACGTGCTTCCGAAGGACCTCTGCGCGCTGAACAGCGCGCGCACCTCATCGGTGAGCTGTGCGTGGGTGACGCACTTGTCGTACTCCCCGGAGCGGTTCCTGCTGCGCGGCTGCGTAGCAAGCCACTCACCGACGGTTCTGGCACCGCTCTCCGCGAGAAGCTTCTTGTTCTGGCTTATGGCCTTGAGGACCTTTCCGTCCTCGCTTGCGCTGTCGACGTCACCCTCCCCGCCCTCACCGTGGGGTATGTAGCCGCGGCGCTTGCAGAGCGAGTACAGGACGATCGCCCACTCGCGGTCGGTGAGAAGCCGGTCGAGTCCGGCGACCCTCAGCCTGATGGGCGGTTGGTCGCCTTTTGCGGTGTGGAAGAACTCGGGGGTGGCGCCGGCGGGGACGAGGCCCTGCTCCTTGAGGAGGCGAAGGCAGTGCTTCAGACGATTCTGCGTCCTGTCGAGGTTGCGACGGGTTGAGCGGAAGCCCCGTCGCACCGCCGCCTTGCTCTGCTGCGTCTTGGGGACGACGGGCGAGTCGAAGAGACGGGACCCCATCTCGAGAATCTCGTGGTTGTGGAGGTCGATGAGAGAAAAGCCGCAGCTGGCGACCCCGGGATCGAGTCCAAGGACGAGGTAGCGGCGAACCCCAAGCTTTCCAAAGAGGCGAACGGACTCAGGCTGCATGGCAATCCAATCTGAAAGAGTGCTGACTCGAGCTACGGTACCACCATAGGACATGGACCGGACACAAGAGACCCCTCAGTGGCGAGCTGGAAAGGGTCGCCGTGCCATTTGGGTCCCCCGCTTAGAGGACCAGGGTGAGCTGGGCTCCTTGCTCGTCGTGGGACGAGGTCGGGGGATTGGTGTTGAGAAGCCTGAGCCTGCTTGAGTACTGCTTCTCGGTGAGTTCGAGAACGGTCACGACGCCGGCGGGGGGCAGGTTGCATCTCAGCCGCTCGACATGGGCCGCCGACGACTCGCGCGTCAGGAGGAGGCGAGAGTAGATGGAGAATTGCTCCATGTGGTAGCCGTCCTTCACGAGGAACTTTCGGAACTCCGCGTAGGAGCGCCTCTCCGCCTTGCTCCCCGTGGGGAGGTCAAACATCACGAGCAGCCTCATGACCCTCATCTCCGCTCCTATTCGATCGGCACGGTCTCGAGCCCGTCGAGCCTGGGGAGCAGGAGCCTCCCGGCGTTCCTTTCCAGGACGGCGGACCGCAGTGACGAGAACATGACCTCGATGCACTGCACGCAGCTGCACCGCTTGCCATCCATGACCATGACGTGCTCAAACACGCGCGCGAGGAGCGCCTTGCTCTGCGGAGTCAGGGGATCGGTGACGTGATACGTCATGACGAGGAGGTCGACGAGCGGCCTGAAGGGCTCGATGAGGTCGTCGACGAGATTGAAGGCGTTGTAGACGCTATGGTGATGGATACCCCGAGAGACGAGCCAGCCTCCTCCGACCGCCGCGCGTCCGATTCCCGCCCTGAGCACGCCGTAGCCGTAGTCAAGCGCGGAGCTGTACGCGCTGCTCCGTCGCGTTCCGTGCTCGATGAGGACTTGGAAGTATGCCGAGGCGGCGGCTCCCTCGCGATTGCTCGTGTCGCCAGAGAGGACGTCGCTCGCAAACGCACGGACCGTGCCGGAGGGGAGGCCGAGCTCATCGAGAACGGCTGCCTGGTTGAGGATCTTTGCCCGCACGACCCGTTTCCAGAGCTGCTTGGTAAGCGGCTTTGTCATGGTCAGCTGGTCCTCGACGATTGCCGCGTGTCGAGAGTGGGCGCCGATGGGGAGCAGCAGCCCATTGGGCATGTGGTCGTCCCCGCAGATCATCACGCCTATGCCGGCGTCGTTGAGCTTTGACAGGCAGGCGGTGGTGAGCGTGGTTTGATGGGACTCAACGATGACGACCCAGATTTCCTCAAGGGGAAGCGTCGTCGCTCCCCTGTCGGTCCTCACGCTGAGCATGCCGTCTTGGATGCTGAGGTGCGCCTTGCTCTGAATGAGAACGGTTCTGCCGGCCATAGAATGTTGCCTCATTAGGGGAGAAGAGGTGCTAGACTATCCCTAGAGCGGCTCACCTTGGGGAAGGGTGCGGCTCCAGACAAGGGAAGTCAGCTATCTGACTTACCCGTAAAGTTACCCCCGCACCGTCCTCGGACGATGCGGGGCGAACTTTTTATCTGGCCGCTTTTCTACGGACGGTCGGAATGCGTCAGCGAAAGGGGCTGCGCGCCCCGCTCTCGACCCTCGCTCGCGCTCCGTCAGGTGTCGCGGGCATCAGTGAGGTAGAGGCCGACCATGACCTGCTTCCAGGGGCTTTCCGAAGGGTCGACCTTGAGCACGCGACACTCGAGCACCCCGGCGTGACCATAGTGGAGGAGCAGCGACGGGAGGTGGTTCTCGCCCGAGGGGACGTAGCCGAGCTTTGTCCCCTGCCAGCGAATCGCGACGGCCTCCGAGTCGTGGGGGTTGTCCGGCTCCGTGACGAGCTGGAGCGGGGACCCCACCTTGAGCTGATCGATGACCGTGGCGCCGTCCCAGTGCTGGAAGCCGGCGATGTTGAACGTGGCGATGTGACGTGACGGCTCGTACATGAGCTCCTCCTTCCCTGGCGTCCCTGCGGACATGGTAGGTGCCGCTCCGGACATAAGTGTCTCCGGTCATGAGAAAAGACACGTACACATGTTCTAGTATTGTGATATTATGATGCCAATGGTAGGGCGGGCGAGCGGGATTGCCGTCGCGCGCCCGCACCCAAAAGCCGATGCCCTTGGATAGGAGGACGTCATGCCCGTCGTTCACACCCACTGCTCCGAGCCCATCCCCGTCGAGGCCCGCGAGGTCCTCAAGGCCGCGTACGGCAAGGCCATCGAGGCCGTTCCGGGCAAGTCGGAGGCGTGGCTCATGTGCGTCTTCGACGAGTCGGCCCCCATGTACTTTGGAGGGGACGACTCCAGGCCCTCCGCCCTCGTCGAGGTGAGCGTCTTTGCGCGCTCCGAGGTCCCGGCGGCCGCGTGGGAGCGCTTCACGGAGGAGGTCACCCCCGTGGTGTCCCGCGCGCTCGGGGTCGACCCGGAGCGCATCTACCTCAGCTACGGCTCCACGCCCAACTTTGGGTGGAACGGGGCGAACTTCTGATGGGGGAGGGTCTGGGCGCGGAGGACGTCGAGCGCCTGGCGGCCTACGAGTCCTTTGCCCGCGACGTGCGTGCCGAGCTGGCGAGCACCAGGGAGAAGATGTCCGAGCTCGCCGCCGCGGGCAAGGTGAAGACGGCAACGTACCGTCAGCTCTTCGCGGCTCGCGTCACGCTCAGGGAGATAGACTCGCGCCTCTCCGCCCACGGGCTGTAGGGTTGTGTCGAGCCACGCCACCGGGCAGGCCATCTACATCGACGGAGGCTGGACCTGCGTGTAGTCGGCGCGGCTTCGTCGCGTGCGGGCGCCGCCCCGCCTACGCGACGGAGCCGAGCCAGGCGCGCACGTCCTTGCCCGCCGTGACGAGCAGGACGCCGCCCACCACGCCCATGACGGCGGAGACCGCCCAGAGGTCGAACGCCGTGTCGAACGGCGCCAACTGCACCGGGAGCATCGCCCTCCCGCCGGAGCGCGGGTCCAGCCCGAGCATCGTGAGCAGCAGGGTCGCAACGGCGACCACCACCGACAGGAGCGCGACCATGCCAAAGAGCGCGCGGCTCATGTGGCTGACGCCCCTGCGCGTCGCATCGCGGTCGATTGCCCCCGCGCCGTCGGTCGCCGTGCGCCCGGCGGCGGACGCGAGGCGACGCGCGCCGGAGCGCATGACGAGGTAGGCGACAAGCGAGACGAGCGCCAGCGCCAGGTAGAAGACGGCGAACACCCCCACGCACGGGTTGGCCGCGCTCAGCGAGGTCGCCCCCGTCAGCAGCGCGAACGCCGCCCAGAACGCCCTTGATTGCCGCATGTCGACCTCACTTGTCTCCAGCCACGTGGCGGCCGCGTCACTGCGGCCCCATCCATCATATGACGCCGCGCCCGCTATTCCGTCGGCGCGAACTGTGCCTCGTAGATCGCTCGGTAGCGACCGCCCGCGGCAAGCAGCTCCTCGTGCGTGCCGCGCTCCGCGATGCGCCCGTCTGCGACCACGCAGATGAGGTCTGCGTCGCGCACGGTGGAGAGCCGGTGCGCCACCACGAAGCTCGTGCGACCCTCCATGAGCCGCGCCAGCGCGCGCTGGACCAGGAGCTCGGTTCGGGTGTCGATGTTGCTCGTCGCCTCGTCGAGGATGAGCATGGCGGGCCGCGCGAGGACGACGCGCGCGATGCACAGCAGCTGCCGCTGCCCCGCGGAGAGCGATGCGGAGCCGTCGAGCACCGTGTCGTAGCCCTGCGGCAGCCGCATGACGAAGTCGTCCGCGTACGCCTCGCGGCAGGCGGCGCGCACCTCCTCGAGCGTGGCGTCGGGCCTTCCCATCGCCACGTTCTCGCGCACCGTCGCCCTGCGCAGCCAGGTGTCCTGCAGGACCATGCCCCACCCGGCGCGCAGGCTCTCGCGCTCGAGCTCGCGCACGTCGTGCCCGTCCACGACCACCGCGCCGCCGCTTACGTCGTAGAACCGCATGAGCAGGTTGATGAGGGTGGTCTTGCCGCAGCCCGTCTCGCCCACGAGGGCGACCCTCGTGCCGGGCCGCACCGCGAGGTCCACGTCGCGCAGCACCGGGCGGCCCGGGTCGTAGCCAAAGGCGACGTGGTCGAGCCGCACCTCGCCGTGCGGCTCCGCGAGCGCGACGGCGCCCAGGGCGTCGGCGTCCTCTGCGGGCTCGTCGAGCAGGTCGAAGAGGCGGCGCGCGCAGGCGACGCAGTTCTGCAGCTCGGTGGCGACGCCGGATATGTCGTTGAAGGGCTTGGCGTACTGGTCCGCGTAGCCGAGGAAGGCCGAGAGGCCACCCACGGTGATGCCGCCCGACATGGCGACGAACGCCCCGAAGATGCCGATGGCGGCGTAGACGAGGGCGTTGGCGAAGCGCGTGGTCGGGTTCACGAGCGACGAGAAGAACACGGCCTTGAAGCTCTCCTGTCCGAGCGCGGCGTCCGTCGCGGCGAAGCGAGCGTGGACACGGTCCTGGACCTCGAAGGTCTCGACGGCCGAGATGCCCCCGACCATCTCCTCCACGTAGGCGGTGAGCTCTCCGCGCAGGCGCGTCTGCCCCGAGAAGTGCCGCGCGCTGTGCGTGGCGATGAAGCGGGCGGTGAAGATCGAGACGGGCGTGAGAAGTGCCACCACGGCGGCGATCGCCGGGTTGAGCGCGAACATGAAGGCGAGCGTCACCACGATGGTGAGGACGCCGGTCGGAAGCTGCTGGAAGGCCATGAGCAGGCCGTTGGTGAGCATGTCGGCGTCGGTCACGATGCGGCTCGCCAGGTCGCCGTGCCCGTGCGCGTCGAGGTAGGAGAGGGGCAGCTCCTGCAGGTGGTCGAAGGCGCGCCGGCGCAGCTCGAGCGCGGCCCCGAAGGCGAGGCGGTTGGTGACGGCGCTGAGCGCCCACTGGCAGCACGCCGTGGCGGCGAGCGCGACGGCGATGAGCGCGAGGGTCTCGTGCAGCCCGGCAAAGTCGACCCTGCCGGGCCCCGCCACGCAGTCGACCGCCCGGCCCGAGAGCACGGGCAGCGCGAGGGTCCCCACGACCACGCAGGCCGTGAGGCCGGCGGCAGCGGCCACCTTTCCGCGCTCTGCCGAGAAGAGCCTCGCGATGCGACGGACGGTGCCGTCCGCGGCGAGCTTCGCCTCGCGACTCATCGCGCCACCTCCTCGGAGCTGAGCTGGGACTCGCAGATCTCCCGGTAGACGGGGCAGCGCTCGAGCAGCTCCTCGTGCGACCCGAGCCCCACCTGCCTGCCCCCGTCGAGGACGAGTATCTGGTCGGCGTGGCGCACGGTGGTCACGCGCTGGGAGATGAGGATGACCGCGGCGCCCGAGCAGTCGCGCCTCAGCGCCCGGCGCAGGGCCGCGTCGGTCGCGAAGTCGAGCGCGGAGGACGCGTCGTCGAGCACGAGCACGCCCGGCCTGCGCGCGAGGGTCCGGGCGACGGCGAGGCGCTGGCGCTGGCCGCCCGAGAAGTTCCGCCCGAACTGCTCGACCTCCGCGGCGAGGCCGTCCTCCCTTCCTCCCGCGATGCCCGCGGCCTGCGCGGTCGAGAGCGCCGCCTCGAGGTCCTTCTCGCCCGCGTCGGGCCCGCCCCAGCGAAGGTTGGACTCGATGGTCCCCGAGAAGAGCGTGGCGCCCTGCTCGACGAGGGACACCACGCGCCGCAGGCTCTGACGCGTGAGGTCGCGCACGGCGACGCCCCCCACGCGGACCGAGCCGGACGTGGCGTCGTAGAATCGCATGACGAGGCTCGCGAGGGTGGACTTCCCCGAGCCCGTGCCCCCGATGACGCCGAGCGTCCGCCCCGCCATGAGCTCGAAGCTCACGTGGCTGAGGGCGCTCCCGGCGCCCCCCGGGTAGGTGAAGCTCACGTCGTCGAAGGCGACGGCGGGGCGGTCGGGCGCGAGGACCGCCTCGAGCGGGCCGTCGGCCATGGAGGGCTCGGTCTCGAAGACCTCGTTGACGCGCCGCGCGCAGGCGGACGCCTTGGAGAGCAGCATGATGAGGTTGGTGAGCTTGAGGAGCTCGACGAGCGCCTGGCTCACGTAGCTCACGAGCGCCACGAGCTGGCCCTGGGTGAGCGTCCCGGCGCTCACGCGGGGCCCGCCGAGCCACAGCAGGGCGATGAGCCCGCAGTTGATGGCGACGTAGGTGAGCGGGTTCACGAGCGCGGAGATGTCGCCGGTCGTCACCTGCCGGTCGCGGACCGCCCCGGCGACGCCGGCGAAGTCGGAGCGCTCGCTCTCCTCGCGGCGGAAGGCGCGCAGGACGCGCACGCCCTCAAGATTCTCGGCGACGCGCAGCTGGACGTCGTCAAGGCCCCGCTGTATCTGGCGGTAGCGGCCCGTGGTCACGCGCATGAAGCCCATGACTATGGCGCCCGAGACGATGACGGCGGCGAGAAGCGCCGCCCCCTCGACGCCGTCGACGAGAAACGCCGCGACCACCGTCCCGAAGGTGACGAAGGGGGAGCGCAGGATGAGGCGGAAGAACATGTTGAGGCCGTCCTGCACCTGCTGGGAGTCGTTGGTGATGCGCGTCACGAGGCTCGCGCGGCCGATGCGCTCGACGTCGGCGCGCGAGAGGGTCAGGACGTGGGCGAAGAGGTCGTCGCGCATGGCGGTCCCGAAGGCGGAGGCGAGGCGCGAGCAGAAGAACTGCGCCGTGACCGAGATGACCCAGGCGAAGACGCCGACGCCTGCGAGCAGCGCGCCGTGGGCGAGCACGTAGGAGGCGTCGCGGCTTGCGATGCCGACGTCGATGACCTGCGCCATCACGAGCGGGACGAGGAGCTGCAGCAGCGCCTCGAGCCCCTTGAACAGCGGCGCGACCACGCACTCCGCGTAGTGGCCCGCGAGGTACCTCCTGAGCTTGAACATGCGACCTCCGCGAGAACGTTCGATGCCCCCCAATTCTAGCGCGGGAGGGGGCCGTCCCGCGCCGGTCGGGCGCGGAGGCCAGCCGAGAAGAACGTGCGGGCTGCGGTCACTTTGGGACCCCGAAACGTCCGGAACCCGCACGTGTCTGGGGTTCGTGCGGGTTGCGGTCGGAATCGGGCCCCGGAACGTCCGCAGCCAGCACGTGTTGTGGGAACGTGCGGGTTGCGGTCGGAATCGGGCCCCGAAGCGTCCGCGGCCCGCACGTACGTCAACAACGTGCGGGCCGCGGACGGAATGGGGCCAGGCCGTGCGGGCTACTCCCCGAGGAGCACCTTGCTCGGCGTGATGGGCAGGTCGCGGACGTATCGGCCGGTCGCGTGCGCCACGGCGCTCATGATGGCGGGCGACGGGGTGTTGATCACGACCTCGCCGATGGACTTCGCGCCGAAGGGCCCCGTGGGCTCGAAGCTCGGCATGAACTCGACCCGCGGCTCGGGCACGTCCATGCGGGTGGGGATCTTGTAGGTCATGAAGGACCCCGTGCGTAGGTTGCCCCGCTCGTCGCGGAGCACGTCCTCGGTGAGCGCCATCCCGATGCCCTGGGCGATGCCGCCCTCCGCCTGGACGCGCGCGAGCGCCGGGTTGATCACGGTGCCGCAGTCCACGACGGCGGCGTAGTCGGTGACCGTGACCCTGCCCGTCGCCTTGTCGACCTCGACCTCGGCGATGCCGGCCATGTAGGGCGGCGGGGAGGTCGGCTGGGCGTTGGAGCCGTGGCCCTCGAGCATGCCGGGCTGCATCCCGAAGCCGATCATCTTGTTCGCCATGGCTGCGACGCTCATCTGGTGCTCGGGGTCGCCCGGGGCGCCCGAGCCGAGCGCCCACACGCGCTCGCCGTCGAACTCCACGTCAGCCGCGTCGACGCCCCACCAGCTCGCCGCCTGCTCGCGAATCTGTCGCACGAGGTCCTCGGCCGCGCGCACGACGGCGCCGCCGGTGGTGTAGGTGCCCGAGGACGCGTAGGCGCCCGTGTCGAAGGGGGAGGTGTCGGTGTCGACGCCCTTGGTGACGACGCGGTCGACGTCGCAGCCCAGGGCCTCGGCCGCCATCTGGGCCAGGATCGTGTCGGCGCCGGTCCCCACGTCGGTGGCGCCGATGGACAGCACGTAGAAGCCGTCGTCCTCGAGGCGGATGTCGACGTTGGCGATGTCGACGTTGGCGATGCCGGAGCCCTGCATCGTGAGGGCGACGCCGATGCCGCGCACGCGGTCGCCGAGGTCCTCCGAGAGGGGCCGGTCGCCCCAGCCCACCATCTCCATGGCGCGCCCGAGGCACTCGTCGAGCCGGCAGCTGTGGAGCTTCTCGTCGTTGAGCTGCCAGAGGGTCTCCCCTGGCTTGACCAGGTTCTTGAGGCGCAGCTCGCACGGGTCTATGCCGAGCTCGTCGGCGAGCTCGTTGACGGCCGACTCCACGGCGAAGCAGCCCTGCGTCGCCCCGTAGCCGCGGTACGCACCGCCCGGGGTGGTGTTGGTGTAGACCACGTCGTAGGTGAAGCGGCTCGCCGCGGCGTGGTTGTAGATGGGCAGCGCCTTGCCGCCCACGAGCGTCACCGTGGTGGTGCCGTGGTAGCCGTACGCGCCGGCGTTCGAGAGCGCGTGGAGGTCGATGGCGCGGATCTCGCCGTCGCGCGTGGCGCCCACGCGCACCCGCATCACCATCTCGTGGCGGGTGTTCGAGCAGCACATGGTCTCCTCGCGCGTGTAGGTGCACACGCAGGGGCGCCCGGTGGCGAGCGCGGCCCACGCGGCGAAGGCCTCGTTGCACCCGCTCTGCTTGGCGCCGAAGCCGCCGCCCACGCGCGGCTTGATCACGCGCACCTGGCTCTTGGGGATCCCCAGCGCCGTGGCGACCTGCCGACGGATGTGGAAGGGCACCTGCGTGGAGCTCACCACGGTGAGCCGTCCGAAGGCGTCGGTGTAGGCGAAGGAGCGGAACGTCTCCATCATGGCCTGCTGGGTGGCCTGGGTGCGATAGGTGCGCTCGATCACCACGTCGGAGGAGGCGAGGGCGGCGTCGAGGTCGCCGTGGACGCGCTGGCCGTGCGCCACGAGGTTGCGCGAAGGGTCCCCGGACGTGTCGGAGCCGGCGGCCCAGTCGTCCTCGTCGTGGATGACGGTGGGGTTGTCGAGCGCGTCCTCGACGCTCACGATGGCGGGGAGCTGCTCGTAGGTCACCTTGACGGCGCGCACCGCGGCGGATGCGGAGGCCTCGTCCTCGGCCACGACCATCGCCACCTCGTCGCCCACGTATCGAACGTGGCGGTCGAGAAGAACGGTGTCGTAGGGGCTCGGCTCGAGGAAGGACTGGCCCGCGAGCGTGAAGCGCCTGTGCGGGACGTCGTCCGGCCCGAAGACGGCCACGACGCCGGGGAGCGCGCGGGCTGCCTCGAGGTCGATGTCCGTGACCAGGGCGTGCGCGTGGCGGCTGCGGACGAGCTTCACCACGAGCGCGCCCTCGGGGGCGAGGTCGGCCGTGTAGACGGGGCGCCCGGCCAGCAGGGCGTCGGAGTCCTTCTTCGCCACCGGGCGCGCGATCTGGGCGTGGCGCTCGCCGGACTCGGTCACGGAGTCGTCGGGCACCGCGCGCGGCGGCAGCTCGCCGCCGTTGTCGTGGCGGGCGAGGAAGCGGCGCACCGCGCGCATCTGGCTCGCGTATCCCGAGCAGCGGCAGAGGTTGCCCGAGAGGTAGCGGCGGACCTCCTCGTCGGTGGCGCCCGGGTTCGCGGCGTCGAGCGCGAGCACGGCCATCTCCGTGCCCGGCGCGCAGAAGCCGCACTGCTCCGCGCCCTCCTCGGCGAGGCAGCGGGCGAGCAGCTCCCGGCGTCCGTCGCGCATGCCCTCGAGCGTGGTGACCTCGCGGCCGTCGACGCGCGCCATGGGGACCGAGCACGAGAGCACCGGCTCGCCGTCCAGCAGCACCGTGCACAGGCCGCAGTTGGAGGTCTCGCAGGCGCACTTCACGGACTTGAGCCCGTGCGCTCGGCAGAAGTCGAAGAGGGTCATGTCCGGCCGCACGTCCCGCTCGAGGCGCGCGCCGTTCAGGGTGAGGGTGACGAGCATGCTTAGGCCTCCTTGTCGGCGCGGGGCTTGTCGGCGGCTCGCCTGACGGCGCGGCGGATGAGCGCCGGCGCCACGGCGCGGCGCCACTCGGCGGTTCCGCGCAGGTCGGAGCCGTAGTCGAGGCCCTCGGCGAGCTCGCAGACGGCGTCGAGCTCGGCGGGGGAGAAGTCGCGGCGCAGCGGGGTGCGCTCGCCGCCCGTGAGCAGCGCGGCCTTCTTGGGGCGCGCGCCCACCGCGACGTGCCACGACCCCTGCCAGCAGGCGGCCGCGGCGTTCAGTGCCGAGAAGTCCGTCGCCGCGTTGCGGACGGACTCGAAGGCGCCCTGGTAGCGATGCTTGCGCACGATCACGTGCGTGAGGATGTCGCCCCTCGCCCCGCGCTCCACGAACGGGATGATGGGCACGACGCCGGCCCCCTCGAGCTCGACCTCGGCGTCGAGCGCGAGCAGCGCGCACACGACGTCCGAGAAGCCCATGCGCGCGTAGACCGAGCCGCCCACCGTGGCGAGGTTCCTGAACTGGGTGCCCACGACGTCGCGCACCGCCTCGGCGAAGATGCCGCAGGTCGCGGCGGAGAAGCGCTCGTGGCGCTCCAGCTGCCCGAGCGTGACCATGGCGCCGATCCTGAAGGCGTCCGGCGTCTCCTCGACCTCGTCCAGCCCGCAGCGCGAGAGGTCGATGCCGAGCGGCGCGGTGCGGTCCGCGAGGCGCAGCCACATCATGCCTCCGATGACGGTGGCGAGCCGGTTCTCCTGCAGGAGGTCGTAGGCCTCCCGCGGGGTGGCGGGGCAGACGTACTTCTCGAACGTGAGCACGTGTCCTCCTTGGGGTTATGTTCTGGGAATACCCCATGATACCGCAGGTAGACGGCCCGTCCGCGTGAAGCGTTGCACTTTTGGGTGCACAACGGAGCGGACGTCGTTCGCCCGGCCGGCCGCCGCGCGCGACCTTGCCGGCGCTCATGCGATAAAATAGGCGACCGTTTGTCAATAAAGGGGGTGGGACATGCGCGGGGAGAAGGACGAGGGCTCCGCCGCCGGGGGCGCCCGGTGCGACGAGGACCGCGTCATCGAGGCGCGCGGCATCCGTCACGCCTACGTGCCCGCGCGCCCCGACCTGCGCGACGTGGACCTCGACGTGCGCCGCGGGGAGCTCGTCGCCGTCGTCGGGGAGAACGGGTCGGGCAAGACGACGCTCGCCCGCCACCTCAACGCCCTCGTCGGGCTGCAGGCCGGGGCGCTTCGGGTGGCGGGGCTCGACGCGTCGGACCCGAGCACCCTCTGGGAGCTGCGCCGCGCCTGCGGGATGGTGTTCCAGAACCCCGAGAACCAGTTCGTGTCGTCCGTCGTGGGGGAGGACGTCGCCTTTGGCCCCGAGAACTTCGGAGCAGGGGGCGAGCGCGCCCGCGAGGCGGCCCTCGAGGCGCTCCGTGCCGTGGGGCTCGAGGGCTTCGAGCGGCGCGACGTGCACGCGCTCTCGGGCGGGCAGCAGCAGCGCGTCGCGCTCGCGGGGGTGCTCGCGAGCGGCCCGGAGGTCGTCGTCCTCGACGAGGCGACGTCCATGATCGACCCGCGGGGCCGCGACGAGCTCATGGCCGCCGTCGAGCGCGTCCGCCGCGAGCTCGGCGCCACCGTCGTCTGGGTGACGCACGACATGGAGCTCGCCGCGCGCGCGGACCGCGTGGTGGTCATGGGAGCGGGCGAGGTTCTCGCGTCGGGCGCCCCCGCGGACGTGCTGACCGACGCGGCGCTGCTCGAGCGCGCCGGCCTCGAGCAGCCCCTCGCGGCGCGCACGTGGGCGGAGCTCGTCCGCATGGGCGCCGCCGACGGTCCCGCCCCGGTCACGGTCGAGGGCCTGGTGAGCGCGCTGTGCGGGTGACGCTCGACAAGGTCTGCGTCTCGTTCGAGGACGCCTCGGGAGGGCGCACCCGGGCGCTCGAGGGCGTCTCGCTCGAGTTCTCGGGCGGGGTCACCGGCCTCATGGGGCAGACCGGGTCCGGGAAGACCACCCTGCTCGAGGCCGTGGCCGGCGTGCTCGCCCCCGACTCGGGGAGGGTGCTCGCGGACGGCCTCGACGCGGCGCGGGGCGCGGGAGGGCGGCTCCTCGGCGCATCGGCGGGGCTCGTCTTCCAGATTCCCGAGCGCCAGTTCTTCGAGCCGACCGTGGAAGAGGAGGTCTCCTTCGGGCTCCGAGCGCGCGGGGCGTCCTCCTCCGAGGCCCGGGAGCGCTCCGCGTGGGCCCTCGACCTCATGGGGCTCTCGCTCGACGAGCTCGGTCGTCGCTCGCCGTTCGCCCTCTCCGGGGGCCAGCAGCGCCGCGTGGCCATCGCCTCCGTGCTCGCCGTTCGCCCGGCGCTCCTGCTCCTCGACGAGCCGACGGCGGGGCTCGACCCGCGGGCGCGCGAGGCGTGCCTTGCCGCGGTGCGCGCCGCGGCCGACGAGGGGGCAACCGTCGTCATGGCGAGCCACGACGCCAATGCGCTCGCAGAGGTCGCGGACCGCGTTGTGTGCCTCGAGGGCGGGCGCGTGACGCTCGACGGACCCGCCCGGGAGCTCCTGGGGGACGCGGCGCTCATGCGCGACCACGGGCTCGAGGCGTCGTGCGCGGCTCGCGCGGCGGCGGCGCTCAGGCGAGCGGGCGTCGCGGTGGAGGGGCTCCCCCTCGACGCGGAGGAGCTCGCCCGGGCCATCGTGCGGGGGAGGGGGCGCGCATGAGGGCGATCGGGGGGTACGTGTGGGCCGACTCGCCGCTGCACCGCGCGCGGCCCGCGGCGAAGCTCGCCGGGCTTCTCGCCCTCGTGGCGCTCGTCGTCCTGGCGACGACGCCGCTCGAGCTGGCCCTCGTCGCCGCCCTCGTCGCCGCCCTCGTCGGCGTCTCGCGCGTGGGGTGGCGCGCGGCGGGTCGCGCGGCCTGGGGCCTTCGGTGGTTCCTGCTCGCGGTGCTGGTCATGAACGCGCTGCTCTTCAGCGCCGAGGATGCGCTCTGGGACCTGGGGCCGCTTCACCTCACGTGGGCGGGCCTCTCGCAGGGCGCGCGCGTCGTGGCGCGGACCCTGCTCGTCGTGGTCCTGGGCACGCTGCTCACCGCGACCACGCGCCCGCAGGAGCTCGTCGACGGGGTCCGCTCCGCCCTGCGCCCGCTCGCTCGCCTGGGCCTGCCCGTCGAGGCGGCGGCGCTCGCGGTGGGCGTGACCGTCCAGTTCGTGCCGACGCTGCTGCGCGAGAGCCGGCAGCTCATGCGTGCGCAGACTATACGTTGTGGTAGCGTCGCTTCTCATGGTATTATGCAACGCGTCGTCAGTTATGTGCGGCTGCTCGTGCCTATCTTCGTCTCCGCGCTCCGGCGCGCCGACGAGCTGTCCGTCGCCATGGAGGCGCGCGGGTACCGAATTTCCCCGGGGCGCCCGGCCGACCGCGGGGAGGAAAGGGAGTGACGCCCATGAGTCAGGTCAAGAGAATCGTCATCGCCGCGGTCTGCGCGGCCCTGTGCATCGTGCTGCCGATGGCCTTCCACTCCATCCCCAACGCCGGGGCCACCTGGCTGCCCATGCACATCCCCGTCATGATTTCCGGCCTCGTCGCCGGTCCCGTCGCCGGTGCCGTGACGGGCATCCTGGGACCCGTGCTCTCCGGCGTCCTGACGGGCATGCCCCCGGCGCCGATGTTGCCTCCCATGACCTGCGAGCTCCTCACCTACGGCCTCGTCTCGGGGCTGCTCGCCAGGTACGTGCGCACCGGCCGCGTCACCGCCGACCTCTACATCTCGCTCGTCGGCGCCATGGTCGCGGGGCGCGTGGTCAACGGCGTGCTGCGCGCGCTGATCTTCTCGCCGGGCGCCTACTCGCTCGAGGCCTGGGTCGCCGCCTCCTTCGCGACGAGCCTCGTGGGCATCGTGCTGCAGCTCGCGGTGGTCGTGCCGATCGTGGTCTCGCTCGAGCGCGCCGGCCTCGTGCCGCCGCGCTACCCGGAGAAGAGCGCGTAGCCGAGGCACCGCCGCACCGAGACGCGCCCCGCGGGCCGCCCGGACGCCGGGTCCCGCGGGGCGCGTCTCGGTGTGCGCCCGCGCGAGGCGATTCCCCGCCTCCGGGGTCCCGCGAAGGCTACCCGCGCTCGACGCGCTCGAGGAACGCGAGCGCGTTGCCGGCGCAGAGCTTCGCCGTGACCGTCTCCCCGAAGCGGCGCTCGAGCATCTCCTGGAACGCGGGCATGCTCCGCGCCCCGTCGAGAAAGCCGGGGACGTCGGTGCCGTCATAGTCGCTCCCGAGCGCCACCGCGTCCTCGCCCCCGAGATCGAGCCAGTGCTCGACGTGGGCAGCGACGTCGTCGAAGTCGGGGTCGACGCCGTCCTCGCGAATGAAGTCGCGGCAGTAGTTGAGGCCGACGACGCCCCCGCGCTCGCAGATCGCGCGGAACTGGTCGTCGGTGAGGTTCCTGGGGTGGCCGCAGACCGCCCGCGAGTTCGAGTGGCTCGCCGCGAAGGGGCGCGTGGCGTGCGCGCACACGTCGGCGAAGCACTCGTCGTTGAGGTGGGAGACGTCGAGCGCCATGCCCGCCCGCTCCATGAGCGAGATCGCCTCGACCCCGGCGGGCGTCAGCCCGTCGTGCGAGTCGTGTCCGCTCGCGAGCGGCCCCGAGGCGTTCCACGAGAGCGATGCCATGACGACCCCGCGTCGCGCGAGCCGCTCGACGAGGCCGGGGTCGGCGGCGAACATCCGCGCGTTCTCGATGGTGCGCACCGCGACGAACCCTCCCGCGGCGAGGCCGGCGCGAATCTCATCGACGGAGGAGGCGAGGCGGGCCGCCCCCGCGCTCGCCGCGACCTCCCGCTCGACGTAGCCGAGGACGTGGTCGCCAAAGCGGGCGGCCTGCTCGGGGTCGAGCTGGTCGGGGACGAAGCACGCCATGCACTGGGCCCAGGGCGTGCCGACCGTCGCCTCGATCGAGAGGTGGCAGTGGTTACGCGCGAGCCGCTCGCAGCCCGCCGGGTCGGCCTCGTCCTCGGGGCCGTAGTAGTCCATCTTGCAGGTGGCACGGATGTCGGCGGGAAGGGTGTGCCACGACAGGCGGTCAGCCGTGTCGCAGTGCAGGTCAAAGACGGGATGGGGCATCTGTCGCTCCTTTGGACTCGGGTGCGCGGGAAAGTCTATCACTGTCACGGGCGCGCGAGGGGCCCCGGCGACTCGGCCAGGAGGGTCTTCTCGTGCGCTCGTGACGAGGGGTGGGAAGCGGGCCGTCCGCCGTCCGCCTCACGCCCTGCGTCCCGCACGCTGGAGTTCGGGCCCCAGCCAGCAGACGCACAGCAGGGCTCCCGCCGATGCCACGGCGCCGCCGACCGCACCCACAAGGGCGATGCCGGGGCCGTCGCACACGACGCCTCCCACGACCGACCCCAGGCCGATCCCGACGTTGAAGAGACCCGAGAAGACGGACATGGCCACGGGAGAGGCCTCCTCGGAGGTCGTGCGGATGACCTCCGCTTGGGCTGCCACGTTGAATGCCGTGGCGGAGGCCCCCCAGACGATGCAGCAGACAAACGGCCCTGCGGGCCATCCGCAGAGCGGCGCGAGCGCGAGCAGGGCAACGGTGATTCCCATCATGGCGGCCGAGAGAAAGGCCGTGCGATGCGCATCGAAGAGGCGCGCGAAGAGCCAGCTGCCGGCCAGCCCCGCCACGCCAAAGACGGTGAGCGCACCGGTGATGAGCCCGTCCGGCAGGGCTGCGACTTGCTGAAGGAAGGGCTCGATGTAGCTGTAGGCGGTGTAGTAGCCCGTGGCAAAGAGGACGGTCGCCACGTAGAGGCCCACGAGCGCGCGGTTGCGACCAAGCTCGGGAAGGCGGGAGATGCCGAACGGCTCGCCCTTCTGAAGGCGCGGGAAGAAGGCGGCGAGCCCGGCGAGCGCCACGAGGCCCATCGCGCACACGCACGCGAAGGCCATGCGCCAGCCAAGGGCGATACCCAGGGCGCGACCAAGCGGAAGCCCGAAGATCATGGCGACGGAGGTTCCCGTGACGATCATGGACATGGCGAGCGAGGAGTGCTCCGGTGCCGCCACGCGTACGGCGAAGGGGGACGCCACGGACCAGAAGACGGCGTGGGAGGCTGCCACCATGAGTCGCGCCATCACGAGCAGCTCGAAGGTGGGGGCAAGGGCCGAGGCGACCTGGCCTGCGCAGAAGAGGGTGAGCACCGCGGTGATGATCGCCTTGGGAGAGACGCGGCTCGCCACCATCATGAGAGGGAGCGAGAGCGCCGCGACCGCCCAGGCATAAAGGGAGATCATCATGCCCGCGCCGGACTCGGAGAGCCCGAAGGCCCCCGCTATGTCCGTCAGAAGCCCTATGGGTACGAACTCCGACGTGTTAAGGAGAAACGCGGAGAGCGTGAGGGCCAGGAGCGGTAGGAGCTCCCGGACGGGCACGGACGCCCGGAGCGGGTTGGGAGTGGGGGAGGTCACGGCACGTCCTCTCTGGCAGGTCAGGACGCGCCTAGTGTAGCTCAGTCGCCAGAGAGCGTATACGCGCAAAATGATAGATACTATGACAATATGCTAGTATTTCTCGTACTCACGTTATATTTTGACACATGGAATACGATGTCTTGTGCAGGTAACTGGCGAGAAGGGCTGGTGACACGCGCCCCCGGCGTCCCGGACCCTGCGCAGGGGCCGGGACGCCGGGGGCGCACTCGGGCCCTAGCGCTGCGCCTGCTCGTCCACCTTGCCGGAGAGGACGACGCAGCCCACGGCGAGCGCGAGCGCAGCGACGGCCGCCACGAGCGTCGCGACGTCCGGCCCGTCGGGACGCGCGGCCGACGCCGCCGCTCCCGCGGCGGCCAGCACGGCCACCACGACGCCCGGCACCTTGACGGCTCCCGCGCGTCGGGGCGTGTTGGCCCCCCGGATGCCCGCCCCGGAGAGCAGGAGCCCCAGCGCGCCCTCCGCAACGCCCCAGACGCCCAGGCCGAGCGACCACGCCTGGAGGTCCGCCGCGGCGGAGCCGGAGCCGAGCAGGGCCGTCACGCCCAGGACGACGCAGGCGACGGCGCAGACGACGAGCAGGAAGCAGAGGATCTTGAGGATCTTGCGCTCTTGGGACATGGTTCCTCCTTATGGAGACACGTTCTTCTCGGCCCCTCAACTATACCGCGCCGCCCGACGCCCCACATCTCTATAATGGGCGCACGTCATTTCCCGTTTGGAGGATCAACATGACCAGGGTGGCTCTTATATTCGGCGGCGTGTCCACCGAGCACGACATCTCCTGCAGGTCCGCGGACAACGTCGCCTCGGCGCTCGGCGACCGCTGCGACCTCGTCCTCATTGGCATCACGCGTGAGGGGCGCTGGCTCCGCTACTCCGGCGACCCGTCGGAGCTGACGGCGGGCTGGGAGGGGCACGACTGCGTGCCCGTCGCGCTCGTGCCGGGGGCGGGGCTCGTCGAGCTCGGAGAGGGCGCGCCGCGCCGCCTCCCGGTTGACGTCGCGCTGCCGGTGCTGCACGGCCAGGGCGGCGAGGACGGCACGGTCCAGGGCGCCCTCGAGGTCGCGGGCGTGCCGTACGTGGGCTGCGGAGTCATGGCGAGCGCCGTGTGCATGGACAAGGACGCCGCGCACCGCCTCGCCGCCTCCGCGGGGGTGCGCTCCCCGCGCTGCGAGGTGCTCTGGCGCGGCTGCTCCGACGAGGAGCGCGCCGCCGCGGCGCGGTCCTGCGGCGGATTCCCCGTCTTCGTGAAGCCCGCGCGCGGGGGCTCCTCGATCGGCGTGTCGCGCGCCGCGGACGAGGCCGCCTACGCGGCCGCCCTCGACGCCGCCTTCGAGCTCGACGAGAAGGTCGCCGTGGAGGAGGCGATCGTCGGCGTCGAGGTTGGCTGCGCCATCGTGGGCGACGCGGTCCGCGGCACCTGGATGGGCGAGCCCGACGAGATCGTGGTGCCCGACGACGGCTTCTTCCGCATCCACCTCGAGAAGGACCCCGGGGCCAACACCGAGCTGCGCTGCCCCGCGGAGCTGAGCGCCGACGAGCTTGCGCGCGTGCGCGACGCGGGCACCGCCGTCTACGAGGCGCTCGGCTGCGAGGGGCTGGCCCGCGTCGATCTCTTCGTCACGCCCGGGGGCGAGGTCGTCTTCAACGAGGTCAACTCGATGCCTGGCCTCACGCGCTACTCGCGCTTCCCGCAGATGATGCGCGTCGCGGGCCACGAGCTCGGCGACGTGCTCATGGGGATCGTCGAGGACCGCCTGGCGCGCGCCTAGCGCCCGTTGCGAGGGGGAGCAGATGCTGAAGAGGGCGATGACGAGCCGGCGCGGCGCCCTTGTCGCGGCGACGTCGTGCCTGGGGCTCGCCCTGGGCGCGTGCGCGGGCGAGCCCGGCGTCGACGGCGCCGACCCGGATGCGGGGGAGAGGGACCGGGAGGTCCCGGTGCGCGACCTCGACGCGACGCGCCCGGACGACGGCGCCGACGCCTCGGAGGTCGACCGCGTCGTCTCGGGCATGACGCTCGAGCAGAAGGTGGCGCAGCTCTTCGTCGTCCAGCCGGAGGCGCTCACGGGCGTGGGCGTGCAGGTCGCAGCGGGAGAGGCCACCCGGAGGGCGCTCGAGTCTATGCCGGTGGGCGGCATCTGCTACTTTGCGGCAAACCTCCTCGACGCCGACCAGACGCGCGAGATGCTCTCGAACACCGCGCGCTACTCCGAGGAGCTCACGGGCCTCCCGCCCTTCCTGTGCGTCGACGAGGAGGGGGGCACCGTCTCCCGCGTGGGCGGCAACCCCGGCTTTGGCGTCGACAACGTGGGCGACATGCGCGACGTGGGGTCAACCGGGGACGCGGGGTACGCCCGCGAGGTCGCGCTGCACGTCGGCACCTATCTGAGCGCCCTCGGCTTCAACGTCGACTTCGCCCCCGACGCCGACATCGCGAGCAACCCCGCCGGCACGATGGGGCGGCGCTCCTTCGGCACCACGGCGGACGCGGTCGCCCCGATGGTCGCGGCTCAGGTCGAGGGCTTCTCCGAGGCCGGGGTGCTCTGCGCCGCCAAGCACTTCCCGGGCATCGGGGGCGCCGCCGGGGACTCGCACGACGGGCGCATCTACTCCGAGAGGACCCTCGACGAGATGCGCGCGGAGGAGCTTCGGCCCTTCGTCGCCGCCATCGAGGCGGGCGTGCCGTTCGTGATGGTGGGGCACCTCTCGACGCCCGCCGTCACCGGCGACGACGACCCCGCCACGCTCTCCAGCGAGATTGTGAGCGACCTGCTGCGCGACGAGCTCGGCTACGAGGGGATCATCATCACCGACTCCATGGCCATGGGTGCCGCGACCGACTCGCTGCCGGCGGGGCGCCTCGGCGTCGAGCCGCTCCTCGCCGGCGTGGACATGGTGCTCATGCCCGCGGACCTCGAGGAGGCCTACCAGGGCGTCCTGGACGCCGTCGCCTCCGGCGAGCTCTCCGAGGAGAGGATCGACGAGTCCGTGCGCCGCGTGGTCGCGACCAAGCTCGAGCGCCTCTAGGGCGCGCCGGGGCCTGCCGCCGGGGTCGCGTGTCGGAAGGCCCGAGCCTCTCGCACGGAATTAGGCGTCGGGCCGTGCGCGGGGCTCGGGCTCATGGTTCTTCTCGCATAGAAGCCCGAGCCTCTCGCACGGAATCTGCCGCTGGACCGTGCGCGAGGCTCGGGCAAGGCTGGGGCGGTCCTGATGCTCCGCCTTTCGCGCACGGTTCCCGACCGTGTTCCGTGCGTCCGTATCGGGCTTTCGCCCGGCCCGACGCCGCCGCCCGGTCCGGCCCGTGCCGCCTAGCGCTCCACGCGCATGGCGCGCATGGCGTTCAGGATCGCGATCATCGCCACGCCCACGTCGCCGAAGACCGCGAGCCACATGTTGGCGATGCCGAGCGCCGCGAGCACGAGGATGGCAATCTTGACGCCCAGCGCGAAGATAATGTTCTGCCACACGATGCGCATGGTCCTTCTCGCCACGCGCATGGCCAGCGCGACCTTGGAGGGGCGGTCGTCCATGAGGACCACATCCGCCGCCTCGATCGCGGCGTCCGAGCCCATGGCGCCCATGGCGATGCCCACGTCGGCGCGCATGAGCACGGGGGCGTCGTTGATGCCGTCCCCCACGAAGGCGAGCCTCGCACCGTCCTTCTCGCTCGAGAGCAGGCGCTCCACCTCGCTGACCTTGTCCTGCGGCAGGAGCTGCGCGCGCACCTCGTCGATTCCCAGGCGCCCGCCCACCGCCTCGGCGACGTCGGCTCGGTCGCCGGTGAGCATGACGCAGCGACGCACGCCGGCGGCGTGGAGGTCGCGGATGGCGGCCTCGGCGTCGTCCTTCACCACGTCGGCGATCACGATGTGCCCCACGTAGGTCCCGTCGACGGTGACGTGCAGGACGGTCCCGGCGAGGTCGCACTCGTGCCAGCTTGCGCCGTGCTCGGCCATGAGCTTGTCGTTTCCGACCAGCACGACGTGCTCGTCGACGCTCGCCCGCACGCCGTGGCCGGACTCCTCGGTGACGTCGGTGACGCGCTGGCGGTCGATCGTGCCGGAGTACGCGGCGCGCACGGAGAGGGCGATGGGGTGGTCCGAGAACGCCTCGGCGTGGGCCGCGCGCGAGAGCACGTAGTCGGCGTCGACGCCCGCCTCGGGGTGGACCGCCACCACGTTGAAGGTCCCGGAGGTGAGCGTGCCCGTCTTGTCGAAGACCACGGTGTCGACCTTCGAGAGGAGCTCCAGGTAGTTGGACCCCTTCACGAGGATTCCCAGGCGGGATGCGCCCCCGATGCCCCCGAAGAAGCTGAGCGGCACGCTGATCACGAGGGCGCACGGGCAGCTCACCACGAGGAACGTGAGCCCGCGCAGCACCCAGTCGCTCCAGGGTCCCATCCCCGCGAGCGGCGGGACGACGGCGAGCGCGAGGGCCGCGAAGACCACGATCGGCGTGTAGACGCGGGCGAAGCGGGTGATGAAGTTCTCCGTGCGCGCCTTCTTCTCGCTCGCGTTCTCCACGAGCTCGAGGATGCGGCTCACGGTCGACTCGCCGAAGGGTTTGGTGGTGCGCACGCGCAGGAGCCCCGTCATGTTGACGCAGCCGGAGACCACGTCGGAGCCCGCCTCCACGTGGCGCGGGACGGACTCGCCGGTGAGGGCGGCGGTGTCGAGCTGGCTCGCGCCCTCGGTGACGACGCCGTCGATGGGCACGCGCTCGCCGGGCTTGACCACGATGACGGTGCCCACGGCGACCTCGCCCGGGTCGACCTGCTCGAGGCGTCCGTCGCGCTCGACGTTTGCGTAGTCGGGCGCGATGTCCATCATGGCCGCGATCGACTTGCGGCTCTGTCCCACGGCGTAGCTCTGGAATATCTCGCCCACCTGGTAGAACAGCATGACGGCGCAGCCCTCGGCCATCTGGGGCTCCGCGTCGGGGAAGGCGATCGTGGCGAAGGCGCCGATGGTGGCGACCGTCATGAGGAACGCCTCGTCGAAGGCCTCGCCCCGTCGGATGTTGCGCCAGGCCTTCCTGAGGACGTCGTGCCCCGCGATGAGAAACGGTATCAGGTAGAGGGCGAAGGCGACGTAGGGCTCGGCGCCGCCGAAGAGGGCCCCGAGCAACCCGAGTCGCTCGCCCAGAAGAATCGCGGCAAAGATGGCGATCGCGAGGACGATCCTGTTGCGCCACCGGCGCAGCTTCTTGTTCATGCTTGCTCCCAGATGAATCTATGAACATACGTGCATATATAGGGCACGACAAGGACCGCTCCGGGCGGCCGATGCGCTATCGCACGATCTCGCAGTCGGGCTCGATGTCGGCGGCGAGCGCGACCACGCGGTCGAGGACGTCGTCGAAGCGCTCGTCGGCGGCGGTGAGCGTGAGCTTCTGCGTCATGAAGTTGACGGAGACCTCGTCGACGCCGTCGAGGCGCGCGATGGCGTCCTGGAGCTTGTTCGCGCAGTTGGCGCAATCGATCTCGTCGAGCTTGAATGACTTGCGCATGGTGGTTCCCTTCCCGAGGATGGCTGTCGGGGCCGCGGCCCCACGATCCGATCTCCTACTCGCAGATGTGGCTCATGCCCTGGTTGAGCATGGTGTAGACGTGGTCGTCGGCGAGCGAGTAGACCACGTTGCGGCCGTCCCGCTCGAACTTCACCAGATGGGCCTGCTTGAGCGTGCGCAGCTGGTGGCTGACGGCGCTCTGGGTGGTGCCGGTCTGCTCGGCGATGTCCGCCACGCAGAGCTCGCGGCCCATGAGCGCGAAGAGGATCTTGATGCGCGTGGTGTCGCTGAAGACCTTGAAGAGGTCGGCGAGGTCATAGAGCAGCTCCTCGTCGGGCAGCTCGTCGGGCGTCTCGCCGACGGCAATCCCATCGGACATGTCGCTCCCTTCATCTGAATATATGAGCACTCGCTCATGTATTAGCTACGCATGATTATATGAGCACGCGTTCATATGTCAACAGGGTTTTTCGACTGGGGGATGCCGGCGGGCTGACGGGTGATGTTGCTGCCTGGCGGGATGGGCAGTTGTATGCAGTTTTTTGAGGAAGCCCGAGTATCCGCGGGGACTGGACGCAAAAAGAGCAGGTAGTGAAATGCTACCTGCAAGGTGATACATGAGGCGTAGCCAGGAAACTGCATACAACTCTGGGTACAGGGCCGCAGAGGCGCCTGGCGGGGCGCGTCGGGCTTCGGCTGAAGGGGAGTCGGGGCGGATCCCCGGCACAGCGTTAGGCGAACGTGATCTCGCCCGTGGAGGCGTCCATGGACTTCACGATTGCGAGCGACTCGACCTGGTAGCCACGCTCGCGCAGCTGGGCGCCGCCGGGCTGGAAGCCCTTCTCGATGGCGATGCCGATGCCCTCCACGATGACGCCCGCCTCGTCGCAGATCTCGAGCAGGCCGTTCATGGCGCAGCCCATGGCCATGAAGTCGTCGATGACGAGTACGTGCTCGCCGCGGGTGAGGAAGCGCTTGGCCACGATGACCTGGTACTCGCGTCCCTTGGTGTAGCTCCTGATGTTGGTGCGGTACTGGTCGCCGTCCATGTTCTTCGACTCGGTCTTGCGGGCGAAGACCACGGGCACGCCGCCGAAGTGCGTGGCCGCCACGCAGGCGATGCCGATGCCCGACGCCTCGATCGTGAGGATCTTGTCGATGCGCTTGCCCGCGAACAGACGCGCCCACTCGGCGCCCATGTGGTCGTAGAGCGCCACGTCGCACTGGTGGTTGAGGAAGTTGTCGACCTTGAGGACGTTGCCCTCGCGCACGATCCCGTCCTGGCGAATGCGACCCTCAAGCTCCCTCATGCGTGGCTCCCCTCGTGCGTCGGATGGCATTCCGTACATTATGCACGCTCGCCGCCAGCGACGTGCTGCTCACCTGAAAACTTCTCGCAACTTGTCGTTTATCGACAATTTTTGGTACAAGAACGACAAGAGGAAGCACAGAGAACGGAGGCGGTCGCCATGACGAGGAAAACAGATGATCTCAGCCTCACGCGCGAGCAGACTGACCTGAGGATCCGGCGCATGGCGAGGGTGGCGTCGGCGCTCTGCTGGGTGGCGGCGGTGGTGACGGCCGCCCTTGCGGCGGCCTCGCTCGTGGCGGGCGACTTCATCTGCTGCGCGGAGGGCCTGCTGTTCATGGCCGTCGCGCGGATGTTCGAGTACGGCTGCATCCTGCAGCGGCAGGACGACGAGACGCTGTGAGGGGGGAGCTGTGATCGTTTTGCGCCTCGACCGCGTGCTCGCGGACCGCAAGATGCGCTCCAAGGACCTCGCCGAGAGGGTTGGTCTCACCGAGGCCAACCTCTCGCGCATCAAGACGGGAAGGATCTCGGCGGTGCGCTTCTCCACGCTCGACGCGATCTGCCGTGAGCTCGGCTGCCAGCCCGGCGACATCCTCGAGTACGTACCCGACGAGTAGGCTCCTCAGGACCGAGCCAGGCGCACGGTTTCATGCCTCGGAACGTGCGTTGGGCTCGGACGAACCGGGGTGCGAGCTGATGCTCCGCGTCTTTCGCACGCTCTGGGGTCTCAGGCCGTGCGCCAGGCTCGGGCGAGCGCCGAAGCGTGCGCGAGGCTCGGGCCAGCGCGCGATGCACCTAGTGCGATGCGCCTAGTAGTAGATGCGGCGGCCGAAGAAGGGCAGGCGCGGCAGCCTGCCGCGATACGGGCTCACGAAGTCCTCCTCGCCGATCTGCTCGGACGCCTCCACGTCGGCGGGCACGCTCTCGACGACGCCGTTGGGCACGTCGGCGACGGGCATGTCGGTGATGTCGGGCACGACGGTGGCGACCGGCTGCTCCTCGCCCGCCGCCTCCGCGGCGGCCTCGGCCTTCTCGCGGTAGCGGACCATCATGTCTCGCTGCAGCTCCACCACGCTCGGAGGAGCCCAGATGAGCGCGTTCGCGCCCGCGGCGACCGTCGCGGCCGCCGCCTCGTCGTCCCGGCCGCCGGTGGCGATGATGGGCAGCGCCGGGAACGCGGCGCGCAGCTCGGCGATGACCTCGGCGGTGCGACGACCCGCCGCCACGTTGATGATGCGCGCCCCGGACTGGATCTTCTCGACGGCCTCGTTGTCGAAGCGCGTGATGGTGGCGATCACGGGAATGTCGACGGTCGATGCGACCTGGGCGACCATCTCGGGCGTGGCGGGGGAGTTGAGCACGACGCCCGCGGCGCCCTGCATCTCGGAGACGGCGGCGAGCTCGGCGGCTCGGCGGCCGGTCGTGGTGCCGCCGCCCACGCCCACAAAGAGCGGGGCCTCCGCAACCGTGAGCAGCGCCTGCGTGATGGCGGGCTGCGCGGTGAAGGGGTAGACAGCGAAGATCGCGTCGGCGTTGGAGTTGCGGATGGCCGCGACGTCGGTGGAGTAGAGGAGCGTCTTGATGCGGCGCCCAAAGAGCGTGAAGCCACTGCAGGCCTCGTAGTTCTCGGGCACGCGCAGCGGGGCCTTGCGCAGGCGCCCCTCGATGGGCGCGGGTCCGTCGGCGGCGGGCACGAGCTCGTTGGGGGAGTCCGCCACCTCGAAGATGCCGGAGTGGATCGCCGTAGAGATGCCCTGGTCGGAGGCCTGCGGGCTTCGGGTGTTCGTCTCTTCCATGGGGCCTCCTTGGGGTCTCGTCGGTGGCGGTGGGGGCGGTCGGTCTCCCGCCGCCTCAAGATTCAGACACTTTTTTGTTCCCCAACCGCGCCCGCCGTATTCACCGCGCGCGAAATCGGGCGGCGCGCGGCGCGACGCCTAGTAGAGCGAGAGCGCCATCTCGAGTGTCTCCGCGAGGCTCTGCTCGCTCACGACCCAGACGTCGTCCACGAGTTCGAGCTCGATGCCGTAGGGGCCGAACGAGTCCGGCTCCGCGGCCGCGACCTCCTCGAGCGCCTCGTTGAGCGCGTCGCTCATGTACGAGCGCTGCTCCTCGGTGGGCTCGATGACCTCCTCGCCCCAGAGGTCGTGCTCGATGAGGTAGTCGCCCACCGCCTCGTCAAGGGCCCAGAAGAGGTCGTTGGCGTCGAGCGCGGAGATGCTCGCGTAGGCGGTCGCCGTGCCGTCGCCCCAGTCGTAGGCGTACTCCGCCCTGGCTTGGGAGATCCCCCCGACGACCATGCGCGCGAACGCGGAGGCGTCGACGCCGAGCTCCTCGGCGCTGTGGCCCTCGACGTCGAGGATCTTCTGCTCGAAGTACGTCCGCACCTGCTCGAAGGTGGGCCCCTGCCCGGGGTCGAGCTGGTCTAGGCGCGCCTGGAGGGCCTCGGTGGCCGCGCGGTCGCCCTCGTCCTGCTCGGGGACGTAGTCCGTCCAGTCGTCCGCGCCGTCGGAGTCGTCGCCGAAGAGCGTCTCCCCGAGGTTCTGGACGGCGTCGACCGCGCCCTCGCCGGCATCGGTCAGGACGCTCGCCGCGCAGCTCACGATGCTCGACCCAAAGGCGACGAGAAGGACGATCGCGATGACGACGCGCGTGACCAGCCTCTGGTCGCGCGAGGTCCTTCTCTGCACGTCCCCGCCCGCGGCGGAGCGCCCGCCCGGGCGCCGCCGTCGGCGCCGGGGCTCGTCGGTCGAGGGGGCGTCGTAGTCACGCTTTCCCGTGCTGGGCGCGCGGTAGTCGTCCTCCAGCTTGTGGGGGGAGCCGGTCGGGTCCCCGTGCGGGGCGTAGTCGGGGCCCACGTCGGCCGCCCCGCTCGCCGGCCCCTCGCCGAGCGGCTCGGGCTCGCCGCCGGGCAGCTCGGGCTCGCCCGCGTTGAAGGGGTCGATCTGTGAGTCGCTGGAGCGAGAGAATCGAGACATTGCCACGGCAGCCCCCTCCGTACGGCGAAATTATCGTCCCCATTATATTTGTGTCCGGCAGGTTGGGTATGCTAGGGACACGTTAGGGGCGTTCTAGGGAGTGCCTATGTTCGAGTTAATCGGTCTTGTGCTCGTGGTCCTCGCGATCTTCGTCATCGTCGGTCTCGTGACGGGCAACCTGTTCTACGTCGTCAAGCAGCAGCACGCCGTCATCATCGAGCGCCTGGGCAAGTTCCACAAGATCGTGGGAGCGGGCTTCCACGTGAAGATCCCCTTCGTGGACCGCAAGGCGGCCACGGTCAGCCTCCGCACCATGAAGAACGGCTTCAACATCGACGTCAAGACCGAGGACAACGTCACCATCGGGCTCGAGGTCTCCGCGCAGTACCACGTGAGCTACGAGCGCGGCGCCACCCCGCAGGAGTCGGGCGTCTACAAGAGCTACTACATGCTCCAGCAGCCCGTGGCGCAGATGCGCGACTTCATCACCGACGCGCTGCGCTCCTCGATCCCGGTCTACACGCTCGACGAGGTCTTCGCCAAGAAGGACGACATCGCCAAGGACGTCAACGCCACCGTGTCCGAGCAGATGGACGCCTACGGCTTCACGCTCGTCTCGACGCTCATCACCAAGATCGCGCTCCCGGCCGAGGTCGAGGACTCGATGAACCAGATCAATGCCGCCCAGCGCACCAAGGCCGCCGCCCAGGACCTCGCCGAGGCCGACCGCATCCGGCGCGTGACCGAGGCCCAGGCCGAGGCCGAGGCCATGGAGAAGGCCGGCGAGGGCATCGCCAACCAGCGCAAGGCCATCGCGGCGGGCATCAAGGAGTCGCTCGAGACCATCCAGGAGACGGGCGTCGGCAACGCCGAGGCGAACCAGCTCTTCATGTTCACGCAGTGGACGGAGATGATGAGCGACTTCGCCAAGACGGGCAAGGCGTCGACGGTGGTGCTGCCGAGCGACTTCTCGCAGACGGCGGGCATGTTCGAGCAGATGGTCGCCGCGAGCTCGGCGGGTCGCGACGCCGGCGAGCCGCCCGCGCCCACGGCGGAGCGGTAGCCCGCCAACAGCGCGCGGGCTGCGGACGGTCCGGCCGAGAAGGGCGCCCGCAGCCGGCACGTCTTTTGACTGCGCGCGGGCCGCGGACGCCTCGAGCCCTCGAGACGCACGCGGTCCGCACCCTCGTGTCCGGCTCGGGCCTTCCGGGGCCCCGGCGTCGACGCGCGCTCCCTACGCGCCCAGTATTGCCGCGGGCAGCTCGAGCAGGCTTCCCAGCACCGCCTCGCAGCGCTCGAGCAGCTCGGGCGTGGGCGTCGCCCACTCGGGCACGAGGTAGGTCGCCATGCCGGCCGCGCACGCCGCAAGCGCGCCGTTCACCGAGTCCTCGACCGCCGCGCACGTCGTGGGGTCGAGGCCCAGGCGCCGTGCCGACTCGAGGTAGATGTCGGGCGCGGGCTTGGCGTGCTCGATCTGGTCGCCAAAGGTCATGGACGAGAAGAACGGGGCCATCCCAAAGCGCTCCATGAGGGGCAGGGCGTGCTCGCGGGCGGTCGAGGTCGCGAGGGCGACGGCGATGCCGGCCTCGCTCACGGCGCGCAGGGCCTCGAGCGCGCCCGTGCAGGGCTCGAGCTGCTCGTCCTCGATCTCGAAGAAGAGGTCGCGCTGGTGGGCGAAGAGGCGCTCGGTGAGCGCGGGGTCGCCGAACTCGTCGTCGATCATCGCGCGGGCGTCGGGGAGGCTGCAGCCCACGAAGGCGTTCCAGATGCGCTCGGGAACCTCGAGGCCAAAGTCCGCGGCGGCGCGCCGCCAGGCGGTCTGGCTCACGCGCTCGGTGTCGACGAGCGTGCCGTCCATGTCGAAGATGACAGCCTCGGGCAGGCGGGGCGTCTGGGGTGCGGTCATGTGGGGTCCCTCCGGTCGCGTGTCGTGTCCCGAGGGGGCATTGTATCCGGATTCGCGCTGGCAGCACACCCCACAAGGACGCCGAGTAAGAGCTTTTGACCAAAATATGACGTCAGCGGGGCCTGTTTTGGCACAAAGCTCTTACTCGGCGCGCGGCCGGTCAGAAGCTGTCAATCGGGGCCAGGCCCCGATTGACAGAAACCCTAGAGTGCGTCGGCGCGCAGGGCCTCCACGAGGTTCATGGCGTGCGTCTTTCTCAGCGCGTAGAGGACGCTTGCCGCGAGCACCCCCACGACCAGGGCAAACGCGAGCGCGAGGTGACCCCACGGCACCACGAGCGCAACGCCGCTCACAGAAAGCGACATGGCCTGCCAGAGGAACCACTCGACGATCAGGGCCAGCGCGCCCCCCAGCACGAGCCCCTTGAGCGCGTAGTCCGCGCACTCCACGAAGATCATCTTCCGGAACGACCGCTCGCCCATGCCGGCCGAGCGCAGCACCGCGAACTCGCGCGTGCGCAGCATCATGCCGGAGGCGATGGTGTTGAAGACGTTGGCCACCGCGATGAGCGCCAGGATCGCCGCAAAGCAGAAGAGGAAGACCTGCACGGTGAAGGACATGGCGCGCGCGTCGCGCAGCGTCGCGGCGAGGTTGGTGGAGCCGAGCACGTCGATGCCGCCGATCTGCTCAGCGGCGCCCTCCATCTGGCGCAGCGCCTCGGCGTCGTCGGCGCCCTCCTCGAGGCGCGCGAGCACGCTCACCCACGGCGTGTAGAGGCTCTGGACCATGGGGTCGAGCGCGACCCCCGACTCCCGCACGGCGCGCGCGGGCATCACCAGGGTGGGGAACTGGCTGGAGAGCTGGCCCGGGCTCAGGGGGAAGTCCTCGCCGAGGTCGGGTCCCACGACCGTCACCGGCACGCTCGTCACGACGCGCGCCGCCTCCCTCAGCGGGACCTCGAGGTCGGAGGAGCTGTCCTCGGGGGCGTAGTAGACGACCGTGCCGTCCTCCCCCCATGCCAGGAGGGGCTTCTCGTAGCCCGCGCGCTCGTCGATCGCGAGCAGGTCGACCTCGCCCGTCGTCTGGGCGGGGAGCAGCTCGCTCTGGACGTAGCGCGAGCCGTCGCTCGCGTAGACCGTGCCGACCAGAAGGGCGCTGAGACGCGACGGGTCGGCGGCTTCGGCCCCCAGGACGCCCCGCTCTGCGAGCGAGCGCCACGTGGCGTCGTCGACGAGGAAGACGTCGGCCGAGGCGTAGCCCTGCCCGTCGACGTTGCCGACCTCGCTCGCCGGGAGGTCGCCGCCTGCGGTCGTCGCGCCGCCGAGTAGGCCCCCCGAGAGCCGGATCGCGGCGGAGAGGCTTCCGTAGTAGGAGGCGCCCTCGACGCCGTCGAGCTGCCCTATGCGGGCGAGCAGGTCGTCGGCCGCGGCGAGAGAGACTGATCCGCCCCGGTCCGCCCCGTCGCCCTCCTCCGGCTCGTCCTGGCGGTCCGCCACGGTGAGCTCGAGGTCGAACGACGTCGCGGAGCCCAGCTGGGTCGCGTCCGTCGCGCCGGTGAGCATGTCGTTCACGACGCCCGCCGTCACGAGCAGCGTGACGGAGACGGCGAGCGAGAGCACCGCGACGCGCGCCTTGCTGGAGGAAACCAGCAGGGTGCGGCGGGCGAGGAAGGCGGGGACGCCCCCGAGCCGCGCCGCGAGGCCGCGCGGCCGCGAGCCGTCGGGGGAGAGGTCGTCTGCGGGGCGGGTCCTCCGGGCAAAGACGCGACGCAGCCTCCTGCTCGGGCGGACGTCGGACGACTGACGGATGGCGTCCACGGCCGAGACGCGACTGGCGCGCACGGCGGGGACCATCGCGCTCACCACCAGCGTGAGCGAGGCGAGAAGGACAGTGAGCGCCACGCTCCACGGGCTCACGACGAGCGTCACCGCAGAGTCGGTGCCGACCATGCGCGCCCAGCCCTCGCCCGTTACGGCGAAGGCGACCGCGGCGCCCGCGATCCCGATGGCAACGCCGAGCGGGATGCCGACGGCCCCGAGCACGCCCGCCTCGACAAAGACCGTGCGCCTGAGCTGTCGCCTCGAGGCGCCGAGCGAGGAGAGCAGGCCGAACTGGCGCGTGCGCTCGGAGACGGAGATGGTGAAGGCGTTCGAGATGAGCGAGACCGCCGCGACCACGATCACCACGGCGAGGGTTGCGGCGAACATGGCGAGGGTGTCGAAGATCAGCCGGTCGCCGCCGAGCCCCTGGTAGGTGAGCAGGCCCCTGTTGAGGACCGACGCGCGATCTCCCCCGGCGGGGCGCAGCCGCTCGACGAGCTCGTCGAGCTCCTCTCGGCTCGAGCACGAGGTGGAGAAGTACGCGTTGGTGCGCGGCAGGGCTGCCCCTCCGGTCTGGTCGGGGCTCACGTAGCCGATGTAGCCCGGGATGGTCCAATCGGGCTCGACGAAGCCGACCACGGTGTAGGTGCGCGGCGCGCTGACGCCCTCGAGGGTCTCGGAGATCTGGCCCTGCCCCATGTCCGCGGTGCCGTCCGCGTCCGTCCCGTAGACGACGCTCCGGTACATGACGCTGCTCTCGGCGCCCACCTCGTCGTCCGAGCCGTCCTCGTAGCGCTGGACGCGCCGGCCAAGCGAGAGCGTGAGCTGGGAGCCGAGCTCGAGCGGACCGTCGGCGACCACGCCGGCGTCGATTCCCGGGAGCTCGGAGGCGCCGGGCGTGAGCTCGATGCCTCGCAGGTTCGAGGTGAGCGCGATTTCGCCGCCCTTCTCGGGAAGTCGGCCCGACGTGACGGAGGGGGCGAGGAGGACCTCGTAGGCGTCGTCGCCCATGGCACGCGCGGTGCCGCCCTGCTCCACCGGGAGGCCCAGCACCGAGAGGTAGGTGCCGTTGCGCTCGGCGTCGCTCGCGGAGAAGGCGGCCGAGCCCAGGTCCCGCTGGGTCGCGAGGCGGTCAAGGAGGTCTCCGGCGACGTCGCGGAGGCTCTGGAGCTCGGCGTCGTCGGTCGCGGGGAACTTGACCTGCCAGACGCCGTCCGTCTCGCGGCTCTGGTTGGCGAGCCCCGCCTGCAGGCTCGTGACGCTCGCGAGCACGGCCATGAGCAGGCCGGTCGCAAGGGCGATGCCCACCACGGTCACGGCGGTGCGAACGCGGTTGGCCGCGAGCGAGCGCAGCGTGAACCGCGCGAACACGGATGATGAAAAGGGACTGTCCCTTTTCATCAGAGCACCTCCGACCTCAGGGCCTCGGCCACGCCGGCGGCACCGCAGCGGCGCAGGGCATAGGCCACGCTCACGGCGATCACGGCGAGCACCGCCACGACGGAGAGGGCGATCTGCGGCCAGGGCAGCGCGAACTCGTAGGTGGAGAAGGAGAGCGCCATGGCCTCGTAGAGCCCGACGTTGGCCACGAGCGCCAGCGCGAAGCCGAGCGCAAGTCCGCGCAGGGCGTAGCTCGCGCACTCGTAGGCGATCATGCGGCGGAAGGCGCCCCCGCCCATGCCGATGGACCTGAGCACGGCGAACTCGCGGCGGCGCAGGATCAGGGCGTTGGCGAGCGTGTTGAAGACATTGGTCACGGCGATGAGCCCGGTGATGGCGGCAAAGCAGTAGATGAAGGTGTTCACGGCGGTGGCCATGAGGCGCTTCTGCAGGTTGTCCTCGGCGACGTTGGTGTAGGTGACGTCGAGCGCGGGGTGGTCGGCCGCAATCTCCTGAATCTCCTCCTGGGCGTCCGAGGCGCGCGCGGCGTCGCCGTCCGTGGAGAACGAGCAGCTCGCGCGCAGGTAGCCCATGGTGTCGGCGAGCTCGATGGCCGAGGCGGGCAGGACGAGCTGGAGGCTGCCGCTCAGGCTCACGCCCACGGGGGCATGGTCGGCGAGCGCACCCACCTCGATCTGTTGCTCGCGGGCGACGGCCTGGTCGAGGGGCAGCGCCTGCTCGTTGCCGCTGTCGTCGTAGTAGTAAGCCTCGGGCTGGCCGTCCGCGCCGTCGCGCAGGCCGTCGACGAAGCGCCCGTCGAGGTCGGCAAACTCGAGCGACGTCACCGTGCCGCCGGCGGCCAGCGGGGCGAGGCGCGCGTAGGTCTCGCCGCCGCGGATGTTGTAGGCGCTCAGCGCGACGGCGCGCGGGTGCGCAGGGTCACAGAACTCGTCGCGCGAGAGGCCGAGCTCGTCGACGTAGGCGTCCCAGCTCTCCTGGTCCAGGAACGCGACGTAGGCCTGGCCGTACCACGAGCCGTCCGCGAGGTGCGTGTAGCTGCCCTCGAGCCCCGCCATGTCGTCCGTGGCCATGCCCGCGGGGAGAAGGACCTCGGCGACGTAGCTCGTGGCATAGCCGTTGGCGTGCGCACCGTCCACGTCCTTGACCTCGTTGTAGAAGCTGGCGAGCGCCTCCTGCATGCCGTGCCCGTCCACCTTGCCATCGGCGAGCGCGAGCGTCTGGTCCGCCCCGGCGCCGGTGGCGTCGAGGTAGAGCAGGAGGTCCTGCCCCGTCATGGTGTCCACGGAGGTCTCCGTGGCGTAGCCCATGACGTCGGCGATTGAGCCAGAGGTGATGAGCAGCGCGCACGAGACGGCGAGCGCGGCCACGGTGACCCTGCCCTTCGACGAGCTTCGGGAGAGGTTGCGGTGCGCGACGAAGCCGGGGACGCCGAAGAGCTGCCCGGCGAGGCCGAGTCGCGGGCCGCCGGCCCGGCCGTGCCGCGCGGACGCGAGCGCGGGGCGGCGGGTTCTTCTCGCCCGGCGGCCCATGTGCACGTCCTGCGTCTGGCGGATGGCGTCGACGGCGGAGACCCTGCTCGCGCGCACTGCCGGCACCCACGCGCTCACGAGCAGCGTGACGAGGCCGAGCAGCGCGGCTGCCAGCAGCGCCCCGGGGCTCACGACCATGGACGGCGCCGCACCGCCGCCGGCGAGCGCCGCGAGGCCCTCTCCCACGAGGCCAAAGACCACGTAGCAGCCGGCGAGCCCGAGCACGAGGCCCGCAGGCACGCCCACGGCGCCGATCACGAGCGCCTCCACGAGCACGGTGCGGCGGAGCTGCCGGCGGCTCGCGCCGAGGGAGGAGAGCAGGCCGAACTGACGGGTGCGCTCGGCCACGGAGATGGCGAAGCTGTTGTAGACGAGCGAGACGCCGGCCACGACCACCACGGCGGCGAGGATGCCCGCGATCTGGTAGAGCGTGTTCCAGATGGCGGTGTCCGGCGTGGCGCCCATCCAGCGGATGAGGGAGCTGTGCACGGAGCTGCCCATCGCCGCGTCGCAGGACTCGGCAAGTGCGGCCGCAACGTCTGCGGCCTTGGCCGGGTCGGCGGTGCGGAAGACCGCGGATGCCCAGGTGGCCGCGGAGTCGTCCGAGAGCGCGCCGGCGAGGGCGCTGCCGTCGTCGTAGACGTAGGCGCTGTTGCCCTGGAGCGCCATGGTGCTCGAGAAGCCGTAGGAGCGGTAGAAGCCCACGACGGTGGCCTCCATGCGGCCGAGATTGGCTGAGAAGGACTCGCGCTGCGTGGTCTCGTCGACGTAGGAGCCGTTCACGGAGGTGGCCGTGTAGGTGCTGCCGTCGGCGAGGTTCTCCACGGTCCGCGTGCCCAGGTCCAGCGTGACGGTGCTGCCCAGCTGGATCGCGCCACCGTCCGAAGTCGAGATGCCGCAGGGCTCGAGCTCGGCGCCGCGCAGGTAGTGGGGGAGGACGACCTCGCCCGCGGCCTCCGGCGCGCGGCCGGCCACGAGCTCGGGCGCCTGGAGGAGCGGCTCGCTGGCGTCGCTGCCGGCGCCGGCGGCGGGCCAGGTCTTGGCGTAGAGGTAAGGGCCGAAGAGGTCACTGTTCTTCTCGCCCAGGGACACGGTGCCGAGGTCGGTCACGGCTGCCCAGTCCGTGACCTCCGGGTCTTCCTCGAGCTGCTCGAGGCCCTGCTCGGTGATGCCGGCCGCCTCCGCGTACCACCAGCCCTCGTCGGCCGCGGTGCGCCGGACGAGCATGTCGGAGAGCGAGGCCACGCTCGTGAGCACGGCGGCGATGAGCGCCACGGAGAGGGCCACGCCCATGACCGAGACCACGGTCCGCACCCGGTTGGCCGCGAGCGAGCGCAGCGTGAACCGCACGAACACGGACCGCGCGGGCCCTCCCGCGCGCCGCGGCGCCAGGTCCTTCTCGCCCGGGTCGTGCCTGTGGGCGGCCATGTTAGCTCACCCTCGTGTCGGAGGCGATCCGCCCGTCCTCGAGCGCGATCACGCGGTCTGCCGTGAGGGCGATGTTCTCGTCGTGCGTGATCACGATGAGCGTCTGGCCGAGCTCCCGGTTGGACTTGCGCAGCAGGGCCATGATGTCGGCGGAGTTCTTGGAGTCGAGGTTGCCCGTGGGCTCGTCGGCCAGCACCACGGCCGGCGCGTTCATGAGGGCCCGGCCTATGGCCACGCGCTGCTGCTGGCCTCCGGAGAGCTGGTTGGGGAGGTGGTGCTCGCGCCCCTCGAGACCGAGCACGTGGAGCATGTTGGCGAGGCGCCTCTCGTTGACCGCGCGACCGTCCATGAGCACGGGTAGGCACATGTTCTCCACCACGTCGAGCACGGGGACGAGGTTGTAGAACTGGTAGACGAGTCCCACCTCACGGCGCCGGAAGACAGCGAGCTGCTCGTCGCTGCGCTGGAAGACGTCCTCCCCGTTCAGGCGCACCGTGCCCGAGGTGGGCCGGTCGACCCCTCCGATGAGGTGCAGCAGCGTCGACTTGCCCGAGCCGGAGCTGCCGATGATGGCCACGAACTCACCGGCGCCAACCGAGAAGCTCACGTCGTCGAGGGCCCTCACGGCGGTGCCGCCCGTGCCGTAGGTCTTGGTGAGGTGCTCTATCTGCAGTATGTCCATGCTGCCTCCCTGAAGGCGCTTTCAGTGACGATTCTATGATGGGGAAGGCCGCCTGCTCGGCCGTGACGCGCGCGTGACGGATTCGTCACCGGCCGGCGCCGGGGGCGGACGGGTCCCGCGCCGCCGCGCGCCCCGCCCGCGCCGTCGCAGGGCCCGCTCGCGCCGTCGCAGGGCCCGCTCGCGCCGTCGCAGGTCCTGCTCGTGCTATCGGCCCTTCCGGGCAAGAAGCCCCGGCGATTGGGTGGCGAGCACCGGGCGGGCTCATCGGACGCTGGCCCTGCGAAGGCGCGGACGCCTCCCGATGCGGCCTCGTGGGTCGGGATTGCCACGTTTCCCCGGTGGTTGGGTGCCCCGCGCGGTGCCATGCGCCGACGGGAGCCGAGCGACCGGTCGGGCGACTACCCAATTGCCGGGGCTTCTCGCCAGATTGGGCGTTTTCGAGAGCGCGGGTACCCAATGGCCGGACATTTCTGGCGCCGCCACGCCGCGCGCCGCCACGCTGCCCCCGCCGCGCGCCGCCCCCGCCGCGCGGCGGCTAGACCGTTGCCTTGAAGAACACGATGTCGAAGACGGCCCCGCCGCCCGGGCGGTTGGCGGCCCGGATGGAGCCGCCCTGCGCGGTGACGAGGCTTCGGGCGAGCGCGAGGCCGATGCCCACGCCCGTGGGGTCGACCTCGGACCCCTCCGCGCCGCCGCCCTGCTCGCCCCGATAGAAGCGCTCGAAGACGTGGGGCAGGTCCTTCTCGGCGATGCCGGGGCCGGTGTCCTCCACGCGCAGGCGGAAGGCGAGCGCGTCCTCCGCGCAGCTCACACGCACCTCGCCGCCGGCGGGCGTGTGCTCGAGGCAGTTCTTGAGCACGTTCTCGAGCGCCTCCGCCGTCCAGGCCATGTCGCCCCGAAAGCCCGAGCCCGGCTCCACGCTGCGCACGAGCCGCACGTCGGCGAGGTCGAACGCCACGGCAAGCGGCTCCGCCGCCCGCGCGACGAGCTGGCCGCCGTCCACGTGCCCCCGTGTGAGCCGCACCACGCCCGCGTCGATGCGCGCGAGCTTGAGCAGGCTCGAGACGAGCCACTCGATGCGGTCCTCGAGGCGCTCCATGGTGCGCAGGCGCGCGAGCTCCCCCTCGTGGCCGCCCTCGGCGGCGAGCTCGCGGCGCGCGAGCGACGTCATGAGGGCGAGCGACGTCAGGGGAGTCTTGAGCTGGTGCGATATGTCGGCGAGCGCGTCGGCGAGGGCGTTTCTCTCATGGGCGAGCTCCTCGTTCGCGAGGGTCAGCCTGCCGCGCATCTTGTCGAGCTCTGAGGCGAGAATGGCGAGCTCCCCCTCGCGCATGCGCTCGAAGCTCACGTCGCGCGCGCCGTGCAGCACGTCGTCGACCTGCGCCGCCAGCCGAGCGATTGCCCGGTAGCGCGCCCGGGTGGCGACGACCAGCACGAGCAGCAACGCGGCGGAGGTCGCCGCCACGCACGCCCCGGCCGCCCGCCCCGCGACGCCCCAGGCTGCCGCGGTCCCGACGGCGCCCACGGCGACGAATGCCACGACCGTTCGCCAGACCTCGCGGTTCCTCAGGAGCACGGGAGCCTACCCCTCGTCCCCGGCGCGGTAGCCGAGGCCCCGCACGGTCACGATGAGGCGCGGATCGGAGGGGTTGTCCTCGAGCTTGTCGCGCAGCCGCTTGATGTAGACCGAGAGCGTGTTCTCCTCCACGTATGCCCCCGCGTCGTCCCAGAGGGCGTCGCGCATCATGTCGCGCGTCACCAGCCGGCCGGCGTTCTTGGCAAAGAGGAGCAGCAGCCGGTACTCGAGCGCGGAGAGGACGACCTCGCGACCGTCCTTCTCGACGTGGGCGCGGTCGGGGTCGATGCTCACCCTGCCGAGGCGCAGCGTCACGCGCTCGGGCCGCGCGCGGCGGATGGCAGCCTGGATGCGCGCCACGAGCTCGCGCGGGCGGAAGGGCTTGGCCACGTAGTCGTCGGCGCCCATCGAGAGGCCAGTCACGGTGTTGAGCTCGTCGTCGGCTGCGGTGAGAAAGATCACGGGGACGCCGGGGGAGACGGACTTGATGGCGTTGCACACGGCGAAGCCGTTGCCCTGCGCGAGCGTGAGGTCGACGAGGGCCAGCGCATAGTTGGCGTGCGGTCTGCTCGCCAGCTCGACCGCCCCGGACTGCGTGGGGGAGGAGTCGACGACGTAGCCCTCGTTGGCCAGGAGCTCCGAGAGCCCCTCGACGATGAGCGGGTCGTCCTCGGCGAGCAGGATGTGCGGCAGGTGCATGGTTCTCCTATCTTCGAGGTGCCTTGAGTATAGGTGCCGGGACCCGCGCGGTCCCGTGACGCTTTCGTCACCGGCTCGCCGGGCGCCTCGCCCCCGATGCCCCCGCGCACCCCGGTCGACCCTTTCCGTGAACGGTATGTTTCTTGGTGGTTAGCGGCACGAAACTATGTCGGAATCGTGGAGGCGCGTCCGATCTCGCGCGCGCACCATGTACGCCGCTCCTACGTTTTAGAAAAGGGGGAAACATGAACGGAATCGTCATCGTGCTCGTTGCGGCCGTGGTGCTGGTCGCCGGGTACCTGCTCTACGGACGCTGGCTCGCGCGCACGTGGGGCATCGACGAGCAGGCCCTCACGCCCGCGCGTCGCATGGAGGACGGGAAGAACTTCTCGCCCGCCTCGTGCTTCACGGCCTTCTCGCACCAGTTCAGCTCCATCTGCGGCGCCGGCCCCGTCACGGGCACCATCGCCGCGATGATGTTCGGCTGGCTGCCGGTGCTGCTGTGGGTGCTCGTGGGCGGTATCTTCTTCGGTGCCGTGCACGACTTCGGCGCGCTCTACGCCTCCGTGCGCAACAACGGCAAGTCGCTCGCCCAGCTGATCGAGAAGTACATCGGCCGCACCGGCCGTCGCCTGTTCCTGCTGTTCAGCTGGCTCTTCACCATCATCGTGATCGCCGCGTTCGTGGACATGGTCGCCGGCACATTCAAGGCGACCTTCGACGCCGCGGGCGCCGTCGACGCGTCCGCCTCCTACGCGGGCGGCGCTGCCGGCACCATCTCGATCCTGTTCACCTTCGTCGCCATCGCCTTCGGCTGGATCAACCGCCGCTTCGGCCTCTCCGGGTGGAGGGAGCTCGTGCTCGCCGTGGTGCTCTTCGTGCTCATGTTCGCCGTGGGCATGCAGTTCCCGGTGTACCTCGACAAGCTCGGCTGGTTCGCGGTCATCACGGTCTACCTGCTCTTCGCCGCGGCCATGCCCATCCAGACCCTCAAGCAGCCGCGCGACTACCTCACCTCCATCATGATGCTCGTCATGATTGCGTGCGCCGTCGTGGGCATCTTCGTGCTCGGCGCGGGCGGGCAGGCCACGATGACGGCCCCCATGGTCGCCGACGTCTCCGCCCTCGCCGCCAAGGGCTCCTACCTCTTCCCGCTGCTGTTCGTCTCCGTGGCGTGCGGGGCCCTCTCCGGCTTCCACAGCCTCGTCTCCACCAACACCTCCTCGAAGCAGCTCTCGAGCGAGAGGGACGCGCTGCCGGTGGGCTACGGCGCCATGGTGCTCGAGTCCTTCGTGGGCGTGCTCGCCATCGTCTTCGCGGCGATCATGTTCTCGCAGATCAACACGAGCGGTGCGCTCGGCGCCGCCGTGGGCACGCCGTTCCAGATCTTCTCGCAGGGCGTGGCGCGCGGCATGACGGCCTTCGGCGTTGACGCCACGCTCGCCACCGTCTTCATGACCATGTGCGTCTCGGCCCTCGCGCTCACCTCCGTCGACGCGGTGGCGCGCATCGGGCGCCTCTCGTTCCAGGAGTTCTTCTCCAAGAGCAACGATGCCGCCGAGGAGGCGGGCGCCGACGCAACGGGCGCGGCGAGGTTCTTCTCCAACACGTGGGTGGCCACCGTGCTCACGCTGGCGCTCGGCCTTGCGCTCGCCTTCGGCGGCTACAACAACATCTGGCCGCTCTTCGGCGCCTCCAACCAGCTGCTCGGCGGCATGACCATGATCATGCTGGCGGTCTTCTGCAAGTGCACCGGGCGCAAGGGCTGGATGCTCTACGTGCCCGTGGCGTTTCTGCTGGTCTGCACGTTCACCTCGCTCGTGCAGAGCATCATCGGCTGCGCGAGCGCCCTCGCGACGAGCGGTGCCGCCGTGGTCGCCACCTCGGGCCTGCAGCTCGTCTTCGCGATCCTGCTCGTGGTGCTCGGCCTCATCGTGGCGTACAACTGCCTGAGGGAGCTCTTCGGCAAGGACGCCGGGTCGCTTCCCGACGAGGAGCCCGAGTGGAGCGAGCTCGGGCGCAAGAACTGCGGCGGCGAGTAGTCCCCTCTGGCAGAGGACGCTTCCTCGGCCCCGGCGCCCGCTGAACTGCCTCCCATTTCTTGGACTGAAAAGTAAAGTCCGAGGGATGGGAGGCTTTCTCATGTCGACCGACCAGCGCTTGAGGCACGACACGTCGCTCAGGGGGCGCGCCGCGGACCTCTTCGCGAGGGGGCTGGGGAGGGCGGCCGTTGCCGGCCTCCTCGGCGTCCCCGAGGAGGCCGTGAGAAAATGGCAGTACACCTACCGGGCCGCGGGAAGGGACGGGCTGCTGAGGATGGGCGCGGGCAAGGCGAGGTACGACTACGAGACGAAGGTCGCCGCGGCGAGCGCCGTGGTCGACGGCGGGATGTCCAAGCCCGAGGCGATGGAGCGCTTCGGGGTGGCGAGCCTGTCGCCGCTGAAGGAGTGGTGCCGGCTCTACCGCGCGGGCGGCGCGGAGGCCCTGCGGCCCAGGCCCAGGGGCAGGCCGCGCAAGGCTCCCGGCGCCCCGGCGACGCGCGAGGAGGAGCTCGAGCGCGAGGTCCGCAGGCTCGAGGCGCAGGTGGCGTACCTAAAAAAATCGATAGCCCTGAAGGCGGAGCTGCGCTCCCGAGGCGGGAGAAGGCCCTAGCGGTCGCCGAGCTTTCAGGGCTGGGGCACGACCTGGCCGACCTGCTGGGGGCCGCCGGCCTCGCCAGGTCCACATACTATTACGCGCTCGCGCACCCCAAGGGCCCGACCAGGCCCGAGCTCCGGCCGCGCGTCGCCGAGATCTTCGGGAGGCTCCCGAACGGCGTCGGGCACCGCCAGGTCGCCATGGAGCTGCGCGCCGTGGACGGCGCCCGCATAGCCGACAAGACCGTCCTCAAGATGATGCGCGAGATGGGCCTGCGCTGCGGCATCCGCCGCGAGACCGACTACCACAGGTACAACTCCTACAGGGGCGTCGTCGGCGAGGTGTTCGAGAACGTGCTCGGGCGCGACTTCGAGGCGGACGGCCCGTGGCAGAAGATGGGGACGGACGTCACCGAGTTCAGGCTCTCCTTCGGCAAGGCCTACCTCGCGCCGGTGTACGACTTCGGGAGCAAGGAGATCGTGGCGCACTCGATCTCGGAGCACCCCGACCTCGAGCAGCAGCGCGAGATGCTCTCCATGCTCGCGGAGGCCAAGCCCGCGTGGGCCAGCCCGGTCATGCAGACGGACATGGGCTGGCAGTACCAGCACGCCGAGTTCGTCGCCGCGCTCGAGGGGATGGGGATCGTCCAGAGCATGTCGCGCAAGGGCAACTGCATCGACAACGGCGCCACCGAGCAGGTGTTCGGACACATCAAGGACGAGTTCCTCCGCGGGCGCGACTGGGACACGTTCGAGGGGTTCAAGGCGGACCTCGAGGCCTACATCCATCACTGGAACCACGTGAGGCGCCAGGTCAGGCTGAAGGGCCTGACCCCGGTGGAGTTCCGGGAGCAGGCCCTTCGCGACGCCGCATAGCGGCTATTATTTATGCGTCCAAGTTTTGGGGCGCAGTTCACGCTCGGCGTCGGGGCCGTTCTCGTCGGGAGGGCGTGCGGGTTGCGGACGGTTTGGGGCCCGATTCCGACCGCAACCAGCACGCGTTTCGGGAACGTGCGGGTTGCGGACGGTTTGGGGCCCGATTCCGACCGCAACCAGCACGCAGTCTGGATACGTGCGGGTTACGGACGGTTCCCGCCCCCGGACCGTCCGCAACCAGCACGTGCTTCTCGCCGCGCGCCTCGAGTCCCGAGCCAAACGCACGCTTCGGGGCCGAGAACCGTGCGCGGGGCTCGGGCGGTAGACCTTGTACATCTCGCGCACGGGCCCGGGGATCTCCACGTAGGGGGTCTCGTCGTCGAGCTCCTGGTCGATGAGGGCGTCGGCGAAGACGGGGGCGAGGTCGGCATGGGTGGCGACCGCGCCGCTGGGAAGGCGCATGGGCTCGGGCTTCTCGGGCATGTCGGCGCGCAGGTTGTACCAGGCCGTGGGAATCTGCTGCTCGCTGAGGTAGGTGCGGTAGGGGGTGGTCGTGGTCATGTCTCGCTCCTCTCGAGGGTGGGTGCGCGCACGAAAGAGGGCCCCCGGAACTGAGTCCGAGGGCCCTCTGTGGGTAAGCGTCGTGCGCCTGGCCGTCGTCAGCCCGGGATGAGGGTCGTCCTTGTCCACCACCACGCGCGCTCGCCGGCCGGTGCCGGAATGGTCGTTGCGATGCGCGGGCGGGAGGTCATGGACGGTCTTCCTCTCGACGGGTGACGATTGGGAAAGCCTACCGACCCCCTGCTTCCGCCTCGTTGCCGGGGCGAGAAAAGCCGGTTGCGGCGAGGTCCCGCGCGTCGCGCCTCAGCAGGGCCCGGGCGAGGCCCTCGTCGGGGTAGGCGCGGGCGAGAAGGACGTGGAACCGCTCGTTGTGACTCGGCTCCAGCAGGTGTGTGAGCTCGTGGGCGACCACGTAGTCGAGGCAGGTGGGCGGGTAGGCGGCCAGGCGCACGTTCACGCGGATCCGTCCGGTGCGCGGCGTGCAGGACCCCCAGCGCGTGGACATGGCGCGCAGCTGCCACCCGCTCGCGTGCGCGCCGGTCGCGGCCTCCATGCGCTCGACGACCCCGGGGAGGCGGCGCTCGAGCTCGTCGCGCCAGAGCTCGTCGGGCGCGATGCCCCCGGGCAGCTCGACGAGGCGCCCCCACAGCGCGACGAGGCCGTCCGCGCCGGCTCCGTCCGCGCGACGGGCGAGGCGGCGCTCGACGTGGGCGCGCAGCCACCCCTCGTGCTCGGCGAGGAAGCGCCGCACATCCTCGGCGGGCACGCGCGCCGGCACGCTGAGGCGGGCGCTCCCGTCGGCGCGGACGCGCAGGTTGAGCCTGCGGACGCCCCCGCGCTCGACCTCTACCGGGATTCCGCCGACGATCACCGTGGCGCGGCGTCGTCGCGCCACGGGGCCCGTTCCCCTCACGCCCCGAGGAGGCCGAGCGCGACCTCGAGCAGCGTCACGAGCGCGACCGCCTGCAGCAGGTAGCCCACCACGGAGAGCGCCCGCTCCTCGTCGGCCGGGCGCGCGCCGCGCTCGAGGTAGTCGGTGACGCCGCGCGCGGTGCGCAGGCCCGCGTCGCGCTCGAGCAGGAGCGCGCGCACCGAGAGCGGCGCCGAGACGACGAGCAGCGCGAGGTATGCCGCGAGGAAGGAGCTCCCCGGGGCGAGGGTGCGCGCGACCTCGAGCGCGAGCACGACGAGCCAGCCCAGGCTGAGCGCGGCGTAGGTCGCCTTGAGCTCCCGGCGCGACTCCGCCGCGATCTCGTCGAGCCGAGCCGCCCCGTCCCTCCCGACGAGCGCGCCGAGGTCCGTCTCGAGCGCGGCTGCCAGGCCGATGAGCCGGGCCGCCGACGGCAGCGCGTCGCCCCGTTCCCATTCTGCGAGGTCGCGCTCCTCGATCCCCTCCCGCTCGGAGAGCTCCCCGACCGAGAGCCCGCGCGCCTCGCGCGCGGCGCGAAGGCTCGCCCCCAGCGCCGCCCGGTCGAAGCGCGCCATGTCTGCCCGTGCGCCCATGCGGCCTCCTTTCCCTCCAGACGAGTATGGCACGCGCCGGCGCCCGCGTCCCGTCGGGTTCGGTCGGACCCTTGCGAAATCCTTAGGGGCGCATAAGGCCCCTCGATGGCCCGATGCCCGGGCGAGGGGGACGATGGGGTCGTTCTCGCGCCCGGGCCGCCCCGACCCTCGGGCGCGGCGGCCGCCGACAGGAAGGAGATGACATGCCCCTCGCGATCAGGCTCGCGCTCGGCAACGTCGGGCGCTGCGTGCGCGACTACTCGGTCTACTTCGTCACGCTCACGTGCGCGTCGTGCCTGCTCTACTCGTTCAACGCCGCGGGCGACTACCTGCTCGCGCTCCCCCTCACGCCCGCCCAGGCCGAGGTCGTGGGGAAGGCGCGCGACGTGACGGGGGCGTTCACGACGTTCGTGGTGCTGGTGTTCGCCCTGCTCGTGGCCTACGCCGGACGCTACATCGTGCGGAGGCGCTCACGCGAGTTCGCGACCTACGGGCTGCTCGGCATGCGCGCGCCCCTGCTCGCCGGGGTGGTCGCCGCCGAGGGCGCGCTGGTCGGGGCGATGGCCCTCGCCGCGGGCGTCGCGGTCGGGTTCGCCGCGTCGCCGGCGTTCGGATCGATCGCCGCCTTCGTCTTCGGGGTGCCCTGGGAGCTCGCGTGGTCCTTCTCGCCCTCCTCCGCGGTCGCGACGGCGGGCTGGTTCGCCGCCATCGAGGGGGCGTCGATCGCGCTCTCGGTCATCGAGGTGCTGAGGAGGCCGCTGGTGGAGCTCCTCCAGCAAGACCGCGCCCCGGAGCGCCTCGTGCTCACGGGGCGGGCGCCGACCCGTGCCCAGGCCGCGCTCGCCGCCCTGCTGCTCGCGGTGGTGTGGGGGTCGTGCCTCGTGCAGCCCGGCCTCTTCGTGCTCGCCATCCTCCCCATGGGGTGGGCGGCCTACGTGGCCACGTCGCTGGTGTTCCGCATCGTGGCGTCCCGCGTGCCCGGGGCGCTCAGGAGGCGCGATGGCTACTGGGAGGGGCTGCGCGCCTTCGTGCTGCGCCAGCTCGAGGGGCGCGTCTCCACCTCGTGCCAGGCGCTCTCGTGCACCTGCGTGCTCATGGCGTGCGCGGTCTGCATGGTGTGCGCGGGGCTCCTGTTCTCGGTTGGGCAGCGCGCCTCCGGCCTCGTGGACCCCGGGGCGCTCTCGGAGGCGAGCCTCGCGCCCATCGGGTTCGTGGGGATCTTCTACGGGGAGGCGTTCCTCGTGGCCGCAGCCGCCGTGCTCGCGCTGCAGCAGCTCGGGCAGGCGGCGGACGGGAGGCGCGCCTACGCGACGCTCGTCGAGCTCGGGGCGGAGCCGCGCGAGCTGCGCTCCGCCGTGCGCGCCCAGGTGGGGGCGTCGTTCGCGCTTCCCGCTGCGATGGCCGCGGCGCACGACCTCGTGGGCATCGCGCTCGTGCGGCAGCTCGCGATGGGGGTTGCCGACGAGGTGTTCCTGGCCATTGCGGCGGCCTCGCTGCTGGGGACGCTGGCGCTGCTGGGGGCCTTCTACCTGCTCTGCGTGCGGGAGTGCTCGCGCCTGCTGCTGCGCGAGGGGGCCTGAGCGCGGGGTCGCCCCCGCGCCGGCGGCCGCCCCTGCCGCCGCGCCCGTTCAGCACTGTGACGCAAACCTGAACCCGGGGACGGTCGGCGTATCAGCGGGCGCGGGAACGGGTACCCTACCCTGGTATCACGACCCCCTCGGAGGACCCCCCATGCTCGAGCTCAAGGACATCTGCAAGCGCTACGTGACCGACTCCTTCACCCAGGTCGCTCTCGACCACGTCTCCGTCGCCTTCCGCGACAGCGAGTTTGTCGCGGTGCTGGGCCCGTCGGGCTCGGGGAAGACCACGATGCTCAACATCGTGGGCGGGCTCGACCACTTTGACGAGGGGGACCTCGTCATCGACGGCATCTCCACCAAGCGCTACCGCGACCGCGACTGGGACGCGTACCGCAACAACCGCATCGGCTTCGTGTTCCAGAGCTACAACCTCATCCCGCACCAGACGATTCTCGCCAACGTGGAGCTCGCGCTCACGCTCTCAGGCGTGGGCCGCGCGGAGCGCCGCCGCCGCGCCCTCGACGCCCTCGCGCGCGTGGGCCTCTCCGACCACGTGGGCAAGCGCCCGAGCCAGCTCTCCGGCGGTCAGATGCAGCGCGTCGCCATTGCCCGCGCCCTCATCAACGACCCCGAGATCCTGCTCGCCGACGAGCCCACCGGCGCCCTCGACTCCGCCACGTCCGTGCAGGTGATGGACCTGCTCAAGGAGGTCGCCCGGGACCGGCTCGTGATCATGGTCACGCACAACCCCGAGCTCGCGCGCCGCTACGCCACGCGCGTCGTCGAGCTTCGCGACGGGCACGTCACGGCCGACTCGGACCCCTTCGACCCCGCGTCCGCCCCCCGGCGCGAGGCGAGGGCGGCGCGGCGCACCTCGATGAGCTTCCTCACGGCGCTCGGCCTGTCGTTCAACAACCTCATGACCAAGAAAGGCCGCACCGTCATGACGGCCTTCGCGGGCTCGATCGGCATCATCGGCATCGCCGCCATCCTCGCGCTCGCCAACGGCGTGAACGACTACATCGCCCGCGTCGAGGAGGACACGCTGTCGAGCTACCCGCTCTCCATCACCAGGCAGAGCATGGACGTCTCGAGCATGCTCACGGAGGACGCGGGCGCCGGGGAGGCCGAGAAGGACGACGACCCCGACCAGATCCCCACCTTCACGATGCTCACCGACATGTTCTCGACCGTGGGCTCCAACGACCTGTCGGGTCTCAAGGCCTACCTCGAGACCGACCCCGACGGCCTCTCCGAGAACGTCAACGCCATCCAGTACGACTACGGCCTCACGCCGCTCGTCTACAGGGCAGACACCTCCGAGGGGGCGGTCCAGCTCAACCCCAACGCGCTCGGCACCGCCATGACCGGCGGCGCGTCCGGGACCGCGACCGCGGGCATGACGGGCGGCGGCATGTCCGTCTTCAACGAGATGATCGACGACCAGGAGCTCCTCGCGTCCCAGTACGACGTCGTGGCGGGGCGCTGGGCGAGCGCGCCGGACGAGTGCGTGCTCGTGCTCACCCAGAGCGGCGGCATCTCCGACTACACGCTCTACGGCATCGGCGCGCTCGACCCGGCGGAGCTCACCGAGATGGTGAGCAGCGCCATGAGCGGCACGGCGGGGGAGACCGACGTCGAGCACGACGACATCGACTTCACCTACGACGACGCGCTCGCCCTCTCGTTCAAGGTGATCAGCCCCACCGACGAGTACCGCAGGAACGAGGAGACGGGCGGCTGGACCGACATGTCCTCCGACGCCGAGTTCATGCGCTCCGCCGTCGAGGGCGGGCTCGACCTGCGCGTCGTGGGGGTGGTGCGGCCCAACGAGTCGTCCGACGCCAAGGCCCTCTCGGCGGGCATCGCCTACACGCCCGGGCTCACGGAGGCGCTCATGGAGCGAGCGGCGAGCTCGCAGATCGTGCAGCAGCAGCTCTCCGACCCGGAGACGGACGTCTTCACGGGCAAGAGCTTCGCGACCCTCCAGGAGGAGGCGCGCCAGGGCGTCGACCTCGAGAGCCTCTTCTCGGTGGACGAGGAGGGCCTGCGCTCCGCGTTCTCCTTCGACGCGAGCGGTCTCTCCGCCGCCTTCGACCCCTCCGGGATCGACCTCTCCGGGGTCTCGGTCGACCTCTCGGGCGTGGCGGACTCGATCGACGTCGAGTCGCTCGTGGCGGGGGTGCCCGCGCCGGACTTCTCGGCCATCCTCGAGGAGGCGGTGAGCGACCCGCCCGTCACCCTCGATCAGCTCGAGGAGGCGGCCCGTCTCGGCGGCGAGCTCGTGGGGGGCTTCGTCCGCTGGTGGGGGGAGAACGCGGGCGAGCTCGACCCCGACGACCCCGCCTTCGCCCAGGGCGTCGTCGACCTCCTCGGGCGCTACCTCGAGACCGAGGAGGCCCGGGCCCTCCTCGCCCAGATCGACGCCGTGGCGGGCCAGCCCGTGCGCGAGCGCGTGGAGAAGATCGTGTCCGACTACGTGTCGGGCGAGCTCGCGCCCTACCTCCAGTCCTTCCTCCAGGAGATGTCGTCCCAGATCTCCTCGGCCATCTCCTCCCAGCTCCAGGGCGCGATCTCCCAGGTGATGGCCAGCTACGCGAGCCAGGTGGCGGGCGGGCTCTCGAGCCTGCAGGACGCCTTCTCCGTGAACGCCGACGCCCTCGCCTCGGCCATCCACTTCAACATGGACGCCGAGGACCTGACCTCGCTCATGGAGAGCTACGCCAACGCGAGCCAGCTCACCTACGACAACAACCTCCAGACGCTCGGCTACGCCACCCCCGACAACCCCGCCGCCATCCAGATCTACCCGCGCGACTTCGAGGCGAAGGAGCGCGTGCTCGACGTCATCGACGGCTACAACGACGCGCAGCGGGCGGCCGGCAACGAGGACGGGGTCATCACCTACACGGACTACATGGGCGTCATCATGGGCAGCGTGACCGACATCGTGAACATGATCTCGCTCGTGCTCATCGCCTTCGTCTCCATCTCGCTCGTGGTGAGCTCGATCATGATCGGCATCATCACCTACATCTCGGTGCTCGAGCGCAGGAAGGAGATCGGCATCCTGCGCGCGATCGGTGCCTCGAAGGGCAACGTCGCGAACGTGTTCAACGCCGAGACCTTCATCGAGGGCCTCATCTCGGGCCTCTTCGCCATTGCCGTGGTGGTGGGCGTGTCGATCCCGGTGAACGCGTGGGTGGAGTCCAGCTTCGCCGTCGAGAACATCATGAGCCTCCCGGCGACCTCGGCGCTCGCGCTCGTGTGCGTGTCCGTGGCGCTGACGCTCGTGGCCGGGCTCATCCCGAGCTCCGCGGCGAGCCGCCGCGACCCGGTCGAGGCGCTTCGCAGCGAGTGACGGCCCGCCTCCGCGTGCCCGCCCCGCCTCCCGCCCGGGGCCGCCGCGCGCTATCCTAGTCGGGTGACGCGAGAGAGGAGAGCGCATGCTGCAGAGGGACTACGTCCTTGAGATCGTCGACCAGTTCGTCGAGGGGGTCTCCGACGCCCTGAGGCGCGCCCTGCGGGGCGAGGCCGGGGCTACGGACGACATCGAGCGCCAGATCGGTGAGCTGCTCGACCTCGACCCGGGCACCGCGCTCGTCCTGGCGCCCGACTCGCTCGTCACGATGATGGTCATCTCCGGCATCGGCGACTCCGTCGCGGGCTACGTCTGCTACGCGCTCGCGCGCCTGGCGACGATCTACGGGCGCGAGGGAGCTGACGACCTGGCCGGGCTCAGGCGCCTGCAGGCGCGCGCCGTGGCGGAGTCCTTCGGCTGCGACCCCGACGACGTCCCCGCCGAGCTCGCGCGGCTCGACGCCGAGCTGTTCTCGTAGCGCGGCGCGCGGCGGCGGGCGCCTGAGCCCGGCGTCGTGGTGTACGATGATGGCGGAGCCCGCCCGCCCCGCGCGGCGGGCCGTCGCGGCGCTTCCGCGGGGGCCGCGGATTGGTCGTTGACTCCTACCGCGCAGACGGTTCTTGAAAGGCTCCGACCGCAGCCCCCGCGCGAGCGCGCCCCGGCGCCCCGACCCGGCGCCGCGAGTCCCCGTCCTTCTCGCCCCCGCGGCATGGGTCGCCCCATAAGGGGAAGAGTCTACGTGTAGGCAGGACTCGACCTCGGGAGGTGGCGCCATGATCGCCGTGGGCATCGACGTCGCAAAGGACAAGCACGACTGCACGGTCGTGGGAGGGGACGGGGTGATCCTCGCCGACTCCTTCGTCGTCCCCAACAGCCAGGAGGGCTTCTCGCGGCTGCTCGGGCAGATCGGCGCGTGCTCGGGGGACCGCGAGGAGGTGCGGGTGGGCCTCGAGGCGACGGGCCACTACGGCACCAACCTCCTGAGGTTCCTCGTCGACGCGGGCCTCGCCGTCTACGTGCTCAACCCACTCTCGACCAACCTCTACCGCAAGAGCCTCTCGCTGCGCAAGACCAAGACCGACCGCGTGGACGCGCGCACGATCGCGGCGATGCTGCTGTCGGGGTCGGGCCTCGTGCCGTATCGCGCCGAGGCGCGACGCACGGAGGACCTCAAGTCGCTCACGCGCTACCGCTTCGACAAGGTCCGGGAGCGCGCCAAGCTCAAGCAGTCGATCTCGAGGCTCGTGTGCATCCTGTTCCCCGAGCTCGAGAAGCTCGTGCCCACGCTGCACATGCGCTCCGTCTACGAGCTGCTCGGCGCGTTCCCCGGCGCGGCCCAGGTTGCCGAGGCGGGGCTCGAGGAGCTCTCGGAGCTGCTGGAGCGCAGCTCGAAGGGGCACTACAAGCGCAGCGCCGCGGAGGAGATCTACGAGGCCGCGCGCTCGTCGATCGGCGCGTGGGCGCCGGCGAAGTCCCTCGAGCTGCAGCACACCATCCGACTCGCCCGCGAGCTCGGCAGCGAGGTTGACGACGTGGAGCGCTTCATCAAGGCGATCCTGGTCGAGATCGCGTCGCCCATCACGACCATCCCCGGCATCGGGTTCCGGATGGCCGCCATGATCATCGCCGAGGCGGGCGACTTCTCGCGCTTCGAGAGCGCGGACAAGCTGCTGGCGTACGCCGGCATGTCGCCCTCGACCTACCAGTCGGGGCAGCTCAGGAACTGCTACCCGCACATGGAGAAGCGCGGCAGCCGCTACCTGCGCTACGCGCTCTACAACGCCACCAAGCACGTGTGCCGCTACGACCCGACCTTCGCGGCGTACCTGGGGAAGAAGTGCGCCGAGGGCAAGCACTACAACGTGGCGATCTCGCACGCGTGCAAGAAGCTCGTGCGCGTCATCCTGGCGCTCGAGCGCTCCGGAGAGCCGTACCGCCCGGCGGCGTGACGGGCGCGGGGCGCCGTGGTATCGTGCGGGGCGTGGTCGGACGAGGGGACGGCGGAGAAGGACGGTGGGGCCTGTGGCGGGGGCGCTGTGTCTCACGGACCGCGGCAACGCGGCGAACGAGGACTTCGTGCGGGTGACGGAGTCGTACGGCATCGTGGTCGACGGGGCGTCGGGGCTCGCCGGGGAGCCGCTGTTCGCCCCGCGCTTCGCCACCAACGCCCAGTGGCTCTCGCACGTGGTGGGGGAGCGCGCGTGCGCCGAGCTCGAGGGCGGGGCGAGCGTCGACGACGCGCTCGAGCGGGCCGTTGGGGCCGCGCGCGCCGAGCTCGAGACGGCGGCGGGGGTCGCGCTCGAGCGGATGGACCCGCTCGCGGTCCCGTCGGCCACGCTCGCGCTCGCCGCGGTGAAGGGCGACGTCGTGGAGCTTCGGGGCCTCGGGGACTCGCCGCTGGCGGTGCTCATGCGCGACGGGTCGCTCGTCGTCGTGACCGACGAGGCCCTCGAGGCGCTCGACGCCCGCGCGGTCAGCCTCATGGCGCTCCGCGACCCCGGGTGCGCCCTGAGCGGTCCCGAGCGCCGCAGGCTCGTCGACGACGTCGTGCGCGCGAACCGCCTGCTGCGCAACGTCGACGGAGGGTACTGGAGCCTCGACTCCTCGGGGGACGGGCTCGCCCATGCGCGGCGCGCGTCCCTGCCGCGCGAGGAGGTCCTCGCCGTGGCGGGGATGAGCGACGGCATGTGGCGCGCGTTCTCGGAGTTCGGCGTCGCAGAGGCGGCGCGCGAGCTGGTCGGCCTCACGCCGGGCCGGGCGCACGAGATCGTGCGCCGCCTGCGCGAGCTCGAGGCGTCCGACCCCGACCTCGCGCGCTTTCCGCGCCTCAAGCGCTCGGACGACGCGAGCCTCTTCTGGATCGGGCTCTAGCGGCGCGCGAGCCGCCCGCGCGGCCGCGCCCGCGCGAGACCCTGCGCGACGCCACGCGCCGCACGCGCGCCCCCCGTGCGCCCCGCGGTCCGTCCCCGCGCCGCGGCTCGACTACAATGGTGTGCTCACCCTGCCGCCCATCGACCCAGGAACGGAGGATGCCCATGCGCTACGCGAGCGTCGCGCTCGACATACCAACGCGCGCGCTCGAGGGCGCGTTCGACTACGCGGTGCCCCCCGAGCTCGAGGGGGACGTCGTCGTCGGTTCCACGGTGCTCGTCTCCTTCTCGCACCGCATGGCGGTGGGCTACGTGACGGCGACCTCGGACGCGCCTCCCGACGGGGTCGCTCCCGAGCGGGTGCTCCCCGTGTCCCAGGTCCTTGCCCCCGCCGCCTTCGACGAGGGGGCCGCGCGCGTGGCGGAGTGGATGGCGCGCGAGTACGCCTGCCCGCTCTGCGAGGCAATCCGGCCCTTTCTCGCGCCCGGGCAGAAGGTCCGCGTGACGCGCGCGTCCGAGGACGCCCCGTGGGAGCTCCAGACCGAGCGCGCCGGCGCCGTGGACGCTCGCTGGGCGGCGCTGACGCCGACGGCGGACGACTACGTCCCCGCCCGCTCCGCGAGTCGGCAGCGGGCGGTGATCGAGGCCCTGCGCGAGGGGCCGCAGCGCGTGGCGGAGCTCTCCGCCACCATCCCGGGCGCATCGAGCGCGGTCGCGGCCCTCGAGCGCCGCGGGGTCGTGGCGGTCACGCGCCGCCGCGAGCTGCGCGGGCGTGACGAGACCACGCTCTCCTCGGCCGCCGCGCCCCGACCGCGGCGCCTCACGGACGGTCAGCTCACCGCCCTCGCCGCCATCGACGAGGCTCGCGCCGCCGCCCGCGGCGACGCGGTGCTCGTGGACGGCGTCACCGGCTCGGGCAAGACCGAGGTCTACCTCGCCGCCATCGAGCGCTCGCTCGCCGCGGGCGGCGGCGCGCTCGTCCTCGTGCCCGAGATCTCCCTCACGGCCCAGACCGTGGGGCGCTTCCGCAGCCGCTTCGGCGACGAGGTCGCGGTGCTGCACTCGCGCCTCTCGACCGGCGAGCGCTTCGACCAGTGGGACCTCGTCCGCTCCGGGCGCGCCCGCGTGGTCGTGGGCGCGCGCTCGGCGCTCTTCGCGCCGCTCTCCGAGGTCGGCCTCATCATCATCGACGAGGAGCACGAGTCCTCCTACAAGCAGGACAAGGCCCCGCGCTACCACGCCCGCGAGGTCGCGGCGCGCCTGGCGCGCGAGCGCGGGGCCGCGCTCGTGCTCGGCTCCGCAACGCCCTCGCTCGAGAGCCTCGAGCGCTGCCGCGCCGGGCGATTCCGGGGCGCGCGCTGGTCGCGCGTCGAGATGCCCGAGCGCCCGGCGGGCGCGGTCCTGCCCCGCGTCACCGTGGTTGACATGGCCGAGCAGTTCCGAGGCGGGGGTCGCTCGGTCTTCTCGGCCCCGCTCGTCGACGCCCTGCGCGGGGTGGTCGAGCGGCGCGAGAAGGCCGTGCTGCTGCTCAACCGCCGAGGCTTCGCCAGCTTCCTCATGTGCCGCGAGTGCGGGTGCGTCCCGGAGTGCCCGCACTGCTCGACCGCGCTCACCTACCACGAGCGCGGTCACATGCTCGCCTGCCACACGTGCGGCCGCACCTGGCCGGTGCGCGCCTTCCCCGACCCGTCGACGGCGTGCCCCAACTGCGGCAGCCGCTACCTCGCCGCGTACGGGGTGGGGACGCAGCGCGTCGAGGACGAGCTCTCGGCGCTCCTGCCCGAGGGCGTCGAGGTGATTCGCATGGACGCCGACACCACGCGCGCCAAGGGCGCCCACCAGCGGCTGCTCGAGCGCTTCGACGCCGCGGAGTGCGCGGTGCTCGTGGGCACGCAGATGATCGCCAAGGGGCTCGACTTCCCCGAGGTCACGCTCGTGGGCGTGATCAACGCCGACACCATGCTCAAGCTGCCCGACTTCCGGGCGGCGGAGCGGACCTACGACCTGCTCGAGCAGGTGGCGGGCCGCGCGGGCCGCGGGGGGCGGCCGGGGGAGGTCATCGTCCAGACGTACTGGTCGACGCACCCCGCCATGCGAGCCGTGGCGGCCCACGACCGCTCCGTGTTTCTCGACGCGGAGCTCGCCGAGCGCGCCGAGGCGTCCTACCCGCCCTTCTCGAGGGTGTCGAACGTCGTCGTGCAGGGGCGCTCCGAGCGCGACGTCCGTGCCGCGTGCGACGCGCTCGCCGCCGCGGTGCGCGAGCGCGTGGGGGGCGCCGCCGGGTGGGAGGTGCTCGGGCCCGCCGACTGCGTCCGCGCCCGCGTGAAGGACCGCGTGCGGCGCCACGTGCTGGTGAAGTGCCCCCCGGAGGCGGAGGTGGGGAATCTGCTCGCCTCGTGCGCCGCGGGACTCGGCCGACGGGCGGGTATTACCATAGCAGTGGACGTTGACGCCTACGACCTCATGTGACCGGGGCCGTCTCGCATCGTCGCCGCGCGGCCCCGCCGCCGGCGGAAGGAGGACCATGAACGAGCTCAACCAGATCGTGCTCTCGCCCGACCCGCGCCTCTCGCAGGAGTGCGCGCCCATCGACGTCATCGACGACGAGGTCCGCGCGCTCGCCAAGCGCATGCTCAAGGTCATGTACGCGGCCGACGGCTGCGGCCTCGCCGGCCCGCAGATCGGCGAGATGCGCCAGATCGTCGTCATCGACGTCGACTGGGCGGGGCGCGGCAGCAAGAAGAACCCCTACGTGCTCATCAACCCCCGCATCGTCTGCGCCGACGGCCCGGAGCGCGAGGGCTCGGAGGGCTGCCTGTCCTTTCCGGGCGTGAGCGTCACGGTGAGCAGGCCGAGCCACGTGGTCGTGCAGGCAAGAAACCTCGACGGCGACCTCATGCAGTACGAGGCCGATGGCGACCTCATGGCCGTCTGCCTCCAGCACGAGATCGACCACGTCCACGGCGTGACGATGTTCGACCACCTCGCCCCGATGCGCCGGGCGGAGGCGGAGCGCGAGTACGAGGCGGCCCTCGCCGCGGGCGCGCGCCCCGGCGAGACCGAGGTCGCGGAGTAGGGGGGAGCATGGCAGGCGAGAAGAACGATCGGACCGCGCGCGACGGGCGCCTGCGCGTCGTCTTCATGGGCACGCCCGACTTCGCCGTGCCCTCGCTCGAGGCGCTCGCCGACGCCCACGACGTCGCGCTCGTGCTCACGCGACCGGACGCCGTGCGCGGCCGCGGGAGGGCGCTCGTGCCCTCGCCCGTCAAGGCGCGTGCGCTCGAGCTCGGGCTGCCCGTGCTCGAGGCGGGTCGCGTCACGCCCGAGGTGATGGTCGCCCTGCGCGACGCGCGCCCTGACGTGATCTGCGTCGCGGCGTACGGGTGCATCCTCCCCGACGAGGTGCTCGGCCTCGCGCCGGGCGGCTGCGTCAACGTCCACGCCTCGCTGCTGCCCCGCTGGCGCGGCGCGGCGCCGATCCAGCGGGCGATTCTCGCCGGCGACGAGCTGACGGGCGTCTCGATCATGAGGATCGGCCACGGCGTGGACACCGGCGCCTACTGCGCGCAGGCCGCCACGGGCGTTGCGGGAAAGTCGACGGCGGAGCTCACCGCGGAGCTCGCGCGCATGGGCGCCGAGCTGCTGGTCGACGTGCTGCCCTCCGTGTTCGACGGGAGCGCCGCGTGGACCGAGCAGGACGAGGCGCTCGTGACGCATGCCGCCAAGGTGGGGAAGGCCGAGATGCTCCTCGACCCCGAGGACACCGCCGAGAGGAACCTCGCGCGCGTGCTGGCGTCCGGGGACACGGCTCCCGCGCGCTGCTCGGTGGCCGGCCGCGGGGTGCGCGTGTGCGCGGCGGCGGCGGGCGACGGGGACGTGCCCGCCGGGTCCGTCCTCGTGAGCCACGGGAGGGCGTGGCTCGGCTGCTCGGACGGCTCGATCGAGGTCGTCCGCGTGAAGCCGGACGGCAAGCGCGAGATGGATGCCTCCGCGTGGGCCGCCGGCCTTCGCGGGGACGGCATCGCCTGGGGGCGCGCGTAGTGGCCCGGGCGACGCCCGCCCGCCGCGCCGCGCTGTCGCTCGTCTCCGAGCGCAGGCGGCGCGGGGCGCGCGCCCGCGAGCTCATGCGCGACAGCGCGGGGCTCTCGGAGCTGCCGGTTCGCGAGCGGTCCCTCGCCACGCGCCTCGTCATGGGCGCCACGGCCGCCGAGGGCGCGCTCGACCGCGTCATCGACTCCCACCTCAGGCCCGGGGCGCGGCTCGAGCCCCGCGTGCGCGACGCGCTCAGGGTCGCGACCTTCGAGCTGCTGTACCTGGACGGCCGCGCGGACGTTGCCGTGAGCCAGGGCGTCGAGCTCGTGCGCGGCGTCGCGCCGCGGGCCGCCGGGCTCGCCAACGCGGTGCTGCGCCGCGCGGCCGAGCTCGATGCGCCGCGGCTCGAGGCGGCCCGCGCCCGCGCGGCGTCGGGCGCCCCCGACGCCGCCGACCTCGCGCTCGTGGGGGCGCTCCCGGAGTGGCTCTGCGACCTCGCGCTCGCGTCGCTCGGGCCCGCCCGCGCCGCGGCATGGGCGTCGGGCGCCCTCGGGCCCGTCGGAGCGTGGGCCTCGGCGAACCGCTCGCTCGTGACGACGGGGGAGGCCGCGGCCCTTCTCGCCGAGGCGGGCTGCGAGCCCGCGGAGGGCCCCCTGCCCGGGTCGCTCCTGCTCGGGGCGCCCGCCCGCCTCGCGCCGTCCGGCCTCGTCGAGCGGGCGCTCGTGCTGCCGTGCGACCTCGCCGCGCAGGAGGTCGCGCTCGCCGCGGCGCCGGCGCCCGGAAGCCGCGTGCTCGAGGTGGGACAGGGACGCGGCACCAAGACGCTCCTGCTCGAGGGCGCCTCCGTCGCCGCGGGCGGGGCGTGCGACATCGTGTCGGTCGAGCTCGACGCCCGCAAGTCCGTGCTCGCCGCGCGCCGCATGGAGGCGGCGGGGGTGGCGGGCCACGTTGCGTGCGTCGCGCTGGACGCGCGCGACCTCGCCGGGACCGATCTGCCCGAGGTACTTCTCGGTACCTTTGACCTGGTCTTTGTTGACGCCCCCTGCACAGGGACGGGTACGCTCGCGCGCCACCCGGAGATCGCCTGGTCGCTCGACGCGGCGGCGCCCGCGCAGCTCGCCGCGCTCCAGCTCGAGATCCTGTCCGCCGCGGCGGCGCGCGTCGCCCCGGGGGGCAGGCTCGTCTACGCCACCTGCTCGGTCCTGTCCGAGGAGAACGAGGGCGTGGTCGAGGCGCTTCTCTCCAGCGGGGCGGGCGCGGGGCTCGAGCTCATCGCGGCGGGGCTCACCCCCGCCAGGCCCAACGCCGACACGCACTTCCACGCCGAGCTGCGTCGTCTTGCCTAGCCGCCCCGCGGCGCCCCGCGCGCCCGTCGTCCCGCCTAGCCGCCCCGCGCGTCCATCGCCCCGTGACAGATTTCTCGAGCGATTGGGTACTTTGGCAATCGGGCGCTCCCCGCGGGGCCGGATTTGTCAGGATGCCCGCCTGATTGGGTGGCGGGCCCTCCTCGCTTGCCGGTGCCCCAGCCGACGGGACACCCAATCTCCGCTCCAACCTGACACATGAGGGCGAGAAGGACGTGCGAGGGCCAACGTGCATCCCCGGCTCGGGTCATCGGTCCCTCCCCAACATAAAATGTTATGCCCAATCACAGGGGTAGCCAGACAAATCGGGCGCTCCGGCGAACCGTGCCCACGCGGCCCGCGCGCTCGGGCGCTCCGGCGAACTGTGCTCTGGGCGCTCCTGCGAACCGTCCCCCCCCGCGGCCCGCGCGCTCCGGCCCCAGACAGGCCGCTCGCCCGGTCGCGCCCGTCAGCGGGCTCGGGACGCCTCCGCGAGGCCCTCCCAGCCGTCGATCCAGGCGTCCGCCGCCCGCCGGAGCTCCGTCCGCGGCTGGCGGGGGTCGTCGCAGCCCACGGCCACGGCGCGCATGCCGGCGCGGCGGGCGGAGAGCACGCCGGGCAGGATGTCCTCGAAGACCGCGCAGGCGGCGGGCTCGGCGCCCAGCCGCCGCGCCGCCTCGAGGTAGATGTCCGGGTGGTCCTTGCCGCGCGCGACCTCGCGCCCGCACACGACCTCGTCGAAGAGGGACCGGACGTCGACGTGTCGCATAGCGCCCAGGACGTGGGGGTCGTTGGTCGTCGCCAGTGCGAGCGGCACGCCCGCCGAGCGCAGCGAGCGCAGGTAGCTCTCTGCGCCGGGGCGCAGGCGGACCCTCGTCTCGTAGAGCGCCGCCCCGAGGCGGTTCCACTCGTCGACGATGTCGGCGACCTCGTCGCGCAGGTGGTAGCGCTCCAAGCACCACTGCGCTCCCGCCGCGAACCCGAGCGTCGCGAGCGTGGCGGAGGCGTCCTCGTCAAAAGGAATGCCGCGCGACGAGAAGAAGACCTCGTCCACCTCGCGCCAGAGGTGCCAGGTCTCGGCGAGCGTCCCGTCGAAGTCGACGATCGCCGCGCCGAAGCTCGGCGGCCACAGGCGGAGGGGCGCCGCGGCGGGGGAGGGGCGCGCGCCGTCGCGCGGGGCGCCCGTCATCGGTCCGGCTCGTCCTCGAACGAGCGCAGGATGCCGTAGGTGACGTCGTCGCGGGTGAGCGAGCAGAGCGCGCGCGTGAGGTCGCGCGCGACGCAGAAGAGCTCGGCGTCGGTGGCCGCGCGCGCCGCCTCGAGGAGGACGGCGCCGACCTCCTCGGTCGGGGCCAGCGGGATGCCCGCCGCGACGAGCACGGAGTCTGCCTGCTCGGGGCCGAGCTGCCCGCCGGACGAGGCGCCCACGTGGCCGATGAGCGCCACGACGGCGAGCCCCGCCACGAGGGCGGGGGCGCCGAGCTGGCGCGTCGCGCGCTGGTAGCAGGCCTGTGCGGCGAGCACCCTGCCCGCCTGCCACTGGAGCTGCGCCATCTGCAGGTACGCGATGCCGATGGACTCGGGGTCGTGCGCGAGGGAGAGCACGCGCGCGATCTCCCCTTCGGCGCCCTCCGCGTCGCCGGCGGCCTCGAGGCACTGCGCGAGGTTGAGCCCCGCCTGGGCGGAGAGGGGGGCCACCTGAGCCGCCCGCCGCGCGTGAGCGAGGGCGCTCTCCACGCGCCCGCGGGCGAGGTCGCAGGCCGCAGCGATGGTGTGCGCCTCGAGGTAGGCGGAGGGCACGAGGGCGCACCGCTCGCCGGGGCGGGCGACGAGGCGGTTGTAGACGACCCGGTCCGCGTAGCCGTCGAACGACGCCCAGCGCGTGCCGTCGGACCCGCCCTCGTAGGTCCCGAGCCCGTCGACGGGCAGGAGCGCCTCCTCGGCGAGCCTGCCCGCGCCGTCGAGGTCGCGCGCGGCGAGGCGCCCGCGCGCCAGCGCGCAGAGCCTCGTGAGGTCGTCTCCCGCGACGAACGCCTCCTCGATCGCGAGCGGGTCGTCGTCGAGCGTCCCGTCGATCAGGCCCCGCAGGCAGCGATGGGCCGCCTCGTCGACGTCGGGGCTGCCGTCGCGACGCGCGGCCTCGAGGATCGCGGCGACGTTGTCCGCCGTCGAGGTCCCGAGGTCGCGGGTGAGCTCCCGGGCGACGGCGCGCCGGCGCGCCGCCTCGTCGACGCCGAGGTCGAGCACGCGCTCGCAGCCCAGGGCGCGCGGGCGGTCCCCGAAGAGCACGCGGTCGGAGAGCTCGGGGGGCTCGTAGCGCTGCGGCGGGCAGAGCTCCTCGTCGTCGAGGGTGAAGCCCTGGCGCACCGGGTGGAGCGAGACGCCGTCGGCGTCGATCTCGGCGCCCGCCGCGCCGAGCGCAGCGAGCGGGCTCGCCGCGGGGTCGGGGCCGAGCCGCTCGAGCAGGGCGCGCCCGATCCGCACGGAGTAGTAGCACGCGTGGTCGGTCGCGGTGTCCACCACGCCCGCGACCCAGACCTCCGAGAGCTGCGGGCACGCGCCGAGCGCGAGCTCGGCGAGGAGCAGCGCGAGGCGCGCGTTGTAGTCGCTCGCCGCGCGGCGGCGCATCTCGGCGGTGGCGGGGACGATGCCGAGGCCGTCGACGAAGGCGGTGTCGACCCATGCCGAGGGCGGAACGAGGTCGACCTCGAAGGCGGCGACCCCGCGCGCCACGTTCACGCGGAACCGCGTGGTGAGGCGGTAGGGGAGCCGCAGCGACTCGATCCCCAGGGAGATGGCGTGACGGACCTCCCACTCGCCGAGCGCAGGGGCGCCGACGCGCCCGGCGACCTCGCCCGCCTGGGCGACGATGGAGCGCGCCACGCGCTGCTCGGCGCGAACGAGCTCCTCGACGGTGGCGTCGGCCGGGCGCTCGAGCGCCCGCGTGACGAGGAGGGCGGAGTTGAGCGCCGCCTCGATCCCGAGCACGCGGAGCTTGGCGAGGTAGCTGACGCGCTCGTCCTCGATCCTCAGGTAGAGCAGGCCGGAGAGGCGCGGCCGGACGACGCGCACGGAGGGGAGCTCGGGCTCTGGCTCGAGCAGCCCCGCGCCCACGAGCCGCGCGGCGAGGTGGGTCTCGAGCGCGCTCGGCGGCAGCGCGGGGACGTCCGCACCCGGCAGCGCGGTCGCCTCGGCTCGGGCGCGTACGTCGGCGACCATGCCGGCGAGAAGGGCCATCGGGTCGGGGGACGCCATGAGCGCGTCGGCGAGGCCGTCGACGTCGAGCACGGAGGTGTTGCCGTCGGCGCCGCCCGCCGCCTCCGCCCCGTCGTCCGGGTCGGTGCTCACGAGCGCCGCGAAGAGCCTCCCGAGCCGTCCGCGCCCGCTCTCGTCCATGTCGGCCATGTCGTCACCTCGCCTCCCGCGCCGTCTCCCGCCGCTGCCCGGGCTCCCTCTCGCTAGGACTCGTCGTCCCGCTCGCCCCGGTGCCTCCTCCTGCCGTCGAGCACGCACTCCCGGTTGCTGACGCGCCTCACGAACAGGCCGCTCGACGGCTTGGGGGCGAACCAGGTCGACTTGGGGGGCATGAGCCGCCCCGCGTCGGCGACGGCCATGAGCTCAGCGACGGAGGTGGGGAAGAGGGTGAAGGCGACACCTCGGTCGCCGGCCCGCCGCTCGAGCTCTCCCGCCTCGGCCGCGCCGCCCACGAAGGAGAGCCGCGGGTCCTCGCGCGGGTCGCCCACGCCCAGGACGCCCGCGAGCACGCGGTCCTGCAGCACGGAGACGTCGAGCGCGTCGGCCGGGTCGTCGGGTCGCTCGTCGGGCAGGCCCAGCTCCCTCCAGGCGCCGAACGCGTACATGCCCACGGCCCCGCGGCGGGACGGGCGCACGGGGCGCTCCCCCCGGGGCCCCACGGAGACGCCCTGCGCCTCGAGGGCGGCGACGAGCTCGTCCTCGGTCATGCCCGCGACGTCGGCGACCACGCGGTCGTAGGGGTCCGCGTGGAGCCGGCTCGCGGGGAAGAGCGCGCAGAGCAGGTAGTTGTAGGCCTCGTCGCCGGTGTGGCGCTCGCCGCCCTCGGTGCGCATGCGCCTGCAGACGCGCGCCGCGGCCGCGGCGCGGTGGTGTCCGTCGGCGACGTAGGCGCACGGGACGTGCTCGAACATCAGGCGCAGCGACTCGACCGCCGCCGGTCGCGCCACGCGCCACACGGTCTGCCGGACGCCGTCGGCGTCGACGAAGTCATAGAGGGGCTCGGCCGTCTTCGCCGCCTCGACGAGGGCGTCGAGCACCGGGTTGTCGGGATAGGCGAGCACGACCGGGGCCGTCTGGCAGCCCGTCGCCTCGATGTGCCGGACGCGGTCGTCCTCCTTCTTGGGGCGGGTGAGCTCGTGGCGCCGGATGATGCCGTTGCTGTAGTCGTCGAGCGAGCACGCGGCGACCACGCCGGTCTGCGAGCGCCCGTCGGCCTCGAGGCGGTAGAGGTAGAAGCAGGGGGTGCCGTCCCGCAGGAGCGAGCCCCCGTTCACGAGGTCGGCGAGCCGGTCGTGCGCGACCTGGTAGACGTCGTCGGGCGCGTCGGGGCCCGCGGCGGGCGACGACGCGGCGTCCGGGCGCTCGACCGAGAGGAACGAACCCGGGTGCGCTGCGAGGTAGGCCTCGGCGCCCGCGCGGTCGAAGACGTCGTAGGGCGGGGAGGCGAGGGTCGCGGCGGCCTCGGGCCTCGGTCGGTAGCAGGTGATGGGCTCGACGTGCATGGCTCCTCCTCGCGAACTCGTTACACCCAGCCATGATACCCCGCGCGCGGCGCGCGCGACGCGGCGAGGCGCCGGGCGGCCGCCTCGGGCGCCCGGCGGGCGCGCGACCGCCGGGCGTGCTACGCTTGGGGCCACGAGGGAAGGAGGCGCGATGGCGCTCACCGGTGAGGACGTCACGGGCAGGCGGCTCGTGATCTTTGACTTCGACGGCACGCTCGCGGACACGGTTGACGGGATCTGCGCCACGGCGCGCACGGTCCTTCTCGCCCACGGCATCTCCGAGGAGGGGCTCGGCGACCTCAGGCGGATCATCGGGCCGCCGTTCCCCCAGGCGTTCTCGCTGGTCTACGGCTTCGACGAGCGGGAGGCCGCCCAGGTGACCGCCGAGTACCGAGCCATCTACCAGGGCCTCGGAATCGAGGGGTGGCCGCTCTACCCGGGGATGCGCGCCGCGCTCGAGACCCTGCGCGCCGCCGGCCGCTCGCTCGCCGTGGCGTCGTCGAAGCGAGAGGCGCTCGTGGCGCGGGCCGTCGCGGACAACGGGGTCGGCGACCTCTTCGACGTCGTCCTCGGCAAGCAGTCGGACGCGCAGGCGAGCAAGGCGGCCACGATCGCGCGCGTGCTCGAGCTCACGGGCAGCGAGCCGGGCGACGCGGTCATGGTGGGGGACCGCCACCACGACGTTGAGGCCGCCGCGGAGGTCGGCGTCGCCTGCGTGGGCGTGACCTATGGCGGGACCGCGGCGCCAGGCGAGCTCGAGGGCGCGGGCGCCTGCGCCGTTGCGGGCAGCGTCGAGGGGCTGCTGCGGGTCCTGCTGGGGAGCGCCTAGCCCCGCGCGCCCGCGCCGCCCGCCGTCCCTGTCGCCGAAATCATGGCGGCCCCTGTGGGTAGAAGGGTGAGCATAGAGTCGACGCACGGCCGTTGCCAACCGGGAGAAAGGGGAAAGCATGTCTGAGTTCGACGTGACCGAGGGCCTGAAGAAGCTCTTCCTCGCCAGCGTGGGCGCCGTCGCCATGGGCGCCGAGAAGTCCCAGGAGGTGGTCGACGAGCTCGTCAAGAAGGGCGAGCTGACGGTCGAGCAGGGCAAGACGCTCAACCAGGAGCTCACCCGCAAGGCCAAGGAGGTCATCGACGGGACGAGCGACAGGGCGCTGCGGGCCCGCCTCGAGGCCATGACGCCCGAGGAGCGCGCCGCCTACGCGGCCAAGGTGGCCGAGATGTCCGCGGACATCGACGCCCAGACGGTCAAGGTGGACGTCGAGGAGCCCGCGGGCGAGGACGAGGCCGACGCCAAGTAGCCTGGGGGATCCGCGTGACGCAAGCAGGGCACGACGACCGGGGCCTCGGCGGTGGCCGGGTCCCGGTCGGCGCAGGAAAAGAGAGGGACGACGGGCCGGTGACGGGCGCGCAGCCCGACGCGGGCCCGTCCGATGCTGCCGCGCCGACGCCCGCCGAGGAGCGCCGCAGCTGGGGGCCCGTCATGGGGACCGAGCTGCCCCGCCGCCAGCACCCCACGACCTCCAGGACCCCGGACGAGATCCTCGACGCCTGGTACGCCGCCGTGAAGAAGCGCGAGGCCAGGCGCGAGTCCTCCCAGACCATCGGCATCTTCGGCGGCCGCGCGGCGGGCGCGGACGACTACGAGCTCACCACCGCCTCGCGCCTCGCGCGAATCGGCGAGATGGTCAAGATCGTCCGGCGCTACGACATCTTCCACGGCCTCACGCCGAAGGGGCTGCGACGCATGCTCGAGGAGCTGGGGCCCACCTTCGTCAAGGCGGGCCAGATCCTCTCCATGCGCTCCGAGATCCTGCCCGAGAGCTTCACCCGGGAGCTCGGCAAGCTCCGCACGAGCGTGGAGCCCATGGACCGCGACACGGTGATCGACGCCCTGCGCGCCGAGTACGAGACGCCGCTCGAGGAGATCTTCGACGCGATCGACGACCGCCCGCTGGGGTCGGCCTCGGTGGCGCAGGTCCACAAGGCCCGGCTGGTCTCGGGCGACATGGTGGCCGTCAAGGTCCAGCGCCCGCACGTCAAGGAGATCATGGCGCAGGACATCTCCATCATCCGCTCGCTCGCGCGCTACGCGAGCCGCTTCATGGGCGAGGACCAGTTCATCGACCTGCAGTCCGTGGTGGACGAGCTCTGGCAGTCCTTCCGCGAGGAGACGGACTTCCTCGTGGAGGCGAGGAGCCTCGAGGAGTTCCGCCGCAACAACGCAGACTGCCGCTTCATCGACTGCCCCAAGCCCTATCCCGCGCTCTGCACGAGCCGCGTCGTGGTCATGGACTTCGTCGAGGGCATCCCCATCAACGACACGGCGCGGCTCGTGGCGCAGGGCTACGACCTCGCCGAGATCGGCACCAAGCTCGCGGACAACTACACCACCCAGATGCTCGACGACGGCTTCTTCCACGCGGACCCGCACCCGGGCAACCTCGTGATCCGCGACGGCAAGATCGTCTACCTGGACCTCGGCATCATGGGACGGCTCTCCGCGCACGACCGCCGGGCCGTGAGCGACATCGTGCTCGCCGTGGGGCGGCGCGACTCGGCCGCGCTCGCCGACGGCCTCATGCGCTTCTCGGTCTCCAGCGTCGCCGACGTCGACCAGGCGCACCTGCTCGCGGACCTCGATGCCATCGTCGCGGACTACGGCACCGCCGACCTGTCGGAGCTCGACATCGGTGCCTTCATGAACGCCGTCATATCCATGGCGCAGAAGAACGGCATCGAGCTTCCCGGCACGATCACCATGCTCGCGCGCTCGCTCGTGACGCTCGAGGGCGTGGTGCACGACCTCCTGCCCGACGCCTCCATCGTGGGCATCATCCAGAGCCACGTGCGCGCCCACACGGCGATCGACGACCTCGCCGCCGACGAGCTCAGGCGCCTCGCGCGCGAGACCGTCGCCGCGACGCACGGCCTGCTCGGCGCGGCGGGGGAGCTGGGCCTCGCCATGCGGATGCTCACGCGCGGGCAGCTCCGCGTGAACCTGGACCTCGCCGGCACGGAGGACCCGCTCGAGGACGTCTCGCGCATCGCCAACCGCCTCACGATGAGCGTGATCGTGGCGGGCCTCTTCATCGGCTCGTCCGTGGTCTACTACGCGCGCATCCAGCCGGTCATCTTCGGCATCCCGATCATCGGCTTCATCGGGTACCTCGTCGCCTTCGTGCTCGGCGTCTGGGTCGCCCACGACGTCCTGCGCGAGAGCCGCCGGCGCCGCCGGCGCTAGGGACGCGGCTCGACGCGGGACCGGCAGCCAGGAATGCCGGGCGATTGGGTATTGAGCGGGCCCGGCGCGGGCCCCTGCGGCGCGCGTTGGCAAGGTATCCGGGCGATTGGGTAGCATGTTTGATGCTGAGCCCGCGCTCCCGGGTCGCGCCGAATTTTCTCGATGCTCTGACCTGCGGATTTCCTTGCCCGTACATCGCGCAAGCTCGCCGAGTGCGTGCTCAACATCAAATGTGCTACCCAATCGCCCGGGGTTTCGTCCAAATCGGCTCATCCGGGAATCCCCGGGCCCGGCACGCGGCCTGCCGGGCACCCGACCGGCGCGGGCCCCGACCCCGCGAGCGGACGCCCCCGGATAATTCGCGGGTCCGTGCAAGGATTTCGCCCCCTGAGTCGTGTCTGTCATGAGGGGGCCGGGGCGGGCCCGGCGCCCCCGCGGACAGGAGGGTGATGATGAAGAGAAGGACGATGGTCTCGCTCGCGATCGCCGCGCTCGCGGTCGTGGGGCTCGGCGCCGCGTCCTCAGCCCCTGCCCCGCGCCCTGCCGACGGCGGCCCCGGCGGCGGCGATGGCGAGCGCGAAGAGCAGGACCAGCCCGCACGACGTCGCGACCTCGGCCAGCAGCGCCTCGCTCGGCCCCGGGGCGGCGTAGACGCAGCCGAGCGCGCTCACGACCCACCAGACGGGGGTGAGCCTGCCCACCGCCGCCACCGCCGCGCCCATGCTGGCCTGCTGGACCCAGGTGCCGCCGAGAAAAGACAGCACCATGGAGGAGATGTTGCCGGCGGCGTGGATGACGTCGCCGCTCGACCCGAGCTCCCAGAGCAGGTAGCCGAAGGCGGCGCCGACGATGGAGAGCGCGAGCAGGGGCAGCTGGGCGAGGAGCACGAGCGCGCCGTCCACGCCGGCGAGCTCCCCCCGGCACCAGAGGATCCCGAGCGCGCCGAGCGCCGCCCACACGAAGACCGCCACGGCGAGGCAGGCGAGCACGACCTGCGCCCCCCACGACGCGGTGCCGAGCGGCGCCACGAGCAGGCGCTGGCGCGCCGCCTGGTCGCGCCCGAGCGAGCGCAGCCCGCTCGCGACGAGGATCCCCACGCCGCCGAACAGCGCGTAGGTCGAGAACTGCATGAAGACGAGATAGCCGGTCGGGAGCCCCGTGGCCTCGGTCTGGATGAGGTCGACCTCCGTGCGCGCCTGCCGCGCCTCGCCCGCCCACGCCACTGCCTCCTCGACGCTCGCGCCCGCCTCGGCGAGCAGGGCGAAGAGCTGCTGCGCATAGGCCCTCACGCGCTCGTCCATGAGAATCGCGGAGGTCTCCCGGTAGCTCGTCACGGTCTCGAGGACGGGCATCTCGGCCCCGTCGCGCGCGGCGGCCACGAGCGCCTCCCCGTAGCCCTCGGGGATGACGAGCACGTAGCTCGCCAGGTCCTTCGCCGCCGCGTCCTGGAGGGCGTAGGGGGTGTCGGGGAGCTCGACCTCCTCGCCGCCGTCCCGCACGAGGCCGGCGATGGCGCGGGAGAGCTCCGAGTCGTCGCGGTCGATCACGGCGACGGTCGGGCTCGACGACTCGTACCCCTCCGAGGGGGAGCCCACCGAGGACGCCATGAGGAACCCGAAGCACGCGAGCATGCCCACGTAGAGCAGGATGAGGTAGCGGTGGCGCAGGACCACGCGCCCGACGAGCCTAAAGACGTGCATAGCGCTGCCTCCTCATGAACAGGGCCGCGATGACGAGAAGAGCGGCGGACACGGCGACGAGCGACGCGACCGACGCGGCGAAGGGCCCGAGCGAGTCGTAGAACGTGAGTCGGTAGAACGCCTCGCCCGCCTGTGCCGCGGGGTTGATGGCCTGGACCCAGGGAAGGTTGGCCCACAGCCAGTCGGAGAGCTCGAGCGAGGGCGTGCCGAAGAGGCCCGCCGGCAGCGAGAGCCCCATCGTGAGGATGGTGAGCAGGGTGTCCTTCGCCTGCGTCGCGATGCCGGGCAGCGCCCCCATGGCGGCGCCGATGGCGCAGCTCACGAGCGCGCACGCGGCGCAGGCGAGCGCGGCGAGGCCCTCCCGGCCGCCGAGGGGGACGCCCACCACGAACCGGATGAAGGCGAGGGCGACGAGCTGGCAGGCGAGGCACACGAGCCACGAGGCGAGGAGCGCGGTGGCGAGCTGGAGGGCGGGGCGGGTGGCGCCGACCTGGCGCCGGGCGCCCACCTCGGAGCCGTCGGCGCGCTTTGAGGTGACGAGCAGGAGCGCCACCTGCGCGCCCATGAGGCTCGAGAACCCGAGCATTGCGTAGTAGTAGCGCTGGAACTCCCCGGACTCGGCGCGCAGGACGGAGAGGCGCTCGGTGAGGACGTCGTCGCCGGCGAGGGCCTGCGCGAGCGCCTCGGCGGCTCCCGGGGACGCCAGCGCCGCCGGGTCCCTCTCGGCGACGGTGGCGAGCGTCGCCGCGACCTGCTGGTAGCGGTCGAGCACGAGCTGGACGACGGCCTGTGAGACGGTGCCGGAGTCCTGCGGGGAGACCAGCATGCGCGGCGAGCCGTCGTCGCCCACGGTGACGTAGGCGCAGACGTCGCCGGCGAGCACGGCGTCCTCCGCGTCCCCCTCGTTGGCGTAGCGCCGCACCGTGAGCAGGGGGTCGTCACCCTCCGCGAGGGCGTCGAGCGCCTCGGAGAGGGCCTCGGCGCCGGGGCTCTCGACGAGGCCGACCTCCGCGCTCGCGCCCGCGCCGGAGGAGTAGTCGCCGAAGACGAACATGAAGATCGTCGCGAGGATGATGGGGAAGGCCATCACCCAGATGACGATCCCTCGGTTGCGCAGGACCTGGGTGAGGTCCGCCCTGAGAAGAGCAGGCATCGCGCACCCCCTAGTCGCGCAGCTCGCGGCCGCAGAGCTCGAGAAAGACGTCGTTGAGCGTGGGCGGCTCCGACCAGACGCGGCCGGGGCGCTCGCCTGACGCCTCGAGGGCGCCGAGCACGTCGAGGAGCGCGTGCGGCGCCGGGGCGCAGTCGACGCGCAGCTCGCCGTCGGCGTACGAGGCGCGCCGGACGCACTCGAGCTCGCGCAGCCCCGAGAGCGTCCCCTCGGACGGGGGAGCGAGCTCGACCACGATCTTCTCGCCCACGTCGATGAGGCGCTTGAGCTCGTCGGGGGACCCCTCGGCGACGGAGCGCCCCGCGTCCATGATCATGACGCGCCCGCAGATCCGCTCGACCTCGTCCATGTAGTGGCTCGTGTAGACCACGGTCGCCCCCTCGTCGCGCAGCCTCAGGATGCCGTCCAGGATGGCGTTTCTGCTCTGCGGGTCAACGGCGACGGTCGGCTCGTCGAGGAAGAGCAGCTCGGGACGGTGCGCGATGCCGCAGGCGATGTTGAGGCGGCGGAGCAGGCCGCCCGACAGCCGGCGCGGGCGCTGGCGCGCGTGGTCGGTGAGGCCCACGAAGTCGAGCGCCTCGTCGACCAGGCGACGTCGCTCGCGACGGTCCCTCACGTAGAGGGCGCAGAAGGCGTCGACGTTCTCGCGCACGGTGAGCTCGTCGAGGACCGCGACCTGCTGCGGGACCACGCCGACGCGCGCCTTGAGGTCGAAGCGCGTCGGGGACATGGGCTCGCCGAAGAGCTCGATGGAGCCCCGGTCGTAGGTGAGCAGCTGCAGCATGCAGTTGATGGCCGTGGTCTTGCCGCAGCCGTTGGGGCCGAGCAGGCCGAAGATCTCGCCGCGGGCGATGCGCAGGTCGAGGTGGTCGAGCGCGAGGGTGTCGCCGTAGCGCTTCACGAGCCCGCTCACCGAGACGATCTCTTGCATGGTGCTCCCTTCTCCTGGGCGTGACCCAAGCCTAGGCGAGCCCCGCGGCGCCGGGAAGTGAGTTTTGTCACGGGTCCGCGGGCGTGCCGCTGCCCTACACTGGTCCCATGGAGAGGATCGCGGACAAGCTCGTCGTGCTTTCGTGCTGCGTGGCGCCGCTCGCGCTCGTCGGGGTGAACCCGCAGAGCGTGGGCATGCTGCTCGTGGCGCTGAGCTGCGCCTTTCTCGCCGAGGTTCTGCCACCTCGCGCGGCCGGCGCGCTGGCGGCGACGTACTTCCCCGTTGCCCTCGCGCTCCCCGCGGGCGTCGTCTTCGCGGCGCTTCCGGCATACGAGCTCGCCCGCCGCGCCCCCGCACTCCTCGTCCCCGCGGCGCTGGTTCCGCTCGCGGCGGGCTGGTCGGGCGCGCTGTCACCGGTCGTCGTGGTCGCGGCGCTTTTCGCCTGCGCGGCGTCGGCCGCGCTCGCGCGCCGCACCGACCGCACGGTCGCCGACCGCGCGGCAAACCGCACGCGCGCCGACGAGCTGCGGGAGCGCGAGCTCGCCCTCGAGGCGCGCAACCGGGACCTCCTCGACGCGCGCGACTACGAGGTGCGCCTCGCGACCCTCTCGGAGCGTGCGCGCATCGCCCGCGAGATCCACGACAACGTCGGGCACCTGCTCACGCGCGCCGTCGTGCAGGCCGAGGCGTATCGCGTGGCGCATGCCGGCGACCCGGTCGAGAAGGACCTCGCAGCCGTCGCGGGGACCGTGCGCGAGGCGCTCGACGAGGTTCGCGCGAGCGTGCACGACCTGCGCGACGACGCCTCCGACCTCGCCGTCCAGCTGCGCGACGAGGTCGGGCGGGCCTGCGCGGGGACGCGCCTTTCGGCGGACGTGCGCGCGGAGGCGTCGGACGCCCCCGCGGCGGTGACCTCGTGCCTGCTCGCGGTCGCGCGCGAGGCCGTGTCCAACGTGCTGCGCCACTCCGACGCGCGGCGCGTCCGCGTCGAGCTCGTCGAGCACCCGGGCCTCTGGAGGCTCACGGTGGAGGACGACGGGGCGGCGGCGGGGCGCCCCGACGGGAAGGCGGCCCGCGAGGGCTCGGGCATGGGGCTCGCCTCCATGGACGAGCGCGTGCGGGCGCTCGGCGGCACGTTCCGCGCGGGGCCGGGGGCGCGAGGGGGCTGGACGGTCTTCGCGAGCGTGCCGCGGTGCGGCGAGGGGGCTCGCACGAGCGGAGGGAGGAGCGCATGAGGGTCGTCATCGCCGACGACGACGCCGTGGTGGCGTCGTCGCTCGAGGTCGTGCTCGACGCCCAGCCCGACATCGAGGTCGTGGGGACGGCGGCCGACGGCGCCGGTGCCGTCGGCCTCGTCGAGAGGACCCGACCCGACGTCGTTCTTCTCGACATCCAGATGCCGGGGACGGACGGCCTCGTCGCGGCGGAGAGAATCCTCGCCGCCCCCGACCCCCCGCGCGTGGTGTTTCTCACCACGTTCTCGGATGACGAGTACATCGTGCGCGCCCTCGCCCTTGGCGCCGCGGGCTATCTCATCAAGCAGGACGTGGCGGGCGTCGCCCCGGCGCTGCGCACGGTCATGGCAGGGCGCAGCGTCCTGGAGGGCGAGGTGCTCGAGCGGGCCGTGTCGCTGGGCGACGCCGGCGCCCGCCGCGTCGCCGCACCGGACCTGCGCGCCACGTTCCCCCAGCTCACGGACCGCGAGCGCGAGGTCGTGGCGCTCATCGCCGACGGTCTTGACAACCGCGAGGTGGCGGCGGCCGCATACATGGGGGAGGGCACCGTGAGAAACCACATCAGCTCGATCCTCGCCAAGCTGGGCCTTCGCAACCGCACGCAGATCGCCGTCGCCTACTGGCGCGCGCTCAGGTAGGCGACGGCTGGTGGCGCCGCGTTCGGCGGCTAGAACTCGAACTCGTAGTGGGCCTCCCAGCCCACGCCGTCCTCGGTCGAGCTGCACCCTCCCAGAAAGGCGCACCCGCCCACAAGGGCGACGAGCGCGATCACGACTCCAAGGCGCCTCACGGCCCCTCCCTTCGCCTCAAGATCCTGTCGGCACCAAGATAGGGCAAGGGGGCGGAGGGGAGCCCGGGCCGCCACGAACGTCGCCGTGGGCGTCTCGGGCGTCGGCGCCCGGTGCCCGCGGCGCTACAGGCTCCGCTCCATCGGGATCGCGACGTAGCGCGGCGTGACCGCGGGCCTCCCCGTGGGCGCGAAGCCGAGCCTGGACCAGAACCTGCGCGCCGGCTCGTTCCCCTCGATGCAGGCGAGGCGCACGCGCGAGAAGCCCTCGCGCCGCAGCCGGTCGAGGGCGCCGCCCGCGACCCTGCCCCCGATCCCCCGCCCGCGTCGCGCGCCGTCCACCATGAGGAGCCCGATGTAGGCGCTCTCCTCGTCGGGGTAGCCCCGGACGAGGTCGAGCGCCGCGACGAGCGCGCCGGCGTCGAAGTACCCGATAAACGTCTTCTGGTCGCCCCTGCACCCCGGCGGGAGCTCGCGCAGCGTCCGGGCGAGGTTCGCGAGGGTGGGAGGCTCGCCGTAGTGCCCGTAGTAGTCGGGGTTGCTCTCGCAGAGGGCGAGCAGGTCGGGGAGGTCGGCGTCGCTGAGCGCGCGCGGGACGAGCGGGGCGAGGTCGACCACCCGAACGGGCGACCCGTGGGCGCGCAGGAGGGCGATGAGGTCGCCGGTGGCGAGAAGGACCGTGGCCCTGTTGTCACAGGGGTGAACCGTCACGCGCCCGGCGTCGACGAGCGCCCGGTCGAGGGCGACCGTGACGCGCCGCGCGGCGTCGTTGAGCGCCCCGAGCGGGGTCACCGAGCCCGGGGCGAGGCCGAGCATGGAGCCCAGGTCCCCCTCGCTCGCGAAGGAGAGCCTCCGCGAGCCCAGGCACCACTGGACCTCCCGCAGGGAGACGTCCCTGTCGTCAGGGAGGCAGACGAGGTAGTGGGCACGGTGCCGGTCGTCGCGCAGGAAGAGGTTCTTGGCGGCGAGCTCCGGGTGGGGGATGCCCGCCGCGCGCGCCTGCTCGACGGTGCGGACCGCCTCGTGCTCGTAGAGCTCGTAGGCGATCCCCGACCGGTCGAGGAGCTCGAGCGTCTCCGCCTTGCCTCGCATGTCGCCCCCCTCGCCCTAGTAGCCCATCTCGGCGAGCGTCTCCTCGTCGTTCCCGAAGTAGTGGCCGACCTCGTGGATCACGGTGCGGCGTATCTCGTCCCTCAGGGCGGCCTCCCCGAGCTCCTCGAAGCAGCGCTCGTGCGGCCCCTTGAAGATGGTTATGACGTCGGGCAGCTCCCCGGTGCCGTAGAAGCTGTCGCGCTCGGTCAGGGGCGTGCCGTCGTACAGGCCGAGCAGCTCGTCGTCGGAAAACGAGGCGTTGTCGTCCCCCGACCCGGAGAGCTCCTCCTCGGTCGGCTCGTCCTCCACGGCAAAGATCACGTTGTCGAGCTGCTCCCAGAACCGCTCGGGAATCGTGTCAAGCGCGTCCTCGACGGCGCGCTCGAACTGCTCGTCGGTCATGGCCCCTCCCTCCCGTCGTCGCGCCCCGCCGGGGCGCCGTCGCCATTCGCGCACCTCCACTCTACGATGCCCGGCGCCGACGGTCGAGCGACGCACGCGAGCGGCGTGCCGCGAGGCACTTTCGGAATTGCGAGTTAGAAAGTCGCAATTTGGGCAGAAGAGGAGTAGGCCGGCGCCCGCGCCACACGGCAGGCGGGGCGGCCCAACCAAGGAGAGAACATGCAACGATACGACTCGAGCTTCGACCACGTCGGCGACTTCGTCACGCGCTGGAACGCCGAGGTGCGCCGCACGCGCGCGCTCACCATCTGCCTCGGCGCGCTGATCGCGCTCGCGGGCGTGGCGAGCCTGGTCTCGCCCTTCAGCCTCTACGCGGTCATCCAGGCGGGCATCGCGGTGGCGCTCGTCGCGGGCGGCGCGGCGGGAATCGCGGCCTACGTCCGCACGCCGGAGCTCTTCCGCAGCCCCGTCACGCTCGTCACCGGCGTCCTCAACGCGGTGCTCGGCGTCATGGTGCTCACGCTCCCGGCGTACCTCACGGCGGGCACGCTCGCCTTCCTGCTCGCCTTCCTGTTCATCGCGTCCGGCGCGGAGCGCCTCTCGACCGCGCACCGCATGCGCTACTTCGGCATCGAGGGGTCCGGGGCATCGACGGCGACGGGCGTCGTCAACATCGTGGCGGGCGCCGCCTTCCTGCTCATGCCGCTCTTCTCGAGCCTGGTGCTCGGCTACCTCATGGCGGCCTACCTCGTCGTCGCCGGGGCGAGCCTTATCGTCGACGGCATCGCGATGAGGCAGATCAGGAGGTGAGCAGTCGCGTAGAATGAGTCCGAGGGGCGGGCCTCCTTCCCGCCCCCTGCCGCGAGAGGGGGCCAAAGATGGCTGACGTGCGCAAGGAGCTCGCCAGCGTGCTGCGAGAGGGGGAGGAGACGGTGGAGCGCCGCCTCGACGACTTCCTCGCGGACCCGGACGACGTGGAGACCGTCCATCGCCTTCGCATCTCCATCCGGACGCTGCGGAGCCTGCTCGCCTTTGTCTCGCCGCTGCTCAAGCGCAGGCGCCATCGCCTGCTCCAGGACGACCTGCGCTCCGTCGTGATAGAGACCTCGCGCCTGCGCGAGTACGACGTCTTGCTCCGTCAGGTTCGCGCGCTCGAGGTGCCGTGCGGGGAGCTCGCCGAGAAGATCGTGGAGCTCCGGGAGCTCGAGCGAAACCACGTGGTCGACGTCATGCGCGGCCGGCACACGCGTCGGGCGCTGCGCCGCGTGCGCAAGGTCCTCGCCCGGCCTCCCTGGAGGGACTCGGTGCGAGGGGACGGGGTGACGCGGGCGGACGTGCGGGCGACCTTTCGGGACCTCGTGCGCGTCGTGGACGAGGGCTACGAGAGCGTGGACCGGGCGGACGCAGACGCCGTGCACACCCTGAGAAAGCGCGCCAAGCGCGTGCGCTACGTGAGCGAGAGCTTCGCCGGGCTCCTGGGCGATGGCGCGGCGGCGGAGGGCCGTCGCATGAAGGGCGTCCAGGACCTTCTTGGCGACATCTGCGACGCGCGCGTGAACGCGACGATGGCGGGGGAGTTTCCCGCGGGGGGACTCTCGGACGAGGCGAGGCGCGCCCTCGAGGTCCTCATCGCACGCAACCAGGCGCTTCTGGACGAGTTTCTCGCCGGCTGACGGGCCGCTGGCGGCGCCCGCCGACAGGAGCCACGTCGCCCCGGCGACTGGGCGAGGCCGCCCGCCGACGCTCCGAAGAGAAGCTCCGCGAAGCGCGCTTCTCGAGGGAACGTCAGCGGGCGGCCTCCGCTCGCACGAGGATGTCGGCTACTCGAGCTCGAAGGCCCCCGTGTAGAGCTGGTAGTACGTTCCGCGCTTTGCGATGAGCTCCTCGTGCGTCCCGCGCTCGATGATGCGGCCGTGGTCGAGCACGATGATGACGTCGGAGTTGCGCACGGTGGAGAGGCGGTGGGCGATGACGAAGGTGGTCCGCCCCGCCATCAGCGCGTCCATGCCGCGCTGGACGATGGCCTCGGTGCGGGTGTCGATCGAGGAGGTCGCCTCGTCGAGCACCATGACTGGGGGGTCGGCCACCGCGGCGCGCGCGATGGAGAGGAGCTGGCGCTGCCCCTGGGAGAGGTTGGTGCCGTTGTCGGTGAGCATCGTGTCGTAGCCGTCGGGGAGGCGGCGGATGAAGTCGTCGGCGCCGGCGAGCCGCGCGGCGGCCACGCACTCCTCGTCGGTGGCGTCGAGCCGGCCGTAGCGGATGTTGTCCATGACGGTGCCGGTGAACAGGTTCACGTCCTGGAGCACCACGCCGAGCGAGTGCCTCAGGTGCGGCTTCTTGATCTTGTTGATGTTGATGCCGTCGTAGCGGATCTTGCCGTCCTCGATGTCGTAGAAGCGGTTGAGCAGGTTCGTGATGGTGGTCTTGCCGGCGCCCGTGGCACCGACGAACGCCACCTTCTGGCCGGGCTTGGCGTAGAGCGAGACGTCATGGAGCACGGTGTGGCCCGGCTCGTAGGCGAAGTCGACGTCGAAGAGGCGCACGTCGCCGGCGAGCGGGGTGTACGTTACGGTGCCGTCCGCCTGATGGGGGTGCTTCCAGGCCCACTGGCCGGCCCAGTCTCCCGAGCGGCGGTCGCACTCGCGGACGGTGCCGTCGCGGTCGATCGTGCAGGCGACGAGCTCCACGTAGCCCTCGTCCTGCTCCACCGGCTCGTCGAGCAGCTCGAAGATGCGCTCGGCGCCGGCGAGGCCCATGACCACGGCGTTGACCTGGTTGGAGATCTGACCGATCTGGGCGGCGAACTGCTTGGTCATGTTGAGGAAGGGCACTCCCACCGCGATGGTGAGCCCCATCCCGGAGAGCGACGGGTTGGGCGCGCCGACGACCAGCAGCACGCCGATGGCCACGGCCACGATCACGTAGAGCAGGTTGCCCGAGTTCATGAGGATCGGCATGAGCGTGTTGGCATAGGAGTTCGCCGTGCACGCAGCCTCGCGGAACTCGTCGTTGAGCTCGTCGAAGGCCGCCTCGATCTGGCGCTCGTGCGAGAAGACCTTGACGACCTTCTCGCCGTTCATGACCTCCTCCACGAGGCCCTCGACGGCGGCGACCGCCCGCTGCGTGCGCAGGAAGTTCTTGGCCGAGCGTCCCGCCAGCGTCTTTCCGAGGAGCGCCATGACCGCGGCGCCTGCCACCACGACGAGCGTGAGCGGGAGGCTGTACCAGAGCATGATGCAGCCCACCGAGCAGAGCATGAGCATCGTGAGGAACAGCTGCGGCAGCGACTGGGCGATCATCTGGCGCATGGCGTCGATGTCGTTGGTGTAGTAGCTCATGACGTCGCCGTGCTGGTGCGTGTCGAAGTACCTGATGGGCAGGTCCTGCATGTGGTCGAACATGAGGCAGCGGAACTTCTTGAGCGAGCCCTGGGTGATGATCGCCATGCACTGCTGCCACACCGCGTTGCAGATGAGGCTCGCGAAGTAGAGGGCGGCGAGGATCGCCGCGTTGGCGAGGACCTGCGGCTGCGCCGTGGCCCAGTCTCCCGACTCCCAGGTCTGGCCCACCACGGTGAGGGCGCGCTCCATGAAGACGTTGGGCATGGCCTGGACGATGCACTGGACGAGGATGCAGCAGGCGACGGCGGGAAGCATGACCGGGTAGAAGCCGCGCATCATCCTGAGGACGCGCAGCGCCGTCTTCCCCATGGACTTGGGCGCCCGCCCGCGATGCGTGTTGCTACTCATGAGCGCTCACCTCCAGCTCGTCGAGCTGACGCTCGTCGTGGCTCTGCTTGTTCTGCGAGAGGTAGACCTCGCGGTAGATTGCGTTTCTGCGCAGGAGCTCCTCGTGGGTCCCGATGTCGTCGATCGTGCCGGAGTCCATGACCACGATGCGGTCGGCGTCCTCCACGCTCGAGGTGCGCTGCGCGATGATGATCTTGGTGGTCTCGGGCAGGTAGCTGCGGAAGCCCTCGCGGATGAGGCGGTCGGTCTTGGTGTCGACCGCGCTCGTCGAGTCGTCGAGGATGAGGATCTTCGGGTTCTTGAGCAGGGCGCGCGCGATGCACAGGCGCTGCTTCTGACCGCCGGAGACGTTGGTGCCGCCCTGCTCGATGTAGGTGTCGTACCCCTTGGGGAAGGCCCGGACGAACTCGTCGGCCTGCGCCAGCCGCGCGGCCTCGACGACCTCCTCGTCGGTGGCGTGCTCGTTGCCCCAGCGCAGGTTCTCGGCGATGGTCCCCGAGAAGAGCACGTTCTTCTGGAGCACCATCGCGACGGAGTCGCGCAGCGTCTCGAGGTCGTAGTCGCGCACGTCGCGACCGCCCACGCGAACGGACCCCTCGGTGACGTCGTAGAGGCGCGGGACGAGCTGCACGAGGGAGGTCTTGGCCGAGCCCGTCGAGCCGATGACGCCGATGACCTCGCCGCTCTTGATGTGCAGGTCGATGTTCCTCAGGGCCTCGCGGTTCTTGTCGCCGCTGTAGGAGAAGCCCACGTGGTCGAAGTCGATCGAGCCGTCGGCGACCTCGAAGACGGGGTCGTCCGGCTGGTCGATGGTGGTCTTGGCGTCGAGCACCTCGTAGATGCGCCGCGCGTTCTCCTCGGACATGACCACCTGGGCGAAGATCATCGAGAGCATCATGAGCTGCATGAGCATCATGAAGCCGTAGGTGATGAGCGACGAGAACTGGCCCACGTCGAGCAGCTCGCCGCGGGTGGAGACGATCGCGTAGGAGCCCGCGTAGATCACGAAGACCATGACGGTGTAGACGCAGAAGTTCATGATCGGCGCGTTGAGGGCGAGGATGCGCTCCGCGTAGGTGAAGTCGTCCTGGACCTCGGTGGCTGCGCGGTCGTACTTCTGCTTCTCGTAGCTCTCGCGCACGTAGGACTTGACCACGCGAATCCCGGCGAGGTTCTCCTCGGCCCGCTCGTTGAGCGCGTCGTACTTGCGGAAGATGCGGCGGAAGACCGGTACGACCTTGCGGATCACGGCGAAGAGCGCGAGCGCGAGCACCGGGATGATCACCACGAAGACGAGCGCGAGCCACCCCGCCATGCTGTACGCCGCGACGAAGGCGAGCACGAGCATGAAGGGGGAGCGGATGGCCGTGCGGATGAGCATCATGTAGGCCATCTGGACGTTCATGACGTCGGTGGTGATGCGCGTCACGAGAGACGAGCTCGAGAAGCGGTCGATCACGGCGAACGAGAAGGTCTGGATGTTGTAGAACATGTCCTTTCGCAGGTTCCTGGCAAAGCCCGTCGAGGCCTTCGCGCACGTGAGGCCGGCGGCCGCGCCAAAGGCGAGCGAGACGAGCGCCATGAGGGCGAGCGTCGCCCCCGTGGAGACGATCTGGGCGAGGTCGGCGCCCGCCTTGATCGCGTCGATGAGGTCCGCCGTGTAGAGCGGGATCATGACCTCGAAGACCACCTCGCCGAGCACGAGCAGGGGAGTGACGACGGCCGCGGCCTTGAACTCCCTCACGCTCCCCACGAGCTTGCGGCCCACTGTGCCGTAGCCCACGTGCGACGCGGTCTTCACGAACCCCTCGTCGATGTCTGGCTTCTTGGGAAGAAGGCTCATCTCCCGTCCCCCTTCTCGGTCTCGTCGCCCTTCTCGTCCCTCGCCGCGCGACGGCGGCGCTCCTCGTCCTCGATCTGCTCCCAGCGCTCGGCGATGCGGTCGAGCGTCTCGAGGAGCCGCTCGCGCTCAGCGGGCTCGAGGACGTCGAAGGCGCGCGCCTCGAAGTCGGCCCGGGTGCGGACGAGCTCGTGGGCGCGGGCGGTGCCGGATGCCGTGAGCGTGACCGTGAGCTGGCGTCGGTCGGTCTCCGAGCGCTCGCGCGCGACGAGCCCCTCTGCCTCCAGCTTGGCGATGACCTCCGACAGCGAGGCGGACGTGATGCAGGAGGCCTCCTGGAGGTCGCGCTGCGTCATCTGTCCGTCGTGCGCCAGGAGCTCGACGAGGATGTGCTGCTTGCCGTTGCGGCCGCCCCAGTGCATGTGAAGGTAGTATCCGAAGTAGCCGAAGTCGCGCATGATGCGCGTCTCAGTCGTGACCGGCTTCGTCACGAGGGCCCCCTTTCTCCCGAAATCCACAAGAAACACTGTGAAGCCCCGGCGCGCAGGTGTCAAGGTACCATGCAAAACGGGGAGCTTCTCCGATCCGCGCGAGTGAGCCTCGACAGAGCGACGCCCCGAGGCTCCGGAGGGAAGTGTCGCGAAGCGCGCTTCCCGGAGGAACCTCGGGGCGTCTCCCGAGCGGATGTCCTTCTCGCTACTCGAGCTCGAAGGCGCCCGTGTAGAGCTGGTAGTACGTTCCGCGCTTGGCGATCAGCTCGTCGTGGCTGCCGCGCTCGATGATGCGGCCGTGGTCGAGCACGATGATCGCGTCGGAGTTGCGCACGGTGGAGAGCCGGTGCGCGATGACGAAGGTGGTGCGCCCGGTCATGAGCGCGTCCATGCCGCGCTGGACGATCTCCTCGGTGTGGGTGTCGATCGAGGAGGTGGCCTCGTCGAGGATCATCACGGGCGGGTCGGCGACGGCGCAGCGCGCGATGGAGAGGAGCTGGCGCTGCCCCTGGGAGAGGTTGGAGCCGTTGTCGGTGAGCATCGTGTCGTAGCCGTCGGGGAGGCGGCGGATGAAGCCGTCGGCGCCCACGAGGCGCGCCGCGGCGCGGCACTCGTCGTCGGTGGCGTCGAGGCGCCCGAAGCGGATGTTGTCCATGACGGTGCCGGTGAACAGGTTCACGTCCTGGAGCACCACGCCGAGCGAGCGGCGCAGGTCGGGCTTCTTGATCTTGTTGATGTTGATGCCGTCGTAGCGGATCTTGCCGTCCTCGATGTCGTAGAAGCGGTTGATGAGGTTGGTGATCGTGGTCTTGCCCGCGCCCGTGGCGCCGACGAAGGCGATCTTCTGGCCGGGCTTCGCCCACACGCTCACGTCGTGCAGGACGGTGTGGCCCTTGCGGTACGCGAAGTCGACGTCGAAGAGCCGCACGTCGCCGGCGAGCGGGGTGTAGGTGAGCGAGCCGTCGCCGTGCGGGTGGCGCCACGCCCACTGGCCGGACCAGTCACCGGAGCGACGGTCGCACTCGCGGACGGTGCCGTCGCGGTCGACCGTGCAGGCGACGAGCTCGACGTAGCCCTCGTCGTGCTCGGGCTCCTCGTCCATGAGCTCGAAGATGCGCTCGGCGCCGGCGAGGCCCATGACCACGGAGTTGATCTGCTGGGAGATCTGACCGATCTGACCGGAGAACTGCCGCGTCATGTTGAGGAAGGGCACGGTGACGGCGATGGAGAAGGGCAGGCCCGAGAGCGAGAGGTTGGGCACGCCGCACTCGATGAACACGCCGCCCACGAGCGCCACGATGACGTAGAGCAGGTTGCCGAGGTTCATGAGGATGGGCCCGAGGGTGTTGGTGTACATGTTCGCGGCGCGGGAGGCCTCGAAGAGCCTGCGGTTGCGCACGTCGAAGTCCTCCTGCGCGGCGTCCTCGTGGCAGAAGACCTTCACCACGCGCTGGCCGTTCATGACCTCCTCGACGTGGCCCTCGACGACGCCGATCTCCTTCTGCTGCGCCACGAAGTTGCGTGCGGAGCGGCTTCCGAGCACCTTGGTCATGTAGGCCATGAACAGCACGCCGGCAACGATGACGATCGCCATCCAGACGCTGTAGTAGATCATGACCGAGAAGACCGAGACGAGCGTGACGACCGTGAGGGTGATGTTGGGCAGCGACTGGCCGATCATCTGGCGCAGGGCGTCGATGTCGTTGGTGTAGTGACTCATGATGTCGCCGCGCTGGTGCTGGTCGAAGTAGCTGATCGGCAGGTCCTGCATGTGGCCGAAGAGCCGCTCGCGGAACTTCTCGAGCGACCCCTGCGTGATGACGGCCATCGCGCGGGTCCAGGTGAAGTTGAGCGCGAGGGAGACGACGTAGATCCCGACGAGCGTGAGCACGAGCGAGGTGACGCTGCCCGCGACGCTCTCCCAGTCGCCGGACTGCCAGGTCGCGGTCACGATCTCGAGCGTGCGCTGCATGAAGGTGGCGGGCAGCGCCGAGAGGACGGCGGACACCACGATGCAGAGGACGACGAGCGGCAGCATCTTGGGGTAGAACGAGAAGAGCATCTTGATGAGGCGGCCGAGGGTCTTGCCGCGCGTTCCGCGCCGCCGCGGGCGCTCGGTCTGGCGGCCGGCGACGTTCTGGCGCTCGGGCTCGCGCTCGGGCTCGGTCGGCATGGTGGAGCCGGTGACGTTCTTGAGGATGGTCTCGGCGGAGTTGCTGTTGGCGGCCATCTTACGCCTCACCCCCCTTCGCGGGCGCGGCGCTCGCCGCGGGCGCGCCCTTCTCGTCCTTCTCGTCCTTCTCGGCGCCTGCCTCGTCGTCGAGGCTCGTGCGGTTCTGCGCGAGGTAGGTGTCGCGGTAGAACGGGCAGCTCTCCATGAGCTCCTCGTGGGTGCCGAGGCCGGCGACGTGGCCGTTGTCGAGCACGAGGATGCGGTCGGCGTCGGCCACCGAGCTCGTGCGCTGGGCGATGATGATCTTGGTGGTCTCGGGCAGGTAGGACCGCATCCCCTCGCGGATGAGGGCGTCCGTCTTGGTGTCGACCGCCGAGGTGGAGTCGTCCAGGATCAGCACCTTGGGGTGCTTGAGCAGGGCGCGCGCGATGCACAGGCGCTGCTTCTGGCCACCGGAGACGTTGGTGCCCCCCTGCTCGATGTAGTAGTCGTACTTCTTGGGGAGCTGCTGGATGAACTCGTCCGCCTGCGCGAGCTTGCAGACCTCGACGAGCTCGTCGTAGGTGGCGTCCGGGTTGCCCCAGCGCAGGTTCTCCTTGATGGTGCCCGAGAAGAGCACGTTCTTCTGGAGCACCACGGCAACGTTGTTGCGCAGGAACTCGAGGTCGTAGTCGCGCACGTCGACCCCGCCGACCTTGACGGAGCCCTCGGTCACGTCGTAGAGGCGGCTGATGAGGTTCACGAGGGAGGTCTTCGCCGAGCCCGTGCCGCCCATGATGCCGATGGTCTCGCCGCTCTTGATGTGGAGGTCGATCTCGGCGAGGGCGCGGTGCTCCGCCTTCTCGGAGTACTTGAACGTCACATTGTCGAAGTCGATCGACCCGTCGCGCATCTCGGTCTCGGGGTGCGCGGGGTTCTTGATGGTCGGCTCGGTCGTGAGGACCTCGCAGATTCGCTCGGCGCTCTCCTGCGCCATCGTGATCATGGCGAAGACCATCGAGACCATCATGAGGGCCATGAGGATCATGAAGCCGTAGGTGGTCAGCGCCGAGAGCTGGCCCACGTTGAGCGTCGTCCCCTGGCTCGAGATGATGAGGTAGCTGCCGAACTGCAGCGTCACGGCGAAGACGGCGTACACGGCGAAGTTCATCATCGGCGTGTTGAGCGCGAGGATCTTCTCCGCACGGGTGAAGTCCGCGCAGACGTCCTGGGCGGCGCGGCCGAAGCGCTCCTTCTCATAGTCCTGGCGCACGTAGCTCTTGACGTCGCGCATCCCGGTGACGTTCTCCTCGATCGACTCGTTGAGGGCGTCGTACTTGTGGAACACGGAGCGGAAGATCGGGTGCACCGTGCGGACGACCTTGTAGAGGCCGAAGCCCAGGACCGGCACGATGACCACGAAGACCAGGGCGAGCGGCCCGGCCATGATGAAGGCCATGACGATGCCCGCGAGCAGCAGCAGCGGGCAGCGGATGGCGGTGCGGATGACCATCATGTAGGCGAGCTGGACGTTGGTGACGTCGGTGGTGAGGCGCGTGACGAGCGAGCTCGAGGAGAACTGGTCGATGTTGGCGAAGCTGAAGCGCTGCACCGCGGCGAACACGTCGTGGCGCAGGTTCATGGCCAGGCCGCACGACGCCTGGCTGCACGTGATGCCCGCCCCGATGCCGAAGGTGAGCGAGGCGAGCGCCATGGCCACGAGCACGCCGGCGTAGGGGAGCATCTCGGAGAGGGACGCCCCGGCCTGGATTGAGTTGATGAGCTGGGCGGTCACGAAGGGGATGGCGACCTCCATGACGACCTCGCCGGTGACGATGATCGGCGTCGCGACTGAGGCCCCCTTGAACTCGCGGATGCTCCCCGCGAGGGTGCGGATCACCTCGCGCCCGCTCGGAGCGGTCTCCTTGGTCTTCTTTTGCATATGACTCCTTTCGACAGGTGGTCATTTTGCGCCGACGAACGGTTGTTTTCAAGGTACCGAGAGATATATCTCGTGGTACCTTGACAAAGCGTTCACAGTTGCGGCACCAAGGGGGACGGGCAAGAAGAACGCGCGGGCAGCGGCGCCGGCTGCCGGGCGGGGCCCGCACGGTGCCGAGCCTGCCATATCGCACAGACTGCCATATCGCACAGAAAGGGGTCGCGAGGCGGGGGGAGATGTGCAATATGGCAGGCTCGGTAAAACCGTGCGATGCGGCATGCTCGGCGGGCGGCGCGACGAACCGAGGGGGCGAGCCGAGAAGGACGGGCGAGAAGGGCGCGCCACCGCGTACCCACGGCTCCGCGCGCCCGATTGTAAGCACCCGACGAACGGTAGGAACCGCAGCTCATCGCATCCGGCGAACGGCAGCTTACAAACACGGGCCCCTATGTAAGGCGTTCTGTAAACCGAATGTAAGCTGCTGTCAGGCTCCCGTAATGCATCTGAAACGAGACCGATCACAGGGCGACAAGAACCTAGCATTCACTGCGAAACGGTCCGGACCCACCTGGGGCCGGGTCACATCCACGGGAAAGGATAGATCCATGTCCAAGCTTGATCTCTCTCGCCGTCAGTTCCTGGGCGTCTTCGGCGCCACCGCCGCCGTCGCCGGCCTCGCCGCCTGCAACGGCACCACCACCTCGACCGGCGAGGGCGACGCCGAGGGCGACGCCGCCGAGGCCACCCTCTCCGGCTCCATCTCCTGCTCCGGCGCCACCTCCTTCCAGCCGCTCGTCGAGGCTGCCGCCGACGACTTCATGGAGGCCAACCCCGACGTCTCCATCGCCATCTCCGCGGGCGGCTCCGGCCAGGGCCTCTCCCAGATCGCCGAGGGCTCCGTCCAGATCGGCCGCTCCGACGTCTACGCCGAGGAGAAGCTCGAGGCCGACCAGTGCGAGGGCCTCGTCGACAACCAGGTCTGCATCGTGGGCATGGGCCCGATCGTGAACGCCTCCGTCGACGTCGACGACATCACGAGCGACCAGCTCAAGGGCATCTTCCTCGGCCAGGTCACCAACTGGTCCGAGCTCGGCGGCTCCGACGCCCCCATCCAGGTCATCCAGCGCGAGGCCGGCTCGGGCACCCGCGCTACCTTCGAGGCCGCCGTCCTCGGCGGCGAGACCGCCCCTGACAGCTTCCGCCCGGTCGCCGAGGTCGACTCCTCGGGCACCGTCGTCGAGCAGGTCGCCGCGACCGACGGCGCCATCTCCTACGTCGCCTTCAACTACATGGAGAACGACGGCATCAAGGCCCTCACCGTCGACGGCATCGAGCCCACGCAGGCCAACGTCGAGTCTGGCGACTTCACCATCTGGGCCTACGAGCACATGTACACCCGTGAGGACGAGGACGAGTCCACGGCTGCCGTGACCCAGGCCTTCATCGAGTTCATCATGTCCGACGACTTCGCCGAGACCGTCGTGGAGCAGGGCTTCATCCCGATGGGCGACATGCAGGTCAAGAAGGACGCCGACGGCAACATCACCGCTGCCTAAGCAGGTTTGTTCCTCCCAGCGGCGGCGCACCCCGGCCCGGGGGGCGCCGCCGCTTCCCTGACGAGAAAGGCTCTCAATGGCGAATCTCATGCCCAAGCGGAGGCTCGAGAACATTGGCCTGGGAATCACGGGGTTTTGCGTCGCGCTCGTCGCGCTCGTCGTCGTCACGCTGATCTTCATGGTGGCCCAGCAGGGCCTCACGACCTTCTTCGTCGACGGCCTCAACCCGATTGACTTCTTCTTCGGCCAGAACTGGATTCCCGAGCAGGAGCGCTACGGCGCGCTGCCCATGATCGTGGGCTCCTTCGCGGTCACGCTGCTCTCGACCGTCTTCGCCCTCCCCGTTGCCATCGGCTCCGCGATCTTCGTGGTGGAGGTGGCGCCGACCTTCGGCCGTCGCGTCTTCCAGCCCTTCATCGAGCTGCTCGTGGGCATCCCCTCGGTCGTCTACGGCGTGCTCGGCCTCTACGTGATCAACTCGCTCGTCAAGGCGATCTTCGGCGACGCCGCGCCCACCGGCGCCGGCATCCTCTCCGGCTCGCTCGTGCTCGCGATCATGATCCTCCCCACCATCACCACGCTCTCGATGGACGCCCTGCGCGCGGTGCCCAACCAGTATCGCGAGGGCTCCTACGCCCTCGGCTGCACCCGCTGGCAGACCACGTGGCACGTCGTGCTCAAGAGCGCCCTGCCCTCGCTCATGACCGCCGTCATCCTGGGCATGACCCGCGCCTTCGGCGAGACCCTCGCCGTCCAGATGGTCATCGGCGGCGTCGAGCGCTCCATGCCCACGGGCCTTCTCGACCCGGCCTCCACGCTCACCGCGGCGCTCACGGCTGGCCTCTCCAACGCGACCTCCGGCTCGGTCTACTACCACGCGCTGTGGTCGCTCGGCCTGATCCTGCTCGCCATGTCGCTCGTCTTCATCCTGATCATTCACCTCATCGGCAGGAAGGGGGCGAAGGCAAATGGCTAGCTCTCGCTCCGCGGAGCTCGATGCGCACGTGCGTCGCATCGACTCTCAGGACAAGGTCGCCACGGGCGTGCTCACCGTCATCGTGGGCCTCGTGATGCTGCTCGTCGTGGCCATCATCGCCTACATCCTCATTCGCGGCGCCGGTCGCGCGCTCACCCCGGGGTTCCTCACCAACCCCTACAACGACGACGTCGCCCCCGGCATCCTCTACCAGCTGTGGGACTCGTTCTACATGCTGCTCGTGACGCTCGTCATCTCGGTCCCCATCTCGCTCGGCGCCGCCATCTTCCTCGTCGAGTACGCCCCCGACAACTGGGTCACCTCCGCGGCCAAGACCGCCATCGAGACCCTGTCCTCGCTGCCCTCGATCGTCGTCGGCATGTTCGGCTCGCTCTTCTTCGTGGTGACGCTCGGCTGGGGCATCTCGATCCTCGCCGGCGCGTGCGCCCTCACGATGTTCAACATCCCCATCCTGGTGCGCACCATCCAGCAGGCGCTCGAGGACGTCCCGCGCAGCCAGCGCGACGCCGCCCTGGCCATGGGCCTCACGCGCTGGGAGACCACGATCAACGTCCTTCTCCCCGCCGCCATGCCCGCCATCGTCACCGGCATCGTGCTCTCCGCCGGGCGCGTCTTCGGCGAGGCCGCCGCGCTCATCTTCACGGCCGGCTCCGCCCCCGCGCGCCTGAACTTCGGCTCGCTCAACTTCCTGAGCCCCACCAACCCGTTCAACATCTTCCGCCCGGCCTGCTCGCTCGCCGTCTACATCTGGCGACTCACCTCCGAGCCCACGGCCGGCTCCACGGAGATCGTCTGGGGCACCGCGACGGTCCTGCTCGTCTGCGTGCTCCTGTTCAACCTGCTTGCCCGCCTGCTCGGCAAGCTCCTCTCGAGGAGGCTGACGGCCGAATGACAGACACCGCCAACACCCAGGTGACCGAGCCCGGCGGCTCGCTGATCACCACCAAGGACGTGACGGTCACCTACGACCTCACGCACGAGGCGCTCCACAAGACCTCGCTCACCTTCGAGGCCGGCCAGGTCACGGCCCTCATCGGGCCCTCCGGCTGCGGCAAGTCCACGTTCCTGCGCTGCCTCAACCTCATGAACCGCGAGATCCCCAAGTGCTCGGTGGGCGGCCAGATCCTCTACCACGGGCACGACATCAACACGCCCAAGGAGAACCTCTTCGAGCTGCGCAAGTCCATCGGCATGGTCTTCCAGCAGCCCACGCCGTTCCGCAAGTCCATCCGCGAGAACATCCTGTTCGCGCCGAAGAAGCACGGGCGCGTGAGGACGCGGGAGGAGGAGGACGAGCTCGTCGAGACGTCGCTTCGCCAGGCGGCGCTCTGGGACGAGGTCAAGGACAAGCTCAAGCAGTCCGCCCACGCGCTCTCCGGCGGCCAGCAGCAGCGCCTCTGCATCGCCCGGACCCTCGCCATGAAGCCCGACGTGGTCCTCTTCGACGAGCCGTGCTCGGCGCTCGACCCCATCTCGACCTTCGCCATCGAGGAGACCATCCGCGACATCGCCTCCACCGGCATCTGCGAGATCATTGTCACCCACAACATGGAGCAGGCGACTCGCGTCTCCGACCGCACCGCTTTCTTCTACGTTGGTGATATGGTGGAGACGGGCACCACGCAGCAGATCTTCCGCAACCCGCACGACCAGCGCCTGGTCGACTATCTCACGGGCCGCTTCGGCTAAGAAGGGAGCGACATTGGACACACAGAACATGACGACCTCCCATCGCAGCATCGAGGAGGCCGAGACGGCGATCACCATCCGCGACTTCGACCTGTGGTACGGGGACTTCCAGGCGCTCAAGAAGATCAACCTCGAGATCCCGCGCAACCGCGCCACCGCCTTCATCGGCCCGTCCGGCTGCGGCAAGTCCACGCTGCTGCGCACCTTCAACCGCATGTGCGACTTCGTGGAGAGCGTGCGCACCGAGGGGACGATCGAGTTCGGCGGCCAGGACATCTTCTCCATGGACGCCAACGCGCTGCGCGTCTACGTGGGCATGGTGTTCCAGCACCCCAACCCCTTCCCCATGAGCATCCGCGAGAACATCCTCTACGGGCCCAGGCGCCAGCGTCGCATCTCCAAGTCCGAGGGCGACGAGATCTGCGAGCGCTGTCTGAGCCGCGCGGCGCTCTGGGACGAGGTCAAGGACGACCTGAACAAGAGCGGACTGGGCCTCTCGGGCGGCCAGCAGCAGCGCCTCTGCATCGCGCGCGCCCTCGCCACCGACCCCGAGATCCTGCTCATGGACGAGCCGACCTCCGCGCTCGATCCCATCTCCACGAGCATGGTCGAGGAGCTCATGACCGAGCTCGCGTTCGACCACACCGTCGTCGTGGTGACGCACAACATGCAGCAGGCCACCCGCGTGGCCGACAAGACCGCGTTCTTCTACCTGGGCGAGCTCATCGAGGAGGGTCCCACCAGGGAGCTCTTCGGCAACCCCAAGCAGGAGCGTACGAAGGAATATCTGTCAGGGAGGTTCAGCTAATGGCAACCCGCACCAAGTTTACCGAGCAGCTCGACGAGGTCGAGGGCTTCATCAGGCGCTTTGGCGAGAAGACCGTGGCGGACGTGCGCGCCGCCGGCCTCGCCGCGAACGGCGACCGGGGCGCGGCCGAGGGCGTCATGGGCGGCCGCAAGGCGGAGGATCGCCTGCGCTCCGCCATCGAGAACACCTGCCTCGACATCATGCTGCTCCAGCAGCCGCTCATCGGCGTCGACCTGCGCTTCGTCTCGGGCGCGTTCCGCATGGTGAGCGACCTGTCCCACATCGACTCCATGACGCGCGACGCCGTCTTCCTCTCGGAGGAGATCCCGGAGAAGGCGTCCAAGAAGATCTCCGAGGACATCGTCAGGATGAGCGAGGACGCCGCGGGCATGGTCGAGAAGGCGGTCGACGCCTTCTGCGCCTCCGACGTCGAGAAGGCGCAGCAGGTCATGGAGGCCGACGCCGCCGTCAACCAGCTCTACGTCGAGGTCGAGGAGAAGCTCGTCGGCCTCATCCGCGACGGCAAGTCCTCCGCGCAGTACCTGCCCGAGCTCCTCATGGTGGCCAAGTACTTCGAGCGCATCGGCGACCTCGCCAAGCGCATCGCCAGTTGGGCCATCTTCCGCGTGACCGGGGAGCACAACGTCGCCGAGAAGGAGAGCCAGCGCCTGGGCGGCGCCGAGCGATAGCACGGGTTTCGAAGCGTTTGTTGGGAGGCAGGGCGTGGTCTACTACGTCGAGGACGACAAGAACATTCGTGAGCTGACGGTCTATGCCCTCGGCCAGGGCGGCATCGAGGCGCGTGGGTGCGCCGACGACGCGGAGTTCCGCCGCGCCTGCTCGGAGCGCGTTCCCGACGCGGTCCTTCTCGACATCATGCTGCCCGACACGGACGGGCTCGAGATCCTGGCGCGCATCCGGAGGTCTCCCGACCTCAGGGACGTCCCCGTCATGATGCTCACCGCCAAGGACACCGAGCTCGACACCGTCAAGGCGCTTGACTCCGGCGCCGACGACTACCTCTCCAAGCCCTTCGGCATGATGGAGGTCGTGAGCCGCACGCGCGCCCTGCTGCGTCGCGTGGCCCGCGAGTCGGTGGCGCAGGACAAGCCCGCCAGCCTCGTCTCCGGCGACGTGACGCTGTGGCCGGACCGCCGCGAGGTGAGCGTCGCGGGCCGCGAGGTCCAGCTCACCATGCGCGAGTTCGACCTGCTCGAGTTCCTCATGCGCTCCCCGGGCGTGGTGTTCTCGCGCGAGACGCTGCTCCAGCGCGTCTGGGGGTGGGACTTCGACGGGGGCTCCCGCACGGTCGACGTCCACGTCCAGCAGATCCGCGCCAAGCTCGGCGACTCCTCCGACCTGATCGAGACCGTCCGCGGCGTCGGCTACCGCGTCCGCGGCTAACCTGACATTGGTGTCAGGTCATTCTGTCAACTTGACATTGGTGTCAGGTCATTCTGTCAACCCCGGGGTGAGAAGGAGAGGGTGCCGATGACCAGGCAGCCCGGCGGCAAGGGGTCTCTCTCGCATCGAATGTTCGTGGCGCTCGTGGTCGCGTGCGCCTCAGTGGCCGTCGCGGTTACCGCGGCGGCCTCGCTGCTCTACCAGAGCGCGTTTCTGAGCGACGAGCACGAGCAGCTCGCGGCCGAGTGCCGCACGCTCGCGTCGCTGCTCGACCGCACGGACGACGACGCGACGGTGCTCTCCGCGCTCGAGCTCGGGGACATCCGCGCCACCCTCATCGACCCGGACGGCACCGTGACCTTCGACTCGCAGGCCGATGCGGGCGAGCTCGAGAGCCATGCCGACCGCCCCGAGGTCGTCGCCGCCCTCGAGTCGGGCTCCGGCTCCTCGGAGCGCGCGAGCGACACCGTGGGGTACACGAGCCTCTACGAGGCGGTGCGGCTCGACAGCGGCCAGGTGATGCGCCTGTCCGTGGACCGCGCCGGCGTCGTCGCGTTCCTCTTCCAGGACCTGCTGCTCCTGGTTCTTCTCGCCGTGCTCCTCGTGGTGGCGAGCTGGGTCGTGTCGCGCCGGCTCTCGCGGCGCTTCGTGCAGCCCATCCTCGAGATCGACCCCTCCTCGGGCGACGGCGTCGCGCCCTACGTGGAGCTCGACCCGCTCGTCACGCGCCTCAACGAGCAGCACGAGGAGCTCATGCACCGCATGAGCGCCATCCAGGACGCCGCCGACCTGCGCCGCGAGTTCACGGCGAACGTGACCCACGAGCTCAAGACCCCCATCGCCTCCATCCAGGGTGCGGCGGAGCTCATCCGCGACGGCATCGCCAAGAAGAAGGACGTCCCGGGCTTCGCGGGCCGCATCTACGACGACGCGCGCCGCCTCTCGAGCCTCGTGAGCGACATCCTCACCCTCTCCAAGCTCGACGAGTCCGAGCGCGCGGGCAGCCAGGAGCTCTTCGAGCCCTCCGAGCGCGCCGACCTGCTCTCCGTCGCGCGCGACGCCGTCGACCGGCTCGCGAGCAAGGCGAAGAAGGCGGGCGTGACCGTGAGCGTGGGTGGGGTGTCGAGCTACGTCCGCGGCAACGCCCGCCTCCTCGACGAGCTCGTGACCAACCTCTGCGACAACGCCATCCGCTACAACCGCGTGGGCGGGAAGGTCTACGTGTGGGTCCTGCCGCAGGAGGGGCGCGTCGCGCTGCGCGTGAGCGACACCGGGATTGGCATCCCCGAGGAGTCCCAGGACAAGGTCTTCGAGCGCTTCTATCGCGTCGACAAGGGCCGCAGCCGCGACATGGGTGGCACCGGGCTCGGCCTCGCCATCGTCAAGCACGCGGCCAACTACCACTCCGCCGAGATCAAGCTCGAGAGCGAGCTCGGAAAGGGCACCACGATCACCGTGCTCTTCCCGGCAGAGGCCTAGGGACGGCGCGCGGGACGGCCCCGCCGCCGGGTCCCATCCCGGCCCGCGCGGCCCCGGGCGCTCAGGCCTGTAGGGTTTTCCTGCTGACGCCTGCCCCGCCCCTTTGTGCGCAAAGTCCCGCGCGCGGCCTGCGCTACCATGTGACGCTGTGCCCGCACGCATCGCTCGCGCGCCCGCCGCGGCGGTCGCGCGTCAGACCCGAGAGGTGGTCCCCATGTCACACACGTACGCACGCGGCGCCGTCCGCGCCGGCGTCGCCGCCGCCGTCGCGGCGCTCGCGCTCGGCCTCGGGGCGACGGTCGCCCCCGCGCCCGCCCGGGCGCTCGAGGTCGTCGCCGACTCCTCGCTGCCCGGCAGCATCGACTCGTCGGTCCCCGATGACGCGACGCTCATCTCGCAGGACTACGCGCGCCTCTCCACGGGTGAGGTCGTGAGCGTGTCCGACGGCTCGCGGGTGAGCGACGCCGACGTCCTCGGCACCGCCGCGACGCCGCCCGACCCGCTCGGCGCCTCCGACGGCGAGCGCTTCGAGCAGCTCTCGGTGGGGGAGGCCCGCGCCGAGCTCTCGGAGGGAGGGGCCAGCCTCCTGGCGCAGCGCCTCGGCGGCAACGAGTACGGGGCCTACTGGGGCACGTATCGCGACGAGCCCGCGTTCTACATGGCCGACGGCTCGATGTTCGTCTGCGAGGCGCAGGGCATCATCGACGTCTCGGAGTGGAACTACAACATCGACTGGGAGGCCGCCGTCGCCGACGGCGTCCAGGGCGCCATCATCAGGGTCGGCTTCGGCACCACGCGCCTCGACTACTACGCCGAGAGGAACATCGCGGAGTGCAAGCGCCTCGGGATCCCCTTCGGCGTCTACATCTACTCGTACGCCGAGGAGCCCGCAGACGGCGCCGCGGAGGGCCAGCAGGTCGTGGCGTGGCTGAGGGAGCTCGGCGTCGAGCCCGGCGACCTCTCGCTGCCCGTGTTCTACGACCTCGAGCGCTGGACGTGGACCGGCCACACCCCGCCCACCGACCCCGCCGTCTACGAGGGCATCGTGCGCGCCTGGATGGCCGAGGTCGAGGCCGCGGGCTACGCGGACGCCGGCGTCTACTCGTACACCAACTACCTCTACGGGCCGCTCGACTCCGACTACATCCACGAGCACACCCTGTGGGCGGCCCAGTACGGCTCCAGCCTCGCGTTCACGGACTTCTCGAGCAACTTCCGCGGGTGGCAGTACACGAGCTCCGGCGCGGTCGACGGCTTCCCGGGCAGGGTCGACCTCAACGCGTTCGGCAACGCGACGTGGGCCGGGGACGACGAGGGCGATGCCGACCTGAACGGCGGCTCCGACGGCGCGGGCGGCGACGCCACGCCGGACGAGGGCGAGGACGACGAGAACGACGGCGCCGCGGGGGACGACGGCGAGGGCGGCGACGCCGCGGACGAGCCCCACACCCCCGAGAACTGCCCGTCCGCCGGCTTCGAGGACGTGGCGTACGACGCGTGGTACCACGACGGCGTCGACTGGGCCATCACCAACGGCGTCTTCGGCGGCTACGGTGACGGCGGGGCCGAGTTCGGGCCCATCAAAGTGATCACCCGCGCCGAGATGGCCCAGGCGCTCTGGAACCAGGCGGGCCGCCCGGCGTCCGACGCCGACCTCTCCGGGTTCTCGGACGTCGACGCGAGCGGCTGGTACGCGGAGGCGATCTCCTGGTGCCTCGAGCAGGGGTACTTCACCGGCTACGGAACCACCTTCGGCACCGAGCGCCAGATCTCGCGCGAGGAGGCGGCCACGGTCCTGTGGCGCCTCTCCGGGATGTCCGCCGCCGGCGGCGACCTCTCGTCCTACTCCGACGCGTCCGCGGTCTCCGAGTATGCGACGGACGCCATGGCCTGGGCCGTGGGGGCCAGGGTCATCACGGGCAAGGGGGGCGTCTCCCTCGACCCGCAGGGCACCTGCACCCGCGGAGAGGTCGCGACCATGCTGATGCGCATGTCGTGATGCGCATGTCGTGACGCGCTCGTCCCGCCCCGGCGTCCGGGGCGGGACCTGGGCGCCCTAGAGGCGCATCTCCCACAGGTTGGACCATCCGGGCAGCGGCAGCCCCGGGTAGGGGAGCCACACCGGGCGGTGCCGCGTGAAGCCGAGGCTGGCGTAGAGGCAGTTCCCGGGGACGTTCGCCACGTTGGTGTTGAGCCGCGCCGAGCGGGCCCCCAGCTCGCGGCTCGCGAGCAGTCCCGCGCAGACGAGCGCGTCGCCGACCCCGCGCCCGCGCGCGGCGGGGTCGGCGGCCAGAAGGTGCCAGCCCGCGACGTCCTTCTCGCCCAGCCCCTCCCAGCTGGGGCCGCCGAGGCCCGAGCCGTGGCCGGGCGCGCCGCCGTCCCCCATGTGGGCGTCGCGGTTCACGGCGACCGCCCCGAGCAGCTCGGCGTCGTCGCTCGGGGTGCCCCCGCTCACGGACGACGCCTCGAACGCGCCCCAGTAGGCCCCGGAGGCGAGGAGCTCTCGGGCCATGCCCGCGGGGGGCCAGACGTCGCGGACCCAGCCAGAGGTCCCGGGCTCGGCGGCAACGCGCTCGTACAGCGCGTCCAGCCGCTCGGCCCACAGCCCCTCCACCGGGACGCGGCACACGGCGAGGCCCTCCGGCACGCGCGCCGCGCGAGCCGGGTGCCGCACGTCGTTTCTCTCCACCGTCGCCAGCAGCTCGCGCGCCACGGCGCCAGGAGCCATCTTGGGCAGGTTGTGGTCTATGCCGGGCTCGACCACCTTGGTCGCGCCGGGGATCGCCGACACGATGCGGTCCGTCTCCTCGGGCAGGATCTCGTCGAACTCTCCCACCATCACGGTCACCGGGCAGTTCACGGTCGCGAGCGACGCCGCCTCGATGCGGGGGTTCTCGACCATGAGCTGGAGGAGCTCGGCGATGCGCGCCGACTCGGCGGGGGAGGGGACCGGCGTGCCGTCCTCGAGCGTCGCCCCCTCCCAGCCCTGCTCCGCCCAGCGGCGGTTCTCCGCGGCGGCGAACGCCATCCAGTCCGTGTCCTCCCTCGGCAGCCCCGCGGGCGTGAGGTTGGCGCCGAGCGCCGTGAGGCTCAGCACGTGCGCCCCCCAGTCGCGCGCGAGCAGGAGCCCGAGGATGCCCCCGTCCGAGAAGCCGAGCACGTGGACCTGAGGCGCGCCGAGGCGCGCGCACGCCTCCACGGCGTCAGCCGCCATGAGCTCGTAGGTGAGCTGGTCGGTGCCGCGCGTGCTCGCGCCCTGCGCGCGCGAGTCGAGGGCGATCACCGGGCGCCCGCTCGCGCACACGGCGTCGATCACGGGGCCGAAGATGCCGTGCTCCTCGCCGTTGCCGTGGAGCATCAGCACCGGGGGGACGGCGAGGTCCAGTCCAAACGGCGCGCCCGGCGCGTCGGTCACGCCGGCCGGCGCGTAGGTCCACGCCACGATGACGGCGCCGTCGGGCATGGGGCACTCCACGCGCGCGGCGAGCGGGGTCGCGGGCAGCGCGTAGGGGCGCGGCACGTGCACGGGCGGGAAGCTGACGGGCATGGTGGCTCCATTCTGTCGGGCGCGAGGCTCTTCTCGCTGCGGGCCGTAGGCGCGGGGCGACACTTCGTGCGCCGAAAGCGTCGTCTTTCTCCTACAGATACCAAATGTAGGAGCAAAGCGACGCTTCCACCAAGAAAAACGTCGCCTTGCTCCTACGGTCGTCGAGTGCGGGGTGGTCGCGTCGATGGCCGCGCCGCTACCTGCCCTTCACCTGCGACGGGTGCCTCTCGAAGAAGTCGAAGCGCGGCGGCAGGGGGACGATGGCGTGCTCCTCGGGCGCCTCGCCGAGCGTCGCGGCGAGCTCGACGGGACCCTCGAAGGCGTGCTCCCAGCTGAAGAACAGCTCGGGCGAGAACCCCATGTGCTCGCAGATCGCCTCGCAGCCGCGGGGCACGGCGGGGTGCATGAGCAGCGCCGTCGTGCGCAGCGCGACGAACGCGTCGGCGAGGGCGGCTTCATAGGCGGCGTCGTCGCCCTTGGCGGCCTTGCTCGCGTCGTCCCAGCGCTTGTTGGCCGCGCGCGCGAACTCCTCGGCGACGCCGAGCGCCCCGTGGGCGTCGAACTCGTAGGCCCTCCGCTCGAAGGCGAGCGTCGCCTCGCGGGCGCAGGACACGGCCTGCTCGCTCGGCGCCGCGACGGGCAGGTGCGCGCCGCAGACGTTCGCCGCCCCGTAGAAGCAGCTGCGCGCCAGGCGGTTGAAGATGTTGGTCAGAAACGCCGACTCCTTGAGGGCGGGGTCCACCACGCGCGGGTCGTCGCGCACGAGGACGTCCTCGCCGGTGGCCTTGTCCTTGTGGGAGACGGACGTGTCGAAGGCCTTGGGGTTGAAGCTCACGGCCTTCTGGTCGAGGCCGAGGCTCAGCCAGTGCGCGCGGAGCTGCTCGGGGGTGTAGCGCTCCAGCAGCTCCGCCGCCATCGGCGGCGCGATCTTGCCGGAGCTCGAGGCCTTCTTGTTCATGAAGAGGATGTGGTAGTTGGCGACGGGCACGTCCTGCGTGAGGCCCCAGTCGAGCGCCTCCCAGAGCGCGGGCTGGGCCACGCAGTAGAAGTAGATGTTGTCCTGCCCGATGAACTGGTAGACGCGCGCCTCGTCGGAGCACCACCAGTCGCGCCAGTCCGCGGACGAGTAGCGCCCCTCCGGGGCGAGGGAGAGCGCGGTCTGCGTGAAGGAGATGGGGGCCCAGAGGCTCTCCGGCCAGCACCACACCGTGAGGCCGCTCGTGCCCTCGAGCTCGGGCGCCGCGACGCCCCAGTCGATGTTGCCGGTGATGCGGAACGGCAGCAGGCACTTGCCCGTGCGGAAGCGCACGCCGGCGGCGTCGAGCGCCTCGCGCGCCTCGTCGCGCGCCTCCCAGCCGTCAAAGGTGAGCGAGAAGGACTGCTGGCCCTTCTCCGCCTCCGTCAGCGTGTGGGCGGGCAGGCTCCCCGCCACGGCGTCGTAGGCGTCGCGGAACTTGTTCTGCACGTAGATGACGGGGTCGACGAGGCTCTCGCGGACGGTCTTGGTCACGATCGCGCGGACCTGCGGGTCGAGGTCCCACTCGTCCATGAGGCGCTCGAGCTCCTCGCGGAAGGCGGGCAGGTCGAAGTACCAGTTGTCCACCGGGCGCAGCTCGGGGGTGGTGCCGGTGAGCTGCGAGACGGGCGCGATGAGCTCCTCGGGGTCGAACTGGTGGCCGAGGTCGCACTCGTCGGCGTATGCCTTCTCCGACTTGCAGCCGCGCACCGGGCAGCGGCCCTGGACCTGGCGGCCGTTCAGGAAGGTTCCCGCCTCGACGTCGAAGAACTGGCGCGTGGTGCGCCGCTTGAGGTAGCCGCGCTCGTGGAGCCGCCGGATGAGCTCGTCGCTGAGGCGGGCGTGCACCTCGCGCGCGGGCTCGAGCCCGGAGCCGCCGAACAGGTCGAGCGAGATGCCGTACGCGTCGAGCGCGGCCTTCTGGGCGTCGTGGTTGGCGCTGACGTAGTCCACGATGGTGCCCTCGTAGCCCTCGTTCTCGACCTTCTTCCGGAAGCCCTCGGCGATGGGCGAGCCGTAGCAGTCCGTGCCGGAGACGAACAGCACGTTCTCGCGCCCGATGCGGTCGCGCAGGAAGCGGGCGAAGAAGTCGGCGGGGACGAAGACGCCGCCGATGTGGCCGAAGTGCAGGTTCTTGTTGCCGTAGGGCATGCCGCCGGTGATGACGGCGCGCTTGGGGAAGCTCGGTCGGGTGTCGGGCATGTGGGCTCCTTATGAGACGACTGCAACCGTACCATTTTGGCACGTATCCGCATGGGGTACCATTGCCACATGCAAAAGATAGCCGACATGGACGTTCTGGGCGACGTCGGGCTGCAGCGGCGGGTCCTGCGACTCTCGTTGGCGATCGCGGGCGTGACGCTGGTCGCGACCGTCCTCGTCGGCGTGCTCGCGGGCGGCGGCGAGGTCCTCTCCGTCTGGTGGTGGGTCTGCCTCGCCGCGGGTTGCCTCGCGCCCCTGCCCGTCCACGAGCTCGTCCACGGCGCCGCGTTCAAGCTGCTCTGCCCCGGCTGCCGCGTGTCGTTTGGCTTTCAGGACTCGTTTCTCTACACCAAGACCGACGGCGCCGTCGCCACGCGCGGGCGCATGGTGGTCGTGCTGCTCGCCCCCGCCGCCCTCGTGACGGCCGCCGTGGCGGCGGTGGCGCTCATCGCGGGACGTCCCGTGCTCGCCGTCCTTCTCTCCGGGCTGCACCTGGCGGGGTGCGCGGGCGACCTCGTCATGGCCGCGTCCGCGCTCGCCGAGCCGCGCTGCACGCACGTGCGCGACACCGACGTCGGCATCGAGCTGCTCGAGGGCGCCCGGGCCCCTCGCTCGTGAGGCGCCGGGCGCGGCGCGGGTCCCCTCCCGAGCCCCCCGGTCGACCGGCGGCCTATACTGTCCTCGTCCTGTCACTGATGCCAGCGGCGCGCCGTCCCCGGGCGCGCCCGGAAATGGAGCTGGGACCATGACCCCGCTGCTGCTGCACGCGTGCTGCGGCCCGTGCTCGCTCGAGCCGGTGAGGCTGCTGCGCGAGGAGGGCTTCGAGCCCACGATCTGCTGGACCAACCCCAACATCCAGCCGCTCTCGGAGCACGCGCGCCGGCTCGACACGCTGCGCGCGTGGGCGGCGGACGTCGCGCACGTCGAGGTCGTCGTCGCGGGGGACGACCGCCCGGCGTGGGAGCGCGCCGCCGCCCCTGCCGGGTTCGACCGCGAGCGTCGCTGCCGCGCCTGCTACGCGCTGCGCCTCGCGCAGGCCTGCCGCGTGGGCCGCGACCTCGGCTTCGAGTACGTCTCCACGACGCTCGCCGTCTCCCCCTACCAGCTCTTTGACGCCTGCGGCGAGATCTTGCGCGCGGTGGCGCCCCGCTTTGGCCTCGAGCCGGTCTGGCGCGACTTCAGGCCGTACTACCCCGAGGCCACCCGCGAGTCGCGCGAGCTGGGCATGTACCGCCAGAACTACTGCGGGTGCCGGTTCTCGGCCGCGGAGGCGGCGATGGAGCGCCATGAGGCGCGCGACGCCCGCAAGCGCGCCAGGCGGGCCGCCCGGTCGGCGGGGTAGCCGTCGCCGTCCTCCCGCGCGCGGCCCGTCCCCCACTTGTAAGGATTTGACAAGCCCGTCGCGACGCAGCCGCCCTTCTCGCCCGTTTGGGATACCGTGGGAGGGCCCGCGATTCCCGAAGCGACGAAGGACGGTGTGAACGATGATCGAGTGCCTGATGACCGGCGCCAACGGAGCCATGGAGAGAGTGGAGGCCCCGTGTCCGGGGTGCTGGGTCAACGTCGTCGCGCCCACGCCGGAGGAGCGCGCGTGGCTCGAGACCGAGGTCGGCGTGCTCCCCGAGTTCCTCCGCTCGGCGCTCGACGACGAGGAGACCTCGCGCCTCGACTACGACGAGGACGAGCGGCAGATCTTCGTCATCGTTGACTACCCCGTGGTGGGGGAGGACGGCGCCGGCGTGCGCGCCCAGAGCCCGCTGCAGTACGACACGATGCCGCTCACCATGGTCTTTCTTCCCGAGCGGGGCATGTTCGTGACCGTGAGCATCCTCGAGAACGAGGTCGTCTCCGACCTCGCCGGGGGGCGCGTGCGCAACGTCGACACCCGCTACCGGACGCGCTTCCTGCTGCAGATGCTGCTCCACGTCTCGCAGCTCTACCTCGTCTACCTGCGCCGCATCGACCGGCTCTCGTCGAACACCGAGGCGAAGCTCCACGCGTCGGTCAGAAACGAGGAGCTCATCCAGATGCTCAACCTCGAGAAGTCGCTCGTGTACTTCTCGACGTCGCTCAAGTCCGACGAGGTGACGCTCAACAAGATCGCCCAGGGGCGCGTCATCCCGCTCTACGAGGACGACCAGGACCTGCTCGAGGACGTGCTCGTCGAGATTCACCAGGCGATCGAGATGGCCAACATCTACTCGAACACGCTCTCCGGCACCATGGACGCCTTCGCGAGCATCATCTCGAACAACCTCAACATCGTGATGAAGGTGCTCTCGGTCATCACCATCGTCATGGCGATCCCCAACATCGTCTTCGGGTTCTACGGCATGAACGTGGACCTGCCCTTCGACGGCGTGCCGCTGCTCGACAACTGGGCGTTCCCCCTGCTCCTCGCCGCGGTGTGCTGCCTGGTCGCCGCCCTCATCTTCAAGCGGAAGGGCATGTGGCACTAGGCGGCCCTCCCGCGTGCCGGGCCGCGGCGAGCGGGTGGGTCGTCCTCGGGGACGTGCTATCGTAGTGCGCTGGAAACCCGAGGAGGAACCTTCATGCGCACCGACGACTTTGACTACCCCCTGCCCGACGAGCTCATCGCCCAGGCTCCCGCCGAGCCCCGCGACTCGTGTCGCCTGCTCGTGCTCGACCGCGAGAACGGCTCCGTCGAGCACCGGCGCTTCACCGACGTGATCGACTACCTCGAGCCGGGGGACCTGCTCGTGGCCAACCGGACGCGCGTCATGCCCGCGCGCCTCGTCGGCCGCAAGAGCGGGACCGGCGGCGTGTGCGAGACGCTGCTGCTCAGGCGCCGCGAGGACGTCGACGCGCTCGGCGGCGTCTGGGAGTGCCTCGTCAACCCCGGCAAGCGCCTGCGCCAGAGCGGAACCGTGATCGAGTACCGCGCGGGCGGCCTGCACGCGCCCGAGTCGGCGCCGGTGGTCCTCACGGGCGAGATCGTCGACTTCGTCGAGGGGAGCCGGGGCGGCAGGCTCGTGCGCTTCTCGCCGGTGGGGGAGGGGGCGGACGGCCGCCCGCGCACCCTCGACGAGGCGATCCACGCCGCGGGCCACGTGCCCCTGCCCCCCTACATCACCTCCTACGAGGGCGACCCGGAGAAGTACCAGACGGTCTACGCCATGAGCGAGGAGCACTCCGCCGCCGCGCCGACCGCCGGCCTCCACTTCACGCCCGAGCTCATCGAGCGCATCCGCGAGCGGGGCGTGGGCTGGGCGACGGTCGAGCTCGAGGTGGGCATCGACACCTTCCGCCTGGTCACCGAGGACGACCCCACGAAGCACGTCATGCACACCGAGCGCTACCACGTCCCCCAGGAGGTGGTGGACGCCGTGCACGCCACCAAGGCGGCGGGCCACCGCGTGGTGGCGGTGGGCACGACGTCGGTGCGCTCCCTCGAGAGCGCCTGGGAGCCGGGCGCCGAGCCGAGCGACCCGCCCGTCGCGGCGCGCCGCTTCGAGTCGTTCGCCGGCACGGGGGACATCGTCTGCCGCGAGAGCGCCACCACCAACCTCTTCCTCATGCCGGGCTCCGCGTTCCACGTGGTGGACGCCATGATCACGAACTTCCACGTGCCGCGCTCGACGCTCATGATGCTCGTCTCCGCCTTCGCCACGCGCGACCAGGTCATGGCCGCCTACCGCGCGGCGATCGAGGAGCGCTACCGCTTCCTCAGCTTCGGCGACGCGATGCTCATCAGGTAGCCGGGGCCGCGGCGGGCCCTACCTCGTGGCGAGAAGAACCGCGATCCCGACGATCAGCGCGAGCGCCACGAGCACGACGGCACCGAGCGCCATCCGCGATGAGCGCGTGTGGGCGCGCAGCGAGCGCTCCCCCTCGGCGAGCTCGTCGACCTCGTCGCGCTGCGAGGCGATCTCGTCGCGCAGCGCGGCGATCTCGTCGCGCAGGCGCTCGGTCTCCTCGGGGGTGTCGTGGACGTGGCGCGCCTCGTCGAGCAGCGCCTGCGCCTCGTCGTGGCGCTCCGCGGCCTCGTCGTGGGCCGCCTTGGCCTCCTCCGCCTCGCGGCGCAGGTCGCAAATCCGGTCCTCGAGGTCCTTCTCCTGCGCCTGGGCGTTCGCCCTCCTGGCCTCGTAGTCGTCGCGGCGCGCCTCGTACTCGCGCTTGGCGGCGTCAGCCTCGCGCTGCGCCTCCTCGAGCGAGCGCTTCTGCGTCCAGAGGTGCGTCTGCGCCGCGTCGACGGAGGACTGTGCCTCCGAGGTGACCGTGCTCACCTCGGATCGCGCCGCCTCGACGTGCGCGAGCTCGGTCGCGAGCTCGTCCTGGAGCTGGCGCACCGCCGCCGGCGCCGCTCCCGACCCCTGGGCGCGCCTGAGCTCGTCGCGCACCTTGCGCAGGCGCTCCTGGGAGGAGTCGACGGCGCGGTTCGCCGCGGCGATGCCCTGCTCGCGTCGGTCGGTCGCCTCCTTGACCTGGCCCTCGGCCGTGCGCACCGCGCGCTTGGCCTCCGCGACGCCCCGACCCGCCTCCTCGGACCTGCCGCGCGCGGTCTCGGCGATGCGCTTGTAGGGCCTGAGCTCCTGCTCGTGGTCGTCGCGCAGCCGGGCGAGCCGCTCGTCGAGCTCCCTCGCCTCGTCCTCGAGCCGCTCGACGCGCTCGCGCTGCCCGGAGATCTCCCGCGCGCTCCGCTCGACGACGTCGCTCTGCTCGGCGACGATGTCGTCGAAGGAGCCCTCGACCTCCTCGCGCCTCGCGAGCGCCGCCTCGCTCTCGGCGAGCTCGTCCTCGAGGTCGCGCAGCCGCGAGCGGGCCGCCCCGTGCCGGCGCGAGGCCTCCCTCACGTCGCGCATGGCCTCCAGCCCGCTTCTCAGCGTCGAGGTCAGCGCCTGGGCGCCGCCCCGCGCGGGCGCGACGCCGCCCTCGGCGCCCCCGTCCCTCTCGTCGTCTCGGCGCTGGTCGGCATCGTCTGACATCGCGTGCTCCCTTTCGTCTCACGAGCGCCGCGGTCTGCGACGCACACCCCTATTGTGCCCCACTTCGACGCGCGACCCGCAAAAACTGTCCGCTCGGCGCCGTAAACGCATCCTTGGGGTGGTCCGTACCTTTCAAACGACGCGCCGTTTGCTACTATGTATCCTGTGTTTCGGGGGATCTCAGATATTCCCCGGTTGTTGGGAAATCTGGAAAGGGAGTTCACGACATGGTTTCTAAGCAGACGAGCATCATCAACGCCACCGGCCTTCACGCGCGTCCCGCGTCCGTCTTCGTGACCGAGGCCAAGAAGTATCAGAGCAACGTCACCATCAAGAACGTTGACAAGGACTCCGCTCCCGTCAACGCCAAGTCCATCATGATGATCCTCGCCGCCGGCCTCGGCACCGGCACCAAGGTCGAGGTCGCCTGCGACGGAGCTGACGAGCAGGAGGCCCTCGACGCCCTCATCGCCCTCATCGACTCCGGCTTCGGCGAGTAGTCGCGGGGGAGAAGAGCCCTTTTCGCCTGTTCGGCCCGGCGCCCTGCGGCGTCGGGCCCTTTTTTGTGTAGGATGGGTCGGTGTTTTCGATTGCGACCGGCCGCGCCGGTCCTCGCGTGAGGGGAGCCGCATGGACCAGAGCCTGTTCACCTACGACGTCGTCGCCGAGGACCCGTCGACGCACGCGCGCGCGGGCGTGCTGCACACCCCGCACGGCGACGTCCCCACGCCCATCTTCATGCCGGTGGGGACCAAGGCCACGGTCAAGGGCCTCCTTCCCTCCACGCTCGAGTCGCTCGGCACCAAGATCTTGCTGGCCAACACCTACCACCTCTCCATGCGGCCCGGCGCCGACCTCGTGGCCGAGATGGGGGGACTGCACGACTTCATGGGCTGGCACCACCCCATCCTCACGGACTCCGGCGGCTTCCAGGTCTTCAGCCACGAGGAGTTCTTCAAGCTCTCGCGCGACGGCGTGCGCTTCCGCGCGATCGACTACGACGGGCGCTGGTTCACCTGGACGCCCGAGGAGAACATGTCGATCGCGCAGAGGCTCGGCGCCGACATCGTGATGCAACTCGACCAGTGCGTGGGCTACCCGGCCCCGCGCCGCAAGGTCGAGCGCTCCGTGGAGCTCTCGAGCCTGTGGGCGGAGCGCTGCTACGCGGCGCACGAGAGGCCCGACCAGGCGCTCTTCGGCATCGTCCAGGGCGGCATGCACCTCGACCTGCGCCTTCGCAGCCTCAGGCACCTCGAGGAGATCGGCGACTTCCCCGGGTACGGGATCGGCGGCTACTCGGTGGGGGAGGACCACGAGACCATGTTCGAGTCGCTCGAGCCGCTCGTGTCCGAGCACATGCCGCGCACGAAGCCGCGCTACCTCATGGGCGTCGGCAACCCGACCACGCTCGTGCGCGCGGTCGCCTGCGGCGTCGACATGTTCGACTGCGTGCTGCCCACGCGCACGGCGCGCACGGGGTCTGCCTTCTCGAGCGAGGGGAGGCTCAACTTCCGGCACGCGCGCTTCGCCCACGACGCCGGCCCCCTCGACCCGGCGTGCTCGTGCCCCACGTGCACGGGAGGGTTCTCGCGCGCCTACCTCCACCACCTCGTCCGCCAGAAGGAGATGCTCGGCTCGATCCTCATCTCGCAGCACAACATCTTCTACCTGCTCGACCTCATGCGTCGCATCCGGGAGTCCGTCGCCGCGGGGACCTACGCCGCCTTCGTGGACGACTGGATGGCCTCGCCCGCGGCGCGGGACTGGTAGGCCCGTCCGCGCGCCGTCCGGCGCGCTTGGCCCTCAGCAACCTTTGGGGTCTCCTCGTGAGGGCGGGCGGCCCCGGCCGCCCGTTGGGGTATCATTGTTCGGTTGACAAGACGAACGTGACCCGAGAAGAGGCCTCATCATGAAGAGCTCCTCAGCAGAGAAGAACGAGAAGGAAGCGACCGGCGTCGCCCGATGGAGGCAGGGGGACGGCGCGCGCAGGAAGAGGCGCCGCCGCGGCCTGTCTCGCGACGCGAGGGCGCAGATTCCCGCGCTCGTGGTGGCGCTGCTGCTGCTCGTCGGCGCCGTCGTCGCCTGCCTGCCCCCGGCGGAGCGCCTGGGGTGGGGCGCCGACTTCGCCGGCGGGACCTCCTACACCTTCGTGTCCGACGCCGACGCCGACCTCTCCTCCGCGGTGGGGACGGTCCGCGACCGCCTCGCCGCCCTCGACGTGCGCGGCGCGCGCGTGAGCGCCGCCGACGGCCAGCTCACGGTCCAGGTCCCCGCGGGCGAGGATGACGCCTCCGCCGTGGCCGAGGTCGCCCGCACGGGCCGCTTCGAGCTCGTGCGCCTCGACTCCATCTCGGACGCCGACGCGCTCGCCCGCATCTCCGCGGGCGTGAGCGACGTCGAGCTCGCCGAGGGTACCTACGAGGCCTTCCTCGACGGCTCGTCGGTCACCGCCGCGTCCGCCGTCGAGACCTCGTCGGGGTCGGGGGTCTACGGCCTCGCGCTCTCCTTCGACTCCGAGGGCGCCCAGGCCTTCGCCGACGTCACCGGCGAGCTCGCCCCCGTCTACGGGCAGATCGCCGTGGTCGTCGACGGCACCGTCGTGGCCGCGCCGCAGGTCAGCCAGGCCATCGAGGGTGGGCAGGTGAGCATCTCGCTCTCGCTCACCCAGACCGAGGCCGCCGGCATCGCCGCCGCCATCTCCACCGGCGAGCTCCCGTGCTCGCTCGTGCAGCAGGGCTCCTCGGCCTTCTCCGCCGCCGTCGGCGCGGACGAGCTCGGTCGCGCGCTCATCGTGGCGGGCGTCGCGGTGCTCGCGCTGCTCGTGGTCCTTCTCGTCTGGATGCGCCTGCTCGGGCTCGTGGCCTACGCGGGCCTGGCCTACACCGCCGTGCTCGAGGTGGGCGGGCTCGCGCTGCTCTCGTCCGCGGGCGTCTTCGTCCCGACGGTGACCGCCTACCTCGGCGCCGCGGTCGCCGTGCTCGTCGCCTTCTGCGCCCAGCTGCTCGTCGTCGCGCGCGTGCGCTCCCGCATGCGCTCCGGCACCGACGCGCGCGACGCGCTGCGCTCCGTGCCGCGCTCGCTCAGGATCGAGCTCGGCACGCTCGCCGCCGTCTTCGTGGTGGGCGGCCTCGTCCTCTACTTCGTCGTGTCCGACGGCGGCCTCGCCACGAGCCCCGCGGGCCTCGCCTGGCCCGTCGCGGCGGTCGTGGGCGCGCTGTCGCTCGCACTCGTGGTGCTCCCGCTCGGCAAGCTGCTCGCCTGCGGGCCCCTTCGCGACCGGGACGCCGCCGGCGCGCGAGACGCCAAGAGGGACGAGGACTAGATGCCCGGCGACGCCGACAGCCGTCGCTGGTCGGTCCTGCCCCGTGACCCACGCGCCGAGCGCCGCCTCGTGGAGGCGCTCGGCGTTCCCGCCCTCGTCGCGCGCGTGCTCGCGGCCCGCGGGATCACCGACGTCGAGGACGCCCGCGCCTTCCTCTCGCCCTCGCTCGAGCGCGACTGGGCAGACCCGCTGTGCGTCCCGGGGATGGATGCCGCCGTCGAGCGCGTCGCGCTCGCGCTGGACCGCGGCGAGACCGTCGCCGTCTTCGGCGACTTCGACGTGGACGGCATGAGCTCGACCTGCCTGCTCACCCTCGCGCTGCGCCGCCTGGGCGGCGACGTGCACCCCTTCATCCCGCACCGGTTCGGTGAGGGGTACGGCCTCTCGCGCGAGGCCCTCGCGCGCGTGCGCGACGCGTGCGACCCCGACCTCGTGGTCACCGTCGACAACGGCATCGCCGCGGCCGACGAGGTGGCGTGGCTGCGCGAGCTGGGCGTCGACGTGGTGGTGACCGACCACCACGAGCCCGCCGACCTCGTCCCCGCCGGCGTTCCGGTGACCGACCCCAAGCTCTCGCCCGACTGCCCCTCGCGCGAGCTCGCGGGCGTCGGCGTGGCGCTCAAGCTCATCTGCGAGCTCGGCGCCCGCCGCGGCGCTCCCGACCTGTGGCTCGACTACCTGGACGTGGCTGCCCTCGGCACGCTCTCCGACATGATGAGGCTCACCGGCGAGAACCGCGCCCTCGTGGCCGCCGGCATCGACCTCATGCGCCGCCGTCCGCGCCCGGGCCTCGCGGCCCTCGCGGGCACGGCGGGGCTCGACGTGGCGGCCGTGAGCGCCGACTCGCTGCCCTTCTCGCTCATCCCGCGCCTCAACGCGGCGGGTCGGATGGACTCGACCGACGTCGCCCTCGACCTCCTGCTCACCGACGACGTGTCGGAGGCGACGGTCCTCGCCGGCCGCCTCGAGGCAATCAACGCGGAGCGCCGCGAGACGGAGGCCGCGCTCGCCGAGGCCGCGCTCGCCGAGGCGCAGCGCTCCTATCGCGGCGAGCGGGCCGTGGTGGTGGGCGGGCGAGGGTGGCACGAGGGCGTGAAGGGCATCGTGGCATCGCGCCTCGTGAGCCGCTACCACGTCCCCTCGATCGTCTTCACCGTCACGGAGGACGGCATCGCCCGCGGCTCCGGGCGCTCCGTGGGCTCCGTCGACCTCTTCCACGCCGTCGAGCAGTGCTCGGACGTGCTCGTGCGCTTCGGGGGCCACGCCGGCGCCGTGGGCGTCACGTGCGAGGCCTCCCGCCTCGACGAGTTCCGCGAGCGCCTCTGCGCGGCGCTCGACGCCCTGCCGGGGGACCAGTTCGTCGACGTGGGGGAGGTGACGGCCGAGGTGGCGCTCCCCGAGATCAGCGTGGAGTCCCTCGACGCCCTCGAGCTGCTGCAGCCCTTCGGGCAGGGCAACAAGAAGCCCGTGCTCGCCGCGCGCGGCGTCACGATGCGCAACCGCGCCCTCGTGGGCGCGGACGGGGCGCACCTGCGCTTCATGGCGACCGACGGCCGCTCCTCGGTCCCGGCGATCATGTTCCGCGTTCCCGACCCGGCCGCAGCCGCTGCCTACGAGGGCGTCTGCGACCTCGTCTTCGAGGCCGTCAACGAGACGTGGCAGGGCAGGACGAAGCCCAAGCTCATGGTCAAGGACATCCTCATCCCCGCCCCCGCGGGGGAGCGGGGGCGCCTGGGCCGGTTCGGCGCGGACGTCGACGCCGGGGCCCCCGGCGACGGGGGCGAGGGGGCCGACGGCGCCGAACCGCCCGCCGACGAACGGCGCCGCGCGGAGCTCGCGGCGCTGGGCGAGCCCACCCTCACCGACGAGCTGCGCCGCGCCCTCATCGGCGACCGCCCCCTGCTCGCGGCCCAGCGCGCGACCCTCGAGCGCCTCGCCGCCGGCAGGTCGTGCCTGGCCGTCATGGCCACGGGGCGCGGCAAGTCCCTCATCTTCCACCTGCACGCGGCTCGCCTCGCCGTCGCGCGCGGCGAGGCGAGCGTGTTCGTCTACCCGCTGCGCGCCCTCGTGGGCGACCAGTCCTTCCACCTTCGCGAGTCGCTCGGCTCGCTCGGCGTGCGCGCCGAGGTGCTGACGGGGGAGAGCCCCGCCTCAGAGCGCGCCCGCGTGCTCGGGGCCCTCGCCTCCGGCGAGGTCGACATCGTGCTCACCACGCCCGAGTTCCTCGCCATCCACCGCTCCGCGTTCGCCCGGGGCCGCGTGGGCTTCGTCGTGGTCGACGAGGCGCATCACGCGGGGGCGGCGGCCCCCGGCTCGCGCGACGCCTACCTCGAGCTGCCCTCCGTCCTGGCGGACCTCGGCGACCCCGTGGCCCTCGCGGTCACGGCGACGGCCGACCCCGCCGCGGCGTCGGAGATCTGCCGGCTCCTCGGCATCGACGAGGGGGACGTCGTCGTGGACTGCTCGGTGCGTGAGAACCTCCTGCTCGACGACGCGCGCGACGCCCTCGACCGCGACGCCCTTCTCGCCCGCATCGTGTCGACCGGCGAGAAGTGCGTGGTGTACGTTCCCACGCGCGAGCGCTCCGTCGCGCTCGTGCGGATGCTGCGCCACTGCGTCCCCGGCCTCGCCGCGCGCGTGGCTCTCTACCACGCCGGCCTCTCGCGCGACGCCCGCCGTCGGGTCGAGCGCGCGTTTCGCGGCGACGAGCTCGCGTGCATCGTCTCGACGAGCGCCTTCGGCGAGGGGGTCAACCTCCCCGGCATCCGCCACGTCGTGCTCTACGGGCTCCCCCTCGACCGGGTCGAGTTCAACCAGATGAGCGGTCGCGCGGGGCGCGACGGCGCCCCCGCGACGGTGCACCTCCTCTTCGGCCCTGACGACGTCCGCGCCGGCGAGGCCATCCTCGCGTCCGCGGCCCCCGCGCGAGACGACCTGGTCGCCCTCTACCGGACCCTCCTCGCCCTCTTCCGGACGTCGGGCCCGGTCGGCCTCGACGACGAGGGCATCGCGCGCGCCGCCCGCGAGCGCGACCCCCTCTGCGCGCTCGACGCCCGCGAGGTCGCCTCCGGGCTCTCGGTCTTCTCGGAGCTCGGCTTCTGCGCCGTCACGGGCTGGGGCGCCTCGCGCCGCGTCGCCATGGCGAGCGCCCCTGCGCGCATGGAGCTCACCGAGTCGGCCTGCTACCTCGAGGGGCAGAGGCTCCAGCGCGAGTACGCCTCGTTCTGCCGCTGGGCGCTCGACGCGCCCGCAGACGAGCTTCTTGCCCGGCTCAACCGCCCCATCACGCCCAACTTCGGTATCATCGTGTCCTAGGGGAGGATGATGGAGATGAGCGTCAACGAGACCCAGCGCCCGGAGGGCACCGTCGCGCCGGAGGGTGCGAGCGCGCCCGCCCCCGTGCGTCCCAAGAAGAGCGTCGTTCCGTCCGCGGCGAACTACCGCCTGCTCCAGGAGGCGTGCGAGGCCTACCTGGACGACGAGGGCTGCGAGAAGGTCGACCGCGCGTACCGCTTCGCCGCGGACTACCACCGCGACCAGCGCAGGCGCTCCGGTGAGCCCTACATCAACCATCCCGTCGAGGTCGCCCTCATCCTGGCGCACGACCTGCGCATGGACGAGGACACCATCTGCGCCGCCCTTCTCCACGACACCGTGGAGGATACCCCAGCGACCCTCGACGAGCTGCGCGACCTCTTTGGCGAGACCGTCGCCGACCTCGTCGACGGCGTGACCAAGCTCACGAGCATCCAGGTCTCGTCGATGGACGCCAAGCAGGCGTGGAACCTCCGCAAGATGTTCCTCGCCATGAGCCGCGACATCCGCGTGGTCATCATCAAGCTCGCCGACCGCCTGCACAACATGCGGACGCTCGCGGCGCTCCCGCCCGACCGCCGCCAGTTCAAGGCGCGCGAGACCATGGACGTCTACGCCCCGCTCGCCGACCGCCTCGGCATCTCCTCGATCAAGTGGGAGCTCGAGGACCTCGCCTTCTTCTGGCTCGAGCCCGAGGAGTACCAGCGCGTCGCGCGCATGGTCCAGGACTCCCGCGCCCAGCGCGAGGACGACACCGAGGCCGCCATCAAGACGCTCGACGACGAGCTCAAGTCCGCCGGCCTCAGCAACTACCAGATCACCGGGCGTCCCAAGCACCTGTGGAGCATCTACCAGAAGATGACGCGCAAGGGGCGCGAGTTCTCGGACATCTACGACCTCATCGCGCTGCGCGTGATCACGCAGACGGTGGGGGACTGCTACTCCGCGCTCGGCGCCGTCCACTCGCTGTGGAACCCGCTGCCCGGCCGCTTCAAGGACTACATCGCCACGCCCAAGGCCAACCTCTACCAGTCGCTGCACACCACCGTGGTGGGCCCCGACGGGAAGCCCATCGAGATCCAGATCCGCACGGTCGAGATGCACGAGGCCTCCGAGTACGGCATCGCCGCGCACTGGCTCTACAAGAAGGAGGGCAACTCGCGCGGGCGCATGAGCGCCGAGGACCGTGCCATCGACTCCACGATCAACTGGATTCGCAAGACCCTCGACTGGGCCACCGAGGACGACATCGACGACCCGCACGAGTTCCTCGACAACCTGCGCGTGGACCTCTTCGAGCACGAGATCTTCGTCTTCACGCCCAAGGGCGAGGTCATGAGCCTGCGCCGTGACGCCACGCCGCTCGACTTCGCCTACGCCGTCCACACCGAGGTGGGCAACCACTGCGTGGGGGCCAAGGTCAACGGATCGGTCGTGCCGCTGTCCTACAAGCTCAACATGGGCGACCGCGTCGAGATCCTCACCAACAAGAGCGCCAAGCCGAGCCGCGACTGGATGAACCTCGTCGTGATGCCGTCGACGCGCGCCAAGATCCGCAAGTTCTTCTCCACCCAGACGAGAAACGACGACGCGGAGGCCGGCCGCACCGAGCTCGCCCACGAGCTGCGCAAGCGCGGTTACGGCATCTCGACGCGCCGCACGGTCAAGGCCATCGAGCGCGTGTGCGAGAGCTTCGAGCTTCGCTCGCCCGACGACCTCTTCGCGTGCGTCCACACCGGCAAGGTCTCCGTCAAGCAGGCGGCCAACCGCATCGAGGAGATCCTCGAGGAGGGATCGCCCGAGCAGCTCGCCGCGCAGGAGGCGGAGGCCCGTCGCCGCGCCGAGCACGACCGCGCCATGACCTCCGGCGCGCCGGTCATGAAGTCCTACGCCCTCACGCAGGCCGCCAAGGGCAAGCGCAGGCGCAGCAACTGCGGCGTCGTGGTCAAGGGCGACCCCGACCTGCTCGTGCACCTCGCGCACTGCTGCAACCCCGTCGCCGGCGACGAGATCGTGGGCTTCATCACGCGCGGACGCGGCGTCTCGGTCCACCGCGCCAACTGCCCCAACGTGACCGACCTCATGCGCAATCCCGACCGCATGATCGACGTCGCCTGGGACACCTCGGGCGCGACGGAGTTCAGGGTCGAGATCGTGGTGGAGGCGACCGATCGCATGGGGCTGCTCAAGGACATCACCGTCGCGATCGGCGACGCGGGGGCGAACATCCTCTCCGCCGCGACGCAGACGAGCACGCAGGGCGTGGCGCGCCTGCGCTTCCTCGTGGCGATCTCCGACGCGAGCCTGCTCGACGTCCTGCTCGCCGCGGTGAGCCGCGTGCCCTCGGTCTATGACGCACGCCGCATCATGCCCGGCGAGGGCGCGAACCAGATGAAGCAGCGGGTGAGGTGACGCGGGGCGGGGACGCCGCGCTCGCCTGGCCTGCTCGCCCGGAACCGCGTCCGGCGGCCGTCGCGCCGTGGGCCTTGCATCCGGTGGCCGCCGCGCAGTGCGAGCCTCGCTTTTCGCCCCCGCCGCGCTGCGAACCTCGCACTGCGCCCCGCTGCGTCGCGAACCTCGCACCTAGTGGTACCTACCACGTCTGAGAGTTGTTTTATGTAGTATATAAAGCTACTTTATTTTCTAGACTCGCACCAGGTGCGAGGTTTTGGAGTCAAGGAGGAGCTCATGGCAGAGAAGTGCGTCCCCGGCGAGAAGGACGACCGCCCCGAGCGCGACGAGCTGCGCTGCTTTGCCGTGACGCCGCTCCAGACCAACTGCTACGCCTACGTGAGCGCGGGGGAGTGCCTCGTCGTGGACCCGGGCGGCTCCGGGGAGGCGGTGGCGGGGCACCTGGGCGACGTGCGCGTGACCTGCGTGGTCGCCACCCACGGCCACGGCGACCACGTGGGCGGCGCGGCCGCGCTCTGCCGTGCGACGGGCGCGCCCTTTGCGATCCATGCGGCCGACGCCGCGCTCGCCGCGCGGGCGGGCCAGATGAGCGAGGTCGGCCGCAGCTATGACGAGGACGCCCCCGCGCCCGACCGCACGCTCGCCGAGGGAGACGTCGTCTCGGTGGGTGCGGCTACCTTCACCGTCATGGAGACGCCGGGCCACACGCCGGGCGGCATCGTGCTCGTGGGCGGCGGGAGTGCCGAGGGAATCGCCTTCGTGGGTGACACGCTCTTCCCGGGCAGCCACGGCCGCACGGACCTCACGGGAGGGGACGAGCGTGCCATCATGGCGTCGCTGCGCAGGATGGCAAGGGAGATCGCGCCCGAGACGACGCTGCTCTGCGGGCACGGCCCGTCCACCACGATGGCGCGCGAGCTCGCGACCAACCCGTTTCTGCGGTAGAGGAGCGCTGCGCGCGACCTGGGCGCCGACGCGCTCTGATGGTGCCCGAGGCGGGGCTCGAACCCGCACGAGTTGCCTCAACGGTTTTTGAGACCGTCGCGTCTGCCAATTCCGCCACTCGGGCACGGCGGCGCGATGCGCCAGCAAAGATGACTATACCACCAGTCCGAGCGTCCATGCATCGCCGTGTGGGCTGGTCCGCGCCCAAGGCACGCTTTGTGGTCCCAAAGCGTGCCTTGGGCGCGGTCGTTCTCGCGACCCGGTCCGAAGCCCGCGCCAAACGAACGCTTCGGGCGCCAAGAGCGTGCGTTTGGCGCGGGGCTCCCCGAGGGCCTTTCTTCCCGGAGGGCCGAGCGCGCGTCGATGGACGCCTGCTGCCCTCGCGTGAATCGTTGTCCGGTCGAGGGGGTAGAATGCAAGGCGTACAAGCATAACGTGCGAGAAGGGAGCTTTCCATGGCACTCACGAGCGAGGTCACCTCCGTCCTGAACGAGCAGATCAACAAGGAGCTCTACTCCAGCTACCTCTACCTCACCTTTGCCGACTACTACGAGGACCGCGGCCTCAAGGGGTTCGCCAACTGGTATGAGATTCAGGCGAAGGAGGAGATGGACCACGCGCTGGCAATCCGTCGCTACCTCCTGGACAACGACTTCAGGCCCACGATGGAGGCCATCGCCAAGCCCGACAAGACCTTCGACAACGATCTCGCGCCGCTGGAGGCCGGCCTCGAGCACGAGGAGTACGTCACGAGCCTCATCCACCACTGCTACGAGGTCGCGCACGAGGCGCACGACGTCCGCACGATGAAGTTCCTCGACTGGTTCGTGGAGGAGCAGGGCGAGGAGGAGACCAACGCCCGCGACATGATCACCAACATGAAGCTCTTCGGCTGCGACCCCAAGGGCCTCTACGACCTTGACCGCGAGTACCAGGCGCGTGCCTACGTGCAGTCCGCCTCCCTCAAGCTCTAGGCTCGCCGCGGCTTTTGGAGAAACTCTGAAGCTCGAGCGCCCCGGGGACCGACGCAAGATTTCCGTTGCCGGTCTCCGGGACGCGTGCTATTCTGTCCAAGTGTGCTTTTGCGAAGTGGGATCGAGGTTGGGTCCCCACCTACACGGCGCCTACGGGTTGCTGTCTGGTCAGACAACGTATGCTCATCTCGCCCTAGGGGCGAGCGCTGTCTCCCGGATGCTGCTCACTGGTGCCGGGAGCTTTTCTTGTGCGGCGGGAGCCGCGACGGAGGGAAGGAGTTCGACATAGCCAGGAACGATGGTCCTCGCATCAACGAGGAGATTACGTCCCGCACGTGCCGTCTGATTGGCATCGACGGCTCCCAGATGGGCCTCTTTGGCGTGCGCGACGCGCTGAGGATCGCCCGCGACCAGGGTCTCGACCTCGTCGAGATCGCCCCGAACGCGGAGCCCCCGGTCTGCAAGATGCTCGACTACCGCAAGTATAAGTACGAGCAGGACCGCAAGGCCAAGGCCGCCCGCAAGAACCAGGCCAAGGTCGAGATCAAGGAGATGAAGTTCCGTCCCAAGATCGACGTGGGTGACTACGAGACCAAGAAGGGTCACGTCATTCGCTTCCTCAAGAAGGGCGCCCGCGTCAAGATCACGATCATGTTCCGCGGTCGCGAGATGGCCCACCCCGAGCAGGGTCGCATGGTGCTCGACCGCCTTGCCGAGGACCTGAAGGACGTGGCCACGGTCGAGCAGAAGCCGCTCATGGAGGGTCGCAACATGCACATGACCATCGTCCCGATCAAGGGCGCCTTTGACGAGAAGCCCAAGGCCGGGGACGAGAAGGCAGCAACGGAGAAGGAGAACTAGACATGCCCAAGATGAAGACGCACAAGGGTACGGCAAAGCGCTTCCGCCGCACCGGCACCGGCAAGATCATGCGTGCCAAGGCTTTCAAGAGCCACATCCTCACCAAGAAGTCCCCGAAGCGCATCCGCGGCTTCCGCAAGGAGACCGTCCTCTCCGACGCCGACGTCAAGACCGTCTCCCAGCGCATGGGTTCCAAGTAGGCGCGCGAGCGTCCCTCGATTGAAGTCTCACCAAGGAGTTGATTAGATATGGCACGAGTCAAGCGCGCCGTCGCCGGCCGTAAGAAGCGTCAGACGCTCGTCGAGCGCACCAAGGGCTACTACGGAGTCCGCTCCCGCACCTTCCGTGGCATGAAGGAGCAGGCTCAGCACTCCGGCCAGTACGCCTACCGCGACCGTCGCAACAAGAAGCGCGACTTCCGCGCCCTGTGGATTCAGCGCATCAACGCCGCCGCTCGCATGAACGGCCTCTCCTACAGCCAGTTCATGCACGGCCTCAAGCTCGCCGGCGTCGAGCTCGACCGCAAGGTCCTCGCCGAGATTGCCTACAGCGACGAGCAGACCTTCGCCGACATCGCCGAGGTCGCCAAGAAGGCCCTCGCCGAGTAAAGTTGACAAGGGGACAGTCCCTTTGTCATGTTATGCGCCCCGGGTTACGACCCGGGGCGTTTTTTGTCTGTCGTGACGTTCGCATATCGCCCGCGACATGACAGCCGAGCGGGCGTTTCCTACGATGGGGCCACAGACGGACGCAAGGGAGGCGGTCATGCTACGGACGAGAAGGACGCTGGGGCTGGTGGCGCGCTTCGCCGCGTGGGCGGCGTGGCTTGCGACGATGCTCTTTGTGCCGGGTGCGCTGCGGTACGCGAGCTACCTCGAGAAGTTGCCGGAGGGTTGGGCTGACCCCATCGACTTGTGGTTCTTTGTGCCGTGGAGCGCGGCCATTCCGCTTGCCTTTGTGGCCGCCGCGCTGACGTACTCGTTCCGGGAGCGCATTGCCGGAAGGCGGAGCGCCTTCGTTATTGCGGCCGTGGCTGCGCTCGTGGCATATCTGGGGCTTTCGTCCGCCTATTACCTTGGCGCCTTCGTGACGGAGTATGCACTGCGCGGCTTGCTGGTCCTTCTCGAGAAGGTGGCGCGCTACACGGCGTGGGGGCTGTGGGGGTCCGCGCTGGTGACGTGGGTGCTGCCTGCGGAAACGCTCGCTGAAAAGGTGGGCTCTCCGCTTGACGGGCGTCCCGGGGCGGAGGCGCTCACGGAGCGCGAGCGAGAGGTGGCGGAGCTGCTTGTCTCGGGGAGCACGCAGGCGCATGCGGCCGAGGCGCTTGGCATTAGCGCCTCCTCCGTGGGCACGTACCGGGCGCGCGCGTGCGAAAAGCTCGGGGTAGCCTCGCTTGACGAGCTGGTGCCGCGCGCCTATGGGGCGGCGTCCGTCCCGTCGCGGCTCGACGTGGGCGCTGCTGGCTCGCTGCCGCTCATGGCGCTCGCGCTCTGCGCTGGGATGATCCTGCACTACGTGACGGGCTATTCTCCGTACCTCAGTTTTGCGTCTCAGGTCGATCTGGTGGCGGTCCCCGTCCTCGCGCTCACGGTGCCCTGGGGCTGTCTGTTCGCCTATGCACGGCTGAGGGGCATGCGGGTGCGGCATCGCGAGGCGAGTGGCCGGCTGGTGCTGGTGCTGGTGACCCTGGTGGCGTTCGGCTTCTCTGCGGGCGGGATGGATCCGCTCTGGGTATCCCTGCCCTCCCAGGGCGCCCCTCAGACCATGGTGAGCCTGAGCCTTGTCGCGCTCGTTGGGTACGTGGCCTCGCTGGTGCTGTTCGCCCCGCACCTGCTGTGGCCGGTCGTGCGGGAGGTCACGACGCTCGACGAGGAGCGCTGCGTGCTCTACCTGCGCGGGCGTGGTGCGGGAGAGCTCCAGGCGCGCGTGCTGACCGAGATCGCGCTCGGGCGCAGCGCGCCGGAGATCTGCGAGGCGCTCCACGTTGCCCGTGGCACCGTCAACGCCTACCGCGCGCAGGGCTACGAGCTTCTGGGGGTGCACTCGAGCAAGGAGCTCGAGGGCCTTCTCGCCCGTGACGTGGGGCGGGTACCGTCTGCCGGCAAAAGGGAACCGTCTGCGGAAGACTCTGCAACGAGTGCGTAAACACCGGTTGCGCGGGAACAAAGAAAGTAACGTTGTCAATCGTCGCTACCCACAAAGCGACCGGCAGAGGAGGCGAGTCCAATGAACAGTGATCTGGTAGCAGGGTTTGGACCCGCCTTCCGCGCGACCGAGACCCTGTAGCTTCGGGCGAGCGCACTCGCCAACGTCTCCGATTCGTTTATCGGTTTGGGTCGTTGATAGAAGCTGCGGAGCGGGTCCAGACATCGAATCGCTGGCTGTCCGACATACAACGCAGCGACACGGGTGATTCCAAAGTACAGACGAGGCGGGGCGGCGCAATGGGGCGCCGCCCCTGTTTTGTGTGCTCGATTGCTGGCGCTCTCTGGCACCTCCTGAAGGGTATGCACAGTGCGCATACCGGGTATGTACACCTCGCTTCGAGGTTCTTCTCCCAAAACCGCAGGCCAAGGGCGTGGACGAGAAGAACGGGCGAAGCGGAAAGTGCGCATACCCTAGAGGGTGGGTGCGCATACCCTCCCTCAGGATCGAAGATGCCCCAGCGCGAGAAGGGCCGGCCACAAGAGGGCCCGACACCGCAGGAAGCGGCGCCGGGCCAGCATCAAACATTTGTGTAAATTGGGGACTGTCCCCAATTTACAGACGCTACTTCTTGATCCAGGAGAACATGGAGCGGATCTTCTCGCCGGTCTTCTCGATGGGGTGGGAGTTGATGGCCTCGCGCTGCTCGAGGAGCCACTTGTGGCCGTTGTTGCAGTCGTCGACGAACTCCTGCGCGAAGCTGCCGTCCTGGATGCGGGCCAGGATGCGCTTCATGGCCTCGCGGGACTCCGCGTTGATGACCTGCGGGCCGGCGTAGTACTCGCCGTACTCGGCGGTGTTGGAGATCGAGTAGTTCATGAAGTGGATGCCGGACTCGTACATGAGGTCGACGATCATCTTCATCTCGTGATAGACCTCGAAGTACGCGAGCTCCTCGGGGTAGCCCGCCTCGGTCAGGGTCTCGAAGCCGGCCTTGACCAGCTCGACGAGGCCGCCGCAGAGCACGGCCTGCTCGCCGAAGAGGTCCTCCTCGGTCTCCTCCTTGAAGGTGGCCTTGATGATGCCGGAGCGGGCGCCGCCGACGCCCCAGCAGTAGGAGAGGACGATGTCCCAGGCGTCGCCCGTGGCGTCCTGGTAGACGCAGGCGAGGTCGGGGACGCCGGAGCCCTCGGTGTACTGGCGGCGCACGATGTGGCCGGGGCCCTTGGGCGCGCACATGATGACGTTGACGTCCTCGGGGGCCTTGATGTAGCCGTAGTGGATGTTGAAGCCGTGCGCGAAGGCGAGGGTGTCGCCGGGCTTGAGGTGGGCGGCGACGTGCTCCTCGTAGACCTTGGGCTGGGTCTCGTCGGGGACGAGCATCATGATGACGTCGGCCTCCTCCGCGGCCTCGTCCATGCTCACGACCTTGAGGCCGGCCTCTCGGGCGGCCTGTGCGGACTTGGAGCCCTCGCGAAGGCCCACGCGGACGTCGACGCCGGAGTCCATGAGGTTGAGGGCGTGGGCGTGGCCCTGGGAGCCGTAGCCGATGATGGCGACCTTCTTGCCCTGGATGACGCTCGGGTCCACGTCCTTCTCGTAATAGATGTCAACGGCCATGTTCTTCTCCTTTGTCTTGCCGTTTGCACGCTATGCGTCACCGCCGCGCGTTGCGGCGGGTGGTGCCGGATGATGCGAGGGGACCGTGCAAAGGTGCCTGTCCCCTTTGCACGTACTCACTGGGATCCGCGGGCCATGGCGATCTTTCCGGTGCGCGTGAGCTGCTTGATGCCATAGCCGCGGAAGAGGTCCTCCATCGCGTCGAGCTTGCTCGCCGTGCCGGTGGCCTCGATCGTGAGCGTGTTCTTGCCGACGTCGACGACCTTGGCGCGGAAGACGTTGGCGATCTCGATGACCTCGTGGCGGCGCTCCGGGGACGCCTGGACCTTGAAGAGCACGAGCTCGCGCTCGACGGCGTCCTCGTAGGTGAGGTCGGAGATCTTGTACACCGAGACGAGCTTGTGGAGCTGCTTGGTGATCTGCTCGAAGCCGACCTCGTCGGCGTCGACGATGATGGTCATGCGCGAGAGGCTCGCGTCCTCGGTGGGGGCGACGGTGAGCGACTCGATGTTGAAGCCGCGGCGGCTGATGAGGCCCGTCACGCGGGAGAGGACGCCCGACTTGTTCTCAACGAGCACGGAGAGCAGGTAGTTCATCACTCATCAACTCCTTCGTGGGACGGCTTGACGCGCGGCCGACCGCCCTCGCCGAAGCCCTTCTCGGTGACGCGGACCCCGCCCAGGGTGACGTCGAGCGCCCCGATGATGTCGTCGATGGGGGCGCCGGGGGCGACCATGGGGTAGACCGTCTGCTCCGCGGGAATCACGACGTCGAGCAGGTAGGGCTCGTCGGAGGCGAGCATCTCGTCGAGCGCCGCGTCGACCTGGTCGGGCCGCTCGATGCGCGCGGAGCGCCAGCCGTAGGCGTCGGCGAGCTTGACGAAGTCGGGGTTGTCCGCGAGCTCGGTGAACGAGAAGCGGTCGTGGTAGAAGAGGTGCTGCCACTGGTGGACCATGCCGAGCGCGCGGTTGTCGATGATGAGCACCTTGACCGGGACCCCGTTGATCTTCGCGGTGGCCATCTCCTGGCTGTTCATCTGGAACGAGCCGTCGCCGGCGATGCAGACGACCTGCTCGTCGGGGCAGCCGATCTTGGCGCCGATGGCGGCGGGGAAGCCGAAGCCCATGGTCCCGAGGCCGCCGGACGAGATGAACGTGCGCGCGTGCTCGCGGTGGATGTTCTGCAGCGCCCACATCTGGTGCTGACCGACCTCGGTGGTGACGATGGAGGCGTGGGGATCGAGCTTGTCGGAGAGGTGCTCGAGCACGACCTCCGGGGCGATCTTGTCGGGGTAGTCCGCGAAGTCGGAGGTGTAGAACGGCCAGCGCTCGCGCCACGAGAAGACCTCGTCGCGCCACTCCTCGCACACCGGCGCGGCGCCCATCTTCTCGAGGCGCTCGTTGATGGCGGCGAGGACCACCTTGACGTCGCCCACGATGGGCACGTCGGGGTTCACGATCTTGCCGATCTCGGCGGGGTCGATGTCGATGTGGATGATCTTGGCGTGCGGGGCGAACTCGGAGACCTTGCCGGTCACGCGGTCGGAGAAGCGCGCGCCGCAGGCGACGATGAGGTCGGACTCGGTGACGGCCATGTTGGCGTACTTGGAGCCGTGCATGCCCACGGGGCCGAGGTTGAGCGGGTTGGAGCAGGGGATGGCCGCCTTGCCCATGAGGGTGGTGACCACGGGGATCTGCATGCGCTCGGCGAGCTCCACGAGCTCCGGGCAGGCGTGGGACGCCACGATGCCGCCACCGGCCATGATGAGCGGGCGCCGCGCGGCTGCGATGAGGGCCGCTGCCTGCTTGACCTGCTTGGCGTTGCCCCGGTAGGTGGGGCGGTAGCTCGGGAGGCTCACGGTGTCGGGGTAGTGGAAGACCATCTCCGAGCCGGAGAGGTCGCTCGGGATGTCGATGAGGACGGGGCCCGGGCGCCCGGTGGAGGCGATGTAGAAGGCCTCGCGGAAGGTGCGCGTGAGGTCGTCGGTGGACTGCAGCAGGAAGCTGTGCTTGACGATCGGCATGGTGATGCCCACGATGTCGGACTCCTGGAAGGCGTCGGTCCCGATGACGCCGCGCGTGACCTGGCCCGTGATGACGACGAGGGGCACGGAGTCCATGTAGGCGGTCGCGATGCCGGTGACGGTGTTGGTCGCGCCGGGGCCGGACGTCACGAGCACGACGCCCACCTTGCCCGTGGCGCGGGCGTACCCGTCGGCCATGTGCGCGGCGCCCTGCTCGTGGCGGGCGAGGACGTGACGGATCTTCTTGGAGTCGTAGAGGGCGTCGTAGATCTTGATGGCCTGGCCGCCGGGGTAGCCGAAGATCGTGTCCACGCCCTCGGCCTCGAGGCTGGCGATGATGGCCTGCGCCCCGGTCATGGTCTTGCCCTCGTGCTCGGTCTGGCTCCCGGGGCCGAACGGCCGGCCCTCGATGGCGCGCCGGCGGCGCGCGATCTTCTCCTCCGTGGTGATCATGAGAGGTAAGCCCCCTTGTCTGCGCTCGTGACGAGCCTCGCGTAGCGGGAGAGCACGCCGGTCGTGTACTTGGGCGCGGGCGGCTGCCACGCGGCGCGGCGCCTGGCGAGCTCGTCGTCGTCGACGTCGAGCGTGAGCGTTCCTGCCTGGATGTCGATGGAGATGGTGTCGCCCTCGCGCACGAGCGCGATCGGGCCCCCCGCCGCGGCCTCCGGGGAGACGTGGCCGATGCACGGGCCCTTCGAGGCGCCGGAGAAGCGCCCGTCGGTGATGAGGGCCACGGAGCTCGCGAGGCCCATGCCGCAGATGGCGCTCGTGGGGGTGAGCATCTCGCGCATGCCGGGCCCGCCCGCCGGACCCTCGTAGCGGATGACCACCACGTCGCCCGGGTGTATCGCCCCGCCGAAGATCGCCTCGCAGGCCTGCTCCTCGGAGTCGAAGACGCGCGCGGGGCCGCTGTGCCGCCACATCTCGGGCGCGACGGCGCTCTTCTTGACGACGCCGCAGTCCGGCGCGAGGTTGCCGCGCACGACCTTGAGGCCGCCGTCGGGGGAGTAGGCGTCGCCCACGGCGCGCACGACCTCGCCGTCGGGCTCCGGGCACGCGGCGACCCACTCGGCCATGGTGCCGTGGCAGGTCACGGCGTCGAGATCGAGGTGCCCCGTGCGGCCGAGCTCGCCGATGATGGCCGAGACGCCGCCCACGTCGTTCAGGTCCTGGATGTGCAGCGGGCCCGCCGGGGCGATGCGCACGATGTTGGGGGTCTCGGCGGAGGCGCGGTCCCAGTCATCCATCGTGACGGGGCAGCCGGCCGCCTGGGCGATGGCGGTGAGGTGCAGCATCGTGTTGGTGGAGCCGCCGAAGGCCATGTCGAGCACCATGCCGTTGTGGATGGCGGCGGGGGTGAGGATCTGGCGCGCGGTGAGGTTCTTCTCGACGAGCTCCATGACCTTCATGCCGGCGCGCTTGGCGAGCCGGATGCGCTCGGAGTAGACCGCGGGCACGGTCCCGTTGCCGGGGAGCGCGATGCCGAGGGCCTCGGCGAGGCAGCAGATCGAGTTGGCGGTGAACATGCCCGAGCAGCTGCCGCAGGTGGGACAGGCGGTCTTCTCGAGCCACGAGCACTCCTCCTCGGTCATGGTGCCCGCGGTGACCTGCCCGACCGCGTCGAAGAGGCTGTTGAGGTCGGTCTGCTCGCCGTGGCGCCCGCGCCCGGCGAGCATGGGGCCGCCGGAGACGAGGATGGTGGGGATGTCGAGCCTCGCGGCGGCGATGAGCATGCCGGGGACGATCTTGTCGCAGCTGGGGATAAGGACCATCGCGTCGAACTGGTGGCCCTGGACCGCGCACTCGACGCTGTCCGCGATCACCTCGCGGCTCGTGAGGCTGTAGCGCATCCCCGCGTGGTTCATGGCGATGCCGTCGCACACGCCGATGGTGTTGACCTGGAGCGGCGTGCCGCCGGCCATGCGCACGCCCGCCTTGACGGCGTCGGCGATCTGCTGCAGGTGGATGTGGCCGGGGATGACCTCGTTTTGCGCCGAGACCACGGCGACGAGCGGGCGGTCGAGCTCCTCGTCGGTGAGGCCGTCGGCCGCAAGGAGGCTGCGGTGGGGCGCGCGGGCCAGGCCCCGCTTGATGGCATCGCTTCTCAGCTGCACGTTATCCTCGCTTTCCCTCGTGGGCACGCAGGTGGCGAGAAACGCGGCGGTGGGCGCTGCCCTTGACGGCGGGTGCCGGCGCGCGGTACTTCTCGGCGCGCCGGAAGGGGGGTGGCCCTTGGGAGCGCGAGGTTCACGCGAGCTGCTCGAGGGAGTGTTCGGGGCCGTCCGCCGCGGGTTCTCACGCTGCCCGCTCGCTGGGGGACGGGTGCGGCCCGTACTTGCCCTGTCGTCGCATTTGCTCAGTGCGGCCACTCTACGCGCGGCGTGTTTCCGGGGTGTGACCGCCTGTGAGCGGTCGTGTTTCCCCCGTGAGCGGTGAGACGGTGGGGCAGCTGAGCGTCTCTGCGCCTGCCGCCGCGCGCGTCCGAGCTGAAGAGAGTGCGCAAAAAATGACACAACTTTCTATATGCCCAGCTCAGAAAATCGCGCATGTTATATTTTGCGCACTATCCTCCAGGACGCGCGCGGCGGCAAGACGGGACGAGCGGCACGCGAGTGCCGGGAGGGCTACAGCGACGTCTGCACCAGCGTGGGCGTGAAGCCCGCCGCCTCGAGGGCGGCCACGATGCCGTTCTTGTGCTCGGTGCCAAAGGCCTCGATCGTCACGCGCAGCTCCACGGCGGCGTTCCTGTTGGTGCTCACGAACTGGTTGTGCTCGAGCTTGATGACGTTGCCGTTCTGCTCTGCGATGACCTGGGCCACGCGCACGAGCATGCCCGGGCGGTCGGGCAGGAGCACGCTCACGGTGAAGATGCGGTCGCGCATGATGAGGCCGTGCTGTACGACCGAGCTCATCGTGATGACGTCCATGTTTCCGCCGGAGAGGATCGAGACCACGCGCTTGTTCTCGGCCGGCAGGTGCTTGAGCGCCGCCACGCTGAGAAGCCCCGAGTTCTCCACGATCATCTTGTGGCTCTCCACCATGTCGAGGAAGGCGACCACGAGCTCGTCGTCGGGCACGGTCATGACGTCGTCGAGGTTGTCGCGCAGGTAGGGGAAGACCTGGTCCCCGACCTCGAGGACCGCCGTGCCGTCGGCGATGGTGTTGGCGGAGGGCAGTCGCACGGGGTGGCCCGCCTCGAGCGCCGCGGTGAGCGAGGGGGCGCCGGCCGGCTCCACGCCCACCACCCGGATCTTGGGGTTGTGGAGCTTGGCGAAGGTGGCGACGCCGCAGGCGAGCCCGCCCCCGCCCACCGGCACGAGGATGGTGTCCACGAGCGGCAGCTCCTGGACGATCTCCATGGCGATGGTGCCCTGGCCGGTCGAGACCACGGGGTCGTTGAACGGGTGGATGAAGGTGAGGCCGTCGCGCTCGGCGAGCTCGAGTGCGTAATCGCATGCCTCGTCGTAGACGTCCCCGTGGAGGACCACCTCGGCTCCGTAGCCCTTGGTGCGCTCGACCTTGATGAGCGGCGTGGTCGTGGGCATCACCACCACCGAGCGCGCGCCCGCCCTCGTGGCGGCAAAGGCCACGCCCTGCGCGTGGTTGCCGGCGCTCGCGGTGATGATGCCGCGGGAGAGCTCCTCGGGCGAGAGGGTGGAGATCTTGTAGTAGGCGCCGCGAACCTTGTAGGCGCCGGTGCGCTGCATGTTCTCTGGCTTGAGCCACACGCGGTTGCCGCACTGGGCAGAGAAGGACGGGCTCTCCACGAGCTTGGTCTCCTGCGTGACCTCCCGGACCTTCTCCGAGGCCTCCTCGAACGCCTCGAGCGTGAGCATCTCTGCCATAGCGGCTCCCCCCTGCAAAGTAGACGGCGCGTTACGGGGCCGTCACCACGGTTTTTCGCTTGCCTATAGTAGTCCTGCCGGGGCAGGGACGTCCCGGCGCAAGGCGAAGGGGCACCAAATGGAAATCATCGAGAGGGACCCGGCGGGCGAGAAGGACCTGACGCCCGCGAGGGGAGACGCGACGCTGCTCTTCCAGATCCGTGACGCGAGCGTGGTGCGTGGCGGCAAGACCATCCTGCACGTGGGCGACTTCGAGCTCGCGGAGGGCGAGCACGTGGCCCTGCTCGGCCCCAACGGGGCGGGCAAGTCCACGTTCATCCAGCTGCTCACGCGCGAGGTCTTCCCCCTCTGGCGCGAGGAGCCCCCGGTGCGCTTCCGCGGCCAGGAGCGCCCCCGGCTCGAGGACATCAAGCGCACCCTCGGCATCGTGAGCTCCACGATGCACGATCAGGTGAGGGTCCACCTTCCGGTCATCGACATCGTGACGGGAGGGCTCTTCGGCACGCTGGGCCTCCCGCTTCGCGGGGAGGTGAGCGCGCGAGACCGGGCGCTCGCGACGGACGCGCTCGAGCGCCTGGGCATCGCAAGTCTCGCCCCGCGCGACGTCATGACCCTCTCCACGGGCCAGGTGCGCCGCGTGCTCGTGGCGCGCGAGCTCGTGCGCGATCCCCAGGTCCTCATCTTCGACGAGCCCTGCACGGGTCTCGACCCCGAGGGCATGTATCACGTGCGGCAGACCATGGGCACGCTCGCGGCCGAGGGGCGCTCGGTCGTGCTGGTGACCCACTATCCGGAGGACATCGTTCCGGCCATCGGGCGCGTTCTCCTCATCAAGAACGCCGAGGTCTTTGCGGACGGTCCCAAGGAGGCGCTGCTCACCAGCGAGGTCATGAGCGACCTCTTTGACGTGCCGCTCGTGGTGGGGGAGTCCTGCGGCTGGTATTCGCTCCGTGGCGCTTACTAGTGTCTGTTGCCGGGGTTGTGGCGGGGATCGGCTGGCGCCTCGACCATGTTGACGTTTGGTGCCAGGCGGGCCTTTGGTGCGGTGCCGGGATTGTTCTCCGCGAAATTTCGGCACTTAGAAACGTTTCCATCTGGCTTGAAGTGCCGAAAATCGCGCGGAGAATGCAGATGGTTTTGGCATGATCTCCCGTAGGGGGTCGTCCGGGAAAAGGTGGCGAGAAGGACGGGCCAAGAGGAGGGCCTGTCGAGGGCTCCCCGCGGCCACACAAAAGGACCCGGATGCGGTGAGGCATCCGGGTCCTGCGTTTACCTGGTGGAGACGAGGGGATTCGAACCCCCGGCCTCTGCCTTGCGAAGGCAGCGCTCTCCCAGCTGAGCTACGTCCCCAGGCGCATTGCGCGTTGGTTATTATGACGGTTATCCCGCGCAGGGTCAACAAGAACTTTGAGCGAGGTTGGCGGTGGGACGAGCCCCTCAGCCCATTTCGACCACCTCGACGTACATGAGAGGTACGGTAATCGAGGCGCCGAAGACAGATTCGTACGTATAGAGCCCTCCGAAAGTTCCGTACATGGTGATGATGTCATCCTCGAGGATGCGTGACTCGCCCTCATCATAGGAATAGTAGGCCATTACGGTGTCATCCCAGATGCCGTAGCTTCCCTCAGTCACGTTGACGCGCATGGTCACTCCGCCGGTATCCTCAAGGACCTGAATGACCTCGCCCCTGAAAACGATATTCTGACCGAAGTATGAATCAGGGTTACGGGCGAGCTCTTCGTAGGGATAAGAGGTGCAGGATGCCTTGAACTGCTCCGGATCCACGGTCGTGCACGTAATGTCCAGCGTGCATGTCATGCCCTGATATGAGATGGTGAAGGTTGACGTCGTTCCCGCGACGAGTGTTCCGGGATTGTCGACGGTCCAGCCAGAAACTACGTCAGTGCTCCCATCGTCATAGGTGCCGCTAACTCTTATGCCTTCGGTTCCGGTCTCGATGGAAACGCCTGCCTCGGTATTACCTGAGTAGGTCGCGCTGATTGATACGAGGTCTGCAGGCTCCTCCTCAACGCTCTGGTCGGTCGAGGATTCTTCCTGCGCCGTGGTGGTGCTAGAGCTGGATTCTCCTGCGTCATTATTGCCGCTCACGGACCCAATCGCCGCGAGAATGAGAATAACTACTATGACAATGAACCACGGCTTCTTATAGAAGGGTTTCTTGGGTTTCTCATCGGCCCCATTGTTCGGAGACGGAGGCTCGGGGGCCGGAATGACGGGGGAATTCTCGTCAAGCTTGGGCCGGGCTAACGTCTCATTGGGGGGGGGTGCTCGGTGCGGGGGACCCGCAGTCGGGGCAGAAGGCGCTGTCAAACGACCTCCCACATTTTGGGCATACGTGGGTCACGAGGCTCTCCTTTCTAAAAGCATTCTGAAAGACCGCGCTCTAAACAGTAGCTCAAATGCTGGTGGCGGGCTTGGAAGGGTCTTGAGTAGCTGGACGAACGGCGGATACCGGGAGTTGCGCGGGCGGCTGGCATCCCGGTGTTGGTTAAGGAATGCGTCGAGTTCGGGATTATTGGAATGCCGTGCTTACGATTCAGGCCGAGTTTCAGATGTGCGTCCTTCTCGTCTGCGACACGGCGCGAACTCGGTGATTATCCTAAGCGGGAGTTGGCTTGGTCGCGAAACTAGGTGCGATGGCTAAGCGCGGTGCGCGACGTCTCGGAATTCAGAGAGATTTCTAAGCCCCACACTCTCCGGGCCCAGCATGGCAGAGATAGCGGGCGGGCCCGACGAGAAGGCCGCGAGCCACGAAGACGCCCCCTGCGGCACGAAAATGAACCCACCTCTCAAAAGGTGGGTGTCCCCATCGCGCGTTCCGGCTTCCTCATCAACGGAGGATCCCCGTACTGAACACGAGATATCGGACTCCCAAGTAACGCTTGTCGGTTCACCCAGTTAGGCCGCAGGGGGACGACACCACCTACTATAGGGGAGCCGCGCGGAGATACCAGTCTTGACATGGTCCGCAATCTCCGCAAAATTGATTGTATACGTGTATGTACGTGCGGTTTTTGTGCTGCGTCGACGGGGCCGCCCGCTCGCCGTGCCCGTCGGTGCCCGGATTTTGCGTGCGCCCGCCCCGCCCTCTTGCGCTTTCGGCTATCATGACTCGTCGTAAACGGCGGGGAGCGTGCGGAGACCGAAGGGGGACGAGGTGGTGCCGAATCTCATACCGTACCTCTGCCTCTTTTTCGCCGCCCTGCTCGTGACTATTCTCACCACGCCGCTCGCCCGAGCTATCGCCGTGCGCTGCGGCGCCGTGGACTACCCCAACGCCCGCAGGATCAACAAGCGGCCCATCCCTCGCATGGGCGGCATCGCCATCTTCCTCGGGATCGTGGCGGCCTTCGTCGTGCAGTACGTGGGCACCATGAACTTCGGCTGGCCCGTCGTGCTCGTGCCCTCGCCCAAGCTCGACGTCAACTACGGCATGCTCGTCGCGGCCTTCGTGGTGATCTTCTCCACGGGCCTGCTCGACGACCGCTTCTCCCTCAGCCCCCGCCAGAAGCTCCTCGGCCAGGTCCTCGCCGCTCTTATCGCCGTCGCCGGCGGCCTGGTGATCGGCGACATCTCCAACCCCTTCGTCCCCGGGGGGTTCATCCAGCTCGGCTGGGTCGCCTACCCGGTGACGGTGGTCTACCTCGTCGCCTACACCAACATCATCAATCTCATCGACGGCCTCGACGGGCTCGCGGCGGGCATCTCCGCCATCGCGAGCTTCACGATGTTCGTGCTCTCGGTGTTGGCGGGCCGCCTCGACGCCGCGGCGCTCTCCATCGCCGTCGCGGGCGCCTCGCTCGGGTTCCTCCGCTACAACTTCCACCCCGCGTCGGTCTTCATGGGGGACTCCGGGGCGCTCACGCTCGGCTTCGCGCTCGGAACGGTCTCGCTGCTGTCCGTCACGCGCTTCGCGGGCCTGACCACGATCATCGTGCCGCTCGTGATCGCCGCGGTCCCCATCATCGACACGTTCTCCGCCATCGTGCGGCGCCTCCGCGGACACGTGAGCATCAGCCACGCCGACCGCGGCCACATCCACCACCGCCTCATCGACGAGGGCTACGACCAGCGCCAGGCGGTGCTGCTCATGTACGGGTGGACGGCGCTGCTGTGCGTGGGGTCGCTCGTGATGACCCAGGTGGAGACCGTCCCGCGCATCGTAATCTTCTGCGGCCTGCTGCTCATCTCGATGGCGTTCGCGCGCCACCTGCACCTCTTCGAGCCGGTTCTGCTGCACCATTACAACCCCAAGACCGGCGCGGACGAGCTCGTGGGGCCCGACGACGCCGCGTTCGAGGAGGAGGCCGAGAAGGTCCACCACCACCGGGGGGAGGGCGAGCGGTGAGCCCTGCGCCCGACGCGTCGCGCGCCCCCTTCCCGGGGCCCTCGGGGGACCCCCTTCCCCTCTCCGCCCTCGACGCCTGCCGGCTGTGCCCGCGCCGCTGCGGCGCACGTCGCTCCCGGGGCGTTGCGGGCCGCTGCGGCATGACGGCGCAGCTGCGCGTCGCCCGGAGCGCGCTGCACTTCTGGGAGGAGCCGCCCATCTCCGGGGAGTCCGGCTCCGGGGCGATCTTCTTCTCGGGCTGCCCGCTGCGCTGCGTCTTCTGCCAGAACCACGAGATATCGAGCGGCGGGTTCGGCGTGGACGTGAGCACGGAGCGGCTCGCCGAGATGATGCTCGAGCTCGAGGGCGCGGGGGCCCTGAACGTCAACCTCGTGACGCCCCTGCACTTCGCCCCCCAGGTGCGACGGGCGGTTCTTCTCGCCCGTGGAGCGGGCCTCACGCTCCCGGTGGTGTGCAACACCTCCGGGTACGAGCTGCCCGAGGTCGTGCGGGCCCTCGGCGACGTCGTCGACGCGTGGCTCACGGACTTCAAGTACGCCGACGCGCGCCTCGCCGGCGAGCTCTCCGCCGCGCCGGACTACCCCGAGGTCGCGGCCCGCGCGCTCTCGGCGATGGTCGAGTCGGTGCGCGCCGCGGGCGGGCGCGAGCTCGCGGAGGACGGGTCCATGAGGAGGGGCGTCATCGTGCGCCACCTCGTCCTGCCCGGTCACGCGGACGACTCCTGCGCCGTGCTCGACCGCGTGTGGGAGCTCGCGGGCAACGAGGTCGACCTGTCGGTCATGAACCAGTACACGCCCAACGAGGCGTGCCGTCGCGCGGGCGGCGACCTCGCGCGGGGCATCTCCGAGGAGGAGTACGAGATCGTGCTGTGCCACGCGGACGACCTCGGCTTCGAGCGCATCTGGTGGCAGGAGGGCGGAACGGTCTCCGAGAGCTTCGTCCCCGCCTTCGACGCCACGGGCGTCGAGGGGCCCGAGCTCGGCGCACCTCCCGCGCGGGATGCGTGAGCGCGCCGGTTGGGTGTATAAACTGTAGACACACTGGAACACGGGAGGGCACATGGCGGACAGGACCGGTCTCACCGACGAGGAGCGCGCCGAGCTCGAGGAGCTGCGCGCCGAGAAGGCCGCGCGCGCCCAGGCCGCCCGCGACGCGGCGGAGCGCGCCGAGCTGGAGCGCCTCCGCGGCGAGCGCGCGCGCAGCGAGGCGGAGCGGGAGCAGGCCGCCCGCGACGCCGAGGCGCGCGAGCGCGGCCGCGCCCTCATGGAGCCCGATGACGACGACCTCAGGATGTCCCTCGGCCAGAAGATCGTGATCCTCGCGGTGGTGGGGATCGTCGCCGTGTGGCTCGCCGTCACGGCCCTGGGATAGGAGGACAGATGTCGCTCACCGACCGAACCAAGCCCGCTGACGTCTCGCTCAACACCGACCTCTACGAGCTCACGATGGCGCAGGGGTTCTGGGAGTCGGGGCTCGCCGACGCCCAGGCCTGCTTCAACGCCTTCTTCCGCGACACCCCCTTCGAGGGCGGCTACGCCGTCTGCTGCGGCACGGGCCAGATCGCCGACCTCGTCGAGAACTTCGTGTTCGAGGACGACGCCGTCGACTACCTCGCGTCCGTCCAGGCGCCCGGCGGCGGCCCCATGTTCAAGCCGGGCTTCCTCGAGTACCTGCGCAACCACCACCTCGACCTCACCATCCACGCCGTTCCCGAGGGGCAGCTCGTCTTCGGGCGCGAGCCCATGGTGCGCGTCGAGGGTCCGGTGATCGACTGCCAGCTCATCGAGACCGCCCTGCTCAACCTCGTGAACTTCCAGACGCTCGTGGCGACCAAGACCGCGCGCGTCGTGCGCGCCGCCGAGGGCCACCCCGTCTCGGACTTCGGGCTCAGGCGCGCCCAGGGCCCCGACGGTGGCCTCGCCGTGGCCCGCGCCTCCTACATCGCGGGCGCATCCTCGACCTCTAACGTGCTCGCGGGCAAGATCTATGGCATCCCCGTGTTCGGCACCCACGCGCACTCCTGGGTCATGGCGTTTCCGAGCGAGCTCGAGGCGTTCCGCGCCTTCGCGAAGTCGAGCCCCAAGAACTGCGTCCTTCTCCTCGACACCTACGACGTGCACCAGGGCATCGCCAACGCCATCACCGTGGCAAAGGAGATGGAGGCCGACGGCGAGCGGCTCTCGGCCGTGCGCCTCGACTCGGGCGACCTCGCCCGCCTCTCGAAGGAGGCGCGCGCGGCCTTCGACGAGGCGGGTCTGCCCTACGTCAAGATCTCGGTCTCGAACGACCTCGACGAGTACACCATCCAGTCCCTCTTCGCCCAGGGCGCACCGATCGACTCCTTCGGCGTGGGCACCAAGCTCGCCACGTGCGACCCCCAGCCCTCGCTCGGGGGCGTCTACAAGCTCTCGGCGGTGCGCCGCGGCGAGGGCGAGCCCTGGACCCCGGTCATCAAGCTCTCCGAGCAGCACTACAAGCGCACGGTGCCGGGCGTGCAGCGCGTGCTGCGCTACTACGACCCGGCGGGCCGCCCCACCGCGGACATGATCGTCGTCGACGAGGTCGCGCGCGAGGGGCGCGCGCGGCGGATGGTCGACATCCTCGACCCCTACACCACCTTCCCGCTCGTCGGCGAGCCCGAGGAGCTGCTCGTGCCGCTCGTCGAGCACGGAAGGCGCGCCGGCGAGCCCGAGGGCATCGAGGTCGCGCGCGAACGCTGCAAGGACGCGCTCATGCGCCTCGACCCCGCCGTCGCCCGCTTCCTCAACCCGCAGACCTACCCGGTGGGCCTCGAGGAGGGGCTCGCCGAGCTGAGGAGCCGCCTCGCCCGCGAGGAGCGCGAGGAGTCCGGTCGCCCCACGGCATAGGGGGCGCGAGCGCTCTGGCGGGGGCGCCCCCGCACGGCCTCGCTGCCCGCGCCGGCGCGCTCGCCGCCTGGCCGCTCCGTGGCGCATTCCACGCGCCTGCCCAAATTCCCAGGCGATTGGGTGAACGAGCGCGCCGGGGGCGCCCGAGATGCCCGTTTTCGCGCGTTGGCGGGGCGATTGGGTATCATTTTTTATGGAGAGATGCCCGATGCATCAAAACTGATACCCAACCACCTTGATTTTTTGGCGAGAAGGACCGGCGAGGCGCCAATTCGCCCCGCCCGCTCGCCCGTATTGCTGCCCGAGCATCAAATGTGATACCCAATCGCCCGGGGTTTCGACCAAAACCTCGGTCTGCGTGTGCACGCGACCCGCCCGCGCCGAGCGCCGTGCCTGCGACCCGCCCGCGCCGAGCGCCGTGCCTGCGACCCGTCTGCGCATGCCCGCGACCCGCCCGTGCCAGGCGCCTCGCCCTCCCGGCGGTCGCGCGCCCGTTCGCGGGGAACGTGGCGTAGCTGCGAAGGCGCGTCCCGCCGCGCGGGCCCCGCCGCGGCTCTGCTACACTCATCCAGCTGGACGATTCCGCGAGCGCGCGGCCCGCTGGCCGCGCACGCGCCGCAAGAAGAGGGAGACCACATGCCCGAGAAGATCGAGGAGCTCGTACGTGCCGCCATCGCCGCCGCCCAGGAGGCGGGTGAGCTGCCCTCCTTCGAGGTGGGCGACCTCGGCTTCGAGCGCCCGGCCGACTCCTCCAACGGCGACTGGAGCTCCACGGTCGCCCTGCGCTCCGCGAAGCTCGCCCGCATGAGCCCGCGCCAGATCGCGGACGCCGTCGTGGCGCACCTCCCCGAGGACGCCTCCGTGGAGCGCGTCGAGGTTGCCGGCCCGGGCTTCATCAACTTCTACCTCGCCGCCGCATCGGCCAACGAGGTCTTCCGGACCGTGCGCGAGCAGGGCGGCGACTTCGCCCGCTCCAAGATCGGCGCCGGGACCAAGGTGCAGGTCGAGTTCGTCTCCGCAAACCCCGTGGGCCCGCTCCACATAGGGCACGGCCGGTGGGCCGCGCTCGGGGACTCGCTCTGCCGCGTGCTCGAGCACGCCGGCTACGACGTCGAGCGCGAGTACTACATCAACGACCACGGCTCCCAGATGGACGTCTTCGGCAGCTCGGTCTCCATGCGCTACCGCCAGCTGCTCGACGTGATGGCGCAGCGCGGCTGCTCGCTCGACGACGCCCGCGCCGCGCTCCTCGCCGACCGCGAGGCCTTCGTCGCCGACGAGGACGACTCCGCTCCCGAGACGCACCCCCTGACCGACGCCTTCAACGAGGCGCTCGGCGGCAACGCCTACGGCGGCGACTACATCGTCGACATTGCCCGTCGCTTCGTCGAGGAGGACGGCGAGAGGTGGGCGGGCGTCCCCGAGGACGAGCGCATGGCGGAGTTCCGCGAGCGCGGCTACCGCTGGATGCTCGAGTCGATCCGCCAGACGTGCCACGAGGCGCGCTGCGACTTCGACGTGTGGTTCTCCGAGCGCAGCCTCTACGAGAGGGGCGAGGACGGCGCCTCCGCCGTCGACCGCGCCCTGTCCGCCCTGGACGAGCTCGGCCACCTCTACCGCGACGAGGCGGGCGCGCTGTGGTTTCGCTCCACGACCTTCGGCGACGACAAGGACCGCGTGCTCATCAAGACCAACGGCGAGTACACCTACTTCGCCTCGGACGTCGCGTACCACTGGAACAAGTTCCAGCGCGTCGACCACGTGATCGACATCTGGGGCGCCGACCACCACGGCTACATCCAGCGCGTGCAGTCCGCGTGCGAGGCGCTCGGCTACCCGACGCAGTTCGAGGTGCTCCTGGGCCAGCTCGTCAACCTGCTGCGCGACGGCAGCCCGGTGCGCATGTCCAAGCGCAAGGGCACCATGGTCACGTTCGACGAGCTCCTCGCCGAGGTCGGCGCCGACGCCACGCGCTACACCCTCATCTCCAAGTCCTCCAACCAGATGATCGACTTCGACATCGAGCGCGTGAAGCGCCAGGACAACACCAACCCCGTCTACTACGTGCAGTACGCGCACGCACGCATCTGCTCGATCCTGCGCCGAGGCGCGGGCGTCACGCTCGAGGAGGCGTCCGAGGTCGGCATGGACGAGGTCGCGAGCCGCGCGGTCGGGGAGTCCTACGACCTGGGGCTGCTCACCGACCCCGCCGAGGCCGCGCTCGCGCGCAAGCTCTCCGAGCTGCCCGGCCTGGTCGAGAGCTGCGCCCGCGACCGGGCGCCGTTCCGCCTGACCCACTACGCCGAGGAGCTCGCCGCCGAGTTCCACTCGTTCTACGCCGCGTGCCAGGTCCTCCCCGGCAAGGGCCGGCCCATTGACGAGGGCCTCTCGCACGCGCGCCTCGCCGCCGTCGACGCCACGCGCCGTGTGCTCGCGCTCACGCTCTGGCTCGTCGGCGTGAGCGCCCCGCAGAGCATGTAGGCGGAGCGCGCCTCCTGTCGACTCGCGGGCGCCCGGGACTCCCCGGGCGCCCGCATCTTTGTGGCGCATGCGTGGTGGGGGAGACTCCCGACCAAAAAAATGTATACTACCGCACTGTTGGATTTCGGCCGTCCCGCACGCGTGCGCTGGGGCTGGTTCGTATGAGCGAGTCGGGGAGGATCTGGAGCGTGGACCTCAGGGAGTACATGTCCGTCCGGAGGGCGTACAACGTCGTCAGGCAGTCCGTCGCGTCGAGCGAGCGCCTGACGTTCGAGGAGTTCGCCATTCTCTGCAGGCTCGACGCCTCCGAGGGCCCTATGAACACCTCCTCCATCGCGGAGTACCAGGGGGCCCTTCGTCCCACGATGACGCACCGCACCAACCACCTCGCCGGCCTCGGCCTCATCGAGCGCGCCCCTGGCGAGCGCGACCGCCGCAACGTCGTCTGCTCGATCTCCGATTTGGGGCGCGAGCGCGTGCGCGAGCTCTGCGGGCTCACGCGGGCCAAGATCAGGTCCGGGAGGTCGCTCTCCCGCACCTCGCCGGAGCGGATCGAGAAGTACGTGGACGCGATGGGGTCGTTCTTCTGCAACGCGGGGGACCTCGTCCTGCTCGGGCTCCTCGCCTCGGAGAAGGGCGAGCTCACGGTGATGCAGCTCGTCGACGCCCTCGGCCTGCTGCAGCCCACGGTCTCCATGTCGGTATCCGCGCTCGTCGAGGACGGCATGCTCGCGCGCGACGCGATCCCGAGGGGCGGCCGCGGCGCGGCGGCGACCCTCACGCCCGAGGGCTACGCGGTCGCGCGCGAGCTCGAGGACGGCATCGCGAGGATCGTGGTGAGGCGCGGGCCGCGACGTGCGCGCAGGTCCGCGGCGGAGGGCGACGCGGGGACGGACGGGACCGCGAGCGAGGCGTGACGCGCCACGACTGCGCCCCTGCCAGCATTCCGTGACGCGCGCCGCGTCGAGGGCGCCCCAGGACCTGTTGCGTGATACAATATGCGCGAACGCGGGGGGCCGCTTTGGCGCACAATTCGGTCGCGTCCTCTCCGCTTCTCACATCCTTGCACAGGAATAGGTTATGCCATGTGGGCACGATGTCGCCGTGGGCGAGTCGTGCATGGCCACAGCAGAGAGGTTGCACATATGTCCGATGCCGAGACGCCCGTTTCCGGGAACGCCCCCGTCGAGCCTGTCGACGCTCAGCCGCAGGAGGCTCCGGCCAAGCCGCGCAGGCGTCGTCGCACCAAGGCCGAGATGGAGGCCGCCCGCGCCGAGGAGGCCGCCGCGCGCGCGGCGGCGGAGGCGGCCGGGGAGCCGTGGCCCCCGAAGCGTCGCCGCGGCCGCCCGCGCAAGAGCGAGTCTCAGGCCGCCGCCGAGGAGGGCTCGTCGGCAGCGGGGGCCGCTCCCGCTCCCGCGGGCGAGCCCGCCGCCGCGGCCCCCGCGGAGGCTCCCGCCCCGGGCACGGAGCCGGAGGGCGACGCGGCGCAGCCCAAGCGCCGTCGCGGCCGCCCGCGCAAGCAGGACGGTGCGTCCGACCAGCCCGCCGCCGACGCCGCGTCGCCGCAGCCGGCCCAGGACGAGCAGGCGGCCCCGCAGGTCGAGCCCGGGTCGCAGCCGCAGGCTGCCGCCCCGCGCGACCAGGCGCCCGCCGACGGCTCCGCGCAGCGCGACGACGCCGGGCGCCAGGGCCGCAAGCGCCGCCGACCCGGCGATCACGCCAACCGCCAGGACGGCGGCCAGCAGGACCGCCGCAAGGGCGAGCAGGGCAAGGGCGGACGCAAGCGCAACCGTCGCCAGCAGGAGGTCGCCACCCCCACGCTCACCGTCGAGGAGCTCTCCGCCATGAAGGTCGCCGAGCTGCGCTCCAAGGCCGCTGAGCTCGGCGTCGAGTACGCCGGCGTCCGCAAGCCCGCGCTCGTCGAGGCGGTCTTCGAGGCCGCGGCGCGCGCAGAGGGCTTCCGCCAGGTCGAGGGCATCCTCGAGATCGGCAACGAGGGCTACGGCTGGGTGCGCACCGGCAACTACATGGAGGGCGACGACGACGCCTTCGTGCACCAGCAGCTCATCCGCTCGCTCGGCCTGCGCCCCGGCGACCGCGTCGCCGGGACCGTCGGCCCCGGTCGCGCCAACAGCAAGTACCCGCCGCTCCAGCAGGTCTCGTCCGTCAACGGCCGCCCTCCCGAGAACCTCAGGGCGCGCCCGCGCTTCCGCGACCTCACGCCGGTCTATCCCAACGAGCGCCTCGTCATGGAGTGCGGCAAGGACTCCATCACCGGTCGCGCCATCGATCTCGTGAGCCCCATCGGCAAGGGCCAGCGCGGCCTGATCGTCAGCCCCCCCAAGGCGGGCAAGACCACGGTCCTCAAGAAGATCTGCCAGTCCATCGCCGCCAACAACCCCGAGGTGCACCTCTTCTGCCTGCTCGTGGACGAGCGCCCCGAGGAGGTCACCGACATGGAGCGCTCCATTCGCGGCGAGGTCGTCGCGTCCACCTTCGACATGCCCGCCGACAACCACACCCACGTCTCCGAGCTCGTGATCGAGCACGCCAAGCGCCTCGTCGAGCTGGGGGAGGACGTCGTGGTCGTCCTCGACTCCATCACGCGCCTCGCGCGCGCCTACAACCTCGCGCAGCCCGCGAGCGGGCGCATCCTCTCCGGCGGCGTCGACTCGGCGGCGCTCTATCCGCCCAAGAAGTTCCTGGGCGCCGCGCGCAACATCGAGAACGGCGGGTCGCTCACGATCATCGCCTCCGCGCTCGTCGACACCGGCTCGAAGATGGACGAGGTCATCTTCGAGGAGTTCAAGGGCACGGGCAACATGGAGCTCAAGCTCGACCGCGACCTCGCCGACAAGCGCGTCTTCCCGGCCATCGACCCGGTTGCGTCCGGGACGCGCAACGAGGACCTGCTCATCGACCCTGACTACCAGCCGCTCGTCTGGGGCATCCGCCGCGTGCTCGCCAACATGAGCAGCGTCGAGCGCGCGGCCAACGCGCTCGTGCGCGGTCTCAAGGAGACCGACTCCAACCGCGAGTTCCTCATCAAGAGCGCCAAGAAGGCCGCCCAGTCCGGCTACGTGGCCTAGGGGCGCCGGCCGGCCCGGGCGGGGCGCGACCCCGCGCCCCGCCCGCCGGCTCCCGCCCACCCCCTTGCGCGAGCGGGAGGGTAATGGGTATATTCGTAGACGTCCGCACCGCGGGCATGTCACGGTACACGAAGATGAAACGCAGCCCAAACCGTTGACGCATCTGCCCCCCGGCTCGGCTGGGGCATGGGTTTGAAGCTCGTCTCGTCTTCCCAGTCTTGGGAGGAGCGGGAGCACATGGGCGTGAGGAGAAACGCCGCCATATTCGCGGGCCTGCTTGGAGCCCTGTCGCTCGCCGCGCCCGTCGAGGCGGACGCCCTCTCTCTGGGCGATGCTCTCTCGGCGGTCGACTCCGCCTTCGCGACGCCGTCCGCCGCGCTCGCCGCCGGCTTCGCCGGGGGCGTCGCCCTCACCGCCCTCGTCGCGAGCGGCGTCGCACTCGTGGGGCGCCGTCGCGCGCGCGATGCGCAGAGTTCCTCCGACAACACCTCTGACCAGCCGCTCGTTGGCAGCGAGACGGCTAATGCGCCGTCCGGAGCAGTCGCGGGGGAGTCTGTCGCGGAGAAGGGCGGGGACGCTCCCGAGCCGCCTCGTCCCGTGCGCGGGCGCCACTTCCGCACGGACGCGCCCCCCGTCGACGACGCCCCGGCAGAGGCGGCAGACCCCTCCGGGACCGGCTCCCACGCGCCCTCGCATGCCGCGCGCGACTACGCCGACATCGCGGAGAACTACGTTCGCCGCCAGAGCTTCCGCGAGCGCATGGCGCGCCGCGCGGAGGGCGTCTCCGCGACGCTGCTCGAGCGCCTCGGGGCGAACATGATGAGCGGCGTCCCGGTGATCGAGCGCGCCGACGGCTCGGTGGGCGACGTCGGCACCGCCTGGTGGCGCAAGGCCGTGGGGGAGGGGGCGATGACCTCCAACACCGGGTTTGCCGCCGACGAGGCGGACCTCGCCATCCCCTCGGACTTCACCGCGTCCGGAACCGCCCCGCGGCCCCGCGTGGCGCCGCCGGCAGCCGCGCCCGCGCCCGCCCCGCGCCCGACCGAGCCCCACGACGCCGAGGGAATCGCGCTGCGCGTCGCCCGGATCGACGAGGGCGCCTATCCCGAGCACCGCACCGTCGACGACCTCAACGTCGTCGACGAGTGGGACCTCGCGCTCCGCTCGCTCGACGAGAGGATCGCGGCCGAGGAGCTCGCGCAGGGCGACCGCCCGCTGCGCCCGTTCTTCGACCTCGTCGGGGGCGCCGACACGCTCGACGAGCCCGACAACCTCGAGCCCCAGACGTCCTTCATCCCGTTCAAGACCCCCGCGGGCCACCCCGAGGTGGTCGACGCCGAGTCCTACGTCGACTACCTCATCGAGGACGAGTTCTCCAAGAACTCCTCCACGGCGGCCCGCCGCAGCTCGCGCCGGTTCCTGCGCGTGCTCGAGGGCGGCACCCAGCCGGCGTCCCGCCACCTCGCCGACACCGTGGCGGGCGGAACGGGCTACGTGGGCAAGCACTTCTCGGCTCCCAAGGCCGCTGAGGCGTGACGGCCGCGCGCGGGGGAGGGCCGACCCGCCCCAACGGCCCGTCGCGCCGCGCGCTCCCATGGCGGGGGATCGCGCTCGTCTGCTGGGTCCTGTTCATCTGGGGGCACTCCCTCGTGCCGGGCCCGGGGTCCACGGCAGAGAGCGACGCGGTGGCGCGCCTCGTCACCTCGCTCGTTCCCTCGCTCGAGGCCGTTGACGCTCACCTGGTCACGTTCGTGATACGCAAGGGGGCGCACCTGAGCGAGTATGCCGTCCTCGGCGCCCTCGCCTCCTCATGGGCCTCCGCGCGCGGCATCGGGGCGACCCCGCGCTCCCTGCTCGCGCTGTGCGCCGTCCCGCTGGTCGACGAGTGCGTCCAGCTGCTCGTCCCGGGACGAACGGGCCAGCCGCTCGACGTGCTCATCGACGTGACGGGAATCGCGGTCGGCTGCGCGCTTATCGCGCTCGCCCGTCGCGCCCGCGCGGGGCGTCGCGGGTCACGGGGCGCCTGACGGACAATGTTTCGGCAGTGTTAGCGACGTCACGTCTCGGTTAACAAACCCTCCACATCGCTTATGAGCGCCTGCGCGCGGGCGTAGCGTAGTCGCAGCGCTTTGCTCAACAAGAAGCGACGGGAGGAGAAAGTCATGTTCGAGAGCGTTTCCAGGCGTCAGTTCCTGCAGGTATCCGCAGCGGGCACCGCACTGCTCGGCCTTGCCGCGTGCAACGGCGGCTCCGAGGGCGGCTCCGAGGGCGGGGACGGCGCCTCCACCATCAAGGTCGGCATCCTCGGCCCGCACACCGGCGACGTCGCCAACTACGGCATCGCCTGCCGCAACGGCGCCCAGCTCTACTTCGACCAGCTCAACGCCGACGGCGGCATCAACGGCAAGCAGGTCGAGTATCTCGTCGAGGACGAGCAGGGCGACCCCACCCAGGCCGTGACCGCCTACAACCTGCTCGTCGAGCAGGGCGTCGTGGGCATCGTCGGCGACGTCACCACCGGCCCCACCACCGCCGTCGCCCAGCAGTCCGTGAACGACAACATGCCCTGCGTGACCCCGTCCGCCACGGCGGCCGAGATCGTCACCTACGGCGACAACACGTTCCGCGCCTGCGTCACCGACCCGGAGCAGGGCCGCATCATGGCCGCGTTCGCCAACGAGCAGGGCTACAAGAACGTCGGCACCCTCTATCTCAAGGGAGACGACTACAACGAGGGCGTCAACAACGCCTTCGTCGAGGAGGCCCAGGCGCTCGGCATCACCATCACCGCCGAGCAGTCCTACTCCGCGGGCGACGTCGACTTCAACTCCCAGCTCACCACCATCATCGCCACGAACCCCGACGCGATTCTCGCCCCCAACTACTACGAGGACGACGGCCTCATCGTCACCCAGGCCCGCCAGCAGGGCTACACCGGCGTGATCCTGGGCGTCGACGGCTGGTCGGGCGTCGCCGACTACGCCTCCGCCGAGGACCTGCAGAACTGCTACTACTGCTGCGCGTTCTCCTCGGCCAACACCGAGGGCCTCGCGGCGCAGTTCACGGCCGACTACGAGGAGGCCTACGGCGAGACGCCGACCAACTTCTGCGCGCTCGGCTATGACGCCGCCATGGTTCTCGCCGGCGGCATCGCGGCCGCCGAGGAGGCCGGGCTCGAGGCCGGCTCCGACGAGTACCTCCAGGCCGTGATCGACGGCATCGCCTCCGGCTCGGTCGAGGGCGTCACCGGCACGATCGCCTACGAGGGCACCGGCGACCCGGTCAAGTCCTCCCTCGTCCTCACCTTCGCCGAGGACGGCTCCGAGGAGGTCTTCGAGACCATCGACGCGTCCGCGTAACGCGTCCCTCCCGCCTCGTCCGGGGCACCGGGCTCACGCTCGGTGCCCCTTTTCGCAGTCCGAGGGGCGCGCCGCAGCGCGCCCCCGTTCACGAGAGGAGTGATGTTGTGGACGGCGTCGCGCTGATAGTCTCGCAGGTCCTGAACGGCCTGCAGCTCGGCAGCATCTACGCACTCGTCGCCCTGGGCTACACGATGGTGTACGGCATCATCCTGCTGCTCAACTTCGCCCACGGCGACATCATCATGGCAGGTGCCTACATCCTGTGGATCATCCTCGCGCAGCTCGGCCTCAACCCGGTGATCGCCATGCTGCTCGCCGTGCTCGGGTGCACGCTGCTCGGCGTCCTCATCGACAAGGTCGCCTACGCACCGCTGAGAAACGCCCCGCGACTCTCGGTGCTCATCACCGCCATCGGCGTTTCCTACTTCCTCGAGAACGGCGCCCAGCTCGTCTTCGGGGCCGACGCCAAGGTCGTCCCCTCGTTCGCGCCGGTCTCGAGCATCCAGGTGGGGGGACTGTCCCTGTCCTTCGTCGCGCTCGTCACGGTGCTCGTCACCGCCGCTTCCACGATCGTCCTGACGTTCCTCGTCCAGAAGACCAAGCTCGGCAAGGCGATGCGGGCGGTGTCTGAGGACATGGGCGCTGCGCGGCTCATGGGGGTCAACGTCAACAACACGATCACCTTCACCTTTGCCGTCGGCTCCGCCCTCGCCGGCATCGGCGCCGTGCTCTACGTCATGGCCTACCCGCAGGCCACGCCCACGATGGGCATGATGCTCGGCACCAAGGCCTTCGTCGCTGCGGTGCTCGGCGGCATCGGCTCGATCCCCGGGGCCGTGGTCGGTGCCATGCTGGTCGGCTTCGCCGAGGTCTTCGTCTCGGCCATCGGCCTGTCCGTCTGGCGCGACGCGGTCGTGTTCCTGCTGCTCATCGTCGTCCTCATCGTGCGGCCCACCGGCATCTTCGGCCGTACCATGAGCGAGAAGGTCTAGGGGGTGTGAGCATGGAAGAGGAACTCATGGCCAAGAAGCGCCCGATCATCTCCACGGGAGGGCGCGGGGGTGCCGCGGACGGGAAGAGGCGCTCCCTGCCCATGCCCGCGCGCTACGTCATCAACGCGCTGCTCGTGTTCGTCGTCCTCGCGGTGGGGGAACTCATGGTCGACGGCGGCGCCATCACGCGCTACCAGACCTCCGTCCTGCAGCAGGTCGGCGTCTACATCATCATGGCCGTCTCGCTCAACATCGCCACGGGCTACCTGGGGCAGCTCCCCCTCGGTCACGCGGGCTTCATGTCGGTCGGCGCGTACGGCTGCGCGATCTTCATCATGCGCCTGAGCGAGGCGCTCGGCATCGGCGCGCGAGACATCGTCGCCGGAGGCCCCATGGTCGCGCTCCTCGTCTTCGCCGGCGTGGTCTTCGGCGGCATCTGCGCCGCGGTCGCGGGAGTCATCATCGGCATCCCGGCGCTGCGCCTCAAGGGCGACTACCTCGCCATCATCACGCTCGCCTTCGCCGAGATCATCCGCGTGGTCATGCTCAACATCGACGACGTGCTCGGCTTCGAGCTCACGCGCGGCGCCGCCGGCCTCACGGGCATACCCAGCTACTCGAACTTCCTGAACGTGTTTCTCGCCGTGGCGATCGTGTGCTTCCTCGTGCACACGATGATGAAGTCGCGTCACGGCCGCTCCATCCTCGCCATCCGCGACAACGAGATCGCGGCCGAGGCGACGGGCGTCAACACGACCTACTACAAGACGCTCGCCTTTGTCGTCTCCGCGTTCTTCGCCGGCGTCGCCGGCGGCCTCTACGCGGGGTGCGTGGGCGTCCTCCAGCCGGCCAACTTCGGCTTCATGCAGTCGATCGAGATCCTCGTCATGGTGGTCCTCGGCGGCATGGGCTCGATGCTCGGCTCCGTGCTCTCCGCCACGGTGCTCACGATCCTGCCCGAGGCGCTGCGCGCCTTCTCGGACTACCGCATGATCGCGTACGCGGTGGTGCTCATCCTCGTGATGATCTTCAGGCCCCAGGGTCTTCTCGGCAGCTACGACTTCTCGCTCTCCCGCGTGATCGAGCGCGTGATGAACCGGGACTTCCCCTGGAAGAAGGACAAGGGCGCCGACTCGGGCGCAAGCGTCGAGGAGGTGAGCGCCGATGGCCGATAGGAAGAAGCGCCGTCCGGTCCTCGTTCAGGTCGAGACGCCCAACCTCATTCCCGAGCGCGACCTCGGCACCATCCCGGTGCTGCAGGCCGAGCACCTGGGCATCGACTTCGGCGGTCTCACTGCCGTCGACGACTTCAACATCGCCATGGGCAGGACCGAGATCTCGGGCCTGATCGGCCCCAACGGAGCTGGCAAGACCACGATCTTCAACCTGCTCACCAACGTCTACAAGCCCACGCGCGGCACCGTCCTCATCGACGGCTACGACACGGCCGGCAAGTCAGTGGCCGAGGTCAACCGCATGGGCATCGCGCGCACGTTCCAGAACATCCGCCTCTTCTCCAAGATGACGGTCGAGGAGAACGTGCTCGTGGGCTTTGGCAACACCATGCGCACGCACCTGCTGGCTGACATGCTCCGGCTCCCGAGCCACTGGCGCCAGGAGGCGGAGTTCCACGACCGCGCCCTCGAGCTGCTGGACATCTTCGACATGCGCAAGTACGCGGACACGCTGGCGGGCAACCTGCCCTACGGCGCCCAGCGTCGCCTCGAGATCCTGCGAGCCCTGGCGACGGGTCCCAAGGTGCTGCTCCTGGATGAGCCGGCAGCGGGCATGAACCCGGCCGAGACCGAGGAGCTGATGGAGAACATCCAGCGGATTCGTGACGAGTTCCAGATCGCGATCCTGCTCATCGAGCACGACATGTCGCTCGTCATGGGCGTGTGCGAGGTCGTGGGCGTGCTCGACTACGGCAAGATCATCGCCAAGGGCACGCCGGAGCAGATTCAGAACGACCCGCGCGTCATCGAGGCGTATCTGGGCAAGCAGGAGGTGAAGTAGGATGGCTCTTCTCTCCGTGTGTGATCTGCACGTCTCCTATGGTGCCATCAAGGCGGTGCGCGGCATCTCCTTTGACATCGACGAGGGCGAGATCGTGACGCTGATCGGCGCCAACGGCGCGGGCAAGTCCACGACCCTCAACACCGTGGCCGGGCTGATCAAGCCCGAGTCGGGCTCCGTGGAGTTCGATGGGGAGTCCGTGGTGGGCGTCCCCGCGCACAAGGTCGTCGGGCGCGGAATGGCGCTCTGCCCCGAGGGGCGCCGCGTCTTCACGCAGATGACCGTGGCCGAGAACCTCGAGATGGGCGGCTACACCCGAAGCGACGCCGAGAACAGGGAGACCCTCGAGAGGGTCTACGCGCACTTCCCGCGCCTCAAGGAGCGCCGCGGGCAGGTGGCCGGCACGCTCTCGGGCGGCGAGCAGCAGATGCTCGCGATGGGGCGCGCCCTCATGAGCCGCCCGCGCCTGCTCATGCTCGACGAGCCGTCGATGGGCCTCGCGCCGATCCTGGTGCAGGAGATCTTCGAGATCGTGAAGCAGCTCAACGAGTCCGGGACCACCATCCTGCTCGTGGAGCAGAACGCCAACATGGCGCTCTCCGTCGCCGACCGCGCCTACGTGCTCGAGATCGGGCAGGTCAAGAAGTCCGGCACGGGCGCCGAGCTTCTCGTGGACGACGACGTCAGGAAGGCGTACCTGGGCGGGTAGCCGCGTGTTGCAGCGCGCGGCCGAAGCCCTCGTCGTGGGCGGCGGACCACCCTCCCGGGTCCGCCGCCCCTTTTGTGCGCGACGGCGGGCGGCGCGGTGCTGCGGGCGCGTGGCTGCGAGCGGCGTGTGGCTCGGCCCCACGCGTCTTTGGGTGGCAGGCTCGCCCGGCGATTGGGTGGTGCGTCCTCGCTCCAACGTCCGCACCAAGGGGCGATTGGGTAGTCTCGTGACGCGCGTAAGCGAGAAGGACCCGATTTTGCATGAACCCCAGGCGATTGGGTAGCCATCTTGATGTTTCCCAAGCCGGCTCGGGCTCGACGGGCGTCGTTGTCACCCAACCGCTGGCAGTTTCGGGCATTCTGGGGGTCCACGAGCGGTTCGAGCTCGTCTCGCGACGCGACTCCCTGAGGGCGAGCACCCAATCGTCGGGGCTTCTGTTCGAAATGAGGCTTCTCGGCCTACGCGCACATCGGGTTTACCCAACCGCATGGAGATTGTGGACAGCCTGCACGCTCGCGCGCGTGACGACACCCGCCCTTGGGGAGCGCCCCGGTCCGGCGGGGGTGCGGGGCGCGTTCGCACCCCCGCCCCGCACCAAGGTTGTGGAATGTGCGTGAACGCGGTGACGGAGCCGCCCCCACGTTCTTCTCGCTTGGGCCCAGTTGCTTGAAACGACGTCTATGAGCTGGGTAAACGTGGCTTGCACGAAGCGTTCGCCATGCTATCGGCTCGCCCCGTCGGCACGGGTCCCCCCAAGTGCCTACGCTTTCCGTAGAGAGGGAGGGCGCCGACGCGCTGCGCGACCGCGCCCGTGCGGGGCTTCGACGGGGAGGGGACCAGTCTCTTTTAAGTTTGCGAGCGCTCGGGGATTCTGGCGGGGCGTCGGGCACCGCATCGCGGCCGACAACCCGGCGAGCGATGAGGTGCCGACCCTGCTCGTCAGGATTCTGTTTCAGGGAGGGCCGGGCATCGACCTCGGGTCCATGCCCAAACGGTCCCGTCATACGGGGGTCCCCGCGCGCGTCGCCACGGCGGGCGTCGCGACGGTTCGCGCGGGTCATCCCGAGCTCGGCGACGTCGTCGACGTCTGCGTCTCGACCCAGGCGGCTCGCCACGAGGTGCGCTCGGCCCGGGTCCACCTGGTGACGGGGCGCTACCCGACGGGGTCGCTGTATCGCGTGCGCGAGGGGGCCGTGGTCGTCTCCCCGGAGCTGTGCTTCCTCCAGGCCGCCTCCGAGCTCGACGTAGACCTGCTCGTTGCGTACGGGTACGAGCTCTGCGGACTCTATGCCAGGGACGGCGCCGGCACCGCGACGTTCGCGAACTGCCCCGCCCTCACCACGCGGGCGAGGATTTCCTCCTACCTTGATCGCCTTGAGGCGCTGCGGGACGAGGACGGTCGGGGGCTTCCCCCGGGGGTCGCGCGGGCCCGTCGGGCGCTCGCGCGGGTTCGCGACCGGGCGGCGTCGCCCGAGGAGGCGGTGTCGTCGATGGTGCTCACCTACCCGCGGCGGCTCGGGGGCTTTGGGCTTCCCGAGGCGAGGATGAACGAGCGCGTGCGCCTGGGCGCCCCCACCTCGAGACTCTTCGGCATCGACTCGTTTGTGTGCGACATCAGCTGGAACGGTGGGCGCAACGTCGTCGAGTACCAGGGCTCGCAGCACAAGTCCCGCTCGCGCGCGAGCTATGACATGCGCAAGGGAAACGTGCTGGTGGCGGACGGTCGCACGCTCACCCAGCTCGATGCCGGGATGCTCAAGCGCCAAGACCGCATGGAGGAGGTCGCGAAGGCGGCTGGGAGGGGCCTCGGCATCCGTTGGCGCGAGCCGAGCGCGGAGGTCAGGCTCAGGCAGATCCTGCTGAGGGGGAAGCTGCTGAAGGACCTCGGCATGTAGCGCGGGGCCGAGGGCTCGGTCGAGGTGCGGGGCGGCAAGCGACCCAAAGAGCGGCGGGCGGTCCGGAGGGCGGCGGGCAGGAATTGCCGATGATTGGGTATTGCGGGGCCGACGCGCTCTTCTCGCCGTCGATTTTGTCAAGATCGCCCCATGGTTGGGTGCCCATGATTATGCACCGCTCGCCAGTGCGTGCGCGAAAGCACCCAATCGTCGGATATTCTGGGCAAATTGCCGAGAAGGGCGCGTGGTTGGGTGGATGTCCAAGCGAGCGCGCGGGGGAAACATAAAAAGTTATGCCCAATCGCGGGAGGTTTGCGCCGGCGAGCGTCTCGGTCGCCGGCGGGCGCCCTGGTCGGAGACGTCGCGCGGCGCTCCGCGGGGACGCAGGTGACGTCGCGCGATGCACCGCGGCAGAGGGCGAGAAGGACCCGCAGCCGCGAGGCCCCTCTCTCCTCAGGTCTCTAGTGGACCTCGACGGTTGTGCCGAGGGTGTTGGCGGGGAGGGACTGGAGCCAGTAGCCCGGGCGCTCGGAGCGCAGCGCGGAGGCGACGGCGGAGGCCGCCTCGTCGCCGTCGGCGATGGCGATCATGGTCGAGCCGGATCCGGAGATCACGAACGCGCACGCCCCGGCGCCCAGGGCGGCGCTGCGCAGCTCGTCGTAGTCGGGGATGAGCCTTGCGCGGTAGGGCTCGTGCAGGCGGTCGTGGCACGCCGCGCCAAGGAGGTCGGCGTCGCCCAGCTCGAGGGCGCGCACCACGGCCACGCAGCGGCCCATCTGCCACACGGCGGTCTCGCGCGAGACGGTGTCGGGCAGGACGCGCCTCGCCTCGGCGGTGCGAACCTCGTAGGGGGGCGCGACCGCGACGAAGCGCAGGTTGTCCGCCACGTCCATGCGTGTGGAGGTGGTCAGCCCGCCGTCGACGAACGAGCTCACGAGCCCGCCGAGCAGCGCGGGGGCGACGTTGTCGGGGTGGCCCTCGATGGAGACCGCGAGCTCGAGCGCGCGGTCGCGGTCAAATCCGTCGGGGGAGAGCGCCATCGCGGCGCCTATACCCGCGATCACGCACGCGGAGCTCGAGCCAAGCCCGCCGGAGAGCGGGATGGGGGAGAGGATCGTGATGTGCAGCGGCCTCGGGCGCGTCCCGAGCCGGGAGCACGCCTCGAGGTAGGTGGTCCAGACAAGGTTGTCCTCCCCGCGGAAGCGCTGCTCGCAGCCCTCGATCTGCAGGCTCTCGGCCGGCGTCATGAGAAACGTCGCGGTGAGGTCGAGCGCGACGCCCAGGCAGTCGAATCCCACGCCCACGTTGGCGCTCGTCGCGGGCACGCGCACGATGACCATGGGGCGCTCGCGACCGTCGGCCCCGATCACAGGAAGACCCTCGCGCAGGCCGACTCGACGAAGGCGCCCATCCGCTCTCGGTCGCAGACGTCGTCGTGGAGGACCTCGCCGGCGCGAAGCCCGGCGAGCTGGGCGGGGGCGACCGTGCCGGTGAGGCGCTCGAGGGCGTCCATGCACGCGAAGTCGTTCATGCCGTCGGTGACCTCGCCGAGCGCGCGGAGCACGTCGGTGCAGAACTTGTAGGGGCTTGCCGTGGAGAGGCAGACGCGCTCGCTGCCGTCGCGCTCGATGCCGTCGAGCACGTGCTTCGCCACGGCGGTGTGCGGGTCGATGAGGACGTCGAGCTCGCGCCAGGTGTCGCGGATCGCGGCGCGGGTGTCGTCGTCGTCCGCGCGCCCGCACGCGAAGGTCGCGCGGATCTCGTCCAAGACGCGGTCGGGCACGGTGTAGGCCCCGTCCTCGGCGAGGTCTCGCATGAGGGAGGACACGAGCTCGCAGTCCCCGCCGGAGGCGAAGTAGAGCAGGCGCTCAAGGTTGGACGAGACGAGGATGTCCATGGAGGGGGAGATGGTCTTGTGGAAGGGGCGGCGGCGGTCGTAGGTGCCGGTGGTGAGGAAGTCGGCGAGGACGTCGTTTGCGTTGGAGGCCACGACGAGCCGGCGGACGGGGAGGCCCAGGCGCTTGGCGTAGTACCCGGCGAGGACGTCGCCGAAGTTGCCGGTGGGGACGCAGAAGGTGACCTCGTCGCCCGCCCTCACGGCGCCGCGGCGGACGAGCTGCGCGTAGGCGTCGAAGTAGTAGGTGACCTGCGGGGCGAGGCGACCCACGTTGATGGAGTTCGCGCTCGAGAGGGCGACGCCCGCCGCGTCGAGCCGCTCGGCCAGCGCGCGATCGGCGAAGATGCGCTTGACCTCGCCCTGGCAGTCGTCGAAGGTCCCGCGGACGGCGCACACCGCCACGTTGCCTCCGAGCTGCGTCACCATCTGGAGACGCTGGATGTCGGAGACCTTGCCGTGCGGGTAGAAGACGGTGACGCCGGTGCCCTCCACGCCCGCGAAGCCGTCGAGCGCGGCCTTGCCGGTGTCGCCTGAGGTGGCGGTGACGATCATGATCTTGCGGCCGCCGCCGTCGCGAGCCACGCTCATGAGGCGCGGGAGCATCTGCAGGGCCACGTCCTTGAAGGCGCAGGTGGGCCCGTGGTAGAGCTCGAGCAGCCAGTCGGTGCCGAGCGGCGTCACCGGGCACACGGCGTCGCTGTCCCACTGCGTGCCGTAGGCGCCCTCGACGCACGAGGCGACCTCGTCGGGCGCGTAGTCGGGGAGGAGCGTTCCCAGCACGAGCCGCGCCGTGGCGTGGAAGCCCTGGGCGCACACCGTCTCGAGCGGGACGCGCGCGTCGGCGAGCGCGTCGCTCACGTACAGCCCGCCGTCCGGCGCGATGCCGGCGAGGATAGCTTGCTTGCTTGTTACGGAATCTTCGGCAGAGCGCGTGCTGTGATAGAACGTGGTCACGGTTGCTCCTTGCGTCTGGTGCTCGGGCCGAGGCCCCTCCGGATGCATGTATCATAAGCCGCGGGCCGCGGCGCGCGGCCGCCCGACACAGACTCGAAAGATTGGACGAACATGAAGATAGCCCTTCTCGGCTACGGCACGGTCGGTCGCGGCGTGGACGAGATCATCTCGTCGCGCGTGCCCGGCGTCGAGGTCGCGCGCATCCTCGAGCTCCCCGACCGCCTCACGGACGACCGCATGACCGCGAGCTTCGACGACATCCTCGCCGACGGCTCCGTCGAGCTCGTGGTCGAGTGCATGGGCGGCATCGAGCCGGCGCACACCTACCTCATGTCCGCCCTCGAGGCCGGCAAGCACGTGGTCACCTCCAACAAGGCCGTCGTGGCGGCCCACCTCCCCGAGTTCGCCGCGGCGGCGCAGGCGTCGGGCGTCGGCCTGTACCTGGAGGCCTCCGTGGGCGGCGGCATTCCCTGGATCGCGAGCATCGAGAAGGCGCGCCGCGTCGACGACGTCACCTCGTTCATGGGCATCATGAACGGCACCACCAACTACATCGTCGACGCCATGCGCCGCGACGGGGCGGACTTCGCGGACGTGCTCGCGCGCGCCCAGGAGCTCGGCTACGCCGAGCGCGACCCCTCTGCCGACATCGACGGCGTCGACGTCCTCAACAAGACCATCATCACGGCCTCGGTCGCCTTTGACGTGGCGTGCGAGAAGAACCTCCCGGCGTCGGGCATCCGCAACCTGCGCCTCTCCGACCTCGAGCTCTTCGCGGGCGACGGCCGCACGGTGAAGCTCCTCGGCCGCGGCGTGCGCGAGGGGGGCTCCTACGCCGCCGCCGTCGAGCCCGTCGCCGTGCGCGAGGACTCGCTCGAGGCGTGCGTCCCCGGGAACTTCAACCTCGTGACGCTCGATGCCACCACGGTCGGCGAGCTCAAGTTCTACGGCCAGGGGGCCGGCAGCCTCCCCACTGGAAACGCCATCGTCCAGGACGTGCTCGACTGCGCCACGGGCGCGCGCCGGCCCGTCTACGACTTCTCGAGCCCGCTCGCCTACGACTCGTCGCTGCTGCGCGCCGACTACGTCCTGCGCACCGAGGCGGCGGTCGGCGGCGAGCCGTACGCGCCGGGCGCCGTGCTCGTCCGCGACCTCACGGCCGAGGCGGCCCGCGCCCTGCTCGACGAGGCGCTCGCCGCCGACCCCACGACCTTCATGGCCGCGCTGGGCTGACGCCTGACGCTGGCGTCTGACGCTTGCGTCAACCCCGCGTCGAGTCGTCCGACGCCGGGTGCCCGCCCGTCCCACCGCCCCGCGCACCAACCAACAGGGAGGCAGTTCTCACATGATCAAGATCGCAAAGTTCGGCGGCTCCTCGGTGGCCTCTGCCGAGCAGTTCCGCAAGGTCAAGGCCATCGTCGAGTCCGACCCCGACCGCCGCTTCGTGGTGGTGTCGGCGGCCGGCAAGCGCTTCTCGGCGGACAACAAGATCACCGACCTGCTGCTGCTGGTGAACGCGCACGTCCAGTACCACGTCGACTGCACGTCTCTTCTCGCCGACATCGAGCAGCGCTTCGTCGACATCGCCACCGAGCTCGGCCTCAAGTGGCCCGTGCACGAGAAGTTCGAGCTCTTCGCCAAGAACATCAAAAAGCACTCGCCCGAGTACGTCGTGGCGCGCGGCGAGTGGTTCACCGCCCACCTCATGGCCGAGTACCTGGGCATGCCCTTCGTCGACGCCGCTGACGTCATCGTCTTCCACCACAACGGCGAGGTCGACATGGAGCGCACGGCCGCCCGCCTCAAGGACGTGATGGTGCGCCAGGGCTCCTTCGTGCTCCCGGGCTTCTACGGGGCCACGGTCGACGGGCAGATCAAGCTCTTCCAGCGCGGCGGCGGCGACATCACGGGCGCCATCCTCGCGCGCTGCATCGACGCCGGGCTCTACGAGAACTGGACCGACGTCTCGGGGTTCCTCTCGGCCGACCCGCGCATCGTCGAGCACCCGCGCTCCATCCGTCGCATCACCTTCGACGAGATGCGCGAGCTCTCCTACATGGGCGCCACGGTCCTGCAGGAGGAGGCCATCTTCCCCGTCCGCGAGGTCAACATCCCCATCCAGATCAAGAACACCAACCGCCCCGGCGACGAGGGCACGATCATCCGCGAGAAGGCGCGCCTCGGCGAGGACGAGCACCTCATCACCGGCATCGCCGGCAAGCGCGACTTCATCTCCGTGCACGTCAAGAAGGCGCACATGTCCGGCGAGGTCGGCTTCGTCCGCAAGGCGCTCTCGGTCTTCGAGCGCTACGGCGTCTCGGTCGAGCACATCCCCACGGGCGTCGACTCGTTCTCGGTGGTGGTCAACGGCGCCGACGTGCGCGACTCGATCTACTCCATCGTGACCGACATCCGCCGCGAGCTCGAGCCCGACGACATCACGATGGTCGACAAGCTCGCGCTCATCTCGGTGGTCGGGCGCAACATGTCCAAGCGCTCCGGCACCTCCGGCAAGATCTTCGGGGCGCTCGGAGACGCCGGCGTCAACATCCGCATGATCACCCAGAGCTCGCAGGAGATCTCGATCATCATGGGCGTCAACAACGAGGACTTCGAGCGCGCCATCCAGGTGATCTACGATCGATTCGTCCGCGACGAGATGGTTACCGCCGGATAACGCGAAGGGGGCGTGCGGGGGGGCGTGCAAGGGGGACAGTCACTTTTGCACGCGGACACCGTGCAAAAGTGACTGTCCCCCTTGCACGCCCCCCCGCACGCCCCTCGGCAGAAAGGAAACGTCATGAGTGAGAAGACCGTCGCCATCCTCGGCGCCACCGGCGTGGTGGGCCAGCAGATGCTCCAGTGCCTCGAGGAGCGCGCCTTCCCCGTGGGGCGCCTCGTGCCGCTCGCGAGCCAGCGCTCCGTCGACGCGGGTCGCACCGTGCGCTTCGCCGGCGAGGACGTGCCCGTGCGCCTGGCCGAGCCGGACGCCTTCGAGGGCGTCGACATCGTCCTCGGCGCCGCCGACGACGCCACGGCCCGCGAGCTTCTGCCCGAGGCGGCGCGCCGGGGCGCGGTGTGCGTGGACAACTCCCACGCCTTCCGCCTCGAGGAGGACGTGCCGCTCGTGGTGCCCGAGATCAACGCGTCGGACATCGCCGACCACCCGCGCGGCATCATCGCCAACCCGAACTGCGCGACGATCATCGGCCTCGTGCCGGTGTGGCCGCTGCACCAGGCGGCGGGCGTGACGCGTCTCATCGTCTCCACCTACCAGGCCGCCTCCGGCGCGGGCAAGCCCGGCCTCGACGAGCTCGTGCGCGAGATTCGCTGCGTGGCGGCGGGCGAGGAGGTCGGCCCGAGCGCGCCCTTCCAGTACCAGCTCGCCGAGAACCTCATCCCGCAGATCGGCGGATTCAGGGAGGAGGGCTACACCTCCGAGGAGCTCAAGATGCAGAACGAGGGGCGCAAGATCATGCACCTGCCCGGCCTGCGCGTGAGCTGCACCTGCGTGCGCGTCCCGGTGGTGCGCTCGCACTCCGAGTCCATCACGGCGGAGTTCGAGCGGCCGCTCTCCGTGGACGAGGCGCGCGAGCTGCTCGAGGCCGCGCCGGGCGTGCGGGTCGTCGACGACCCCGCGGCGTCGCGCTACCCGATGCCGCTCGAGACGTCCGACCAGGACCTCGTCTGGGTCGGTCGCCTGCGCCGCGACCTCTCCGCGCCCGACGGCGTGAGCTCGCTCACCTTCTGGTGCTGCGGCGACCAGATCCGCAAGGGCGCGGCGACCAACGCCGTGCAGATTGCGGAGCACCTGCTGTAGGCGCTTCCTCAGACCTGGCGAGAAGTGCGGCGGGGTCGGCGCGTGGCCGGCCTCGCCGCCGTCGTGTCAGGGACCTGGCGTGGCGGCACGGGGTCCGCGGCTGAGGCGCCCTCACGCGCCGCGGCCGCGACGACCCCAGGGCAGCAACGACCCCAAGGCCCTTCTCGCCCGGCGCATGGACCGCCTGCGCTAGAACCCCGCGACGACCTCCGGGGTGAGGCGCTCCGCCACCGCCACGGCGACCTCGGCGGCGACCTTGACGTCCTCGAGGGCGCAGATGGCCGTCCCCGCGTGGACGTGGCGGCACGGGACGCCGGCCACCACGCACGGGACGTCGAGCTGGTGGACGGGCCCGCCGTCGGTGCCGCCGCCCTCGCGCACCGAGGTCTGCGCCGGCAGGCCGCACTCGCGCGCGACCCCCAGAACGAAGCGCTGGTAGCGCGGGTTGGTTATCATGCAGCGGTCGAAGTACCTGAACATCGGGCCGCGGCGCAGGGCTGCCTGGACCTCGTCGGCGGGCGCAAAGGTGTCGTCGGCCGGGCACCCCTCGAACATGAACGCGACGGCGGGCGAGAAGTGCCGCGCGGCCGCGGCCACCCCGCGCTCTCCGACCTCCTCCTGCGCCGAGACCGACGCCACGACGTCAAACGGCAGGTCGTCACGGCCGGAGAGCTCGCGCAGGGCGAGCAGCATCGCGCACACGCCCGCTCGGCAGTCGAAGGCCTTGCCGTGCGCGATGCCCGTGCGGTCGTCGAACGAGAACGAGGTCGCGGGCACGAAGGGCTCGCCCATCCCCATGCCGAAACGTCCGATCGCATCCTCGCGTGACGTCGCGCCCACGTCGAGCACGAGCGTGCCGCGCCCGGCGGCGCGCTCCGCCTCGCTCCAGAAGTGCGGCGGCTTCACGCCGACGACGCCGCGAACCCACGAGCCGTCCGTCGCCCGGACCCAGACGTCCTGCCCGTCCAGGGCGCCCGGCGAGAAGCGCCCGAGCTCGACAAAGCTCATCGCGCCGCTGGCGTGGATCGCGCGCACCATGCCGCCCACCTCGTCGCCGTGGGCGTCCAGCATGAGCACGGGCTTCTCGCCGGTGAAGCTGCGCGGCGTGACGAGGCCGTCGCGCAGCGTGTTCTCATCCACGCGCGCCCACCCCTCGCAGAACCGGCGGACGACGTCGAGCACCTCGTCCTCGAAGCCCGACGGCCCCTTCGCGTCGGACAGCGCGCCGAGAAGGGCGACGACCTCGGTGTCGTTGATGTGCATGGGTCCTCCTTGCTGTGGGTGCCTGCGTCAAGTATATCTGCGGACGTGCCCCGCGGCGCCCGTTCCCGTGCATGGGATATAAAGTAGGTGCGCACGATGCGAGGAGGCCACCATGATGTACCCGTTCATGACGCTTAACGACGGCAGCGAGATTGTCCATTCGGAGACGAGGCCCGATGGTCGCGTCAAGGTATACATCGAGAAGCCCGATGAGAAGGACTGCTTTCACCATGTGACCTGTTATCTTCCCGATTACACCTGGGAGGACTCCTTCGGCTTTACCGACGAGGAGCTCGCGCGCTACAAGGAGATTGTCTCGTCGACCTCGAACCTCATTCTCGAGTTTGCCGCGGACGGGGGGTTCGAGAATGCCTCAGGTTTTTAGGGTCGGATCGTATTGGGTCTACTTCTGGACAAACGAAAGCGATCCTCTCGAGCCAGTTCACGTGCGCGTCTCGGAAGGCGCTCCTAGCGCGGCGGCTACGAAGATTTGGATTACGCGTGCAGGGAAAGAGTTACCTCTGCAATAACAATTCCAAGATTCCAGCTAAGACTCTTCGCAACATCATGAGAATCGTTGAGGCACGAAGCGCGGAGATTGTTGAGCAGTGGAAAACGTACTTTGGGGAAGCTCACTTCTACTGCTAGGGACCTTGCACCGTTCGCTTTTGCCGAGAAGAGCGGGGAGGCCATCATGGTGGGTGGATTCGCGGACTGGGCCGCATAGGGCAGCCTTGCAGACGAGCAGCTTGTCGCTGACGCGCGCGAGCTGCTTGACCTTTACGGGCGTCGTATGGCACGCTGCCGCAGTACAACCGGAGCATCGTGCGTGAGGCGCTCGGTTGTCTGCGGAACTGGCAATCGCGCCCCATCGGCCCTGCTGGGTGCTCAGGAGACGCGAGACGTGCGTCGCCGCCCCTCCACCGAGTTCCGCCCGCCTCTGACGGAAGGCGCTCCGCCCTCTGTCGCGCGCGGCCCTAAAATACTCAGAAGGTAACCCTTATGGGGAGGTGCCCATGGCAAACGAGCTGAAGGAGCGCTACGACGCGCTCGTCGCGACGTGGGTGGCGCTGCCGGAGGGGCGGCGCGAGGCGCTCCTGGGCGACTTCGTGGCCGACTACGTCTACAACTCCGAGAAGATCGAGAACGGCGACCTCGAGTTCTCAACCGTGCGCGACATCGTGGAGCGCGACGCGCTCACCAACTACACCGGGGACGCCGAGGTCCTCGTGGAGACCCGCAACCTCAAGCTGTCCTGGGACCTCGCGCGCGAGAGGCTCGCCGAGGACCCGTGCCTGTCCGAGGAGCTCATCTGCCAGGCGCAGGGGCTCGTGACCATGGGGACCTACAGCGAGCGGCTCCTGAGGGCCGGCGAGCTCCCGGGCACCTTCAAGATCGACAACTACGTGGGCGGCCCGGCGCGCGTGGGCATCCCCGCGGTCGAGGTCCCCCACGCGGTCGGCACGCTCGCCGACGAGGTGAACACCGAGCTCGAGGAGGGGAGGCGCTCGCTCACGATCGCCGCCTACCTGCACGCGAGGCTCTTCGCCATCCACCCCTTCGCGGACGGCAACGGCCGCACGGCGCGCCTGCTCATGAACGGCGTCCTGCTCGCCATGGGCATGCCCCCCATCGTGATCCGCGCGCAGGACCACGCCGCCTACCACGCGGGCCTCGACATCTTCCACCTCGAGGGCGACCTCAGCCCCTTCAGGCGATTCCTCAGGAGCGAGACCCTGCTGACCTGGGACGGCCTGCTCGACTAGCCATGCGAGGCAACCCCTACGACTTCGACCGCGACGGCTGCTGGGAGGGCCACGAGCGGGCGTTCACGCACTATGGCATCGGGGGCGAGCTGCGCCGCGCGGACTCCGGGCGCGCCCGGGGCCCCGGCGGCTGCGGCTCGTGCCTGGGCGGGTGCGCGGCGTCGATGCTCGTGCTCGCGGCGCTGCTGCTCGTATTCATGGGCCTCGCGACGTGCGCCGCGGCGTGAGGCGCCCCGGCGCGGCATTGGCGCGATGGGGAAATCAGATTATCCCGAAAAAAGTCCTTGCATCGCATCACGCGGTTGTGCATAATAATCGAGCTGCCTGAAGAGGTTCGCGAAATGGTGGGTGTAGCTCAGTTGGTAGAGCGACGGACTGTGGCTCCGTAGGTCGAGGGTTCGAGACCCTTCGCCCACCCCATTTAATCGAATACGGATCGTTAGCTCAGCTGGTAGAGCAGGGGACTCTTAATCCCAAGGTCCAGGGTTCGAACCCCTGACGATCCACCATCTTTGGATCGTTAGCTCAGCTGGTAGAGCAGGGGACTCTTAATCCCAAGGTCCAGGGTTCGAACCCCTGACGATCCACCATGATAGCTTCGGCCGGGTGCCCTCGGGTGCCCGGCCGTTTTCATGTCTCGGGTGCCGGTGCGCGGGGAGGGCTTTGCCCCCGGTCCCCGCGGTCGCGTTCCGGGTGTGTCCGGCGCCCGTGGTATCCTGCGAGAAAGGCAGATGGGGGACCTATCGGGAGGTGGTCGCATGGCACACGGTGCGCGCTCCGGGCGGCGTCGGGCGCGCCGCATGAGGAGCAGGCCCGCCGCCCTTCTCGCCGCGGTCTTCGTCGCCCTGCTCTTCGTGGGGCTCAGCGCCGCGGTCCCGAGCATGAGGCAGTCCCTGGGCATCGGGCCCGCGGCACCGTTCGCGGACCGGGGTGGCTGGACCGAGTGGGACCCCCAGGCGTGCCCGGACTACTACCGCGTTGTCGGCGAGGCCGAGGTCGACCTCGAGCTCGAGCCGGGGGAGGTGCGCTACGAGGGGCTCGACGAGCTCGGGCGCACCGGTCGCGTCGCGGCGCTCGTCACGCCGGAGATGGCGGAGGCGGGCAGCGAGCGCGAGCGCGAGGACATCTCCGACGTCCACCCCTCGGGCTGGGGGCACAACGAGGAGGTCGCCATCCAGATGCCCGACGGCAGCACCTACCACGGCTACCTCTTCAACCGCAGCCACCTGCTCGCCAAGTCCCTGGGCGGCGACGACGCGGACTACAACCTCGTGACGGGCACGCGCACGCAAAACGTCGGCGACAACCGCGGCCAGGACGGCGGCATGGCCTACACGGAGGGACTTGCCCGCGACTGGCTCCGCTCCCACCCCGACGGGACCCTCTACTACTCCGCCGCGCCCGTCTACGAGGGCTCGGAGCTCGTCCCGAGGAGCGTCATCGTCGACGTGCGCTCCTCGGACGGCGAGCTCGACCTCGAGGTGGAGGTCTTCAACGCCGCGCTCGGGTACGACATCGACTACGCAACGGGCTCGTTTTCCGCTGCGGGAGAGTGAGGGACCATGGGAGAGAAGAACGAGGGGCTCGATGCGGTGCGCCGCGCGCTCGAGGTCGACCCCGCGATGGTCGAGCGCGTGGTGAGCGCCGAGGCCGAGTGGGAGGGCGCGATCTTCACGGTCGAGCACCTGAGGGTGGGGCTCTCGGACGGGAGCCTCGCGTGGCGCGAGGTCGTGCGGCACCACGGGGGAGCGGGCGTCGTCGCCGCGGTGGGCGGGCGCGTCTGCCTCGTGCGCCAGTACCGCGTGGCGCTCGGGCGCATGACCCTCGAGATCCCGGCGGGCAAGGTCGACCCGGGGGAGGCGCGCGACGTCTGCGCCGCCCGCGAGCTCACCGAGGAGACCGGGCTCGTCGCCGAGCGCCTCGAGCTGCTCACGGAGTCCTACGGGGCCCCGGGGTTCACCGACGAGCACACCTCGGTCTACTTCGCCCACGGGCTGCGGCAGGGCAGCGCCCGCCTCGACGAGGGCGAGTTCCTCAACGTGGTGTGGGTGGGGGTCGACGACGCCGTCGCCGCCATCCGCGAGGGGCTCATTCAGGATGCCAAGACGGTGGAGGGCATTCTCGCGGCAAAGGCGTTCGGGATGCTCTAAAATGACTGACGCACGTGTCTGCCGCGCCCTTAGCTCAGCTGGATAGAGCAGGAGACTTCTAATCTCAAGGTCGGGGGTTCGAATCCCTCAGGGCGCACCAGGATCGCTCGCGGGCCGGGCGTCGACCGCCGACGTCTGGCCCGCACACCACCTCTGGCCGCGCCGACACGCGCGCTCGCGTATTTTTACACGAGCTTTCAGAGGCATGCGGCATACTGTACAGGTGTTCTCGCCCGTTGGAAGGAGCGCGCGTTGATTTACACAATGACGTTGAACCCCGCCCTCGACTATGTCATGCACCCCCTGACGCTCGACATGGGCTTCACGAACCGCTCCTCCAGCGAGGAGCTGCACTGCGGCGGAAACGGCATCAACATTTCCACGCTGCTCAACGAGCTCGATACCCCCAGCATCGCCATGGGCATCGCCGCCGGCTTCACCGGCGACTACCTCCTGCGCCGCCTGCAGGAGAAGGGCATCGCGAGCAACTTCGTCTTTCTCGACCGCGGCTACACCCGCATCAACGTCAAGCTCAACGGCATCGTCATGACGATGGTCAACGGCATGGGCCCCAAGATCCCCGAGAAGAAGGTCGACGAGCTTCTCGAGCGCATGGACGTCGTCACCGCCGGGGACACGCTTGTCCTCACGGGCTCCATCCCCAACACCCTCCCCGAGGACATGTACTCGCAGATCATGAAGCGCCTGGGCGGGCGCGGCATCCAGTTCGTGGTGGACGCCCCGGGCCAGCTGCTCATGGAGGCCCTCGAGATGCACCCGTTCCTCATCAAGCCCAACAACCACGAGGTCGGGCGCATCTACGGCGTCAACATCGAGGAGCCCGAGGAGTGCATGCCCTACGCCCACAAGCTCCAGGAGGCAGGCGCGCGCAACGTCATCATCTCCTGCGGCGGGCACGGCTCGCTGCTGCTCGACGAGAACGGCGCCGAGCACGTCGTCCCCACCGCCAAGATCAAGCTCGTCAACGCCACCGGCGCGGGCGACTCCATGGTCGGCGGCTTCCTCTCGCAGGTCACGCGTGGCGTCGACTACGAGACGGCGCTCATCTTCGCCTCCGCGTGCGGAACCGCCACGGCGGCGAGCAAGGGCATCGCCAAGCGCTCCACCATCGACCGCGTGGTGACCGCGCTCTACAAGAAGATGGGCCGTGCCATCCCCGGCACCATCGCGCGTGACATCCAGGCCAACAAGGATCGCGAGGCCGCGGCCGAGGAGGCTGCGTCCAAGTAGCGCGTCGGCGACCGTCGCCGACGCTCTTGCCACGTGTTCTTCGCCTCGGTCGCCCGGGGCGTGAGCGTTATGGGATACGGCCGCTGAGCGGCCCAAAGGTAGGGGGTAACATGTACGAGGGAGTCAACGCATCTGACGGCATCGGGATTGGCGTGGCACGCGTTGCCGTTGAGCCCGACCTGAGCTTCACGCCGCACAAGCCCGATGACGCCGGTGACGAGAAACAGCGCTACGCCGCCGCCGTCGCCAAGTTCATCGAGCAGACCAACGCCCAGATTGAGCGCATGACGCAGACCGTGGGCGAGGAGGCCGCCGCCATCATGGGGGCCCACATCGAGTTCGCCGAGGACGAGGGCATCCAGGAGATGGTCAACGGCTCCATCGAGAGCGGCATGTGCGCCGAGCAGGCCGTCTCCGAGGCCTATGACATGTACTACAACATGTTCTCCAACATGGAGGACGAGCTGTTCCGCGAGCGCGCCGCCGACGTCGCCGACGTCAAGACCGGTCTTCTCGCCGACCTTCTGGGCAAGGAGGTCGTCGACCTCTCCACGCTGCCCGAGAACTCCATCGTCGTGGTACACGAGCTCACCCCGTCCATGACGGCGGACATCGACAAGGACAACGTCGCTGGCATCGTGACCGAGACCGGCGGCCGCACCTCCCACTCCGCCATCATCGCCCGCGCCCTCGAGATTCCCGCGGTCCTCTCCGTGGCCGACTGCACCAAGAATATCAAGAGCGGCGACATGGTCATCGTCGACGGCTCGCGCGGCCGCGTGCTCGCCAGCCCCTCCGACGCCGACCTCGAGCACTACCGCACCAAGGCCAAGCAGTACGCCGAGGAGAAGCTCGCGCTCGAGGCCTACCGCGGCAAGGAGACCGTGACCGGCGACGGCGAGAAGGTCCTTCTCGTCGCCAACATCGGCAACCCCGACGACGCCAACGTCGCCGCTGAGCACGACTGCGAGGGCGTCGGCCTGTTCCGCTCCGAGTTCCTGTTCATGGACGCCAAGGAGCTCCCGAGCGAGGACGAGCAGTTCGCCGCGTACCAGAAGGTCGCGCTGCGCATGAAGGGCCAGCCGGTCATCATCCGCACCCTCGACGTGGGCGGCGACAAGGAGATCCCGTACATGCACCTCCAGAAGGAGGAGAACCCCTTCATGGGGTACCGTGCGGTCCGCTACTGCCTCGCCAACCCCGACCAGTACAAGGTCCAGCTCACGGCCCTGCTGCGCGCCTCCGCCTTCGGCGACATCAAGATCATGGTGCCGCTCGTGACCAACATCGACGAGATTCGCCAGGTCAAGGCCCTCGTCGAGGAGTGCAAGTCCGAGCTTGACGCCCGCGGCGTCGCCTACAACAAGGACATCGAGGTCGGCACGATGATCGAGACCCCCGCGGCCTCCCTCATCGCCGACGACCTCGCAGCCGAGTGCGACTTCTTCTCCATCGGCACCAACGACCTCATCGGCTACACCATGTGCGCCGACCGCGGCAACGACAAGGTCGCCTATCTCTACGACGTCTACCAGCCCGCCGTCCTGCGCTCGCTCAAGCGCATCATCGAGGAGGGCAACAAGGCCGGCATCATGGTCGGCATGTGCGGCGAGGCCGCGGCCGATCCGCTGCTCATCCCGGTGCTCATCTCCTTCGGCCTGAACGAGTTCTCCGTGAGCGCCCCGTCGATCCTGCGCACGCGCCGCATCATCTCCGAGTGGACCAAGGCCGACGCGGACGCCCTCACCGAGAAGGTCATGGCGCTCAAGACCGCGACCGAGGTCAAGGCGATGCTCCAGGCCGCTGCCCGCTAGCGTTGCCCCTCGCTGAGCGATTCCTTGCGGCGCCCCGGGCCCATCTCAGGGTCCGGGGCGCCGTCTTGTGCGTCGCGAGGGGATGGCCCGAGTCTTTCGCACGGAAGCGGCGCCCGGACCGTGCGCACGGCTCGGACCAGCGCTCAGGGCGAGAAGATCGTGGACCTACCGGGGGAAGATGACGCGCAGGGCCTGTGGGACGACCTCCACAGAGAAGTGCGTGCCCTCGAGGCGCTCGCCGTCGACCTGGCAGGGCGGCTCCTCGGAGAACTCGATCTCGGCGTGACGCATCCTGCGAAGCCTGACGACCCCCGACCCCGCGTGACGCCCCCAGCGGGCCAGCCCGAAGAGCGCCATGAGATGGGGGAGCGCAGGCCTCCGAACGTTGTAGCAGACGTCGAGCATCCCGTCGCGGGGGTCGGCGTCGGGACACACCCTGAAGCCCCCGCCGTAGCTCGGTCCCACCTGGATGGCAAAGATGAGGGTTGAGAGCTCCTGCGCCCGCTCGCCGTCGAAGCTCGCGACGCACGGGTATCCGCCGCGCGCCCTCGAGAGAATCTTGATGCCCGACGTGACGAACAGCGCCTCGCCCTCCTGCGAGGTGTCGGCGGCGCGCCGCTCCGTCGTGTCGAGCGCGATGGCGGCGTCGAGTCCGAAGGAGAGCGTCTGCATGAAGTGCACGCCGTTGACGCGGCCGACCTCGACCTCGTGCGCGGTGCCGCGCACGAGGCGGGCGAAGGCCGCCTCGACGTCGTTTCTCGGCATGCCGAGCGTCCTCGCGTAGTCGTTTCCCGAGCCGAGGGGGATCACGCCGAGCTGCGGGCGCGCGGTGGTGGGGAGCGTCATGAGGCCGTTCACCACCTCGTGGATCACCCCGTCGCCGCCGAGGGCGAGCACCGTGTCGAAGCCCGCCGCGTCGGCCGCGACGCCGACGGCGTCGCCCGGGCCCCGGGTGAGCCGAACCTCGTAGCCCCGCGTCGCCGAGGCGTAGCTTCCGAGGAAGCGCCGGGCAAAGTCCGCGCCGGCGGCGCCCCGCCCGCTGTGGGCGGCGGGGTTGGCGATGAGCAGCGTGCGTCCAAGCGGGGAGTGGGGCATCGGTCTCACCCTTCTCGCGGTCCTGTGCTCGCTCGATTGTACGCCAGCGCCCGGGCTCCGCGACCGGCCCGCTCGCCGGAGGCCTCCGACCATCGTCCGCCCGTCGGTCGTGAAAATGGGTGCGTTCCGTTTTTCCCGTTGCCGGAGCGGGCCCGCTCGCCTATACTTACATCTCGCGACCGGGGCGTGGCGCAGCTTGGTAGCGCATCTGCTTTGGGAGCAGAGGGTCGCTGGTTCGAATCCAGTCGCCCCGACCATATGTGCGGGTGTGGTTCAATGGTAGAACCTCAGCCTTCCAAGCTGATGACGCGGGTTCGATTCCCGTCACCCGCTCCAGAGAAGTCAGCCGGCCTTCGGGCCGGCTTTTTTCTGCCCGATTTCGATGTGTTGTCCCCCTGTTTTCCGTGTGTACGGGAGATTTCGCGCGAGGTTCGATGCCGTTACACATGACGCACCGAATGTGCACCATGACGTTTCCGACGTATTCTCTTCCAGGCGCCGAAAACCGGCCCGAGGTCGTCCAGAGATTGGAGCAACCATGACGTATTCCGAGAGGGTCATCGCCGAGCTTGAGGCTCGCTACCCCGAGCAGACCGAGTTCATCCAGGCCGCCAAGGAGGTCCTCGAGACCCTGCAGCCCGCGCTTGACGCGCACCCCGAGTACGAGGAGGCCTCCCTTCTCGAGCGGATCGTCGAGCCCGAGCGCGTGGTCATGTTCCGCGTGCCGTGGGTTGACGATGCGGGCAAGGTCCAGGTCAACCGCGGCTACCGCGTCGAGTTCAACTCCGCCATCGGCCCCTACAAGGGCGGCCTGCGCTTCAACCCCACGGTCACCCCCGGCATGCTCAAGTTCCTCGGCTTCGAGCAGATCTTCAAGAACAGCCTCACCACCCTTCCCATGGGCGGCGGCAAGGGCGGCTCGGACTTCGACCCCAAGGGCAAGTCCAACCGCGAGGTCATGGCCTTCTGCCAGTCGTTCATGACCGAGCTCTGCCGCCACATCGGCCCCAACACCGACGTCCCCGCGGGCGACCTGGGCGTGGGCGGCCGTGAGGTCGCCTACATGTTCGGCCAGTACAAGCGCATCAGGAACGAGTGGACCGGCGTCCTCACCGGCAAGGGCCTCACCTTCGGCGGCTCGCTCGCCCGCACCGAGGCCACCGGCTACGGCCTGGTCTACTTCGTCGACGAGTACCTCAAGAGTGCCGGCGACTCCTTCGAGGGCAAGAAGGTCGTCGTCCACGGCTCCGGCAACGTTGCCATCTACGCCATCCAGAAGGTCGCGCAGCTCGGCGGCAAGACGATCGCCTGCTCCGACACCAAGGGCTGGGTTGAGGACCCCGACGGCATCGACTACCAGGTGCTCGAGCACATCTACAACAAGAAGCGCTCCGGTCACGACCAGGGCGTGAGCCTCGCGATGTACGTCGACGAGCGCCCCGGCGCCGTCTGGCACGAGGGGGACGGCAAGGGCGTCTGGCAGCTCCCCTGCGACATCGCGCTGCCGTGCGCCCGCGAGAACACGCTTGACCTCGACGACGCCAAGGCGCTTGTGGCGAACGGATGCAAGGTCGTGGGCGAGGGCGCGAACATGCCCACCACGCCTGACGCCACCATCTACCTGCAGGAGAACGGCGTCGCCTTCATGCCCGGCAAGGCGGCCAACGCCGGCGGCGTGCTCGTCTCGGGTCTCGAGATGAGCCAGAACGCCGAGCACCTCTCCTGGACCTTCGAGGAGGTCGACGGCAAGCTCGAGAGCCTCATGCGCGGCATGTTCCACAACGTGGACGACACGGCTCGCGAGTACGGTCACGAGGGCAACTTCGTCATGGGCGCCAACATCGCCGGCTTCCTCAAGGTCGCCGACGCCATGATGGCCCAGGGCGTCTGCTAGCGCCTGCGAGAAGAACATGGGCTCGATGGCCCCCGGCCCCCTCAGGGAGCCGGGGGCTTCTGGGTGAACTGGGGGTAGGTTGTCGCTGCGTCCGGTTCTTCTCGTCCGCAGCGCTGACGGCGCTCGCCCGAGCGTCTGGAACGCTTCCGCGCGCGCTTCCGTGCGAGAGGCTCGGGCCACGCCGGATGGGGGCGCCGGCGGCTGGGAGCCGTGCCGCCCGCCTTCTCGGAGGGCCGAGGCTCGTCCCGGGCTTCCCGAGAAAGCCCTATGATGCTCTCATCGCGTCCGTTGAGGGGAAGGGGAGCCATGACCACGCGCGTCGCCATCATGGGCATCATCGTCGAGGACCCCGCGTCCGTCGAGGCCCTGAACGAGCTTCTGCACGAGTATCGCGACCACATCTTCGGTCGCATGGGCGTGCCCTACCGCGAGCGAGGGGTGAGCGTGATCTCCGTCGCGCTCGACGCGCCGCAGGACGTCACCTCCGCGCTCGCCGGGAAGGTGGGGGCGCTCCCCGGAGTGAGCGTGAAGACGCTGTACTCCAACGTGGTTGCCGAGCAGGGCGGCGCGGGTGCCTAGCGCCCCCGAGCTCCTCGAGGTCCTGTCCCGCGAGCACTCCCTCCCGACCGGGCAGTACGAGGAGCTCGTGAGGTCCTTCTCGCCGAGCCTCGCCGCCCGCGCGGCCGAGCTCGCCCGCGAGGCCCGACGCGCGGTCTACGGCGACGAGGTCTTCATCCGAGGCCTCATCGAGCTGAGCAGCTTCTGCAGGAACGACTGCCTCTACTGCGGGCTGCGCCGCTCCAACCGGTCCGCGGAGCGCTACCGCCTTACGCCCGAGGCCGTGCTCGCCTGCTGCGAGCGGGGCTACGACCTGGGCTTCAGGACCTTCGTGCTCCAGGGCGGGGAGGACCCCGCGCTCACGGACGAGCGCGTCTGCGACCTCGTGCGCGCCATCAGGGCCGCGCACCCGGACTGCGCCGTCACGCTCTCGCTGGGCGAGCGCTCCCGTGACAGCTACCGGGCGCTCTTCGACGCCGGAGCGGAGCGATACCTGCTGCGGCACGAGACCGCGGACCCCGCCCACTACGCGCGCCTGCACCCCGCCGAGCTCACGCTCGAGCACCGCCTGGCCTGCCTGCGCGACCTCGCCGAGATCGGCTACCAGGTGGGCTGCGGCTTCATGGTGGGCTCGCCGGGCCAGACCGCGTCCTCGCTCGCGGAGGACCTCAAGCTCGTGGAGCGAATCCGCCCGGCCATGTGCGGGATCGGGCCCTTTGTCCCCCATCACGCCACGCCGTTCGCCGACGCGCCCGCGGGCTCGGTGGGGCTCACGTGCTACCTGCTCTCGCTGCTGCGCCTGATCGACCCCCGGCTGCTGCTCCCGGCCACGACGGCGCTCGCCACGCTCGACCCGCGAGGCCGGGAGCTGGGCATGCTCGCGGGGGCCAACGTGGTCATGCCCAACCTCTCGCCGATGGAGGCACGCGAGAAGTACGAGCTGTACGATAATAAGGCGCACGCCGGGAGCGAGGCTGCCGAGGGGCTCGCCGAGCTGAGGCGTCGCATGGGGGACATGGGTCTTTGCGTCGTCGTGGACCGCGGCGACGCGAGGCGCTGATTCCCCGACAACGGGCCGGCGGCGCATCGCCCGCCGACCGGCCGAGGAGGCCTTGAGTCTGAGCGAGAAGGACGGGCGCGCCCGCACCTGACCGCGAAGGAGGGGAGACACATGGCGACGTATGACCCGAGGTCCCGTCACGCCGAGGACTTCATCAACGACGAGGAGATTCGCGAGACGCTCGACTACGCGGCCGCGCACGCGCGCGACGCCGCGCTCATCGAGGACCTGCTCGAGAAGGCGCGCCCGCGCCCGTCGGGAGCCGGCTGCCGCTGCGCCGGGCTCACGCACCGCGAGGCGAGCGTCCTTCTCGCCTGCGAGATCCCCGAGCTCAACGAGCGCATCTTCGAGCTCGCGCGCGAGATCAAGCTCGCCTACTACGGCAACCGCATCGTGATGTTCGCGCCGCTCTACCTCTCGAACTACTGCGTCAACGGCTGCACGTACTGCCCGTATCACGCCAGGAACAAGCACATCGCGCGCAAGAGGCTGACGCAGGACGAGGTGCGCCGCGAGGTCATCGCCCTGCAGGACATGGGCCACAAGCGCCTTGCCATCGAGGCCGGCGAGGACCCGCGCATGAACCCGATCGAGTACATCCTCGAGTGCATCGACACGATCTACTCGATAAAGCACAGAAACGGCGCCATCCGGCGCGTGAACGTCAACATCGCCGCCACCACGGTGGAGGAGTACCGCATGCTCAAGGACGCGGGCATCGGCACCTACATCCTCTTCCAGGAGACCTACGACAAGAGGAGCTACCTGGAGCTGCACCCCACCGGTCCCAAGCACGACTACGACTATCACACCGAGGCCATGGACCGGGCCATGGACGGAGGGATCGACGACGTGGGCCTCGGCGTGCTCTTTGGCCTCGAGAAGTACCGCTACGAGTTCGCGGGCCTTCTCATGCACGCAGAGCACCTCGAGGCCGTGCACGGCGTGGGGCCGCACACCATCTCGGTCCCGCGCCTCAAGCGCGCCGACGACATCGACCCCGACGAGTTCGACAACGGGATCGACGACGACACCTTCGCCAAGATCATCGCCTGCATCCGCGTCGCCGTGCCCTACACCGGCATGATCATCTCCACGCGGGAGAACGAGGCCGTCCGCGCCCGCGCGCTCGAGCTGGGCATCTCGCAGATCTCCGGCGGCTCGCGCACGAGCGTGGGCGGCTACGAGGAGGCCGAGCGCCCGCACGACTCCGAGCAGTTCGACGTCTCGGACCAGCGGTCGCTCGACGAGGTCGTGCGCTGGCTCATGGAGCTCGACCACATCCCGAGCTTCTGCACGGCGTGCTACCGCGAGGGACGCACCGGCGACCGCTTCATGAGCCTGTGCAAGAGCGGGCAGATCCTCAACTGCTGCCACCCCAACGCGCTCATGACGCTCTCGGAGTACCTGGTCGACTACGCATCGCCAAAGACGCGCGAGGTTGGCTGGCCCCTCGTGGAGCGCGAGCTCGCGCGCATCCCCAACGAGCGCACGCGCGCGCTCGCGTCCGAGCACGTTGCCGACATCCGCGCCTCCAACCGTCGCGACTTCCGGTTCTAGCGAGACGACGGGGAGGGGGAGCATGGGACTCAACGACATGCCGTCCGGCGAGCGGGCGCGCATCGGCTTCTTCGGCGTGCGCAACGCCGGCAAGTCGAGCGTGGTGAACGCCGTGACCGGGCAGGGCATGAGCGTCGTCTCGGACGTGGCGGGCACCACCACCGACGCGGTGCGCAGGGCAATGGAGCTTCTGCCGCTCGGCCCGGTCGTGGTGGTGGACACCCCCGGGGTCGACGACGACGCCGGCGAGCTCGGGGCGCGCCGCGTGGCCGCCGCCCGCCGGGAGCTCGAGGGGTGCGACGCCGCGGTGCTCGTCGTGGACGGCGCGCGCGGCCTCGCGGGGCCGGATCGCGACCTCCTGGACGCCTTCGGGCGCCGCGGCGTGCCGTTCGTCGTCGCGTGGAACAAGTGCGACCTCCCCGCCGCCCGCGCCGCCCTCGTCGGGCTGGGCGAGCGCGAGGCCGACCTCGCGGAGCGCTGCGTCGCCGTGAGCGCCCGCTCCGGAGCGGGCGTCCGCGAGCTCAAGGAGCGCCTCGCGCGCCTGGCCGCCCCCGCGCCCCGCGCCCGGCGCGTGGTCGCCGACCTGGTGGAGCCGGGCGACGTCGTGGCGCTCGTGTGCCCCATCGACGCCTCCGCGCCCCGGGGGCGGCTCATCCTGCCGCAGCAGATGACGATCCGCGACCTGCTCGACGCCGGGTGCCTGCCGCTCGTCTGCCGCGAGACCGAGCTCGCCTCCGCCCTCGCCGCCCTCGTCGGGCCCCCGGCGCTCGTGGTCACGGACTCGCAGGTCTTCGCCCAGGTGGCGCGCGTCGTGCCGGACTCGGTGCCGCTCACGTCCTTCTCGATCCTCATGCTGCGCTACAAGGCCGACCTCGTGGCGGCGGTGCGCGGAGCGGCGGCGCTCGACGTCCTGCGCGACGGCGACCGCGTGCTCGTGAGCGAGGGCTGCACGCACCACCGCCAGTGCGAGGACATCGGGACCGTCAAGATACCGGCGTGGCTCGCCGCCCACACGGGCGCCGACCTCAGGCTCTCGTTCACGAGCGGCGGGGAGTTCCCCGAGGACCTCACGCCCTTCTCGGCCGTGGTCCACTGCGGCGGGTGCACGCTGGGCGCGCGAGAGATGCGCGCGCGACAGGAGCGCGCCGAGGAGCAGGGGGTCCCCATGACCAACTACGGCGTGGCGATCGCGCACATGCACGGCATCCTGCGCCGGAGCCTCGCACCCTTCCCCGAGGCGCTCGCGGCGCTGGACGCGTAGCGGGACGGGCGACCCGACGTGCCAATATTGCGAAGGCGTTGTCCCGTCACACGAGCAACGCCAGACCTGCTATGCTATCTATGACCTTTAAGACGGTACGAGAGACCGAAAAGGCGTCCACAACTTAGCGTCGCAGCCTTAGTCGGAGTCCTCGCGTGCGGGTGCTCCGTTTTTTGTAGCTGCGGCTGCCTCTGATGAGGGCGCGCGCGGACGAAAGGGCGGTGTTGCTGTGAACCTACTGGTAGATGGCGGCAGGCATCCGAGGGCGCTCCTTGCGCTCGAGAACGGCATGTACTTCTTCGGGCGCTCTGCCGGCGCCGAGGGCGAGACCTTCGGCGAGGTCGTGTTCAACACCTCGATGGTGGGCTATCAGGAGATCGTCTCCGACCCGTCGTACGCGGGCCAGATCGTGACGCTCACCTACCCCCAGATTGGCAACTACGGCATCAACGAGAAGGACATGCAGGGCGACCCGCTCAACCTCGCCGGCCTCGTGGTCCACGACATGTGCTACACCCCGAGCAACTGGCAGAGCGTCGAGTCCCTGCCCAACTTCCTCGCGAGCCGCGGCGTCGTGGCCATCGAGGACGTGGACACGCGCGCGCTGACCCTGGCCATCCGCGAGGGCGGCGCCATGCGCGCTGCCATCTCCACGACCGACCTCGACCCCGAGAGCCTCGTCGCGCGCGTGAAGGCGTCCCCCTCGATCGCCGAGCACAACTACGTCGCCGACGTCTCCACGAGCGAGCGCTACGTCGTGCCGGGCCAGGACGCCGACGGGCAGCCGCGCCTCTCCGTGGTGGCCTACGACTGCGGCGAGAAGCGCGGCATCGCGAAGCGCCTCTCCGCGGCGGGCTGCGAGGTCACGGTGGTCCCCTGGGACACCCCGGCCGCGGACGTCCTCGCGCTCGAGCCCGACGGCGTGTTCTTCTCCAACGGCCCCGGCGACCCGGTCAGCGTGCCGCCCGTGGTCGAGGCGGTGCGCGCGTGCCTGGGCACGCTCCCCGTCTTCGGCATCTGCCTGGGCAACCAGGTCATCTCCATGGCCGCCGGCGCCCAGATCGAGAAGCTCCCGTACGGCCACCACGGCGGCAACGAGCCCGTCATGAACCTGCTCACGGGCAAGGTCGAGATCACCGCGCAGAACCACAACTACGGCCCGGTCTTCTCGACCTTCGGGGCGCTCGTGCCCGAGCTCTCGGGTGGCGTGACTGAGCACCCGGCCGACGAGGACCTGCGCTTCTGGAGCCGCATGCGCGTGGCGCCGGTCGTCCGCAACGAGCGCTACGGACGCATCCGCCTCACGCACGTCAACCTCAACGACGGCACCCCCGAGGGCATCCAGTTCCTCGACGTCCCCGCCTTCTCCATGCAGTACCACCCCGAGGCCAAGCCCGGCCCCAACGACTCCACCTACGCCTTCTCGGCGTTTGCCAAGCTCATGCGCGGCGAGGACGACTACCTCGCCATCGACGTCCGCGAGGGGAGGCGCTTCTAGATGCCCAAGCGCACCGACATCAAGAAGATCCTTATCATCGGCTCCGGCCCCATCGTCATCGGCCAGGCCTGCGAGTTCGACTACTCCGGCACCCAGGCCTGCAAGGCGCTGCGCGCCGAGGGCTACGAGGTCGTGCTCGTGAACTCCAACCCGGCCACCATCATGACCGACCCCGAGACCGCCGACCGCACCTACATCGAGCCCATCACCGTGGAGTCCGTCGCCAAGGTGATCGAGAAGGAGCGCCCGGACGCGCTGCTCCCCAACATGGGCGGCCAGACGGGCCTCAACTGCGCCGTCGCCCTCGGCAAGTCGGGCGTGCTCGAGAAGTACGGCGTCGAGGTCATCGGCTGCGACGTCGACTCGATCGAGACCGGCGAGGACCGCGAGCTCTTCGCCAACGCCATGCGCGACATCGGGCTCGAGGTCGCCAAGTCCGGCATCGCCCACACCATCGAGGAGTGCGAGAAGATCGCCGACGAGCTCGGCTACCCGGTGGTCATCCGCCCGGCCTTCACCCTCGGCGGCGCCGGCGGCGGCATGGCCCACACCCACGACGACCTCGTGCGCATCGCCGAGCAGGGCCTTGCCCTCTCGCCCGAGAGCGAGGTCCTCGTGGAGCAGTCCGTGGAGGGCTGGAAGGAGATCGAGATGGAGGTGATGCGCGACTCCGCGGGCAACGGCGTCGTCATCTGCTCCATCGAGAACCTCGACCCCATGGGCGTGCACACCGGCGACTCCATCACCGTGGCGCCCTGCCAGACCCTGAACGACTTCGAGCTCCAGCGCCTGAGGGACTACTCCATCGCCATCCTCGAGCGCGTGGGCGTCGCCTGCGGCGGCTCCAACGTGCAGTTCGCCGTCAACCCCGACGACGGCCGCGTCATCGTGATCGAGATGAACCCGCGCGTGAGCCGCTCCTCCGCGCTCGCCTCCAAGGCGACGGGCTTCCCCATCGCCAAGATGGCGGCGCTGCTCTCGGTGGGCTACACCCTGGACGAGATCGAGAACGACATCACGCGCGAGACCCCGGCGTGCTTCGAGCCCTCGATCGACTACTGCGTCGTCAAGGTGCCGCGCTTCGCCTTCGAGAAGTTCAAGGGCACCGACGACACCCTCACCACGCGCATGAAGGCCGTCGGCGAGGTCATGTCGATCGGCGCCACCTTCGAGGAGGCCATGCAGAAGGCCATGCGCTCGCTCGAGCAGGGTCACGCCGGGCTGGGCGCCGACGGCAACGACTCCTTCGACGAGGACGCCTTCGACGAGCGCGTCGCGACGCCCACGCCCGAGCGCATCCTCTACGTGGCCGAGGCCCTGCGCCGCGGCTACGGCGTGGAGCGCGTCTTCGAGCTCACCAAGATCGACCGCTGGTTCCTCTCGCGCATCGCCGACATCGTGGCCGCCGAGGGCGTCATCCGCGAGCTCGGCATCGCCGGCCTCGACGCCGACCACATGATGGCCGCCAAGCAGCTGGGCTTCTCCGACGCCCAGCTCGCGCACCTCACCGGCCAGCGCGAGGACACCGTGCGCGCGGTGCGCGAGGTGCTCGGCGTGCGCCCGTGCATCAAGACCGTCGACACCTGCGCCGGCGAGTTCGCGGCCCGCACGAGCTACCACTACCTCACCTACGAGAAGGGCGGCGTGACCGAGTTCCACGAGGCGGAGAAGCCGCGCGTGGTCATTCTCTCCGCGGGCCCCAACCGCATCGGCCAGGGCATCGAGTTCGACTACTGCTGCGTCCACGCGGCCTACGCGCTCGCCGCCAAGGGCTACGAGACGGTGATGGTCAACTGCAACCCCGAGACCGTCTCCACCGACTACGACACCTCCGACCGCCTCTACTTCGAGCCGCTCACCTTCGAGGACGTCATGAACGTCATCGAGGTCGAGAGGCCCGTGGGCGTGATCGTGACCCTCGGCGGGCAGACCCCGATCAACCTCGCCAAGCGCCTCAAGGCCGCGGGCGTGCCCATCATGGGCACCCAGCCCGAGGCCATCGACCTCGCCGAGGACCGCGACCGCTTCGCGAGCCTGCTCGACCGCCTCGAGATCGCCTACCCGCCCTCGAGCACGGCGGAGACCGTCGACGAGGCGAAGGCCGTGGCGCGCCGCGTGGGCTACCCGCTGCTCGTCCGGCCCTCGTACGTGCTCGGCGGTCGCGGCATGGGCATCGTCTACGACGACGAGGACCTCGTGGGCTACATGGCCGAGGCCACCAAGGTCTCCCCGGACCACCCCGTCTACCTCGACGCCTTCCTCGAGGACGCCATCGAGCTCGACGTCGACGCCCTGTGCGACGACGAGCAATGCTACGTGGGCGCCGTCCTCGAGCACATCGAGGAGTGCGGCATCCACTCCGGCGACTCCGCCTGCTGCTTCCCGCCCTTCTCGCTCTCCGACCGCCTGGTCGAGAAGGTCCGCGAGACCACGCGTCGCCTGGCCCTCTCCTGCCACATCAGGGGCCTGCTCAACGTGCAGTACGCCGTCCGCGACGAGCAGGTCTTCGTGATCGAGCTCAACCCGCGCGCGAGCCGCACGGTGCCCTTCTCGTCCAAGGCGACGGGCGTGCCGCTGGCCAAGTGCGCCGCCCGCATCATGAGCGGCGAGAAGATCTGCGACCTCGGCCTGCCCGAGGAGGGGCGCGACCTCGGCTACTACGCGGTCAAGGAGGCCGTCATGCCCTGGAGCCGCTTCCCGGGCGCCGACGTCACCCTCGGGCCCGAGATGAAGTCCACGGGCGAGGTCATGGGCCTCGACGTGACCTTCCCCAAGGCGTACGCCAAGACGCGCGAGGCCATCGAGTACGACGTGCCGCAGTCCGGCACCGTCTTCGTCTCGGTGTGCGACCGCGACAAGCGCTCCATCGCGCCGGTTGCGCTGTCGCTGCGCAACCTCGGCTACGACCTGCTGGCGACGCGCGGCACGGCAAAGACGCTGCGCGCCGCGGGCATCCCGTGCGAGGTCGTCAAGCCCATCTCCGAGGGGCACCCCAACGTGTGCGACCTCATGGCCGAGGGCAAGATCTCGTTCCTCATCAACACCCCGAAGGGCCACAGCTCGCGCGGTGACGGCACCAGGATGCGCAGCGAGGCGGTGAGCCGCGGCATCGACATGGCAACGACCATGTCGGGCGCGGTGGCGCTCGTCCAGGCCATCGCGGCACTTCGCGAGGGACCGCTCTCCGTCTACGCCCTCCAGGACCTGTAGCGTGTAAAGGGGACAGGCACTTTTGCACGCTTGCGGGCCGTCGGGCTTCTCGCCCGGCGGCCCGCCTTTGTGAAACGCTTACACTCCCGCGCGCCCCGATGCGGCACAATGGGGCGAGAAGAACCCGCGGCCCCAAGGAGGCGCCATGGCCCGACCGCTCGACCCCGGGTCGATCGTCGACACCCACACCCACACGCACTTCTCGGACGGCGTGGGCACCTTTGACCAGAACGCCGCCGCGGCGCTCGCCGCCGGGTGCCGCGTGCTCGTCTCGACCGACCATCTCACGCTGCCGCGCGTCATGGACCCGGAGGGCGCCGTGCAGGTGGTCGAGTCGCAGCTCGCGGAGCATCGCGCCGCGTGGGAGGCGGCTCGCGACGCTCACCCCGAGCTCGAGATGATCTACGGCTTCGAGTGCGACTGGTACCCCGGCTGCGAGCCGAACGTCGAGCGGTGGGCGTCCGGGGCGCAGGTGCTCCTGGGCAGCGTGCACTGGCTCGGCGAGCAGGACGACGGGGCCTGGATCGACGACCCGACCGACCAGCGCATCTGGCGCGAGCTCGGCCCCGACGAGGTCTGGAGGCGCTACGCGCGGACGTGGTGCCGCGCCTGCGAGAGCCCGCTGCCCTTTGCGACGATGGCCCACCCCGACCTAGCCATGCGCTTCGTCAACGCCGGATTCGCCCCCACGATCGACCTCGCGCCGCTCTGGGACGAGATGGTCGCCTGCGCGCACGACACGGGCAGGCGCGTGGAGCTCTCCACGGCGGGCTGGCGCAAGGGGGTGGGGGACTACTACCCCGCGCGCGGGCTGCTCGAGCGCTTCTGTGCCGCCGGGGTGCCCATCACCGTGGGGTCGGACGGCCACGTTCCCGCCGACATCTGCGACGGTATCTCCGGCGCCTATGCGCACGCCTGGGAGGTCGGCTACCGTGCGGTCGAGGTCCCGCGCGCGGACGGCTCCTGGGAGTCGATGCCGCTCAGGTAGGTCGCCGGGGCGGGCGCTCTTCTCGCCGCCGCACGGTCCTTCTCGCCGCTTCTGTTGCGAGGCTAGTCCGAGCAAAAGGCACGCTTCGGCTCAACGAAACGTGCCTTCTGGGCGGAGCTGCGATGGTCTCGCCCGGGTTCGAGCGGTTGTCCGAGCCGCGCGCACGCTTTTGACTCCGATTCCGTGCGTTTAGCTCGGACGAGGCGGCCGTGCAGGCGAGAAGGGCACGCAGCCGAGGCGGCCGCGGCAGGCGAGAAGGGCTCGCGGACGCCTACGCCTCGTCCGCGAAGGCGGGGTTCGACCACGCCGTGCGCCCATGGGCGTCGACGCACTCGACGCGCAGGTAGGTCTCGCCGCCGCGCAGCCTGAACTCGGCGCGCTCGAGCAGCTCGCCCTCGGGGGCGATCACGGTGCCACCCGCGTTGACGGGGCCGCCCGCCACGAAGTTCACGCGCTCGCACGGGCTGCACTCCACCCACGCGACGCCGTCACGCACGCCCCAGCCGCAGATCTCGGGGCCCGAGCTCGAGTAGAAGTCGCCCGCCAGCAGCGCGCGCACCACGGCGTCGCGCGTGAGCTCGGGCGCGCACACCGTGACCCAGCCGCCAAAGGCGTCGTCGAAGAGGCCCTCGTTGTGGTTGTCGTCGGACGCGAAGCCGAGCACGCGCCTGCCGCGTCGCAGCATGAGGTCCCAGTACGTGACGTCATATCCGGTGCCCGACTCGTTCACCGTGTCGTAGTTGAAGATCTCGAGCGCGAAGTAGCCCTTCGCGCCGCAGAAGTCGTCGGGCTCGACGCGGCTCCAGATGGGGTGGTTGTAGGTCACGGCGCACCCGCGCGCAGCGAGCTCGGCGGCCAGCCGCTCGGCGACCGCCTCCCCGTCCCAGGACCCGTGGAAGCGGAGGGGCTCGAGGCGCTCCAGGTGCGAGAACCGCCGCTCGGCCGCGGCGACCATCTCGTCGGTGCCCAGGATGCCGTGCATGTGGTGGCACCTCAGACGCACGGTCTCGGTCTCGTCGGCGTAGAGGTAGGCCGACGCCTCGAGACCGGGCAGGATGACGAACCCCTCGTCGTCGAACTCGCCGGAGAGGTCCGTGTAGAGGTCGTGCTCGGAGAGGCAGAGGAAGTCGTACCCGCGCTCGCGGAAGGCGGCGACGGACTCCGCGGGGGTGAGGAGCCCGTCGGAGTTGGTGGTGTGGCTGTGGAGGTTGCCCTTGTAGCGGTTGCTGCCCGGGGCGAGAAATACCTGGTCGTGGAAGGGCATGTTCACTCCTTGCTGTCGGTGGGGCGTGCAAAGGGGACCGTGCAAAGGGGACAGGCACTTTTGCACGCTGCCTCCGGCCGTGCAAAAGTGCCTGTCCCCTTTGCACGGTCCCCTTTGCACGCGGGGAGCCCGCACGCCGGGGCGTGCGGGCCGGGAGGGAGGGTCTTCTCGCCCGGCGCTACGCCGCGCTGCGGGCGTTCTCGGGGATGACGAGGCAGTCGCGCTCGGGGAGGGTGAGGTAGACGGTCTCGCCGTCGTCGAACATGTGGAAGCTGCGGAAGAGCACGTCGACGAGCAGCGTGGTCTGGCCGACCCGCACGGTGTAGCGCAGGACGTTGCCGCGCGGCGTGCTGTCGGCGACGGTGCCCACGACGACGTAGCCGTCGGCGTCGGTCGGGCGCTCGCGGGAGATGCCGATGGTCTCGGGGCGGATGGCGACGACGTTGCCCGCGGGCACGTCGCTGCCGGAGATCGCCTTGAACTGGGCGCCGGAGAGCTGGTTGTAGCTGCCGATGAAGCTCGCGGCGAACTCGGAGACGGGGCTCGTGTATACCTCGACGGGGCTGCCGGCCTGCTCGATGCGGCCCGCGTGGAACAGCTGGATCACGTCGGACATGACCATGGCCTCGTCCTGGTCGTGCGTGACGAAGATCGTGGTGAGGCCGAGCTCCTGGTGGATCTCGCGGATGCGGGACTGGAGGGCCTTGCGGAGCTTGGCGTCGATCGCCGAAAGCGGCTCGTCGAGCAGGAGCACGGAGGGCTCGGTCACGATGGAGCGCGCGAGGGCGGCGCGCTGCTGCTGGCCGCCGGAGAGGTTGGCGGGGTACGCCCGCTCCTTGCCGGTGAGCTCGACCATGGCGATGGCCTCGCGCACCTTGCGCTCGGTGGTGGCCGGGTCGACCTTCTTCATCTTGAGGCCAAAGGCCACGTTCTGCTCGACGGTCATGTTGGGGAAGAGGCTGTACTGCTGGAAGACCATGCCGATGTTGCGCTTGCTGGCGGGCACGTTGGTGACGTCGCGGCCGTTGAGCACGATCTGGCCCTCGGTGACGGTCTCGAGCCCGGAGAGGCATCGCAGCAGCGTGGACTTGCCGCAGCCGGAGGGTCCGAGCAGCGTCACGAGGTCGCCCTGCTGGATGCCAAAGCTGATGTGGTCGAGGACGGTGTTGTCGCCGAAGCGCTTGACGACGTCCCTGAACTCAATGTAGGCCATCTGGCTGACTCCTTACTTGTTCTGAGAGGTGTGCTGGAGCTTGAGGACGAGCGCGGTCACCGCCGCCACCACGAGGAAGATGACGACCACGATGGCGCTCGACAGGCCGCTGGAGCGGGCCATGTTGGCCTGGAGGAACACCTGGATGTTCTGGTAGTTGGTGCCCGCGATGTTGTTGGCGAGAACGAAGTCGCCAAAGACGATGCTCTCGGCCAGGAGGCTCGAGACAAGGATGCCCGACACGATGTTGGGGAGCACCACCTGCACGTAGGCGCGGAAGCGGCCGCAGCCGAGCATCTCTGCCGCCTGGATGAGCATGTTCGCGTCGATGGCGTTGAGCGCGTTGCGGATGCCCTGGTAGATGTAGGGCAGCACGAGGATGGTGTAGGCGCCAAAGAGCATGAACATGCGGTTGGAGAGGATCGTCCCGGTTCCGGTGTAGAGCGAGATGATGCCGATGGAGAGGATGACGCCCTGGAGAGCGTAGGGAATCATGCAGACAAACTGCATGAAGCGCCCCAGCCTGCGGTTCACGGCCACGACGACGTACATGGCCAGGAGGAGAAGAACGATGGTGATGGCCACGCTCACCAGGCACAGGACGAGCGTGCGGCCGATGGAGAACCAGAACGTCGAGTTGGTGAAGAGCTCCGCGTAGTTGCGCAGCGTGAAGCCCGAGGGAAGGACGTCGGTCCACTCGACGAAGAGCGAGTACACGAGCGTGGTGAGAAACGGAACCAGCAGGTACAGGGCGACGACGCCCAGGAAGATCCTTGCGGCGAGCGGGGTCTTCTTGTCAGGGGCGGATGCCCCGACGGCCTTGGTCTTCAGACTCATATGATCTCACGCCCCTTGGATGCGCGCTTGGTGAAGTAGTTGTTGATGAGCGTGCAGACGACCATCAGGATGATGAGCACCACGGCCAGCGCCCCGCCCGTCGCGGCGTCGATCTGCACGTCGCCCTTGAACTTGGACGTGATCTGCAGGGGGAGCAGCGCGTAGTTGTTCATGACGACGGCAAAGGCGGTGGCGTACGCGGCCAGCGCGTTGGAGAAGAGCACGGAGAGGGTGCCCAGGATGGACGGCATGAGGTTGGGGATCACGATCCTGAACCAGTAGTCCAGCGGGGATGCCTGCAGGATGATCGCCGCCTCGCGCCACGACTTCTTGATGCCGCTGAAGGCGGGCAGGAGCAGCAGCGTCGCCAGCGGGATCTGGAAGTAGATGTAGAGCACGAGCAGGCCCTCGCCGGTGTAGAGGTCAAAGTCAGCGAGGAAGGGGATTCCCCACTGCTCGCCCAGGATGGTGAGGACGCCGGAGTTGCCCATGAGGATCATGAAGGCAAACGCCAGGGGCACGCCGGAGAAGTTGGACATCATGTTGAGGACCATCGTGAAGGCGTTGCGCACGCGTTCGCTCGACTCGTAGGCAAAGCGCGCCGCAAGGAACGACACGACGATGCCCACAACGGCTGAGACCAGGCTGATCCACACGCTGTTGATAATGGACTGCTGGTAGAGCGGGGTGGTGAAGACCTTGATAAAGTTCTCGAGGCCGAAGGCGCCGGACTCCTTGCCAATAAGGCTGTCCAGGACGAGCTGCGCGAGCGGGAGCAGCTCGTATCCCACGATCACGAGCAGGAAGGGGAGAAAGGCGATGTAGCCGACCCACTTGCGGCCCCTCGGTGGCCTGGCCTCCTCGGCCGAGGCGTGGGCGGCGGTCCGTCCTGCTCCTGACGCGGCGGCGTCTGCGGCGAGGGCGGCGCCTGCCTGAGAGATGTCTGCCACGGTACCTCCTTACACGGTTTCTGTGCTGGTCAGTGGTGAGAGGCCGCGTCCTTCTCGCCCCGCAGGGCCTGCTGGCGAGAAGAACGCTGGGCCCCAAGAAGAAGGGCGGCCCTGAGGCCGCCCGGGTGCGCCGATGACGGCGGCGGGTGATCGTCGTGCGTTTAGCCCAGGATGGGGATGATGTTCTCCTGGTACCAGGTCACGAGCTCGTTGGTGACGTCAGTCCACTTGTCGTAGTCGATGGACTGGACCTGGTCGCCGTACTGCTCATCGGGGAGGCGCAGCGCCTTGACGTCCTCGGGAAGCTCCACGGAGCTGCGGATGGGCGTGGCGTAGCCGCGGGCGAGGTTGATCTGGCCCTCGTCGGACAGGATGTACTCGCGGGCGAGGCAGGCGGCGGCGGGGCGCGGCGCGTTGGCGTTGATGATGGTGGCGTAGCCGGACTGCACGGAGCCGTCCGTGGGGATGCTCACCGTGAACTTGGCGTCGGGGTTGTTCTCGACGATCTGGGCGCGGTAGTTGAGGGAGTTGTAGTCCCAGTTGAGGCCCACGGCGACCTCCCCGGACTCCAGGCGGGCGACGGAGACGTCGGAGACGTCCAGGCGGCCGGCCTCGGCGATCTTGGTGATGAAGTCGTAGGCGGGCTGCATGTCGTCAAGACCGCCGCCCAGGGCGACGGCGATGGCGAGCACCGCGTGCTGCGCGGCCGCGGCGGCCGTGATGTCGCCGATGGAGACCTTGTAGTCGCCGTCGGCGAGCTCAGCGAGCGTCGTGGGCGGGTTGGGGACCTGGTCGTCGTTGGAGATGATCGACATCGTGCCGTAGTAGCCCACGACCCAGTCACCGTCGTCGTCCTTGGCCCAGTCGGGAATCTCGTCCCAGTAGCTGGTCTTGTACTTGAGGGTCACGCCCTCGGCCTCGGCGGTGGGGCCCCACTGCTGGCCCACGTCGCCGATGTCCTTGGTGCCGTCGGTGCCCTCCTGCTTGAACATGGCGATCTCCTCGGCGGAGGACATGTCCTGGTCGGCCTGCGTGATGCCGTACTTCTCCTCGATGTCATCCCAGGTGCCGACCCAGTTGGCCCAGGTGTCCGGCATGCCCACGGAGTTGATCTGGCCCTCCTCCTTGGCCTGGGCGATGATGTCGTCCAGCGACATGGAGTTGTAGTCCACGGCCTCCGTCGCGGGGGCGGCGCTGTCCTCGCAGCCGGTGAGGCCGAGGCCCGCCGCGCAGGCAAAGCCCGCCATGCCGAGCATGCCGAGGAATGAGCGGCGAGAGATGCCACGCGCGCTGGTGTTGTTCACAAGAGCTCCCTTCGATTGCCTTTCCCATTTGCCGACGGCTTCGTGTCGTCGGCCAAGCCGAGAGTTACGTTAGAGTCCGCTTGCGGTGGAATCGTTCGCGTTTGGGGAGCCCTTTCGCTGCGCTGACCGTTGATTACGGCGCTCTTAACAAGGGGGAGCGGATACTTACGCTTGGATGGCCGCCCTTACATCCCCATGATTCAAAAGGGGACAGTCCCCTTTTGAATCATTCTGGGGTCCATGCCGCTATGATACGAAGGGACGGTCACTTCATTACTTTGGAGAATCATGGCGCGGGTGCTGGTGATAGAGGACGACGCGGCAATCAACGACGTGGTGGCCACTCGGCTCTCGCGCGACGGCCACGCCGTTACGCAGGCGTTCTCCGGCTCTGAGGCGCGCCTGCTGCTGGGCGGCGCGGGCGAGAGGGACGCGTCCTACGACGTCGTCATCTGCGACCTCATGCTTCCGGGCGCGACGGGGGAGGAGCTCGTGGGGCTCATTCGCGAGCGCGACGAGGCGACGCCCGTGATCGTGATCTCCGCGCGCACTGCCGCCGCGGACAAGATCGACCTGCTGCACCTAGGCGCCGACGACTACCTCACCAAGCCCTTCGACCTCGACGAGCTGGCCGCGCGCGTGGAGGTGCAGCTGCGGCACCGCGGGTCGACGGGCCCCGTGGGAGGAGTCCTGACCTGGCGGCGCTGGGAGCTTGACCCCGAGGCCCGCACGCTCGCGGTGGCTCCCGGTGAGGCCGGCGAGAAGGGCGGGGAGGTCGCGCTCACCAAGATCGAGTTCAACATTCTCGAGACCCTCGTTCGCAGGCCCAACCGCGTGTTCTCAAAGTCGGAGCTCTTCGAGCTGGCGTGGGGCGAGCCCTTCGCCGGCGACGACTCCACCGTTGCGGCGCACGTCTCCAACATCCGCGCCAAGCTGCGTGCCACCGGCACCGACGACTACCTCAAGACCGTCTGGGGCATGGGCTTCAAGCTCGCGTGATCAAAGAGGGGCCTATCCCCAATTGGATCACTCTCAAGATTTCTTTAGATTTGGCTCACGGTTTCTAAAGGACTGCCCGCCAGACTGAGAGGCAGCCTCTAGAAAGGAGCGAGCGTGAACGTCATAGAGACGCACGGCCTCACCAAGCGCTACCGGAGCAAGCTTGCCGTCGACGGCCTCGACATGACCGTCGCCGCGGGCGACATCTACGGCTTCGTGGGCAGGAACGGGTCGGGCAAGTCCACCACGATGAAGATGGTCTGCGGCCTGGCGCGCCCCACGGCCGGCGAGGTCGTCCTCTTCGGCGACCCCGTGGGCGGCGGCGCCACCCCGCAGGGCTTCTCGCGCATCGGTGCCCTCATCGAGAGCCCCGGCGTCCTGGCCAGCCTCACCGCCCGAGACAACCTCGTTGCCAAGGCCCTCGCCCTCGGCCTCACGCACGCCGGCGCCGTTGCGGACGACCTGCTCGCGCTCGTCGGCCTCGACCCGTGCGACCACCGCCGCGTGAAGGCCTACTCGCTCGGCATGCGGCAGCGCCTGGGGCTCGCGCTCGCGCTTGTGGGCGCGCCCGACCTGCTGATGCTCGACGAGCCGTTCAACGGGCTCGACCCCGAGGCTACGCGCGCCATGCGCCTCGCCCTCGTGCGGCTCAACCACGAGCACGGGGTCACCGTCGTGATCTCGAGCCACGTCCTCGACCAGCTCGACCGCGTGGCCACGCGCTTCGGCGTCATCTCCGCGGGTCGCCTCACCGCGGAGTTTACCGACGTGGAGCTCCACGAGCGCTGCGGCAGCTCCGTGCGCGTGCGCCTCGCCCGCCCCGAGCGCGGCCTGGCCCTCCTCGAGCAGGCGCTCCCGTCCGCCGCCTTCCGCGCGGAGCCCGACGGTGCCCTCGTGGTCACGGGCTCCTCGCTCGACGAGGTGAGCTCCGCGTGCTTCTCGGCCGGCGTCGAGGTCCGCGAGCTCGCGACCGTCGAGCGCGACATCGAGGAGTACTTCGTCGAGCTCATGGGCGTGCAAAAGGGACAGGCACCTTTGCACGCTGAAGACGGTGAGGCCCGATGATGGCCCTGCTGCGCGCGGACGCCTATCGCGTCGTGCGCTCCCGCTGGGCCTGGGTGATTCTTGCCCTCATGGCGCTCCTGACGTTCGCTCCCGCCCTGCTCATGCGCTGGACGAGCATGGGCCCCGTCGCCTTCGACAGCCTCACCGGGTCGGCGCTGAGCCTCGGCGGCATCGAGATCCTCGCCGCCGTCATGGCGGCGATCGTGTGCAGCGACCGGAATGACATCGGCTTTGGCCGCTCGGTCCTCTCCTCGCTGAGCCGCCGCGGGCGCGTGGCGTGGTTTGTCGAGAAGTGCGCGTTCTCGGTCCTTCTCGCCATGGCCACGCTGGTCGTCGCGCTGGTGCTGGGGCTTATTGCCGTGCCGATCTCCGGCGTGCCCGTCCTCGCCCCCGAGCCCGCGTGGCAGGTGGCGGTCTGGTTTGGATGCAACTGGCTCGTGGGCTCGACCTACGCGGTGCTCACCGTGCTCGTGGCGCACCTCACTCGCAGCGAGGCGGTGAGCATGGGCTTTGCGATCCTCGCGTCCACGGGGCTGCTCGAGGGGGGTGTCGTCGTGGGCATCGACGCCCTCTGTTACCTTGCGGGGGGCAGCTTCCTCGACTTCTCCGCCGCCGTTGCCCCGTGGCTGCCCGCGCAGGTCGTCAGCGCCATCGGCGAGGGCGCCGGGGCGCTCCTCTCGGCGGACAACGCGGTGCGCCTGGCGCCCGCCGTGCGCGCGCTCGTCGTCTGCATGCCGACCATCGTGGCGACCGTCGCCGCCGACGCGCTGCTCGTCTCAAGGAGGGATGTCGCATGATCGCCCTGCTCAGGTCCGATCTCTACCGTGTGGCCCGCTCGCGATGGCCGTGGGTGGTGCTCGCGCTCGTGGCGCTCGCCACCCTGGGCTCGGCCGTCTTCACGATCTGGTGGCCGCTCGAGCCCGGGGTCGTCTACGACGGCCTCACTACGAGCTCCGGCGCCCTCCGCCTCGCCGGCCGCGGCTCGAGCATCGGGCTCGCTGTCATGGTCGCGCCATTCGTGGCCGCGCATCTCTCGACCGCCGACTCGGACACCGGCTTTGACCGCACGCTCCTCTCGTCGCTTCGTGGGCGCAGCGCCTATTTTGCCGAGAAGTGCCTGCTCACGGTCATCCTCTCGGGCGCTGCCCTGCTCGCCTACCTCGCCCTCAGCGGCGTCGGGGCCTTCGTGACCATGCGCCCGGTGGCAAACGTCGAGCCGCTCTGGCAGATTGCTGTCTGGGCGGTCGAGGGATGGCTCGTGGCGTGCGCCTACGCATTCGTCGTGCTGCTCGCGGGCCAGCTCACGCGCATTCGAGCGATAGCGTTCATCGTCGCCTTCCTGCTGCTCTCGGCTGTGTTCGAGCAGGGGTTCTTCTCGTTCCTCCTGCTCGTGAGCAACATGTTCGGCCTTGGCTGGGGGCCTGCCCTGGAGGCAGCGCTGGCGTGGACGCCCTACGTCACGATGCGCTCGATTGAGCAGGGCGCGGCCGCGATGCTCGCCGTCGACTCGACCGGCGTGGCCCCGGCCCTCCGCGCGCTCGTCGTCTGCGCGCCGCTCTGCCTCGCGTGCGCGGCGCTCTCGGCCGCCGTGGGCTCGAGGCGTGACGTGGCATGAGCCCGGACGCGCTCCTCGAGCCGCTCTACCACTGGCTCTACTCTGTGGCGGAATGGCTGCTCGCAGGCTCTAGGATGGAATGGCTGGGACGTGTCGTGGAGAGGTTTCGCATGGCAGAGGGACTCGTGCTCGTGGTGGCCATCGCGCTCGGCATGGGGTTTGGCGCGCTCTTCGTGCTCGCGTGCTACGCGAGCGAGCTCGCCCGACAGTCGCGCTTCCTCGTGAGCCGCGAGCGCGCGAGCAACGCGCGGCTCACCTGCGGCAGTCGCCTGCCCGGGATGGTGGGCCTCGTGGATGCCGTGAACGCCGAGCTCGACGCGGCGGACGCCGAGCGCGTCGAGGCGCTGCGGGCAGCCGACGAGTTCTCCCGCGGGCTCTCCGCGCTCTCCCACGACGTGCGGACGCCGCTCACCGGGGCCCGTGGCTATCTGCAGCTCGCGCGCGAGGAGGCCGATCCCGGGCGCAAGGACGCCCAGCTCGCCGCGGCAGACGCCCGTCTCGCGGCGATGTCGGGGCTTCTCGACGAGCTCTTCTCCTACGCGCGCGCCGCCGACCCGGACACCCCGCTCGAGCTGGGGCCGGTCGCGCTGCGCCCGCTGCTCGAGCAGGCCCTCCTGGGCCACTACCCCGAGTTCGAGGCGCGTGGCTGGGAGCCCGCGCTCGAGGTGCGCGACCCCGCGCCCACGGTGATCGCCGATTCCGACGCGCTCTCGCGCATCGCGGAGAACCTCGTGGCAAACGCGTTGAGGCACGGGAGCGGGCCGCTCTCCGTGCGGGTGGCGACGGGCGAGGGGGACCGCGTCGACGTGGAGTTCTCCAACCCGGTCGCCGACCCCGGCGCCATCGACGCCGATCGGCTCTTCGAGCGCTTCTACCAGGCCGACGCCTCGCGCGCGACGGCCGGCTCCGGCCTCGGGCTCGCCGTTGCCGCCCAGCTCGCCGCCGCCCAGGGGATGCGGCTCTCGGCTCGCCTCGACGGCGCCGCCCTTGTCATTACGCTAGTGATGCGAGGGGACGGTCCCTTCGCATCGTCGAGAGAGGAGACGCGATGATCGTTACCACCACCAACTCCGTCGAGGGGCACCAGATCGTGGAGTACCTGGGCATCGTCACCGGCGAGGCCGTGAGCGGCATCAACATGTTCCGCGACCTCGGCGCCGGGATCAGGAACGTCTTCGGAGGGCGCTCGGCGGGCTACGAGGAGGAGCTCCAGCAGGCCCGCAACGAGGTGCTCGACGAGATGCAGCAGCGCGCCGCCCAGCTCGGCGCCGACGCCGTCGTGGGCGCGAGCATCGGCTACGAGACCTTCGAGGGCATGATCATGACCTGCTGCTCGGGGACGGCCGTGCGCCTGCGCCGCGCCTAGGTCGGGCGACTCGGGCCTAGCGGACGAGCTCGTCGAGGCGAGGCTCGAGCTGAGGCGCCATCTCGTACTCCGTCGTGCCGAGAAGGGCGACGGGATCGGCGATCGCCGCGCCGGGCAGCACGGAGCGCAGGTCCGCGAGAAGCGCCTCGCCGGGCTCCCCCGTGCTGTCCGCGAGCGTCACGACCGGCAGCACGGTGGCGCCCGTAAGGTCGTGCGGGCCGAACCGCGTGAGCGCATCGGCGACGACGCCCGGCAGCCGGCCGTCCGCGAGCGGCGTGACGAGCACGATGGCCTCGTGGAGGGCGGCGACGCTTTTCATGTCGGGCCCGACCACGAGCCCGTGCCGGAGCGAGCAGATCTCGCTGACCTGCAGCCGGCTCATGCCGGCACCGTGGCGCCCCGGCGGGAAGAGGCGCGAGGAGAGGAGGCCCTCGGCCACGCGCGCGGCGGCGGAGGCGGGGGAGGGCTCGGCCTCGACGGGGCTGCCGTCCGCCCCGGGCACGAAGCCCGCGCGCGACAGCCAGAGGATGCACGCGTGCCGGTCGTCCGGCAAAGGCCTGGCATTGATGGGCTGCATGCGGCTCCCTTCCGTGCGTGTGCTCGCGCGCCATTATCGCACTTGCCGAGCCTCTGCCCCCGCCGGCCGAACCGCCGATGGGGGGCGTGTCTCGCCCAACTGGGCAGACGCCGCTCGGTGCGCGCGGGACGCGCGCAAATCCGCGACCCCCAAAGCACAGGCCGGGGCTTTCTCGCCGCGTGCCCGCCTCGCTTGGCGACGGGCGGGCCGTTCGGCCGGAGTGCGCCGTCGCCGACCGCGCACACCCTCTCATTTTGGCGAGCGGCGCCCCAAAAATGGAAAGGTGTGCGCGGTCGCCCCTCCCATAGGGGCCGCAACGGCGTCGCGTGGGTTGCCGGCCCGCCGCGCCCCACGTGTCAGGCTGGGCACCAAACGCAAGATGGCCGTGGTGGGCCCCAACGGCGCGGGCAAGACCACCTTCATCAAGCTGCTGTGCCGCCTGTACCGCCCCACGTCCGGTCGCATCACGCTCAACGGCATCGACGTCGAGAAGTACGACGAGGACGAGTACCGCGACCTCATGGCGGTGGTCTTCCAGGACTTCAAGCTCTTCGCCTTCCCGGTGTGGGAGAACCTCGCCGCCGGCTACCCGCGCGACGACGCTCGCCTCTGGGCGGCGCTTGACCAGGCCGACGCCGGCTTCGTGCGCGGGTGGCCGGACGGCCTCGAGACCCGCCTCTACAACGACCTGGGCCCGGGCGTGGCGCCCTCCGGCGGCCAGGCGCAGAAGCTTGCGCTCGCCCGCGCGCTCTACAAGGACGCGCCGGTCGTGATCCTGGACGAGCCCACGGCCGCGCTCGACCCCATCAGCGAGGCCGAGGTCTACGCCGGCTTCGACCGGATGGTTGCCGGCAAGACCGCGATCTACATCTCGCACCGCATGAGCAGCTGCCGCTTCTGCGACGACATCATCGTCTTCGACGGCGGGCGGGTGGCCGAGCGCGGCTCCCACGAGGAGCTGCTCGCCGCGGGTGGCCTCTACGCAAGGATGTGGGAGGCTCAGGCCAGCTACTACGTGGACGGCGAGAAGAACTGACGGCCTGCGCGCTCTTCTCGCATGCCCCGAGCCAGGCGCACGCCCTTGCGTCCGATTCCGTGCGTCCGGCTCGGGCCGGCGCCTTGGACCGTGCGCCCGCGCCCCCGGCTCGCCGGTTCTTCTCGCCGCGCGTGAATTATCTGCCGAGATGCGGGTATCCTGTAGAAGTTTGCTATGATTCAAAGGCTGTGAAAACCGCGGGCGTGGCGGAACTGGTAGACGCGCTGGATTTAGGTTCCAGTGGGGGAGACCCCGTGAAGGTTCGATTCCTTTCGCCCGCACCACGCAGGGAAACATGGCGGGGCCGGCCCGCCAGGCACGAGACACTGGAGGAACGTTGAAGATCACCGTCACCGCTGAGCAGCCCGTCGACGAGAAGATGGCCGCCAAGGTCACCGTCCCCGCCGCCGACGTCAACGCAGCCATCAAGAAGACCTATCGCGACATCGCCAAGAAGTACAACTTCCAGGGCTTCCGTCGCGGCCACGCGCCCCGTCCGGTGATCGACGGCATCATCGGCCGCGAGGCGGTGCTCGCCCAGGCCACCAACGACCTGCTCAATGCCCTCGAGCCCATGATGCTCGAGGAGCTCGACGTCACTCCCGTGGGCCGCGTGAGCTTTGGCCCCGAGGGCGCCGACCCCGAGCTCGCCGCCGAGGGCGCCGACTACGTCGTCGACGCCACCATCGGCGTCCGCCCCGCGGCTGAGCTCACCTCCTATGACGCCCCCGAGATCAACCTCCCGCCCGAGGAGGCCACCGAGGCCGAGATCGACTGGCAGATCAACCAGCTCCTCAGCTACCAGGTGACCTACGAGGACGTCGAGGAGGACCGCGCCGTCGAGCCCGGCGACGTCGTCTCCGTCGACATCGAGAACGTTGACGGCGCCGGCCACCTCGCGGGCAAGAACCGCCTGCTCGCCCTCGACGGCCAGCAGGTCCCCGAGCAGCTCCAGGAGGGCATCGTCGGGATGAAGAAGGGGGAGGAGAAGGCCATCGAGTGGACGCACACCCACGTCCACGAGGGCGAGGAGCACTCCCACACCTTCTCCGTCAAGGTGACGCTCAACGCCATCAAGAAGGCCGTCACCCCCGAGCTCGACGACGAGATGGCCAAGAAGTACGGCTACGACACCGTCGACGCCTTCAAGGCGGCCGTCAAGGAGGAGATCGAGGGCGACAAGAAGACCTCCATCCTCAACCTCAAGGAGGACCGCGTCGTCGAGGCCGTGGGCAAGCTGCTCGACCTCGAGACCGTGCCCGAGGCCTACCAGAACGAGATCTTCAACGAGCTCGCGCAGGAGTTCCTCGGTCAGCTGCAGCGCCAGAACGTCTCCCTCGACATGTTCCTGCGCGCCCGCGGCATCAAGTCCGACGACTTCATCGCCGACCTGCGCGTCCAGGCCGAGGAGCGTGCGCGCCAGTCGCTCGCCCTCGACGCCGTGGCCGCCAAGCTCGGCCTCGAGGCCAGCGAGGACGAGGTCCGCGCCGAGTTCGAGAAGGCCGGCGTCGAGGACGTCGACGCCTCCTACAAGGAGTGGAAGAACGAGGGTCGCCTGCCCGCCATCCGCGACTCCATCCGTCGCACCAAGGCCCTCGACTGGCTCGTCGAGAACTGCAAGGTGAACATCGTCGACGAGGTGGCCGAGCGCGCCAAGGAGCAGGGCGAGAAGGACGCCGAGTAGTCCCTCGCTCCGCACGACGAAGCGCCCCGGGCGAGCCCGACCTCGTCCGGGGCTTTCTACAAGAAACGGAGCATCCATGCACCAGCCCACCAACATCCCGCTCATACCCTATGTCGTCGAGCAGACGCCGCGCGGCGAGCGCAGCTACGACATCTACTCCCGCCTGCTCAACGACCGCATCGTGTTTCTTGGTGAGGAGGTGACGCGCGACTCGGCGAACCTCGTGATCGCGCAGCTCCTCCACCTCGAGAGCCAGGACCCCGACAAGGACATCGCGCTCTACATCGACTCGCCCGGCGGCGACGTCTACTCGGGCCTCGGCATCATCGACACGATGAACTTCATCAAGCCCGACGTCTCCACCATCTGCGTGGGCATGGCCGCCTCCATGGGCGCCGCCATCCTCGCCTCCGGCGCAAAGGGCAAGCGCCTCGCCCTGCCCAACTCGATGGTGCTCATCCACCAGCCGAGCTCGGGCGTCCAGGGGCAGCAGACCGACATCCAGATCGTGGCCGACGAGACCCGCTGGATCCGCAACCGCCTCAACGAGATCCTCGCCGAGGCCACCGGCCAGCCCATCGAGCGGATCAACGCGGACACCGAGCGCGACAACTACATGCGCGCCTCGGAGGCCTGCGCGTACGGCCTGGTCGACAAGGTCATCACGTCGCGCGCCGACCAGAGCCAGGAGTAGCCCATGTCCAACAACGACAGCTACGGTGGCTTCGGGAGCGAGATGCGCTGCTCGTTCTGCGGCAAGACCCGCAGCCAGGTGAGCAAGCTCATCGCGGGCCCCGGCGGCGTCTACATCTGCGACGAGTGCGTCCACGCGTGCTCCGACATGATCGACGAGGCGGAGTTCCCCGATGACGACGAGGCGCTCGAGCTCGAGGAGGGGATGCCGCCCATCAAGGACCTCCCCACCCCCCACGAGATCTACGACGAGCTCTCCCAGTACGTCATGGGGCAGGAGCAGGCCAAGCGCGCCATGAGCGTGGCCGTCTACAACCACTACCGCCGCATCCTCTCCGGAAACGACGAGGTTGAGGAGGGCGCCGAGGAGGTCGAGATCGCCAAGAGCAACATCTTGCTGCTGGGCCCCACCGGCACCGGCAAGACGCTGCTCGCGCAGACGCTCGCCCGCTTCCTCGAGGTGCCGTTTGCCATCGCGGACGCCACCACCCTCACCGAGGCCGGCTACGTTGGCGAGGACGTCGAGAACATCCTGCTCAAGCTCATCACCGCCGCTGACGGCGACGTGGAGCGCGCGCAGGTGGGCATCGTCTACGTGGACGAGATCGACAAGATCGCCCGCAAGGCCGAGAACCTCTCCATCACGCGCGACGTCTCCGGCGAGGGCGTGCAGCAGGCGCTCCTCAAGATCCTCGAGGGCACCGAGGCGAGCGTGCCCCCGCAGGGCGGCCGCAAGCACCCCCAGCAGGAGCTCATTCGCATCGACACCACCAACATCCTGTTCATCTGCGGCGGTGCCTTCGTCGGGCTCGACAAGATCGTCGCCGACCGCATCGGCAAGAAGGGCGTCGGCTTTGCCGCCGAGGTCGGGAGGAACGCCGAGAAGGACGAGGACTACCTCATGGGCCAGGTCATGCCCCAGGACCTCCACAAGTTCGGCATGATCCCCGAGTTCCTCGGCCGCATCCCCGTGATCACCGCGACGCGGGAGCTCACCGAGGACGACCTCGTCGCCATCCTCACGCAGCCCCGCAACGCCCTCGTCAAGCAGTACAGGCGCATGTTCGAGCTCGAGGGCGTCGAGCTGGTCTTCGAGGACGACGCGCTCGTGGAGATCGCGCGGCAGGCGCTCGAGCGCGGCACCGGCGCCCGCGGCCTGCGCGCCATCTGCGAGGCCACGCTGCAGGACACGATGTTCGACCTGCCGAGCGACCTCGACATCACCAAGGTCATCGTCACCAAGGAGAGCGTCGGGGGCGGCGCGAGCCCGCGCCTGGTCACTAAGGCGCACGGCAAGCACCACCTGGAGGGCTAGTCAGGCGAAGAAGAAGCCCCTGCGCGGCGCGCCCGGTGCCTCGAGCCCGGGCGCGCCGCTTTTTGTTCGCGGCGATGCCGTGGGGCTGGCGCTTGGTTTGGGAGCGCTTGGTCCGGAGTGCGCTTTGTTCTTCTCGGCCGTTGCGCGGGGGGAGTTTGGAGCGCTTAGGAATCCGCGCCCGTTTGCGATCGGACGCGCGCCCCTCTTCGGTCCTTCTCGCCCGCGGCTTCCCGTTCCCTCAAACGCACGGGGGTTTCTATGCACCGAGAAGAACGGTGGTGCAACGGCAGAGAGAACGTAAGCACAAGAGGAATCGCCGCCGCGTGCGACGCGCTCCGAACCGGAGGCTTGACGCACGCGACGCAAACGGGCGGGGATTCCTAAGCGCCGCATCCGCCTCCCGCGCAACGGCCGAGAAGAGCTAATCATGCACCTTGGGGGCGTGCCTCGATGTACGCATATCCGTTATTTGAGTCGAGGCCTGGCCGCAATTTACAGGTTGGAGCCGCCGAGGTTCATGTAGGTGGTGATGATTGCCCTGCGGCGACGCGTGCCCGCGGGGCACACCTTGTCGAAGGCGGGCATGATGCCCTTGTAGAGGGCGATGACCTGCAGGCGCTTGGCGAGGCCGGCAGCCGACGCGCGGGACTCCTCGAGCTGGCCGCGAATCTCGTCGAGGTAGGGGGAGCGCATGGCGTAGTGCCAGAAGAGGTCGGCGCGGTCCGCGTCGGGGTAGAGCCAGGGTCGGTTGTCCGGTCCGGCGAAGTGGATGATCGCGGGGTCCGCGGCGGCCTGCTCGTACTCCTCGCGCACGTCGGCCGGTGCGTTGGCGACGATGTGGGTGCGGCGCAGGTGCTGCCAGTCCATGAGGTAGTTCCAGCGCATGTGGACGCGCACGTAGTTTCCGTTGACGACCTTGTTGAGGACGTCCTGGTCGAGCCAGCGCCACATGCGCTCGGTCGACAGGGCGAGGAACTCCTCGGGGGTCACGGTGCGCCTGAGCTCGGCGAGGTTCATCAGCAGAACGCCGGCCTGGAAGTAGTCGTGCGGGTCGCTCATGCCGAGCTCGTGGGCGAGGTAGGGTCCCACGGTGGCGTCGTACCCGTCGATCTGGCCGATGGTGTCGGCGTCGCGCGTCGCGGCGAGCGGGTAGCCCGTGACGTCGACGTCGAAGAGGGCGGCAACGTCGTCGTCGACGATGAGGTCCGAGTCGAGGTAGATGGCCTTGTCCACGTTGGGCAGCAGCTGCGGCGCGAGCAGGCGGTAGTAGGTCTCGGGCCGGAAGTGCCCGTGGTGGGGGAGCTCGATGTCGCCGAGCGCGGCGTCCACGTCGAGAAAGCCGATGCCGACGTTGTCGGACTTGGTCTGGCGCGTGAGCAAGATCATGCTCGCCGGCGAGATGTCGCGCGTGAGGACCACGATGTCGTAGCGACGGCTCGCGCTCGCGTTCTCGAGGATCGACTGGATCGCCACCGAGAGGTACGGGACGAAGTTCTCGCTGCAGGCGAAGACGATGACGACGTCGTCGAGCGGCAGGTCAAGGTCGCCGGAGGTGCTCGCGAGCATCGTGGACGAGAGCGGGTTTCTCACGTGCGTTGTCTTGCGCAGCGGCTTCATGGGTCCTCGGTTCCTTGTCCTGTACGACCTGTCAACTCTACCATTGCGGGCGGTCGGTCACAAACCGGCGAGAAGGACTTCGTGCCGCGCCTCCGTCGGACCCGGCGGCGCGTGCCGCGTCAGCCCAGGAGGCGCTCCGCGTTGCGGGCGACGAGGGCGCGCGTCTCGTCGGGGGAGGCCCCGCGCGCGGAGGCGATGCCGGCGACCGCGCGCTCGAGCGACGAGATGACGTCACGGGCTGTGGCGGGGGAGCCCTCGGCCTCGGGGAGGTCCGTCTCGGCGAGGATGCGCCCCGCGGGCAGGACGCGCGCGTACTCCCGCCCGCGCCGCGTCGCGAGCGCGCGCTCCCCGAGCGAGAACCAGCACCCCAGGCGCACCGCGCGCCAGAGCTCGTCCGAGCTGCCTGAGAACCAGTGCAGCACGCAGCGGCACGACCCCGCGGCCCCGGTGCGCTCGAGGGCGTCGAGCGCGGCCCCGGCGCTCCGCACCGCGTGGACCGAGACGACCTTGGGGGCGTCGGGGTCGCTCGTGCGGGCGCACGCCTCGCAGATGCGCTCGAAGCAGGCGAGCTGCGCCTCCCACGTCGCGACGCGCCGGGGCGCGGCGTCGAGGCCGACCTCGCCGACGTGGCGCACACCCGGCAGCAGGGCGGCGAGCTCGTCGGCGTCGCGCGCGTCGCGCACCCACCACGGGTGGAGGCCGGCGGCAAGCGCCACGTTCCTCTCGCCCGCAAGGCGCCCGCGCAGCGCCAGGTACTCGCCCGGGCTCACCGTGACGGCCAGCGCGGAGAGCCCCGCCGCCGCGCCGTCGCGCGCCGCGGCGACGGGATCGGCGAACCAGCCGAGGTGGCAGTGCGCGTCAAAGAGCCGCGGGTCCGTCCGCGATGGGGTGCCGGCCGTCTCGTCCTTCTCGCACATGGGTCCTCCGCGTCCTCCCGAAGCCGTCGCACGCTCCCCACGGTACCCCAAGGCGCCGCCGATGTCGCGCCCCGCGCGGCGCCGCGACGAGGAGCCCGGCCCCGCCCCCGCTCACGTGCTATCCTGTTGGGCTGATATGAACGCGCGCCACGAGAGGACATGCCGTGGAAGAGATGCCCAAGACCTACGACCCCCAGACCGCAGAGCCCGAGCTCATCCAGAGGTGGATCGACGCCGGCTGCTACCAGCGCAGCAAGGGGGTGGGCGACTGCACCGTCGTCATCCCGCCGCCCAACGTGACGGGCATCCTGCACATGGGCCACGCGATGGACGACTCCATCCAGGACACCTACGTGCGCTACAGCCGCATGCGCGGGCGCTCCACGCGCTGGATCCTCGGCACCGACCACGCGGGCATCGCCACGCAGACCAAGGTCGACAAGAAGCTCAAGAGCGAGGGCGTGAGCCGCCTCGAGATCGGCCGTGAGAAGTTCCTCGACGCCTGCTGGGACTGGACGCGCGAGTACGGCGGCACCATCGTCTCCCAGATCAAGCGCATGGGCTGCTCGATCGACTTCTCCGACGAGAAGTTCACGATGAGCCCCGAGTTCTCCCGCGCCGTGCGCAAGGTCTTCTGCGACTGGTACCACGACGGCCTCATCTACCGCGGCAAGCGCATCGTCAACTGGTGCCCCTCCTGCTGCACCGCCATCTCCGACGACGAGGCCGAGTACAAGGACGAGAAGGGCCACCTCTGGTACCTGCGCTACCCGCTCGTGGAGCCGGTGGACGGCGTCGAGTACGTGACCGTGGCAACCACGCGCCCCGAGACCATGCTCGGCGACACGGGCGTGGCGGTCTCGCCGAGCGACCCCGAGAAGGCCAAGCTCGTGGGCGCCAAGGTCATGCTGCCCATCGTGAACCGCGAGATCCCCATCTTCTCCGACTGGCACGTCGACGCCGGCTTCGGCACGGGCTTCGTCAAGGTCACGCCCGCGCACGACCCCAACGACTACGCGATGGGCCAGGCCCACGACCTCGAGCAGATCAACATCTTCGACGAGCACGCCGTCGTCGTGGACGGCTACGGCGAGTTCTCCGGCATGAACCGCGACCAGTGCCGCGAGGCCGTGGTCGCGTGGTTCGAGGAGCACGGCCTGCTCGAGAAGGTCGAGGAGCTCGACCACTCCGTCATGCACTGCTACCGCTGCGACACCGCGCTTGAGCCCTGGCTCTCCGAGCAGTGGTTCGTTGCCGTGGACAAGCTCAAGGAGCGCGCCACCGAGGTCGTGAAGTCCGGCGAGGTGAAGTTCCACCCCGAGCGCTGGACCCAGACCTACCTCACCTGGATGGACAACCTCAAGGACTGGTGCATCTCGCGCCAGCTGTGGTGGGGCCACCGCATCCCGGTCTTCTACTGCGAGGACTGCGGCTGGGAGGACGCCCTCATGGAGGACGTGGACACGTGCCCCAAGTGCGGCGGCCACCACGTCCACCAGGACGAGGACGTGCTCGACACCTGGTTCAGCTCCCAGCTGTGGACCTTTGCCACGCAGGGCTGGCCCGACGACGCCTCCGAGCTCGCCGAGCACCACCCCACTAAGGTCCTCGTGACCGCGCGCGACATCATCGCCCTCTGGGTGGCCCGCATGATCATGAGCTCGCTGTACTTCACGGGCGAGGTGCCCTTCCACGACGTCTACATCTACGCCACGATCCTGGCCAAGGACGGCAGTCGCATGTCCAAGTCCAAGGGCAACGGCGTCGACCCGATGGAGCTCATGGAGAAGTACGGCGCCGACGCCATGCGCTACAACCTCCTCACGCTCATCACCAACAACCAGGACGTCAAGTTCGACGCCAACATCGACAAGAAGACCCACGAGCTTATTGACAGCCCGCGCACCGAGCAGGCCCGCGGCTTCGTGACCAAGATCTGGAACGCGAGCCGCTTCGTCCAGATGAACCTCGAGGGCTACGAGCCGGGCGCGCCCGCGGCGGTGACGCCCGAGGACGCCTGGATGCTCAGCCGCCTGGCCCGCGCCGTGGCGCGCGCCACCGAGCAGCTCGAGACCTACGCCTTCGGCGACTACGCGCGCGAGATCCAGAGCTTCTTCTGGGGCGACGTCTGCGACTGGTACATCGAGCTGTGCAAGGGCCGCCTGCTCGACGGGACGCCCGACGAGCGCCTCCAGGTCCAGCGCAACCTCGTCTTCGTGCTCGACGCCTGCATGCGGCTGCTCCACCCCGTGATGCCCTTCGTGACCGAGAGCGTCTGGGACGCGCTGCCCGCGAGCGGCCTCGACGACCACTCCGCGCAGTTCCTCATGGTCGCCGCCTGGCCCGAGCCCGAGCGCTTCTCCGAGTTCGTGAACGAGCGCGCCGAGCGCGACTTCGAGCTCGCCAAGCGCGTCATCTCCTGCGTGCGCTCCACGCGCGCCCGCTACCGCCTTTCGCCCCGCGCCGAGCTCGACGTGCTCGTGCGCTGTTCCGACGACGACGCGGCCGTGCTCGTCGGCCAGGAGGGTTTCGTGAGGAGCGTCGGCCACGTCGCCGCGTTCTCCGCCGGGTCCGACGTCGAGAAGGGCGAGGGCTGCGTGTCGGTCGCCGACGGGGCGCTCGAGATCTTCGTCCGCGTGGGCGACCTCGTGGACCTCGCTGCGGAGTCCGCGCGCCTCGCCAAGGAGCTCGCCCGTGCCGAGAAGGACCTCGCGGGCGTCGAGCGCACGCTTGCCAACGAGGGCTTCGTCGCCAAGGCTGCGCCGGCCGTCATCGAGAAGAAGCGCGCGCAGGCCGCTGAGCTCACGGCGACGATCGAGCAGCTCAAGGCGCAGATCGCCGACTTCTCGTAGGTCCGTACGCACCTGGGGGCGCCCGTCCTTCTCGCCGGCTCACTGCGCGTTGCGCAGAAGTCGCCGGCCGAGAAGGGCGGGCGCCCTGCGTTGTGGCCCTCGCTCGGGCTGGGGGGCGGGTCTGTAGGCGCGTGCCGACGGTTTTTGAGGGGAAAGTGTCGGCAAGCGCTTACGCGGTGGGGTCCGTAGGCGCGTACCGACACTTCTGGCCGGGAACGTGTCGGCATGCGCCTACAAGGAGGTCGGCTTGGAGCTGGGCGGCGGTGGTGATATGCTGCCTCGCATCGCGAGGGGAGGGGGCGCATGGGCGCTGCACTTGAGGTTCGCGACCTTAGCTTCGGATACGGGGACGTGCCCGTCTGGGAGGACGTGTCGTTCTCGCTCGCGCCCGGGCAGGTGGCGTTTCTCGTCGGTCCGAACGGGGCGGGGAAGTCGACGCTCTTCCGCTGCCTGGCGGGCTGGCTCGCGCCGCGCGAGGGCGAGATACGCCTCCTGGGCAGCCCCTTCACCGGCCGCACGCGCCTGGAGCCGGGCACGCTCTCCTTCGTGCCCGACGTGCCCACCTTCTACGACGACCTCACGGCCATCGAGCACGTCGAGCTCATCCTCGCCGCAAACCGCGCCGACGAGGCCCGCCCGCGCGCCGAGCAGCTCCTCGAGCGCTTTGGGCTTGCGGGTCGCGAGCGCCTCCTTCCCTCCGCGTACTCGCGCGGCATGAGGGAGAAGCTCGCGCTCGTGCTCGCCCTCGCGCTGCGCCCGCGCGTGCTCCTGCTCGACGAGCCCCACGGACCGCTCGACCACGAGGCCTCGCTCGTGCTCTCCGGGGAGCTCGCCGCGGCGGCCTCCGAGGGCACGGCCGTGCTGCTGAGCTGCCATCACGACGTTCCCGGCCTCAATCCGGACCTCACGCTCGAGCTCGCTGACGGGACCCTCCGCCCGGCCGGGGGCCTGGGGTGAGCGCCCGCGGCCCCCTGGGGCTCCTCGCCCGGCTCGAACTGCGCCACGCAAGAAGCGACCTGCGCTTCCTGCTGTTCGCCGCGGGCGCCGACATCGACGAGGACCGCGGCTTTCTCGAGCGCGCCTACCAGCTCTACCTGCTGGCGATCGCCGCCGTGGTGGTTGCGCTCTCGTGGGCTCAGGTCGTCTCCCTCGTGGAGGGCGCGCGCGACGCCCTCGGCTCGGTCGCGGGCGCGCTCTCGATGCTCCTTCTCGCCCTCGTTCCTGCGTCGGCGCTCGCCGCTTGGTCGCTCCTCGCCCTGCGCGAGACCCCGCTGCGCCTCGCCGGCCCCGACATCGCCTGGCTCTCCCGCGTCGCGAGCCCGCGCGACCTGCTCGCCGTCCAGCTCGTCCGGGGACTCGTCGCCGCCTGTGCGGCGGGCGCGCTGGGGTCCTACCTCCTCGGCGTGCTCGCGCTCGCCCCGAGCCGGCTCGCCTGGGCGGCGCTCGGCGCGACCGTGATGCCCGCCGTCCGCCTGCTCGGCACCCTCGCCGGCCTGGCGAGAAGCGCCGCGCCACGCCGTCGCCGCCTCGCGGTCACGCTCGCCTCCGGCGCCCTTGCCGCGCTGGCGTCCGTCGCCCTGCTCGCCTTCCTGCCGACGCTCGTCTTTCTGGCGGGCGTCGCCCTCGCGCCCGCGGCGCTCGTCCTCGGCGTCGTCCTGTTCGCCGCCGCGCTCAGGCTCGCGTCGCGCGCCGACATGGCCTTCGTCGTCGACGACAACGAGCTCTATGCGGCGCGCCGGTCGCTGCGCTTTCTCTCCCTCGTCAACTCCGGCGCCTATCGGGAGGCGTGCCGGCGCCGCCGCCTGGCGCATCACCCCCGGGCGAGAAGGACCTGGCACTTCTGGCACGGTCCCGCGGCGGCCGTCTCCCACGCCCTCGCGAGCCTAGCGCGCCACCCCTCGGCGCTGCTGGGGATCCTGTCGTGGGGGGCGCTTATGGTCCCGATGGGGGCGCTGCTCATCGAGGCGCGCGCCAGCGCGGGCGTGCTGCTCTCGTGGTACCTCTGCGCGACGCTCGCCCTGCGCGAGCCGTGCCCGCTCGCCCACGTCTTCCGGGAGGACTGCCGAAACCGCCTCGTCCGTGCGCAGCTGCCCATGGGGACGCTCCAGCTCCTCGCGCTCGACTCGCTGCCCGCGCTCGTGGTGGCGCTGGCCGCCTCGGCGGCGGGCGTCGCCCTGGCGACCCCCGCGCTCGGGACCGCGCCCGCGGCGCCGACCGTCCTGCTCGCCTGGGCGCTCATCGTGGCCCTCACGCTCAGCGCGGCCTTCGACGACCCGCGTCGTGCGCGGGGCTCGGGCTCGCTTCGGGCGACGGGCTTCGTGTGCGGCGCGCTGTCCCTGTTCGCCGTCGGGCTCGCGGGACTGCTCGGCATCCTCCCGGCGCTTGCGTGCGCGCTGGTGGTGGACGTCCTTCTCGCCTGCGCCCTGCGCGACTGACGCCCTACGCCCAGCCCAGGAGGTCGCGGATGGCGCGGCTCGCGAGCATCTGCCCCATGATGGGCGGCAGGTAGCTCATCGTGCCCAGGAGCGACCCCTCGCGCATCCAGCGCTCGTCGGAGATCGCCTCCATGCGCACGGGCTCCTCGTCGGAGAACAGCACGCACAGGCCGCGGATGCCGCGGCGGCGGCACTCCTTGCGCATCACGCGCGCGAGCGGGCAGTTGACGGTGTCCTCGATGCGGGCGAAGCGCAGCCGGCACGGGTCGAGCTTGTTGGCGCCGCCCATCGCGGAGAGCTCCGGGACGCCGCGCTCCTGGCACCAGGCCGCCAGGCGCAGCTTCTGGGCGACGGTGTCGATGGCGTCGATCACGTAGTCGAGGGGTCCGAGGGCGTCCATCTGCTCGGGCAGCGCGTCCTTGTCGAGAAACGCGGTCACGGCGACGACGTCGGCGGCGGGGTTGATGTCGAGCGCCATGGCGCGCATGACCTCGGCCTTGGGGCGACCTATGGTGCTCGTGAACGCGAGCGCCTGGCGGTTGATGTTGCTCGGCGCCACGACGTCGCGGTCGAGCAGCACGAGGTGCCCCACGCCGCCGCGGGCGAGCGCCTCCGCGCACGACGACCCCACGCCGCCGAGCCCGATCACCGCCACGCGCGACGACGCGAGCCGCGCGAGCCCCTCGTCGCCGATCACCAACCTCAGCCTGTCCGTTGCCGTCTCCGCCACGGTGCCTCCGCCCCTCTCGCCCTGCCATGCCGCCCAAGAGTGTACGACACGCGGGCGGGGCGCCTGCCCCGAGCCCTTCGCACGCCCCGGCGAGAAGAACCGTGCGTTTCGCTCGGGCTGGCGCCTTCCGCGCCGCTCGAGCGGCCCTTCGTTACCGGTTCGCGACGCCTCGCCCGCCCGCGCCCGCGCTCTGGTAGAGTGCAGCGCAACGAAGGGGGGCGCCATGCACAGAGAGTTCCTGATGGGAAACGAGGCCATGGCCCTCGGCGCGCTCGCCGCGGGCGTGGGGGTCGTCGCGGGGTACCCCGGCACGCCGTCGACGGAGGTCCTCGAGACCGTCGCGCGCCGTCGCGCCGAGGGTACCTACGTGGAGTGGTCGGTCAACGAGAAGGCGGCGCTCGAGGTCGCCGCCGGTGCCGCCTACGCGGGGGCACGCGCGCTCGTCACCATGAAGCAGGTTGGGCTCAACGTGGCCTCCGACCCGCTCATGAGCCTCTCCTACATAGGCGTCAAGGGCGGCATGGTCGTGCTCGTGGCCGACGACCCCGGCCCCATCTCCTCGCAGACCGAGCAGGACACCCGCACCTTTGCCGCCTATGCCAAGCTCCCCATCCTCGACCCGTCAGACCCGCAGGAGGCCTACGAGATGATGGTCGAGGCCTTCGACCTCTCCGAGGAGCTCGGCTGCCCCGTGCTGCTGCGACCGACCACGCGCGTGGACCACGGCTACGCCGACGTGCTCGTGGCCGACCCGGGCGAGTGGCGCTCGGTCGACCCCGAGGGCTTCGTGCGCGACCCGGGTCGCTGGGTCATCTTCCCCGCGCTCTCCGTGCGCGCCCACGCCGCCATCGAGCGGCGCGACGCCGAGCTCGCCGCGCGCCTCTCCAGCTACGCGAGAAACACGGTGACGCAGACGGCCGGACCGGACGCCCGCCCGCGCCGCGGCATCGCCACCCATGGCATCAGCGCCACCTACGTGGCCGAGAACCTCGGCGAGGGGGACGACGTCCGCGTCCTGCGCGTGGCGACGCCGCACCCGTTCCCCGAGGACCTCGCCGCCGACTTTCTCGACGGCCTCGACGAGGTCCTCTGCGTCGAGGAGCTCGACCCGGTGATCGAGCGCGCGCTCGTCGCCACCTGCGGGCGGCGCGGCCTGCGGGTCACGATTCGCGGCAAGCTCAGCGGCGACGTCCAGCCGTCGGGCGAGAACACCGTCGAGAGCGTGGGCGCGGCGCTCGACGCGTTTCTCGGCCGCGACGCGCGCGTGCCCAAGCCGGACGGTCCTTCTCCGCGCGCAGTTCTGCAGGCCGAAGGCCAAAGCTGCTTGAGCACGGAGAAGGACCGGCCGGTCCCGCCCACGCTCCCCATCCGCCCGCCCGTCCTCTGCGCCGGCTGCCCGCACCGCGCGAGCTTCTATGCCGTCAAGAGGGCCATGCGCGGCCGCAAGACGCTCTTCTGTGGCGACATCGGCTGCTACACGCTCGGCAACGCCGCGCCGCTCGACATGGTGGACACGTGCCTGTGCATGGGGGCGGGCATCAACATCGCGCAGGGCGTCACGCGCGTCGAGCCGGACACCGCGGCCTTCGCGTTCGTGGGCGACTCGACGTTTTTCGCCTCAGGGATCACCGGCGTCGTGAACGCCTTCTACAACCAGGCGAGCATGACGCTCGTGGTGCTGGACAACTCGACCACCGCCATGACGGGCCACCAGCCGCACCCCGGCACCGGTCGCACGATGATGGGCCAGGTCGTGGAGAAGGTCTCGATCGAGCGCGTCCTTCTTGCCATCGGGCTCACGGTGGTGGAGACCGTGGACCCGCTCGATCACGAGCGCGCCGTCGAGACCGTGCGCCGCGTGGCCGACGAGCCGGGCGTCAAGGCCATCATCTTCCGGAGCCCGTGCGTGGTGCTCGCCCGTCCGCAGGCGAGAAGCACCGTGGACGCCGAGAGGTGCGTGGGCTGCCAGCGGTGCGTTCGCGAGCTCGGCTGCCCCGCCCTCGTGCCGGACGCGGCGAGCGGCAAGGTCCGCATCGACGCCGCGCAGTGCACGGGCTGCACGCTGTGCGAGCAGGTCTGTCCCACGAACGCCATCTCGGGAGGTGAGCGCCTGTGAGCGAGACCGCCAGGAGCACGGACATCATCCTTGCCGGCGTGGGCGGCCAGGGGGCCGTCCTCGCGTCGAAGCTGCTCGCCCGCGCCGCCATGGGGCGCGGCCTTCCCGTCAGGACCGCCGAGACCATCGGCATGGCCCAGCGCGGGGGCTCCGTGTTCAGCCACGTGAGGCTGGGGGAGGGGGCGCGCTCCCCGCTCATCGGGCGCGGGCGCGCGGACGCGATCGTGGCCTTCGAGCCCGCTGAGGCCGTTCGCCAGCTGCCGTTCCTGCGGCCGGGCGGCATGGTCGTCACGAGCGACGCCCCGGTGGTCCCGGTCTCCGCGGCCACGGGAGGCCCCGCCTACGACCTGCCCGCCATCATGGGCTACCTGCGCGAGCGCGTTGGCGCGGGGAGCCTCGCGGTCGTTGACGCCGCGGCCGCGGAGGCGGAGCTCGGCACCGCGCGCGTGCTCAACGTCGTCCTCCTGGGCGCCGCGGCTCGCGCCGGCGCCCTTGGCCCCGTCACCGTGGACGACCTCGAGGCCGCCGTCCGCGCCACCGTCTCGCCCCGCTTCCTCGACCTCGACCTTCTCGCCCTGCACCGTGCAAAGGGGACAGTCACTTTTGCACGGGCAGGCGTGCAAAAGTGACTGTCCCCTTTGCACGGTGAAAGGAGCCCCGCATGAAGATCAGCGAGTCCCAGCTCAAGCTCGTGAACGACCAGGTCCGGCGCCTCGTCGCGTCCGACAACTACTTCGGTCGGCGCCTCCGGGAGGCGGGCGTCACCGAGGTCCGGACCGAGGCGGACTTCCTCGCGCTGCCCTTCTCGGAGAAGGAGGACCTGCGAAACTGCTACCCGCTCGGGGTCAGCGCCGTCGACGAGCGCGAGATCGTGCGCATCCACTCGAGCTCGGGCACCACGGGCACGCCCGTGATCATCCCCTACACGGCACGCGACGTCGAGGACTGGGCCGTGCAGTTCGCGCGGTGCTACGAGCTCGCCGGCATCACCTCCGAGGACCGCATCCAGATCACGCCGGGCTACGGCCTCTGGACGGCGGGCATCGGGTTTCAGGCGGGCGCCGAGAAGCTCGGCGCGATGGCGGTGCCCATGGGCCCCGGCAACACCGAGAAGCAGCTCCAGTTCATGGTCGACCTCCAGACCACCGTGATCGGCGCCACGTCGAGCTATGCGCTGCTGCTGGCCGAGGAGGTCGAGCGGCGCGGGATGCTCGACCGGATCGCGCTGCGCAAGGGCGTCATTGGCTCCGAGCGCTGGGGCAGGAAGATGCGCGAGCGCGTGAAGGAGGGCCTCGGCATCCAGGTCTACGACATCTACGGCCTCACCGAGGTCTACGGCCCGGGCATCGGCATCTCCTGCGACGCCGAGGACGGCATGCACTACTGGGACGACTTAATCTACATAGAGATCGTCGACCCCGCCACGGGCGTGCCGCTGCCCGACGGCGAGTGGGGCGAGATCGTGATCACCACGCTCGTGAAGGAGGGCGCGCCCCTCATCCGCTTCCGGACGCACGACCTCAGCCGGATCATCCCGGGTCCGTGTCCCTGCGGCTGCGGCTTCCCGCGCATCGACTCGCTCCAGGGCCGCTCCGACGACATGGTCAAGATCAAGGGCGTCAACGTCTTCCCGCGCCAGATCGAGGAGGTGCTCCAGGAGTACCCGCAGCTCTCGAGCGAGTACCAGATCCGCATCTCCCACCTCGAGGGGCGCGACACCATGCGCATCTACGTGGAGACGGACGGCACGCAGGACTTCCTCGAGCTCGCGGACGAGGTGGCGCACGAGGTGAAGCGGCGCATCGGCTTCACGCCGCTCGTGAAGGTCGTCGAGCTCGGCGTCCTGCCGAGGAGCGAGAAGAAGACGCGGCGCGTCTTCGACGAGCGCTACGAGTAGGTCCCGTCGCGGCGCCCGCGGCTCGCGCCGGGCGGGCGGGACGCGCCGGGACCCGCGCACGAGGGCCGCCCGCGACCGATGTCGTCGCGGGCGGCCCCGGGGTTGACGCTATGACGTGACGCCAGTGCCACGTCACAGGCTCTCGACGAAGCGGTCGCGGGCGGCGACGCCCGCCTCGTCCCACTTGAAGACGCCGGCGTCCTCGAGCACGTGGCCGAAGACCTCGCCGACCTCGTCGCGCAGGATGCGCTCGGCCCCGTCCTCGGTGAGCTCGTCGCGACGGCGCTCGTAGACGTCCTCGGCCCAGGCGGCGTGGCTCGCGCAGAGCGGGTCGGCGTCGAGCGCGGCGCGCACGGCGTCGGCGTCGGCGCCGGCGGAGACGCCCTCGAGCAGGTGCGCGCGAACGGCGCCGAGCTCGCCCACGAGGCGCGGCGGGAGGATGGCCAGGCCCATGACCTCGATCAGTCCGATGTTCTCCTTCTTGATGTGGTGGTACTCCGCGTGCGGGTGGAACACGCCGAGCGGGTGCTCCTCGCTCGTGACGTTGCAGCGCAGCGCGAGGTACGCCTCGTAGCGGTCGCCGCCCACGTTGCCCTCGGCGTCGACGCGGCGCACGACGGGCGTGACGGTGTTGTGGCGCGTGCCGTCCGCGTCGAGCGCGACCACGCCCACGGACTCGTCGGTCCAGGCGCGCCACGCGTCGATGACGTGCACGGCGGCGGCGAGCAGCTCGTTGCGGCTCGCGCTGCGCAGGCGCAGCACGGAGAGCGGCCAGGCGAGCACGGCGCCCTCGACGCCCGGGAAGGCATCCATGGCAAAGGTCCCCGCGACCTCGGCGCGCATCATCGGGAACTCGTGGGCGCCGCCCTGGAAGTGGTCGTGCGAGAGGATCGAGCCCCCCACGATGGGCAGGTCGGCGTTGGAGCCGATGAAGTAGTGGGGGAGCAGGTCGACGAAGTCGAGCAGGCAGCGCAGGGCCTTCTCGTCGATGTGCATCGGACGGTGGTGCGAGCTCATGGCGATGCTGTGCTCGTTGAAGTAGGCGTACGGGCTGTACTGCAGGCCCCAGCGCTCGCCGTCGAGCTCGATCGGGATGATGCGCAGGTTCTGGCGGGCGGGGTGCTCGCCGCCGGCCATGGCCGCGCCGCGACCGGGGTAGCCCTCGTTCTCGATGCAGAGCTGGCAGGCGGGGTACTTCTCGCCCGTGGCCTTGGCCGCGCCCGCGGCGGCGATGTCGCGCGGGTCCTTCTCGGGCTTGGAGAGGTTGATCGTGATCTCGAGGTTGCCCCAGCGGGTGGGGGAGCTCCACTGGACGTTGCGGGCGATGGCCGCGCGGCGCACGTAGCCGGCGTCGCAGCAGACGCCGTAGAACCAGTCGGTGGCGTCCTTGGCCCGACCCTCGGAAAGAAGCGAGAAGAACCGCGCCGCCGTCTCGGAGGGGCGGGGCATGAGGGTGCCCATCACCTGCATGGAGACGCGGTCGCGCCCGCCCGCGGTGTCCTCGACGCGGCCGTTCGCCGCGGCGACGTCGGCGAGCGCCGCGAGCGTGGCCTCAAGGTCGAGCTCGGCGAGCGCCTCGCGCTCCGCGTCGTTGGCGGGCTCCTCCGCGAGCACCCAGGACTCGTCGGGGCCGGGGCCCGTGGCGCCGAGCGCCTCGAGCGTGGCGTTGTAGGACCACACGCGGTCGCCCCAGGGGACGAGCCCGCGCGCCGCGGCGTAGTCGACGAGGCCCTGGAGGCAGCCGCGCAGGCCCTCGGGCGTGAGCTCGTCCGTCATCTCTACAGCCATTCCGCGTGCGCCCCCTTCTCGGCGATCTGGTAGTGGACGCAGGCGCCGTCGCCGAGCCAGGCGTTCATCTGCGCGGTGAAGTCGTCGACCATGTCGAGCGGCACGAAGCACTGGATGGACCCACCGAAGCCGCCGCCGTGGATGCGCGCGGCGCCGTGGCCGTCGAGGATGCGCTCGGCGAGGCCGAGGGCGAGCATGGCCGGCTGGAACGAGCCGCCGGTCGAGACGTTCTGGAGGAACATCGCCGAGCTCGCGCCCGACGCGCGGGTGAGCTCGAGGAAGCGGTCGACGTCGCCGGCGCGCAGGGCGTCCCAGCGCGCGTCGACGAGCTCGTTCTCGCGCCAGTAGTGGATGGCGCGCAGGATGGCGCGGTCGCCGAGCCTCTCGCGCAGCTCGGGGATGCGCGCGTCGAACTCGGAGGGGTCGACCTCGCAGAGGCGCTCGCGGCCGAACTCGCGGGCGACCTGCTGCATCTCGACGGGCACCGCCGCGTAGTCATCGGTGAAGGGGGCGTGGTCGCAGCCGACGTCGACGAGGCAGAGCGCGTAGCCCGCCGCGTCGAAGTCGAGCTCGAGCTTGGCCGTGCGGGGCTCGGAGGCGTCCTCGAAGTCCATGAACGCCAGGCCGCCCAGGCACACGGCCGCCTGGTCCATGAGGCCGCAGGGCTTGCCGAAGTAGCGGTTCTCGGCGAGCTGGCCCATCTTGGCGAGCTCGACGGGGCTCACCTCGGGGCCCTCCCAGAGCGCCTCCATCACGCGGCCGAGAGCCGCCTCGACGGCAGCCGAGCTCGAGAGGCCGCCGCCGGAGGGGATGTCGCTCGTCATGGCGAGGTCGAAGCCCGCGGGCGTGCGCCCGGTTCCGGCCATGCACGCAGCCATGCCGCGCACGAGGCCTGCGGTGGTGACGCGCTCGTCCTCGCGCGCCTCGAGGCTGTCGAGCGAGATCTCGAAGGTGGGGTAGCCGGCGCTCGCCACGCGCACGCGGTCGGTGCCGTTCGCGGCGGCGACGCCGTCGATCGCGACGTTCAGCGCGCCCGCGATGACGTGGCCCCCCTCGTGGTCGGTGTGGTTGCCGGAGATCTCCGACCGGGCGGGAGCGTGGACCCCGAGGAGCGGCCCGTGGGCCGCCTCCCCGAACTCGCGCTCGAAGAGCTCCCGTGCCGTCGCGGCCGGGGCCCCCTGTGCTGCTTCGCTTGCCATGCTGCTCCTTTCGTCGAGCCCCGTGAGGGGCGCTTGCTCGTGGGGCGGCGGGCGCGGCGCGCCCGCCGAAGGGGGGACGTCGGGGCGCTATCGCGCGACCGAGAAGCGGTAGACGATGGTCGAGGCGTAGGGCGCGCCGGGCCCGCAGACGCTCTGGGGCCAGTCGCCGTGGTGCACGCAGTCGGGGTAGAACTCGGGCTCGAACGCGAACCCGCTGCGCGGTGCGTACGCGGCGCCGCCCTTGGCGTCGCGGTCGTCGAGCCAGTTGCCGGTGTAGAGGTGCGCGCCCGGGGCGGTGACGAGGACGTCGAGCGACCGGCCGCTCGCGGGGTCAACCGCGCGCAGGGCGTGGCGGGGCGACCCGGCACCCTCCCAGCCGCGCACGCAGAGGCAGTGGTCGTAGCCCCGGGCGATGCGAATCTGCTCGTCGTCGGCGTCGATGCGCTCGCCGAGCGCGCGGGGCTCGCGGAAGTCGAAGGGCGTTCCGTCGACGGGGCGCACCTCGCCGGCGGAGACGCAGTCGTCCCGCAGCGGCAGGAAGCCGTCGGCGTCGACGCTCACGAGCGTGCCGAGGACGTCGCCGGAGTCGTGGCCGGAGAGGTTGAAGTAGCTGTGGTTGGTCATGTTCACGTACGTGGGCGCGTCGGACTCGCACCCGTACGTGACCGTGAGCTCGATCGAGCCGTCCGCGCCGTCCGCGAGCTCGAAGCGCGCGGTGAAGGCGCGGTTTCCGGGCAGGCCGAGCTCCCCGTCGGCGAGCGAGCAGGTCATGGTGACGGCGTTTCTCCCCTCGTCGGCGACCGCGGACCACAGGCGCTTGTGCAGGCCCCGGTCGAGGTCGCTGTGGAGGTTGTTGGCGCGGTCCGGGCCGTCGTTGCCGGCGAGCCGGTAGGTCGTCCCGTCGATCGGGACCTCCGCGCGGTCGGTGCGGTTGGCAACGGGGCCGATGGTGCCGCCGTAGCAGGCGCCGTTGGGGCCCGCGTACCCGCTCACGTCGGCGAAGCCGAGCGCGACGTCGGAGACGGAGCCCCGCGCGTCGGGCACGTCGACGCCGACGACCGTGGCCCCGAAGTCGCTCACGCGCACGCGGGCGGCTCCCTCCGCGAGCTCGAAGACGCGCGCCTCCGCGCCGTCCGGGGTGGTTCCGAACGAGGTGATCTCGATCACGGTGCTCCCTCCGTCGAGGCCCATGGGCGGGGAAGAGGCCGCCCCTAAGGCAATGTTAACGTACTCATGACGCGCCGGCGCGAGAACGTCGGCTTTCCCGCCATCGGTTAGAATTGGGCTGCAAACGGTCGGCTTGGCAGGGGGAGAAGGACATGGCGGGCTCTGGCGGGGCGCGGGGGCGCTCGGGCGCGGTATCGATGGCCCGGGTCGCGCAGGTGGCGGGCGTCTCGCAGCAGACGGTCTCGCGGGTCGCCAACGGGCTCCCCAACGTGAGCGAGGACACGCGGCGGCGCGTCCTTCTCGCCATGGAGGAGCTCGGCTTCAGGCCCAACTTCGCCGGGAAGTCCCTGCGCAGCGGGCGCTACAACTCGGTCGGCCTCTGCCTGTACAACGTCGAGCAGTTCGGCAACCTCGTCACGATCAAGGGCATCCTCTCCGCGGCGGGGGCGGTGGGCTGCGCGGTCACCACGGTCGAGATGGACGAGCGCGCGCCGCTCTCGCTCGCCGAGGCCACGCGCAGGATGGTGGGCCTGCCCATCGACGCGCTCATCATCAGCATGAGCCTGCTCGCGGAGGACTTCATGGCCTTCCAGCCCCAGCCCGGCCTCAGCACGGTGCTGCTCACGATGCGCGAGCACCCGCTGTGCCCGACGGTCGACTCCGACCAGTACGGCTGCTCGACGCTCGTGATGGACCACCTCACGGCGCACGGGCACCGCGAGATACGCCACGTCGGGGGGCCCACGGGAAACGTCGACGCGAGCTTCCGCGAGCGGGGGTGGCGCGACGCCCTCGCGTCGCGCGGGATCGAGCCGACCGAGCCGCTCCGCGGCGACTGGACGGCGGACAGCGGCTACGAGGCGGGCGCGGCGCTCGCGCGCGACGCCTCCATGACGGCGGTCTACGCGGCGAACGACCAGATGGCGGTCGGCGTCGTCGAGGCTCTGCGCGACGCGGGGCGCCGGGTGCCCGAGGACGTGAGCGTGGTGGGGGTCGACGACTCCCTGCGCGGCACGATCCCGCACGTGGGGCTCACCACGGTCCGCTTCGACCTGGCGCGCCGCGGCGAGGTCGCGGTGGAGCTGGCGCTGCGCGGGACGGAGCCGGGCCAGCGGCCGCGCGCCGTCCGCATCGCGCCGACGCTCGTGGAGCGCCGCTCCGTCGCCGACGCGCGGGCCTGAGGGCGCGCCCGCTCCCGCGGCGCGGTCGCGCGAGCGCCCCGCCGCGTCGCGCTATAGTAGAGGTTCCGGCGGGACCGCCGGGCGGACAACGACGAAGGGGACGGTCATGGCAGAGTACAAGTCGGACATCCAGATCGCGCAGGAGGCGACGATGCTTCCCATCGCCGAGGTCGCGGCGCGCGCGGGCCTCACGGAGGACATGCTCGAGCCCTACGGCCGCACCAAGGCGAAGGTTGACATCCACTCGCTGGCGGACCGCCCCATGCGCGGCAGGCTCGTCCTCGTGACGGCCATCAACCCCACGCCCGCCGGCGAGGGCAAGACCACCACCTCGGTGGGCCTGGCCGACGCCATGAACCGCATGGGGCACCAGACCATGCTCTGCCTGCGCGAGCCCTCGCTCGGCCCCGTCTTCGGCATCAAGGGAGGGGCCGCGGGCGGCGGGTACGCCCAGGTCGTGCCCATGGAGGACATCAACCTCCACTTCACCGGCGACTTCCACGCCATCGGCGCCGCCAACAACCTCTGCGCCGCCATGCTCGACAACCACATCAAGCAGGGCAACGCGCTCGGCATCGACCCGCGCCGCATCGTGTGGAAGCGCTGCGTCGACATGAACGACCGCCAGCTGCGCAACGTGGTCGACGGCCTGGGCGGCGTCGCCGACGGCACGCCGCGCGAGGACGGCTTCGACATCACGGTCGCGTCCGAGGTCATGGCCGTGTTCTGCCTCGCCACCGACCTGGCCGACCTCAAGGCCCGCCTCGCGCGCATGGTGATCGCCTACACCTACGACCGCAGGCCGGTCACCGTCGCCGACATCCACGCCGAGGGCGCCATGACGGCGCTGCTCAAGGACGCCATCAAGCCCAACCTCGTGCAGACGCTCGAGGGCAACCCCGCCTTCGTGCACGGCGGCCCGTTCGCCAACATCGCCCACGGGTGCAACTCGGTCATGGCCACCACCACGGCGCTGCGCCTCGCCGACTACGTGGTGACCGAGGCCGGCTTCGGCGCCGACCTGGGCGCCGAGAAGTTCCTCGACATCAAGTGCCGCGCCACGGGCCTCGCGCCGAGCGCGGTGGTCCTCGTCGCGACCGTGCGCGCCCTCAAGTACAACGGGGGCGTGCCCAAGGCCGAGCTCACGACCGAGAACCTCGAGGCGCTCGAGGCGGGCCTGCCCAACCTGCTGCGCCACGTGTCCAACATCAAGGACGTCTGGGGCCTGCCCGTGGTCGTCGCGATCAACGCCTTCCCGACGGACACCGCCGCCGAGCTCGAGCTCGTCGAGCGCCGCGTGCGCGAGCTCGGCGTCAACGTGGCCCTCTCCGAGGTCTGGGCCAGGGGCGGCGAGGGCGGCGAGGCGCTCGCCCGCGAGGTCGTGCGCCTGTGCGAGGAGCCCTCTGACTTCCGCTACGCCTACGAGCTCGACGGCACCATCGCCGAGAAGGTCGAGGCCATCGCGACGCGCGTCTACCACGCCGACGGCGTCGACTTCACCGCGCCGGCGCGCCGCCAGCTCGCCCAGCTCGAGGAGCAGGGCTTCGGCGGCCTGCCCGTGTGCATGGCGAAGACCCAGTACTCCTTCACCGACGACCAGACCAGGCTCGGAGCGCCCGAGGGGTTCCGCATCACGGTGCGCAACCTGCGCGTCTCCGCCGGCGCCGGCTTCGTGGTCGCGCTCACGGGCGACATCATGACCATGCCGGGCCTGCCCAAGGTCCCCGCCGCCGAGAAGATCGACGTCACCCCCGACGGCCGCATCGTCGGCCTGTTCTAGCGCGCAGCCGCCGGGGCGAGTCGGCCCCGGCGCCCCGCCCGCCTCGCCGCCAGGCGAGCCCTACCACGAGGAGGCCCCTTGGACGACAGTCTTTCCGAGCTGAGCTGCGAGGAGTTCAGCGAGCGGCTCGCGGCGCGCTCGAGCGTCCCGGGCGGCGGCGGCGCCGTCGCCCTCGCCGGCGCGCTCGCCGCGGCGCTGTGCTCGATGGCCGGCTCCTTCACGGCCGGCAAGCCGCGCTACGCGGACGTCGAGGGCGAGGTGCTCGCCCTCATGGACGAGGCGGAGGAGGTCCGCTGCCGGCTGCTCGAGCTCATCGAGGAGGACGCCGCCGGCTTCCTGCCGGTCACGGAGGCCCTCGCCCTGCCCCGCGACGACCCGCGCCGCGCAGACGCCGTCGAGCGCGCGATCGAGGGCGCCTGCATGGCGCCGCTCGCGACGATGGGGGAGTGCTGCCGGGCCATCGCGCTGCTCGAGCGCATGGGGGGCGTCTGCGCCCCGGCGCTCGCCTCCGACGTCGCCACGGGGGCGTACCTCGCCCGGGCCGCCCTCGAGGGCGCGAGCGTCAACGTGTACGTCAACGCCACCATGCTCAGGGACCGCGCCCTCGCCTCGAGGATCGAGGCGAGCTGCGACGAGCTGCTCGAGGGGTTCTCCCCCCGCGCGCGTGCGCTCGCGGACGCCGTGACGGCGCGGATCCGCGGGAGGGGGCAGCGTGGCTGAGCTCATGCGGGGCGCCCCCGTCGCCCGCGCCGTGACCGAGCGGCTCGCGGCGCGCGTCGAGCGGCTCTCGCGCGCGGGCGTCGAGCCCGCGCTCGCGGTCGTGCGCGTGGGGCAGCGCGAGGACGACCTCTCCTACGAGCGCGCGGCGCTCAGGCGCTGCGAGGCGACGGGCGTCTCCGCGCTCGTCCGCGCGCTCCCGGAGACCTGCTCGCAGCGCGAGCTCGAGGCCCTTCTCCGCGACCTGAGCGCCGACGCGTCGGTCCACGGGGTGCTGCTCCTGCGGCCGCTCCCCGGGCACCTCGACGAGTCCGCCGCCGCGCGCGCCCTCGACCCCGCGAAGGACGTCGACGCGCTCACCGACGCCTCGCTGCTGCGCACGCTCTCGGGGCGGGGGGCCGGCTTCGCGCCGTGCACCGCCGAGGCGGTCCTCGCCCTGCTCGACCACTACGGGTGCGAGCTCGACGGCGCCGAGGTCACGGTGGTCGGGCGCTCGCTGGTCATCGGGCGGCCCGTCGCGGCGCTGCTCACGGAGAGAAACGCCACGGTCACGACCTGCCACAGCCGCACCGCCGACCTTGCCGCGTGCTGCAGGCGCGCCGACGTTGTCGTCGCCGCGCTCGGCCGCGCCCGCGCCATCGGCGCCGACTTCGTCCGCCCCGGGCAGACGGTCGTGGACGTGGGCATCAACTGGGACGAGGCCGCCGGCCGGCTCGTCGGCGACGTCGACTTCGACGCCGTCGAGCCCGTGGTGGGCTCCATCACGCCGGTTCCCGGCGGGGTGGGTGCCGTCACCACCGCCATGCTGGTCAGACATGTCGTCGAGTCTGCTGAGAGGACCCGTCAATGAAGGTGACAGAGAAGCCGTCCTCCTCCTACAGCGGGGCCATGACCCCCGCCTCCATGGAGCGAAAGAACGAGCGCGTGGCCGAGACCAAGGCGTCGACCGATGTCGCGAGCTCGCTTGCGCTCTCGGTCATGGCCGGCGCGTTCATCTCGCTGGGCGCCACGTTCATGCTCGTCGTCAAGTCCGACGCGACCCTGGGCTTCGCCGCCACGCAGCTGCTCGGCGGGTTCTCGTTCACGCTCGGGCTCTTCCTGATCCTCGCCGCCGGGGCGGAGCTGTTCACCGGCAACTGCCTCATGGTCATGGGCCCGCTCGCGGGCCGGTTCTCGTGGGGGAGGCTCCTCTCGAGCTGGGCCCTCGTCCTCGCGGGCAACCTCGTCGGCGCCGTGCTCGCCGCGGCGCTGCTCGCGGCCGCCGGCGTCGCCTCGGCCAACGGCGGGGCGCTCGGCGAGGCGGCCGTCGCCGTGGCCGAGGGCAAGGTCGCGCTCGGCTGGGGCGTCACCTTCGCGCGCGGCGTGCTCTGCAACCTGCTCGTGTGCCTCGCGGTCTGGATCGGCCACGCCGCGACGTCGGTCACCGACAAGTTCTTCTCGGCGCTCCTCCCGGTGATGGCGTTCATGGCCTGCGGGTTCGAGCACTGCGTGGCCAACATGTTCTTCCTGCCCTACGCCCTCATGCTCCAGGCGCTCGGCGCGCCGGGCGGCGTGGACCTCGCGGGGGCGGCCTCCAACCTGAGCGCGGCGACGCTCGGAAACCTCGTGGGCGGCGCGCTGCTCGTGGGGGTATCCTACTGGTTCGTGTACGGTCGCGACCGCGCGCGGGGATAGCGCGCGACGGGAGGCACGCCAGTGGAGACGAACGCTCAGGGGTACGGGCCCATCGACAAGCCGCGCGTCGAGGCGGCGGTGCGGGAGCTTTTGCTCGCGATTGGGGAGGACCCCGACCGCGAGGGGCTCCTGGGGACGCCGGACCGCGTCGCGCGCGCCTGCGAGGAGATCCTCGGCGGCATGCAGGAGGACCCGGGCGCCCACCTGCGCCGGCAGTTCCACGAGCCGGGCAACCAGGAGATGGTGATCGTCAAGGACATACCGTTCTCCTCGCTGTGCGAGCACCACATCCTGCCCTTCACCGGGCGCGCCCACGTCTGCTACATCCCGCGTGACGGCCGGATCACCGGGCTCTCGAAGATCGCCCGGTGCGTGAGCGGCTACGCTCGCAGGCTCCAGGTCCAGGAGCGCCTCACCGGGCAGGTCGCCGACGCCATGGTGCGCGAGCTCGACCCGCTCGGCGTGATCGTGGTGATGGAGGCCGAGCACACGTGCATGACCATGCGCGGGGTGCGCGCCGCCGGCGCGCTGACCACCACCTCGGCGGTCCGCGGCTGCATGAGAGACCTCAAGACCCGTCAGGAGGCCCTGAGGCTGCTGGGGCTGTGAGGCGCTGCCACGAGGCGACGGCCTGCGCTCGCCGCGCGGCGGGACGATGCCGCCGTGCGCCCGACCGCCGCGGGCGCGTCCCGACGATTGGAGAAGAACATGTACCACGTGCCGTTTGAGGTTCCCGAGATCGGCTACGAGGAGGCGCTCGGCATCGTGCGCGGGGCGCTGCGCTTTGGCATCTGCCCCATGCTCGAGACCGTCGAGGACATGCTCGCCGAGCTCGGCGACCCCGACCTCGCCTTCGAGTGCGTCCAGGTCGCCGGCACCAACGGCAAGACGTCGACCTCGCGCTACACCGCGGCGATCCTCTCGGGCGAGGGCCTTCGCACGGCGCTCTACACCTCCCCCGAGCTCGTGAGCTACACGGAGCGCATGGAGGTCGACGGCGCCCCGGTCTCGGAGGAGGCCTTCGCCCACGGCGTGAGCGCCGCGCACGTGGCCGGCGAGCGGGTGAACGCGCGCCGCCGCGCCGCCGGCGAGCGCCCGTACGACATCACGGAGTTCGACACGCTGACCGTCGCGGCCATGGTCGCGTTCGCCGAGGCGGGCGTGGACGTGGCGGTCCTCGAGTGCGGCATGGGCGGCCGGTGGGACGCGACCTCGGCGGCGAAGTCCGTGCGCACCGTCGCGGTGACGGGCATCGGGCTCGACCACATGCGCGTGCTCGGGGACACGCTCGAGGAGATCGCGGGCGAGAAGGCCGCGATCATCCGCTCCGGCAGGCGCTGCGTGCTCGGCGCGGGCACCGCCACGCCCGACTCGGTCGAGGACGTCTTCCTCGCCCGCGCGCGCGAGCAGGGGGTCGTCCCGGTGCTCCTTCGGCCCGAGCACGCCTGCGACGCGGCGGGGGAGATGCACCCCGGGACCCCGCGCGCCCACGCGGGCCTGCCGGGCGCGAGCTACGTCATCACGCGGCGCCCGCATCGGATCGGCGGGCCCCTCGAGCTCGACGTGACGACGCCGCGCGCGACCTACGCGGAGCTCGCGGCGCTCAAGCCCGCCTACCAAGCCGCGAATATCGCCTGCGCGGTCGCCCTCGCCGAGGAGCACCTCGGCCGCACGCTCGACCCCGAGGCCCTCTTCACCTCCGTGGTGCGCTGCCCGACCCCGGGGCGCTTCCAGCTCCTGCGGCCCGAGCCCCCCGTGCTCATCGACGCCTGTCACAACCCGCAGTCGGTGGAGACCTTCCTCACGGCCGTCGACGACGTCGCACCCGAGCGCGACGGGCGTCCGACCCTGCTCGCCGCGGTTCTCGCCGACAAGGACGTGGACGGCATCGTGGGGCTTCTCGCCGGCGCGTTCCCGCGCGTCGCGGTCACGCAGACCTCGAGCCCGCGCGCGCTCCCCGCGGAGGAGCTTGCGGACCTCTTCCGCGTTGCGGGCGCGGAGGTGGTGGGGACCTACCCGTCGGTGGGGGCCGCCGCGTCGGCATTGTGTGGAGAATCGTACGTTGCGTGCGGCTCCATCACCCTCGCGGGGGAGCTTGCGGCCCACTTCGCCTAGCTTTTGCTACAATTCCGCTGTCTGTGACGTCGCGGGCGGCGCGCCGCCGCGCAAAGTAAGGAGTCTCCGAGATGCCCGAACTGCTTGACCAGCTCATCACCCCCGAGGTCCGCATGGTCCTCTATCTCATGGTCGTGTGCGTCGTCATGCTCTACATCCTCTCCATCGTCTACGTGATTCGCGACGCGCAGCGCCGTGGCGCGGAGCCCTGGTGGATGTGGGCCATCATCTCGGTGATTCCCGTGGTGGGCCTGCTCGCCTACGTCATCCTGCGCCCGAGCTCCTACCTCATCGACCGCGAGGAGCAGGACCTCGACATCGCCCTGCGCGAGCACCAGCTCAGCCACTACGGCATCTGCCCCAAGTGCGGCGCCCCCATCGACCGCGACTTCGTGGTCTGCCCGATCTGCAACACCCAGGTGCGCAACGTCTGCCCCACCTGCCACCGCCCGCTCAACGCGGACTGGAAGGTGTGCCCGTACTGCCGCACCCGCATTCAGTAGCGCATCCGGACGCGCGACCTCGGGCCCTCGCCTCGGCGGGGGCCCTTTTCAGTTTGCGACGCGCCGGGCGCCCCGCCCGCGTGCTGGTTCCGGTCGGAATGGGGGTGCGGACCGTCCGCAACCCGCACGTACTTCTCGCTCGTGCTGGTTCCGGTCGGAATCGGGCCCAGGACCGTCCGCAACCCGCACGTCCACCGCGCCCGCGCCCCGTGCCCGCGTGCTGCGAATCTGTTTCCTCGCGCATACTCCGCGCCCAGATGTGGTAAACCTATGGGGTGCAAGCGAGACGAAAGGCTAAGATGCGCCGCTTCAACGCACATAGCGCCCGAACTCAGACTATCTAGGCGTCTGTCCCTTCCCATGGCCGGCGTGCCACGGACAGGCGCCGCATATCGCTCGAAGCCACCCGTGGCGTTCGGGCGTTTTTCTTGTCTGAGCAGACCCCCTTCGCAAAGGAGCAACCATGAAGGTCCTCTACAACGACGGCCACATCGACGAGTGCCCCGCCGACGAGGTCACCCACGTCGTCCGCCACAGCGCCGCCCACATCATGGCGCAGGCCGTAAAGCGCCTCTACCCCGAGGCCGACTTCGCCTACGGACCCGCCACCGACAACGGCTTCTACTACGACATCGACCTGCCGGAGGGTCAGAAGATCTCCGAGGAGGACTTCCCCGCGATCGAGGCCGAGATGAAGAAGATCGTGAAGGAGAACCTCAAGTTCACGACCTTCGAGCTGCCCCGTCCCGAGGCCATCGCCCTCATGGAGGAGCGCGGCGAGAAGTACAAGGTCGAGCACATCGGCGACCTCCCCGAGGACGCCCGCATCACGTTCTACCAGCAGGGCGAGTACGTCGACATGTGCGTGGGCCCGCACCTCACCTACACCAAGGCCCTCAAGGCCTTCAAGCTCACGGGCGTCTCGGGCGCCTACTGGAAGGGCGACAAGAACAACAAGATGCTCACCCGCGTCAACGGCACCGCCTTCGCCACCAAGGAGGAGCTCGACGAGCACCTGCGCCTGCTCGAGGAGGCAAAGAAGCGCGACCACCGCAGGATCGGCCGCGAGATGGGCATCTTCATGATGCGCGACGAGGCCCCGGGCTTCCCGTTCTTCCTGCCCAACGGCATGACGCTCAAGAACGAGCTGCTCAGCTACTGGCGCGAGATCCACCGCGCCGCCGGCTACGTCGAGATCTCCACGCCCATGATCATGAGCAAGGAGCTCTGGAAGACCTCCGGCCACTGGGACCACTACAAGGACAACATGTACTCCACGATCATCGACGACGAGGAGTACTGCGTGAAGCCCATGAACTGCCCGGGCGGCGTGCTCGTGTACAAGGCGCAGCCCCACAGCTACCGCGAGCTGCCCATCCGCGCGGGCGAGATCGGCCTGGTGCACCGCCACGAGATGCGCGGCGCCCTCCATGGCCTGTTCCGCGTGCGCTGCTTCAACCAGGACGACGCCCACCTCTTCGTGCGTCCGGACCAGCTCACCGACGAGATCGTGGGCGTGGTGAACCTGATCGACTCCGTGTACCAGAAGTTCGGCTTCACCTATCACCTCGAGCTCTCCACGCGCCCCGAGGACTCCATGGGCTCCGACGAGGACTGGGAGCGCGCCGAGGCGGCGCTTCGCCTCGCGCTCGAGAAGCTCGGCAAGGACTACGTGGTCAACGAGGGCGACGGCGCCTTCTACGGGCCCAAGATCGACTTCCACCTGGAGGACTCGCTCGGGCGCACCTGGCAGTGCGGCACCGTTCAGCTCGACTTCCAGATGCCGCTCAACTTCGACCTCGAGTACACGGACGCCGACGGCTCCAAGCAGCGCCCGATCATGCTGCACCGCGTGTGCTTCGGCTCGATCGAGCGCTTCATCGGCATCCTGATCGAGCACTTCGCCGGCAAGTTCCCCACTTGGCTCGCCCCGTGCCAGGTCAAGGTGCTCCCGGTCTCCGAGAAGAGCCGCGACTACGCGCGCGAGGTCACGAGGCGGCTCGAGGCCGCCGGCATCCGCGCCGTCCTCGACGAGCGCGACGAGAAGATCGGCTACAAGATCCGCGAGGCGCGCTCCGTCGACCGCCCGCCCTACATGCTCATCCTGGGCGAGCAGGAGGTCGAGGCCGGCACCATCTCCGTGCGCGACCGCTCCAACGAGACGCACGTTGCCAACCTCGAGGACTTCATCACCGACGTCTGCGCCGAGATCGCGGCGCGTCGCTAGCGGTGGGCGAGAAGAGCCTGGACATCCGGAGGGCGTCTGCGGCAGAGGCCGCGGGCGCCCTCTCCCTTGACGCGCTCGCGGGGATGGGGGCGGAGGTTGGCGCCGAGCGCTGGCGGGTCGTCTCCGACGCCGCACAGGTTGTCGCGAACTACCTCGCCTGCCACCCGCGCGTGGAGGCGGTGCGCTACCCGGGGCTCAGGTCCGACCCCGACTTCGAGCGCGCCGCAGGCAGGCTCGTCGGCGGCTTCGGCCCGCGCGTGGCGATTCGACTGTCGGGCGCGCCGGCGGGGGAGTGGCTCGTCTGGGAGGCTGACGCGCGCGACGCGCGAGATCAGGTCATGGGCCTCGAGGAGTTTCTCGAGTAGGGGACGCCCCCTCCGGAGCGCCCTCGGCCCTACAGGACCGTGACGTCGGCCTCCTCGCACCTCTTGAGGAAGTGCTCGGAGAGGCCCCCCTCGGAGATGACCGCGTCCACGTCCTCGAGGCCGCAGATGCGAAACGTGCTGCGCAGCCCCGTCTTGGACGAGTCCATGAGCACCACGGTCTTCTCGGCCCGGGCGATGAGCGCGCGCTTGAGGGCGGCCTCGTCATCTGAGCCGCAGGCGAAGCCCGTGGCGCTCTGGTAGGACGTCACCCCGAGGAACAGCAGGTCGAAGCTGAGGTCGTGGACGTCCTCGACGGTCTTGGAGCCGTTGAGGCTCATCGAGTAGCGGTTGAGGTTCCCGCCCACCATGATGCAGCGGGCGCGCTCGAGCCGAGCGAGCTCGGCCGCGCAGGTGAGGCTGTTGGTGAAGACGATGAGCCTGTCGTCGGGCATCTCGCGGGCGAGCGCGGTGGTGGTGGAGCCTGAGTCCAGGAAGATCGTGGTGTCGGGGCGCACGAGTGAGAGCGCCTTGCGCGCGATGGCCGCCTTGGCCTCCACGTTCCTCGTGCTTCGGTTGAGCAGGAGGTCGTCGGTCCCCACGACGAACTCGACCGAGCGGGCGCCGCCGTGGGTGCGCACGATGCGCCGCGCCTCGTCGAGGGCCTTGAGGTCGGTGCGCAGCGTCATCTCCGAGACGTCGGGGAACGCCTTCTTGATCTGTCCGAACGTCACGCTCCCCTCTGCCGTCACGAACTGGACGATCCCCTCGCGCCGCTCCTGCATGTTGCCTGGCATGTCGCTCCTCCCTCTCGCTTCCTCGCATGATACCAATCCACGGGCAGAGAAGGGCGCGGGCGCCCCGCCGCCGCGGGGCGCCCGCTGAACTTGACACTTTCCCCTGGCACCGGTGTCAGGTATCGGTGTCAAACCTGACGCCAGCGTCAGGCGAGGCTATGCCCAGTGCTCGAGGAGGTAGCGCTCCGCGGCGGGGCACCACAGGCCGCGGTTCGCCTCCACGATGTCGGCCAGGCCGGCGAACCGCTCGTCCTCGGCGGCCTTGGCGCGCAGGTCCTCGAGCGCGGTGAGCGGCATGCGCACGTGCGTGTAGATGAGCTTCTTGCCGCCCGGGATCTTGGGCAGGTTGAGCGTGGTCTCGGCAGCGGCGTCGAGCCCGCCCACGTGCGTCACCATGACGGAGGGGTCGACGCGGCCGGCGGCGGTGAGCTCGAGGGACTCCACCATGTCGTCGGTGTTGCCGCCCGTGGTGCCCATCACGTGGTGACTCCCGTAGTGGACCTCGTAGAAGTTCATCTCGGCGGAGAAGTTCTTGTCGGTGGGGCCGGCGAAGAAGTTGAGGCACCCGTCGCGCCCGAGGATCGCGTCGGAGAGGGTCACCACGGGGGCGACCGGCGCGTAGCAGAGCACGTCGTCGAAGCCGGTGCCGCCGGACACCTCGCGCAGCCCCGCCACGGGGTCGTCGAGCGTTCCGTTGTTGACGAAGACGAGGTCGATGCCCGTCTCGGCCTTGACCTCCTCGGGCGGGAAGAGCTCGGCGGCGCGGTCGAGGCGGTCCTGGTTGATGTCGGCCACCATCACGAGGCTCGGCCTGCGGTCGCAGTGCAGCGCGTAGGTGAGCGCCCCGAGCCCCATGGGGCCCGCGCCCGCCACGATGGCGAGCTTGCCGCCCTCGCGGATGCCCATCTCGTGGGTGTAGACGCCCATCTGGGTGTGGTAGGCGGCGTGGAAGGCCCCGATCGAGCAGCTCATGGGCTCGGCGAGGGACGCCTGGTAGTACGCCTCACCGGTGTACTCGAGCAGGCAGTCGCACTCCATGACCTCGGCGGGCAGGATGCAGTAGGTGGCGTCCCCGCCGCAGAACTCGTAGGAGTAGCCGGGGCTCCACATGGTGCCCTTGTAGTTGAGTGCGGGCTGGATGGTGAACTTCATGCCGGGCTTGAACCGGTCGGACCACTTGGCGCCGACCTCGACGATGTCTCCGGCGAACTCGTGCCCCATGATCGCGGGGTGCTCGGCGACGTCCTCGTGGACGCGCTTGTGCTCGACGCCGAGCGAGGCGCACTTGTAGGTGGACATGCAGATGCTGTCGGAGACGACCCTCACGAGGACCTCGTCGTCCTTGATCGCGGGGAGCTCGAACTCCTCGAGCCTGAGGTCGTTCGCTGCGTGCAGACGTACCGCCTGTGCCTTCATGGTGATTCCTCTCTTGTGGGTGTTCTTCCGTTCCCTCGCCCGCGGCGCTCGGCCGCGGGCGGCCGTGCCTAGAGCTCCTCGATGACGACCCGGTCCACGAGCGCGTCGACCTGCGAGCGCTCGGCCGCCTGGGTGCCGGACTGCATGACGTTTGCCGCCCCCGTGGCCATGGCGAGGCGCATGGTCTGCTCGAGGGACATGCCGCGCTCCTCCGCGTAGGCGAGCGCCGCGACGACCGAGTCCCCCGCGCCGACCGTCGACCCGACAGGGACCCTGGGCGAGCGGGCGAGCAGCGCGCGCTCGCCGTCCACGACCACCGCCCCCGCGCCGCCCATGGAGACGACCACGCGCCTCACGCCGCCCTCGACGAGTTCCCGCGCCCGCCGGGCGACGTCGGCGGTGTCGCCGAGCCGCTCGCCGCAGAGCCGGGAGAGCTCGGCGTCGTTGGGCTTCACAAGGTAGGGGTGCGCGTCGAGGCCGCGCACGAGCGCGTCGCCGTCCGCGTCGAGGAAGACCTTCGCGCCGGCGTCGGAGCACGCCCGCGCCCACGCGGCGTAGGTCGCCACCGGGGCGCCCTTGGGGAGGCTTCCCGAGAGCACGACGATGTCGCCGGGGGAGAGCTCGGCCACGAGCGCCGAGCGCATGTCGTCGAGCTGCGCGACGGAGGCGACGGGGCCGGGCTCGTTGATGTCGGTGTGGGTGTCGAGCCTGGGGTCGACGACCTTGAGGTTGGTGCGCGTCTCGCCGTGCGCCTCGAAGGCCCACACGTCGATCCCCTCGGCAGCGAGCATGCGCTCGATCCTGCCGCCGACCGAGCCTCCGAGAAGGGCGACGGCGCGGCTCGTCCCCCCGAGCTTGGCGATGACCTTCGTGACGTTGATGCCCTTGCCGCCCGGGTCCTCGCGCAGCTCGCCGATGCGGTTGACCTCGTCCACGACGAACCCGTCGACCGTCGCCGTCTTGTCGAGCGCCGGGTTGAGCGTGACGGTGTAGATCATGTCCTCTCCTTCCCTCTGTTGCTGCGATGGCGAATACTGTCGAAACAAAAGTCGAGTGCTATCATAGCAACAACAATGTGACTGTCAATCCAACAGTCAAATTTGCGAGAAGAAGACCGTTTATCCCGGAATATCGACCATTTACCCGGTTCTTCTCGCTTGAGAGTCACTTATCAAAACAAAAGTCTAGAATCGGAGTCGTTGAAACAAAAGTCATTGGGTCGCCTGCGCGCCCACTCTGTTCAACGCGTCGGCCCGTTGCGACGGGCCTCAAGGAAGGAGGGACCCATGTCTGTCAGAGACGGTCTCTCTCGCTTCGGGAAGTTCCTGAGCGGCATGGTCATGCCCAACATCGGTGCGTTCATCGCCTGGGGCTTCCTCACCGCCCTCTTCATCGAGACGGGCTGGCTGCCCAACGCGCAGTTCGCGAGCATCGCCACCCCGATGCTCAGCTACCTCATCCCCGTGCTCATCGCCGCCCAGGGCGGCTACCTCACCGGCGGCGACCGCGGTCGCATCACGGGCGCCATCGCCGTCATCGGCTGCATCGCGGGCGCTCCGGACACCACGATGCTCATGGGCGCCATGGTCATGGGCCCCTTTGCCGGCTGGGTCATCAAGATGTTCGACAAGTTCATGGAGACCCGAACGCCCGCGGGCTTCGAGATGCTCATCGACAACTTCTCCGTGGGCATCCTCGGCATGGTGCTCGCCATGCTCGGCTACGTGGCGATCGGCCCGATCATGACGACCATCCTGGCCGTGCTCATGGGCGGCGTGCAGATCCTCATGCAGTACAGCCTCATGCCGCTGCTCGCGATCTTCATCGAGCCCGCCAAGGTGCTCTTCCTCAACAACGCCATCAACCACGGCATCTTCACGCCCATCGGCATCGCGCAGGCCGAGGCCACCGGGCGCTCCATCATGTACATGCTCGAGGCGAACCCCGGTCCCGGCCTCGGCGTCCTTCTCGCGTACTGCTTCTTCTGCAAGGACGCCAAGACCCGCCAGTCCGCCCCCGGTGCCGTGATCATCCACTTCTTCGGCGGCATCCACGAGATCTACTTCCCCTACGTGCTCATGAACCCCAAGGTCATCATCGCCCCCATCGTGGGCAACATGTGCGCCATCGCGTGGTTCAGCTTCACCGGCGCGGGCCTCACCTCCGCCGCCTCCCCGGGGTCGATCATCGCGTTTCTCTCGATGACGCCCTCCGACCTCATGCTCACCAACATCATCGGCGTCGCGATCGCCGCGGGCGTCTCGTTTGCCATCGCGGTCCCGCTCGTGCGCTCCATGGCCGTGGCCGACATCGACTCCGCGAGCCAGCAGATGCGCGAGATGAAGGGCACGGCGGAGGCCGCGGTGATCTCCGACACCCAGGGCGGCACGATCGTCTTCGCCTGCGACGCGGGCATGGGCTCCTCCGCGATGGGCGCCACGCGCTTCCGCAACCGCATCAAGGCCGAGCGCCCCGACCTCACCGTCGAGCACTCGAGCGTCGACACCGTCCCCGCCGACGCCGACATCGTGGTCTGCCAGCGCGTGCTCTCCGAGCGCGCCCGCAAGAGCGCCCCGCAGGCCCAGATCGTGACCATCGACAACTTCCTCGACGACCCCGCCCTTGACTCGCTCTACAAGTCGCTCACGCAGCTCAGCCATGCCGCCGAGCTCATGGAGACCACGCCGGCGAGCGCGACGGAGCCCGTCGAGCAGGACCGCCCGAGCCTCAAGATCACGGCCGCCGACGTGCGGCTCGGCCTCGCGCCGGTCGACCGCCAGCGCTGCATCCGAGACTCGGGGGCGTTCCTGGTGGAGCGCGGGTGCGTCGAGCAGCCCTACGTCGACGCCATGGTCGAGCGCGACCGTCTCACGAGCGTCTACATCGGCATGGGCATCGCCATCCCCCACGGCACCAACGAGGCCAAGGACAGCGTCGAGAGGACCGGCGTGGTGCTGCAGCAGTACCCCGAGGGCGTCGAGTTCGACGGCGAGCGCGCGCAGCTGGTCTTCGGCATCGCCGGCAAGGGCGAGGAGCACCTCGAGGTGCTCGCCAACATCTGCCGGATCCTCGAGGACGAGGCGGTCCTCGAGAAGATGAAGACGACCGGCGACGTGGACTGGGTCGTCGACGTACTCTCGGGGCGCGCGTAGCGGGCCGTGCGCTGCCGGGCGGGCGCGAGGGCCCGCCCCGCGCGCGGAGCCGGGGGTCCGCGAGGCCTGCGTCAAAGTGATGCTATACTTCTGTGGATTCACGAGTGTGGCCGAACCAACGAGCGCTTTACCTGTCCTTTAACGACCGCGTCGGCGATGCGTCTCCGCGCGGTCCGAGAAATAGGAGGAACGCATGGCAGACAACGTTACGACCACGATTGACAGCGTCGAGGCGCTGCAAGCTCGCATCAAGGAGATGCGCGCCGCGCAGGCCGAGTTCGCGAAATTCACCCAGGAGCAGGTGGACAAGATCTTCTACGAGGCCGCCATGGCCGCCAACAAGGCCCGCATCCCCCTCGCCAAGATGGCCGTCGAGGAGACCGGCTACGGCATCATGGAGGACAAGGTCATCAAGAACCACTACGCCTCCGAGTACATCTATAACAAGTACAAGGACATGAAGACCTGCGACGTCATCTCCGACGACAAGGCCTTCGGCTACAAGCAGATCGCGGAGCCCCTCGGCCTGGTGGCCGCCGTCATCCCGACGACCAACCCCACCTCCACGGCCATCTTCAAGTGCCTCATCTGCCTCAAGACCCGCAACGCCATCCTGATCTCCCCGCACCCGCGCGCCAAGGCCTGCACCGCCGAGGCCGCCCGCATCGTGCGCGACGCCGCCGTCAAGGCCGGCGCCCCCGAGGGCATCATCGACTGGATCGACGTCCCGTCCCTCGACATGACCGCCGAGCTCATGCGCTCCGCCGACATCATCCTCGCCACGGGCGGCCCGGGCATGGTCAACGCCGCCTACTCCTCCGGCAAGCCGGCCCTGGGCGTCGGCCCGGGCAACAACCCGGCCATCATCGACGACACCGCCGACGTCGAGCTCTCCGTGAACTCGATCATCCACTCCAAGACCTTCGACAACGGCATGATCTGCGCCACCGAGCAGAACGTGATCGTCCTCGACGGCATCTACGACAAGGTCAAGGCCGAGTTCCAGAAGCGCGGCTGCTACTTCCTCCAGGGCGACGAGATCGCCAAGGTCGGCAACACCGTCATCGTCAACGGCGGCGTCAACGCCAAGATGGTCGGCCAGCCCGCCCCCAAGATCGCCGAGGTCGCGGGCGTCAGCGTGCCGCCCAGCACCAAGGTCCTCATCGGCGAGGTCGAGTCCGTCGAGCCCTCCGAGCCCTGGGCTCACGAGAAGCTCACGACCATCCTCGGCATGTACCGCGCCTCCGACTGGGAGGACGCCCTCTCCAAGGCCGAGCGCCTCATCGCCGACGGCGGCTACGGCCACACGAGCTCGCTGTTCATCGACACGCGCGAGACCGAGAAGATGGCGGAGCACGCCAAGCGCATGAAGACCTGCCGCATCCTCATCAACACCCCGGCCGCCCAGGGCGGCATCGGCGACATCTACAACTTCAAGATGGCGCCGTCGCTCACCCTCGGCTGCGGCTCCTGGGGCGGCAACTCCGTCTCCGGCAACGTCGGCCCCCAGCACCTGCTCAACATCAAGTCCGTCGCAGAGAGGCGTGAGAACATGCTGTGGTTCCGAGTCCCCGAGAAGGTCTTCTTCAAGAAGGGCTGCATGCCCGTGGCCCTGCGCGAGCTCTCCGAGGTCTACGGCAAGAAGCGCGCCTTCATCGTCACCGACTCCTTCCTCTACAAGAGCGGCTTCACCAAGAAGATCGAGGAGTCCCTCGACGAGCAGGGCATCGTCTACTCCAGCTTCTGGTCCATCTCGCCCGACCCCAAGCTCCAGGACTGCGAGCGCGGCCTCGAGCAGGTCAAGGCGTTCGAGCCTGACTGCATCATCGCCATCGGCGGCGGCTCCGCCATGGACGCCGGCAAGATCATGTGGATGATGTACGAGCACCCCGAGGCCAAGTTCGAGGACATGGCCATGGACTTCATGGACATCCGCAAGCGCGTCTACACCTTCCCCGAGATGGGTCAGAAGGCGTTCTTCGTCGCCATCCCGACGTCCTCCGGCACCGGCTCCGAGGTCACGCCCTTCTCGATCATCACCGACGCCACCACGGGCACCAAGTGGCCGATCGCCGACTACCAGCTCCTGCCCAACATGGCCATCGTCGACACCGACAACATGATGACCCAGCCCAAGGGCCTGACCGCCGCCTCCGGCGTCGACGTGCTCACCCACGCCCTCGAGGCCTACGTCTCCATCATGGCGTCCGACTACACCGACGGCATCGCGCTGCGCGCCATGAAGCTCGTGCTCAACTACCTCGAGCGCGCCTATGACGACGGCACCGACGTCGAGGCCCGCGACCACATGGCCAACGCCTCCTGCCTCGCCGGCATGGCCTTCGCCAACGCCTTCCTCGGCGTCAACCACTCGATGGCCCACAAGCTCGGCGCCTACCACCACATCGCCCACGGCCTGGCCAACGCCGTCATCCTCACCCGCGTCATGCGCTACAACGCCGCCGAGCGCCCGGTGAAGATGGGCACCTTCCCGCAGTACGACCACCCGAAGACCCTCGCCCGCTACGCCGAGGCCGGCCGCTTCTGCGGCATCCAGGGCAAGGACGACCGCGAGGTCTTCGAGAACTTCATCGCCCGCATCGAGGAGCTCAAGGCCCACGTGGGCGTGCCCGAGACGATCGCCGGCTTCGGCGTCACCGAGAAGGACTTCCTCGCCACGCTCGACGAGATGTCCGAGAACGCCTTCAACGACCAGTGCACCGGCGCCAACCCGCGCTACCCGCTCGTGTCCGAGATCAAGGAGCTCTACCTCGACGCCTTCTACGGCCGCGAGCCCAGCTCCTACGAGGACTAGTCCCAGTCGGTTCTTCTCGTTGCCCAGAAGGAGGCAGCAATGGAACTTTCTGACAGCAAGCAGGCCATCGTCGAGCGCCACAACAAGACCGTCTACGTCGATGGCGACCGCATCGTCAAGGTCTTCAAGGCGACCAAGCCGGCGTCCGACGTCTTCAACGAGGCGCTGAACATCGCCCGCGTCGTCGAGGCCGGCGTCCGCGTGCCCAAGATCATCGAGGTCTCCCAGGTCGCCGACGGCTCCTGGGCCCTCTCGACCGAGTACATCGAGGGCGTCACCATGCGCTCGCTCATGGACGCGGCCGAGGGCACCGACGAGTACGCCAAGCTCCTCGAGCAGTTCGTCGACTTCCAGATCGAGATCCAGGGCACGCCCGCCCCGGAGCTCCTGAAGGACCAGAAGACCAAGATCGCCGGCATGGTCGGCAAGGTCAAGGAGCTCGACCCGTCCGTGCGCTACGACCTCCAGATGCGCGCCGACCGCATGGGTCAGGGCCGCGCCATCTGCCACTGCGACTTCAACCCCTCCAACGTGATCGTCACCGAGGACGGCACGCTCTACGCCTGCGACTGGACCCACGTCACCCGTGGCCTGCCCGAGGCCGACGCCGCGATGACCTACATCCTCTTCAAGATGTATCACACGGCCCACGCCGAGGAGTACCTCGACCTCTTCTCCAAGAAGGCCGACGTCGCCAAGCAGAAGATTCACTACTGGGTGCCCGTCATGGCCGCCGCTGAGCTCTCCCGCGGCCGCAAGGACAAGGAGGAGTTCCTCCGCAGCCAGGTCGACGCCGCGCTCGACATCGACTAGCGTCGTCGCCCCTGGGCGCAAGCTCTGAACGCACGGGCCCGTCAGCCTCGGCTGGCGGGCCCGTCTCGTTGCGGGGCCCTCCCGACCGCGTCCCGGCCGTGGCCTCGCGCGCGCTCCCGCCCAAGATGGGCTAAGCTTGGGTGACGTCAACAGGGAGGAGCTCATGGTGAGGGTCGCTCGTCGAATGGTCGCGGGAGCGGCGGTCGCCGTCGTGGCGGTCGCGGTCCTGTGCGTGGCCGCGGCGCTCGGCGCCTTCCGGTCCGACGCGGACCGGGCCCGGGACGCCGTGTCGTCGCTCCTCGAGACCTATGTGGTGCCCGTGCCCGACGAGGAGGGGGACGAGCCCGAGGACTCCCCGTGGCCGGCGGCCGACTACGGCGACGCCGCGACGATCGAGGCGCTCGAGCGCTTTGGCGTGAGCGCCGACGAGTGGCACCGCCACTGCTTCGCGCACTTCTCGTTCGAGGTGGGGGAGGCGACCGCGGAGGGGGACGCGGCGACGGTCAGCGTGAGCGTCACCAACGCGAGCCTCTCGTCCGCGCTCGACGCGGCAGCCGCCGACTTCGGGGCATGGGAGCCGACGCCGGAGGCGCAGGAAGCCTACGCGCAGGGAGGACGCGCCGTGCTCTTCGACTACCTCGTCGAGCGCGTCTACGCGCACCTCGACGCCGGGGAGGGCATGGTCACCACGTCGGTTGACGTCCCGTGCGCGCGGGGGGAGGACGGGACCTGGTCGCCTCAGGTCGCTGGCAGCGAGGGGTTCTTCTCGGCCCTGTACGGCGGGTCGAACGTCGTGGCCGGGCTCGCGGCGACGGGGGAGTAGCGGGGTCGCTGGCGGAGGCACGCGGGCGCGTCCGACGCTCCGGTGTCCCGTTTGGACGCCCCTCGGGCGCGGTCCATGTCAGGCAACCGGGACGATTGGGTATCTGGTCGACTCTGCGCACCCCAATGGTCCGGATTTGTCGGGAAACCCCAACGAGTGGGTGTCGCTCGGCAGGCCGGGCTTCCCGGCGCCTTGACCGGGGTACCCAATCGCAGCCGAAAGTCGTCATTTCGGGCGAGAAGAACGTGCGTCGTGGCGTTGGGGGCTCCGGGACGACCGCATCTACTGCCTCGAACATAAAAAGTTATACCCAACCGCCCGGGGTTCGGGCGCAAGGGGCGGTTGTGGGAAGCGCGGGCGCGTCCGGCCGCGACGAAGACGCGCGGGAGGGTGGCTACGCCCGTGCGTACGTCACGAAGTCGAACGCGATGCCCTCATCGGTGGTTCCCCCGGGACGCTCCTCGACGACCCTCCAGGCCGGGTCGGCGTCGAGGTCGGGGAAGAACGCGTCGGCGGTCCGTGTGCAGCGGTTGCGCGTCACGACGGCGCGCTCGCAGCGGGGGAGCGTCTGGCGGTAGATCTCGGCGCCCCCGATGACCCACGCCTCGTCCTCGTCGGCGACGGCGGAGAGCGCCTCTTCGATGGAGTGCGCCACCTCGACCCCCTCGCGCGCGAACGCGGCGTCGCGGGTGAGCACGATGTTGCGGCGGTTCCTGAGGGGCCGCCCCCCGGGAAGGCTCTCGAGCGTGCGACGGCCCATGATCACGGTGTGGCCGGTCGTGCACGCGACGAAGTGCCTCATGTCCTCGCGGTTGCGCACGACCATGTCACCGTCGAGACCGATTCCCCAGTCGTCGCACACCGCAACGATCGCGCTCACCCTGCAACTCATGTCTGTCCTTTCCGTGAGGGGCCGACCACCGGACGGGTGCTCAGACGGCGATGGGGATGTTCCTCACCTGGGGGCCGTGCTCGTAGCCCTCGACGATGAGGTCGTCGGTCGTGAAGTCGTAGAAGTCGGTCACCTCGGGGTTGAGGCTCACCCGGGGGGCCGGGAAGGTGGGGCGTGAGATGAGCTCCCGGACGATCTCCACGTGGCGGTCGTAGATGTGCGCGTCCGCGATCATGTGGACGAGCTCGCCGGCGACCATGCCGCTCACCTGAGCCACCATCATGAGCAGGATCGCGTACTGGCAGACGTTCCAGTTGTTTGCCGCGAGCACGTCCTGGCTGCGCTGGACGAGCACCATGTTGAGGGTGGGCCGGTCCTCTCCCGGCTCCTGCGTCACGTTGTAGATGGCGTTGTACGCGCAGGGGTACAGGTTCATCTCGTGGAGGTCGGCAAACGTGTAGAGGTTGGTCATGATGCGCCGCGAGTAGGGGTTCTCGCGCAGGTCAAAGAGGACCCGGTCCATCTGGTCGAACTCGCCCTCCGGGTAGCGGCTGCGCACGCCGACCTGATAGCCGTACGCCTTGCCGATAGAGCCCGACTCGTCCGCCCACTCGTCCCAGATGTGGGAGTTGAGGTCGTGGATGTTGCTCGACTTGCGCTGGTAGATCCAGAGGACCTCGTCCATCGCCGACTTGAGCGCCGTGCGCCGAAGCGTCAGCGCCGGGAACTCCTCGCGCAGGTCGTAGCGGTTGCACACGCCGAACCGCTTGATCGTGTAGGCGGGGGACCCGTCCTCCCACCGCGGGCGGACCCGCTGGCCCTCGGTGGTGGTGCCGTGTTCGATGATGTCGGAGCACATGGAGATGAAGATGTCGTCCGCCTTGCTCATGGGGCTCCCGTCCGGCGCGCGCCGCGCCTAGCCAAGGTATCCGTAGGTGTGGTGCTCGACGAGGTCGACCTCGTCGAGGATCTCGTCGAGAAGGTCCTCGGGCTCGTAGCCTCGGTCCGTGTCGCGCCCGTACCCGTATCCCTGCCCGTATACGCCGACGTTGCGCAGCGCAACGTCCGAGATCGACGTGGCGCAGCTCGAGAGCCCCGCGCACAGCGCGAGGAGAAGGGCGACGGCAACGCCGAAGATGACGTAGGCGGCGTGCCCCGACCGAGCGTTGTCGGGGCTCGTCGTCGCGCTCGCGCTCTCGATGATCGGCTCGCCCTGCGGGGCGTCGTCGTGCTTCTCGTCCATGCGGTCTCCTCTCGGGCTCTCATGTCATAGTAGGGCATGGCGAGGCCCCCCGCCATGCCCCTGCGGCGCGGCGCCTAGAGCATCTGGTCGCCGATCGCCTCGTCCCAGTAGTACGTGAGCCCGCGCGCGAGGTCGAGGTCGGCGGGCAGCCACTCGACGTCGAGGAGCTCGTCTCGGGCGAGCCAGCGCAGCTCGTCGTGGACCCCCTCCCTCGCCGTGGGCTCGGAGGCTCCGGCGAGCGTGCAGACGTAGCAGTCCATCGTGAGGTGGAACTCGGGGTAGTCGTACTCAATGGTGTCGTAGAGCCAGCACGCGCCGACCTCGCAGCCGAGCTCCTCGCGCAGCTCGCGGCGCAGGGCCTGCACGGCGTCCTCCCCGCGCTCGACCTTGCCCCCCGGGAGCTCCCAGAGCCCCGCCCGCTCCCCGTCGGCCCTCCGGGCGGCGAGGACCCTCCCGTCGCGGTGGATGATCCCCGCGCTCACGTGAACGCTCATGCGCGTCCCTCCCTCTCCCTGATCCTGACCATCGCGCGCGTCGCGCCGTCGTCCCCCGTGAGGTCGACGTCGCAGCCGCTCTCCGCGCGGTGCACCACGGGCACGAGCGCGTCGCCGAGAAACGTCATCGCCCGGTACTGCACCTGGAGCGTGAGCGGCGCCTCGGGCACCTCGAGCCCCGCCCCGTCGAGCGCCCGCAGGGCGAAGGACACGTAGCGCGCGTTGTTGACGTGGTGGTTGGTGTCGATGTCGCGTCGCTCGACCACGATCGGGGGACGGGCCTCGCCCGGCCCCTCCGGCACGATCCTGCGCCCCAGCGGCCCCATGGCGAGCGGGGGCCTGTCGGCGAGGTAGGCGAGCTGGTCCTCGGGCACGCGCGTCGCGCGCCCCCGGGCGGCGTCGTAGACGAACCACTGGGAGTCGGCCCTCGCGACCGTCGTGCCGCCCGCCTCGATCGTGAAGTTGCGCCGGGCGTGGGCGCGCGTCATCTCGTAGCACCAGGTCGACACGCGAACCCCCTCGCCGAAGGCGGGGATGCGGTCGACCTCGATCCGCCAGTTGGCGAGCACCCACGCGAGCCCCCGCCCCTCGAGCCCGTTGATCCCGCTCCCGATCTCGACCGACTGGAAGGACGAGCAGTCCTGCAGGTAGTTGGTCAGCGAGAAGAGCGAGAGGCGTCCGGCCTCGTCGCACTCGCTGTAGCGTACGCGTCCCTCGAAGGCGAACTCGGTGTCCATGGCGCTCCTCTGCGAAAGTGACCCCTCCACCATAGCAGTTCGCACGTTCGCGCGCCGGGGGCCGCCGAGCGAGCGGGCGACGCGGCGGTGTAGAATCTGCCCATCGGGTGCCCGCGCCGCGGGCAGCGCGCGGAGAGGAGCACAGCTATGGGCACGGTCAGGTTTGCGACCATCGGGACGAGCGGCATCTGCGAGCAGTTCTGCGAGGCTCTGGCCGAGGCCGCGGGCGCCGAGCTCGTGGCGTCGTACTCGCGCGACCTCGCGCGGGCGCGCGAGTTCGGCGAGCGCTTCGGGGCGACGGAGTTCTTCGACGACCTCGCCGCGCTCGCCGCGAGCGACGCGGTCGACGCCGTGTACGTGGCGAGCCCCAACGGCGCCCATGCGGCCCAGGCGCTCGCCATGGTCGCGGGCGTCAAGCACGTGCTCGTGGAGAAGGCGTTCGCGTCCAACGAGCGCGAGGCGCGCCTCGTCTTCGATGCGGCGCGCGAGGCGGGGCTCGTCGCCATGGAGGCGACGCGCAGCCTGCACGTCCCGAGCTTCGCCGAGGTCGAGCGCATCGTCTCCGGGGAGCTCGGGCAGGTCCGCAAGGCCACGATGCGCTTCTCGAAGGTCACCTCGCGCATGGCCCGCCTGCTCGCGGGGGAGCGGCTCAACATCTTCGACCCGCGCCTCGCCGGCGGGGCGCTCATGGACATCGGCGTCTACTGCGTGGAGCCGGCGGTCGCGCTCTTCGGGCGACCCGAGCGCGTGAGCTCCATCTCGGTCACGACCGAGGTGCCCGGGTGCGCGGAGGACGACCCGTACCGCACCATCGACCTCGCCGGCGAGGCGCTGCTCGGCTACCCGGACAAGGTCGTGAGCCTCTCCTACGGGAAGACGAGCGACGACTGCCTGGGGTCTCAGGTGGAGGGGGAGCGAGGCACCCTCGTGTGGGACGCCATCTCGTGCCCCGTGAACCTGCGCCTGCACGAGCCCGAGGGGGGCGGCCAGGTGTTCCGCATGGGCGCCTCGGAGCTGCGCCCCGTCTCGACGAGCGTTCCCGAGCGCGACATGGTCTGCGAGATCGCCGACTTCGTCGCCGCTGTTCGCGGCGAGGGGAGCGCGCTCGACCGCGTGCGGCGCTACGAGGCCGTGACGCTCGACTCGCTCTTCGTCATGGACCAGATCCGCGCCCAGGCGGGCGTGCGCTTCCCGGCCGACGACGCGCTCCGATGAGCCTCGAGGACGTCCGCGCGGCCCTCCCCGTCGCGCTGCCGGTCATGATGGGGTACCTCGCGATCGGCGTCCCCTGCGGCGTCATGGCAGCGGAGGCGGGGCTCTCGCCGCTCGCCGCCTTCCTGCTGTCCGCGACGTTCTACTCGGGCGCCGGCCAGTTCATGATGGCGTCGCTCGCGCTCGCCGGGGTGCCGCTCGTCTCGATGGTGGCGAGCGTGGCGCTCGTGAGCACGCGGCAGCTGCTCTACTCGGCGGCGCTCGCGCCCTACCTGCGCTCCGCGCCCCGCCCGCTCGCGGCGCTCTTCGCCGCCACCGTCACCGACGAGAGCTTCGGCGTGAACCTCTCGCGCCTCGCGGGCGACGCGTCGTGGACGCCCGTCCGCGCCACGGTCGTGAACGTGGCGAGCATGCTCTCGTGGGCGGTCGCGAACGCGATCGGCGCCCTGGTCGGCCCCGCCCTCGCGATTCCCACGGCGGTCATGTCGTTCGCGATGACCTCGATCTTCATCTGCCTGCTCGCGGGGCAGCGCTGGTCGCGCGCGACGGTCGTCGTCGCGGCGAGCTCCGCCGCGGCGGTCGTCGCGCTCAAGGCGCTCGGCGCGGGCTCGCTCGCCGTGCTGGTCGGCGCGCTCGTCGGCGTGGCGGCGGGGCTCGCGTGCGCCTCGGGGGCGCGAGGGGGGAGGGCCTCGAGGTGAGCTCCTCGGAGTTCGTCGTGTTCTACCTCTGCGTGCTCGCGGTCATTCTCGCCTGCCGGTGCGTCCCGCTGCTCGCCCTGGGCGGCCGCGAGCTCTCGCCGCGGCTGAGCGAGGCGCTCGGGCTCATCCCTCCCGCCGCCTTCGCGGCCCTCGTTGCGAACGACCTGTTCGACCCCGCGTCGGGGATCGGCGTGCCCGCGCTCGCCTCCGCGGCGCTCGTGGTCGTGGTGGCGCGCCGGACCGGCTCGCTCATCTGGTGCGCGCTCGCGGGCATGGCGTCCTACGCGCTGCTCTCGCTCGCGCTCTGAGGGGCGGCTCGCGGCGCCGTCCGCGTCAGGCCTGCGGGTAGGCGATCACGTCGGACTCGCCGAAGCGCGACGAGCCGTCGTCGGCGGAGCCGTAGGGGCTCATGGCGTCGACCACAACGCGCACCGCGGCGCTCACCGCCCGTGCCGAGAAGGAGGTGACCTCGCCGGGGATGACCTCGCCGTCGATCTCGAGCGGGACGGGCGAGGACGAGCTCACCGTAATGCTGCTGCCCGCGAAGCTCTCGATGTGGGGGCGGCCGATGGCCTTGCCGGTCCGGTCGACGAGACCGAACGCGAGCGGCTTCAGGAGCTGCGCCGCGTCCTCGGTCTCGACGACGATGACGTTGAGCATGCCGTCGTCCATGCGACAGTCGGGCACGATCTGGATGTCGCCCTGGATCGTCGCGTTGTTGGCGACGAGGCAGGTGATCCCCTCCCTCTCCACGGTCGTCCCGTCCACGGTGATGGTGAAGCGCTCGACCGAGGGGCGCGGGTTGGCGAGCGCCGCGGCGAAGTAGGCCGCCTGCCCCATGACCGCCTTGTTGGGAAGGGCGGCCTGCATGAGCTGGGCGTCGAAGCCCGTGCCGGACATGAGCCCGAACCCGCGCGTGCGCGTCGCGCCCGTCTCGTCGCGCCAGCTGAGCTCGCCGAGGTCGATGGCGGCCGTCTTCCCGATGCGGCAGGCGCGTGCCAGTGCCGAGGGCTCGGGCGCGTTGCCGATGTTGGCGCACAGGAGGTTGGCGGTCCCGGAGGGGAAGACGCAGGCGGGGACCTCGCGCCCGCGCAGGGCGTAGAGCAGGCTCGACACCGTTCCGTCTCCGCCCGAGACCACGACCATGTCGAACTCCTCGGCGTCGGCGCAGGCGTCCGTCGCGTCGAAGTCGCCCGCGAGGACGCGCATGACGCACTCGTCGCCGGGGTGCGCGAGCGCCCGCTCGAACTGGAAGATGGCGTCCGAGCCGAAGCCGGACTTTGGATTGTGAATGACGAGCGTGCGCACGGTCCTTCTCCCATCGGGAACGACGCCGGGGTTTGGCTATCATTGTGTCGGCCCATGGCCGCCTCACCACAGTGTACCCAAACCTCGCATGAGAGGACCTGAGCGCCCTTGTACCTTTCTACCTACGACCAGCTCGAGGCCTTCTGCGCCCGCGCCGCAGGCTCCAAGGTCATCGCCGTCGACACCGAGTTCCTGCGCGAGAAGACCTACTTCCCCAAGCTCTGCCTCGTCCAGGTGAGCTTCGGCGACGAGATCGCCGCCATTGACCCGCTCGCGATCGACGACCTCTCGCCGCTCGCGCGCCTCTTCGAGGACCGCTCGGTCACCAAGGTGTTCCACGCGTGCTCGCAGGACCTCGAGGTCATCCTCGACGGCATGGGGTGCGTCTGCGCCCCGGTCTTCGACACGCAGCTCGCGGCGGCGTTCCTCGGGCTGCGCCAGCAGGTGAGCTACGGGGCGCTCGTGGAGGCGTACTGCGGCGTGCGCCTGCCCAAGGCGGAGTCGCTCACGGACTGGTCGCGCCGCCCGCTCGACCCCGAGCAGCTCGACTACGCGGAGGACGACGTCCGCTACCTCCCCGGCATCTATGGGCGGATGGTGTCGCAGCTCGTCGAGGGCGACCGGCTCTCGTGGGTGCTCCCCGAGATGGAGGCGCTCTGCGACCCCTCGCGCATCCGCCGCGCCCCCGAGGAGGCCTACCTGCGGCTGCGTCGCGCCGGATCGCTCACGCGCCGGCAGCTCGCGCTCGCCCGCGAGGTCTGCGCCTGGCGGGAGCGCAGCGCCGCGGAGCGGGACATCCCCCGCAAGTGGGTGGCGTCGGACGAGGTGGTCGTCGAGATCTGCAAGCGCGCCCCCGGCTCGCTCGAGCGGCTCCGGCGCATCCGCGGCACCGACCAGATCCCCGAGCGCGACGCTCGCGGCCTCATCGAGGCGGTCGCGCGCGGCCAGGCGTGCCCGGCCGACGAGTGCCCCAAGGTCAACCGCCACCTCAGGCCCTCGCCCGAGACCGAGGGCGTGATCGACCTCATGTACGCGGTGCTCAGGCTCGTCTCCGAGCGCAGCGGCGTCGCGACCCAGCTCATCGCCACCAGAGACGACCTGCTCGACTTCCTGCAGGACCGCGAGAGCTCCCCGCTGTCGCGCGACTGGCGCTGGGAGCTCGCGGGGCGCACCCTGGCCCGGCTGCTCTCGGGCGAGGTCGGCCTCACCGTCAAGGAGGGCCGCATCGAGCTGCTGTAGGGGTCGGCAGAGAGGGGCGACTTGTGTCCGGCGCACTGGGTAGAATGAACCCATGACCCCGAGATTGGAGCTTTCCATGCCTCTCTACTACGGATTCGGCTACGGCATAGACATGGGCTACTACCTGATAGCCCTCGTCGCCCTCGTGATCGGCGGCGCCGCCCAGGCCTACATCAGGAGCACCTATCGCAAGTGGTCGCAGGTGCCCGCCCGCGTGGGCGGCACGGGCGCCGACGTGGCGCGGCGCATGCTCGAGGAGGGCGGCGCGGCGGGCGTGGGCATCACGCGGACCCCCGGCAGCCTGACCGACCACTACGACCCGCGAGACAACCGGCTCCACCTCTCCGACGACAACTATCGGGGCGCCTCGGTCGCCTCGGTGGCGGTCGCCTGCCACGAGGCGGGCCACGCCATCCAGGCCGCCCGCGGGTTCGGGCTCTACCGCCTGCGCACGGCGCTCGTCCCCGCGGTCAACGTCGCCCAGCAGTTCTGGGTTGTCGTGCTGCTCGCGGGGGTGCTCCTCAACACCCTCGGCCTCGTCCAGCTCGCGCTCGCGCTCTTCGCGGTGTCCGTGCTCTTCCAGGTCGTGACGCTCCCCGTCGAGATCGACGCCTCGCGGCGCGCCGTCGCGTACCTCTCCGCGGCGGGGTCGGGCCTCGACGAGAAGGGCGCGCGCTCGGTGCTCACCGCCGCCGCCCTCACGTACGTCGCGGCCGCCCTCACCTCGATCATCCAGCTCGTCTACCTGCTCGGTCGCTACGGCGGACGGGGCGAGGAGTGATGGGGGAGCGCCGAGGGGGGCAGGAGCCCATCAGCGTGTCCGACGCCGTCGCGCTCGCCAAGGGCGCCGTCTCGTCATGGCCCACGCTCGTCGTGAACGGCGAGGTCTCGGGGTTCCGTGGCCCCAACGCCCGGTCCGGGCACTGCTACTTCGAGGTCAAGGACGACGGCGCCTCCATGAGCGTCATCGTGTGGCGCGGGACCGCCGCCAAGATGGGGTTCCAGCTTCGTGACGGCCTCGCGGTGCAGCTCACGGGCAAGTTCGACGTCTACCAGGCCTCCGGAAGGCTCTCCTTCGTCGCGAGCAGGGTGGAGGCCGCCGGGGAGGGGCTCCTGCGCCAGCAGGTCGCGGAGCTCGCGCGCCGCCTCGAGCGCGAGGGGCTCATGGACCCGGCCCGCAAGCGCCGCATCCCCGCGTTCTGCTCGCGCGTGTGCGTGGTGACGTCGCTGTCGGGCAGCGTCATCGAGGACGTCAGGCGCACGCTCGCCCGCAGGAACCCCCTCGTCGAGATCGACGTCGTGGGGTGCTCGGTGCAGGGCGCCGACGCCCCCGCCACGATCATGCGCGCCCTCGGCGTCGCGGCCGCGTCTCGCCCCGAGGCCATCCTGCTCGTCCGCGGAGGGGGCTCCTTCGAGGACCTCATGTGCTTCAACGACGAGGCGCTCGCGCGCGCCATAGCCGCGTGCCCGGTCCCGGTGGTGACGGGCATCGGGCACGAGCCCGACACCACCATCGCCGACATGGTGGCGGACCGTCGCGCCTCGACGCCCACCGCCGCCGCGGAGTCGGTCGCTCCCGCGATCGACGAGGTCGAGCGCCAGATGCTCCAGCGGCAGGTCCGGCTCGGGCGCGCCGTGTCCGCCGCGGTCGCGGTGCGCTCGCAGCGCGTCGAGGCGCTCGCGCGGGCCATGGGCGCCGCCGCGGAGTCCCAGCTCTCCCGCAGGCGCGTCGCGCTCGAGGCGCTCGGCTCCCGCACCTGCCTGCGGGACCCGCTCGCGCCCCTCCTCGCGCGCCGCGCGGACCTCGACCAGACCGCCGAGCGCCTCCACGACGCCATCCCGCGCTCCCTCGCGAGGCGCGGGGAGGCCCTCGCGGCGTCCGCCGCGCGCCTCTCGGAGCTGGCCCCGCGGCTCACGCGTCCGGCGGAGGGCGCGCTCGCGCGGCTCGCCGCCTCGCTCGAGGCGCTCTCTCCGCTCGCGGTCCTCGCGCGCGGCTACGCCATCGCGCGAGACGCGCAGGGCCGCGTCGTGAGGTCCGCCGGGGACCTCTCCGTCGGTGACGAGCTGCGCGTGACGCTCGGGTCCGGCGAGCTCGAGGCAACGGTGAGCGCGACGCACGACGAGTAGGCCGCCCCGTCCCGCGGGGGCGAGGGCGACGCATCAACAGACCAGGATAGGAGAAGGACATGGCAGACAAGGTAGCGGCCGACATCGAGGCCATGACGTTCAAGGAGGCCTCCATCGAGCTCGAGCAGATCGTGCGGCAGCTCGAGTCCGGCGACCTCGAGCTCGAGGAGTCGCTCGAGCGGTACGCGCGCGGCGTCGAGATCCTGAGGAGCCTGCGCGAGCGTCTCGCCGGCGCGGAGCAGAAGGTCCGCGTCCTTCTCGACGCGACCGACGAGTCGGCGCCCGTCACGGACACCTCCTCCGCGCCGAGCACCGCGTACCTCGGCGAGTAGCGCCCCCCGGCGCGCCGGCCACCGGCCCCCGGGGGCCGCCCGGCGCCCGACTCGCGGACGGCTACAATGGAGCCGTATGCCGCCAGCTTCCGATTGGAGCCACCATGTCCGACTGCATCTTCTGCAAGATCGCCAACGGGGAGATCCCGAGCGAGTTCCTCTACGAGGACGACAACGTCGTCGCCTTCAACGACCTCAACCCCCAGGCGCCCGTCCACGTGCTCGTGGTCCCCAAGGCCCACCACGACAACTTCGTCGACGACGTCCCCGCCGAGACGCTGCTCTCGATGGAGCGCGCCGTGAGGGCCGTCGCCGAGAGGACCGGCGTCGCCGAGTCGGGCTTCCGCTGCATCATGAACACGGGCGCCGCCGCCGGCCAGACCGTCATGCATCTTCACATGCACGTGCTCGGCGGGCGCGGCCTCGGCGAGGGGCTCCTCCCCGCCTGATTTTTTGTCCCTGCGCACGGGCCCGCGGCTGGGTCGCGGGCGTATCATGGGTGCCACAGTCACAACGAGGGGCGGGGGAGCCCCCGCGAGAGGAGAGTCATGAACGTCCTTGTCATCAACGCCGGCAGCTCGTCGCTCAAGTACCAGCTTCTTGACGTCGACACGCGCGAGGTCTACGCGAAGGGCAACTGCGAGCGCATCGGCATCGACGGCTCGTTCGTCGGTCACGAGGAGCTGGGCGGGGAGAAGCAGAAGCTCGAGGTCGAGCTCCCCGACCACAAGACCGCCATCAAGTACGTCTTCGACATCCTCAAGACGGTCGACAAGCCCATCGGCGGCATCGGCCACCGCGTGGTCCAGGGCGGCTGGTACTTCCCCGAGTCCGCGGTCGTGACCGACGAGACCCTCGCCTGGGTCCGCGAGGTCGCCCCGCTCGCCCCGCTGCACAACTACGCCGAGGCCGACGTCATCGAGATCTGCCGCGACATGTTCCCCGAGATCGGCAACGTCATCGTCCCTGACACCGCCTTCCACTACAACATGCCCGAGCGCGCCTGGCGCTACGCCCTCCCGCGCGACGTCGTGGACAAGTACCACGTCCGCAAGTACGGCGCCCACGGCACGAGCCACCGCTTCATCTGGCGCTCCACCAAGGAGCTGCTGGGCGACAAGTGCCACAAGCTCGTGAGCTGCCACCTCGGCTCCGGCGCCTCCCTCTGCGCCATCGAGGACGGCGCGTGCATGGACACCACGATGGGCCTCACCCCGCTCGACGGCCTCATCATGGGCACGCGCTGCGGCACGCTCGACCCCGCCACGGTGTTCTACCTCAACCGCGTGGGCGGCTACTCCATCGATGACATCGACACGATGATGAACAAGCAGTCCGGCCTCCTCGCCGTCTCCGGCGTGTCGTCCGACTCCCGCGACGTCGAGGACGGCGCCGCGAAGGGCGACGCCAACTGCCAGATGGCCCTCGACATGTTCTACTACCGCACCTCCCAGCTCATCGCCGAGATGGCCGCCTCGATGGAGGGCTTCGACACGATGGTCTTCACCGCGGGCATCGGCGAGAACTCCGACGAGATGCGCGCCGGCGTGGCGGAGCGCCTCGGCTGGATGGGCGTCAAGATCGACCCCGAGAAGAACGCCGGCCGCGCGAGCGAGCCGCGCGTCATCTCCGCCGACGACTCCGCTGTGACCGTCCTCGTGGTCCCCACCAACGAGGAGTACATGATTGCCCTCGACGTCGAGGAGCTGCTGGGGTAGCGCTTGCCGCTCGTCGCGCGTCCCCGGGGCCCGGCTCAGCGTGAGCCGGGCCCTCTTTTCTGTGAGCTGAACAGTGTTGAGAGGCAAAACCGGTCCGCTCCGGAGCTGGCGAGGGCGGCGGGCGCACCTGTCTTCGTCCGGCCGCGGCGCCGCCCGGCCGGGCTGCCGGCTGGCCGAGCTGCCGATTGGCCGGGCTGCCGGCTGGCCGAGCTGCCGGCTGGCCGGGCTGCCGGCTGGCCGAGCTGCCGATTGGCCGGGCTGCCGGCTGGTCGAGCATGCCATATTGCCCAGACTGCCATATGGCACAGAACGGGGCCCCGGAGGGGGCGGAACCGTGCGCCCAGGCATGCTCGGGCCGCCTCCCCGCGTCGCGCAGGCCGGCCTTGCCGCCTCCCCGCATCGCGTCTGCCGGCCCTGCGCCCCCGGTCGGCGGCGCGGCCGACGGGTGCCCGGCCCGCGGGGGCCGCGACGGCGGGAGGGCCCAGCGCTCAGCCCATCTCGTCTCTTGCCCGGGAGTCCCCGGCGGCCGACCGTACGGTTAGCGCTTCATTTCGCCGCGCTCGCCCAGCCGAATATAATCCCGCCTCTTGGGTAGACTTTAAGAATGTGCCGCTGGGGACACCTAGGGAAAGGAATCCAGCATGACGCTTGACAACCTCACGATCGGCCGCCGCCGCGCGATCGGCCTCGCCGCCGCGACGCTTGCCACGGCGGGACTCGCCGCGTGCGACACCGGGGAGGGGACGGACGCCCCCGCCGGCGATGCATCGGACGAGCAGCAGAGCGAGGAGGCGCAGCTCGACGCAACGGCCTATGACGAGCTGCTCGCGACCGGCCCCGTCGCCGACGACGCCACCGTCTCGGCGAGCGAGTGGGCCACGGCGGTGCGCGACGCGGGCACCCTGCGCGTGGGCGGCGTCCAGACCTCCATGCTCTTCAGCCTGCTCAACGAGGTCGACGGCCGCACCCGCGGCTTCGACGCCGGACTCTCGCAGCTGCTCACCCGCTACGTCCTGGGCGACGAGTGGGCGCAGGAGATCACGCAGGTCACCTCCGACACGCGCGAGTCGGTCCTCCAGAACGACCAGGTCGACTGCGTTTTCGCCACCTACTCGATCAATGACGACCGCAAGGAGGTCATCTCCTTCGCCGGCCCCTACTACACCACGCAGCAGTCCATCCTCGTGATGGCCGACAACACCGACATCAACTCCGTCGAGGACCTCGCCGGCCGCAACGTCGCCGCCCAGTCCGGCTCCACCGGCCCCTCCATCCTGGAGGAGTACGCGCCCGACGCCAACATCCAGGAGTTCTCCACCGACGAGGAGGCCCGCACGGCGCTCTCGCAGGGCCGCGTGGACGCCTACGTCATCGACACCACCATGCAGATGGGCTCGATGACGCGCAACCCGGGACGCTACCGCCTCGCCGGCGATCCCTTCGGCCCGGTCGACGCCTACGGCATCGGCCTGCCGCTGGGCTCCGACGGCGTCGACTTCGTGAACGCGTTCCTGAGTGAGATCGAGGACTCCGGCCTCTGGGCGGACCTCTGGCAGGTCTGCATCGGCGACCGTGCCGGCATCGACGAGGTCCCCGAGCCGCCCGCAATCGGCGCGTAGCGGACGCCAGGATTCAAGTGCGCTTGGGGCCTCCGTGGCGCGCGCCGACGGAGGCCCCATCTGCGTAAGGAGGTTCCATGGGGCTCTCGGAGCTTCTCTCGACGTTTGGGCAGAACTACCTCGACGGCCTGCTCGCCACGTGGAGCATGACGGCGGTGTCGTTCGTGCTCGTGATGGTGCTCTCCGTGCTCGTCACGGTTGCGAGGGTCTCGCCCTTCGCCCCGCTGCGTGCGGTGGGCGACCTCTACGTGCAGGTCTTCCGTAACATTCCCGGCGTGGCGCTGCTCATCATCATCGCCTACGCCCTCCCGTACCTGCGCGTCGTCCTTGACTGGCGCACCTGCGTCATCTCGGCCACCGTGCTCATGGCGACGGCCTTCGGGTCCGAGAACTTCATGAGCGGCATCAACACCATCGGCGTGGGGCAGGTCGAGGCCGCGCGCTCCCTCGGGCTCTCCTTCGGGCAGGTCCTGAGGCGCGTCGTGATTCCCCAGGCGCTCCGCTCCACGGTGCTTCCCATGACCAACCTGCTCATCGCCGTGATGCTCACCACGGCGCTCGGCTCGCAGGTCCCGCTGTCGCCGCCCGAGCTCACGGGCGTCGTCGACTACGTCAACTCGCGCGCCACCGGCGGGGTCCTCGCGTTTCTGGTCTCCGCGGCGGGCTACCTGGTCACCGCGTTCGTCATCTCGCTCGTGGGCAACCGCATCGACCGGAAGGTGAGGATCTTGCGATGAAGACGCGCCCGCCCAAGCCGCAGACCATGCGCGACGCGCTCTACGAGGCGCCCGGACCGCGCACGCGCAAAAGGATCGCCCTGGGGACGGCCGTCTCGGCCGTCCTGGTGCTCCTGGGCGCGGCCGCCGTCGTGTGGCAGTTCTACGTGACGGGGCAGCTCTCTGCGCGCTACTGGTCGTTCTTCCTGCAGTGGACCACGTGGCGCTTCCTGCTCCAGGGACTGCTCGGCACCGTGCAGGTCGCCGCGACCGCTGGCGTCATCGCGCTCGTGCTGGGCCTGCTGCTCATGCTCGGGCGCACCAGCGGCGTCCGTCCGCTCGCGGCGGCATGCCGCGTGGTCACGGACTTCTTCCGCGGGGTCCCGAGCCTCCTGCTCATCTACTTCTTCTTCCTCGTGGTGCCCCAGTACGGCGTCAAGATGCCGAGCTTCTGGATGCTCACGCTTCCGGTTGCGCTCGCCGCCTCGGGCGTGCTCGCCGAGGTGTTCCGCGCCGGCGTGAACGCCGTTCCCAGGGGGCAGGTGGAGGCGGCCAAGTCCATCGGCCTCTCCCCGGCCAGGACCATGTTCAAGATCGTCCTGCCACAGGCGGTGCGCTACGTCATCCCGTCGCTGATCGCCCAGCTCGTGGTCGTGGTCAAGGACACGACGGTCGCCTACGTGGTGAGCTACCCCGACCTCATGCAGAACGCCCGCGTGCTCATCACGCGCTACGACGCGCTCGTCTCCATGTACCTCGTGGTGGCCGTGGTCTACATCCTCATCAACTACGCGATCAACAGGGCGTCCGTCTACGTGGCGCACCGCACCGGCGTCAAGATCATCCGCTAGCGGAACCGAACGGAGGGGCAGCATGCAGAGCGCCACCGAGAAGGGCACTCCCGTCATCGAGCTCAGGCACGTCGAGAAGCACTTCGGCGACCTTCACGTCCTGCGGGACGTCAACCTCGCGGTCGGAAGGGGGGAGGTGCTCGTCGTGGTGGGGCCGTCCGGCTCCGGGAAGTCCACGATGTGCCGGACCATCAACCGCCTGGAGACCATCGACTCCGGCGAGATCCTCATCGAGGGCGAGCCGCTGCCGCAGGAGGGCCGCGAGCTCGCGCGCATGCGCGCCGAGCTGGGCATGGTCTTCCAGCAGTTCAACCTCTTCGCGCACATGACGGTGCTCGACAACGTCACCCTGGGTCCGCGCGACGTGCTCGGCGTGCCGCGCGAGGAGGCGGAGCGCCAGGCCATGGAGCTGCTCGAGCGCGTCGGCGTCGCGGAGCAGGCCCACAAGGTCCCCGCGCAGCTCTCGGGCGGGCAGCAGCAGCGAGCCGCCATCGCGCGCTCGCTCGCCATGCGTCCCAAGGCAATGATGTTCGACGAGCCCACCTCGGCGCTCGACCCCGAGATGATCAACGAGGTGCTCGACGTCATGGTGGAGCTTGCGCGTGAGGGCATGACGATGGTCGTGGTCACGCACGAGATGAGCTTCGCGCGCCGCGTGGCGGACCGCGTGGTCTTCATGGCCGACGGCCAGATCGTGGAGGAGGGCTCGCCCGACGAGTTCTTCGACCATCCCCGGAGCCAGCGCGCCCGCGACTTCCTGGACTCCATCAGGGGCCACTAGGCAGGCGCGTCGCACCGCCGCGCCGCGCGCCGCACGACCTCGCACGACACCGCACCCCGCGTTCCGAAAGGAGCCGCCAAGCATGGCATCGCGTCGTCCCCTCGTCCTCGTCTCCCCGCGCTGGGAGCGCAAGACCCCGACCGCCCAGGTCCCCGAGCAGCTCGCGACCGAGGAGAGCATGGCCTGCGTCTTCGCCGACGCGCTCGTCGCGGCGGGGGCGACCCCCCTCATGATGGCGCTCACCGACGACGACGCGGTCCTCGACCACTACCTCGAGCTGGCCGACGGCCTCGCCGTGCCGGGCGGCCAGGACGTCGACCCGCGCCTGTGGGGCGACGACGCCCCCTACGACGAGGGTCTCCTCTGCCCCGAGCGCGACCGCTTCGAGAGCCGCCTGCTGCGGCGCGCGCTCGAGCTCGACAAGCCCATCCTCACGACCTGCCGGGGCACGCAGCTCCTGAACGTCGTGCTCGGCGGGACGCTCTGCATGGACGTGCCGGGCCTCGAGCCTCGGGAGGGGATGGCGCTGTGGCGCCACCAGATGGTGCTCAACGACCCCGCCCACCCCGTCGAGGTCGAGGGGGGATCGGCCCTCTCCCGCGCGCTCGGCGGCGCCACGCTCGTCCAGGCGAACTCGAGCCACCACTGCTGCGTCGGCCGCCTCGGCGAGGGCGCGCGCCTCGTCGCCCGCGCCACCGACGGCGTTCCCGAGGGCATCGAGGTGCCCGGCGCGCGCTTCTGCGTTGGCGTGCAGTGGCACCCCGAGTACACCTGGCGCTCCCTGGAGACCGACCGCGCGCTCTGGCGCTCGTTCGTGGAGGCGTGCCGCTGAGCCTCGTGCATGAGGACCATGCTCACGGACGGAGGGGGAGGCGTCTCCGGCGGGCAGCGGCAGCGGATCCTCATCGCCCGCGCCGTTGCGGCGCGCCCCCGCATCCTGATCTTCGACGAGGCGACGAGCGCGCTCGACAACGTGACGCAGCGGGCGGTCTCCGACTCGCTCGGCGCGCTCGGCTGCACGCGCGTCGTGGTCGCGCACCGCCTCTCGACGATCAGGAACTGCGACCGCGTCGTGGTGATCGACGACGGGCACATCGTCGAGGACGGGACCTACGACGAGCTCATGGGGGCGGGCGGGCTC
>NZ_FPKO01000003.1 GCF_900119385.1 Thermophilibacter mediterraneus
ACCCGGCCTTCAACGTCCCCGCACCTGGTGGCGCGGGCGAGTCCTTCTCGGACTACGCGCTCGAGTTCTGCGAGCCGTGGACGGCGCGCGTCCCCAAGATCGACGAGGCGGGTCTCCACGACTTCTCCAAGATGACGGAGCTCCTCAGCGACTCCGACCGCCTCGAGCTCTCGCACGACCTCTTCGAGCGGCTGCTCACCCTCGTCTTCGTCGAGGTTCCCGGTCGGCGCGTCCGCCTCGTGGGACCCTCGGGCCACGGCGTCGAGGTCGACTTCGACGGCTTCGACTACCTCGGCGTCTGGACGTCGGGACCGGAGGCGCCCTTCGTGGCGATCGAGCCGTGGGTGGGCTGCGCGACCGCCTACGACGAGTCCGACGTCTTCGAGGAGAAGCGCGGGATGGTGCTCCTCGAGCCGGGTCGCACCTACGAGGCGTCCTTCTCCATGAGGCCCCTCTAGTGCACGAGGACAGCGGCGGCCACGGCCTCGTCAGGCTGGCGACCGAGGGGGACCTCGACTCCGTCGCGGACATTTACGCCGCCGCGCGCGCGTTCATGCGCGCGCACGGGAACGCGGCCCAGTGGCCCGACCACTACCCCACGCGGGTGGACGCTGAGTGCGACCTCGCCCTGGGGGCGCTCTGGGTGCTCGACGAGGGCTCGGGGCCCGTCGGGTGCATGAGCGTCTTCGACCGCCCCGACCGGACCTATGCAGACATCCAGGGCGAGACCTGGCTCAACGACGACCCCTACTGGGTGATGCACCGGCTCGCCGTCGCCGAGTCGGGCCACGGGCGGGGATCTGCGCTGCTCGCCTGGCTCTGCGACCGGCACGACAACGTCCGGGCGGACACGCACGAGCTCAACGCCCCCATGCGCCGCGCGCTCGAGCGCGCGGGCTTCGTGAGGCGCGGCACCATCATCTGCGACGACGGCACGCCGAGGATCGCCTACCACTTCGTGCGAGGCCAGTCGCTCCCGGCCGGGGGCGTTGCCTAGGCCCGCTGCCGCTCGACCAGCCCCGCGAAGA
>NZ_FPKO01000002.1 GCF_900119385.1 Thermophilibacter mediterraneus
CCCTTCATCGTGTAAAGTGTCCATTGCGGCCATCCCTTTCATCTCGAACTTCGACACTTCAAGATTCTAGGTGATGGCCGTTTCTTTAGCCAATCGGCCCGTGACACCAACTTTTGGCACGCAATCTACACTCGGCGGGATTCGTGACCGCTCGGACATAAAGCGCGTCGAGTGCGCGCTGCCCTACGCGCATTGGGCAGGATTCGTGACCGCTCGGACATAAAGCGCGCCGAGTGCGCGCTACCCTGCGCGCACTCGGCGCATTTCGTGTCGGAAGCCGGGCGCCCGTCCGCGCCCTGGCGCGTCAAACCCCAGGAGGCTCGCGTCCCGGGGCTAGCCGAGGTCGCGCGCAGCGGGGTAGCCGTACGCGCCGGTCGCCTGGCGGGCGCCGTCCGCGATGGCGCGGCCGAGCGCCCTCGTCGCGAGGGCGCCCACGACGTCCACCGGTGCCTCCACCGCTCCGGTCGCCATCACGAAGACGGTGTCGCCGTCGTTGGTGGTGTGGGTGGGGGAGATTGCGTGCGCGTAGGCGTCCGCGGCCATCTGCGCGACCTTGGTCGCCTGCGCCTTGGTGAGCCGCGCGTTGGTGACCACGCACGAGATGGTGGTGTTCGTGCGCTCGAGCGGCATCCGGGCGAACCCGCCGAGAAGGACCTCGACGCTGTCGGCGAGCCGGGCGCCGTCCTCGGTTCGCATTCCCGCGACCATCTTGCCCGTGTCGGGGTCACGCACGTCGCCGCAGGCGTTCACGGCGGAGACGGCGCCGCAGACGAGCTCGCCCGCCCGCTCCACGCGCTCCCCGAGGCCGGACTTCATCGCGCGTTCCGGCCCGGCGAGCTTGCCCACGGTGCAGCCGGTCCCCGCGCCCACGTTGCCGCGCGCGAGCGGCTTTCCGGCGCGCTCGAAGGCTGCGGCGCACGCCGCTCGACCCTCCTCGACGCCCGGCCGGACGTTCGCGCTGCCGCACGCGAGGTCGAACAGGCACGCGCCGGACACGATGGGCACGCGCGCGACGCCAACGTCGAGGCCGTACCCGCGGCGCTCGAGCTCCTCGGCGACCCCGCAGGAGGCGGCGAGCCCGTAGGCGCTGCCCCCGGAGAGGACGACGGCGTGCAGGACGTCCACGGTCTCCTCGGGCCGCAGCAGGTCGGTCTCGCGGGTGGCCGGCGCCCCGCCGCGCACGTCGACGCCTCCCGTCGCGCCCTCGGGGCAGACGATGACGGTGCAGCCCGTGGCGGCGTCCTCGATCGTGGCGTGACCGACGAGGATGCCGGGGATCTGGGTGACGCTCTCGATGTTCTTCTCGCTAGGCAAGGGGTCCTCCGTTTCTTATGGATGCTGCCACGAGGTCCCTGCCGTCGCCGACGAGCGCGGCAAGCTCGCGCACGAGGCGCGAGACCGGTAGGCCCACGACGTTTTGGTAGTCGCCCGACACCGACCGGACGAGCATGCGCCCGGCGCCCTGTATGCCGTAGGCGCCGGCCTTGTCGAGCGGCTCCCCGGTCGCGACGTAGGCGTCCACCTCGGCGTCGGTGAGGTCCCAGAAGGTGACGTCGGTGGTCTCCACGAAGGTCGCGTCGCGCAGGCGGGAGCCGTCGTCGCCGAGCAGCAGGGCGCAGACGCCCGTGGAGACGTGGTGCGTGCGCCCGGAGAGCCCGCGCAGCATGCGGGCGGCGTCCGCGGCGTCGGCGGGCTTGCCGAGCGCCTCGTCACCAATCCAGACGATGGTGTCCGCGGCGACGAGCAGGCGGTCGGCGGGGACGACGTTTGCCGCCGCGCGGGCTGCCTCGGCCTTCTCGGCAGCGAGACGCCCCACGAGCTCCACGGGACGCTCGTCGGGCAGGCGGGACTCGTCCACGTCGGCCGGGCGGACGTCGAGCTCGAAGCCCGCCTCCGCGAGCAGCTCGCGGCGGCGGGGGGACTGCGAGGCCAGGATCATGGGTCACCTCCGGGTGCTGCCTACAGAAAAGGGCGGGAGCCGGCGCAGCGGCTCCCGCCCGACGTCAGATGACGCTGCGTCGAGAATGCTACTCGACGACGATGGCGGAGACGGGGCAGTTGTCGGCAGCCTCCTGGGCGGCCTCCTCGGCCTCCTCGGGAACGTCCTCCTCGATGGCGACGGCAACGCCGTCGTCGGAGATGGAGAAGACGTCGGGGCAGGTGCCCTCGCAGAGCCCGCAGCCGATGCAATCCTCGTTGACCGTAGCCTTCATGTTGGAATCCTCTCTCTTGCCTGGGCCCCCTGCCCAGGTTCCCTCTTTTTGTACACGTTTCCCGTCGGCTGCGCAACCGTAACCCGCGTATAGCCGAAAATGGAAGTCGGACGGCCCTGAGCTGGGCTTATATTCCTAGCGGCTGAGTGGGTTTTGCTCGGCTCCGCGGGTTGGCGCCAGACCCGCGGAGCCGAGCAAAACCCACTCCGCCGCCAGGAATATAAGCCCAGCTCAGGGCAGTCCGACCTCCCTTTTCGGCTATACGCGGGTTACGGTTGCGCCGCCGACGGGGAACCTGGCCCAACAGAGGGAACCTTGGG
>NZ_FPKO01000008.1 GCF_900119385.1 Thermophilibacter mediterraneus
GCTGCATGTGGAATGCAAGGTGATGTGATTGCGAAAGATAAAAATAAGGTAGGCAGGGGGGATGTTTTTTTTTTTCAAGCAGAAGACGGCATACGAGATGTAGAGAGGTCTCGTGGGCTCGGGGGCGACGGGAACCTCGACGTAGCCCTCCCTCGTCACCTCGTCCTTCTCGCCGTTGCGCTCCTCCTGCTCCTCCGGGGCGTCCTCGGTGACGAGCTCGGGCACCGCGTCGGGGACCGGCTCGACGCGCGGGGCCTTGGCGGCGGCTGCGCGCTCCTCGAGGGCGGCGCGGGCGCGCTCGTAGGCCTCGCGGAGGAGCTCCTCCTGGCAGTTGACGCGCGGGTCGTCCGGCGCGCTCTCGACGCGCGCCCAGGTCCCCTCGGAGGTGAGCTGGCGCGCCTTGACGTTGTCGGAGAGCTGCAGGTCGATGAAGTGGCGGACGATCTCGCAGCACGCGGGGTCGCGGACCGGGTAGGCGATCTCGACGCGACGCTCGGTGTTGCGCGTCATCATGTCGGCGCTCGAGAGGTAGATCGTGTCTGCGTACTCGCCGAACGCGTAGATGCGCGCGTGCTCGAGGAAGCGGCCGGCGATCTGGCGCACCACGAGCCCGTCGGTCTTGCCGGGGACGCCCGCCTTGATGCAGCAGATGCCGCGGACGATCATGACGACCTTGACGCCCGCCTCGCACGCCTCGGAGATCTTGTCGATGACGTCGCGGTCGGTGAGGGAGTTCATCTTGAAGAAGACGCGCGCCGGGGCGCCCTCGCGGGCGCGGGAGATCTCGCGGTCGAGCCCGCGCATGACGAGCGGCTTCAGGCCCACGGGGGCAACGCCGAGCTGGCGGTAGGTCCCGCGCAGGTTGCCGAGCGAGAGGTTGCGGAAGAAGGTGTTGCCGTCGGCGCCGATGCCCTCGTCGGCCGTGAGGAGCATGAAGTCGGAGTAGAGGGTCGCCGTCTTCTCGTTGAAGTTGCCGGTGCCGAGGCACGTGATGCGGCGGATGCCGTCGTGGTCGTGGTAGGTGATCTGGCAGATCTTCGAGTGGCACTTGAAGCCCTCGGACCCGTAGATGACCGTGCACCCGGCGTCCTCGAGGCGCTCGGCCCAGGCGATGTTGTTGGCCTCGTCGAAGCGGGCGCGCAGCTCCATGAGGACGGTGACGTCCTTGCCCGCCTCGGCGGCGCTGATGAGGCTCTCGCAGAGGTGGCTCGACTTGGCGACGCGGTAGAGCGTGATCTTGATCGAGATGCACGCGTCGTCCGCGGACGCCTCGCGCACGAGGCGCAGCAGCGGCGTCATGGACTCGTAGGGGTAGGTGAGAAGGACGTCGTGGTCCTCGACCTGGCCGCGCATGGGCTGGGAGAGGTCGACCATCGGCGAGATCTGGGGCTCGAAGCGGCGGAACACGCACGCGGCGTGCTCGTGGTCGGGGATGTGGGACTCGAGGCCGTAGACGTAGCCCAGGTCGATGGGGCGCTCGAGCCTGAAGATGCGACGCGGCTCGAGGGAGAGCTCGTCGGCGATGAACGACTCGAGGGACTTCCCCAGCTTCCCGCGGATCTCGAGGCGCACGGGCTGGAGGCGCTGGCGGAGCTTGAGGACCTTCTTCATGTGCTGGCGGTAGTCCTCCTCCTCCTCGACGCCCTCTCCGTCGGGGTCGATGTCGGCGTTGCGCGTCACGCGCAGCACCGCGGAGCGCTTGGGGGCGTAGTCGCCGAAGCACTGGTCGAGGCAGGTCTCGAGGACGTCCTCGAGCAGGGTGTAGCGCCAGGCCTTGGCGGTCGCGGGCAGCGCCACGACGCGCGCCTCGGTGCGCGGGACCTCGATGATGCCGAGCACCCCGGCCTCGTCGGCGCCGTCGAGCGAGCAGGCCACGAAGAGGCGGCCGTTGCGCAGGTTGGGGAACGGGTGGCGCGGGTCGACGATGAGCGGGGAGATGATCGGCGCGAGGCGGCGCTCGAAGTGGCGCTGGACCGCGGCGCGGTCGGCGTCGGTGTAGTCGGCGGGCGACACGCGCACGAGGCCGTGCTCCGCGAGCAGGGCCTCGACCTCGGCGAGGCCGCGCTCGTGGCGCTCGACGAGGGCGGGCAGCGCGTCGAAGATGGCGGCGAGCTGCTCGGTGGGGGTCATGTTGGACTTGTTGTCCTTGGGCTGGTTCTTGAGGGAGGCAAGGTCGGAGAGGCCGCCCACGCGGATCATGAACCACTCGTCGAGGTTGGACTCGACGATCTCGCAGAACTTGAGGCGCTCGAAGGCGGGCACCTCGGGATCGTAGGCCTCGTCGAGGATGCGGTCGTCGAAGCGCAGCCAGCTCAGCTCGCGGTTCTGCGTGTACGAGAAGTCGCGCTGGTGGCGCTTGGAGCCGTCGTCCTTCTCGCCCGCGTACTTGCTCGCGGCCTTCTTGAGCGCCTGCTCCTTGGCTGCCGCCTTGGCGTCGCCCCCGTCGCGCGCCGGGGACTGCGCGACGTCCTTGCTCTTGTCCTTGCTCATCGCTGATGCCTTTCGATGTGTGCGTTGCTTGCGCCGGGGCGCGGCGTGGCGCGCGCGGACCCGTCGCACGATCTGTCCGTATGATTCTAGCAGCGCCCCGGCGCCCCGGCCGCCCCTCAAGGTTAAGGTTGTGAAAAGAGCCGGGCCAGCGGGCGCGACGGCCGAGCCTGCGCTCCGCGGGGCGTGCTACGATGCAGCTCTCACGCTCGCCGCGACGCCGCGCCGTGGCCGCGCGCAACGCCCACGAAAGGAGAGCCATGGCCGTCAGCCTCACCGGACGCAACTTCCTCAAGCTCCTCGACTTCACGCCGGAGGAGATTCGCTACCTGCTCGACCTCTCGGCGGACCTCAAGGCCAAGAAGCGCGCGGGGGAGCCGCACCGCTACCTCGAGGGCAAGAACGTCGCCCTCATCTTCGAGAAGACCTCCACGCGCACCCGCTGCGCCTTCGAGGTCGGCGCGGCCGACCTCGGCATGCACGCGGTCTACCTCGACCCGAGCGCCAGCCAGATCGGCAAGAAGGAGTCCATCCCCGACACCGCCCGCGTGCTCGGCCGCATGTTCGACGGCATCGAGTACCGAGGGTTCGGGCAGGAGCGCGTCGAGGAGCTCGCTGCGTTCGCGGGGGTGCCGGTGTGGAACGGCCTCACCACCGAGTTCCACCCCACGCAGATGCTCGCCGACGTGCTCACGATGGAGGAGGAGTTCGGTCGCGGCGGCATGGCCGGGCGCAAGGTGACCTTCATGGGCGACGCCGGCAACAACGTCGGCAACTCGCTCATGGTGGTCTGCGCCAAGCTGGGGATCGACTTTTGCGCCTGCGGGCCGGCGGAGCAGATGCCGGACGCCGCGCTCGTGGAGGAGTGCCGCGCCGTGGCGGCGGGGTCCGGCGCCACGATCACGCTCACGCCCGACGTCGAGGAGGGCGCGCGCGGGGCGAGCGTCATCTACACCGACATCTGGGTCTCCATGGGCGAGCCCTCCGAGCTCTGGGGCGAGCGCATCCGCCTGCTGTCCCCGTACCAGGTCAACGCCGAGCTCATGGCGCTCGCCGCGGACGACGCCATCTTCATGCACTGCCTGCCGAGCTTCCACGACCGCAAGACCACCATCGGCGAGGAGGTCTACCAGCAGTTCGGTCTGGCCGAGCTCGAGGTGACCGACGAGGTCTTCGAGGGGCCGCGCAGCCGCGTCTTCGAGGAGGCCGAGAACCGCCTCCACTCGATCAAGGCCGTGATGCTCGCTACGCTGCGGTAGGGACGTGCGGGACGTCGACTGCGCGCTGGTGGGCGCGCAGTCGACGCGTATCGTGTCCGCGCGGACAGGAAGCGCTTCGAGTGCGCGCCCCTTGGCCGGGGCGAGCGCGCAGTCGACCCGTATCGTGTCCGCGCGGACAGGAAGCGCTTCGAGTGCGCGCCCGGCCCGGTCCGGGAGCGCGCACTCGGCGCACATTGCGTCCGCGCGGACGGAAATCGCGCCCAATGCGCGCTGCGCGGCGCGCACTCGACGCGTATCGTGGGCGGCGAGAAGTACCTCCCGCCCTTGACGCGGCCGGCCGCGTCGTGGCTGGCCCGTGTTCATTTTGCGAAGGCGGACGCGTCGAGGCGACTCGAGGCCGGGTTCGCAACCCCGGGCACCGGCGCCGCTTCCTCGGCGCACGAGGCGTGAGCGCGTCTTCGCGGAGGTCGCCGCGAGCGGGCCGCGAGCCCCCTGGCGGCGAGGTGCGCGCGTGACCCGCTAGCCTCCTCTCATGGAGGTGGTGTCATGAGGGAGAGCAGGATCTGCCTGGCGGCTCGCGACTCTCTGAAGATGCTGAGGCTGGCGAGGAGGACCGCGGGGCTCGCGCTCGTTCCCGCGGACGAGCGGGCGCTTCGCGGCGCCGACGACTCCGTCTCGCGCGACGAGCTGCTCGAGACGCTGCCGAGAGAGGTCTTTCAGCCTGATCTTCACCCCGTTCACCTGCGCTTCGATGACGCCGGGTCGCGAAGCCGCTGCTCGCTTGTGCAGGCGCACTCCGGTCTGGGCGTCCTTCCCGCCGACTGCTACCTCGAGGTGCTGCGCTCCTCGGGGGACCCCCTCGGCGAGGGAGGGGGAGGCTGCGCGCACGTCTTCGTGGAGTCCGGCGGGATGATGATGGCGAGCGCCGCCTCCGCGCTGGCCGCCGCGGTCGCAGGTGATCGCCTCTCGGAGGATGAGGCGCAGATCAAGCTGGTCAGCCTTGCCATGGAGCTCTGCGGAATCTACGCGCGAGACCCGCTCAGGCCGCTTTCCGGCGATGTCGCCCACGACCTTGCTCCCATAGGGACCGTCAGCGAGGCGATCGAGCTCCTTGGTTCGCTGGGACGAAGGCGCGGCGTCGCGCTGGCCCGTCGCGCGCTCCAGCTGGCAAACGACGGCTCGGGCTCTGCCATGGAGACCTTCTGGTACGGCATCTTCTGCCTCCCGCCCCGCCTCGGCGGCGCTCACCTTCCGCGCCCGCTCCAGAACGTTGCTCTTGAGTGGCCCACCGACGTCGTCGACGTGGTGTCGCACGAGCGCATGCGTCCCGACTTCCACTGGCCCCGGTACCGGACCGCCTGCGAGCACCAGGGCGGCGACCACACGAGCGAGCGGGCGCTTGCGGAGGACAGCCGTCGCGCGCGCGACTACGAGCTCTGCCACATGCACTACCTGCCGCTCACCAAGGAGGACGCGCGCAACGAAGGGGCCGTGAGGGCGCTTCTCGCCCAGCTCTTCGAGGTGATCGGTCCCTACGAGGGGGAGAGCTTCCCGAGAAGGGCGCGCCGGGTCCTCAACGACCCAAAGGTCCGCGGTTCCCGCAGGGTGCTCATGGGTCATCTCCTTCCACCGGTGACGTGCCCGTGAGGCGTGGCGGCGCGCGTGGGGCGACAAAGATTGCGTCGAGTGCGCGCTGCGCGGCGCGCACTCGACGCGTATCGTGTCCGCGCGGACAAGAAGCGCCCCGAGTGCGCGCCATTTGGCCGGGGCGAGCGCGCACTCGACGCGATTACCGTCCGCGCGGACAGAAAGCGCGCCGAGTGCGCGCCCCCTGGCTGGGCTGGGCGCGCACTCGGCGCACATAGTGACCGCCGGCCCGTGACCGCCGCCAGCCGTGGCCGCCGCCAGCCGTGGCCGCCGCTAGCCCGTGACCGCAGGTCCGCGCTAGTACACCATCCCCATTGCCTCGCGGACCTCGTCGAGGGTCGCCGCGGCGATCTCGCGCGCGCGCCGGTTGCCCTCGTGCAGGACGTCGGCAACGTAGCCCATGTCCTTCTCGATCTCTGCGCGACGCTCTCGGATGGGGGCGAAGTAGCCGTTCACGGCCTCGGTGACGTACTTCTTGAGCTGCCCGGCGCCGCCCATGCCGATCTCCTCGGCGATCTCGCGCGGGTCTCGCCCGGTGCAGATGCCGGCGGTGGTGAGCAGGCCGGAGACCTCGGGGCGGCTCTCGGGGTCAAAGGTGATCATGCGCTCCGAGTCGCTCTTGGACTTCTTGATGAGGCGCGCCGTCTCCTCGGCGGTCATGGAGATGGCGATGGCGTTGCCGTAGGACTTGCTCATCTTGCGCCCGTCGAGGCCCGGGAGCAGGGGCGTGGAGGTGAGAAGGCCCGTGACCTCCGGGAAGACGCGGCCGTAGCGCTCGTTGAAGCGCCGCGCGATCTTGGAGGTGATCTCGATGTGGGGCAGCTGGTCGCGGCCCACGGGCACGATGTTGCCCTTGCAGAAGAGGATGTCGCAGGCCTGGTGCACGGGATAGGTGAGCAGGAGCCCCGTGAGGGCGTGGCCGCTCGCCTCCTGCTCCGCCTTGACGGTGGGGTTGCGCTCCATCTCTGCCTCGGTCACGAGCGAGAGGAAGGGCAGCATGAGCTGGTTGAGCTCGGGCACCGCCGAGTGCGTGAAGATCATGGTCCTGGCCGGGTCGACGCCGCACGCCAGGTAGTCGATGACCATGTTGTAGACGTTGTCGCGGATGTGCTCGGTGGTGTCCCGGTCGGTGATGACCTGGTAGTCCGCGATGATGATGTTGGTGCGAACGCCCATCTCCTGCAGGCGGACGCGGTCCACGAGCGTCCCGAAGTAGTGGCCGAGGTGCAGGCGCCCCGTCGGGCGGTCGCCCGTGAGCATGGTGTACGCGCCGGGGTTGACGAGAAGGTCGGCGTGGACCTCGTCGCTCCTGCGCTTGGCGGCCTCGTAGCTTCCCTCGTTGGGCATGGGTCCTCCTTGCGTGCGCACGCGTGCGCGAAGCCTCGTGGTTGTGTCAACGGTTCCCTATGGTACGGCAATCGGTCCGCTTGTGCACCGAGCGGGCGCCAAACCCTGTTAAACTGGTGGGGATACGTCGACGAGAGGGGGAGCCTTGGCAAGCTCATACGGCACGGACGCCGACAAGAGCTCCCTCAGGAGCAACTACCTGCGCGTTCGCCGGACCATCCCCGCCCGCCTCAGGATCTCGTCGGACGATGCCATCCGCTCGACGCTGCGCTCCTTCGGCGTCTTCGCCGACGCGCCCGTCGTGCTCACCTACGTCTCGTTCGGCGCGGAGGTCGACACGCGCGTCCTCATCGAGGACCTGCTCGAGGAGGGCCGCCGCGTCGCCGTGCCGCTGGTCGACCGCGTCGAACGCTCCATGAGCTTCCGCGAGATCTTCTCGCTCGGGGAGCTCGCGCCGGGGACGATGGGCATCCTCGAGCCCGCCCCCGACGCGCCCCGGCTCACCGTGCCCGAGATGGTGCGCTCGGCGTGCCTCGTCCCCGGCCTCGTCTTCGACGGGTCGGGCCATCGCGTGGGCTACGGCGGGGGGTACTACGACCGGTTCCTCGCCTTCTACCCCGGCAACAAGATCGGGCTGGCGCGCGTGACGCAGCTCTCGTCGAACCCCCTGCCGGTGGGGGAGCACGACATGCCCATGGACTTCCTCGTGAGCGAGGGGTCCGTCTGGGGCTGCCACCCCAACCTGTAGGACCCGGCGAGAAGGACCTCGACGCTTCGCGCAGACTCGCGGCGCGCGCCGCCCTGCGGCGGGGCCCCGACGAGGCTACAGCCCGAGGTGCGCCGCCATGTCGTGCATGGCCTTGCGGTACCCCTCGACGCCGAGGCCGATGATGGTCTCGAAGCACGCCGCGCGGATGTAGGAGACCTGGCGGAACTCCTCGCGCTCGGCGACGTTGGAGATGTGGACCTCGATCATGGGCAGGCCGACGGCCTTCGCCGCGTCGAGGATGGCGATGGACGTGTGCGTGTAGGCACCGGGGTTGATGATGATCCCGGCGTAGGAGCCGTAGGCGTCCTGGATCGCGTCGATGAGGTCTCCCTCGTGGTTTGACTGGAAGCACGTGCAGTCGGAGAACCCCGCCTCGCGCGCCGCGTCGTGGCAGACGCGCAGCATGGCCTGATAGGTGTCGGTGCCGTAGATGTCGGGCTCCCGAATGCCGAGCATGTTGATGTTGGGGCCGTTGATGACGAGCACCCGCGCCGGCGCCGCGCCGCCCGCCGCCCCGCCCCCGTCGGCCGCCGCGGGCGCGACGGCGGTCTCGTCGTCCTCGTCGAGCGGGGCGACCGGGTCGCCCCCGTCGTCGGAGTCGGCGATGACGTCGAGCAGGCTCACGAGCTCGTCGACGGAGTCGCCCGCATGGGCCGGGGCCTCGTCGGTGCGGCTCTGCGCGAGCGCGGCGTCGCGCAGAGCGTTCTGCGTGATGTGGACGTGGATGGGCGCGTTGGCCCCGCTGCCGAGGTCGTCGAACGCGTCGTCCGCCCCCTCGATGCCGGTGAGCCTCACGAGCGCCTCGTGCACCGCCTCGACCTTGCCCGGGCCGAACACGACCTCGATGCCGTTGGAGCCGCGCTTTACGAAGCCCAGGACGCCGCGGGCGGCGGAGAGCTGGTCGGTGTCGACGAGGGCGGGGTCCTGGGTGAGGATGCGCAGGCGGGTCATGCAGATGTCGTTGGCCGTCACGTTGTCCCGGCCGCCCACCGCCGCGAGGACCTCCTCGGCAATCTGATCTCTGTCCACGTCGCGACCCTTCCTGTCGTCGAATCGCGAGCGTGGGAGCCCCGTCTCCGCACTCAACGCATGCTCGACCCGTCGTTGCTGTCTGATGTGACAGTATACGGGGTGCCCCTCCTCGGCACGTCCCACTCCGCGAGCGGCGTCGTGGGCGGCGTCCGGACACGCACGCGCGCCCGGACGCGCGCGTCAGAGCGCGCCGAGAAGCCCCGCGATCTTCTCGGCGTCCCCCGCGGCAGATCCCGTGCACTCGACCGTGACGTCCGCCCACGCGCGGTAGAGCGGGAGCCGCTCGCGGGCGAGCTCCTCGATGCCCCGGCGCTGTGAGACGGGGCGCCCCTCGCTGCTGAGCTCGGAGGTCGGCCGGTCGAGAAAGACTATCGTCGCGTTCTGGCGGAGCAGGTCGCGGTTCTCCTCACGGGTGACGACGCCGCCGCCGCACGCGATGACGAGGCCCGACCTCGCGGCGTAGCGGCCCGTGAGCTCCGTCTCAACCCTGCGGAAGCTGTCCTCGCCGTCACGCTCGATGATCTCGGCCGCGCTTCGGCCGGTCTCGGTGCGCACCGCCTCGTCGATGTCGACGAAGGGGCGGCCGAGCAGACGCGCGAGGCGCCGCCCGCAGCTCGTCTTGCCCGCGCCCGGCATGCCGATGAGCGCGACGCTCTGCGTCTGCGCGGTGATCGCGGCCTCGATCTTGGGCACGAGCGCGTCGTCGAGCTCGCGTCCCTGGAAGAGCTCGCTCGCGTAGAGGGCCTGCGCCACGAGCATGGCGAGACCGGACTCGGCCGGGATCCCCAGGCGCTCCGCCAGGAGCACGAGCCCCGTGCGGCGGGGGTTGTAGACGATGTCGAGGACGCCGAGCAGGGCGCGCAGCGAGACGAGGCACCCCTCGTCGACCGGCGTCGCCGGGCAGGCGGGGTACATGCCCACCGGCGTCGCGTTGACGAGAAGGACGGCGCCGGCGTGGCGCTGCGCGAGGGTGGTGTAGGTGTCGTCCCCGGTCCGGGAGATGAGGCTCACGCGCGCGCCCGCGTGCTCCTCGAGCGCGTAGGCGACGGCCTGGGCGGCACCGCCCGTGCCGAGCACGACCGCCTCGCGTCCGTCGAGGAGCTCGCGCGGCGAGCCGCCCAGGCGCTCGCGGCAGAAGCGCGCGAGCATCCAGGTGAACCCGAGCACGTCGGTGTTCTCGGCGACGACGGAACCGTCCTCGGCGCGCACGAGCGTGTTGGCCGCGCCGAGCCGCTCCACCGCGGCCGAGCGCACGTCGGCGAGCATCGCGGCGTCGCGCTTGTAGGGGATGGTCACGTTGAGCCCGCGCCAGGCCCCGTCGCGAACGAGGGGAGCGACCTCGTCAGGCTCGAGCTCGACGAGGTCGTAGGGCGCCGAGCCGAGGCGCTCGTGGATCTGCCGCGACCAGCTGTGCCCGAGCTTGCGCCCGAGCAGGCCGAACTCGGCGCCGCCGCTCAGCCCCGCCCTGCCCCGCTCCCGCGCCGTCATCACAGCACCTCCGAGTAGCAGCCGAGGAGCCGGACGTCCTGGCAGACCCCGCCGATGCTCCCGAGCAGCGACGCGAGCTCGGGCGAGGCAGCCGGGCAGGCGACGTCGAAGTAGAACATGAACTCGAAGTCGCGCTCGGGTATGGGGCGGCTCTCGAGCTTGAGGAGGTTGATGTCGAGCGCGTAGAACTTGGCGAGCAGCTTGTAGAGCGTGCCGGGCTCGTGCGGGAGCACGATCATGAGCGACGCCCGGTCCGCCCCGGGGTAGATCTCGAGGTCGCGGGAGATGCAGGCGAACCGCGTGTAGTTGTTGTCGCGGTCCTGGACCGAGGACGAGAGCGTCGCGAGGCCGTAGAGCCCCGCGCAGGCGCTCGAGGCGAGCGCGGCGACGTCCCGGCGGCCCGACTCGGCGACGCTGCGCGCGGCGACGGCCGTGTTCTCGCAGACGTGCACCGTGACGTCGGGCAGGCCCGAGAGGAACTCTGCGCACTGGTTGATGGCCTGCTCGTGGCTGTAGATCTCGCGGACGGTCTCGAGGCGCGCGCCCGGCGCGGCGAGCAGGCTGTGGTCGACCTTGACGCGCGTGGTGCGGACGACGTAGAACGAGTGCTCGCGCATGAGGTCGAAGACCTGGTTGACCGAGCCCGCCGTCGAGTTCTCGAGCGGGAGCACGCCGTAGTCCGCGGCACCCTGCTCAACGGAGCGGAAGACGGCGTCGAAGGTGGGCGCGAAGCTGATGGTGGGCCTGCGGAAGATCCGCTCGGCGGCGATCTGCGAGTAGGCGCCCTCGGTTCCCTGGCAGGCGACGTGGGCCGACCGGGGGAAGAGCTCGGGCGTCGCGGCGCGCGCGGCCGCGACGGCGCCGCGGAGCCCGTCGGGGGCGTCGTCGCCGAGAAGGGCGTGCTGCCGCGAGCGGGACGCCTCCATGAGGAGCTCCATCAGCACCTGGGCGTAGGTGGCAAGGTCCTCCGGCGCGCGCCGGGCCGCGTCGGCGACCTTCGCTCGCTCGCGCGCGGGGTCGAAGACGCGCATGCCGTGCTCGCGCTTGTAGGCGGCGACCCCCTCCGAGACGCGCCCGCGCTCGGCGAAGAGGCGGAAGATCTCCGCGTCGATCTCGTCTATCTGCTGTCTCAGCTCGGAGAGCTCAGCCATGTCGTTCCTTCCTCTTTGCTACGTACCTGCGCGTCGCCGGGCGTCCCGGTCGTGAGACCCGGCGCTCGGACAGCTTGCCGAGAAAAGCGCTCGGCAAGAACTCGCGGCGGGCCTCACGACCGGGACGCACGCGAGTCGTCTTTCGACCCGGGCCTTGGCCCGCCCGGAGCCCGACGGCTCACTCCTGCGGCGGCCAGGCGAGAAGCGCGTCGGCCACGGCGAGCGCGCAGACGGCCTCGACCACGGGGACGGCGCGGATCACGGCGGTGGTGTCGTGGCGACCGTGGACGCGCAGCGTCGCGGGCTCCATGGTCGAGAGGTCGACGGAGCGCTGGTCGACCATCACGCTCGAGATGGGCTTGAGGGCGCAGCGCACGAGCAGCGGGGCGCCGGTGGTGATGCCGCCCAGGATGCCGCCGGCGTTGTTGGTCACGGGGACGCACGAGCCGTCTCTGACCTCGTAGGGGTCGTTGTTCTGGGTGCCGCGCAGGCGCGCGGCGGCGAAGCCCCTGCCGAACTCGACCCCCTTCACCGAGGGGACGCCGAAGAGCGCGCGGGCGATCACGTTCTCCATGCCGTCGAACATCGGCGACCCGACGCCGGCGGGGAGGCCGCACGCCACGCACTCGACGATGCCGCCCACGGTGTCCCGCTCCGAGCGCGCCGCCATGACGGCGTCGACCATGCGCGCCCCGGCAGCCTCGTCGACGACGGGGACGCGCCTGCCGTCGGCGAGCGCCGCAAGCTGCGCGGCGAGGGCGCGGGAGGCCTCGGGCGAGTTGTCGAGCGCCGCGAGCGGCTCGTCCTCGATGCCCGCGAGCTCCGCCACGTGCGCGCGCACGGTGACCCCCCTCGTGCGGAGCCACTGGAGGGCGATGCCGCCCGCCACGCACAGGGGCCCGGTGAGGCGCCCGGAGAAGTGCCCCCCGCCGGGGACGTCCTGCTCGCCGTGCCACTTCGCCCACGCGGTGAAGTCGGCGTGTCCGGGCCGCGGCACCTCGAGGATGTTGCCGTAGTCGGCGGAGCGGGTGTTGGTGTTCTCTATCAGCGCGGCGAGCGGCGCCCCGCAGGTGCGGCCCTCGGGGTTGAGGCCCGAGACGACGCGCACCGCGTCGGGCTCGCGCCGCGGCGTCGACCACGGGTCGCGCCCCGGGGCGCGACGCTCGACGAAGGCCGAGAGCTCCTCGAGGTCGACGGGCATCCCCGCGGGGAGCCCCTCGACCACGCAGCCGACGGCGGGGGAGTGGGACTGGCCGAACACGGTGACCCTGAGGGCGGTGCCAATGGATGAGGGCATCAGATCTCCTCGCTTTCGACGACGCCCCCGAGGGAGGCGAGGTCCTCGAAGAAGGCCGGGTAGGACTTGGAGACGCACTCGGCCCCGCGGATCGTGACGGGCGCCTCGCAGCGCGCCGCGAGGACGGCGGCCATCATCGCGATCCGGTGGTCGCCGGCCGCGTCGACCGTGCCGCCGCGCAGGGCGCGCGAGCCCTCGATGACCAGGCCGTCCGCGGTGACCTCGGCGTGCCCGCCGAGGTCGTTGACGACGGCGGAGACGGTGGCGAGCCGGTCGGACTCCTTGAGGCGCAGGCGCGCGGCGCCGCGGATGCGCGTGCGCCCCTCGGCGCAGGCCGCCACGGCCGCGAGCGGGGGCACGAGGTCGGGACAGCTCTCGACCGACAGGTCGCGGCCCGCGAGGGCGTCGGGGGCGCATGCGGCCCCGTCCGCGCGGCGCAGCACGCGGGCCCCGAGCAGGGCGAGCGCCGCGAGCACCTGGCGGTCGCCCTGGGCGCTCGCGGGGTCGAGCCCGCGCACGGCGACCCCGGCGCCCCCGAGCGCGCCCGCCGCGAGCCAGAACGCGGCCCCCGACCAGTCGCCCCCCACCGACACGGTGCCGGGCGAGGAGAGTCCGCTGGGGGCGCTGACGACGAGGGCGCGCGCCGCACCCGCCTCGGTGCGGACGCGCTCCTCGGACACCTGCGCCCCGAAGCGCTCGAGCGCCCGCGCGGTGAGGTCGATGTAGGGGCGCGACTCGACGGGCTCCGCCACGTCGATCTCGACGGGCGCGCGAAGGATCGGCGCCGCCATCATGAGTCCGCTCACGAACTGCGAGGAGACGTTGCCGGGGAGGGAGAAGCGCCCGGCGCGCAGGCGCCCGCCCACGACGAGCGGGACCTCCCCCTGGCGGGAGAGCTCCGCCCCGTGGGCCACGAGCTCCTCGTAGAGCGGCGAGAGCGGTCGCTCGGGCAGGCGCCCGTGGCCCACGAGGCGCGCCCCGCACCCGAGGGCCGCGACGACCGGCAGGAGGAAGCGCAGGGTCGAGCCCGACTCGCCGCAGTCGAGCACGGCGCCCCGGGCCGCCTCGGGGAGGTTGTCCGAGGCGGAGGTCCCAGGGACCGGGCGCACGCGGAACCCGCGGCGGGTGCGCGTGACGCGCGCGCCGAGCGCCTCGAGGCAGGAGACGGTGGCGTCGATGTCGTCAGAGGACGTGGTGCAGTCGATGTCGGTGGTGCCGGGCGCGAAGGCGGCGCAGATCAGCAGGCGGTGCGCCTCGGACTTCGAGGACGGCGCCTCCACCTCGCCGGTGAGCTGTCCGGGCTGTACGGTGACGTTCACGTGATGGTCTCCAGGCGGTCGTGGCTGTTCCTGCTTCGGTGTCGGCGCGCGGGGCGCGCCCGGCGGCTGCGGGGCGGGGCCTAGCACCCGAGCTCGACCAGCTCGCGGAGCTCCTCGAGGCTGACGCGGCGCACCTCGCAGCCGCCGACCTCGACCGGCACCACGATGTTGACCCCGCCTCCGCGGCGCTTCTTGTCGTGGGCCATGTAGCGCATGAGCTCGTCGACGGGCACCTCGCAGCCGGTGGGAAGGCCGTGCGCGGCCACGCAGGCCTCGATGCGCGCGGCCGTCTCGCCCCCGCACCAGCCGCGCCGCGCGCAGGCGCGCGCCATCATGCAGAGGCCGGCGGCGACGCACGAGCCGTGCCCCCGGGCGAAGTCGCTCGCGGCCTCGATGGCGTGGCCGATCGTGTGGCCGAGGTTGAGCGTCTGGCGCACGCCGCTCTCTCGCTCGTCCGCGTTCACGACGTCGCGCTTGATGGCGACGTTGCGGGCCACCACGTCGACGAGCCTGCGCTCGTCGAGCTGGTCCGCGGTGAGCGGGCGCGCGGTCAGCTCGTCGAGCAGCGCCGCGTCCGCAAGGACCGCGTGCTTGACCACCTCGCCGCAGGAGTCGCGGAAGAGGTCCGCGGGGACGCTCGCGAGGCAGCGCACGTCGGCGACCACGGCGGCGGGCTGCCAGAACGCGCCCGCGAGGTTCTTGCCGGCGGAGAGGTCCACCGCGGTCTTGCCGCCCACGGAGGAGTCGACCATGGCGAGAAGCGAGGTCGGCACCTGCACCACGTCGACGCCGCGCAGGTAGAGTGCCGCGGCAAGGCCCGCCATGTCCCCCGTCACGCCGCCGCCGAGCGCGACCACCGTGTCGCCCCGGGTGAGCTCGCGCTCGGCCAGCGCCTCGAGGATCTCCCCGAGGGTGCCGATTCGCTTGCTCTGCTCGCCGGCGGAGAAGACGATGCGGCGCGCCACGTCGTAGCCGGCCCGCGCCAGCGACGCCTCGGCCGCGTCTGCGTAGAGGGGGGCGACGTTGGTCTCGCTCACCACGCAGCAGCGCGACCCGCCCGCCGCCTCGCGGGCGATGCGCCCGAGCTCAAGGAGCGTGCCCGCCCCCACGGTGACGTCGTAGTCTGCGGAGGCGGCGCTCACGTGCACGAGGCGCTCAGCGCCCTCGCGGCCCTTCTCGATCATCTCCTGTCGACCTCCCGCTTGATCGCGTCGCCCTCGGCGAGAAGGGCCTCGAGCCGCTCCGCGTCGCCCGCGTCGATGGCGTCCTTGTACGCCGCGAGGCTGTCGATGATCCTGCCGAGCTCAGCGGAGAGGTTGTCTGCGTTGTCGAGGAAGAGCTCGGTCCACATGGGGGCGTTCAGGCGCGCGACGCGCGTGAGGTCGCGGTAGGAGCCGGCGGAGAAGCCGCGGTGCCCGCGGGCGGTGGGGCTCTTGACGTAGGCGTTCGAGACGACGTGGGCGAGCTGCGAGGTGTAGGCGATCATGCGGTCGTGCTCGGCCGCCGTCGCCAGGGTGAAGCTGCCGAAGGCGCAGGGGGCGAGCAGCCCCTTCAGGCGCTCGAGGACCTCCGCGCGCTCGATGTCGCCGGCGGTCTCGGGCGGGACCACGACCATCGGCGCCCCCTTGAACATGGTCGCGCGCGCGTGGGCGAAGCCGGAGTACTGCGTGCCGGCCATGGGGTGGCAGCCGACGAAGGTGAAGGGGCGCCCGGCGCACGCGTCGCCGCAGCGCTGGCAGATGACGCGCTTGACGCCCACGGTGTCGATGACGATGGCGCCGGGGGAGACGAGCCCCGCGCTGCGCTCGAGCCACTCGACGGCCGAGGCGGGGTAGCCCGCGAGCACGATGAGCTCGCAGGTGGGGATCGTCGACTCGTCGAGCTCGCCGCTCACGGTCTCGATCATGGCGAGCTCGAGGGTCGAGCGCGTGCGGTTCCACGCGTACACCTCGACCCCGGCGGCGGCGAAGGCCTTCGCGAACGAGCCCCCCATGAGGCCGAGGCTCACGACGCCCACGCGCCCGGGCACGAAGGTCGGCGCGGGGCCGAGGCTCTTCTCGTCGGACATCTACGCCTCCTCGATCGGTGCGCAGACGGCCTCGCGGATGAGGGCGATGCGGCGCATGGCGTCGGCGAACTGCTCGGGCGTGAGCGCCTGGGCGCCGTCGGACCAGGCCTTGGACGGGCAGTCGTGGACCTCGATCTCGAGCGCGTCGGCGCCGGCGGCCGTCGCGGCGTAGGCGGCGGAGCGCACGTAGCGGGTGTAGCCGGTGGCGTGGCTCGGGTCGCCCACGACGGGGAGGTGCGTGAGGTGGTGAAGGACCGGGATGGCGTTGACGTCGAAGGTGTTGCGCGTCCTGGTCTCGAAGGTGCGGATGCCCCGCTCGCACAGCATCACGTTGGGGTTGCCCTCGCTCATGACGTACTCGGCGCTCATGACGAGCTCGTCGATGGTCTGCGACATGCCGCGCTTGAGAAGGACGGGCGTGCTCGTGCGCCCGAGCTCCTTGAGCAGGGTGAAGTTCTGCGCGTTGCGCGCGCCGACCTGCATGACGTCGACGCCCTTGGAGACGAACAGCTCGACGTCGCGCGGGTCCATCACCTCGGTCACGACGGGCATGTCGAGCTCTCCGCCCGCCTCCATGAGCAGGTCGAGGCCGCGCTCGCCCATGCCCTGGTAGGCGTAGGGGGAGGTGCGGGGCTTGTAGGCGCCCCCGCGCAGCATGGTGGCGCCGGCGGCGCGCACGGCGCGCGCGATCTCGATGAGGTTGTCGCCCTCGACCGAGCAGGGGCCGGCGATGACCTGGAAGCTGCCACCGCCCACGAGCACGCCGTGACCGCAGTCGACGACGGTGTCCTCGGGGTGGAACTTGCGGTTGGCGAGCTTGAACGGCTCGGAGACGCGCTGGACGCGCTCGACGAGGTCCATGCTCTCGAGGATGAACGGGTCGATCTGGGTCGTGTCGCCGATGATGCCGACGAGGGTCTCGTTGTCTCCCTGCGAGACGTTGGTCTTGAAGCCGCGCCCCTCGATCCAGGCGACGAGCTGGTCGAGCTGCTGGGTCGTGGCGGTGCTCTTGACTACTGCGATCATGTGGGCCTCCCTCCGGTCTGCGGTCCGCTCTTCGCGCGGTCGCGCGCTGCGCCCGCGCCCCGCGCCGGGACCGGGCACGGGCCCCGTTGCGCGGAAATGCGTGCCATCGTACCACGGCGTCGTATCCGCTGGGTTACGGGTCTTGGGTTCGTGGACGGGTCGTGCGGCCCCGTCGGGGCCGCCGTGGCGGGGCGGAGGCGATTTGAGCCGATCGTTGGGCCCTCCCAGCGCCGCGGCTCCATGGGTCGGGCGACGGCGGCCGCGCCGCCGACCGGGGGGCGCATGACCGGCCGACGCGTCGCCGACGGGCGGGGCAAGACTGACCGGCGCCTCGCCGACGGGCGGCCCGAGCATGCCTGGGTGCACGGTTCGGCCCCCTCCAGGGCCCCTCTCTGTGCTATGTGGCATTCTGGGCGATATGGCATGCTCGGCAAGCCGGCGGCCCGGTCGGCCGCGGAGGCTCCGCGGGCGGCCGGGCCGGTTTTGCCCCTTGACAATGTTGAGCTCAGATTAGAAAAGGCCCGACCCCATGGTGGGGCCGGGCCCGGCAATCGTGGTGCGCCCAGGGGGATTCGAACCCACGACCTTCTGCTCCGGAGGCAGACGCTCTCATCCACTGAGCTATGGGCGCGTGCGACTGGACAGTATAGCGCACTTGCCGCCACCCCGCGACCGGGTTGGCAAAAAAGGCGGCGGGAGGTCGCCGCGCCGCGCCGGCACGACCGGGGAGTCTCTCCTTTTTGTAAGGTTTGGGGCCGCGCCGCCGCCGCGTGGCACAATGGCTGGCGTATGTCCGCAGGCGGGAGGGGAGAGATGACCGACGACGAGAGGGGCGCCGAGCTCGCGGGCCTCACCGACGAGGAGGTCGCCGAGCGCGTGGCCGACGGCCGGACCAACGCAAACACCGACGTGCGCACCAAGTCGGTGGGCCAGATCGTTGCCGAGCACGCCCTGACGCTGTTCAATGCGGTCAACCTCGCGCTCGCCCTGCTCGTGCTGCTGACCGGGCAGTACCGCAACATGCTCTTCATGCTCGTCGTCGCCGCCAACCTGCTCATCGGCGTCGCGCAGGAGGTCCGCGCCAAGCGCATGGTGGACCGCCTCACCATCCTCACCCAGAAGGAGGTCGTGGTCGTCCGCGCCGCGGGCGAGGTCACGCTCCCGCCCTCCGAGCTCGTCGCCGACGACCTCGTGCGGCTCTCCCACGGGGACCAGGTGCCTGCGGACGCCGTCATCGTCTCCGGGCACGTCTCGATGAACGAGAGCCTGCTCACGGGCGAGTCCAAGCCGGTCTCCAAGGGCCCCGGCGACGAGCTGCTCTCGGGCAGCTTCGTCGACGCCGGAAGCCTCGTCGCGCGGGTGACGCGCGTCGGGGCCGAGGGCTACGCGGCGCGCATCAACGCCGAGGCAAAGTACGTCAAGGCGGTGCGCTCGGAGATCCGCGACACCCTGAACGCCATCATCCGCCTCGGCACCGTGGTGCTCGTGCCGCTCGGCCTCGCGCTGTTCCTGCGCAGCCTCCTCATGGACGGCGGCAGCCTGGGCGACGCCATCCTCACCTCGGTGGCGGCGGTCATCGGGATGATCCCGCAGGGGCTCGTCCTTCTCACCTCGTCGGTCCTCGCCATCGCGACCTTCAGGCTCGGCAGGCGAATGGTCCTCGTGCAGCAGGCCTACTGCGTCGAGACGCTCGCGCGCGTGGACACGCTCTGCCTCGACAAGACGGGCACGATCACCACCGGCGAGATGGAGGTGGCGAGCGTCGTGGCGGCCCCGGGCGCCGCGACGGCCGAGGTCGAGCGCGCCCTGGCGACCATCGTCGCGGCCAACGAGGCCGACGCCAACGAGACGGCGCGGGCCATCCTGCGCCACGCCTCGCTCTGCGACGTCGCGGTCGAGCCGGTCGTGCGCGTGGTGCCCTTCAGCTCGGCGCGCAAGTACTCCGGCTGCGTCACCTCGTCGGGACGGGCGCTCGTCATGGGCGCCGCCGCGTTCGTGCTCGGTCCCGCGCGCGCCGCGGAGGCCGACGAGCTCGCGCGTGCCTTCGACGCGACGGAGCGCGTGCTCGTGGTGGGCGAGGCCCGGGGCTTCGACGGCGAGGGGGGCATCCTCGGCGAGGTCTCGCTGCTGGGATGCGTGGCCATACGCGACGAGATCAGGCCGACCGCCGAGCAGACCATGCGCTTCTTCGTCGAGCAGGGCGTCGAGCTCAGGGTCATCTCGGGCGACGACCCCCGGACGGTGTCCGCGATCGCCGCGCGCGCCGGCGTCCCGCTCGCCGAGAGGTGCGTGGACGCGAGCTCCCTCTCCTCCGACGCGGAGCTCGACGCCGCCGTGGACGGCGCGCGCGTCTTCGGGCGCGTGACGCCGCAGCAGAAGCGCGAGCTCGTGCAGGCGCTCCATCGACGCGGGCGCGTGGTGGCCATGACCGGGGACGGCGTCAACGACGTGCTCGCCCTGCGCGAGGCCGACTGCTCCGTGGCGATGGCCTCCGGCTCCGCCGCCGCGCGCAACGTCTCGGAGATCGTGCTCGCCGACAACGACTTCGCCCACATGCCCGAGGTCGTCGCCGAGGGGCGGCGCTCGATCAACAACCTCCAGCGCTCCGCCTCGCTCTTCCTCGTGAAGACCGTGTTCACCGCGCTTCTCGCCCTCGTGTGCGTGGTGATGCCGCCCTACCCGTTCATCCCCATCCAGATGTCGCTGCTCTCCACCGCGATCATCGGCATCCCCTCGTTCGTCCTCGCGCTCGAGCCCAACCACGAGCTCGTCCGCGGGAGCTTCCTCGCCAACGTTCTGGCCCGCTCGCTGCCGGCCTCCGCGGCGATCGTCGTCGCGCTCGTGGCGGAGATCGTCGTCGGGCGGGTGCTGTCGCACTCCTTCGGCGAGGTCTCGACGGTGTGCACGATGCTCGTCGCCTTCGTGGGCGTCGCGCTCATCTGGCGGATCTCGCAGCCTATGACGCCGATGCGCGCCGCGCTGCTGGCGGTGGTCGTCGCCATTGTTGCGCTTGGGTGTACGGTCTTCGCCCCCTTCTTCGAATTCGTCGACCTTACGGGTAGCATGGGTGTCGTCGCCATCGTCGCGGGTGCGCTTTCCGTCGCGCTCTTCAACGTGATGTACGACCGCTCGCTCGGTGGGTACGAGAAGAGCGAACGCTTCTCCCGTCTCGTGAGAAAGGTTGAGGGAAAGCATGGCAACTAGCGACTTCCGCGCGGCGGTCCTCGCCGCCCGCCGTCCCGCGCGCGTCGAGGCGTCAGGCATCGCGCGCCCGGCAACCGTGGTATCCGGCGTCCCGGGGGCCGAGCGCCTCCCGCGCGCGCTCGTCACGCTGCTCGAGAACGTCGTGCGACGGGCGGCGACGGACGACGACGCCGTCCGCATGGCCGAGGCCGTCGTGCGCGCCGGGTGCGCCGGGGAGGCCGGCGACGAGATCGAGTTCATGCCCGCGCGCGTGCTCTTCCAGGACTTCACCGGCGTCCCGGTCTTCGTCGACTTCGCCGCCATGCGCGACGCCATGGTCGAGCGCGGCGGCGACCCGCTGCGCGTCAACCCGCTCGTCCCGTGCACGCTCGTGGTCGACCACTCCGTGATCGCCGACGAGGCCGAGTGCCCGGGCGCCGTCGAGGCCAACCAGCGCCTCGAGGCGCGCCGCAACCGCGAGCGCTTCGCCTTCCTCAAGTGGGCGAGCAGGTCGTTTCGCAACGTCGAGATCGTCCCGCCCGGCGGCGGCATCTGCCACCAGCTCAACATCGAGCGCCTCTGCAGCGTCGTGACCACCGACGCCCTCTCCGACGGCGGCGACCACGCGTGCTTCGACACGCTCGTGGGGACCGACTCCCACACCACGACGGCCAACGGCGTCGGCGTGCTCGGCTGGGGCGTCGGCGGCATCGAGGCGGAGGCCGCGGCGCTCGGCCAGCCGGTCTCCATGCTCGTCCCGCCCGTCACCGAGCTGCGGCTCGTCGGGGCCCTGCGCCCCGGGTCCTCGGGCATGGACGTGGCGCTCACGGTGGCGCAGCTCCTGCGCTCCGCGGGCGTCGTCGGCTCGATCGTCGAGGTGACGGGCGAGGGCGTCTCGTCGCTCACCGCCACCCAGCGCGCCTGCGTCGCCAACATGACGCCCGAGTACGGCGCCACCGCCACGCTCTTCCCGGTCGACGACGCCACCCTCGACTACCTCGAGCTCGCCGGGCGCGACCCAGCGGAGCTCGCCTTCGCCCGCGCCTACCTCGAGGCCCAGGGCGTCTGGGGAGACGAGGGCGCCGACCGGCGCACCTACGCGCGCACGCTCGAGCTCGACCTCTCTTCGGTCGAGCCCTCCCTCGCCGGCCCCTCGCGCCCGCACGACCGCGTGGGCGTCTCGGGGCTCAGGGAGCGCTTCGAGTCGTCGGCGCGCGCGGCGGGCCGCGACCTCTCCGAGCGCTTCGAGGTCGAGGGCGTCGGCGAGCTCGCGCACGGCGCCATCGCCATCGCCGCGATCACGAGCTGCACCACCGCGACCGACCCCGCGATGATGGTCGCCGCGGGCCTCGCCGCGCGCCACGCCGTCGAGCGCGGCCTGCGGCCGCGCCCCTGGGTCAAGAAGGTCCTCGCGCCCGGCAGCCACGCCACCGAGCTCCTGCTCGAGCGCTGCGGCCTGATCGAGCCCCTCCGCGAGCTCGGCTTCTACACGTGCGGGTTCGGGTGCATGAGCTGCATCGGCAACTCCGGCGAGATAAAGGACTGCCTCAGGGCGCGCGCGGCCGACATGGAGCTCACGAGCGTGCTCTCCGGCAACCGCAACTTCGAGGGCAGGATCTCGCCCGACGTGAGCCAGAACTACCTCTGCCAGCCCGCCCTCGTGGTGGCCTACTCGCTCGCGGGCACCGTCGACGTCGACCTCTCCGTCGAGCCTATCGGCCTGGGCGAGGGCGGCGCGCCCGTCATGCTCTCCGACATCATGCCCACCGACGAGGAGGTCGCCGCCGCGCTCGCCGGCAGCCTCGACGCGTCGCTGTTCGAGGAGGGCGCGCGCGGGCTGCTCGAGGGGTCCTCGACCTGGCGCTCGATCGAGGCGGGGGAGTCCGCGACGTTCCCCTGGGACGAGTCCTCGACCTACGTCCGCCGCGCGCCGTACTTCGAGATCGCCCGCGAGCGGCGCGTCGTCTCCGTCGAGGGCGCCCGCGCCCTCGCGATGCTCGGCGACTTCGTGACGACGGACCACATATCCCCGGCGGGCTCGATAGCCGCCGACTCTCCCGCGGCCCGCTACCTCGAGGAGCGCGGCGTCGAGCGCGAGGACTTCAACACCTACGGCGCGCGCCGTGGCAACCACGAGGTCATGGCGCGGGGCACCTTCGCCAACGTCAGGCTCAAGAACGCCCTCGCCGACGGTCGCGTGGGGGGCTGGACCAAGAACCTCCTCACCGGGGAGGTCGTGCCCATCTTCGACGCGGCGCGCGCCTACGGGGATGCGGGCGTGCCGCTCGTGGTGGTCGCCGGCAAGCTCTACGGCTCGGGCTCGAGCCGCGACTGGGCGGGCAAGGGCCCGCTGCTGCTGGGCGTGCGCGCCGTCATCGCCGAGAGCTTCGAGCGAATCCATCGCTCCAACCTCGTGCAGATGGGCGTCCTGCCGCTGCAGTTCCTCGACGGCCAGGGAGCCGAGAGCCTCGGCCTTCGCGGGGACGAGACCTTCGACGTCGCCCCGGTCGACCTGTCGGGCGGCCTTCCGGCGAGAAGGACCACCGTGGTGACGGCGCGGCGCGCCGACGGGACCGAGACGCGCTTCGAGTGCGTCGTGCGCGTCGACACCCCGATGGAGGGGGCCTTCCTCTCGAGCGGCGGCATCCTTCCCTACGTCCTCGGCCGCATCGCCGAGCAGGGGGGAGACGAGTCGCGCCGATGAGATGTCCCTCCTGCGGCGCGCAGGTGCCCGACGGTGCGCTGACGTGCCCGAGCTGCCGCTCCTCGCTCGACGTGACGCGCAAGATCTCGATATCCGACGCCACGTGGTGCCCGAGCTGCGGGGCGCTGGTCGCCCCCGGCGCGAGCGAGTGCCCCAAGTGCGGGGCCTCGCTCGTCGCCGACGAGCCGCTCTCCGCGCGCTCGGTGCGCGACCTCGACCTCCCCGAGATCGGCAACACGGGCGTGATGGACGCGCTTTCCGAGGAGGGGCGCACCGGCGTCATGACGCGCATCGAGAGCGCCATCCCGCCGGTGGACGACGCGTCGCTTCCCACGCGACGGGTCGACCGGATGCCGCGCACGCGCGCCCTCGCCCTCGCGGGGCTGCTCGCCCTCGTGGTGGTGGGCGGGGCGGCGCTGCTCATCACGCACCCCTGGGACCCCGAGGCCAACCGGATCTCGGCCACCACGCCGGCCGACACCTCGATGCAGGGCTTCCCCGGGCTGCTCGAGTCCCTCACGGGCCAGGACAAGCAGACGGGCCAGGGCTCCGAGACCCAGTCGTCCGCCGAGCTCCTCGTGCAGTACCACGGGGAGCTCGGCGACCTCTCCGAGCGCGCCGACGCCAGCGAGGAGTCGCTCGGCGACGTCGGGCTGACCGGCAGCGCCGAGGAGCGCGCGCAGGGCCTCGAGGACGTGAGGGCGCTCTCGATCGAGGTCTCCAACCTCATCGAGTCGATCGGCGGCCTCGAGTCGAGCGACAACGCGGACGAGGTCCAGCACCTCCTCACGCTCGGCAACTGGCTGCGGAACCGCTGCGACGCGCTCGAGGACGGCTGGTCGCGCTCCGCGGAGGCGGACCGGCCCGCCGACGAGCGCGACTCCATCCTTGCGGACGTGAGCGCCTCGGCGGAGTACGCCTCGTTCTTCTCGGAGAACTACGACGACTGGGCACCGGCCGCATGACGTGCCCCGCGCGCCGCTCGTCTCTGCCGAAAATGTGAACCATGGCGCATACTGATAGAATCATCTAGTTGGAAGAGACAGGAGGGCTCATGGGCTTCATCAGCGACCCGCTCTACACGCCGACCTACGACCTGACCGGTGACGAGATCGCCGTCTTCGACACCTCGAAGGGCACCGTCCGCGCCCGGCTCGACGGCGCCGGCGCGCCCGTCCACGTCGCCAACTTCTGCGAGCTCGCGACCTCGGGCTTCTACGACGGGCTCAAGTTCCACCGCTACGTGCCCGGGTTCGTCATCCAGGGCGGCTGCCCCAACACGCGCGACATGACGCCCGAGGAGGTCGCCTCCGGGAGGCCCGGTCCGACCGGCCGCCCCGGCACGGGCGGCCCCGGCTACCGCATCCGCCAGGAGTTCTCCACCAACCCTCGCAACTCTCACGAGGACGGGGCGCTTGCGATGGCCCGCTCCGCAGACCCCGACTCCGCCGGCTCCCAGTTCTACTTCTGCCTCGGCGCCCAGCACGGGCTCGACTCGGGCTACACGGTCTTCGGCCAGGCGGTCGAGGGCCTCGACGTCATCTCGAGCCTGCGCGCCGGCGACGTCATCAACTCCGTCAGAATCGAGCACGCGGGCGACGAGCGGAACACCCGCTCCTAGGAGGGCACTGTGAATCAGCAGGCATACGAATCGGGCAAGCTCGCCTACCAGAACTCAGACTGGCTCGGTGCGCTCACGCGCCTCGCGGACGCGACCGCCCCCGGCGAGGTCGCGGGCGAGGTTGACCACCTGCGCGGCAACGCGTACATGAAGCTCGGCCAGTTCGACGCCGCGGCGCGCGCCTACGAGTCCGCCCTTGCCGACGCGGCCTACGGGCGCCGGGGCGCGCTCCAGTGCAACCGCGGGCGCGCGCTGCTCGCCGCGGGCAGGGCCCAGGACGCCGTCGCCGCCCTCACCGACGCCGTCGCCGACCAGGGCTACGCCACGCCCTACAAGGCCTACATGGCGCTCGGCTCCGCCTACGAGCAGCTCGGCGACGTCCGCAACGCCGGCATGGCCTACCGCAGCGCCGCCATCGACGAGGCCAACCCCGCCCCCTCCGTGGCCCTCTCCAACCTGGGGAGCTGCTTCATGAGGCTCGGGCGCGCCGTCGACGCCGTCGAGGCCTACCGCACCGCGCTCGACTTCACCACGCCGCTCGAGAGCCAGAACAGGATCTGGTGCGACCTCGGCCTCGCCTACGTCGCCGCCAACCGCATGTCCGAGGCGGTCGACTCCTTCGCGCACGCGACCGCGGACGGCACCTTCACGCTCTCGCCGGAGGCGCAGGCCTCCTATGACGCGGCGCGCAAGGCCCTCGCCGCCCTCGCCGAGCGCCGTCCCTCCGAGACCGACGCGCTGCTCCAGGCCGCCGGCTACGGCGTCGGCTACGACCCGCTCGACCCCACGGGCGCCTCGGGCGAGCTCATGCCCTCCCCGGAGGACACCGGCTTCTTCTCGGTCAACGAGGAGGACCTCATGGAGGCCGACAAGCGCGAGCGCAAGGTCCGGCGCAAGCACCGCCACACCGGCCTCAAGGTCCTCATCGTCTTTCTGGTCCTGCTCGTCCTCGCGGTCGGCGCCGCGGTCTTCGCGTACGTGCGCGGCTACGGCATCCCCTCCCAGGAGGCGGTCGCCGAGCAGCTCTTCGACGCCAAGTCCTCGGGCGTCGACATCGCCCAGTACGTGACGAGCGGCACCTCGACCTCGCAGATCCAGGAGTGGTCCGACGTCCTTCCCGTCGACGCCACGATCGAGGTCAAGGGCTGCGACCGCTCCATGACCGACTCCACCGTCTTCCTCACCGCCAGCCTCTCCTCCGGCGGCGAGCAGGACTTCGAGATTCAGATGCGTCGAGACGGCGTGGGCTGGAAGGTCAGCGGCGTCACGCCCGTCTACAGCTCCCAGGACGATGCCGGTACCACCTCTACGGACTAGGGTGCACCATGTCACTTCTTGACTCACTGTTCGGCGAGTACGGCGGAGACCTCGCCATCGACCTCGGCACCGCCAACACGCTCGTTGCCGTGCGCGGCCAGGGAATCGTGATCAACGAGCCCTCCGTCGTCGCCATCGACAAGTCGGAGAGCCGCGTGCTCGCGGTCGGCGCCGACGCCAAGCGCATGATCGGCCGCACCCCCGGCTCGATCATCGCCGAGCGACCGCTCAAGGACGGCGTCATCGCCGACTTCGACGTCACCGAGGTCATGCTGCGCTACTTCATCGAGAAGGCGCGCGGCCGCCACTACCCCTGGTCCCCGCGGCCGAGGGTCGTCGTGTGCGTTCCCTCCGGCGTCACCTCCGTCGAGAAGCGCGCGGTCTTCGAGGCGACCATCTCGGCCGGCGCGCGCCAGGCCTACCTCATCGAGGAGCCCATGGCCGCCGCTATCGGCGCGGACCTGCCGATCGAGGACCCCACCGGCTCTATGGTCGTCGACATCGGCGGCGGCACCACCGAGGTCGCCGTCATCTCGATGGGCGGCATCGTCGTCTCGCAGTCCATCAGGACCGCCGGCGACGAGTTCGACCAGACGATCCTGCAGCACGTCCGCGACGCCTACAACCTCTCCATCGGCGAGCGCACGGCAGAGGACATCAAGATCAAGGTCGGCTCCGCGGCGCCGCTCGCCGAGGAGCTCGACGTCGAGGTCAACGGTCGTGACGTGATGAGCGGCCTGCCCAAGTCGGTCCGCATCGAGAGCGAGGAGATCCGCCGCGCCCTCGACCGCCCGCTCGACGAGGTGACCAAGGCCGTCAAGGACGCGCTCGACGTGACGCCGCCCGACCTCGCCTCCGACCTCATGTACTACGGCATCCTGCTCACCGGCGGCGGCGGCCTGCTCCGCGGGCTCGACCATCGCCTGCGCGAGGAGACCGGGGTTCCCGTCAACGTGAGCCCCACCGCGCTCGAGAACGTCGTCAACGGCTGCGCCAAGGTCCTCGAGGCAAACGCCCTCTCCGGCGGCTTCGTCCAGAGCGCCAGCTAGGAGCAGGCGTGCCGCTTTCCTCAAGGGGCCGGCAGGCTGGTCCGACCATCGCAAACAGCAGAGGTCAGTCGAGTGGCGGGAGGGCGCTCGTCGCGTGCGTCGCCGTCTCGCTCGTCCTGTTCACCCTGAGCAGCCGCATGGGTGACGAGGGGCCGTTCGGCGTCGTCCGCGGCGCGTTCCAGACCGTGACGAGTCCCGTGCGCTACCTCGGCGCCACGGTCTCGCTGCCCTTCCAGGGCCTCGGCAACGTGGTCACCAACCTCACCGCCGACCAGGCGACGCTCTCCGAGCTCCAGGCCGAGAACGAGGCGCTCCGCGCGCGCAACGTCGAGCTCGAGGAGGCCGAGCAGACCGCCGAGCGCCTCCAGGGCCTGCTCGACCTGCGCGACGCCAACAACCTCCAGTCCACCGCGGCACGCATCATCTCCGGCTCCTCCGACTCCTGGACCACCACGGTCACCATCGACAAGGGCACGACCTCGGGCGTGGCGCCCGGCATGCCGGTCACCTCCTCCGGGGGCGTCATCGGGCAGGTCATCGAGAGCGCGGCGACCACCTCGACCGTGCGCCTGCTCACCGACGAGAACTCCTCGATCTCGGCCATGGTCCAGTCGAGCCGCGTCCAGGGCATGCTCAACGGCTCGGTCACCGGGGAGCTGCGCCTCACCCTCGTGGGAACCGACCAGAGCGTGCAGGTCGGCGACGTGATCGTGACGAGCGGCCTCGGCGGCGCCTTCCCCAAGGGGCTTCCGCTCGGCGAGGTCACGAGCGTCGAGAACTCGCCCGGGAGCCTCTACCTCGACATCATCGTCGAGCCCTTCTCGCGCACCGAGAACTACGAGGAGGTGCTCGTGGTGACCTCGCTCACCGAGGAGCAGCGCGCGACGGCGGACGACATCGCCGCCGCCGACGCCCAGGACCAGCAGGGTACAGCCGGCACGACGTCGTCGACGAGCGAGGGCCAGGGCGACGGCGAGAGCACGCAGTAGGGGAGGGGGAGAGATGCAGGTATCCGACAAGAACCGCAACGTGCGCGGCGCCGTCGTGCTCGCGGTGCTGTGCCTCGTGCTCCAGCTCGCGCTCGCCCCCAACGTCGGGCTCGGCAACGGTCGCGCCAACTTCGCGCTCATCTTCGCCTCGTGCGTGGCGCTGCAGGTCGGGGGCACCTCCGGCGTCATCGCGGGCTTCGTGGCGGGGCTGCTCTTCGACCTCTCCTCGACCGGCCCCATCGGGCTCATGGCCTTCTGCCTCTCGGTCTCGTCCTACCTGCTCGGCATGGAGCAGCGCAACCGCATGGCGGGCGACCTCGGCGCGACGATGGCGCTCTTCTGCGCCTCCGCGCTCGGCGTCTCCGTCGTCTACCACCTCGCCATGCTGCTCGTGGGGCAGACGAGCTCAATCGTCGACGCCCTCTTCCTGCGCGCGCTGCCCACGGCGCTGCTCACCGCGGTCTTCTTCGTGCCCTTCGCCTACTACTTCTCGCGCGTGCGCGCCGCCTCGGGCGGGCTCGGCGCGGGCTCGATCCGTGCGGGTCGCCTCGGCGGGTCGCGCGGGGCGAGCCACCTCGGCAAGCGGGGCCTCTAGGGGGCGCCCGTGGACCTCTCCCTCGTCATCATCATCGTCTGCGTGGTCCTCGCGATTGCGCTCATCGCCGTGTTCCTCGTCTTCGGTCGCTCCGAGGGCGCCTTCACGCTCGACATCGGCGGCGCCTCGCCGCGTGCCTCGGGCGGGTCGGACACCTCCCCCGAGAAGGGCCTCTCGTCGCGGCTCGTGGGCTTCGCGGTGGCGGTGGGCGGCGTGTTCTCCGTCCTTCTCGCCCGGCTGTGGACCATGCAGCTCGTCTCGTCCGACGAGTACGCCGAGCAGGCGGAGTCAAACCGCACGAGCACCGTCTACACCCAGGCCCCGCGCGGACGCATCCTCGACCGCAACGGCAACGAGATCGTGACCAACCGCGGCAGCCTCACGGTGACGGCCTCGGCCGACGTGCTCGACGACGACATCGAGGTGACGCTGCTCGCGAACCTCATCGGCATGCCCTACCAGGCGGTCCGCCGCAAGCTGCAGGACACCACGCAGGGATACCAGAGCCTGCGCACGATCTCGGTCGACGTGTCGCGGCGCGTGGTCGCCTACATCGGGGAGCACCCCGAGGTGTTCCCGATGGTGAGCGTGGAGGAGCGCGCCCAGCGCTCCTACCCGCACGGGTCGCTCGCCGCCCACGTGGTCGGCTACACCGGCACCGTGACGCAGGAGCAGCTCGCCGCGAGCGAGGAGGCCGCGGACGGCAGCGTGCGCTACCGCTCGGGCGACGTCGTGGGCCAGACCGGCGTCGAGGCCCAGTACGAGAGCGTGCTGCAGGGGGTGCGCGGCGAGCGCGTCGTCTACGTCGACGCGCAGGGCAACGTCACCGGCCAGAAGTCCGAGGGCTTCGACCCGCAGAGCGGCTCAGACCTCGTGCTCACCCTCGACATCGACGTGCAGCGCGCCGCGGAGGAGTCGCTCGTCAAGGTCATCGGGCAGCAGCGCGACATCGGAAAGGAGGCCGTGGGCGGCTCGGTGGTGGCGCTCGACTGCAAGACCGGCGAGGTCATCGCCATGGCGAGCTACCCCACGTTCACCCCGAGCTCCTTCGTCGGCGGGATCTCGACCTCCGACTGGGAGGCCCTCCAGGCCGCCGACGCCAACTACCCCATGCTCAACCGCGCCATCGCGGGGCAGTACCCGTCCGGCTCGATCATCAAGCCCCTCACCACGCTCGCGGCGCTCGACTACGGCATCGCGACGGCGGGCTCGTGGTGGAACTGCACCGGCTGGTGGACGTGGTCGGGCAACGCCTCCGACCCCAACGGCATGAAGTGCTGGTGGGAGGGAGGCCACGGCAGCGTGGACCTCGTCGCGGGCATCACCTACTCCTGCGACGTCGTCTTCTACGAGATCGGTAAGGGGTTCTACAACGAGTCCTCCGAGGGCATGCAGGAGACCTTCCGCCGCTACGGCCTCGGGTCGGCCACGGGCGTCGACCTGCCCGGCGAGGAGATCGGGCGCGTGCCGGACGCGGCGTGGAAGTGGGAGTACTTCAAGGGCCTCGGCTACTCGGATGAGGACGCGACCTGGCAGGGCGGCGAGAACTGCAACCTCGCGATCGGCCAGGGCGACCTGCTCGTGACCTGCCTGCAGATGGCCTGCGCCTACTGCAGCCTCGCCAACAAGGGCCCGGTGTATCGCCCGCACGTCATGCGCGGCGTGCGCTCGCGCGTGGGAGACGGGTTCGTCTCAGAGTACCGCTGCGAGCAGATCATGGACGTCGACGAGGACGACGCCTACCGCGAGCTCGTGGCCCGGGGCATGTGGGGCGTCGTCTACGAGGAGGACCCGGTGCAGACCGCGCACTGGACCAACCTCGACGTGACCGTCCACGGCAAGACCGGCACCGGCGAGCAGATCAGCGCCGACCGAGCCATCGGCTGGTTCGGCGCCTACGGGCCCGCCGAGGACCCGCAGTACGTGGTGGTCGCCAACATGGACGGCGTCAACGCGGGCGGCTCCTCCTCGCTGCTGGTGGTGCGCGACGTCTTCGGCGCCATCTACGGGCAGCCCGACACGGCGACCGGCACGACCGGCACGGCTGACTAGGGGGGTCACATGGCACGCGACATCACCGGTCCCGGCACGAGCCGGGGGGCGCTCTCCTCGCTCGCCCAGCGCGTCGCGGGGGGCTCGTCGTCGAAGGGCCACGTCGGGCAGCACGGCCCGCTCGAGGGGCTCTACCTCACGCAGCTCATCCCGACCCTCCTGATCCTCATCCTGAGCGTCGTCACCATGTGGTCGTGCTCGCTCGCGCTCGACGAGGTCAACTTCACCAACCACCTCGCCGGCATGGCCCTCGGCATCGCCGCGGCCGTGGTGGTGTGGCGCTACGACTACCGCAACCTCGCCAACCTCACCACGGCGCTGTTCGTGCTCGCCTGCGTCCTCATGGTCATGCCGCTCATCCCGGGCCTCGGCGTCGAGGGCGGCCTGGGAGGCCTGGGGTGGGTGAGGATCGGCCCGCTGCGCTTCCAGCCCTCCGAGCCCGGCAAGCTCGTCGTGATCGCGCTCATGGCGTCCGCGTGCGCCCAGTACAACGGCAAGATCGACAGCTTCAGGGACTACGCGCGCCTGTGCGGGACCCTGCTCGTGCCGCTCGTGCTCATCATGGTCACCGACCTCGGCACCGGCCTCATGATCTTCTTCACGGGCGCGACGATCATCATCTGCAGCGGCGCTCCGAGGAGCTGGGTGCTCGCGACCATCGCCCTGATCGTGGGCGTCGCCGCGCTCGTCATCATCACGTCCCAGATTGACGGGATACCGCACGTCCTCCAGGAGTACCAGCTCGCGCGCCTCACCGTCTTCCTCGACCCCGAGGGGACCGCGACTGACGACGGCTACAACCTCCAGCAGGCCATGATCGCCATCGGCTCGGGCGGCCTGTTCGGCAAGGGGTTCGGCAACGCCTCCCAGGCGCTCTCGGGGTTCCTTCCCGAGGCCGAGACCGACTTCATCTTCGCCACCTTCGCCGAGCAGTTCGGCTTCGTGGGGTCCGTGGTCCTTCTCGCCCTCTTCGCGTGGATGATCCTGGCCACGATCCTGCTCGCGATGAAGGTCGAGTCGACGTTCAGCAAGCTCCTGCTCGTGGGCTGCGCGGCGCTCTGGACCTTCCAGGTGCTCGAAAGCGTCGGCATGTGCATCGGCATCATGCCCATCACCGGCATCCCGCTGCCGTTCATGACCTACGGCTCGTCCTCGATGGTCACGCAGCTCATGGCCGTGGGGATGGTACAGTCGGTGTGGCGCCACCGCCAGAAGGTGGCCTGAGGCGCGCGGCGCGACTCGCCGCGCGAAGGGGGGAGGGCAGTGATGGCTGCCAGAAAGCTGACCGCCGGGCGCATCCTCGAGGTGCTGTCATCGGGGAGCCGCGCGCTCGCCGGGCGCGACGAGCGCGTGCTCGTGCGCGTCCACGTCGACGCGACCTGCCCGCGCGGGCTCGCCCGCTGCGTGCGCGACGCGCTCGTCCCCGAGCGCGGCACCGGTGACGTCGAGGTCCTCCCGCTCGCCGCGCCGCCGGTGGGCGCGGACGCCCCGGACGTCGCGCTCGTGCTCGTGGGGGACGGCCCCTGCGCGGAGCTCGTGGGATCCTACGCCCGCGCGGGCGTCCCGGTCGCGATGGTGGTCGAGGGCGCGCTCGACGCGCCGCGCCTCGAGCTCCCCGAGCAGGCCGCCGCGCTCGTGGGGACCGTCGCCGCGTCGAGCCCCGAGGCCCTCCTCGACAAGCTCGCCGAGTGGCTCGCGGCGTCGTGCGACAAGGACCTCGCGCTCGCGGCGAACTTCGCGTTCTGCCGTCGCGCGGTGAGCGACGCGCTCGTCGCGCGCTGCGCCCTCGAGAACGCCGCCGTCGGCGCCATCAGCCTCATTCCGGGCTCGGACCTGCCCGTCATGTGCGTCAACCAGGCCAAGCTCGCGCTCGAGCTCGCCGCCGCGCACGGGCTCGAGGTCAGGCCCGAGCGCGCGCTCGACCTCGTCGGGGTGGTGGGCGCGGGCCTTGTCTGGCGCGCCCTCGCGCGTCGCCTCGTCTCGCTCGTGCCCGGCGTCGGGGCCCTTCTGAAGGCCGGGGTCGCCTACGGCGGGACGCTGGCCACCGGGGCCGCTGTTCGCCTGCACGTGAGCGCCGACGCCGCCCCCGCGCCCGCGGCCGGCCCCGGTGGCCAGCGTGCCCCGGCGGCCCGCCTCCCCGCCCCCGGAGAGGCCCCCCCCCCCCCCCCCGCCGCGCGGGCCCCCGGGGTGCCCCCCGCCCCGCCGTACTGTCTCTTATACACATCTGACGCTGCCCGTGCCCCGCGAGGACGAGGGGTACGTCACCATCGGGGGAGGCGCGTCATGAGGGCCCGCCGCGAGTGCCTCTTCGACCGGCTCGAGCCGCTGCTCGCGCGCGTGGAGCACCCCGGGCGCTACCTCGACCACGAGTGGGGCTCCGTCTCTGAGCAGGACGGGCCGTTCCACCTGTGCATGGTCTACGCCGACGTGTACGAGGTCGGGCAGCCCAACCTCGGCGTCGCCATCCTGTACAACCAGGTCAACGCCCAGGAGGGAATGAGCTGCGAGCGCTGCTACCTCCCCTGGAAGGACATGGCCGCCCTCATGCGCGAGGAGGGGGTGCCGCTGCTCTCCCTCGAGTCGGCCTCTCCGCTCGCGTCCTTCGACGCCGTCGGCTTCACGCTCGCCCACGAGCTCATCGCCACGAACGTGCTCGAGGCGCTCGACCTCGCCGGGATCGCCCTGACCTCGGCCGAGCGCGACGAGGACGACCCCATCATCCTCGCCGGCGGGCCCTCCGCCTGGAACTGCGAGCCCATCGCCGACGTCTTCGACGCCGTGCTGCTCGGGGACGGGGAGGAGTCCATCGTCGACGCCTGCGCCTGCATCCGCGACGCGCGCGCCGAGGGGCTCTCGCGCGCCGACGTGCTGCGGCGCCTGGCGCGCGTCCCGGGCACCTACGTCCCCTCCCTCTACGAGGTGCGCGTCGACGAGACCTCGACGCGCTGGGGCTACGCCGCCCCGCTGCCGGGGGAGGACGTCCCCGCGGTCGTGCTCAAGCGCTGCGTCAACGACTTCGCGGCCACGCCCGCGGTGGCGCAGCGGATCGTGCCCTACGTGGGCATCGTGCAGGACCGCCTCTCCCTCGAGGTGCTGCGCGGCTGCGCGCGGGGGTGCCGCTTCTGCCAGGCGGGCATGACCTACCGCCCCGTGCGCGAGCGACCCGCCGAGCAGGTCGTCTCGGGGGGCGTCGAGGGGCTCCTCGCGAGCGGCCACAACGAGATCTCGCTCACGTCGCTCTCGACGACGGACCACTCGCAGTGCGCGCGCATCCTGAACGAGATGAACGCCGCGCTCGAGGGCAAGGGCATACGCGTTTCGATCCCCTCGCAGCGCCTCGACGCCTTCGGCGTCGAGATGGCGGCCGCCGTGGCGGGGGGCAAGCGAGGGGGCCTTACCTTCGCCCCCGAGGCGGGCAGCCAGCGGCTGCGCGACGTCATCAACAAGAACGTCACCGAGGAGGACCTCGAGCGCGCGGCGAGAAACGCCTTCGAGGGCGGCTGGCGCCGGATGAAGCTCTACTTCATGATCGGGCTGCCCACCGAGACGGACGAGGACGTGGTCGGCATCGCGCGCATGGCGGAGCGCGTCCTCGAGATCGGCCGCGAGGTCGTGGGCCGCGGGGTGAGAAGCGGCGTGTCCGTCTCGATCTCGGTGGCGGTGCTCGTCCCCAAGGCCTACACGCCCTTCCAGTGGTGCGGGCAGCTCGCTCCCGACGAGGTGCGCCGCCGCCAGCGACTGCTGCTCTCCGAGATTCGCGACCGCGCGATCCGCGTCTCCTACCACGACGCCGACGTCTCGCTCGTCGAGGGCGCCCTCTCGCGCATGGGCCGTGCCGGCTTCCCGCTCGTGAGGCGCGCCTGGGAGCTCGGCTGCACCTTCGACGCGTGGACGAGCGAGTTCGACGTGTCGCGCTGGGAGCGCGCCGCGGCCGACTGCGGGCTCGACCTCGCCGACGTGGCGTGCGAGGACTTCCCGCTCACCGCGCGCCTCCCGTGGGACCACACCTCCCCGGGCGTCGACGCGGGCTTCCTCCAGCGGGAGTGGCGCCGCGCCGTCGAGGGGGTCACCACGCCCGACTGCACCCGCGCGACCTGCGCGGGCTGCGGAGTCTGCCCGACGCTGGGCGTCCGAAACGTCATCCAGGGGGTGAGGTCATGAGCTCCGCGCAGCCCTTCTCGGGGCGTCCCCAGGACCTGCCGGTCAAGGCCGACCTCGCGCGCCTGCGCGTGGAGTACGGCAAGGCCGAGCGGCTCGCCTACCTCGGGCACCTCGACCTGATCGCCACGGTCGAGCGCTGCATACGCCGCGCGCGCCTGCCCTTCTCGATCGGCAACGGCTACGCGCGACGCGTGAGGATCCAGTTCTCGAGCGCGCTGCCCGTGGGGGCGAGCTCCTCGTGCGAATACTTCGACGTCCGCCTCACCGAGCGCGTCGACGCGCGGGAGGCGCTCCGCTCCCTGCGCGCGGCGACCCCGGAGGCCCTCGCGCCGCTCCGCGCCGAGTACGTGCCCGGCAGGCTCCCTGCGCTCGAGGCGTGGCTCGACCGCTCGAGCTGGGAGCTCGCGTGCCCGCGCCTCGCCGTGGGGGCCGAGGACCTCGAGGAGGGCGTCCGGCGCGTCCGCGCGGCCGGCGAGCTCACGTACCTGCGGGGCGAGCGCGAGAAGCGCGTCGACCTCGCGAGCACGCTCGTGGGCTTCGAGGCTCGGGAGGAGGGCGGCGTCGTTCGCGCGCGCGTCGAGACGAGGGTCGGCGCAACGGCGTCGCTGCGCCCCCAGGTCCTTCTCGACGCCGCGCTCTCGGCGCTCGGGGTGCCGCCGGCGACGGGGGTCCGGGTGCGCCGCACGGCGCAGCTCCACGAGGAAAGTGGGCGTCTTGTGGAACCTTTCGGACCGTTTGGAAACGAGGCCCCCGCACCCTTATCCTGAGTCAGGTCGCATCGTCGCGGCGAGGCATGGGCTTCCGTCTTTTCCCTTACGGAGGCGCAGGTCACGGCAACTTCTGTTGACGAGCTGAGGCGCTGCTAGTAATATACGCAACTGTTGCATTCACGCCAGCAATGAAGGGTTTCGCACATGTACGCAATCGTAGCAACTGGTGGCAAGCAGTATAAGGTTGCCAAGGGCGACGTCATCGACGTCGAGAAGCTCGACGCGCAGCCTGGCGACAAGGTCGAGCTCCCCGTCCTTCTTCTGAACGACGGCGACAAGACCATCGTTGGCTCTGCCCCGCTTCAGGACAAGACCGTCACCGCCGAGGTCGTCGAGCAGTTCAAGGGCGAGAAGGTCCTCGTCTTCAAGCTCAAGAAGCGCAAGCGCTATCACCGTGCCAACGGTCACCGTCAGAACCTGACGAAGATCAAGGTCATCGAGCTCCCCGCGTAGTTCTTCTCACTCGGCTATTAGAAGGCAGGTACCACCATGGCACACAAGAAAGGTCTCGGCTCGTCTCGCAACGGCCGTGATTCTCAGGCGCAGCGCCTCGGCACGAAGCGCTACGGCGGTCAGTTCGTGAAGGCTGGCGAGATTCTGGTCCGTCAGCGCGGCACCCACATCCACCCCGGCGACAACGTCGGCATCGGCAAGGACGACACCCTGTTCGCCCTCACCGCCGGCACCGTCGAGTTCACCAAGGGCGTCAAGCACCGCGTGCACGTCCGCGAGGCGTAGCGTCCTCGGCACCATCGCACCGCTGGGGTCCCAGTCTTGGCTGGGGCCCCTTTTTCTATGGGCCGGTCAATGTTGGGCGGCAGAGCCGGCCCGGGCGCGGTGGCCTCGAACGGCGGTGGGGCGCCGGCCGGCCGTGGACATCGCCTCGTCGCGCCCCCGCTGCGGGCGGTCAGGCGGGCTGCCTGCCGGCCGAGCATGCCATATTGCCCAGAATGCGATATTGCACAGAACGGGGGCCCGGAGCGGCCCGAACCGTGCCCCTAGGCATGCTCGGGCCGCCCCCCGCGCCTGCGGCAGTCGGTCGTGCGGCCGGGCGGCCCCGCCGCTCGACGGCCCGCCGCCGTTGCCGTACCATGGGAGCACGACCAAAGGAGTATCACGTGGAGAACACGTTCACCGACCTTTCCCACATCAACGTGCGCGGCGGCGACGGCGGCGCGGGCTGCATGTCCTTCAGGCGCGAGGCCTTCGTGCCCAAGGGCGGCCCCGACGGCGGCGACGGCGGCCGGGGCGGCGACGTCGTGATCGTCGCGGACCCCCAGCTCTCGTCGCTCATCGACTTCCGCTACAAGCACCACTTCCGCGCCGAGCGAGGGACGCACGGGCAGGGGGCCCGTCGGCACGGGCGCGACGGCGACGACCTCGTGCTCCGCGTGCCGGTGGGCACGGTGGTGCGCGAGCTCGACCCCGAGACCCAGACGCCCGCCTACGACATCGCCGACCTCACGCAGCCCGGCGAGCGCGTGGTCGTGGCGCCCGGCGGCGCGGGCGGCCGCGGCAACATCCACTTCGTGACGTCCGTGCGTCGCGCCCCGGCCTTCGCCGAGAAGGGCGAGCCGGCCCGCGAGCACTGGATCGAGCTCGAGATGAAGCTCATGGCCGACGCCGCCCTCGTGGGCATGCCCTCGGTGGGGAAGAGCTCCATCATCGCGCGCATCAGCGCGGCGCGACCCAAGATCGCCGACTACCCCTTCACCACGCTCGTCCCCAACCTCGGCGTCGCGCGCGCCGCGAGCGGCCAGTCCTTCGTCGTCGCCGACGTCCCGGGCCTCATCGAGGGCGCGAGCGAGGGCAGGGGGCTCGGCCACCAGTTCCTGCGCCACATCGAGCGCACGGCGCTCATCCTGCACGTGGTCGACGTGACGGGGGGCTACGAGGGCCGCGACGCGGTGGAGGACTACCGCACCATCAACGCCGAGCTCGCAGCCTACGCCTCGGAGCTTGCCGACCGCCCGCAGATCGTCGTCGCCAACAAGGTCGACCTCCCCGGCACCGAGGAGGCGGCGCGCCGCCTCGCCGAGGTCGCCGAGGCCGACGGGCACGAGTTCTTCGCCGTCTCGGCCGCCACGGGTGCGGGGCTCGACGCGCTGGTCAGCACCTGCGCCGCCGAGGTCGCCGCCCTGCGCTCCGCCGCCGCGACGGCCGACCCCGACCTCGACCTCACCGAGCGCTGGGAGCGCGAGCGGCAGCGCCGCGACCGGCAGATCCGCGTCGCGCGCGAGGAGCGCCACGCCTGGCGCGTCAGCGGATCGCAGGTCGAGCGCATGGTCATCCAGACCGACTGGGACAACGACGAGGCCGTCGCCTACCTGCAGCACCGCTTCGAGCGCTGCGGCCTCGACGACGCGCTCGCCCGCGCCGGCGCCGTCACGGGCGACGAGATCCGCATCCTCGAGATGGCCTTCACCTACGAGGGCAAGGACGGCGCGCCCGACTTCGACGAGCTGCCCGACGACGACGGCGAGCTCGTGGGCGAGCGGGACGGGGCGTAGGTGGTCGACGTGAGGCTCATGGTCGTCAAGGTCGGCTCGTCGACGCTCGTGGACGGCGCGGGCGCGCTCGACCGGGACTTCATCCGCTCGCTCTGCGACCAGGTCGCCGAGCTCGTCGCCCGCGGGACCCGCGTGGTCGTGGTCTCGTCCGGCGCCGCCGCCGCGGGGCGCGACGTCCTCGGGTTCCAGGAGCGCCCGAGCGACCTCGCGACCCTCCAGGCGTGCGCCTCCGCCGGACAGGCGCGCCTCACCGAGGCCTACGCGGAGGTCCTGCGCGAGCGGTCCATCCCGTGCGGCCAGGTCCTGCTCACGCGGCGCGACGTCATGGACCGCGACGGCTTCCTGAACGCGCGTACCACCCTGACGCGCCTGCTCGAGCTCGGCGCCGTCCCCGTGGTGAACGAGAACGACACTGTCTCGACCGCCGAGTTCGCCTTCGGCGACAACGACATGCTCGGCGCTCTCGTCGCCGCGCTCGTGGGGGCGGACCTCTACGTCATATGCTCCGACGTGGACGGCCTCTACACCGCCAACCCGCAGGAGCACCCCGACGCCACCCTCATCGAGCGCGTCGAGGAGGTCGACCACCGCCTGAGCGAGATGGCGGGCGGGGCGGGCACCTCCTTCGGGACGGGCGGGATGTCCTCGAAGCTGCGCGCCGCGCGCGCGATGCTCGCGGCGGGGATTCCCACCGTCATCTGCCGCGGCCGCCGCCCGAATGTCCTCGCCGAGGTCGCGGGTGGCGCGCACGTGGGGACGCGCTTCGAGGCGCGCGCCGGCGCACCCCACGAGGGCGGCCGCAAGCTCTGGATCGGCCTCGCCGAGGTCCCGCGCGGGACCATCGGGCTCGACGCGGGCGCCACGCGCGCGGTTCTCGAGCGCGGCGCCTCGATCCTGCCGGTCGGCGTGGTGTCCACGAGCGGGACCTACGCCGCGGGCGACGTGGTCAACGTCACGTCCGACACCGGCGACGTCATAGGCCGCGGCGTCGCGCGCTACTCCTCGGAGGACATGGCGCGCGTCCGCGGGGTCAGGCTCGACGTGATCTCGCGCTTCCTCGGGGAGGGGAGCGCGCAGCCCGCCGTGCACCGAGACGATCTTCTCGTCTTCTAGGAGAGGGGAGCAGGCATGTCCGAGGCTCGAAGGAAGGCGGCGCTCGCCCGCGAGGCGTCGCGGGAGCTCGCCCAGGCGCCCTCCCGCGCGCGTTCCGAGGCAATCTTCGCCGCCGCGTCGCTCATCGAGGGGCGCGTCGCGACGATCTGCGAGGCGAACGAGGCCGACGTGGCGCGCGCGCGGGCGCGCGGCATGGCCGAGCCCCTCGTGGACCGGCTGCTGCTCGACGAGGGGCGCCTGCGCGCCATCGCCGCGTCGCTTCGCGAGATCGCCCGCCAGGACGACCCCGTCGGCCAGGTCGTGGGCGGCAGGACGCTCGAGTCGGGTGTCCGCGTTGAGCAGGTGCGCGTCCCGCTCGGCGTCGTCGCCGTCATCTACGAGGCGCGCCCCAACGTGACCGCCGACGCGTTCGCCCTGTGCCTGCGCTCCGGCAACGCGTGCGTCCTCAAGGGCGGCTCCGCCGCGAGCGCGTCGTGCGAGGCGATCGTCGCCTGCTGCCGCGAGGCGCTCGGGTCGGCCGGGCTGTCCCCCGAGGGGGTACAGTACGTCGCCGACGACGCCTCTCACTCCGAGACCGGGGAGCTGCTGCGGGCGCGCGGGCTCGTCGACGTCCTCGTCCCGCGCGGCGGCGCCGAGCTCATTCGCTCCTGCGTCGAGGGGGCCACGGTCCCCGTCATCGAGACCGGCACGGGCAACTGCCACGTCTACCTCCACCGTGACGCCGACGTCGGGCGCGCGGTGTCGATCGTCGTCAACGCGAAGTGCTCGCGACCCGGCGTGTGCAACGCCGCGGAGTCGCTGCTCGTCGACGCCTGCGCCGCGGAGCGCCTCCTGCCGCCGGTCCTGCGCGCGCTCGCCGAGCGCGGCGTGGCGCTCGTGGGCGACGACCTCGCGCGCGAGGTCGCGCTCCGCTCCGGTGTCAATATGGCCGCCGCGACCGAGCTCGACTGGGGGACGGAGTACCTCGACCTCAAGATGAGCGTCAGGTGCGTGGACGGCGTCGAGGAGGCCGTGGCGCACGTGAACCGCTACGGGACCGGGCACTCCGAGGCCATCGTCAGCGAGTCCTACGCCGCCTGCGAGGCGTTCCTCGCGGGCGTCGACGCCGCGGCGGTGTACGCGAACGCCTCGACGCGCTTCACCGACGGCGGCGTCTTCGGGCTCGGGGGCGAGATCGGCATCTCGACGCAGAAGCTCCACGCGCGCGGCCCCATGGGCGCGACGGCGCTCACCACGACGAAGTACCTCGTGAGGGGGGAGGGCCAGGTCCGATGAGCGTGGACGTGGCGGCGCTGCGCGCGGCCGACCTTCCGGTGCTCGGGACTGACGAGGGTCGCACCTACCGGCTCGGCATCATGGGCGGGACCTTCGACCCCATCCACAACGGCCACCTCGTCGCGGCCGAGCAGGCCTTCGACGACCTCGGCCTCGACCTCGTTGTGTTCATGCCCGCCGGGCGCCCTGCGTTCAAGCTCGACAAGAGCGTGACCTCCGGCGAGGAGCGCTTCGCCATGACGCTGCTCGCGACCGCCGACAACCCGCACTTCGTCGCCTCGCGCTTCGAGATCGACCGCGACGGCGTCACCTACACGGCCGACACGCTGCGGCTGCTGCGCGAGCTCTATCCCAGCAACGTCGAGTTCTACTTCATCACCGGCGCGGACGCCATCACCGAGATTGTCTCGTGGCGCGACGCCGAGGACATCGCCCGGCTTGCCCGCCTCGTGGGCGCCACCCGGCCCGGCTACGACCTCGACCAGGCGTGGGACGCGATAGCTGCCTCGGGGCTCGACTTCGACGTGACCTACCTCTCGGTGCCCGCGCTCGCCATTTCCTCGAGCTACCTGCGCGACCGCGTGGGGGCGGGGCAGAGCCTGCGCTACCTGACCCCGGACGCCGTCACCGGGTACCTGCACAAGCACGGGCTCTACGGGGCGCGGAGGAACCGCTACGGACAGACCGAGGAGGCCGTGGGCTAGATGGTGAAGAAAAAGAAGCTCAAGGTCCGCTACGCCCGCGAGCAGGAGGCCCTTCTCGCCCGGCTCCGCGAGGACCTCGCCGTGCAGCTCGAGCGCAAGCCGAAGCGCCTCGCGCACTCGCTCTCGGTGGCGAGGACAGCGGAGCGCCTCGCGCTCCTCTACGGCGTGGACCCCTTCCTCGCGTGCGCGGCGGGCATCCTTCACGACTGGGAGAAGGCGCGCTCCGTCGCCGAGCAGCTCAACCGCGCGCGCGAGCTCGGGATCGACCTCGGCGTCGACCTCGAGCTCGTCCACTCGCTCCTGCACGGCATGATTGCGGCGCGGGAGCTTCCCGAGCGCTACCCGGAGCTGCCCCCCTCGGTCTGGCACGCCATCGCCGTGCACACCTCCGCGGCCGCCGACATGGCGCCGCTCGACATGGTGCTCTTCGTGGCTGACGGCATCGAGCCCCTGCGCCCCGACACCCCGGGGATCGAGCGCACGCGCTTGCTCGTGGGGGAGGCGCCCCTCGAGGACGTGTTCTGGGAGTCGTTCGTCGGGGGCATCGCCTACGTCCTCAAGGGCGGGCGCTATCTCTACCCCGGGACCATCGACGTGTACAACGAGCTGGCGGCGCGCCGCGCCGCCGGCAGGAAAGGCAAGGAGAACGCATGACCGTGACCCCGCTCGAGCTCGCCAGGGTGGCCGCCCTCGCGGCTGACTCCAAGAAGGCCCGCGACGTCGTGCTTCTGGACCTCTCGGCCCAGACCGACGTCTGCGACTACTTCCTCATCTGCACCGGGGAGAACCCCCGGCAGGTCGACGCCATCGTCGACGAGGTCCGCGAGAAGGTGAGCGCCAACTGCGGCGTCTCCCCGATCTCGTGCGAGGGCCGCGAGGGCCTCTCGTGGGTGCTCGTCGACTACGGCTCGGTCGTCGTGCACGTGTTCAAGCCCGAGACGCGCGACTTCTACCGCCTCGAGCGCCTCTGGGGCGACGCCCCGCGCGTCGAGCTCGACCTTGCCTGACGAGACCCTCTCCCCGCGGGGCGGCGGGGCCGGCGCCGATCCCCTCGCCTGGGAGGGGCCTGCGGTCGGCCTGCTCGACCTTGACGCCTTCTTCGCCTCCGTCGAGCAGCTCGACCACCCCGAGTGGCGCGGTCGTCCCGTCATCGTGGGCGGCTCCCCCGACCGCAGGGGCGTGGTGTCCACCGCGTCGTACGAGGCGCGCCGCTACGGCGTGCACTCCGCCATGCCCTCGGCCACCGCGCGCCGGCTCTGCCCCGACGCCATCTGGACCCGGGGCAACTTCGCCCGCTACCGCGAGATGAGCGCGCGCGTCATGGGCATCCTCGGCGACGAGACGCCCCTCGTCGAGCAGGTCTCGATCGACGAGGCGTTCTTCGACGTCACCCCCGGGCGCTTCTCGCGGGAGAGCCCGCTTTCCATCTGCCGGCGCGTGCAGGAGCGGGTCGCTGAGCTCGGCGTGACCTGCTCCATCGGCGTCGGGGTCAACAAGACCGTCGCGAAGATCGCCTCGGAGCGCGAGAAGCCCCGCGGGCTCACCGCGGTCCTGCCCGGCACGGAGCGGGCCTTCCTGGCGCCGCTGCCCGTCGCGGCGATGAGCGGGGTGGGGCCTGCCACGCAGGAGCGCCTGAGGAGGATGGGCATCAGGACCCTCGGCGAGCTCTCCCGCGCCGACGCGCTCGAGCTCGAGCGCGTGTTCGGCGTGCTCGGGCCGCGCATGGCGCTGCGGGCCGCGGGGCTCGAGCGCAGCGCCGTTATGGAGGCGGCCGCGCCCGAGGAGGTCAAGTCCGTCTCGAACGAGCGCACGTTCTCCGAGGACCTCACCGAGGCGGACCAGATCCGCGCCGGCATCGCGCACGTGTCGGAGATGGTGGGTCGGCGCCTGCGCCGCAAGGGGCTCAGGGGGCACACCGTCACCCTCAAGGTCAAGTACGACGCCGCGCACGCGCGGACCGCGCAGCGCTCGCTCGGCGCCCCCACGGACGACGAGCGCGTCTTCGGGCGGGTCGCTCAGTCGCTGCTCGACGAGCTCTGGAGTCCCGGGATGCGGGTGCGCCTGCTCGGCGTGGGCGTCTCGGGCTTCGACGACGGGCGCGAGGTGCAGATGAGCCTCTTCGCGGGGGAGGGGGAGGGCGCGGGGGACCGCGACCGCTCGGCGCTCGGGCGCGCCTGCGACGCCCTCCGCGAGCGGTTCGGGGACGGCGCCGTGGGCTACGGGCGCGACCTGCGCTTCAGCGGGTCAACGTCGGACACCGCCCCCATGCACAAGGACCTCTAGCGCGCGGGCCCCCCGCTCGCCGACCTCGCCTGGAGCGTCACGGTGAAGGTGGTGAGCCCGTCGGTCGACGACGTCGCGCCGATCTTTCCGCCCATGCCCTCGACGAGCGCCTTGGCGATGGCGAGGCCCAGGCCGAAGCCGCCCCGCTCCTGGCGCTCCCGCGCGTCGTCGGTGCGGTAGAAGCGGTCGAAGAGGTGCTCGAGGTCCTCGGGCGCGATGGTCTCTCCGTGGTTGGAGACGCTGAGGACGGCCCGGCGGCCGTCGCGCGCCACGCGCACGCTCACCGCGCTGCCCGCGTCGGCGTACTTGGTGGCGTTGTCGAGCAGGGTCCTGACCACGCGGCCGAGGCGCTCGGGATCCGCGCTCGCGCTGACGCGGGGCTCGAGGTCGCAGGAGATCTCGCAGCCGCGCTCGAAGGCGACCGCGTCGAACTCGAGCGCGCAGCCCGACACGAGCTCGGTGACGTCGACGCTCGCCAGGCTGCCCTGGGTCGGCCCGGTCGCCTCCTGCTCGTCGGCGCGAGCGAGGGTGAGCAGGTCCTCCACGAGCCCGCGCATGTGACGCGCCTCGTCGGCGGTCCGCTCGACCCACCCGCGCGCCTCCTCGCCGAGGTCGTCCTCCGACTCGAGGATCTGCACGTTGGCGAGGATGACGGCGAGCGGCGTCTTGAGCTCGTGGGAGGCGTCCGAGACGAAGCGTCGCTGCTGCTCCCAGGCGCGCTGCACCGGGCGGAGCGCCCAGCCCGAGAGCACGTAGGAGATGGCGAACACGGCGCCCATCGAGACGAGGAAGATCGTGAGGGTCGAGAGGGCCTGCGCCCGCAGGGTCGCCCCGCGAAGGTAGGTGTCGACGAAGGCGATGCGCCAGCCCCACGCGGCGCGCGCCTTCATCCAGGCGACGGGGTAGCCCGTCGCCCTGCCGGAGTCGTCGGGGCTGTCGAGCGCCTCGCGCACGACGTCGCTCACGACGGCGTCCTCGACGTTGTCGACGAAGCTCGTGCGGTCGAAGATGACGCCGTCGTCGGTGACGTCGACGACGACGGCGAGCATGAGCTCGGCCGTGCTCTTGTCCGAGGAGTCGCCCACCGTGACCGCCGCGGCGCCGTCGCTCAGGGCGCGCTCGAGGATGTCGGTCACGATGCCGCGCTGCATGAGGGCGCTCGAGAAGAGCGACGAGCCGAGCACGCCCGCGAGCACGAGTCCGACGAGGAGCATCGTGATGGCGATCAGCTTTCTGCGCAGGCGGGCGAGCACGGCGCTACCCCTCGAAGACCTCGAGACGGTAGCCGAGCATCCTGAGCGTGGTTATCTGCACCTTTGACCCGATGTGGCCGAGCTTCTTTCGCAGGAACGAGACGTAGGCCTCCACCGAGTTCTCGGACGCCTCGGAGCCGCCCCACACGCGCGAGAGCAGGTCCTGCTTGGAGACGACGCGCGAGCTCGACGCCATGAGGATGCGCATGACCTCGAACTCCTTTCCGGAGAGGTGCACCGACGACGCGCCGCAGGAGAGGTCGTGGGTGGTGAGGTCGAGCGTGAGGTCCGCGAAGTCGACCTCGTCGATCAGCACCTCCCCGCGGCGCCGCGTGAGCGCCCGCAGGCGGGCGAGCAGCTCCTGCGCCTCGAAGGGCTTGGTCATGTAGTCGTCCGCGCCCGCGTCGAGGCCCCTGACCTTGTCCTCGGTCGACGTCCGAGCGGTGAGCAGCAGCACCGGCGTCGAGACGTCGTGGCGGCGCAGCTCGTGGACGAGCTCGGTGCCGTCCATGCCCGGGAGCATGACGTCGAGGATCGCGGCGTCATAGGACCCGGAGAGGCCCGCGCGAAGCCCGGCGCGCCCGTCGTAGCACACGTCGGCGTTGTAGGACGCGCCGCGGAGAATGCGGGCGATGGCGTCGGCGAGGTTCCTCTCGTCCTCGACAACCAGAATGTTCATGAAGTGACCCCCTTCGGAGCTCGAAAGCGTCTGTGCGGAGTCGCCGCACCCCTGCTATCCTACCCAGCAGCCCTGAAATTCATCTGAACTGGGGCGCGCGCCCTGCCCGCCCGGGCCCGGGTTCACAAAAACTGCACCTTGCGGACCACGCCAAGAGTCGTAAGATACATAACCGCTATGTGGCTTCGCGGTGCGGCCAACCTACCAACCACGCGCACCGCTCGATCGGAGGAGTTTTCATTGGCAGTTAAGATTCGCCTGGCCCGCCACGGTGCCAAGAAGCGTCCGTACTATCGCGTCGTCGTCGCCGACGGCCGCATGCCGCGCGACGGCCGCTACATCGAGCTCGTCGGCCGCTACAACCCGCTGACCAGCCCCAAGGTCATCGACATCAACCTCGAGAAGGTCGACGAGTGGATCGCCAAGGGCGCCCAGCCCACCAACGCCGTCGCGCACCTGATCGACGTCGCCAGGAGCGGCGAGCCCGCCGTCGAGAAGAAGGCCAAGCTCTCCAAGAAGGCCGCCGCCAAGGCCGCCGCTGCGGCCGAGGCCGAGGCGGACGCCGAGTAGGCGTCCCCATGGAGGCCACGGACAGCGCGCTCGTCGAAGACGAGGAGCGCGAGCTCCCCTCGGACCGCGTCGCGGACCTCGTCGAGTACATCGTGTGCGGCCTCGTCGACGACGAGGACGCCGTCTCGCTCGACGTGACCGACAGCGAGGGCTCCTCCCTCATCGAGGTGAGCTGCTCCGAGGAGGACGCGGGTCGCGTGATCGGTCGCAAGGGACGCACCATCAAGGCCATCAGGACCCTCGCGCGCGCGCTCGGGCAGCGCGTCGGCACGATGGTCGAGGTCGAGGTCGTGGGCTGACGTCTCATGCGTGAGCGCTACAGAACCATAGCCCGTGTGGAGAAGACCCACGGGAGAAGAGGGGAGGTCGTGACGGTTTCCGTGCACGGCCTTCCCTCACTTGTGCGCGAGGGCCTCGAGGTCGCCCCCGTGCCGCCCGAGCTCACGGGGCCGCGCTGGCGCACCGTCGCGTCGTGCTCGTCGGACGGCCGCGAGGGGCAGCTCGTCGCGCTGGGGGGCGTCGCCGACCTCGACGGGGCGGAGCGCCTCGTCGGGAAGCTCCTGCTCGCCCGCGAGGCGGACCTGCCCGAAGACCTCGCCCTGCACGACGCGGGGCGGCTCGTGGGCCGCGAGGTCGCCGACACGCGCCTCGGCGCGCTCGGCTCGATCGCCGAGGTGCTGCGCGGGCCCGCCAACGACGTGTGGGTCGTCCGCGGCCCGATGGGGGAGTGCCTGCTGCCCGTCGTCGATGCCGTCGTGAGCGAGGTCCCCGACGAGGGTCCCGTCGCCGTGCGCGTGCCCGCCGGCCTCGAGCCGGGGGGTGGCGCGCGATGACCTTCGAGACCCTCTCGGTCTTCCCCGAGGTCTTCGAGCCCTACCTCGGCGTCTCGGTCCTCGGCCGGGCGCGGAGGGCGGGCGTCTTCGACTTCGTGGCGCACGACCTGCGCGACTGGACCCACGACCGCCACCGCACCGTCGACGACGCCCCGTTCGGCGGCGGACAGGGCATGCTCATGAAGCCCGAGCCCATCTTCGAGGCGGTCGAGGCGATCTCGTCGTCGGGGGAGCGGCCGCACGTCGTGTTCTTCTCGCCCTGCGGGAGGCGCTTCGACCAGCGCTGCGCCGAGCGGCTCGCGCGCGAGCGCCGGGTCCTGCTCGTGTGCGGGCGCTACGAGGGCATGGACGAGCGCTGCTACGCGCTCGCCGACGAGGTCCTCTCGCTCGGCGACTACGTCCTCACGGGGGGCGAGCTCGCGGCGCTCACGGTCATCGACGCCGTGGCGCGCCTTCTGCCCGGGGCGCTCGGCGACGAGATGAGCGCCGTGGACGAGTCCTTCTCGCCCTCGGGGCTGCTCGAGTACGCCCAGTACACGCGCCCCGCGAGCTTCAGGGGGATGGGCGTCCCGGAGGTCCTGCTCTCCGGGGACCACGCCCGCGTCGCGGCGTGGCGGCGCGAGAGCGCCATCGAGCGGACGGCGCGCTGGAGGCCCGACCTCCTCGACGCCGCGGACATCACCGACGAGGAGCGCGCGCGGGCCCTCGAGCTCGCGCGCGAGCGCGAGAGGGGGACGCTATGAGCGGTGCGCACAGCAGGGAGGCCGAGCGCAGGGGGCTCTCGGGCGCGGCGTGGTTCGCCATCTGCCTCGTCGTCGCCATCGCTGCGGGGCTTGCGGTGAGGGCCTTCGTCGCGATGCCCTACGTGGTCCCCACCGGGTCGATGCGCGACACCATCGTCGAGGGCGACATGCTCATCGGCGAGAAGGTCACGCTCGCCTTCGACGACCCCGTCCAGGGCGACATCGTCACCTTTGAGAGCCCGATCGACGGCGAGACCCTCATCAAGCGCGTCATCGCGGTGGGCGGGCAGACGGTCGACCTCGTCGACGGCGCGGTCTACGTCGACGGCGAGCCCCTCGACGAGCCCTACGTCGACGGCAGGCCCAGCTACTCGCTGAGCGACCTCGCGGGGTCCGCCCAGATCAGCTACCCCTACGTCGTGCCCGAGGGCACCGTCTGGGTCATGGGCGACAACCGCACCGACTCGAAGGACTCGCGCTACTTTGGCCCCGTGAGCCTCGATGCCGTAACATCGAAGGCGCTCTTCATCTACTGGCCGCTATCGCACGTCGGGGCGCTCTAGCCCCGCGACACCCAAGGGAGAAGGACGGAAATGAGGGAAAACGCTCTTACGTTCCAGGACATGATCCTCGCGCTCGAGCGCTACTGGGCGTCCCAGGGCTGCACGGTCATGCAGCCCTACGACTCCGAGGTCGGCGCCGGGACGTTCCACACCGCGACCACGCTGCGCTCGCTCGGGCCCGGCTCCTGGCGCACCTGCTACCCGCAGCCCTGCCGCCGCCCCGCGGACGGCCGCTACGGCGAGAACCCCAACCGCATGCAGCACTACTACCAGTTCCAGGTGCTCATCAAGCCGTCGCCCGCCGACTCCCAGGAGCTCTACCTCGACTCGCTCAAGGCCATCGGCCTCGACCCCGCGGACCACGACGTCCGCTTCGTCGAGGACGACTGGGAGAGCCCCACGCTCGGCGCCTGGGGCCTCGGCTGGGAGGTCTGGCTCGACGGCCAGGAGGTCACGCAGTTCACCTACTTCCAGCAGGTGGGCGGCATCGAGGTCGACCCCGTGCCGGTCGAGATCACCTACGGCCTCGAGCGCATCGCCATGTACATCCAGGGCGTGACCTCCGTCTACGACGTCGTGTGGAGCTACCTGCCCGACGGCACCCCGATGACCTACGGCGACGTCTTCCTCGAGAACGAGCGCGAGTTCTCGGCCTACAACTTCGAGGTGGCCAACGTCGAGATGATGCGCCAGAAGTTCGACGACTACGAGCGCGAGTGCCACTCCTGCCTCGACGCGCACCTGCCGCTTCCCGCCTACGACTGCGTGATGAAGTGCAGCCACGCCTTCAACCTGCTCGACGCGCGCGGGGCCCTCTCCGCCGTCGAGCGCGCCAACTACATCCTGCGCGTCCGCGCCGTCGCCAAGGCCTGCTGCGAGTCCTACCTCGCCGAGGTCGCCGCCCGCGCAGACGAGAAGAACCAGAAGGGGGAGGTGGCCTAAGATGGCCGAGACCCGCGACTTCCTGCTCGAGATCGGCACGGAGGAGATGCCCTCCGCGCCCCTCATCAACGCCGTCCGCCAGCTCGGGCCGCTCGTGACCCGCGAGCTCGACGCCTCGGGGCTCGCGCACGGCGCCGTGCGCGTGGCCTCGACGCCGCGCCGTCTCGCCGTCATCGTGAGCGACGTCGCCTGCGAGACCGAGGCGGTCCACGAGGTCAGGCGCGGCCCCGCCGCGAGCATCGCCTTCGACGAGTCCGGCGTGCCGACCAAGGCGGCCGCGGGTTTCGCGCGCAAGTGCGGCGTCGACGCCTCCGAGCTCGTGCGCCGCGTCGACGACGACGGCCGGGAGTACGTCTTCGCCGAGCGCAGCGTCCCCTCGGCCCCGGCGCTGCCGATTCTGAGCGAGCTCTCCGAGCGCACGATCGCCTCGCTCGAGTGGCCGAACTACCGCAGCCAGCGCTGGGGGAGCGAGCACCAGACCTTCGTGCGCCCGATCCGCTGGATCTGCGCCCTGCTGGGCTCCGAGGTCGTCCCGGTGCGCTACGCCGACGTCACGAGCGGCAACACCACCAGGGGCCACCGCGTGCTCGGGCCCGGCGAGCACGTCGTTGCCGAGCCGAGCGCCTACGAGTCGGTCCTCGAGGCCGCGGGCGTGCTGCTCGAGGACCGTCGCCGCGAGGTCATCGCCGAGGGCATCGCCCGCATCGAGGCCGAGCGCGGCGGCGCCCGCGTCGACACGCCCAAGCGCATCCTCGACGAGGTCGTGAACCTCTGCGAGTGGCCCACGGTGGTCGTGGGGACCTTCGACGAGGAGTTCCTGCGCGTGCCGCACGAGATCATCTGCGAGTCGATGCTCTCCAACCAGCGCTACTTCCCGATCTACGACGCGAGCGGCGAGCTCACGCGCGAGTTCGTCATCGTCATGAACACCCGCCCGGAGAACGCCGCGCGCGTCATCGAGGGCAACGAGTGCGTCGTGCGTGCCCGCCTCGACGACGCGAAGTTCTTCTATGAGGAGGACCTGCGCCAGCCCCTCGAGGCCTACCTGCCGCGCCTGGGGGAGGTCACCTTCCAGGAGAGGCTCGGCACCGTCCTGCAGAAGTCCGAGCGCATGGAGCGCCTCGCCCCCGAGGTCGCCCGCCGCTCGCTCGCGCTCGACGAGCGCCTCGCCGCCATGGCCGGTCGCGCGGGACGCCTTGCCAAGGCGGACCTCGTGACCCAGGCCGTCGTCGAGTTCACGAGCCAGCAGGGCGTCATGGGCGGCTACTACGCGGCCGCCTCCGGCGAGCCCGCCGAGGTCGCCGAGGCGATCCGCGACCAGTACCGCCCGCGCTTCGCCGGCGACGACCTCCCCGCGGGCCCGGTCGGCACCTGCGTCGCCGTCGCCGACAAGCTCGACACTATCTGCGGCATGTTCGCCATCGAGCAGCCCCCGACCGGCTCCTCGGACCCCTTCGCCGTGCGCCGCAGCGCCATCGGCGTGCTCGCGATGCTGCGCGACGCCCCGCGCGGGGCGCTCGCCGAGCTCGTCTCCTGCTCGCTCGACGCCTACGCCGCGCAGGGCCTCGAGTTCGACCGCGACGCCACCGAGGCCGCCGTGCGCGCCTACTTCGCCGGCCGCCTCGCCTCCATCGCCCGCGACGAGGCGGTCTCGCCCGACACCGTCGAGGCCGTCGGCGAGACCGACGTCATCGACCCCGGGGAGTTCCTCGCCCGCGCCCACGCCCTCGAGGCCGCGCGGCGCGACGACCCCGCCACCTTCGACGCGCTCGCGCAGGCCTACGCCCGCGCCTCGCACCTCGCGGACGCCTCGCTCGGCACCGACGTCGACGCCGCCGCCCTCGGCGAGGCCGAGCGCGCCCTGCTCGAGGCCTGCGACGCCGGGTCCGAGCGCGTGGGTGCCGCGCTCGGCGCCCGCGACTTCGGCGCGGCGATCGGTGCCCTTGCCGAACTCAAGGCGCCCATCGACCGATTCTTCGACGACGTCCTTGTCATGGACGAGGATACTGCGGTAAGAGAGAACCGACTCCGTCTGCTCAACCGTTTCGTTTCCGTGTTCGCTGGTGTCGCCAACATCGGCGCGCTCTCCAGAAAGCGGTAGGATAGGGGCAGACGGGGCGACCGCCCCTACACGCCTGAAGAGGTACAGGAGGACTTGTGATGGCTAAGCTCGATCTGGATGACGACATCTTCGGTCAGGTCGTCCCCCTCATCTTCGTACTGTCCGACGCGCGCGGCGAGACCGCCAACACCGTCGTCATGGCCGCCGCCGCCCAGTTCGGCGACGACTGCGTGGAGATCAAGCGCCTCTCCAACGTCAAGGACGTCGACGCGGTGCGCGCCCTGCTCGACGAGCACTTCGACCCCGATCGCCCGTGCGCGGTGTTCCACACCTTCGCCAACGCCACGCTGCGCCGCGAGATCCGCCGCGAGCTCGACCGCCGCGGCATCCCCTCGATCGACCTTCTCGGCCCGGCCGTGACGGTCATCTCCACGCTCACGGGCGAGGAGCCCACGCGCGAGATCGGTGCCGTGTACAAGGGGGATGCGGCGGCCAAGTAAGGCCAAATCGCATCACATGTTACTACCACTGGGGTCGAGTCGCACGGCTCGGCCCCAGTTTTTCGTGCCGCTCGCCGCTTACCTAGCAACACTTACCGGACGTCCGATTGATCGTGGGCGGGGAGTCCCGCGTTGCTACCATGACCAATGGTCGCGCGGAGTCATCGCGCGCTGTTGTAAGTGCGCGCCACGCAAGCGGCGCGTCCGGACCCAGAAAGCAAGGGGTAAACATGGCAGAAAAGCACGTCTACCGCTTCGGCTTCGACGCCAACGGCAACAACGTGACCGAGGTCGCGGGCGAGTCCGTTGCCGAGGCCAAGTGGATCACGGGTGGCAAGGGCGCCAACCTTGCCGAGATGGCCAACATCGGCCTCCCCGTCCCTCCCGGATTCACGATCACCTGCCAGACCTGCGTCGCGTACTCCAGCGCCGGCAACGTGTGGCCCGAGGGCGTTCTTGACGAGATCGACGAGTACCGCAAGGACCTCGAGGAGCGCATGGGCAAGAAGCTCGGCGACTCCGAGGACCCGCTGCTCGTCTCCGTGCGCTCCGGCGCCCCGTTCTCCATGCCCGGCATGATGGACACGGTCCTCAACCTCGGCCTCAACGACGACTCCGTCCAGGGCCTCATCAAGCAGACCGAGAACCCGCGCTTCGCCTACGACTCCTACCGCCGCTTCGTGCAGATGTTCTCCGACGTGGTCATGGGCGTCTCCGGCCAGCTCTTCGAGGACGCCATCGCCGCCAAGAAGGCCGAGAAGGGCGTGAAGCTCGACACCGAGCTCGACGCCGACGACCTCAAGGACCTCGTCGCCACCTTCAAGCAGATCTTCGCCGACAACGTCGACGCCGAGAAGTACCCCGAGGTGCTCGTCGACGGCAAGATCGAGTTCCCGCACGACCCGCTCGTGCAGCTGCGCCTCGCGGAGCAGGCCGTCTTCGGCTCCTGGAACACCGACCGCGCCATCCTGTACCGCAAGCAGAACAAGATCCCCGACGAGCTCGGCACCGCCGTCAACGTCCAGGTGATGGCCTTCGGCAACAAGGGCAACACCTCCGCCACCGGCGTCGCCTTCACGCGCAACCCCGCCGACGGCACCAACGAGCGCTACGGCGACTTCCTGGTCAACGCCCAGGGCGAGGACGTCGTCGCCGGCATCCGCAACACCGAGCCGATCGCCGACCTGCCCAAGGTCCCCGGCCTCGAGGAGGCGGGCAAGGAGCTCTTCCACGTCTTCGAGATCCTCGAGGACCACTACGCCGACATGATGGACCTCGAGTTCACCATCGAGCAGGGCAAGCTCTGGATGCTCCAGACCCGCGTGGGCAAGCGCACGGCGCTCTCCGCCCTCAAGGTCGCCATCCAGATGTACGAGGAGGGTCGCATCAGCAAGGAGGAGGCCGTCATGCGCGTGGCCCCCGAGCAGCTCGACCAGCTCCTCCACCCGCAGTTCGACCCCAAGGCCGACTACGAGGTCATCGCCAAGGGCCTCAACGCCTCCCCGGGCGCGGCCGTGGGCGCCGTCGTCTTCTCCTCGGCCGACGCCGAGGCCTACGCCGAGGCCGGCAAGCCCTGCATCCTCGTGCGCTGGGAGACCACGCCCGACGACCTGCACGGCATGGTCGCCGCTGAGGGCATCCTGACCTCCCACGGCGGCAAGACCTCCCACGCGGCCGTCATCGCCCGTGGCATGGGCGCGCCGTGCGTCTGCGGCGTCGACGCCCTCCAGATCGACGCGGTCAACAAGGTCTGCACCGTCGCCGGCACCGACATCACCCTGCACGAGGGCGACGTCATCTCCATCGACGGCACCACCGGCGACGTCATCCTGGGCGAGGTCAAGCTCGTCCGCCCGGAGCTCGGTGGCGACCTCCAGACCATCCTCGAGTGGGCCGACGAGGTCCGCACCGACGCCGAGCGCGGCCGCGTGATCGGCGTGCGCGCCAACGCCGACAACCCGGCCGACGCGCAGCTCTCCAAGGACAACGGCGCCTCCGGCATCGGCCTGTGCCGCACCGAGCACATGTTCCTCGGCGAGCGCAAGCAGCTCATCCAGAACTTCATCCTCGCGGACGACGACGCCGTCAAGGCCGACGCCCTCGAGAAGCTCGGCGCCGCCCAGAAGGGCGACTTCCTCGAGATGTTCAAGGCCATGGACGGCATGCCCGTCATCGTGCGCCTGCTCGACCCGCCCCTGCACGAGTTCCTCGAGGACCCGCGCGCCCTCGACGTCGAGATCGCCAAGGACGAGGCCGCCGGCAAGGACGTCTCCGAGAAGAAGGCCCTTCTCGCCAAGCTCGACTCCTTCCAGGAGGCCAACCCGATGCTCGGCCTGCGCGGCTGCCGCCTCGGCCTGGTCTACCCCGAGCTCAACGTCATGCAGGTGAAGGCCATCGCCTCCGCCACGGCCGAGCTCAAGAAGCAGGGCCTCGATCCCAAGCCCGAGATCATGATTCCGCTCGTGGCCTTCGAGGAGGAGCTCGCCCTCGTCCGCGAGGTCGCCGAGGAGAACATCAAGGCCACGGCCGACGAGTACGGCGTCGAGCTCGACATCCCGGTCGGCACCATGATCGAGATCCCGCGCGCGGCGATCACCTCCGAGGACATCGCCAAGCACGCCGACTTCTTCTCCTTCGGCACCAACGACCTGACCCAGATGGGCCTCGGGTTCTCGCGCGACGACGTCGAGGCCGCATTCATGCCGCTCTACCTCGACAAGAAGATCGTCAAGACCAACCCGTTCGCCACGCTCGACAAGGGCGTCGCCAAGCTCGTCCAGATGGGCGTCGAGGGCGGCCACAAGGGCAACCCCGACATCGTCTGCGGCGTCTGCGGCGAGACCGGCGGCGACCCCGAGTCCATCCACATGTACTACGACCTCGGCCTCGACTACGTGTCCTGCTCGCCGTACCGCGTGCCCATCGCCCGCCTCGCGGCTGCCCAGGCCAAGATCGAGTCCAACGGTGGCGCCAAGAAGGTCGAGAAGTAGTCTCGACCGATCGGTCCCACGGCTCTAGCCAGCGGGGGAGGGGGCAGCGCCCCCTCCCCCCTTCTCATGGCGCGGGGCGCCCGTCACTGCTGCTACAATTGACGCGAGCTCAACGTGCGGAGCGGGAGGTGACGTGAGGGTTTCGACGCGAGAGGACCTCGAGCGCGCCGAGCGGCGCGCGCTGTCGCCGGACGCCACCTTCTCTGACGCGTCGCTCGGTCGCGCGCGGGCGGAGGAACCCGACCCGCTCAGGACCTGCTTCCAGTGCGACCGCGACCGCATCCTGCACAGCAAGAGCTTCCGGCGCCTCGCTCACAAGACCCAGGTCTTTCTCGCCCCCGAGGGCGACCACTACCGCACGCGCCTCATCCACACCCTCGAGGTCTGCCAGGTCGCGCGCTCGATCGCGCGGCCGCTCGGGCTCAACGAGGACCTTACCGAGGCGATCGCGCTCGGCCACGACCTCGGGCACACCCCCTTCGGGCACGTGGGCGAGCGCGCGCTCAGCCATGCCATCGCCCGCTGGCGCGGCCTCGACCCGGACGTCGCGTCGTCGCGCCGGCTCTTCGTGCACGGGGAGCAGGGCGCGCGCATCGTCGAGCTGCTCGAGCGCGACGGGGCCGGGCTCAACCTCACGCGCGAGGTCGTCGACGGCATCAGGCTCCACAGCGGCGAGGGCCGCGCCTCGACCCCCGAGGGTCGCGTCGTCGCGCTCGCCGACCGAATCGCCTACGTCTGCCACGACATCGACGACGCCGAGCGCGCAGGGCTGCTCTCGGAGCGGGGCCTTCCCGAGGGGCCGCGCTCCGTCCTCGGCGACGGATCGTCGGAGCGCATCGAGACGATGGTCCACGACACGGTCCGCCAGAGCGCGGGGACCGGCGACGTGAGGATGTCGCCGACCGTGTGGCGTGCCATGATGGAGCTGCGCGCGTTCCTCTTCGAGAACCTGTACTCGCGCGGCGACGCCAAGTGGGAGGAGCCCAAGGCGTACGTGATGATCGAGGAGCTCTTCGACCACTTCATGGCTCACCCCGACGAGGTCCCCGAGGAGTACCGCGTGCATGACGCGGATCGGCCCGAGGTGCAGGTCGCCGACTTCGTCTCCGGCATGACCGACCGCTACGCCGTCCACGTCTACGAGCAGCTCAAGATCCCCCGCTCCTGGAGGCGCCGCCGCGGCTAGCGCCCTCGCCGCCGGGTCGCGTGATTTGTTGTGTGGTTCTTGTCAAACCTCGTCGCCGGCCCTATAATCAACCGCTGTGTGTTGAGCTATGTGTCGTTCGCAGGAGCGTCGGCACCTCTAGGAAAGAATGAGGTATGAGCATGGACTACATCCGCGCCATCGAGCGTCAGCAGATTCGCGAGGACATCCCCGCCGTCCGCGTTGGCGACCACGTGAAGGTGCACTACCGCATCGTCGAGGGCGACCGCACCCGTGAGCAGGTCTTCGAGGGCGACGTCATCCGCATGAGCGGCGAGGGCTCCCGCGAGACCTTCACCGTCCGCAAGATCAGCTTCTCCGTGGGCGTCGAGCGCACCTTCCCGCTGCACAGCCCGAAGATTGCCAAGCTCGAGGTCGTCCGTCACGGTGACGTCCGTCGCGCGAAGCTCTACTATCTCCGCGACCGCGTGGGCAAGGCCGCCCGCATCCGCGAGAAGCGCGACTAGCACTCAGGCACTGACGCACGCGAGCCGCCCCTCCGGGGGCGGCTTTGTTTGTATGGGGAGGCACCGCATGACATCGACGCCCAGGCCGACGAGCGCCCGCGAGGTCGCGGCGCTGCTCTCGGACGCGCCCCTCGACGAGGCGGCGGCGCTCGTCGAGCGCTACGCGGACGACCCGCGCAAGCAGGTCCAGGCCGCCGTGCGCTCCGCGAGGAGGCGCATCGAGCGGGAGACGGCCGAGCGGGCGCGCGTGCTCGGCATGTACGAGCTCCAGCGCGAGCTCGGGGGATCGGGACTCGTGGTCGGGGTCGACGAGGTCGGGCGCGGGGCGCTCGCGGGCCCGCTCACCGTCGCCGCGGTCTGCCTGCCCGACGAGCCCGTCATCTGGGGGCTCAACGACTCGAAGCAGGTTCCCCCGGCACGCCGGGAGCTGCTCGCCGCGCGCATCGCCGACGTCGCCGTCGCCATCGGCATCGCGCACGTGGAGCCCGCGTCGATCGACGCCGTGGGCATGGGGGCCTCGCTCCGGGAGGCCATGGCCGCCGCCGTTCGCGACGCCGGCGTCGAGCCCGATGCCGTGCTCATCGACGGCAACCCCGTCCACGCCCACCCGGCGGAGCGCTGCATCGTCAAGGGGGACGCGCGCGTGGCGTCCATCGCCGCCGCCTCGATCGTAGCGAAGGTCACCAGGGACGCGATCATGGTCGCCTACGAGGACGAGTACCCCGGCTACCACCTCGCGGCGTCAAAGGGCTACGGCTCCGCGGAGCACGTCGCCGCCATCCGCGAGCGGGGCCTCACCCCCATCCATCGCGTCTCGTTCTGTGGAAACTTCTTGGATCGCCCTCGCCTCTTCTAGGGCGCGGCGCGCCGTGACGCGACCCTCCCGGCGCTTCACGGCGCCGCGAGCTGCGCACATCCCGGCCCCCGCGGACGCGCGTCCGCGCGGCGCAAGCGCCGCGTCCGGAGCGCGGACGCCCCGCGCTCGCACGAGCTGCCACCATCGCGGCATCACGCCGGACGAGGGAGGCAGAGATGCTCGAGACCACGCACGATGACACGCGGCTGCGCGAGGGGCGACCCGGGAGGGGCGGACCCGCGGGGGAGGCGCGCTCGGTGCGCGACCTCTCGGCCAGGGAGCTCGGGATGCGCGGGGAGGAGACCGCCGCGCGCAACCTCGTCAGCCGCGGGTGGGTGATCCTCGAGCGCAACTACCGCTGCGCCCAGGGGGAGGCCGACATCGTCGCGCTCGAGCAGGAGGGTGACGAGACGGTCGTCCTCGTGGAGGTCAAGACGCGGCTCGCGCTCGGCGGGGACTCAGAGGTGGTGCCCGAGCTCGCCGTGGACGCGGGGAAGCAGGCGCGCTACCGCGCGATCGCGCTCAGCTACCTGGGGTCCCACGGCCAGTTCAAGGGGGTGCGCTTCGACGTCATCGCGCTCACGGTGAAGGGCGAGGGCATCGCGGGCATGCGCCACCTCATGGGCGCCTACTCCGTGGACGGCTGATGGGCGCCGAGACCGGCGCCGTGAGGGGAGCGGCACTCCGCGGCGTCGAGGCGCTCCAGGTCGAGGTGGAGGTCAGCACGTCGGGCGGCATCCCGGGCATCGACATCGTGGGCATGCCCGACGCGTCGGTCCTCGAGGCGCGCTCGCGCGTGCGCTGCGCCCTGCGCTCCAGCGGCTTCGACCTGCCGAGGGCGCACGTGACCATCAACCTCGCCCCGAGCTACATCCGCAAGACGGGTACCGCCCTCGACCTGCCTATCGCCGTCGCGATCCTCATCGCCACCAAACAGCTCCCGCGCCGGGTCGCGGAGGGGGCCCTCTTCGTCGGCGAGCTGGCCCTCGACGGCACCGTCTGCCCGGTGAGGGGCGAGATGGCCTACGCCCTTCTCGCCCGGGAGCTGGGACTCACGCTGCTCACCTCTGCGCAGAGCGACCTGGCGGGCGGATGGGGGCTCGACGCGCGCGGCGTGACCAGGCTCGGCCAGCTTCGGGAGGGCCCGGAGGCGCTCGGCCCCCTCGGGTCCGGGCCCGCGTGCCCCAGGGAGGGGGCGGGCGAGGCCCTGGACTTCTCTGACGTCGTCGACCAGGAGCTCGCAAAGCGCGCGATGGCCATCGCCGCGGCGGGGCGCCACGGCATTCTGATGGTGGGCCCTCCTGGGGCGGGAAAGACCATGCTCGCCCGGAGGCTCCCCACGATCCTGCCGCCCCTGACCGAGGACGAGCGGGCGGAGGCGCTCGTGATCCACTCCGTCGCAGGGCAGCCGGCCGAGGGGCTCGCGAGCGGGCGGCGCCCCTTCCGCGCGCCGCACCACTCGACCTCGATCGGGGGGCTCATCGGAGGGGGGCGGCCCGTCACGCCCGGGGAGATCTCGCTCGCCCACAAGGGGGTCCTGTTCCTCGATGAGCTGCCGGAGGTCGCGCACAACGCCCTCCAGGCGCTCAGGCAGCCCCTCGAGGACCGCCAGATCCGCCTCGTAAGGGTGGACGGCGTCTACACCTTCCCCTGCGACTTCCAGCTCGTCGCCGCGGCAAACCCCTGCCCGTGCGGGCACCTCGGGGACCCGGGGCACGAGTGCCGGTGCCCCGCGGCGAAGATCGCCGCCTACCAGGCGCGCATCGGGGGTCCGCTCATGGACCGAATCGACGTGGTCGTCGACGTCGCGCGGCCGCGCTCCTCGAGCGTGATCCAGGGGAGGGAGGGCATGGACTCTAAGGAGATGTCCGCGCTCGTCGCGGCGGCGCGCGAGTTCGGGTCGTGGCGCGAGTCCCGCGACGAGGTCGCCCGCGACCCCGTCGCCGCGGCGGCGCTCGACGTGCGGGCGCAGGCGACCTTCGAGGACCTCGCCGAGCGTCTCGCGCTCGGCGGGCGCGCGATCGTGCGGGTCGCTCGGGTCGCGCGGACCATAGCGGACATGGAGCGCCGCGAGAGGGTCTCGGCCGACGACGTCGTCGAGGCGCTCGGGTTCAGGTCGCGGGCGCTCGGGTGAGGGGAGGGATGTCATGACGGCGCGACTGACGGGGAGCGGCTGGGAGCTTCGCGCACAGGAGGGGGACTACCCCGCCTCGCTGCGGGACCTGGAGCGGCCTCCCGAGGTGATCTACGGCAGGGGAGACCCGGAGGCCCTCATGGGGCCCTGCGTCTCAATCGTCGGGTCGCGGCGTGCCACGCCCTACGGGATCGCGATCGCCGAGATGGCAGCGCGCGCCGCGGCGCAGCGCGGCATCACGGTGGTCTCGGGCGGGGCGCTCGGGTGCGACCACGCCGCGGGGATGGCGGCGCTCAGGGCGGGGGGACGCACCGTCGTGGTGTCGGGATGCGGGGCGGACGTCGTCTACCCGAGCAGCTCGCGAGACGTCTACGAGGGGGCCGTCGCCGCGGGCGGGGCCGTGGTCTCCGAGCAGCGCTGGGGCGTCGGGCCGAGGCGCTGGGCCTTCCCGCGCAGGAACGTGCTCATCGCCGCCCTCTCCCGGGTGCTCGTGGTCACCGAGGCGGGGGTGCGATCGGGGACCCTCTCGACCGCCGAGGCGGCCGTCGAGCTGGGGCGGACGGTCTACGCGATCCCCGGGTCGATCTTCTCGCCCAGCTCGATGGGCACCAACCGACTGATATCCGAGGGGGCCCGGGTCATTCCCGACGAGCGATCCCTCGTCCTTGCGCTCTCGCTCGACTACGGCGCGCCGGCGCTCGAGGCCGAGTCCGCGCGCCCCGACCCGGGCCCGGTGATGAGGGCGCTTCTCGCCTCGCCCCTGCGCCCCGACGACCTGGCGACGCGGCTGGGGGACAGCGTGCTGACCGTGCTCAGGACCCTCACCGACTACGAGGCGAGCGGGTTGGTCGAGCGCCTGCCGGACGGCAGGTACGCGCCCTCGCGGGCCTACCTCGCCGGCGAGCCCGAGCAGCGAGCTGGGCTGGGGCGAGCGTGAGCGGGTCCGCGCCGGAACGGGGCGCGAGCGCCGCCGCGGGGGGGGTCCAGCGGCGCCCGGGCAGGACGCCGCGCTTTCTCGGCGCGGCCCCTTGGGGCACAATGGAGGCGGGAAACGCTTTCAGAAGCTGGAGGGAGAGGCATGGGTCAGGTCGTGACGGTCGTAGGCGGGGGGCTTGCGGGCAGCGAGTGCGCGCTGCAGCTCGCGCGCAGGGGCCTTGGTGTGAGGCTCTGCGAGCAGCGCCCCGCCAAGGCGTCCCCGGCGCATCACGGCGCGCTGCTCGCCGAGCTCGTCTGCTCGAACTCCCTGAAGTCAACCAAGCCAGACAGCGCGGCCGGGCTGCTCAAGTGGGAGCTCGGCCTCATGGGCAGCGAGCTTCTGGAGGTCGCGCGCACGTGCGCGGTCCCGGCGGGCGGGGCGCTCGCGGTCGACCGCGACCGGTTCTCCGCAGCCGTGACGGAGCGCGTCGAGTCGAGCCCGCTGATCGAGGTCGTCCGCGAGGAGGTCACCTCGATCCCGGAGGGCCCCTGCGTCATCGCGGCGGGACCGCTGTGCTCCGACGCGCTCTTCTCGGCCATCGCCGAGCGGGTCGGCGGCGAGCGGATGAGCTTCTACGATGCGGCCGCGCCCATCGTCGACGCCGACTCGCTCGACCGCTCCGTGGTCTTTGAGCAGTCCCGCTACGGGGGGGAGGGGGCGGGAGACTACCTCAACTGCCCCATGGGGCGCGAGGAGTACGACGCGTTCATGGAGGCCCTGCTCTCCGCGGAGCGCGTCATCGCGCGCGACTTCGAGCAGGCGGACCTCTTCTGCGCGTGCCAGCCTGTTGAGGAGGTCGCGCGCACCGGCCACGACTCGCTGCGCTTTGGAGCGATGAAGCCGGTGGGGCTCGTCGACCCGCGGACAGGGCGGCGCCCCTGGGCGGCCGTGCAGCTCCGCGCCGAGAGCGCCTCGCGGGCGGCGTACAACCTCGTGGGCTTTCAGACCAACCTCACGTGGCCGGAGCAGCGTCGCGTCTTCCGCATGATCCCGGGCCTCGGGGAGGCCGAGTTCCTGCGCTACGGCGTCATGCACCGCAACTCCTTCGTCGACACGCCCCACACGCTCGACGCGACCTTTGCCATCCCGGGTACGCGCGCGCGGCTCGCAGGCCAGATAACGGGCACCGAGGGCTACGTCGAGGCCATTGCCTCGGGGCTGCTCGCCGCGCTCAACATGGCGGCCGAGCTCGCGGGCTGCGAGCCCGTGCGGCTTCCGGCGACGGGCGCCCTCGGGTCGCTGGTCGCCTACGCGACCGACCCCCAGACGACCGGCTACCAGCCCATGCACGTGAACTTTGGGCTCTTCCCGCCGCTCGAGAACCCACCGCGCAACAAGGCCGAGCGCCGCGCGGCGCTCGCGGAGCGAGGGCGCGCCGACCTCGCCGCCTACGTTGGCTCGAGGCCCGACCTGTTTGCCGGGGCAGCCCGGTGACGGACGGGCGAGGGGACGCCCTCACCCCCGAGGCGTCCGCGCGCCGCGATGGGCTCGAGCGCCTGGAGCTCGCCATCGACGGGTTCTGCGCGCACCTCGCCAAGGTGCGCGGCCTGTCCCCCAACACGGTGCGAGCGTATCGCTGCGACCTCGCCGCCTTCCGCGACTGGGCGGCTCGCGAGGGCGTCGAGCCGCTGCGGGCAACCCATCGCGAGCTGCGCGCCTACCTCACCGAGCTCGCTCGCGCGGGCTACTCGGCGCGCACCCTCAACCGCCGCCTCTCCGCGCTGCGGGGCCTCTACCGCTGGATGAGCCGCGAGGGGCTCTGCGACGGCTCTGCGGCCGCGGCCCTCGCGAGCCCCAAGGTCTCTCGCGCCCTCCCCAAGACGATGAGCGACGCCGAGGTCGAGAGGCTCCTTGCCACCTGCGACACCGCCGAGCCGGCGGGGCTCAGGGACCGCGCCTTCCTCGAGCTGCTCTACGCGACGGGGGCGCGCGTCTCAGAGATGGCCGCGCTGCGCGTGCGCGACCTCGACCTGCGCCAGGGCCAGGCGAGGCTCTTCGGCAAGGGGTCAAAGGAGCGCATCGTCCCGGTCTACGAGGTCGCGTGCGCATGGGCACGCCGCTACCTCGAGGAGGCGCGGCCCGCCCTCGCGGCCCGCGGCGGCCGGGCCCGTGACGAGCTCCTCCTCTCCACGAGGGGAAACCCCATGTCGGCCGACGCGCTGCGAGACGCCTTCGAGCGGCACGTGCGCCTCGCGGGCCTCGACCCCCAGCTCACCCCCCACGCGATGCGCCACACCTACGCGACCGAGCTGCTCGGCGGCGGCGCCGACCTCCGCAGCGTGCAGGAGCTGCTAGGGCACGAGAGCCTCTCGACCACCCAGGTCTACACCCATCTCAGCGTCGAGCGCCTCCGCGAGGCGGCCGAGCGGGCGCACCCCCGGGCGTGAGAGGGCGCCGACTCCTCCGCCCGGCCCCGCCGCGTCTGCAACCCGCACGCGTCTGGACTACGTGCTGGTTCCGGTCACTATTCAGCCCCCAACCGTCCGCAACCCGCACGCAGTTGGGCCACGTGCTGGTTCCGGTCGTTTCTCAGCCCCCAACCGTCCGCAACCCGCACGCAGTTGGGCCACGTGCTGGTTCCGGTCGTTTCTCAGCCCCCAACCGTCCGCAACCAGCACGTGTCTGGACTAGTACTTCTCGACAGATGACCCGGGCGCACCCGCGCGCGAGGGGAGGGGGCGCCTCGTGAACCCCTCGTGAACCACTCGACAAGGGGCGGCGGAGCGTCTATACTGCAAACCTGCTGTGCAGAGGCACGGCATGTCGCGTACCAGCGCGGCACCATCTCGCACGCGCGACGACCCGCCCGCCGTGGTGCCCGGGGCTCCAAGCCAGGTCCCGGGTGGCGTCTCGGGGATGACATCGCGCGGAGGAACAACCACAGGAGGTTACCATGGCTAAGATTACCATCCAGACCCTGCTCGATGCCGGCTGCCACTACGGCCACCAGACGCGCCGCTGGAACCCCAAGATGAAGTCCTACATCTTCGGCGAGCGCAACGGCATCTACATCCTCGACCTCAAGCAGACCATGCTCGGCGCCGACAAGGCCTACACCTTCCTCAAGGAGACCGCTGCCAAGGGCGGCACGGTCCTGTTCGTCGGCACCAAGAAGCAGGCCCAGGAGCCCATCGCCGCCCAGGCCGAGCGCTGCGGCATGCCCTACATCAACCAGCGCTGGCTCGGCGGCATGCTCACCAACTTCGTGACCATCCGCTCCCGCATCCAGCGCATGGAGGAGCTCGAGGCCATGGTCGAGGACGGCCGCATGTCGCTGCTCCCCAAGAAGGAGCAGGCCGTGCTGACCAAGGAGCTCGGCAAGCTCCAGGCCAACCTCGGCGGCGCCCGCACCATGACCGCCCTCCCGCAGGCCATCTTCGTCGTCGACTCCAAGCGCGAGGAGATCGCGGTCCGCGAGGCCAACCGCCTGCACATCCCCGTCGTGAGCCTGCTCGACACCAACTCCGACCCCGACGTCATCGACTACGGCATCCCCGCCAACGATGACGCCATCCGCTCCGTCTCGCTCATGTGCGAGCTCGCCGCCGACGCCGTGCTCGCCGGCTCCGGCAAGGAGCAGATCACGGCCGCCGAGATGGAGGCCGGCTCCACCGAGGCCGTCGTCGAGGCCCCCGCTGCCGAGTAGCATCCGCATCAGACAATCGTCCAAGGACAGAGGAGAACACACATGGCTCAGGTTACCGCCGCTCTGGTCAAGCAGCTCCGCGAGATGACCGACTCCCCGATGATGGAGTGCAAGAAGGCCCTCGTCGAGGCTGACGGCGACATCGAGAAGGCCGTCGACATCCTGCGCACCATGGGCGTCGCCAAGGCCGTCAAGCGCGCCGGCCGCGACACCAACGAGGGCACCATCGCCACCTACGTCTCCGAGGACTCCAAGCTCGGCGCCATCCTCGAGCTCACCTGCGAGACCGACTTCGTGGGCACCAACCCCAAGTTCACCGGCTTCGCCCTCGAGCTCGCCAAGGTCGTCGCCGAGAACGACCCGGCCGACGTCGACGCCCTCAAGGCCTGCCCGATGGGCGAGTCCACCGTCGAGGCCGAGCTCACCGAGATGATCCACGTCATCGGCGAGAACATGAAGATCGCCCGCTTCCAGCGCGTCACTGCCGACGACGGCGCCCTCGGCAGCTACGTCCACCTGGGCGGCAAGCTCGCCGACATCGTGACCTTCAAGCTCGGCAAGGCCGAGACCGCCTCCGCGGACGAGTTCAAGACCTTCGCCCACGACGTGGCCATGCAGGTCGCCGCCGCCGCGCCGGTCGCCGCCCGCCGCGATGACGTCCCCGCCGACGTCATCGAGCACGAGCTCGCCATCTACAAGGCTCAGGCCGCCGAGTCCGGCAAGCCTGAGGCCATCCAGGAGAAGATGGCCCAGGGCCGCCTCGAGAAGTACTTCAAGGAGGCCGTCCTCACCGAGCAGGAGTTCGTCAAGGACAGCTCCCTCACCATCGGCCAGCTCGCCAAGAACGTGGGCAAGTCCCTCGGCGACGAAGTCGAGGTCATGAGCTTCATCCGCTTCGCCTTCGGCGAGTAGCGCTCATAGATCGTCATCGCGCGGCCCCGTCACTCATTGAACTGCGCCCCAAAACTTGGACGCATAAATAATAGCCGCTATGCGGCGTCGCGAAGGGCCTGCTCCCGGAACTCCACCGGGGTCAGGCCCTTCAGCCTGACCTGGCGCCTCACGTGGTTCCAGTGATGGATGTAGGCCTCGAGGTCCGCCTTGAACCCCTCGAACGTGTCCCAGTCGCGCCCGCGGAGGAACTCGTCCTTGATGTGTCCGAACACCTGCTCGGTGGCGCCGTTGTCGATGCAGTTGCCCTTGCGCGACATGCTCTGGACGATCCCCATCCCCTCGAGCGCGGCGACGAACTCGGCGTGCTGGTACTGCCAGCCCATGTCCGTCTGCATGACCGGGCTGGCCCACGCGGGCTTGGCCTCCGCGAGCATGGAGAGCATCTCGCGCTGCTGCTCGAGGTCGGGGTGCTCCGAGATCGAGTGCGCCACGATCTCCTTGCTCCCGAAGTCGTACACCGGCGCGAGGTAGGCCTTGCCGAAGGAGAGCCTGAACTCGGTGACGTCCGTCCCCATCTTCTGCCACGGGCCGTCCGCCTCGAAGTCGCGCCCGAGCACGTTCTCGAACACCTCGCCGACGACGCCCCTGTAGGAGTTGTACCTGTGGTAGTCGGTCTCGCGGCGGATGCCGCAGCGCAGGCCCATCTCGCGCATCATCTTGAGGACGGTCTTGTCGGCTATGCGGGCGCCGTCCACGGCGCGCAGCTCCATGGCGACCTGGCGGTGCCCGACGCCGTTCGGGAGCCTCCCGAAGATCTCGGCGACGCGCGGCCGGAGCTCGGGCCTGGTCGGGCCCTTGGGGTGCGCGAGCGCGTAATAGTATGTGGACCTGGCGAGGCCGGCGGCCCCCAGCAGGTCGGCCAGGTCGTGCCCCAGCCCTGAAAGCTCGGCGACCGCTAGGGCCTTCTCCCGCCTCGGGAGCGCAGCTCCGCCTTCAGGGCTATCGATTTTTTTAGGTACGCCACCTGCGCCTCGAGCCTGCGGACCTCGCGCTCGAGCTCCTCCTCGCGCGTCGCCGGGGCGCCGGGAGCCTTGCGCGGCCTGCCCCTGGGCCTGGGCCGCAGGGCCTCCGCGCCGCCCGCGCGGTAGAGCCGGCACCACTCCTTCAGCGGCGACAGGCTCGCCACCCCGAAGCGCTCCATCGCCTCGGGCTTGGACATCCCGCCGTCGACCACGGCGCTCGCCGCGGCGACCTTCGTCTCGTAGTCGTACCTCGCCTTGCCCGCGCCCATCCTCAGCAGCCCGTCCCTTCCCGCGGCCCGGTAGGTGTACTGCCATTTTCTCACGGCCTCCTCGGGGACGCCGAGGAGGCCGGCAACGGCCGCCCTCCCCAGCCCCCTCGCGAAGAGGTCCGCGGCGCGCCCCCTGAGCGACGTGTCGTGCCTCAAGCGCTGGTCGGTCGACATGAGAAAGCCTCCCATCCCTCGGACTTTACTTTTCAGTCCAAGAAATGGGAGGCAGTTCACATGCGAGTGGCGGGGCCGCTTCTGTCTCGCGCCCGCTCGTGGCGGACGCGTGCCGCTCGCGCAAACCGGCGCGCCCCCGTGCCCGCCGTCTGATAGAATCACGTGAGCGAACACCGAGGAGCGGAGGTCGGCTTGTCTGACACAAACAGCACCATCACCTACAAACGCGTCCTGCTCAAGCTCTCGGGCGAGGCCCTGATGGGGGAGCAGGACTACGGCATCGACCCCGCCGTGCCCCAGAGGCTCGCCGAGGAGATCAAGCCCGTCTGGGAGGCGGGCGTCCAGGTGGCGATCGTCGTGGGCGGCGGGAACATCTTCCGCGGGCTCTCCGGCGCCGCCGCGGGCATGGACCGGGCCCAGGGCGACAACATGGGCATGCTCGCCACGGTCATCAACTCGCTCTCGCTCCAGGACTGCTTCGAACGCAACGGCATGGACTGCCGCGTCATGAGCGCCATCGAGATGCGCCAGATCGCCGAGCCCTACATCCGCCGCCGCGCGATCAGGCACCTCGAGAAGGGCCGGATCACCATCTACGCCGCCGGCACCGGCAACCCCTACTTCACCACCGACACCGCCGCCGCGCTGCGCGCGTGCGAGATCAACGCCGAGGTCCTCATGAAGGCCACCAACGTCGACGGCATCTACGACGCCGACCCGAGGACCTGCCCCACGGCGACTCGCTTCGACACCGTCAGCTATCGCGAGGTGCTGAGCCGCGACCTCAAGGTCATGGACGCCACCGCGACGGCGCTCTGCCACGACAACCACATGCCGATCATGGTCTTTGACATCAAGCAGCCGGGCGTCTTCATGCGCGCCGTCTGCGGGGAGCACGTAGGAACCACCGTCGTCGAGGAGGACTAGACATGAGCCAGCACACCGACCGCGCAGAGAAGTCCATGGACAAGTGCATCGAGGCGCTGAAGGCCAACTTCGCGCGCGTGCGCACGGGCCGTGCCAACCCGCACGTCCTCGACTCCATCAAGGTCGACTACTACGGCCAGCCGACGCCCGTCACCCAGCTCGCCGGCGTGAAGGTGCCCGAGGCCTCCATGCTCGTCGTCGAGCCGTGGGACAAGTCCTCCCTGCGCGCCATCGAGAAGGCCATCGAGAGCTCCGACCTCGGCATCACCCCCTCCAACGACGGCGTCTGCATCCGCCTGCCGTTCCCGCGCCCCACGGAGGAGCGCAGGCGCGAGCTCGCCAAGGAGTGCAGCCAGATGGCCGAGGACTCCCGCGTCGCCGTCCGCAACGCGCGCCGCGACGCCAACGCGCGCATCGAGCGCGACGAGGAGCTCTCCGAGGACGAGCAGACCCGCGAGAAGAAGCGCATCCAGAAGCTGACCGACACCTACGTCGCCAAGGTCGACGAGCTGCTCAAGGCAAAGACCGCCGAGGTGATGGAGATCTAGTGCGCCTCGACCCACAGAAGCTCCGCGCCTACTACGCGGACCCACCGCAGGACATCTCGCTCGACGACGTCGACCTCGGGCGCATCCCGTCGCACGTCTCGATCATCATGGACGGCAACGGCCGCTGGGCCACGGCGCGCGGGCTCGATCGCTCGCGCGGTCACGTGGCCGGCGTCGACTCCCTCAGGGAGGCCGTGACGACGAGCGTGCGCCTCGGCCTCGACGTCCTCTCCGTCTACGCGTTCTCGACCGAGAACTGGCGCAGGCCCCAGCGCGAGGTCGACCTCCTCATGCACCTCTTCGCGACGACGCTCGTCAAGGAGCTGCCGCTCTTCCACCAGGAGAACGTGCGCCTGCGCTTCCTCGGCGACATCGACGCCCTGCCCGACCGCACGGCGCGCGTCTTCCACCAGGGGCTCGACGAGACCGCCGACCACACCGGCATGACCTTCGCCCTCGCCGTCAACTACGGCTCGAGGGCCGAGATCGCGCGGGCCGCCCGCGAGCTCGCCCGTGACGTCGCCGCCGGCCGCCTCGCGCCCGATGACGTGGACGAGGGCGCCATCGGCGCGCGGCTCTACACCGCGGGCCTGCCCGACCCCGACCTCCTCATCCGGACCTCCGGCGAGCTCAGGCTCTCCAACTACCTGCTCTGGCAGCTCGCCTACACCGAGTTCTACGTGACGGACACCCTCTGGCCCGACTTCGACCGCTGGGAGTTCCTCCGCGCCGTCGCGGCCTTCCAGGGCCGCTCGAGGCGCTTCGGGGGAGTGGTCGGCTCATGAGTGGGCGCAGGCGCGCGCAGGGGCGCGACGACAGGCCCTCGGGGCTCGACCGCCAGATCGACCGGCTCGAGGACCGTCGAGCCTCCAAGGAGGACGCGAGGGCCGCGGGCGACCTCAAGGGCCAGCGGGCGCGCAGCTCCGCCGAGAAGCTCCTGACGAGAAGCACCTCGGGCGCCATCTACGCCGTGGTCACGCTCGCGTGCCTGTTCATCGGCCCGCTCACCACGACCGTGCTCATCGCCGCCGAGGCGTGGCTGTGCTGCTCCGAGTTCTTCCGCATCTGCCGGATGGGGGGCCGAACCCCCAACGACGCGTTCGGCCTCGCCGCCGCGCTCCTGTTCCCGCTCGCGGCTTACGCAAACGGCCTCCTCGCCCTGACGCTCGTCATCTTCGTGCTGCTCATGGCATGCGCCGTCTGGTACGTCCTCACGCCGCGCGCGAGCATCGCGGACGTTGCGGTCACCGCCTTCGGGCCGCTCTACACCTCGCTCGCGTTCTCGAGCATCGTCCTCATCCGCATGTACGACCACGGCCCCGCCGGGGCGCTCCTCGCCCTCGGCGTCATGCTCTCGATCTGGGGCAACGACGCCATGGCGTACTTCGTCGGCTCCGCCATCGGCGCCCACAAGCTCGCCCCGCGGATCTCGCCGAGCAAGAGCGTCGAGGGCTTCGTGGGCGGCATCGCCGGCTCGGTCGCCGTCTGGGCGCTCGTCTCCGCCTTCCTCGTCCCGGAGCTCGACATGGCGCTCGCCGTGGCGTGCGGGCTCGTCGTCGGCGTCGCGTCGGTCTTCGGCGACCTCTTCGAGTCGCGCATCAAGCGCGGCGCCGGGGTCAAGGACTCGGGGAACCTCATCCCCGGGCACGGCGGGCTGCTCGACCGCAGCGACTCCATGCTCTTCGGGGGCATGGCGGCCTTCTTCCTTCTTCGCTTTGGGGGCATCCTGTGACGATATTCGAAGACCTCGCCCCGCGTCGCGCCGCGCAGCGGCCGCTGCGCGTGGCCGTTCTCGGCTGCTCGGGCTCCATCGGCCGGCAGACGCTCGACGTCTGCCGGCGCCACGCCGACAAGGTCCGCGTGGTCGCGCTCTCGGTGAACGCGTCCACGCGCGCCCTCGTCGACGCGGCGCGCGAGTTCCGCCCCGCGCACGTCGCCGTCGCCGACGCGACCCGCTCCTCGGACCCCGTTCTCTCCGAGCTGCCCGACGGCTGCGAGCTCGCGTTCGGCCCCGAGGCCGTCACCGGGCTCGCCGAGCTCGACGACGTCGACATGGTGGTCAACGCCCTCGTCGGCTTCGCCGGCATCCACGCGGGCTTCGCGGCGCTCGCCGCCGGCAAGTCGCTCGCGTACGCCAACAAGGAGTCCATCGTCTGCGGCGGCGACCTCATGATGCCGCTCGCGCGGCCCGGGCGCCTGCTGCCCGTCGACTCCGAGCACAGCGCCATCTACCAGTGCCTCGTGGGGGAGCGGCCCGAGGACGTCGCGCGCATCTGGCTCACCTGCTCGGGCGGGCCCTTCTACGGTCGCCGCCGCGACGAGCTCGCCGACGTCAGCGCCGAGCGGGCCCTCGCGCACCCCACCTGGTCCATGGGGGCCAAGATCACCATCGACAGCGCCACGCTCATGAACAAGGGCCTCGAGGTCATCGAGGCCCACCACCTCTTCCAGCGCCCCGTCGACGACATCCGGGTCCTCGTGCACCCGCAGAGCAAGATCCACTCCATGGTCGAGTTCGTCGACGGGACCGTCAAGGCTCAGCTCGGGAGCTCCGACATGCGCGGCCCCATCCAGTACGCGCTGAGCTACCCCGAGCGCTGGGAGGCGAGCGCCCGCCGCGTGGACTGGTGCGCTGAGGACCCCCTCACCTTCGGCGAGGCCGACGAGGGGACCTTCGGGTGCCTCGCGCTCGCGCGCGAGGCGGGGAGGGCGGGCGGCACGCTCCCCTGCGCCATGAACGCCGCCAACGAGGTCGCCAACGAGGCGTTCCGCCAAGGGTTGTGCGGCTTTCTTGACATCGAGCGCGTCGTCGCGCGCGTCATGGAGCGCACCGCCGTCGAGCGGGTAGATTCTGTGGCACAGCTCGACGAGGTCGACGCGCGCGCCCGCGAGCTCGCCCGCGCCACTCTCATGGAGGTCGTTCGTTGAGCACCGCCCTCGGCATCCTCTCCGCCCTGTTCTGGGGCGTCATCGTCCTGTCGCTCCTCGTCTTTCTCCACGAGGGGGGCCACTACCTCGCCGCCCGTGCCTTCAACGTGCGCGCGACGGAGTTCTTCCTCGGGCTGCCCTGCCGCCTCAGGCTCTCCCGCAGGAGCCGCTCGGTCGGCACGGAGTTCGGGGTCACCCCGATCCTGCTCGGCGGCTACACGCGCATCTGCGGCATGGAGGGCGCGAGCGACGAGCTGCTCTCCGACGCCCTCGCCATCGTCATGCGAGAGGGGCGCGTCAGCGCGGCCGACGTCGGTCGCGAGCTCAACGTGGGCGGGGACCGCACCTACCGGCTGCTCGCGACCCTGAGCGACTGGGCCTCCATACGACCCTACTACGACCCCGAGCTCGGCGAGCGCCCCGACCAGGGCACCTACCCGGCGGCCTTCGAGACCCTCGCCCGCGACGGGGCCCATCGCACCGAGTACGACCGCGGCCACGACTTCTCGACGCCCGGCTCGACCGCCGCCGGGCAGCCGCACCCGCTCGGCATGAGCGCCGGGGAGTTCCTCGAGCTCGAGCGCTCCCACACCTACCTCGGCGTCGGGTTCCTCAGGCGCGTCGCCATGCTCGTCGCCGGCCCGCTCGTCAACGTCGCGCTCGCCTTCGTGCTCGTCACCGCGGCGTACCTCGTGCAGGAGTACCGCTACTCGCCCAACGTGAGCACCGTCGGGTCGGTGGCGCAGGGCTCGGTCGCCGCGGCGGCGGGGGTCGAGGAGGGGGACACGATCACGCGCGTCGGGGACACGTCGGTCGAGACCTGGGACGAGCTCGCCGAGGCACTCGCGCCCCACCTCTCGTCCGGGACCGACGTCGAGCTCACCTGCGAGCGCGAAGGCGCCGAGCGCACCGTCCTTCTCGACCTTCCCGACGGAGAGGCGACCGAGGACGCCGGGCTGCTCCCGGTCGTGGTCTCCTACCACCTCACGCTTCCCCAGGCCGTGCGGGCCACCGTCTCCTACACCGTCCGGGCGGCGACCTACGTGTCGCAGCTCATCCAGCCGGCGCACACCATGGAGGTGCTCGACCAGTCGAGCTCGATCGTGGGCATCTCGGCCATGGCCTCGCAGGCCGCCTCCGACGGCCCCTTCTCGCTCATGGTGGTCGTCGCCGCCGTCTCGATGTCGCTCGGCTTCATGAACCTGCTGCCCATCCCGCCCTTCGACGGCGGAAAGATCTTGATCGAGGTCATCCAGCTCGTCATCAGGCGACCGCTCGGGGAGCGCGCCCAGACCGCGCTCAACTACCTCGGGCTCGCGTTCATCCTCTTCGTGTTCGTCGTCGTCCTGAGAAACGACATCGTCCGATTCGTGTTCTGAGAGGGGGCCACATGAGCGAGAAGAACGCGCGGGCGCCGCGCGAGCTGACCCGTCCCGTGCGCGTCGGGGACGTCGTGGTGGGGGGCGGCGCCCCGGTCTCGGTGCAGTCCATGTGCACGACCGACACGGCCGACGCCGCCTCGACGCTCGCGCAGATCCGCTCCCTCGCCGAGGCGGGCTGCGAGATCGTGCGCGTCGCGGTGCCCGACGCCGCGGCGCTCGACGGGTTCGGGGCCGTCTGCGAGGCCTCGCCCCTGCCCGTCGTGGCGGACATCCACTTCGACCACCGCCTCGCCATCGAGGCGTGCCGCCGCGGAGCCGCGGCGCTGCGCGTGAACCCCGGCAACATCGGGGACTGGGCGCGCGTCGACGCGGTCATCGACGAGGCGGGCGCCGCGGGCGTCCCCATCCGGATCGGCGTCAACGCCGGCTCGCTCGACCCCGCCTTCGCCGAGCGGGAGGACCTCACCCACGTCGAGAAGCTCGTGGGCTCGGCGACGGCCTTCGTCGAGCACTTCCGCGACCGCGGCTTTTTCGACGTCGTGCTCTCCGCCAAGGCGCACGGCGTCCCCACCACCGTTGAGGTGAACCGCGCGCTCTCGCGCGAGCTGCCCGACGTGCCGCTGCACGTCGGCGTGACCGAGGCCGGGACGGCCCGGCAGGGGACCGTCAAGAACGCCGCCGCGATCGGGACCCTGCTCATGGAGGGCATCGGCGACACGATGCGCCTGTCGCTCACGGCCGACCCGGTCGAGGAGGTCAACGTCGCGTGGGACCTGCTCTCGGCCGTGGGCCTCAGGCGCCTGCGCCCCGAGCTCGTGAGCTGCCCCACCTGCGGGCGCTGCCAGTGGGACCTCATGGGCGTCGCCGCCGAGGTCGAGCGCCGGCTCGCCGGCGTGCGGGCCCCCATCACCGTCGCCGTCATGGGCTGCGTGGTGAACGGCCCCGGCGAGGCCAGGGGCGCCGACATCGGCCTCGCGGGCGGGCGCGGCAGGGCGGTGCTGTTCGCCGCCGGCGAGCGCCTCCGGACCGTCGACGAGGCCGACGCGGTCGACGAGCTCTTCGCCGAGATCGACCGGCGCTTCTCGTAGCCGCGAGGGGCGGGGGCCTGCGCCTCGCGCGTCCTTCTCGCCGGCTTGGCGTAGAATCGTGTGCGTCGCACCGATCCCACCGGAAGGAAGACGCACGTGAAGCGCTACCAGAAGATGTCCCAGCTCTACGCCCCCACGCTCAAGGAGGACCCCGCCGAGGCCGAGCTCGCGAGCCACCGGCTGCTCCTGCGCGCCGGCATGATCCGCAAGACCGCCGCCGGCCTCTACAGCTACCTGCCGCTCGCATGGAGGTCGATCCGCAAGATCGAGGCCGTCATCCGCGACGAGATGGAGGCCATCGGGGCCCAGGAGATGATGGTCCCCATCCTCACGCCCGCCGAGCTCTGGCACGAGTCGGGCCGCTGGGACGCCTACGGCCCCGAGCTCATGCGCATCGCCGACCGCCACGGGCGCGAGTTCGCACTCGGCCCCACGCACGAGGAGACCTTCACCGACCTCGTCAAGAACGAGCTGCGCTCCTACAAGCAGCTGCCGGTCACCCTCTACCAGATCCAGGACAAGTTCCGCGACGAGATGCGCCCGCGCTTCGGCCTCATGCGCGGACGCGAGTTCATCATGAAGGACGCCTACAGCTTCTCGGCGACGCAGGAGTCGCTCCAGGAGTGCTACGAGCAGGAGAAGGCCGCCTACGCGAGGATCGCCGAGCGCTGCGGCATCTACGCCCTCCCCGTCGTCGCCGACTCCGGCCAGATCGGCGGCGACACCTCCGTCGAGTTCATGGCGCTCGCCGAGTCCGGCGAGGCCGAGCTCGTCTACTGCGACTGCGGCTTCGCGGCCGACGTCGAGGCCGCCGCGACGCGCGTCCCCGTGAGCGAGGGGCCGGGCGACGGCGAGCTCGCCAAGGTCCACACGCCCGGCCTCGGGTCGATCGAGGCCGTCGCGGGGTTCTTCGGCTTCCCCGAGAACGGCACCCGCAAGTCGCTCGCGCTCGTCGCCGAGGACGGCACGCGCGTCGTGGCCATCGTGCCCGGCGACCACGAGCTCAACGAGATCAAGGCCGAGCACCTCTTCGGCGCCTATCACCTCATGAGCGACGAGGAGCTCGAGGAGGCGGGCCTCTTCAAGGGCTTCATCGGGCCCGTCGGCCTCCCGCAGGGCGTGCGCCTGGTCTGCGACGAGTCCCTGCGCGAGAGCGTGAGCTGGACCTGCGGCGCCAACGAGGTCGACTACCACTACACCGGCGCGCGCCCCGGCCGCGACTTCACGGTGGACGAGTGGGCCGACCTCGTGAGCGTGAAGGCCGGCGACCCCTGCCCGCACTGCGGCGCCGCCCTCAAGAGCGCCCGGGGCATCGAGATCTCCCAGGTCTTCCAGCTCGGCACCAAGTACTCCGAGTCCATGGGGGCGACCTTCGCCGACGAGGACGGCACGGAGCGCCCGTTCCTCATGGGCTGCTACGGCATCGGCGTCTCGCGCACCCTGGCGGCCGTGGTGGAGCAGCACAGCGACGAGCACGGCATCAGCTGGCCCGTGTGCGTGGCCCCCTACGAGGTCGAGGTCGTGCCGCTTGCCGTGGGCGACGACGTGGTCGCCCCCGTTGCCGAGCGCCTGGTAGAGGAGCTCGGCGCCGCGGACCTCGAGGTCCTTCTCGACGACCGCAAGGAGCGCCCCGGCGTCAAGTTCGCCGACGCCGACCTCATCGGCATCCCGTACCAGGTCATCCTGGGCAAGCGCGGCGTGGCTGCCGGCATGGCCGAGGTCAAGGTCCGCGAGACGGGCGAGCGCCTTGACGTGCCGATGGACGAGGTCGCGTCCTGGCTCGCCGAGCGCGTGGTGCCCGCGCGCGCCTAGTCAGCCCCTGCCCCGGCGGCGTCTGCCCCGGGGCACCTTTCTATCAAGAGGCACCACCGAGAGGAGCACCATGACCTACTCAGAGCTCGCCGCCGCCGCGCGCGGCCAGATCGGTCCCTTCTGCCGCGCCTGCCCCGTCTGCGACGGGCGCGCCTGCTCGGGCGTCATGCCCGGCCCGGGCGACAAGGGCGTGGGGCACGTCGCGCGGCGCAACTGGGAGGCCTGGCAGGGCGTGCGGGTGTGCATGGACACGCTGCACGACCCGTTCGAGGCCGACACCTCGGCCACGGTGCTCGGGCGCGACCTCTCGCTCCCGGTGATGGTGGGCCCCGTCGGCGACGTCCAGCGCCACTACGGCGAGAAGTACGACACGGTCTCGTACAACCGGTGCGTGCTCTCGGCCGCCGCCTCCGCCGGCACGATCGCGCTCACCGGCGACGGGCTCGACGGCTCGATCATGACCCAGGCGTGCGACGTCATCGCGGAGCTCGGCGGCGCGGGCGTGACGACGGTGAAGCCCTGGGACGAGCGGACCCTCGCCCGCAAGCTCGACGAGGCGCTCGCCTGCGGCCCGGTGGCCGTGGCCATGGACATCGACGCGGCGGGGCTGCCCTTCCTGCGCGGGCAGCAGCCCCCCGCGGGAGCCAAGTCCGCGGCCCAGGTGGGCGAGGTCGCCGCGCGGTGCCACGACGCGGGCGTCCCGTTCGTGCTCAAGGGCGTCATGACCGCCCGCGCCGCCGAGCGCGCCGCCCGGGTGGGCGTCGACGCGGTCGTGGTCTCCAACCACGGCGGGCGCGTGCTCGACGGGACGCCCGCCACCGCCGAGGTGCTGCCCGAGGTCGCCGCCGCGGTCGGTGGCGACGTCTGCGTGCTCGTTGACGGCGGCATCCGCAGCGGGCTCGACGTCTTCCGCGCGCTCGCGCTGGGCGCCGACGCGTGCCTGGTGTGCCGGCCCTTCGTGGTGGCCGCCTTCGGCGGGGGAGCGGAGGGCGTGCGCGCCCTGCTCGACGAGATCCGCTCCGGGCTCGCCGACGCCATGGAGATGTGCGGAGCGCCCACGGTGCGCGACATCACCCGCGACATGATCTGGGGCTAGCGGGGGCGCCCGGGGGCGCGGCGCCGGGCGCACGGCGGCGGGCCGCACAATTCCGGAATTGTGCGGCCGACGGCGCGCATTGGAGGCATTCTTTGTCCGGAGAGAGGCGTTTATCTGGCCTTTCTTCGTCCGCCGGCGCCCCCCTCCCGCACAATTTCGAAATTGTGCGGGAGGGGGGCGTCCTCGGTAGCTAATGCCGCGGGAGAGGGCGTCCTCTCGAGGAGGAGCACCGAGGGAGGGGAGTCCTCTCGGGAGTATCCCCCGCGGGCGAGTTGCTGCCGCGTCCCGCGCCGCGCGGCGCCCCCGAACCCTGCGCAGCGGCAGGTCAGGCGCGCGCCTGGCCCCGCGGGATCGCGATGATGCCGGCGCAGGGCGACACGCGCTCGAAGGTCGCCGCAGGGAACTCGCGGCTCAGCTCGTCGAACACGAAGTAGATCTCGTCCTCGTCCCAGGCGTCGCCCGCGGCGGCGCGGCATGACTCGAGCTCCGCGCGCGTGCGGAACGCCACGTCCCCCACGAGCACGACCCCGTCCTCGGAGAGCAGCCCGAGCAGCGCGCGAATCAGCGCGAACTTGCGAGCGTCGTCGAGGTGATGCAGGGAGTAGGTCGCCACGACGGCGTCATAGGGGCCGTCGGCGAGCTCCGGCGCGAGCCCGTCGGCGAGGTCGCCCCTCACGAGGCGCGCCCGGGGCATCTTCTCGCGCGCGATGCCCACCATGCGGGTCGAGAAGTCCTGGCCCGATACCTCGCAGCCCGCGTCATAGAGCCGAGAGGCGAGCATGGCCGTCCCAAAGCCCAGGTCGAGCACGCGGGCGCCTCGACGGGCCGTCACGCGCGAGAAGATGCTGTCCATGACGCGCTCGTAGCCGGCGAAGGGGTACGCCCCCGCCGCGTCGGACGCCGCGACGCTCTGGTCGTAGCGGTCGGCCCAGTCGTCAAAGTCTCTCTCGCCCAGCATGCGCCCTCCGTCCGTCAATCTTGCAGCATTGTACGGCCCCGAGCCCGCCGCATCGCGGAGACTTTTTCAAATTGGGGGTTGACCGCTCCGCGCACTCTGGTAATATTCTCTTCGCACCAACTCACGGGGATATAGCTCAGTTGGGAGAGCGCGTGACTGGCAGTCACGAGGTCAGGGGTTCGAACCCCCTTATCTCCACCATGTAACCACTGGCGGCGGCTTCGGTCGCCGCCTTTTTCATAGCGGGCTCTTGGCGCAACGGTTAGCGCAGGGGACTCATAATCCCTGGGTTGGGGGTTCGAATCCCTCAGGGCCCACCACAAAAGACGCAGGTCAGAGGCTATAAACGTCTCTGACCTGCTTTCGTTTTATGTGGCCACCCGCTGGGCTCCGCTAAACATAGTCGCGCGCCCCCGCAGCGGCACCTTATGAAAACGTCACCTCGCCACAAGGGCGCCCCATGGCACGCGGCCGGAGGTCCCCGTACAATGAGACAAAGCGACGCACCGCCGTCGCCGGGCGGCCGCGCCCGGCAGGAGGAGAGGGGGCGAGGGGCCATGAGGGTCGTTCTGAGGGCGCTGAGGCGCCTCCTGCTCGTCCTTCTTGCCGTCGGCGCCCTCGCGGCGGGCATCGTGACGCTGAGGGGCTACGGCCTCTACCACGAGGCGCTCGGGCGCGCGCCCATCGAGCAGACCGTCGAGGCGGTGCGGGCGGGCGAGGGGTACGTGACGCTCGCGGAGCTGCCGCAGACCTACCTCGACGCCGTGGTCGCCATCGAGGACCACCGCTTCTACGACCACCCAGGCTTCGACGTCATCGCGATCTGCCGGGCCGCGTGGCACGACCTCACGACGCTCTCCCTCGAGCAGGGCGGGTCGACCATCACGCAGCAGCTCGCCAAGAACCTGTTCTTCTCGCAGGACAAGGACTTCTCGCGCAAGGTCGCCGAGGTGTTCATGGCGGTCGACCTCGAGGGGCGCTACTCGAAGGAGGAGATCCTCGAGCTCTACGTGAACACGTCCTACTTCGGTGACGGGCTCACGGGCATCGGCCCGGCCGCCCGGGGCTACCTCGGCAAGGAGCCGATCGACATGACCCGCGACGAGTGCGCCCTCATGGCAGGGCTCCCCAACGCCCCCGGCGTGCTCTCGGCCGACCCCGAGCTCGCGCGCGAGCGCGCGCTGCTCGTGCTGGGGCAGATGGAGAAGTACGGGCTGGGCTGAGGGGCTGAGAGGCGGGGCGCGGGCGGCCGCCGGAACACCCGACGGCCGCGGGTCGCACGCCCTACGCGCGCAGGTACCAGCGGAAGTCCCACGCGGGGAGGGAGAAGGTCTCGAACTCGCCCTCGTCGCCCGACACGAGGTCGGTGAAGCGGGCGCGCGCCGGCATCCAGAGGTTCTTCTCGTCGTCCGAGAAGTTGAAGACCGCCTCGAGCGTCCTGCCGCCCGCGCTGCGGCGGATCCAGAGGATCGCCGGGTCGCTGTAGTTCACGATCTCCACGGAGGCGTCGGCATCGAAGACGGCCTCGTCGCGACGGATGCCCTCGAGCTCCTCGAGCGCGCCGAAGATGCGGCCCTGGGCGCTCCCGGGGTCGTCGGCCCGCCCGACGAGCGACCAGTCGAAGCGGCCGCGGTGGACGTAGCGCGAGTCGTCCGCGCGTTCGGGGTCGTCCCGGTAGGAGTAGTCGTTGACCTGGGCGAGCTCGTCGCCGCTGTAGATGATCGGCAGCCCGGACTGAGCGAGCAGGTAGGCGTGGAGCATGACGTCCTTGCGCAGCGCAACGTCCATGGCGGCGCCGTCGCCCGCGAGCGCCGCCGCCTCGACGCCGCACATCGACGCCGTCGTCGCGCAGAAGCGCGCGTCGCCCGTGACCGGGTCGGCGTTGTAGAGCTCGCCGCGGCTCGTGCTCCCGGGCACGAGGCCCTGGAAGTAGTCGTTGAGGTAGCGCTTGTGCGGCACCTCCTCCATGCCCCAGCCGGAGAGCGTCGCGTAGTCGAGGCCCCATCCGATGTCGTCGTGGCAGCGAAGGTAGTTGAGGAAGGTGTAGGCGCGCGGCAGGGCGCAGACGGCCTCGAGCTGGGAGCGGAGCAGGCGCGTGTCGCGGCAGGCGACGGTGCTCCACGTGGTCGCCATGGTCGTGACGTTGTAGAGCATGTGGCACTCGGGCTTCTCGACCGTGCCGAAGTACGGAACGACCTCGACGGGGGCCATGACGACCTCGCCCAGGAGCACGACGCCCGGGCAGACGACCTCGGAGATCATGCGCATCATGCGGACGATGGTGTGCACCTGCGGGAGGTTGCGGCAGTTGGTGCCGAGCTGCTTCCAGATGTAGGGGACCGCGTCGAGCCTCATGACGTCGATGCCCTGGTTTGCCAGGAACAGGAAGTTGTACATCATCTCGTTGAACACGCGGGGGTTGCGGTAGTTGAGGTCCCACTGGTAGGGGTAGAACTGCGTCATGACGTGCTGGCCCAGCTCCGGCAGGTACGTGAAGTGCCCCGGAGCGGTGGTGGGGAAGACCTGCGGGACGTCGCGGGTGTAGCGGTCGATGACGTCCTGCCTGGACTCGAAGAAGTAGCGGCTCATGTACTCGCCCTCGCCGGCGCGCGCCCTGCGGGCCCACTCGTGCTCGTCGGAGGTGTGGTTCATGACGAAGTCCATGCAGAGGCTGATCCCGCGCTCGTGGCACCTCTCGGCGAGGCGGGCGAGGTCCTCCATGGTCCCGAGGCCCGGCTTGACGCGGCGGAAGTCCGAGACCGCGTAGCCGCCGTCGGAGCGGCTGCGGTCGGTGGGCGTGTCGAGGAACGGCATGAGGTGGACGTAGGTGACGCCGCAGCGCTCGAGGTAGTCGAGGCGGCCCTCCACGCCCGCGATGGTTCCGGCGAAGTTGTCGATGTACATCTGCATGCCGAGCTGTCCGCGCTCGCGGTACCACGCCCCGGCGCGCTCGCGCCGCTCGTCGAGGGCGCGCAGGGCCGCGGGGCGCTCGTCGTAGAAGCGCCTGAGCTGGTCGACGAGCTCGCCGAACATGTCGGCGTTGTCGTAGAGCTCCATGTAGAGCCAGCGGAGCTCGTCGTGGTGGCGCCGAAGGCGACCGAGGAAGATCGCGTCGGCGCGGGCCCGCTCGGCCGAGCGGGCGAGGGGCTGGCGGCTGGGGGAGCGCCGGGCGCGCGCGCCGCTCGCGGGGACCCCCGCCCTGTCGTTCTTATCGGTCATCGGCACATTTCCTTCCCGTTCACGAGATTATCTGCACATTTCGGCATGATTCTAGGATTTCTGCCGCCTCGCGCAGACGAGCAACCCCGCGAGCGGGCGAACATTGGGTGGGAACGTTCCCTCATCCCGTTCCGGCTCGCCCGAGCGACCGGTTCCGCGCGCGCTCCTCCCCATGCGTCAACACCCTGAAATGGCTTACAGAAACCTTACGCGACGAGCCGTCCCGCGTGCGTCGCTCCCGATAGACTCAGCGCCATGGTCCGCAACGAGTACGAAAGGGAGACAAGATCATGCGCAGACTCAGCAGGGTACGATCCGCCATCGCCGCTGGCCTCGCCGCCGCGACCTTTGCCGCCGCAATCGCACCCGTAACGGCGCGCGCCGACTATGCCGGCTACAGGGACCTGTCCGCGAGCCACTGGGCGGTCAAAAGCGGGGTCATCGACTGGGCGGAGCGCACGGGCGCGGTCGACGGCTACGGCGACACCTGGGGCCCCGACAGGCCCGTGGACCGCGGGACCGCGGCCGAGATTCTCTACAAGCTCGCCGGGAGGCCGCGCGTGAGCGGCGGTACCACCTTCGCGGACGCCGACGAGCTCGGCTGGGCGGCGAACGCCGCCGCGTGGGCGTGCGAGACGGGCATATTCAAGGGCTACGGGAACCCCGACGGCAGCGTCACCTTTGACCCCTGGAGCCCGCTCACCCGCGAGCAGGCGGCCAAGGTCCTGCGCGTCGTCGCGCAGTCCCGCTCGGTCAACCCGAGTGTGCTCAGCGGCTACGCGGACAAATCGTCCGTCTCCTCCTGGGCGTCGGGCTCGGTCGCGTGGGCCGTGGGCAGCGGCGTCATGGGCAACGGGGGCTCGCTCAACGGCAACGGCACCTGCTCGCGGGTCGAGTTCGTGGCGATGCTCAAGTCGACCGACGACCGCGTCCACTTTGACGACGACTACTGGGAGGGCGACTTCCACGACCGCGACGACGACTGGGACGACGACGATCGCTGGGCGCAGGCCTGGGACGACGACCGGTTCGATGACGACTGGGACGACGACGATGATGACCGGTTTGACGATGATGACTGGGACGACGATGATGACGACCGGTTTGACGACGATGATGACGACCGGTTCGACGACGATGATGACGACCGGTTCGACGACGACTGGGACGACGATCGCGACGATGACGACGACTGGGACGACGACCGCGACGACGATGACGACGACCGCTGGGACGATTAGCCACGAGTGACCCAAGCGGGTCGAAACCCGAGGGGCGGCCCGTCGGCGCGAGTCGACCGGCCGCCCCGCGCGCCGTCGGGACGGCGAAGACCTCTCAGTAGCTGCGCTGTTCTCCGCTTCTCCACAGCATGTTCGGGTTTGCGATTTTTCTCGTGCCAACTCGAGTCGGATTTGCTAATATACCCCTTGCGCAAAAGCGCGGGCGATTGGCTCAGGGGTAGAGCACTTCCTTCACACGGAAGGGGTCGCTGGTTCGAATCCAGCATCGCCCACCATACGGGGATATAGCTCAGTTGGGAGAGCGCGTGACTGGCAGTCACGAGGTCAGGGGTTCGAACCCCCTTATCTCCACCATGAATTCGTGGGCGGCGACTTCGGTCGCCGCCTTTTCTTGTATGGGGCTCAGGGCGCAAACTATTTGTGCAGAGGGCTCATGATCCTTTGGGCCGCAGGCTCGGATCCAGTTGTGACCGATAGGGATCCGTGTATGCAAGACCATTGGCAGTTCGCTTCGTCTCCGAATACCTGGCGGACCTCTCCCCATGCGCGAGCGCGGAGCATGGTTGGCAATACGGGTATACTATCCCTTGTAATTCCAAGGCGTTCCCAAGGACGGTGATCGCATGGCCATCATACAGACAACAGTGGACGACGATGTCAAGCGTGACGCGGACGCGGTCTTCGCTAGGTCCGGACTCACGACCGCCATGGCCGTCCGCGTGATGGTAACGCAGGTCGCCCGCGAGGGGAGAAGCCCCTTCGACGACCTCTTCTCCAGTGGTCGCATGTCTGCGGAACTCGCGGAGCGGGCGCACCTCGACATGCTCCGTGCCGAAGCGATGGAATACGGCATCGTTCCCGACGAGTCCTACGACGCTCGGGAGCTGCCCGAGAGTGCGCTCGAGATCCTCGGGCTCACCGAGGACGAGGCCGCGCTGTGAGCGGGTGGACGGTACGAGCCACGGACGACTTCTGGGCAAGCGTGTCGCGTCTCAGGGAGTTCTACGACCGCGGGGAGTACGTCGCCATCGTGAGGACTATCCGAGAGGCCATCGAGGAGCTTGCGGAGAAGGGCAGGATTGAGGAGAGCGGCTGGGGTGAGCACGCGCTCCGCAGAGCGCCGTTCGACGACGGGTGCCACTTCGAGTTCCACATCCACGATGATGATGTGCTGGTCGTCTACTTCAGGCGCGAGAGAAGGCGCGTCATACGCATGGTTGGCGCGTACACGCATCGCTCGATTCCCGGCTCTCGGTCCTGACAGCACGTGAGCTGAGGAACTGCTCAGCGATTCTGTTGCCGATGCGGTAGCCCCTGCGCTGCATGCTCCGGGCGAAGCTCTCCCCGAGGATGGACACGTGCGAGGCGTACTGGCGCTTCTGGCGGCGCACGCCGGAGCTCCGGCCTCGTCGGACACGGTGCCTGGAGGCCCGCCGCCCTTGCGGGCGGCCGGGGCGCGCCTTCCGACACCGCGCGCTCGCCAGCGACTCCCGTTGGTCGCCTCTCCTCGCGCGCCTCGTTTCGAAACAGCCCCTCGGGTCGGGGCGAGCCAGCGCTTGACGGGACGTGCCGCTCCGACAGGCAGCGAGCCCGGCACAAAACCCCTGACGTTGGGTAGCGCGTTCCAGCAACGGCCTCCACCGCCGCAAAGTGGCCATCGTTGGGTACCGAGTTCCGGGAAAGTCCGACGCGGCGACCCGGGACCCGGGCCCGGCGACCTGCCACGAGGCCCCGATTGACACGTTTGCCGGACGATTGGGTGCCATCGTCGCCGCGGAGCGCATTCCTCCGGGAGGACGACCACCCAATCGCGGGGGCCTCCTGACAAAACGAGGCATTTGGGAGAGAGCGACTACCCAATCGCGGGGGCCTCCTGACAAAACGAGGCATTCGGGGGAGAGCGACCACCCAATCGCGGGGGTTTCCTGACAAACGGGGCATTCGGGCCGCGTGAGCGCGCCTCGCTCGCCAACGTCCCGGCGCGCGAGGGACAGGGAGGCGCCAGCGAGAAGAACCGCGACCCCGCGAGCCGCGCGCTACCGCCCGGTGATCGCGCGGCGCAGCATCATGACGTAGGCCTCGGCGCCCTCGGGGCGCAGGTGCGTCCCGTCGTCCCAGAAGTAGTCGTCGTGCCCGGCGCTCTCGGCGTACCAGTCGATGATCTGCACGTTGTCGTAGGTGGCCGCCACGTCGCGGAAGAGCTGGTTGTTCATGTCCTGGTAGGCCTGCGGGACGCGGCAGGTCACGAGGTAGACCTCCTTGTCGGCCCCGGCGGCGTCGATGAGCGCGCGGACCTGCTCCTCGCGAGCCACGCCGTTGTTCCCGAGCGCGAAGACCACGACGTCGGCGCCGTGCCCGGCGTCGACGCAGCCCTGGTAGGCGTCGAGCCCCGCGCCGAGCTGCCGGCCGATCGCGGCGTCGATCCAGCCGTTGGGGAAGACGCGCGCGAACTGATCCGCCGCGCCGAGCGACACCGAGTCGCCCACCACGAGCACCGAGGCGTCCGTTGCCCCCGTCTCGGCGTTGACCTGGTAGCTCAGGCTGTTGATCGTGTCGACGGCCGCGGCGAACGAGGTCCCCGCGAGGTAGGTCCCCGAGAGGTCGTAGCCCTCGACGTCGGGGTTGAAGGCCTGCACCTGCGTCTCGGCGTCGGTCGGAGCGCCCTGGGGCTCGGGCGCGGGGGCGATCGACACCACGGCGACCGCCACGAGCGCGACGGCCTCGGCGACGAGCGCGGGCCGCGCCTGGCCGAGCGCCACCGGCTCGCCGACGCCGCGCTCGAGCACGCGGTAGGAGGCCTCGGACACGGCGAGGATGACCGCGAGCTCGAGCGCCCAGCCCCACCACGGGAGCTCGGTGGTGCGCGTCGCGGGGTTCATCACGAGCAGCAGGGGGTAGTGCCAGAGGTAGACCGCGAACGCGCGCCGGCCGGCCGTCGCGAGCGGCCGCAGGGAGAGCGCGGAGGACACGGCCCCGCCCCCCGGCCGGCAGACGACGCCGATGACCACGGCAGTGAGCAGGGCGGCGAGGAAGATGCCGCCGCGGTACGCGAAGTCGGAGTAGCCGTTGAGCGTCACCGCCATGACGGCGAGCCCCCCGAGCGCGAGCAGCGCGGCGGCGTCGTAGGCCCACGCGGGCGCCTCGCGCCGCTCGCCGCCGCCCTCGCCCCCGCGAACGGGCAGCGTCACGCGCAGGCCGCGCCCGCGCGTGGCGAGCGCGAGCGCGGCGCCCACGAGCAGCTCCGCGGCGCGCGTGTCCGGCCCGTAGTAGATGCGGTTGGTGTCCCCGGTGGGGTCGTAGAGGACCGCCATGGCCACCGCGGAGGCGACGGCGAGCCCGAGCGTGACGGCGACCGCGGCCCGACGGCTCCGCGCGACGCGGGAGAGCGCGAGCAGCACGAGCGGCCACACCACATAGAACTGCATGGTCACGCCCACGAACCACAGGTGCGTGAGCGGGGAGGGGAGCCCCGCCGCCGCGAAGTAGGAGACGTTGCGCACGATGTAGGCGAGGTTCTCGACGAAGAGCAGCGCGGGCACCGCGTCGCTCTTGACCTTGCCAAGCAGCGACGGCGCGAAGAGCGCGCAGAGGACCGCCGTGGCCCCCACCACCACGAGCATCGAGGGGAGCATCCTGCCCACCCTCCGCAGCAGGGTGCGCCCGTACCCGGAGCCCCCGTCGCGCGCGATGCGGCGCTCGAGCGAGAGCGTGGTGAGGTAGCCCGTCAGGACGAAGAACACCGTGACCCCGAAGTAGCCGCCCGGGAGCAGCATGGGGTCGGCGTGGTACGCGACGACGGCGGCGATGGCGAGGACCCTCAGGCTGTCGAGGGCGGCCACCTTTCTCGTGCTCGGCATGAAACTCGCTTTCCTTGTTCGTCGCCCCGGGGGGCGACGCGTCCTTCGACTAACGACCGCGCCGCGGCCGCCGGGCGAGCCGCGACCGGCGTGCCCGACCCCATTCTAGCCCGAGCGCCGGACGCATCGCGCGTGCCTTCCCTGTTGAGCCTGTAGAGAAGCGTGCGCACCGAGCGCCCCCGACCGGCCTCGCCTATACTGATAGGGTTGCATCGAGCACGACGAGAGGAGCCGCCATGGCAGCCAGCGAGAGCCCGGTCGAGCTGTTCGGCCTGAGGGTCGCCCACGTGGGCGTCAACGAGTCGACCCGCGAGGAGGCGGAGAGGACCGCCGACGCGTTCTGCGCCCTGCTCGGCGTCCCCCGCGGGGAGGAGCCGTTCCCGGTCTCGGCGTTCTCGGGCAGCCTCGTGGAGGTCATGGGCAACGGCGGGCGCGGGGAGCGCGGGCACATCGGCCTGCACGTCGACGACGTCGACGCCGCGGTCGCCTGGTACGAGGCGCGCGGGGAGCGCTTCGACGAGTCCTCCCGCAGGCTCGACCCGGCGGGCTCCGGCAGGACCTATCTCATCTACTTCGAGCGCGAGGTCGCCGGCTTCGCGATCCACCTCACCGTCGCGGACTAGCGCGGCGGGAGTGACGAGCCGGCCCGAGGAACCAGGAAGACGCACGTGATAGCACTCGCAGACAAGATCACCAAGTCCTTCGGCGGCCGCGTCCTGTACGCGGGCGCCACCCTGCAGCTCAACGCCCACGAGCGCTGGGCCCTCGTCGGGCCCAACGGCGCGGGCAAGACCACGCTGCTCAAGATCATCATGGGGGAGGAGTCCGCCGACGAGGGGACGGTGAGCTTCGCGCGCGACACCACCGTGGGCTACCTCGAGCAGGAGACCCACCTCGCGGGCGAGAAGAGCGCGCTCGCCGAGGTCGTCGACTCGGCGCACGAGGTCAAGGACGTCGAGCGCCTGGTGGCCGAGCTCGAGCGGCAGATCTCCGAGGCCGCGCCCGGACCCGAGCTCGACTCCCTGCTCGAGCGCTACGGCCACGCGCAGGACCGCTTCGAGCGCCTGGGCGGCTACGAGCTCGAGAGTCGCGCCCGGGCCATCCTCGCCGGCCTCGGCTTTCCCGTCGAGGACTTCGACAAGCCCGCGCGCGAGTTCTCCGGCGGCTGGCAGATGAGGATCGCCCTCTCCAAGCTGCTGCTCCGCCACCCCGACCTGCTCCTGCTCGACGAGCCCACCAACCACCTCGACCTCGAGAGCGTCAAGTGGCTCGAGCAGTTCCTCGCGGGCTACGACGGCGCCGTCCTTCTCGTCAGCCACGACCGCGCCTTCATGGACGCCTGCGTCTCCCACGTGGCCGCCGTGGAGAACCGCCGCATCACCACCTACACCGGCAACTACTCGAGCTACCTGCGCCAGCGCGAGGACAACCTCGAGCAGATGCGGGCCAAGCGCGCCGCGCAGGAGCGCGAGATCGCCCACATGCAGGTCTTCGTCGACAAGTTCCGCTACAAGCCCACCAAGGCCGCCCAGGCCCAGGAGCGCATGAAGAAGATCGAGCAGATCAAGAAGGAGCTCGTGATCTTGCCCGAGGGCACCAAGAAGGTGCACTTCTCGTTCCCCGAGCCGCCCCGGACCGGCGACGAGGTCGTGAGGCTCGAGGGCGTCTCGAAGTCCTTCGGCGAGAACCACGTCTACTCGGGGGTCGACCTGAAGCTCTACCGCGGCGACCACGTCGTGCTCGTGGGCCCCAACGGCGCGGGCAAGTCCACCCTCATGAAGCTCATGAACGGCCGGCTCGCCCCCGACGAGGGCGAGGTCGCGCTCGGCAAGGACGTGACGATGGCCTACTACGCCCAGCACCAGCTCGAGCAGCTGAACGAGGCCAACACGGTGCTCGGCGAGATGGACTCGGTCGCGCCCGGCTGGACCACCTCCGAGGAGCGCCGCCTGCTCGGCGCCTTCCTCTTCCACGGCGACGACGTAGAGAAGCGCGTGAGCGTGCTCTCGGGCGGGGAGCGGGCGCGCCTGGCGCTCGCCAAGATGCTCGTGGCGCCGGACCCGCTGCTTTTGCTCGACGAGCCGACCAACCACCTCGACATCGACTCGGTCGACGTGCTCGAGCACGCGCTCGTGGGGTTCGCGGGCACGATCGTGCTCATCTCCCACGACGAGCACCTCGTGCGCGCCGTGGCCAACAAGGTCGTGGACGTGCGCGACCACCAGGTCACGGTCTACGACGGCGACTACGACTACTACCTGTTCAAGCGCGCCGAGCTCGAGGCTCGCGCGGCGGGCGAGGCGGCCCCGGAGGCGCCCCGCGCCCAGGCGCGGGCGCAGTCCGCGCCGAGCGAGGCCGCGCCCGCGGGCCGCAACGTCAAGACCCGCGAGCAGCGCCGCGCCGAGGCGGAGGAGCGCAACCGCCGCAACCGCGCGCTCAAGGCTGAGCGCGACCGCCTCCGGCAGGTCGAGGCCGCCCTCGAGCCCGCGCAGGCGCGCCTCGCCGAGCTCGAGACCCTCATGGCCGACCAGGAGCTCTACAACGACGCGAGGCGCTTCGACGAGTGCATGACCGAGTACACGGCGCTCTCGAAGAAGGTGCCCGCGCTCGAGCAGGAGTGGCTCGAGCTCACCGAGAAGATCGAGGGGGCCGCGGATGCGTGAGCCGAGCCTCGCGCCCCGCGCGCTCTTCGCGCTCGCCGTGGCCCTGCGCGTGGCCGCGTGGGCGATCGTCCTTCTCGTCGTGGCCGACGCCGTGCTGCCCGCCGGCGCGCGCACCTGGCTGCTCGGCGTCAACGGCGCGCTCTCCCGCCTCGTCCCGGGGGCGCTCTCCGGGCTCTTCGTGCTCCAGACGCCCCTCGGCGGCGCCTTCCGCGGCGACTTCGCCGTGGTTGCTATAGTGTTGCTCGTGCTCGACTGGATCTGCTGTCGCGCGTCTGCCTCGCTGCGCTAGCGCCGCGAGAGGGGAGGAAGCGTGCCCGTCACACTCGAAGGCCTCGTCTCCATGGTCGTGACCGTCGCCCTCGTCATGTTCTCGGCGATGGTGCACGAGGTCGCGCACGGCCTCGCCGCGCACCTGTGCGGCGACGACACCGCCAAGGAGGCGGGGCGCCTCACGCTCGACCCGCGCGCGCACCTCGACCCCATCGGCTCGGTCGTCCTGCCGCTCGCGATGGCGCTCATGGGCGGCCCGGTCTTCGCCTTCGCGCGTCCGGTGCCCTACAACCCGGCGCGCCTGCGCCACCCCCGGCGCGACGAGCTGATCGTGGCGCTGGCGGGCCCGGCCTCCAACCTGCTGCAGGCGCTCGTCGGCACCGCGCTCGTCGCGGCGCTGCTCAGCCCCGCCGCGCTCGCGGCGGCGCCCGACGCGGCCCTCGCGCTGCTCGACGTCCTTCTCACCTACGTGTCGGTGAACCTCGTGCTCTGCTTCTTCAACCTCATCCCGCTGCCGCCGCTCGACGGCTCCAAGGTCGTCCTCTTCTTCCTGAGCGGCCGCGCGCGTGCGCGCTACTACGAGCTCCAGAACTACTCCATGGCGATCCTGCTCGCCGCGCTCTACCTGCTGCCGGGGCTCCTGCGCGTGGACCCGCTCGGCGCCTACCTCGACGCCACGGCGGGCCGGCTCTTCGGCGCGCTCATCGGGGCGGTGCTCTGAGCGATGTCCTACCGCGTCAGGACGCAGGCCTACTCGGGGCCCTTCGACCTGCTGCTCCAGCTGGTGAGCAGGCAGAAGGTCACCATCGGGTCCATCTCGATCTCGGAGGTGGCCAGCCAGTACCTCGAGGAGGTCGAGCGCATGGCCGACCTCGACCTCGACGTGGCGAGCGACTTCGTGCTCGTGGCGTCGACGCTGCTCGACATCAAGGCCGCCTCGCTCGTCCCCGACGAGCCGACCGTCCGCGGGCGCGGCGCCGACGACGAGGAGGACGACGAGCTCGAGGGCCTCTCGCCCGACGAGGCGCGCGAGGTGCTCATCGCACGCCTCATCGCCTACAAGCAGTTCCGCGGCGCGGCCTCCGCCCTCGCGGCGCGCGCCGACGCGGAGGCGCGCATGCACCCGCGCACGGCGGGCCCCGACCCCGACTTCCTCGGCCTCATGCCCGACTACCTCGAGGGCATCACGCTGCGCAGCCTCGCCGTCATCTGCGCCGACATCGACAGCCGCCGGGAGACCTTCCTGCTCGAGGCGGAGCACGTCGCCCCCCGGCGCCTCCCGGTCGCGCTCACCATCGCCTCGGTCGACCGCCTCGTCCGCTCGCGCGGGCGCGCGAGCTTCGGCGAGCTGCTCGACGGCCGGGACGACCCCGAGGAGGTCGTCGCCAACTTCCTCGCGATCCTCGAGCTCTTCAAGCGCGGCCTCGTGGACGTGCGCCAGGACGAGCTCTTCGGCGACATCGAGATCACCCACGTTGAGGGGGCGGCCCCCTACGAGCTCGACGACTCGGTCCTGGCCGAGCTCGCCGAGGACCTCGGCGACGAGGCGGCCGCCCTCGCGGAAGGAGGGGAGGGACTGTGAGGGACCTCGACCGCATGGACTCGGGCTCGCTCAAGGGCCTGCTCGAGGCGCTCCTGCTCGTGTCGTCCGACTCCGTGCCGGCGACCGACCTCGCGCGGGCGGCCGGCGCGCAGCCGGGCGAGGTCGCGTCCGCGCTCGCCGAGCTCTCGGCGGAGTACGCCGACGCCAACCGGGGCTTCCAGCTGCGCGAGGTCGCGGGGGGCTGGCGGCTCTTCACCCACCCGGCCTACCACGACCAGGTCGCCGACTACGTCCTGTCGTGGGACACCCGCCGGCTCTCGCAGGCGGCGCTCGAGACGCTCGCGGTCATCGCCTACCACCAGCCCGTCACCCGCGAGGGGGTGCGCGCCATCCGCGGCGTCAACTCCGACGGCGTGATATCGTCGCTGCGCGAGAAGGGCCTCGTGCGCGAGGTCGGGCGCGAGGCGGACCGCGGCCAGGCCCAGCTCTGGGGCACCACGCGGCTCTTCCTCGAGCACTTCGGCCTCAGGAGCCTGCGCGAGCTCCCGCCGCTCGAGGACTTCGCCCCCGACGAGGAGTCGCGCCGCTTCATCCGCGAGCGCCTCTCGGGGCGCTCCATCTCCTCGACCCCCGAGGAGGCGGCCCGCGACATGGACGACGAGCGCGAGCTGCTCGACGACTACGGCGAGAAGGACGAGGGGGCCGACGCCGCGGACGGGGGCGCGGACAGCGCCGCGGGCGAGGGGGAGCGCGATGAGTGACCTCATCCGGGAGGACGGGCTCTACCCCATGCGCCTCCAGCGCTTCCTCGCGCGCGCGGGCGCGGCGAGCAGGCGCGGCTCGGAGCGCCTCATGACCGAGGGGCGCGTGCGCGTGAACGGCGCGGTCGTGACCGAGCTCGGCAGCAAGGTCGACCCGGCGCGCGACGTCGTCACCGTCGACGGCGTCACCGTGAGCATCGCGGAGCGGCCGCGCTACCTCATGCTCTACAAGCCCGCCGGCTACCTCACCACCATGAGCGACCCCCACGGCCGCCCCACGGTGGCCGAGCTCGTCCCCGTTGACGAGGCGCCGGGGCTCTACCCGGTGGGCAGGCTCGACCTCGACACGACGGGGCTTCTGCTCTTCACCACCAACGGGTCGATGGGCCAGGCCCTGCTGCACCCCTCGCGCCACGTGACGAAGCACTACGTTGCGCTCGTCACGGGGACCCCGGACGAGCGCGACCTCGCGCGGCTCGAGGCGGGCGTCATGCTCGAGGACGGGAGGGCGGCGCCCGCGCGCGCCGAGCTGCTCTCGCCGCGCAGCCCGCTCTTTGGCGTCGTGGCCCCGACGGGCCCCGGTCACACCGGTGGCGGCGAGCCCAACGCCGTGGTGGGCCTCACCATCCACGAGGGCAGGAAGCACCAGGTCAAGAAGATGATGCAGGCCGTGGGCCATCGGGTCCTGCGGCTTCACCGGGACGCCTTCGGGCCGCTCAGGCTCGAGTGCGTGGCGCCGGGCGCGTGGCGCGACCTCGACGAGCGCGAGGTCGCCGCCCTCGAGGCGCTCTGCGCGCACGACACGACGGGACCCGCCGGCCGCGGCCGCGGGGGAAGGGGAGGCTCACAGCCATGATCGTAGCCATCGACGGGCCCTCGGGCTCGGGGAAGTCGTCAGTCGCGCGCGAGGTCGCGCGCCGCTGCGGCCTCACGTACCTCGACACCGGGGCGATGTACCGCTCCGTCGCCTACCTCTGCCTCGAGCGCGGGGTGGACCCCGCCGACGACGAGGCGACCGAGCGCGTGGCGCGCGAGGCGAGGATCGAGTTCGTGCCCGACGGCGAGGGGCAGCGGGTCATCGCCAACGGCGAGGACGTCACCGCGCAGATCCGCACGCCCGAGGTGGAGCGCGCCGTCTCGCCCGTGTCCGCCAACCCCGCCGTGCGCGAGGTCATGGTCGCCCTCCAGCGCGCCGCCGGCGCCGCGGGCGACGTCGTCGCCGAGGGGCGCGACATCGGCACGGTCGTCTTCCCCGCCGCGGACGTGAAGGTCTTTCTCTGCGCCTCGCCCGAGGCCCGCGCGCGGCGCCGTGCCGTGCAGCGCCTCGGCGGCAACCTCGCGACCGGCGACGTCGTCGAGGTCGACGCGGAGGCCGAGCGCACGATCCTCGACGACCTCGTCCGCCGCGACGCGTACGACTCGACCCGCGAGGCCTCGCCGCTGCGGCCGGCCGACGACGCGTGCCGCATCGACTCGTCCGACCTCGGCTTCGAGGAGGTCGTGGACGCCGTCGTCTCACTGTCACCCGAGCTCGCCGCCCGCGCGCAGAAAGGACGCTCATGACCGAGGGGACCGAGGCCGGCGGGCGCATGCGCGCCTTCGCCGGGAACTCCTACGACGACTACTACGACCACGACCTGCGCGAGCACCCGCTGCCCGGCCGCCTGTTCATCGGCGCCGTCGTGGCGATCCTCAACGTGCTGACGCGCCTGCTGTGGCCGTGGCGCATCGAGCACGTCGAGCGGCTGACCGGCGACCCCCGCGGGCGCGTGCTCATCATGAACCACGAGTCCATGCTCGACCCGGTCGCCGTGGTGGTCACGCTGTGGCGCGCGCACGTGCCGGTGCGCATCGTCTACAAGAGCGAGTTCGACAAGATCGGCCCGGCCACGTGGCTCTTCTCGCGCGCGGGCGGCTTCCCGGTCGAGCGCGGGACCGCCGACATGAAGACGGTCCGCCGGGCCCGCGCCATGCTCATGCGCGGCGAGTGCGTGCTCATCTACCCCGAGGGCACGCGCGTGCGCGACGACGCGGATCAGCGCTCCCACGGGGGCTACGCGATCATGGCGCAGCTCGCCAAGGCGCCCGTGCAGCCCATCGCCATCATCGGGGCGCGCGACCTGCGCCTCAGGGGACGCGTCTACATGGACGTGGGGGAGCCGATCGAGTGGGGCGAGCTCACGGCGACGAAGCGCAAGGAGCAGCTCGCCGAGATGGAGCGCACGGGCATGGAGTGCGTCTACGAGCTGCGCGACCGCCTGCGCCGCGAGCACCCGGGGGTGGAGTAGCCGTGGCCGAGATCAGGGTCGCGAGGGAGGCGGGCGCCTGCTACGGCGTCGAGCGCGCGCTCGCCATGGTCGAGTCGGCGGCAGAGGAGCGCTCCTGCGCGGTCCACACGCTCGGGCCGCTCATCCACAACCCGCGGGTGGTCGCCGACCTCGAGGCGCGCGGCGTCACCGTGGTGGGCTCCCCCGAGGAGGCCGCGGGCGACGCGCTGCTGCTGCGCACCCACGGGACCGCGCCGGACGAGGAGCGCCGGGCCCGCGAGCTCTGCGCGCGCGTGCTCGACGCGACGTGCCCGTTCGTCAAGAAGGTCCACCTCGCCGCGGAGCGCCTGAGCGCCGAGGGCTACCAGGTCGTCGTGGTGGGGGAGGCCGGGCACCCCGAGGTCGAGGCAACGCTGCCGCACGCGCCGGGCGCCGTGGTGGTGGGATCTCCCGAGGAGGCCCTCGCGCTGCCGCACGCGCGCAGGGTCGGTGTGGTGGTGCAGACCACCGCGCGCCGGGCGCTGCTCGCCGAGGTCGTGGGCGCGCTGCTCGGGACGGCGGAGGAGGTGCGCGTGGTCAACACGATCTGCGAGGCCACGGCGGGCCACCAGGCCGCGGCCGACGAGCTCGCGCGCGAGGCCGACGTGATGGTGGTCATCGGGGGGCGCATCTCGGCCAACACGACGCGGCTCGCGGAGATCTCCGCGGCGCGCTGCCCGCGCACGCACCACGTCGAGGGCGCGGACGAGCTGCGCGCGGAGTGGTTTGAGGGCGCCGGCCTCATCGGCATCACCGCCGGGGCGAGCACCCCGTCGAGCCAGATCGAGGCGGTCCGCGAGCGGATCGCGCAGATCGTCGGGGCGTAGGCGAGAAGAACCCCGGGTCGGCGCCGCTGCGCCGCGGGGACGGAGTCGGGAGGGGAGCGATGTCTGAGCAGGGGCGCGCGGACTACGCGTCGACGAGGCCGCAGGCGACGGGAGCGTGGGTCGCCGCGGTCGAGGAGGGCAGCCCCGCCTGGGAGGCGGGCATCGAGCCCGGCATGCGCATCGTCACCGTGAACGGCGTCGAGCCGCGCGACCTCATCGACTGGCGATGGGAGGCGGACGGCGCGTTCTGCGAGCTCGAGGTCCTCGACCCGCGCGACGGGACCGTGACCCCCTGCGAGCTGTGGCGCGAGCCGGGGCAGGACTGGGGCGTCGACTTCACCGACGTGCTCTTCGACGGGATCCGAACCTGCGTGAACGCGTGCCAGTTCTGCTTCATGGCGATGCTGCCGCCCGAGGCGCGCGCCACGCTCACGCTGCGCGACGACGACTACCGCCTGTCCTTCCTCCAGGGCAACTTCGTCACGCTCACCAACGTCACCGACGAGGAGGCCGACCGCATCGTCGAGTGCGGCCTCAGCCCGATGAACGTCTCCATCCACGCCATCACCCCCGAGGTGCGCCGGTCGCTGATCGGTCGGCGCGCCGACCGCGGCGTCGAGGTGCTCGAGCGGCTGCTCGCGGGCGGCGTCGAGGTCCACGCGCAGATTGTGCTGTGCCCCGGGATCAACGACGGCGACGAGCTCGCCGCCACCCTCGACTGGGTCGAGGCGCGCACCGGCATCACCTCGCTCGCCATCGTGCCGCTCGGCTACACCAAGCACAGCCGGCGCTTCCAGCGCTCCTACTCCGACGACCCCGCGGCGGCGCGCGAGGTCGTCCGCGCGCTCGAGCCCTACCAGCGCCGCGCCCGCGAGACCCTCGGCATCACGCGCTTCCAGCTCTCCGACGAGTTCTACGTCGCAGCCCGCCTGGACGTCCCGCCCGCCGAGACCTACGACGGCTACCCGCAGTTCTACGACGGCATCGGCATGCTGCGCAGCTTCCTCGACGAGGCCGCGCTCGTGGCGCGGGAGCGCGCGGGCGAGATGTCCGAGGCGGACGCCGCGCTCGCCGCGCGCGGCCTCGAGGCGCGGCTCGTCTGCGGCGAGGCCGCCGAGGAGACGATCGGCGCCTTCTGCGCGCTGCTCTCGCCGTCGGGGCGCGCTCGCACGCGCGCGGTCCGCAACGACTACTTCGGCGGCGACGTCAACGTCACGGGACTCATCGTCTCCGAGGACCTGCTCGCGCAGCTCCCGGACGACCTGGGCGACACCCTCGTGGTGCTCCCCGAGGTCATGTTCAACTTCGACCGGCTCACGCTCGACGGCGACACGCAGGAGCACGTCATCGCGGAGCTCGAGCGCCGCGGCGCGCGCGTGGGCGTGAGCGTGCCGAGTCCCGGCGCCTACCTCGACTGCCTGCTCGAGCTCGTGCGGGGGTAGCGCGGCGCGCCCGGGGTGCGTGCGGGATACAGACGGAATCCGGCCGCAGACCGACCGCAACCCGCACGCGTTTGGGGTACGTGCATGTTGCAGACGGAATCCGGCCCGAAACCGACCGCAGCCCGCACGCGCTTGGGGTGCGTGCGGGTTATGGACGGAATCCGGCCGCAGACCGACCGCAGCCAGCACGTGTTTTGGGTACGTGCGGGATACGGACGGAATCCGCCCCGAAACCGACCGCAGCCCGCACGTTCTTCTCTGCTCGTGCCCACCGCGCCGCCCGCGCGCGTTCGCGTACAATGTCCTGAGCAACCGCGTCGAGGGAGGGACCATGTCACACGCCCGCACCGCAGCGCTCACCGCAGGCATCGCGCTCGCGCTCCTCGCCTGCCCCGCGACCGCGCTGGCAGCCGGCTCGGCGGCGCAGGGGGCGCCCGAGGCCGCCTACGACCGCGCCGACTTCTACGAGCCCGCGCCCGACGAGCCGGGCGCCCTGCTGCTCGCGTCCGGGGCCCGGCTCGTGCAGATCTCGGACGAGATGAAGTACTTCACCAAGTACGAGAGCCACGGCAACTACGACCTCGGGTTCTCGTCCGGGGACGGCTACAACGCGCTCGGCTACTACCAGTTCGACCGGCGCTACAGCCTCGTCTCGTTCCTGCGCTACTGCCTGAGCTACGACGGCGAGAAGTACGCGATGTTCGAGCCCGTCGTCGAGCGCGCCGACGAGGTGGCGGCGACGACCGACGAGAGCGGCGAGGCGCTCGAGCGCTCGCCGATGGTCGACGAGGACGGCGAGCTCACCGAGCTCGGCACCCTCGTCGAGGGCGCGTGGCACGCCGCCTACGACGCCGACCCCAAGGAGTTCAGCCTCCTGCAGGACAACTACGCCTACGAGGGGTACTACGCCCGGTCCGAGAGCTACCTCGCGTCCCGGGGGATCTCGATGGCGGGCCGCGCCGACTGCGTGAAGGGCCTCGTCTGGAGCGCCACCAACCTCTTCGGGACCGCCGGCGTGCAGTTCTTCCTCGACGAGGCGGGGCTCACCAACGACATGACCGACCGCCAGTTCGTCAACGCCCTCGTCGACGCCATCGTCGACAACGTCGCCGAGCGCTACCCCTCGCAGCCCCAGTACCACGACGCCTGGATCCGCCGCTACGAGAGCGAGCGCGCCGACTGCCTCGCGCTGCTGCCCGAGGACCCGCTCGAGTACCGCATCTCCGCCGTGTCGCCGAGCAACGGGACCCTGCGCGTGAGCGACTCCTACGCCACGGCGGGCGCCACCGTCACCGTGAGCGCCTCCGCCGACGACGGCTTCGTCCTCGATGAGGTCACGGTGACGACCTCCGACGGCGCGAGCGTCGCGCTGAGCGGCTCGGGCGACACCCGCACCTTCGTCATGCCCGAGGCCGACGTCACCGTCGCCGCGACCTTCGCGCCCCGCTTCTCGGACGTCGCCGACCCGCTCGCGTGGTACTTCGACGGCGTGTGCTGGATCGTCGAGCAGGGGGCCATGCAGGGCTACGGCGACGGGTCCGGCCTCTTCGGGCCCGAGGACAGGCTCGACCGCGCCCAGATGGCGATGGTCCTCTGGAACCTCGAGGGCCAGCCCGAGGCGGAGTCCGACGCGCACGAGCGCTTCGACGACTGCGCCGAGGGAGCGTGGTACGACGAGGCGGTCGGCTGGGCCTCCGAGCAGGGCATCATGAACGGCTACGACGAGCACACCTTCGGCGCCTCCGACCCCATCACGCGCGAGCAGTTCGTCCTCGTGCTCTGGCGCCTCGCCGGGCGCCCCGCGCCCGCCGGCGACCTCACGACCTTCGAGGACGGCGCGGCGGTGGGCGAGCCCTACGTCGGCGCCATGGTCTGGGCCGTGGGCCAGCAGATCGTGCGCGGCACCGGCGAGGGCCAGACGCGCATCGACCCCGCCGGCCAGCTCACGCGCGGCGCCGCGGCCTCGATGCTCCAGCGCTGGCAGGAGGGGGCCTAGGCCCGTCCGGGGCGACCCGGGCGAGAAGGACCTGCCGCCGCGGGCCCTTCTCGCCCTCCTCCTGCGCCGCCGCGCGCCCCGTCGTGGTGATTTGGCGCGCTCGCGGCCGAAAACCGACCGCTCGTGGCCGTTCGTGGTACCCTTGCTGCACCAATGGAATAGCAAGGAGACAAGATGCCAAAGCCCGTAGTCGCCGTGGTCGGCCGCCCCAACGTCGGCAAGTCCACGCTCGTCAACCGCATTGCGGTGAGCCGCGACGCCATCGTCCACGAGTCGCGCGGCGTCACGCGCGACCGCTCGTACCACGACGCCGACTGGAACGGGAGGGACTTCACCCTCATCGACACCGGTGGCATCGAGTCCGTCAAGTCCAAGGACGTCTTCGCCCCGCGCATCCGCGAGCAGGCGCTCATGGCCTGCGAGGAGGCCGACGTCATCGTCTTCGTGGTGGACGGCACGACCGGCGTCACCGACGAGGACGAGGAGGTCGCCCGCGTCCTGCGGCGGCAGGAGAAGCCGGTCCTGCTCGTGGTCAACAAGCGCGACGACCCGTCGACCGAGCAGGACGGCCTCTGGGACTTCTACGCCCTCGGCGTCGGCGAGCCGCGCCCCATCTCGGCCGGCCACGGGCACGGCACGGGCGACCTGCTCGACGAGATCGTGGGGTGCTTCCCCGAGCCGTCGGACGACGAGGCCGAGGAGGACATGCTCTCGCTCGCCATCGTCGGCCGCCCCAACGTGGGCAAGTCGAGCCTCGCCAACCGCCTCGCCAACAAGAAGCGCTCCATCGTCTCGGACGTCGCCGGCACCACGCGCGACGCCATCGACACCGTGATCGAGTGGAAGGGCATGCCCATCCGCCTCGTCGACACGGCCGGCATGCGCAAGAAGACCCAGGTCCACGAGGACGTCGAGTACTACAGCCTCGTGCGCGGCCTCCAGGCCATCGACCGCGCCGACGTGTGCCTGCTCGTCGTGGACGCCACGGTGGGCGTGACCGAGCAGGACCAGAAGGTCGCCGGCATGGCCATCGACCGCGGCTGCGGCCTTGTGCTCGTGCTCAACAAGTGGGACCTCGTCGAGACCGAGCAGCAGCGCGACGAGATCGCGGCATCCATCGACAAGCGCCTCGCGTTCTGCCCGTGGATCCCCGCGGTCAACGTCTCCGCGCTCACCGGCCGCGCCACGGACAAGGTGCTCGCCCTCGCCGTGCGCGCCGCCGAGGCGCACGCGTCCCAGCTCAGGACCTCCGAGCTCAACGACCTTCTCTCCCAGATCCGCGAGGGAGGCTTCACGCGCAGCGAGCGCGGGCGTCGCCTCAAGATCCAGTACGCCACGCAGACCGGCTCCAAGCCGCCCGTCATCTGCTTCTGGTGCAACGCCCCCGACCTCGTGGACGACAACTTCGAGCGCTTCCTCGAGAACCGCCTGCGCGAGCGCTTCGACCTCACGGGCACGCCCGTGCGCCTGAAGTTCCGCAAGAAGTCCGAGGGGGGCGATCGCTGATGCTCTCCCTCGAGGCGCTGACCGCGCTGCTCACCCTGCTCGCGTACCTCGTGTGCGGGATTCCCTTCGGACTCGTGGTCGCTCGGGCGATGGGCCACATCGACGTGCGCACCACGGGCTCGGGCAACATCGGCACCACCAACGTCGCGCGCTCGGTGGGCAAGGGCGCCGCGGCGCTCACGCTCCTGCTCGACCTCGGCAAGGGGCTCGTCTGCATGCTGGTCTCGCGCCTGGTGCTCGCGCTCGCCCTCTTCGGGGGGGACTTCGCCTCGCTCGACCACACCACCGCCTTCGGCGCCTCGCTCTCCGTGGTGTTCCTGGGCTGCATCCTCGGGCACGTCTTCAGCCCCTACCTGCGCCTCCACGGCGGCAAGGGCATCGCGGTGGGCTTCGGGGCCGCGCTCGGGCTCTACTGGCCCATCGGCGTGGGCCTCCTCGCCCTGTTCCTCGTGCTCGTGATTCCCACGCGCTACGTCTCGCTGGGGTCGGTCGCCGCCGCCGCGTCGCTGCCGCTGTGGTGCGTCCTCTTTGGCTTCCCGGCAATCTCCGTCGCGCCGATCGCGGTGGCCGCGGTCGTCGTCATCTGGTCGCACCGCGAGAACGTCCGGCGCCTCGTCCGCGGCGAGGAGCGTCGCTTCTCGTTCCACAAGGGCGGCCGCGACGAGCGCGAGGGCGACGGCGCGGAGGTGTCGGGGTCGTGAGCGCCGCGGTCAACCGAATAGCGGTCGTGGGCTCGGGCTCGTGGGGCACCGCCATGGCGGGCCTGCTCGCCCCGCGCGCCGCCGAGGTGCGCCTGTGGTGCCGCGACGCCGCGCTCGCCGATGAGATCGGGCGCACGCGCAGGAACCCGCGCCACCTCAGCGACTACGAGCTGCCCGCCAACGTGCGCGCAACCGCGAGCCGCTCGGGGGCGCTCGACGGCACCGAGGTCGTCGTCATGGCGGTCCCCTCCGCGTACCTGCGCGCGACCTGCGCCGACCTCGCGCCGCTCGTGCCCGCCGGCGCGCCGGTCCTCGTGCTCACCAAGGGCGTCGAGCCCGGCACCGGCGCGCTCATGGCCGACGTCGTGGCCGACGAGGTCGGCGGCGCCGCTCGCGTGGCCGTGCTCTCGGGCCCCAACCACGCCGAGGAGGTCTGCCTCGGGAAGCTCTCCGCCGCGGTGCTCGCCGCCCAGAGCCAGGAGGTCGCGCTGAGGCTCCAGGGGCTTCTCGTCAGCCCGTCCTTCAGGGTGTACGTCTCCCGCGACGTGGCGGGCGTCGAGATCTGCGGCGCGGTCAAGAACGTCGTCGCCATCGCCTGCGGCGTCGCCGTGGGGCTCGGGGCCGGCGACAACACCCTCGCCGTCATCATGACCCGCGGCCTCGCCGAGATCGGGCGCGTCGCCGCCGCGCTCGGGGCGGACCCGCTCACCCCCATGGGCCTCGCGGGCATGGGAGACCTCGTGGCCACCTGCACGTCGCGCCACTCGCGAAACCGCACCTTCGGCGAGGCGCTCGCCCGCGGCGAGACGCTCGCCGCGTTCGAGGCGCGCACCCACACCGTGGTCGAGGGGGCGCGCGCCGCCGGCAGCGTGCTCGAGCTCGCGCGGGCGCACGGCGTCGAGGTCCCCATCACGAGCGCCGTCCACGCCGTCCTTACGGGGGCGACCGACGTGAGCCGGGCGACCGAGGTGCTGCTCGGGCGCCGCCCGGGCGAGGAGTTCTACGGAATCGCAAACGACCAGAAGGAGTAGACAGACGATGGAAGAGATCCTGGTTGCGCCCTCGGTCCTCTCGGCCGACTTCACCCGCCTCGCCGACGAGCTCGGCGACGTGTCCTCGGCCGACCTCGTCCACTTCGACGTCATGGACGGGCACTTCGTCCCCAACCTCACGTTCGGCCTCGACGTGCTGCGCGCCGTCAAGTCCGCGACCGACCTCCCGGTCGACGTCCACCTCATGATCTCCAACCCCGACGAGATGGTCGAGAAGTACCTCGACGCGGGGGCAGATGTCGTGTCGTTCCACTACGAGGCGACCGCGCACGCCCACCGGCTCGTCTCGCTCATCCGCGACCGCGGCGCCAGGGCCTCGGTGGCCATCAACCCCGCCACGCCCGTCTGCCTGCTCGAGCCCATCCTCGAGGACCTCGACATGGTGCTCGTCATGACGGTGAACCCGGGCTTCGGCGGGCAGAGCTTCATCGAGAGCTCCCCGCGCAAGGTCCGCCGCCTGCGCCGCATGTGCGACGAGCACGGCGTGCACCCGCTCATCGAGGTCGACGGAGGCATCTCGTCGGCCACCGCCGCTGCCGTCACGTCGGCCGGCGCGCGCGTCCTCGTGGCGGGCAGCGCCGTCTTCGGCACCGCCGACCGCGCCGCCGCCATCGCCGACATCCGTCGTGCCGGACTCGCCGGCGCATCCAAGACCGCGTAGCGTGGGGCCCGCCGTGACGTACGCCTACCTCGACTACGCCGCCTCCGCCCCCCTGCGCCCCGAGGCGCTCGAGGCCGAGCGCTCCTACGACGCGAGCCCGGTGGCCGGCGCCAACCCCAACTCGCTCCACAGCATGGGGCGCGCGGCGGCGCGCGAGCTCGACCGCGCCCGGCGCGAGCTCGCCGCCTGCCTCGGCGGCGCCTTCCGCCCCTCCGACGTGACGTTCACCTCCGGGGGCACCGAGTCCAACAACCTCGCGGTCATAGGGCTCGCCGAGGGCGCGCGCGCCCGCGACGCCCGCCGCAGGCGCGTGGTCCTCTCGGCCATCGAGCACGACTCCGTCCTCGACCTCGTGGGGCCGCTGCGCGACCGCGGCTTCGAGGTCGAGCTCGCCCGCCCCGACCGCTCGGGCGTGGTGGGCCCGCGGGCCCTCGAGGGGCTCGTGGACGCCTCGTGCGCGCTCGTCTCGGTCATGGCCGCAAACAACGAGACCGGCGTCCTGCAGCCCACCGGCGAGCTCGCGCGCGCCGCGCACGCCGCCGGCGCGCTCTTCCACACCGACGCGGTCCAGGCGCTCGGGCACGTTCCGCTCGACGTCGCCGACGCGGACGCCGTGAGCGTGGCCGCCCACAAGCTCGGCGGGCCGGTCGGCGTGGGCGCGCTCGCCGTGCGCGGCCGCGCCCCGCTCAGGCCCATCAGCTTCGGGGGCGGGCAGGAGCAGGGGAGGCGAGCCGGCACGCAGGACGTCCGCGGGGCCCTCGCCTTCGCCGCCGCCGCGCGCGCCTGCGCGGCCACGCTCGACCGGACGGCCGCCGAGGTCGCCGGGAGGGCCCGTCGCCTCGCGGGGGCGCTCTGCGCGCCCGGGACCGGCATCGTCGCCACGACCGACGCCGAGCGCCGACTGCCCGGCATCGTGAACGTCATGGCGCCCGGGCTCGACTCCGAGACCATGATCTTGGCCCTCGACCAGGAGGGGTTCGAGGTCTCCGCGGGCTCCGCCTGCTCCTCGGGCTCCCTCGACGCCAGCCACGTCCTTCTCGCCATGGGCATCCCCCGCGAGGAGGCGCTCGGCTCGCTGCGCATCTCCTTCGACGAGCGCGTGGGTGACGACGTCCTCGCGCGGCTCGCCCAGGCACTCGTCAGAATCGTCGCCGAGCGCGGTCGGTCCCGCGCGCGGCGCTAGCGGAAGAAGAGAATGGAAGCCATGACTGAAGCCACCGCCCTCACCACGCTCCAGGAGATCGACCTCGAGCTGCTCAAGCACGCCTCCGCGCTCGCCTCGATGCCCCAGCAGCAGCGCCTCAAGACGATCGAGCTCGCGCGGAGGAAGGTCGCCAGCGAGCTCACGGGCATCGTCGGGCAGCGCAAGGACGCCGAGCTCGAGATCGCCGACACCGAGGCCGACCTCGAGCACTACAACCAGAAGACGGCCGAGGTCCAGGCCGAGGCGGACGCGGGCGGCCACACGCACCGCGAGATCCGCGACTTCGAGCAGTCGCTCACCTCGCTCGCAAAGCGCATCGAGAAGTGCGAGTTCGCCCTCGGCCCCGCGCGCGAGCGCCTGGGCCGGCTCGAGCGCGCCGAGCGCAACGCGCGCCTCACGCTCGAGCGACTCGAGCAGGAGCGCGAGGCGGCCCAGGCGTCACTCGACGAGGGCTCGGCGACGCTGCGCGCGAAGATCGTCGAGCTCACCCGGCGCCGGGAGGACGCGGCCCGCGACGTGAGCGCCGAGCACCTCGCCGCCTACGAGGTCGCGCGCAGGCGCTTCAAGGGCCTCGCCGTCGAGCGGCTCCGCGGCAACGTTCCCTCCGTGTGCCGCGTGAAGCTCCAGCCGAGCCAGTTCCACGACCTCGCCCACGGCGACGAGATCACCGAGTGCCCGTACTGCCACCGCATCCTCATCACCTCCGAGGAGGTCGAGGGCGAGTGAGCGAGAAGAACCTCGGCCCGGAGGGCGCAGACGGCCGCGCGCCGCGCGTCCTTCTCGCCGTGTGCGGGGGCATAGCCGCGTACAAGGCCTGCGAGGTGCTGCGGGGCCTTCAGAGGGCCGGCTGCGACGTGCGCGTGACCATGACCGAGGACGCGCTGCGGTTCGTGGGCGCCGCGACCTTCGAGGCGCTCTCCGGGGCGCCGGTGGCCACGTCGCTCTACGGCCACCCCGGCTCGGCGATCCCGCACATCGAGCTCGCCGAGTGGGCCGACGTCGCCCTGGTGGTGCCCGCGACGGCCAACGTGATGGCGAAGATGGCCTGCGGCATCGCCGACGACTGCCTCACGACGACGCTGCTCGCCTGCCACGGGTGCTGCCCCGTCCTGGTGGCGCCCGGCATGAACGTGCACATGTGGCAGAGCCCCGCGACGCAGGCCAACGCCGAGACGCTGCGCTCCCGCGGCGTGCACCTCGTGGGGCCCGACTGCGGCCGCCTCGCCTGCGGCGACGTGGGCGAGGGGAAGCTCGCGCCGGTGGACCAGATCGTCGCTGCGGCGCGAGCGGCGCTCGGGGCGGGCGACCTCGCCGGGCTGCGCCTCGTGGTCACGGCGGGCCCCACCCACGAGGCCATCGACCCCGTGCGCTTCATCGCCAACCGCTCGACCGGCAAGATGGGCTACGCGCTCGCCGAGGCCGCCGTCGCGCGAGGAGCCGAGGTCACGCTCGTCTCCGGGCCGACGGCGCTCGGCTGCCCGGCCGGCGCGCGGCGCGTGGACGTGGTGTCCGCGGCCCAGATGCGCGACGCGACGCTCGCCGCCTTCGAGGACGCCGACGCGGCGATCTGCTGCGCCGCCGTGGCCGACTACACGCCGGCGCGCCCCGCGGACCACAAGCTCAAGAAGTCGCGCGAGCACCTGGACGCCATCGAGCTCGTCGAGACGGCCGACATCCTGGCCGAGCTCTGCGCCGCCAAGGGAGAGCGCGTCGTGGCGGGCTTCGCCGCCGAGACCGACGACCTTCTCGCGCACGCCACGGAGAAGCTGCGCCGCAAGGGGGCCGACCTCATCGTGGCCAACGACGTGAGCCGCCCCGAGTCCACCTTCGGCGCGGACACCAACCGCGTGGCGCTCGTCACGGCAGCCGGCGTGCGCCAGCTCGAGACCATGCCGCTGCGCGCCGTGGCCGACGCGGTCCTCGACGCCGTGCGCGACCTGGGCGCGGCGCGGTAGCGGGCGTGGGGGGCGGGCTGTAGGGCCGGACATCATTCCGCCCGAATGCGCGCCGCCCGCCCACGCGCCAACCGCCCGCCAGCACAGACAGATTCCGCAGGAGCCTCTCCAGACATGAGGCCAAGGTAAGACCACGACCCGGGAGGGACCCAATGGACGAGAAGAACGCCTGCACGATGGCCGCAAGCGGCGAGCCGCCCGCCCGCGGCCCGCTTTTGGGCTGCCACCTCTCCACGTCGGCCGGCTACGCCGCCATGGCCGCCGACGCCGTCTCCATAGGCGCCACCACCTTCGCGTTCTTCACGCGCAACCCGCGCGGGGGCAACGCGCGCGAGCTCGACGACGCCGACCTCGCCGCGTTCCTCGCCACGTGCGCGGGCCACGGGATCGGCCCGCTCGTGGCGCACGCGCCCTACACCTACAACCTCTGCTCCGCCAAGCCCGAGACCGTGGAGTTCGCGCGCCGCGCGATGCGCGAGGACCTGGGTCGCATGGAGCGCCTGCCCGGCAACCTCTACAACTTCCACCCCGGCAGCCACGTCAAGCAGGGCGTCGACGAGGGGGTCCGCCTCATCTGCGAGGGCCTCGACGAGGTGCTCGAGCCCGGCCAGCGCACGACGGTGCTGCTCGAGACCATGGCCGGCAAGGGCACCGAGGTCGGCCGCAGCTTCGAGGAGCTCGCGCGCATCATCGAGGGCACGCGCCACGGCGAGCTGCTCGGCGTGTGCCTGGACACCTGCCACGTGGCCGACGCCGGCTATGACATCGTCTCCGACCTCGACGGGGTTCTCGACGAGTTCGACCGCGTCATCGGGCTCGAGCGCCTGAGGGCCCTCCACCTCAACGACTCCAAGAACCCGCTGGGCAGCCACAAGGACCGCCACGAGCGCATCGGCGAGGGCTCGCTCGGGCTCGAGACGTTCCGCGCGGTGGTCACCAGCCCGCGCCTGGCTGGCCTGCCCATGGTGCTCGAGACGCCGCAGGCGGGCCTCGACGGCTGGGCGGCCGAGATCGCGCTGCTGCGCTCGCTCGCCACGGGGGAGTAGCGCAAAGGGACGGCGAGAAGGACGGCGCGCCCGCGGCGCGCCCGGCCCGGGCCGCGGGCGTTTGTGACAAAATACCCTGTCACCATTGTCAGGAAGGGAGCCGCCCATGGGCATCCTCATCGGACTGGAGCACATCGGCCACGAGTGGCCCGGCAAGCGCGTGCTCGAGGACCAGACCATCGGCATCAACGAGGGCGAGCGCATCGGCATCGTGGGCCGCAACGGCGACGGCAAGTCGACGCTCCTCGAGATCGTGGCCCACGCGCTCGAGCCCGACTCGGGCACGGTCACCTGGCGCCGCGGCATCCAGGTGGGCTACCTCGGCCAGGCGGACCGGCTCGACGACGCCGACCCCGTCCGCCGTGCCATCTTCGGCGACGTCCCCGAGTTCACCTGGGCCTCCGACGCCCGGATCCGGGCGATCCTCGACGAGCTCGTGGGCGAGCTCGACCTCGACGGTCCCGTGGGCGAGCTCTCGGGCGGGCAGCGCCGCCGGGTCGACCTCTGCCGCGTCCTGTGCAACACCTGGGACGTCATCTGCATGGACGAGCCCACCAACCACCTGGACCTCGCGGCCATCGAGTGGCTGGCAGAGCACCTGCGCCGCCGCTGGCCGGCGGGGGAGGGCGCGCTTCTCGTGGTCACGCACGACCGGTGGTTCCTCGACGAGGTCTGCGAGCACATGTGGGAGGTCCACGACCGCCGCATCGAGCCCTTCGAGGGCGGCTACTCCGCCTACATCCAGCAGCGCGTGGAGCGCGAGCGCCAGGCGGCCGTCATGGAGGAGCGCCGACAGAACACGCTGCGCAAGGAGCTCAACTGGCTCGCGCACGGCGCCAAGGCGCGCACGAGCAAGCCGAAGTTCCGCATCGAGGCCGCCCGCGCCCTCATCGCCAACGACCCGCCGCTCAGAAACCCGCTCGAGCTCAAGCGCCTGGCCGTCTCCCGCCTGGGCAAGCAGGTCATCGAGATGTCTGACGTGAGCTTCGCCTACCCCGGCGGGCCCAGCGTGATCGAGGACGTCTCGTGGCTCATCGGCCCCGGTGACCGCTACGGCATCCTCGGCGCCAACGGCGCGGGCAAGTCGACGCTGCTGGCGCTCATGACCGGCGCGCTCAAGCCGACGTCCGGCACGGTGAAGATCGGCGCCTCGGTGCGCTTCGGCTTCATGAGCCAGCACCTCGACGCGCTGGCCGAGAGGGACGGCTGGCGCGTGCTCGAGGTGCTCGGGCGCTACAAGCGCAGCTACCTCGTGGGTGGCAAGATGCAGAGCCCCACGCAGCTCATCGAGCGCCTGGGCTTCGAGCAGCGCGAGCTCCAGAACTTCATCCGCGACCTCTCCGGCGGCCAGCGCCGCCGCCTGGCGCTGCTGTGCGTGATCCTGGAGGAGCCCAACGTGCTCGTGCTCGACGAGCCCGGCAACGACCTCGACACCGACATGCTCGCCGTGATGGAGGACCTGCTCGACAGCTGGCCCGGCACGCTCATCGTGGTCTCCCACGACCGCTACCTCATGGAGCGCGTGACCGACGACCAGTTCGCGCTCATCGGTGGCCACGTGCGACACGTCCCCGGCGGCGTCGACGAGTACCTGCGCCTGCTCGCCTCGGGCGAGAAGGACGCGGGGCAGCCCGCCGCGCCGGCCCCCGCGCCCGGGTCGTCCCCGCGCGACGCCGCCCCGGGCGCGCCCCAGGCGCAGCCCGGGCTCACCAACCAGGAGCGCCGCGAGCTCAAGAAGCGCTTCGACGCCGTGGCGCGCCGCCTCGAGAAGACCGCGGCCGACCCAGAGCGCCTGCGCGCGGAGATGGCCGCCGTCGACGCGAGCGACTACGCCGCCCTCATGGCCGCGCAGGCCGCGCTCGACGCGTGCCTCGAGGAGCGCGCCTCGCTCGAGGACGAGTGGCTCGAGCTCGCCGAGCGCCTCGGCATCGACGCCTGACGCCCCGGCGGCCGCCCGGGCGCGCCCGCGCGCCGCTCGCCGCGGCTCTCGCGAATCGGGCGCGGCCCTCCTGGGAACCATCTCCCTAACGGCAGCCGGCGACGGGAGGGCCATGGGTACGGGTTGCGCCCACGACGGGATCGAGGCGGCGGGCCGCGGCGCGGCGCGCTGCGACGTCGCGATCGTCGGCGCGGGGGTCTCGGGCTGCGCCATCGCGCGCGAGCTCGCGCGCCTCCGCGTCTCGACCTGCGTGCTCGAGGCCGAGGAGGACGTCTGCTGCGGCACCTCCAAGGCCAACTCCGCCATCGTCCACGCGGGCTTCGACGCCGCCACGGGCAGCCTCATGGCGCGCCTCAACGTGGAGGGCTCGCGCCTCATGGGGCCCCTGTGTGCCGAGCTCGGCGTGGACTACGAGCGCGTCGGCTCGCTCGTGGTGTGCACCGACCCCGCCGAGCGCGGCGGCTTCGACGCCCTTCTCGCCTGCGGCCGCGAGAACGGCGTCGAGGGCCTCCGCATCATCGAGGCGGACGAGCTGCGGGAGCTCGAGCCCAACGTCTCCGACGCCGCCGTCGCCGCGCTCTGGGCGCCCACTGGAGCCATCGTGAACCCCTTCCAGCTCACCGTGGCCCTCGCCGAGCAGGCGGCTGTCAACGGCGTCGAGTTCAGGTTCCGCTCGCCCGTGACCGGCGTCGCCCGGCGCGCGGGCGGCGCCTGGGAGCTCGACGTGCCGGGCGGGCCGCTCGTCGCGCGCGTGGTGGTCAACGCGGCCGGCGTGCGCGCGGACGAGCTGCACAACCTCGTCTGCGCGCCTGGTGACGAGCTCGCCATCACGGCGCGCCGCGGGCAGTACCACGTCCTCGACGTCACAGCGGGGCAGCACGTGCGCCACACCGTCTTCGCGCTGCCCACGCGCCTCGGCAAGGGCGTCCTCGTGACCCCCACGACCGGCGGCAACCTGCTCGTGGGCCCCACCGCCGAGGACGTCGGCGACAAGGACGGCGTCGACACCACCGCGGACGGCCTCGCCGAGGTCGAGCGCAGGGCGTCGCTCACGGTGCGGGGCGTCCCCCTCCGGGAGCGCATCCGCACCTTCGCGGGCCTGCGCGCCCACCAGCCGGGGCACGACTTCGTGATCGGCGAGGTCCCCGGAGCCCCGGGCTTCGTCGACTGCGCGGCCATCGAGTCCCCGGGGCTCTCCGCGGCCCCCGCCATCGCCCGCATGGTCGCCGGCATCGTGCGCGACGCCCTCGGCGGGCCCGCCGAGAGGGACCGGCTGGCGCCGCGGCCCGCGCCGGTCCCCGACGTCGCGCGCATGGCGCCGGAGGAGTGGTCGGCACTCGTCGCCGCGCGCCCCGAGTACGGGCGCGTGGTCTGCCGCTGCCGCACCGTCACCGAGGGGCAGGTCGTCGACGCGATCCGCCGCCCCGTCGGCGCGCGCTCGCTCGACGGCGTGAAGCGACGCGTGGAGGCGGGGATGGGGCGCTGCCAGGGCGGCTTCTGCGCCCCGCGCGTGCTCGAGGTCCTGGCGCGCGAGCTGGGGCGCGACCCGCGCGAGGTCACGCTGGCGGGGCCGGGCTCCGAGGTCGTCGCGGGCACGGTCAAGGACACGCTCAGGGGAGGCGCGTCATGAGGCGCTGCGACGTCGTCGTCATAGGGGGCGGCCCGGCCGGGCTCTCCGCCGCCGCGGCGGCCCGTGCCACCGGTGCGGGGGAGGTCCTCGTGCTCGAGCGCGACGAGCGGCTCGGCGGGATCCTCAACCAGTGCGTGCACGGGGGCTTCGGCCTGGCGACCCTCGGCGAGGAGCTCACCGGGCCCGAGTACGCCGCGCGCCTCGAGGACGCCGCGCGCGCCGCGGGCGCGACCCTCCGGACCGACGCCACGGTCCTCGGCGTCCGCCCGGCGGGGGAGGGCGCCGCGGGCGGCCCCTGCGCCCGACCGGGGCGGCGCCCGGGCGCCGGCGAGCTCGAGGTCACCCTCGTGAGCCCCGCGCGCGGCCTCGAGCGCGTGGCGGCCGGCGCCGTCGTGCTCGCGATGGGCTGCCGCGAGCGGCCGGCGGGCGCGATCGGCATCCCGGGCTTCCGTCCCGCGGGCGTCCTCACCGCCGGGTGCGCCCAGCGCCTCGTCAACTGCGAGGGGCTCCTCCCCGGCCGCGAGGTCGTCGTCCTGGGTTCCGGCGACATCGGCCTCATCATGGCCCGGCGCCTCACGCTCGAGGGGGCGCACGTGGCCTGCGTGGCCGAGCTCATGCCCTACTCGAGCGGCCTCAAGCGCAACGTCGTCCAGTGCCTCGAGGACTTCGGGATACCGCTGCTGCTCTCGCACACCGTGACGCGCGTCCTCGGCCGCCGCCGCGTCGAGGCCGTCGAGATCTCGCGCGTCGACGCCTCCGCGCACCCCGTCGCCGGGACGGGGCGCATCGTTGCCTGCGACACGCTGCTGCTCTCCGTGGGCCTGCTGCCCGAGAACGAGCTCTCGCGCGCGGCGGGCGTCGAGCTGTCGCCCCTCACGCGCGGCGCGGTGGTCGACGACTCCCTCATGACGAGCGTCCCGGGCGTCTTCGCCTGCGGCAACGTCCTGCACGTGCACGACCTCGCCGACCACGCGAGCCTGGAGGCGGCGCGCGCCGGCGCCGCGGCGGCCGCGTGGGCGCGCGGGAGAGCGACCCGCGCGCGGGGCGGCGGGGTGCCCGTGGAGCCCGGCCGCGGCGTGCGCTACGCGGTGCCGCAGCGCGTCGACCCCGAGCGCATGCCGGACGAGCTCGTGGTCCGCCTGCGCGTCGACGGCGTCTACGAGCGGCGCTCCGTCGTGGCGCGCGCAGACGGGCGCGAGGTCGCGCGGCGGCGGCGGGACATCCTCGTGCCCGGCGAGATGGAGCAGGTCACGCTGCGGCGCGACGCGCTTCTCGCCCGCGGCGGGATCGGGCGGGTCACGATCGGTCTGGAGGCGTGATGGGAAGGACGGGGGAGAGGGACGCGAGGGCCCTGACGTGCATCCGCTGCCCGCGGGGCTGCCGCCTCACGGTGGAGCTGGGAGAGGCCGGGGAGGTCGCCGGCGTTCGCGGCAACGCGTGCGCGCGGGGCGCGTCCTACGCGCGCGCCGAGGTCGCGCACCCGGTGCGCTCGGTGACGACGACCGTGCCCGTGGACGGCAGCGCGCGGCTGCGGCGCCTCCCCGTGAGGACGGAGCGCGAGGTGCCCCGCGAGCGCGTGCTCGACGTGGTGCGCGCGCTCGCGGGCGTGCGGGCGGCCGCGCCGGTCGAGATCGGCGACGTCGTCGCGGAGGACGTCGCGGGGACCGGCGTCGACGTCGTCGCCACCGCCCGCGCCTGAGCCGCGCCGCGCGGGCCCGTCAGAGCGCGAGCGCCTCGTCGCAGATCGCGCGGAGCCCGCGCACGACCCCGCGCATGTCTGCCTCCGTGGCCTCGGGGTGGATGGCGCAGATGCGCAGGCACCTCCTGCCGCGCAGCTCGGTGGTGAAGACCGCTGCGTAGCCGCTCTCGCACATCCTGCGGGACACCTCGGCGTTGAGGGCGTCGCACCCCTCGGGCGAGAGCCCCGCCGGGGCAAAGCGGAGGCTCACCATCGCCATCTGCGCGGGCGAGACGACCTCGACGTCGCGGGTGCGCTCCGCCTCGTCCTGCGCCCACCGCGCGAGGTCGAAGCCGTGCTCCACCGCGGCGGCGAGCCCCTCCGACCCCATGGTCTGGAGCGTGAACCAGAGCTTGAGCCCGCGCGCGGGCCGCGTGACCTCGGGCCCGAGGTCCCACGGGTTGGTGACGCCGCCCTCCTCGAGGTCGCGCAGGTACTCGGGGTGCGCAGCGTAGGTCGAGACGAGGTTCCCCCGGTCCCTCACGAGCACCATCCCGCAGGAGTAGGTCTGGAATAGCCACTTGTGCGCGTCCCACGAGAGGGAGTCCGCCAGCTCGACGCCGTCGAGCATCCCGCGGTGGCGGGTGAGAAGGACGCTCGCCCCGAAGGCCCCGTCGACGTGCATCCAGAGGCCGTGGGCGCGGCAGACGCGCGCGACCTCCCGCAGCGGGTCGACCGAGCCGGTGTTGGTGGTGCCGGCGGTCGCCGCCGCCACGAACGGGCGCAGCCCCGCGGCCTCGTCGGCCGCCACCGCGCGCTCGAGGGCGGCGGCGTCCATGCGGAAGGCGTCGTCGCACGGCACGACCCTCACGTGGTCGCGCGGGACGCCGATGACGTGCAGCCCCTTTGCCACGGAGCTGTGCGTCTGCTCGCTCACGTAGTTCTACACGATATGGAGAGTAAGGGTCAGCGAGATACACACGAAATGGGGAGTAAAAGACGGGACAAATCCACACGAAATGGAGAGTATGGAGATGAACCAGTCGGTGGTAGGGAAAGTCGAACGTCGGGCGACGAGCCTCGGGCGGAGCCGACCCGCGCGCAACGCGACCCCTGGGAGACAAAACAGGCCGTCTACCTGTGGGTCATTGCACATCCGCAGGTAGACGGCCACGTAAGCAACACGCTAAACGGCAGGGAAGGGGAGAGGCCTCGCGCTGACCCCGGGCGGCCCTACTCCGCCGCGGCCAAGCGATGGAGCATGGTCGCCAGCTGCGCGCGCGTGCAGGCGCCCTGCGGGTCGAGGGCGTCGCCGTCGCCCTGGCCGCGGAGGACGCCGGCGGAGACCGCCCACCTCATGGCGACGTCGGCAAAGCCCGAGACGTCTGCCGCGTCCGAGAAGGACGAGAGGTCGCCCCCAGCCTCCGGCGAGCCAGCCGCGCGCCACAGCACGGTCGCCAGCTGCTCGCGGGTGATCGGGTCAGCGGGGCCGAAGGCGTCACCGGAGTAGCCGGAGAACACGCCCGCGCCGAGCGCCCAGGACGCCGCCTCGGCGTAGAAGCCGCTCGGGTCGCAGTCCGCCGGGAGGCCGGAGGCGCCCTCGGGCTCCCCGGCGAGGCGCCAGAGCGCCACGGCGGCCTCGGCGCGGGTGAGCGCCGACGACGTCCCGAAGAGCCCCGAGCCGTCGCCGTAGCCGGTCATGACGCCGCCCAGCCACGCCCAGCGGACGGCCTCGGAGTACCACTCGCCATCATTTGCATCGGAGAAGGGCAGCGCGTGGCCGCGGGAGTCGAGCGCGACGAGCCAGGACGACGCGTGGTCGAAGGGCAGGCGCGCCACGCCCTCGCCGTCGACCTGAGCGGTCGCCTCGTACCCCAGCGACCCCGCCTCGTCGTCGTAGCGGTAGAGGTTAGCCCACAGACCGGCGTTTATCACGCCCACGGGGGCGGTCAGGGTCATGGTAAAGCCAAACTCACCATTGTGCTTGAGAGTGAGCTGCACCGTTCCTGCCTCGCCTGTGACGGAATTGATGAGGTTTACCGGGATGGTGCTGGTATTCAGGCTCACACCCATGTCAAGGTCGGTCAGGTCGGCGTTCTCCGGGATGTCCTGGCCGTTGACGGTCCAGGTGACGCCACCCGTCAGGCTGATCTCCAGGGTCACATCCCGGCCCGCCAGCTCCTCGAACACCTCTTTGTCCAGCTTGGTCTGGCCGGTGCGGAGGGTGATCTCAACGGTGCTGCCTTCCTTGGCGCTCTCGATCTTGTCCACGGCCTGCTGGCTGGGGGTCTTGGTGGGGGTACCGCCGCCGCTGCTGTACTGTTTCACGGTGAAGGTAGCAGAGATAGTCTCGTTAACATCGTGAGTGCCGGAAATAGTGATGTTCTCACTGTATGTACCCACGGCCAGTCCTGCCTTGGGCTGTACCGTGAAGGCGGCTTTCTCGCCTGCGGCCAGCTCCGTAGTGGAGAGAGTGCCCACATCAAAGCTGCTGGTGGAGGCGGGCTGGGTCAAGGTCAAGGGCTGGTTGCCGGTATTGGTGATGGTCACGGTCTGGGCGGCGGGCTGGGTATAGCCGGTGTAGACGCTGCCAAAGTCGAGAGCCGTGGTGTCGGCGGAAATACTGTATGTAGATGGGTTCACAGTCACCTTGCAGTTGGCGGATTTACCGCTGCCGTCCGCCGCAGTTGCGGTGATGGTGGCGGTGCCTGCGGCCTTGGCGGTAACTTCGCCGTTCTCTACGGTGGCCACTTCGGGCCTATCGCTGCTCCAGGTCACATTTTTGTTGGTGGCATCTTCAGGCTGCACCGTGGCGGTCAAGATTTCGCTTTGGCCTGTGTAAAGAGAAAGTCCGGACTTGTTCAGTGCTACGCTGGTAACAAGCACCGGGGCGGGATTGATCGTCAGTGTAAGTTCCTTGCTGTCGCTGCCAGCGGTGTTTTCAGCCTTTACGGTAAAGGTCGAAGTGTCCGCCGCAGTCGGGATACCGAAGATCGTGCCATTTTCCAGCGTTAACCCATTGGGCAGGGTACCGTGGGTGACGCTCCATTGAGTAGGAGTGTTTTCAGCCGCAAGTTGCTGATTGTAAACCGTACCCACTGTGCCGTCAGGCAGAGGGGTTGTGGTGGTGATCTTGGGCGGCGCATTAGTAATGCTTCCCGTCAGGGTGCCGCCTTCTTCGGTGGTCACGGTGCCTTCGTTGGTCAAAGTCTTTCCACCCGGGACGGTCAGGCTGGCGTCCTTTCCGACGGTCAGGGTTTCGCCCTCGTTGATGGTGAGGTCGTCCTGCAATTCCACCTTACCGTACACAGTGCCGCTCTTGCCGTTAAAGACGATACCTCCGTTGCCATCGCCGCCTGCACCAACCTGAACACCCGTTTCCTCATTGTTAGTCAGTATTTTACTGTTTCTTGTATCCACCACTGCGTTGCCGCTGACGGTCAGGCTGGAAGTGCCAGCATTGCTCGTGCCAGACCAATAATAGTAAATTCCGACATTACCATCGCCACCGGTGGTCAGGCTGCCATTATTTACCGTAATAGCAGAAGTGGATGATGCGTCGGTACTAGAGATTAGATAAACTCCATGCTGGGCAGGAGATGAAGCTGTAACATCCGCACCGTCGATAACCAGGTTCCTATTCTTTGAACTACTAAGCGTAATTCCTGAATTACTCCCGATCGGTTTGACATCTAAGCTGCCAGGACCCGCAATAGACAAGGAGGCATTTCCAGCCGTGGACTCTACACGAATCCCGCCGGTTCCCGTTATGGTACTCGTTCCTTGGGATACTACTATTTTGAGAGAAACATCGGCAGTTTGACTAAAGGCAATCACGCTACCTTCGTAGGTGTAACCTTCTGCAACATTCACAGTTTGATTGTTAGTAATCTCCGCCTGATTCAGCGTAAGGGTGAAGGTGGCGGCGTCATAGTAAAACTGACCGCTGTCAGGTTCTGTACCATCAACTTTTGTCCAAGTTCCATTTTGGTTTGCATAGCAGCCGCTTTCTGTAATTCGCTGACCGGCTACATACAGGTCAATTTCGTCCGCCGCCAGCGCCGTGGCGGGCATCAGGCCCAGGCAGAGGGCCAGGACGCAAAACAGGCTCAAAAATCGTTTTTTCATCTCACACTTCCTCCTTGGCTCTCACAGGGATTAAGGCGGCGATGGCCGCGGCCGCTGCAAGGACCGCGCCGATGGCAGCGAAAATGGCCCACCGCCGATTCCGCCGGTTGATCTCTCCAATGCGCCGCTTGACTGCGGCAACCCGTTCTTCCGTGGTTCGCATCATATTCCGCCTCCATTCTCCAAATTCCGAATGGTCAGCGCCCCGTCGGGGCGAGTGGTATAGCGGCTGTCCAGTTCTGACAGTGCCGCCACCAGTTCCGAGGCAGGCCGGGCCGTACAGCCCTGGGCCACCTGCTCCTGGGGTACCCCGTCCCCCTGGACGGACAGGCGCTGGTCATAGATGTTGTTATCAAATATGGCACCATCCGCGTGGGCGGTGATAGGGTGAGCCCTGCCGCTGGGGTCCCGGAGGATCAGGTTGACGCCCGTAAATGCCTGGAGGTACATGAAGAAGGTGTCGACGTCCGACCGATACATGCGAAAGAGGTCCTTGATGTCCTCGGAGGCGACGGAGAAGTCGATGATCAGATGGCTGTCGTATTTATTCTCGGCGAATGCGCGCGCAAGGGTGCTCTTTCCCGTGCGCCGCGCCCCCTCGAGCAGCAGGGCGAGTGCGCCTTTCGACTCGCGCTTCCAGCTGAGGAGCGCATCGTAGACCTTCCTCTTATACACGTCGAGACCCGCCAATCAACGCCGTTGCTGTGAAGCTGCATATCTTGGAAAGTATGAACAGCCCCGACTCTACACGATATGGAGAGTAAGGGTCAGCGAGATACACACGAAATGGGGAGTAAAAGACGGGACAAATCCACACGAAATGGAGAGTATGGAGATGAACCAGTCGGTGGTAGGGAAAGTCGAACGTCGGGCGACGAGCCTCGGGCGGAGCCGACCCGCGCGCAACGCGACCCCTGGGAGACAAAACAGGCCGTCTACCTGTGGGTCATTGCACATCCGCAGGTAGACGGCCACGTAAGCAACACGCTAAACGGCAGGGAAGGGGAGAGGCCTCGCGCTGACCCCGGGCGGCCCTACTCCGCCGCGGCCAAGCGATGGAGCATGGTCGCCAGCTGCGCGCGCGTGCAGGCGCCCTGCGGGTCGAGGGCGTCGCCGTCGCCCTGGCCGCGGAGGACGCCGGCGGAGACCGCCCACCTCATGGCGACGTCGGCAAAGCCCGAGACGTCTGCCGCGTCCGAGAAGGACGAGAGGTCGCCCCCAGCCTCCGGCGAGCCAGCCGCGCGCCACAGCACGGTCGCCAGCTGCTCGCGGGTGATCGGGTCAGCGGGGCCGAAGGCGTCACCGGAGTAGCCGGAGAACACGCCCGCGCCGAGCGCCCAGGACGCCGCCTCGGCGTAGAAGCCGCTCGGGTCGCAGTCCGCCGGGAGGCCGGAGGCGCCCTCGGGCTCCCCGGCGAGGCGCCAGAGCGCCACGGCGGCCTCGGCGCGGGTGAGCGCCGACGACGTCCCGAAGAGCCCCGAGCCGTCGCCGTAGCCGGTCATGACGCCGCCCAGCCACGCCCAGCGGACGGCCTCGGAGTACCACTCGCCATCATTTGCATCGGAGAAGGGCAGCGCGTGGCCGCGGGAGTCGAGCGCGACGAGCCAGGACGACGCGTGGTCGAAGGGCAGGCGCGCCACGCCCTCGCCGTCGACCTGAGCGGTCGCCTCGTACCCCAGCGACCCCGTCTCGTCGTTGTAGCGGTAGAGGTTGGCGACGAGCCCCGCGGCGTCCTCGCCGAGCGGCGCCACGAGCGTAAGCTCAAAGCCGAAGGAGCCGTCATGCTCGAGCGACACCTGCACGGAGCCGGACTCGCCGGTGACGAGGTTCACGACGTCCGCGGGGATGGAGTCACCGCCGAGGGCAACGCCCAGGTCGACGTCGCCGTGCTCCGCATCCGCGGGCACGTCCCCGCCGTAGATCTCCCAGAACAGCCCGTCGCCCATGTCGAGCGCGAGCGTCACGTCGCGTCCGGCGAGCTCGTCCAGCACCTCGCCGGGCAGCACCGTCTTGCCGTCCATGTCCACCTTGACCGTGGAGCCGGGACGGGCGCCCGCGATGTCGTTTGCCACGTCGCCCCAGTCGGGCCCGGTCGGGCGCGGCGGGACGTACGGAGTGCGCACCGAGAAGGACAGGGCGACGGCGCAGGTCGCCGACTCGCCCTCCGCAGCGGCCCCGGCGATTGTGAGCTGCTCGGAGTGCGTCCCCGCGGCAAGGCCTGGCTTGGGCTGCACGGAGAAGGTGACGGACTTGCCCGGAGCGAGCTCGGTGGCGGAAAGCGCGCCGACCAAGAAGCTGGTGGAGGCAGGCTGCGCCAGCTTAACGCTCTGGTTGCCCGTGTTGGTGACGGTCACGGTCTGCGCGGTGGGCTGCGCGTAGCCGGTGTAGACGCCGCCAAAGTCGAGCGAAGCCGGGGACGCGGAGATGCCATAGGTCTTTGCGACCACGGTCACCGTGCAGGTGGCGGTCTTGTTGCCATCGGCAGTGGCAGTAATGTTGGTGATGCCCGCGCTCACAGCGGTGACGAGGCCGCTTGCGTCCACGGTGGCAACGCTTGTGTTGCTACTTTCCCACGTCACATCTTTGTTGGTGGCGTTGCTCGGCTCCACCGTAGCGGTGAGGGTGCCTGTTTCGTTCTCCACCAAGTTCAATGTGCTTGGACTAAGCGACACACTATTAACTGGGACATAAGCTGCCGTTTCAATCGTCAGCGTAAACTGCGTGCTGTCGTTGCCGTAGTCGTTTTCAGCCTTCACAGTGAAAGTGCTCGTCTCCGCCGTGGTGGGCGTGCCGGCAATCTCGCCGGTGCTCCCATTCAAAGTTAGACCAGCAGGCAGGGAACCGCTGGTGACGCTCCATGTAATCGGCGTGGTGCCGGTTGCCGTCAGCGTTTGGCTGTACGATGTGCCCACGGGGCCACCTGGCAGGCTCTCGGTTGTGATGGTGGGAGCATGATTGACGGCGCCGTTTCCACCGATGTTGTCGGGCAAGGTGCCGGAGTTGTTGATGGTGCCGTTGTTGGTCAGGGTGCCGTCATCGGTGGTCACGGTGCCCTCATTAGTCAGCGTTGCGTCGTTGCCGATTGTCAGGCTCGCCCCGCTGGGAATATCCAGGCTCTCGCCCTCACCGATGGTCAAATCCTCCTGCAAGGTCACATCGTCGTACACGGTGCCTGCATTACTGTTGGAAAGATCAAGACCAAAGACGATACCAACACTGCCATCAACAGGGGAAACTTCCTTGAGATCTAGTAGCCATCCGGCACCGATTCCACCGCCTCTTGCGTCCACGATGGCACTGTTGCTGATGGTTAAGGCCGTAGTTTCAGGAACGGTACCACTGCCGATAGAATCATATAGAATCCCTGGAGACCCGCTGGCAGTCAGGCTGCCGCCGTCCACAGTCAGAGAGGCGGTCGAACTTTCGTGGGATTGCACATTGACACCACGACTGGTCCCCGTTGCTTCAACATCGGCGTTATGGATGGTCAGGGTGGCATTGCCGCTGTTGCTTTGAACCCAGATTCCAGTCTGACTGGCGCTGGCATCCAGACTGCCGCCGCTTTCGCTTGTGATGGTCAGGGTGGCTTCGCCAGTAGAACTGGCCAACACATAGATCCCCTTGCCGACCTCTGCGATTGTATTGGTGCCCTCCAATGTGATGGTCAATTCTGCGTTGCCGTCGCCGTACTGATTGAGCACACCAATGGCTGCGCCTGCGAGTAAAGTATTGGTATCAATGGATACGCTCATTCTAATGGTGGCGTTGTGCAGGGTCAGGGTATTGCGACTTGCGTCATAATAGATAAAGTTGTCCGCCGGTGTGCCTTCGCCTGTGAATGCGGTGACGTTTCCATCGCTGTCGGTCGTCCAGTAGCCGCCCCTTGTCACATTTTCGTTGCCTACATAGATCACCTGTCCGTTCGGCGCAACCGCCAGCGCCGTGGCGGGCAGCATCGTCAGGAACACCATCATCGCCGCCAGTAGCGCGCCGACCTTCCACCACGTTCTTCTCGCCATACGACACCGTCCCTTCCGCCTGCGCCGCAATGCGGGCGCGAAACGCAGCCTGACCTCCCCATTGTTGTTTAGGAGCAGGGGAGGGCCCCTACCCGGCGAGACGGTGGGTTTGGGGAGGGTCGCGCCCTACGAGAGCAGAAAGCGGCCGAGCTCCTTGCGGCTGCTCACGCCGAGCTTCTTCAGGGACTTGGAGATGCACTCCTTCACGCGGTTGACCGAGATGCCCATGTGCGCCGCGATCTCGGCGTTGCTCCACCCGCGCGCCGCCAGCATGCAGGCGGCGAACTCCGTCGTTGTGAGGTTGTCGGCCACGTCGTCGCCGGTGGCGGGGTTGTGCACTCGGCGCCATCCCGCGGAGAACCGGTAGGTGACGTCGATGATGCGGCGGAAGTCCTCGGGCCAGGCGGGCTTGATCGCCGCCTCGAGCATGCCGCCGAGAAGCCCGTGGTGCTCGCCCAGCGGCTCGATGAGGCCGTCGGGGCGGGCGAGGTCCCAGGCGGCGAGCAGGTGGGCGCGCGCCTCATCGGGGCGGCGCCGCGCCATGAGGTCCATGACGGCAACGAGGTGCAGGTAGATGGCGGGGATGGGACAGGAGTCCTCCTGCATGGCGAAGGCGCCCAGCACCAGGCCCAGGCTCGTCTGGTGCTCGCCCTCCAGATAGAGGCGGTGCGCCTGCACGTAGCAGGCGAAGAGCCTCAGACCCGGCGGCAGGAGGGGCAGCGCCTCGCCCGCGGGCGGCAGGCCCTCGGGCTCGGGGATGTGCAGGAGCACGCTCGCCGTGCGCGCCACGAAGGACGCCGCGGCGGCCGCCTCAGGGGAGAACCCCCCCCCGATGGGCTTCTCGACGCCGGCGCGGGCCCGCGCGAGGGCGGAGCGGGCGTCGTTGATGCGGTCGAGGGCGAGGCTCGCGTACGCGCAGATGAGGCAGGCCGAGAGGCGCGCTCCTGCGTCCTCGCTCGCAAGGAGCGGGCGCGCGAGGGCGGCAGCCCGCGCGGCGTCGCCGGTGAAGTAGGCGAGCTCGGCCAGCGCCACGTCGCGGCGCGGGCCCTCGGGGAGCGACTCGGCGTACTCGCGGGCGTGGCCGGGGGCGAAGGGCGCGTTCATGAGGGGCATGAGGGTGTCGCACGACCCCTGCCGGCGCCGGGGGACCGGGGGCCTCTCGTCACCGGGGGCCGCCTCGTTGCGGGAGCGCCGCAGGTCGGCGGGCTTGACGGCGCCCTCCGGCACGCGCCAGGCGCGGCCCGCGCGCTCGGCCCCCGGGACGCGGCCCTGGGCGCACATGAGCTGCACGGCGCGCGGCGTCACGTGCCAGCGGCGCGCCGCCTCCGCGGCCGAGATGAACTCCATGCGGCACCCCCATTCACATACACCGATAGCTTACCAGAGCCGCACCGGGACGTTCCTTCGCTCGTGCGAAGACTTGGGCGGGAAATTTGGGAAGTATTTTTCGGCACGGTCGCAGGCGGGCGGCGCGGAGGCTGCAGATTGCTACGGGCTCGGCCTCTCGTCCGCGACCCGCGCGTCCTACAAGCAGATGGTCAACACTCGGCGCATCCCGCCTACGTTTCCCCGGAGGAGCCCAACGAGGAGAGCCTCGCCGCAATCGCTGAGGGGGACGCCTTCCTTGCGTCCGGCCAGAGCGGGCGATTTGCGAACGGTCACGACCTGATGGAGGCGGCGACGGCCTAATGGCCAGGCTCGCCGCCGACTTCTCTTCGGCCTTCAGGCGCGACCTCAAGAGAAAGGCTCGCAGGAGAGGATGGGGCATATCCGAACTGGAGAAAGTCATCGACCTTGTGGTCGAGAACTCTCCCGAGTCCCTGGAGACCCTGAGAACTCGGCACGACATGCACGCACTGACGGGCAGCTGGTCCGGACGCAAGGAGTGCCACGTCGCCAACGCGGGAGACTGGCTCGTTATCTGGCCCTCCAACGATAGGGTCGCCTTCTTCGAGAGAACTGGAAGCCACGCTGCTGGACTGTCCTGCCGCCGCGGCGAAGCGGCGCTCAACACGCGCCCGGGCTCCGTCATGCCCCCAGGCACCTGATCGGGATGACGTACGTTCCGGGCGAGGCCTCGCGCGCGTAGCGCGAGACGCCCACCAGCACCGCCATGAACTCCGGCTCGCGCACGCGGGCGCGGGGGTTCTCGCAGAGCTTCCTGCGCATGCGCGCGAGGCTTGCGAGACCCGCGTCGACGCCGTCCTCGCTCGCCTTGAACTCGAATGCCGCCCATCTTCCGTCGGCGAGCTCGACCACGGCATCCGCCTCGAGGCCGGCGTCGTCGCGGTAGTACCGGACGGGCTCGAACCCCACATCGGACAGCGCGCGTGCGTACACCATGAGGTCGCGCATGCACATACCCTCGAAGAGCAGGCCAAACGTCTGCCAGTCCCTGAGCAGGGCCTCGGGCCCCATGCCGAGCTGAGCCGCAGCGAGCGAGGGGTCGGCGAGGTAGCGCTTGGGCTTGGTGGCGAGGCGCTTCCTCGAGCGCGCCGGGGGGACCCAGCCGGGAACCTCCTCCACGAGGTAGCTGGCCTTGAGCAGGGCCAGATAGGAAGCCACGGTCTCCTCGGAGATAAGGGAGCGCGGATCCTCCTCGTCGCCGTACATGTCTCGGACGATCGTTTTGTACGTGGTCGCCTGTCCGAGATTGCGCGCGAGCGACGCGACCAGCCTCGAGGTGGTCTCACCGTCCCTGCCTGCGGCCGGAGCGCTCTCGGTGAAGAAGAGGCGCAGGTACTCGCGAGCCAGGGTCTGAGCCGATGAGACGTCCATCCCAACCGCCTCGGGCCAGCCCCCTCGACAGGCGAGCTCGACGAGCTCGCGCGTGTCGGACGGTACGGCGCACGGCTCGAACTCCCCGCGAAAGAGGCCCGCGAGCGAGATCGCGCCGGTGGAGTCACCGCTCTCGACCAGGCTCATCGGGTGCATGCGAATCCGCCCGATCCGGCCGGCGCCGCTGTGGCTCGGCGCGTCGCCCGCCCCGCGTCCGCGCGACAGCGGCGTCGAGGAACCCGTGAGGATCCAGCCCCCGCGAACGCGCCTCCCCTTGTCGACGCTGCGACGCACCGCGTCCCAGATGCGCGGGACGAGCTGCCACTCATCGATGACGTGCGGCGCTTCGCCGAGCGTCATGAGGGAGGGGTCCGCGCGGGCGAGGTCGATGTCATCGTCAACGTAGCTCACGCTCGCCCCATGGCGGAGCGCGCACCACGTCTTGCCGCACCACTTGGTCCCCGCGATCTCGATTGCCCCAAAGATGCTGAGATAACGTTCGACCTGCTCGTCCACGACGCGCGGAAGGTACCCCTCCGGCGCGATGCTACCTGTTGCCATTGCGGCTCCTCTCCTGCCCCGTTGGGAGGAGTGTAGCATCGTCCCGGTTTTTCCGACATTTCAATTCCGGTTTTTCCGAACTTCTTGGCACGGTTTTTCCGATGTGTTGAGCCGTGGTCTTCCGCCCGATGCTCGCAGGACCTTCGGAGAGCGCCGGACATCGCAAGACGTCAGGGACCCGAATCGGAGAGCCCGCTACGCGCGCGCCCTGGGCCGCACCGCCCCGCGGTCGCAGCGGTTGCCCCAGGAGTCGATGAGCTCGTCGTCTCGGTAGACGCACACGACCTCGCAGTGGTTGGCGCACCGGCCGCAGACGACCTCGCGCGTGCGGAACTCGAAGTCGTCGACATCCCAGGCGAAGGGGCGCCGCTGCGACTCGGGGGCGTCGGCGGCGAGCAGCGCCGCGCCGAACGCACCCATGAGGTGCCCGTCGGCGTCGACGAGGACCTCCATACCGAGCTCATCCTCGAAGGCGCGCACCACCCCGGAGTTCTTCGAGACGCCTCCCTGGAAGACGACCGGGGCCTCGACGCGCTTGCCCTTGGCGACGTTGTTGAGGTAGTTGGTGGCGACGGCGCGGCACAGGCCCGCGATGACGTCGCGCTTCTCGTAGCCCACCTGGAGCTTGTGCACGAGGTCGCTCTCGGCGAAGACCGTGCAGCGCGCGGCGATGTTGGCAGGGTGCTCCGAGGTCGCCGCGATGTCGCCGAACTCCTCGACCTCGACGCCCAGGCGGTGCGCCTGGCTCGAGAGGAACGACCCCGTCCCCGCCGCGCACAGCGTGTTCATGGCGTAGTCGACCGCCACGCCGCCCTCCACGCAGATGATCTTGGAGTCCTGGCCGCCGATCTCGAGGATGGTGCGCACGTCCGGGTGCAGAAACGTCGTGCCCACCGCGTGCGCGGTGATCTCGTTCTTCACCACCTGGGCGCCGAGCATCGCGCCCACGAGCCGCCGCGCCGAGCCGGTGGTCCCCACCGCCACGACCTCGTAGCGCTCGCGGTCGAGCTGCGCGGCGAGCTCGTCCACCACGCGACGGGCGGCGTCGGTGGGGGCGCCCTCCGTCCAGAGGTAGGAGCGCGCCAGGATCGTGCCGCGCGCGTCCGTGACGACGCCCTTCGTCGAGATCGACCCGGTGTCCACCCCGAGGAACGCCCGCTCGGGCGCGCCCGTACTTCTCGTCATATCGTCCTTTCCTTTCTCATGGCGAGCATGTCGTAGAACGCCTCGAGGCGCGTGTCCAGCCCGGTGTCGCTCGTCTGGGAGTCGTAGGTCAGAAACAGGATCGGCGCGCGGTAGTCGCGCGCGAGCCGCTGCAGGGGCGGCATGCAGTCGATCTCGGGCGTGCAGCCCGACGACTTGACGTGCACCACGCCGTCGAAGCCCTCCTCGATGTAGCGCTTGGCGGCCGAGATGGTGAGGCTCGAGGTGGGGCCCATGTCGTAGGTCACGTAGGGCGCCGCCGACCGGCGCGCGTTCTCCTCGCTGTAGCGCAGGATGAAGTTGGTGATGTTGAGCGTGCGCGCGAGCTCGACGCGCATGGAGAGCAGCTTGCGCTCTATCTCGAGGTTGCTGGCGGGGTCGGCGGCGGTGAAGGACTCGCCCACGATGCCCACGCGCACGGGGCGCTCGGGCTTGCTCGTGGGGAGCGCGCGCAGGGCGTCCATGCCGCGGCGGAACGCCTGGTCGACGTCGGCCATCGTGGAGCAGCAGCGCATGTCCTCGAAGAACGCCTCGCGGGCGCGCTCGAAGGAGCGCGGCTCGACCTCGAAGCCGGCGTTGGCGAGGTAGTAGTCGTTGTAGGCGTCGAGGTGCTTGACCATGCGCAGGAGCACGAGCATGTTGGCCACGCCCGCCGCGACCGACAGGTTGGGGTTCACGACCTTCTTGCAGTAGGCGACGTAGTCCTTGAACGGCCGGCCCGAGACGAACGAGAAGTTGAGCATCTCGAAGTCGTCGTATCCCATGTCGCGCAGGATCATCTCCTGGAGCTCGCCGTAGTAGGTGAGCCGGCAGTAGCCCGTGAACTGCACGAGCACGTTGGCGCCGGCCTCGAGGGCCTCGACGTAGTCACCGAGGATGTGCTTGAAGGGGGCGCAGACGTAGTCGTTGCTGTGCTCGGATCCGATCTCGAGCGTGCGGCGCGTGGGCGCGGGCATGCGCACGTAGTCGGCGTCGAGCACGTGCTCGGTGAAGTACTGGAAGGCGACGTCGTAGTAGCCGTAGTGCATGAAGGCGACCCTCTTGCGGGAGTGGCGGTCGGGCCGTGCGCGCCGCCGGCGCAGGAGCGTGGGGCGGCTCTCGCCCTCGCGGAGCGAGACCGTGGCGCGCGGCTCCGCGCCCAGGTTCTTCTCAGCCATTGAGGTAGCCTCCCCTTCGCTGGTAGGTGAGGATGTCGACGAAGCTCTCGACGCGCGTCTCCACGCCGGCGGTGCCGCTCTGGGCGTCGACGGTGAGGGTGAGGACGGGCCTGCCCTTGACGCAGAGGGCGATGGCGTCATCGGTCATGGAGTCGGGGCCGCACGGGAAGGCGCTCACGAGCACGATGCCGTCGACGGCGTCGTGGAGCTCGAGGACCGCGCCCACGAGCTCGCGGTTCACGATCCAGGGCAGGGTCGCCGAGAAGTCGTGGGAGCGGCGCGTGGCGCGGGCGTGGTCGAACTCGTCGGCGAAGAGCACCGTCGCGCCCGCCGCGCGCAGGGCGTCGGTCACGGGGCCGGCGACGAAGGGGTCGTGCGCCACGTAGGGGTGCGCCGCCACGAGGATGGCGAGCGGGCGCTCTGCGCGGGGCAGGCGCGAGGAGGCCGCGACGAGCTCGGCCTGGGCGCGGGCGAGGCTCGCGTCGCGGTCGCGCTGCGCCCGGCAGGCGGCCCTCCAGGCGCGCTCGCCCTCGCGGCGGGTGGCGCCCAGCCGGGCGGCGAGCTCGACGTAGGAGGCGCGCTCGTCCTTCTCGGCGCCGCCCTCGGCGAGGAGCGCGTCGAGCACGCGGACCTCGCGGCCCGCCAGGGCGAAGGCGCTCCTCACGAGGTCGGGGAGGGCCTGGAACTTGGTGCAGTAGGTGTGCAGGGCGTCCGAGCCCGAGAGGCTGGGCACGAAGACGGCGTCGACCTCGCCCGCGAGCGCGTCGACGTGGCCGAGGAAGAGCTTGGAGGCGAGGCAGCACTCGTCGACGGAGAGCGCCTGCCCGCGCTCGAAGACGCCGCGGTCCGAGGGCTCGCTCACGCGCACCTCGCGGCCGAGCTCCTCGAAGAAGGCGCGCCACTTGGCGCCGAGGCGGTAGGCCATGAGGGCGCGGGGCAGGCCGATCACGCGGGCGTCGGCGAAGGGCGCCGGCGCGGCGGCCGCGGCGAGCGCCCGGCGGACCCTACGCGCGGACGGCATCGCTCGCCCCCTCGGCGGGGGAGGCGGCCTGCGCGGGGGAGGCGGCCGGCGCGGGCGCGACGAGGCCCGCGGCGGCGAGGGCGTCGACGAGGCCGGCGAGGTCGGCGTCGTCCGGGTGGCCGAGGGCGCGGTCGCAGTTCTCTATCATGGGCTCGAAGCGCGCGGGGTCCTTCTCCGCCATCGTGACGTAGCGCTCGCGGACCGCGGGCGGCATCTGGCCCTGGCACATGTAGCGGCCGACCACCTCGGCGCCCGCGGGCAGCGCGGAGGCGAAGCGGTCGAGCACGCGGTCGTAGTAGGCCGGGTCGCCGCCGAAGCCGCAGGTGCCGAAGAGGAAGACGCGCCTCCCCGCGAGGGCGGGGAGCGCGTCGGCCAGCGACGGGTCGAGCCCGCCCTTGTCGGTCCAGGAGCCGAGCAGCGTGACGTCGGCGTCGGCGGGCGACGACGCCTCCTCGGCGCCGGCGGCGTCGAGCGCCCGGCGGGCGCGCTCGGCGAGCCGGGCGGTGTTTCCGGTCCTCGAGCAGCAGATGATCGCGTACCTCATGTGGTCTCCTCTCGCCTTTTCTCTGGGGACTTATACCCCTTTGGGCGGCCGCGCACTCGCGCGGGCGGGGCGGGAGGGGGTCGGGCGGGCGCGGGGGGGGGGACCGGGTATACCCCTTTGGGCGGCCGCGCACTCGCGCGGGCGGGGCGGGAGGGGTTCGGGCGGGCGCGGGGCGGGGCACCGGACGGGGCGCAAACCTCACACCTTGTCTATGTCTCAGAAAATCTCTTATCGGCATTTTGTTTGAAGTTAATTTGTAATTTGTGGTACGTACCACTAGGTGCGAGGTTTGGGGAAGCACCAGGGCGCACGGCCACGCGCGGACTCACGCCTCCCAGGCGAAGCGGGCCATGTCGACGCGCCCGTCCGGGAGAAACCCCACGCCCTCCGTCTCGAGCATGCGCCGCTGCTCGCCCGGGCCTCCGAAGGCGAAGCCGGGCGCCAGGGAGCCGTCGGCGAAGACCACCCGGTGGCACGGCACGCCCCCCGCCGCGCCCGGGCTCGCGTGCATGGCGTAGCCGACCTGCCTGGCGCAGCGCGGCGCCCCCATCAGGCGGGCGACCTGGCCGTAGCTCGCCACGCGCCCGGCGGGGACCTGGCGCACGACGTCGTGCGCGCGCTCGAAGAAACCGCTCTCGCCCATGGGCGCCACCTCCGGGAGCTCGCCGCGTGAAAAACCGCTATGCTCAGGCTACCACCAACCAGCGTCCGGGAGGTCCCCATGGAGATTCGCAAGAGCGCCGCCGCACTGCTCGTCATCGACGCGATCGAGGCCGTCGGGGCGGACTCCCTCTACGACCCCGACGCCGCCACCGCCACCTACCGCTCCGCCGTCGCCCGCGCCGCGGGCGCGTGCCGCGCGGCGGGGGTCCCGGTGATCTTCTGCAACGACGCGCACGTCCGCGGCTACGACCGCGAGCTCGAGCTCTGGGGCGAGCATGGCGTGGCCGGCGAGACGCGCGTCTTTCCCGAGGTCGGGGTGGGGGAGCGCGACATCGTGGTCCCCAAGCGCCGCTACTCGGGCTTCTTCCAGACCGACCTCGACCTCACCCTGCGCGAGCTCGGCGTGAGCAAGGTGATCGCCGTGGGCGCCGACACCAACATCTGCGTGCTGCACACCCTGGCCGACGCCTACTTCCTGGGCTACGACTCCGTGGTGGTGACGGACGCCACGATGACCTTCCTGTGCGGCACGCAGGAGGGCGCGCTCGAGCACTGCGTCAAGTGCTACGGCTCCGAGCTCTGCACGGTCGCCGAGCTGGAGGCGGCGCTCGCGTAGGGGAGGCGGTCGCCGCCCGACGGCGCGCGACCCGACGGGGCGCCGGCGGGGCGCGGCTCGCTAGATCGCCGTCTTCCCGCCGTCGATGGCGATGGTCTGCCCGGTGATGTAGGACGCCGCGTCGGACACGAGCAGCGTGACCAGGCCGTCCATCTCCTCGGGGTGTCCCATGCAAGTGCCGGCGACGTGGCGCGCCTGCTGATGAGGATGTCCCTCGCCGCGGGCGTTCTCTAGGCCGCCCTCACGCGCCCCAGCGGGCGCGGACGGCGCCGAGGAACGCCTCGGCGGCGGGGGAGAACGCCTGGTAGCGCTTCCACGCCACGAAGACCTCCGCGGAGATGGCCGGCTCGAGCGGGCGGAAGGCGAGCCCCGACCCCGGGGACGTGTCCACGATGCCCTCGAGGCTCACGACGACCCCCATGCCGCGCCGCGCGAGCAGGGCGGCGTTGTAGAGCAGGTTGTAGGTTGCCACCACGTCGAGGTCGGCGAGGTCGCGGCGAAACCACGCGCCCATCTCGCGGCTCGCCTGCTCCGAGAGTATCAGCGAGCGCCCGGCGAGGTCCTCCGGGGTCACGGCGTCGCGCGCGGCGAGCGGGTCGCCCTCCCGCATGAAGACGCCCCAGCGGTCGCGCGCCGGGAGCTGCAGGAACTCGTAGCGCGAGAGGTCCGCGTGCCCGACGAACACGCCGAAGTCGAGCCGCCCGCTGTCGAGGCGCTCGCCCACGCTCTCGGCGTTGCCGCTGAAGAGCGAGAACCGCACGAGCGGGTAGGCGTCCACGAAGGCCGCCATGGCGTCGGCGACGAGCCCCATCGCCGGCGTCTCGCCGCCGCCGACGCGCACCTCGCCCGCGAGGGTGTCCGCCGTGAGGCGAAACTCGTCCTCGGTGCGGCCGACGAGGTCGACGATCTCCTCGGCGCGCCTGCGCAGCCGCATCCCGGGCTCGGTGAGCGAGACGCGCCGGCTCCCGCGGTCGAAGAGGCGCACGCCGAGGTCTCGCTCGAGCTCCTGCATCTGCCGCGAGAGCGAGGGCTGCGAGACGTGCAGCGCCGCAGCGGCGCCGGAGATCGTGCCCTCGCGGGCCACCATGAGGAAGTAGCGCAGGTGCCTGAGCTCCACGTTCTTCTCCCCTCATCCATGCCCGAGCCGCATAGTCACCTATGCGATATAGGAATTATACATGATGACGCCACGTCGCTAAACTGGAGTCGACCACGCGGGAGAGGGGATGGCATGGGGGACCTCACGGACGACATCGAGCGCTGCCTCGCCGACTGCGCCTGCGACGGGCCCACGGCCGAGCGGGCGCGGTGCTCGTGCGAGGAGGGGCGCGTGCGCGAGACCAAGCGCGTCCTGCTCGACGAGCGGCGGCGCCTGCTCGAGGAGCTGCACGCGTCGCAGCGCGGCATCGACGCCATCGACCACCTGCTCGCCCGCGTCGCCAGCGAGATGTAGGGAAGGGCGCGGGGCGGCCCCGCGCGCATCTGAACGGAGAACAGCCATGAGAACCGTCATCGAGAACCGGACCTTCGACGAGGAGCGCGCGCTCTACGGGACGCGCGACCTCGTCGTGCGGAACTGCCGCTTCGACGGCCCCGCCGACGGCGAGAGCGCCTTCAAGGAGTGCGAGGGCCTCACCGTGGAGGGCGCGTTCATGAACCTGCGCTACCCCTTCTGGCACGACCGCGGGCTCGTGCTGCGCGACGTGGAGATGACCGAGCTGTGCCGCGCGGCGCTGTGGTACTCGGAGGGGGTGACCATCGAGGGCGGCCGCCTGCACGGCATCAAGGCGCTGCGCGAGTGCGCCGACGTGCGCATGCGCGGCTGCGACGTCGTCTCGCCGGAGTTCGGCTGGTCCACGCGCGGGATCGAGATGGAGGCGACCAGCGCCGAGAGCGAGTACTTCATGATGCGCTCGACGGGCCTGCGCCTGCGCGACGTGCACTTCCAGGGCAAGTACTCGTTCCAGTACGTCGAGGACGCCGTGATCGAGGACAGCGAGCTCGACACCAAGGACGCCTTCTGGCACGCGAAGAACGTCGTGGTGCGCAACTCCCTCGTGCGCGGCGAGTACCTGGGCTGGTACAGCGAGAACCTCACCTTCGAGAACTGCCTCATCCAGGGCACGCAGCCGCTGTGCTACTGCACGGGGCTCAGGCTCGTGAACTGCCAGATGGTCGACTGCGACCTCGCCTTCGAGCGCAGCCACGTCCAGGCGACGCTCACCACGCACGTCGACAGCGTCAAGAACCCGCTCGCCGGCAGCAGGATCGTCCTGCCGTCCGTGGGCGAGGTGATCCGGGACATCGAGGGCGCCACCGGCGTGGTTGAGGAGACGTCGGGGTGCGTGCGCGCGTGCGCGTAGAGCGGGGTTGACACTGGTGTCAACCCCGCCCGCGGGCGGGCAGCTGGGGGCGACGCCGGCACCGAGACGGAGCGATTTGCGAAAACGGGCCTCTCTCGGCGGCTGTTCTCGCAAGATGCTCCGTTTCGGCGCGGGGGCAAAGAGGAGCGTCAGGACGCGGGCCCAAATGCGGGGCGGCGGCGCCAATGGGAAGCGGGCATCGTCAGGTCATGACGTCAAAACTTGACGCTACAACCTGACGCCAGCGTCAACCCCGCAGGCGGACGAAATTCTCGCTTGCGCGGCGCCCTTGAGGCTGCTATAGTACTTCCTCGCACAACGACCGGGTGGTGGCGCAGTTTGGTAGCGCACTTGACTGGGGGTCAAGGGGTCGCTGGTTCGAATCCAGTCCACCCGACCAGAGTATTCTTGAGACCAAGGTCTACACCTTGGTCTCTTTTGCTATAGCAAGCTCTACTATCGCGTTGCATACCGCCACCAAACCAACCGCATACTAATTGCATGCCAAAAACGGCTGACTGACTTCTATTGTCCGACTGAAATGCTCGTCATTTCTTGAATAATCTAATGCTTTTGGGAGCTGTCTGTATCCACAACTTCTTCATCTTCGTGAACGACGGTTAGCCCCTTCTCTGTGTTCTATGCCGTCTGGAATCATCAAGGTCATATTTTCGAAAGGATGAGGCGGAGGAAGGCAATCTCAGGCAGAGAGGCTCGTGGGATCATGCAGAAATCACCATGCGTGTATGCAAAGCCGCTCAACGCCACTGAAGCTGCTGCGTGGGCTCATATCAGCAAGCGAAAGCTCCTTGATTATGCGAGTGCGGGCATCATTGGAAAACGGTCGGTGGCTGTTGGTTGGCCTCGCCTACGCGCCTTGTCTTGGCGGACGCACATGGACGGATTTGTGTGGTTTGCGCGTCGGGGCGTTGACCCCTCGCATCCCCCGATGCTACGATTATCATGTGATCACGGGGGGGACGCGAACGGAGAGATACCTAAGCGAAACCCCCATTTTCATGCCCATTCACCCTCCCAATCTTCCTTCGCATCGAGCTTCCGTCGAGCCATGCCTTCACGGACTCTGGAAGCCGCTTGTAGAGCGATGACGCGTTCTTCCTCGACGGCAGCAGGAGCTTCTCGAATTTCCCTATGTTGATAAGGTGGTCGACGGTGCGGAAGTAGTCACCGTCGCCCGAGACGAGGACGGCCTTATCCATGAGTCTTGACGCATATGAGTCGCGCATCATCTCAAAGACCACGTCAACGTCCACGTTGCCCTTTTTTCGCCCCTTCAGCTCGAGTCCGTGCTCGCGAAAGACCAGCACGTAGCCAAACTGCTGGAACAGGCGGTACATGTCCTGCCGCTGGTAGTCGAAGGCTCCCATGAACAGGTAGGCCTGCGAAACGCCATACTTCTCGCGGAGATAGACGCGGAACCTCCTCATGTCCACGTCCCACGGCTCGTCTGAGTTCCTGGTGGCCATATACAGGTTCTGGTTGTCAATGTAGGCGAAGTTGCTTCTTGTCGCGTCCACGCCCCTCCTTTCCTCTTGTTCCCGCCTCGCGCACTGTCTTGCCGGACATGCAAGGCAGGGCTCTTTTATCTTGAGACCGCTATCGTCAGGTCATCTCCGTCGACGTTTAGGACGAAGATTCTTGAGCCCCCTGCCTCTATCGCCTTTATCACAGTGTCTCGCTGCTCCGGTGTAAGCTTTGACGCGACGGAGCCACCCTTCATGAGGAACGTTCCCCTGAACGTAAGATCGTCACCGATGGAGACGAACGTTCCCCCGCTCGCCTTTGCAGACATCTTTGTCATGATGTCATCGGAGCCGCCTGACCTCGACGTCGAGTGAGCGCCGTCCCCTGCGATGTCGCGAAGCAACCTGATGATTTGCTCGTTCTGACGAACGATCACCCATTGCTGACGAATCTGTGCCTTCATGAGGTCAATCATGAAAGAGGTATCAGCGTTTCCCGACAGAAGGCTTCCGAGCGAGTAGAGCCCGGACCCAGCCATCTTCGAGTCCATGTCACGAATGTCCCTTACGTTGCTACGGCTGAGATCGACATCGGACATGTCCTCGAAGGCGAGTCCGTGCTTCCTGAGGCTCCTTTTCTCAGACTCACTCAGTGGAGCACTTGTCACGAAGTCCGCAGCGTACGCCCTGGATGCCGGGACCATGACTGACACGCTGATGGTATCGCCGATTCGCGCTCCAAGCTCAATCCGCTTGTCCTTCTCCGAGCGGATTTGACTCTCGTACGACTTCGGAAGTCTTGCCACCACCTCTCCGTTGACCTTGGCGACGAGTTCGCCATCGGCAGAGAATACCTTTGCCTCTGTCCCCATGGGATAGCGCGAGTCACCAACCGGTGTCGCGTCGATGCGGAAGAGCTCTACGTAGCTATCGCTCATGCCTCCTCCTTCTCCACTTGAAACCAGACCATAACGCCGATGAGTCTCATCGTGCCCCATCTCTCAATTCTGAAGAACTCGCAGATGGGGCAAATCTGCTCGGCATTGGGAAACATCTCACCCTGCCCCAGTTCAACTCGGCCTTCGGGGACACCTCGGCGGTGGCAACTATCTCCTCCTGGGTCTTCCCGTATCTCGAGCGCATCTTAGAAAGTTTGGCAGTCATAATTCCTCAACCTTACGTCTATTATGTCCATAGTAACACATTTACTTGTTACTAGAATTAAGTTTCTAAGTGCTTATAAAACACTTTAGAGACGCAGAGGGGCAGATAAGTGACCGGGCCCACTGTAATTCAAAAGTATTTGCAAATCGTAATCATAAGCTCGTAATCCGTTACGAGCCAGGTGAAGAGAGCAGCTGATGGATTGGTGGGTCTTCATCGCACTAATCGTATGCTGCTTCATCCTCGGCTGGTAGCACGGGAGGAGGGAAACGCGATGACCACTATGCTTTTGTCACTCAGGTTGCACTGCTTGCCTTCGCGTACATGCCTGGTGTTTCCGAGCTGGACAAGGGGGGGGGGTAATTATTCAACCGGATGTGAACGAAATCATTTCGTGTTACTTGACAAACTCCTCTTATCAATAAGTGCTCATATTATTGTAGATAGATGTAGTTGTTAAATATACTTTCTGACTGGTGTTCAAGGGATTGCTGATTCGAACCCAGTTCACTCGATCCGAGATTTCGAGATCACGGAACAATGCCCGTGACCTCTATTTTTGATTCTTCACAGTGCTCCCCCTTTACCGCACAATCTCGGAATTGTGCGGCGCGCGGCGCGCACTCGAGGCGACTCCCGTCCACCGGGGCGCCCTCAGCAGGCGGCTTGCTCCCCGCGCCCGCCTCCTGGCCGCACAATCTCGGAATTGTGCGGCGCGCGGGGCGCGCGGGAGCTCCGGGGCCGTGCGCCACGTGCGCCACACGGGGGCACACGCGCCCCCCGCCCCCGCGCGCCGTTTCGTCCGCGTTTCAGTCCGGCAAACGCCGTGTGGCCGCGCGGCCCGCCCCGCAGCGGGCGCGTGCGCAGCGACCCTATGATGGTCGAACACTGCACCCGGACACAGGAGGACGACATGGCGCGCGTGTACAACTTCTCCGCAGGCCCCGCCGTGCTTCCCGAGGAGGTACTCGGGGAATGCGCGGACGAGATGCTCGACTATGCCGGCTGCGGCATGAGCGTCATGGAGATGAGCCATCGATCTTCCGTCTTCCAGAAGATCATCGACGACGCCGAGGCGACGCTCCGCGACCTCATGGGCATCCCCGACTCCTACAGGGTCATCTTCACCCAGGGCGGCGACTCGCTGCTGTTCTCCACGGTCTTCATGAACCTGGCGACCAACGGCAAGGCGGACTACGTCATCACCGGCAACTGGGCCAAGAAGGCCTTCCAGGAGGCGCAGATCCTCGGCGACGCCGTGGCCGTGGCGTCCTCCGCCGACCGCAACTTCTCCTACATCCCCGACTGCTCCGACCTGCCCATCCGCGAGGACGCGAGCTACCTCTACATCTGCGAGAACAACACCATCTACGGCACCCGCTTCTGGGAGCTGCCCGACACCAAGGGCCACGTGCTCGTCTCCGACCAGAGCTCGATGTTCCTCTCCGGGCCCGTCGACGTCAGCAGGTACGGGCTCATCCACGCCGGGGTCCAGAAGAACGTGGGGCCCGCGGGCGTGCAGATCGTGATCGTGCGCGAGGACCTCATCCCCGACGACCTCCCCGGCGTGCCCACGATGCTGCGCCTCAAGACCCAGGCTGACGCCGGGTCGCTCTACAACACCCCCAACTGCTGGGGAATCTACGTCTGCGGCAAGGTCTTCGCGTGGATCAAGAAGAACGGCGGGCTCGCTGCCATGGGGGAGCGCAACGCCGAGAAGGCGGCCGTCCTCTACGACTTCCTCGACTCCTCCGAGCTCTTCTCGTCCACCGTCGAGGCGCGCGACCGCTCGCTCATGAACGTGCCGTTCGTCACCGGCGATGCCGAGCTCGACAAGGAGTTCGTGGCCGAGGCCGCGCGCGCGGGCCTCGTCAACCTCAAGGGCCACCGCTCGGTGGGCGGCATGCGCGCCTCGATCTACAACGCCATGCCGCGCGCCGGCGTCGAGGCGCTCGTCGCGTTCATGAGGGACTTCGAGCTCGCGCACCGTTGACACTTGACAGGCGCCGGGTCACGGCGTCAACCCCGCGCGGGGGGGGCGCCACGGGCCGACGCCGGTCGAACCCAGGAGGGTACGCCATGTACAGGATCTGCTGCCTCAACAACATCGCCAAGGTCGGCACCGACCGCCTCGGCCCGGGCTACGAGTTCGTCGCCGAGCCCGAGGGCGCCGACGCCCTGCTCGTCCGCAGCGCCAACCTCCACGAGCTCGAGCTCGGGGGCGGCCTGCTCGCCATCGCCCGAGCCGGCGCGGGCGTGAACAACATCCCCGTGGAGCGCTGCGCCGAGAGCGGCGTCGTGGTCTTCAACACCCCCGGGGCGAACGCCAACGCCGTGAAGGAGCTCGTCATCTGCGGCATGCTGCTCGCCTGCCGCGACGTCATCGGCGGGGCCGCGTGGGTCGCCGAGAACAGCGACGACCCCGAGATCGCCAAGCGTGCCGAGAAGGCCAAGAAGCAGTTCGGCGGGTTCGAGCTCGCGGGCAAGCGCGTGGGCGTGGTGGGCCTCGGCGCCATCGGCGCTGCGGTCGCCAACGCCCTCATCGACCTCGGCTGCGAGGTCATGGGCTACGACCCCTACCTCTCGATCAACGCCGCGTGGAGCCTCGACAGGCGCATCGAGCACGTCACCGACCTCGGGGAGCTCCTCGCCCGCTGCGACTTCGTGACGCTGCACGTGCCCGCGACCGACGCCACGCGCCACATGGTCGGCGCGGACCAGATCGCCCGCATGCCGCGCGGCGCCGTGCTGCTCAACTTCGCCCGCGACGCGCTCGTCGACGAGCAGGCGCTCGCTGAGGCGCTCGACGACGGCCGCGTGGGCCGCTACGTCACCGACTTCGCCAACCCCGCGAGCTCGAACATGAGAAACGCCATCGTCCTGCCGCACCTCGGGGCCTCGACCGGCGAGGCCGAGGACAACTGCGCCGTCATGGCCGCCGACGAGCTGCGCGACTACCTCGAGAACGGCAACATCAGGAACTCCGTCAACTACGGCCAGGTCGACCTCGGGGAGCTCGCCGAGGGCAACGAGCGCGTCGCCCTCTTCCACGAGAACGTCCAGGGCGTCATCGGGCTCATCTCCGCCGAGATCGCGGCGTCCGGCCTCAACATCGAGAACATGACCAACAAGAGCCGCGGCAGCAACGCCTACACGCTCATCGAGGTCTCCGGCGACCTGACGCAGGAGACGTGCGCGCGCCTCGCGGGCATGCCCGGCGTGCGGCGCGTGCGCCTCATCGAGCGCCCCTAGGGCGCGGGGGCCGGCCCCGCCGCCCGCCGCCCCCGAGGGGGTGACGGGCGGCGTCTTGAATTGCGCTAAGATGGGTAACCTGAATGGGTAGGCACATCCAAGACCCAAGGGGCAGCAAAACGTGTCAGAGAGAACCGACCGCATCACCGCGGAGATCAAGGCAGTTGCGGACTCCGACGCCGCAGAGCGCCAGCGCACCGGGCGCACCGACGTCCCGGTGGGCACGTCGGGCAACCCGTCGACCCAGATACTCACGCTGGCCAACGTCATCACGTTCTGCCGGCTCGCCCTCACCATCGTCTTCCTGGTCCTGTTCGCCGGCGACGGGCACGACCGCCCGCTGGCGCTCGTGTGCTACGTGGTGGCCGCCTCGACCGACTTCCTCGACGGCCAGGTGGCGCGCCGCACGCAGACGGTGAGCTGGCTCGGCAAGATCATGGACCCGATCATGGACCGCGTGCTGCTGTTCACCGGCGTGATCGGCCTGCTGATCGTCGGCGAGCTCCCGGTGTGGGTGCCCGTCTTCGTCATCGGGCGCGACGTCTACCTCGCCCTCGGCGGGATGGTGCTGCAGCGCTACCGCCGCCGCCCGGTCGACGTGTCCTACGTCGGCAAGGCCGCCACGGCGCTGCTCATGCTCGGCTTCTGCGACCTCTTGCTCGGCCTGCCCAAGGTGGGCGGCCTCGGCATCGTCGAGTCGCCCTGGCTGCCCGGCCTCGGCGCCGAGCCGGCCACGCTCGGCATCTTCTTCGTCTACCTCGGCGTGCTCTTCTCCGCCGCCGCCGCGGTCATCTACACCAAGGAGGGCGCCGACATCAGGCGCCAGGCGACCCGCGGGCGCGGGGGAAAGCGATGAGCGCGCGCATGGGGGCGCTCTACGAGGAGCACGTGATCCTCGGCGCGAGCTTCGAGGAGGGCCCCCTCGCGGGGGCGCTCGCCGTGAGCTCGTACGCGGGCGAGAAGGACCTCGGCCCGTCGCTCGGGGGGGCCGTCGTCTCGGACCTGACGGGCACGACCTACCAGCTGCTCTCGGGCCCGAGCGCGCCCGAGCTCGCGGAGGCCGCGCTCGCGGGCAGGCGCCTCGCCGTGGGCGAGGCCGCCTTCGAGGCCGTGCTCACCGGGGAGGGCCGCCTCGTCGCGGCGCCGCTCGCGCTGCGCACGGGTGACCACGAGTACGTCCTGTGCGACCCCGGGCCCGAGGGCGCCGCCGCGGTCGCCTGGGTCGGCTTCCTCTCGGGCGTCGAGCGCGACGGGTACGCCCCGTACGAGGGGAGCGCGCTCGAGGACGCGAGCCGCATGCTCGTGCCCATCCTGCTCGCCGGGGAGCGCTCACGCGCGGTGCTCTCCGACTACGTGCGCACCGCGGGCGAGTCGCTGCCCGGGCCCGGGCGCGTCGCGTCGCTTCACCTCGACGCCATCCCCGCGCTCGTGGCGCGCGTGCCCGCCCGCGGCCCCGAGGCCTGGCTGCTGCTCGTCCCCGCGCGCTCCGCGCGCGTGCTGTGGCGCAGCCTCCTCTCGTTCACCGAGGTCGAGCCCGTGGGCACGCGCGCGGCCCGCGAGCTCTGGGCCCGCGCGCGGCCGCTCCCCGCGGGCCCGCCGCGCGTCCCGGCGCCCCGAGCCGAGCTCGCGCGCCTCGGCCTCGTCCGCGCGGACGGCGGCTTCGTGGGGGAGCGCGCGCTCGGCGACTAGCCCGCCGCCCGCACGTTCTTCTCGCCGCGCTTTGCACTGCACGCTCGCTGACCTCAAGGGCCGCGGCCCGGAAGGGGGCTCGCATGAAGTACGCCATCAACGCCCAGGGCGCTCCCGAGGCCTTCGGCCCGTACTCCCAGGGGACCACCGCCGGCAGGCTCGTCTTCGCCTCGGGGCAGCTCCCCATCTCGCACGAGGACCCGCGCGCCCTCGTCGACGGAGGGATCACCGAGCAGACCGACCGGGTGATCGACATCATCGAGTCGATCCTCGGCGAGGTCGGCTGCACGCTCTCCGACGTCGCGCAGACCACGGTCTACCTCGCGAGCCTGTCGGACCTCGAGGCGATGAACGAGGTCTACGCCCGCCGCTTCGGCTCCCCTGCGCCGGCGCGCGCCGTCGTCGGCGTCTCCGAGCTGCCGCTCGGCTCGCTCGTCGAGATGGACTGCATCGCGTGCAGGTAAGCGCGCTATCATAGGAGTGACACCGAAAGGGGAGTGTGACATGCCCAACACCAATCCCGGCGCGACCGAGATCTTCCGGATGCCCGCCGCCGACTCCACCGTACCCGACCTCATGGGCGGCTCCAAGCCGTCCCACCCGACCCTCACCATCGTCAAGGGCCCGCAGATCGGCGAGACCTTCGAGCTCGACGCGCCGGAGATCACCCTCGGGCGCGACCCCAAGAACAGCGTCTTCCTGAACGACATGACCGTCTCGCGCCACCACGCGCGCATGGACCTCGGCAACATCTCGCTCGGGATGGCCACGATCGAGGACCTCGGCTCGCTCAACGGCACGTGGGTCGACGGCGCCATCGTGAGCAAGGCGGGCCTCAAGGACGGCTCGACCATCCAGATCGGCACCTTCCGGATGGTCTTCCACACGAGCGCGCGCCCGCGCAGGATCGACACCGAGGCGTAGCGCCCATGGCCGACGCCGGATACCTGACAATCGGCAAGGTCGTCAAGAAGCTGCAGCAGCAGTATCCCGACCTCTCGGTCTCGAAGGTGCGCTACCTGCAGGACGAGGGGCTCCTCAACCCCTCGCGCACGCCGAGCGGCTACCGCCTCTACTCGCAGCGCGACGTCCATCGCCTCGAGACGATCCTCTACCTGCAGAAGAACCGCTTCCTGCCGCTCTCGGTCATCCGCGAGGAGCTCGAGCGCATGGACGCGGGGCAGGCGGGCTCGGCGGGCGTGGGCCTCGAGGCGGTCACGCTGCCGCCCGACGACGAGGAGACCGCCGGCAAGCTCCACCCCATCGACCGCATGCCCGAGCTCGTGGGCGCCTCGGTGAGCTTCGTGCGGCAGCTCTCCGAGGCCGGCGTCATCCAGCTCACGCGCTCGCCCCACGGGCGCGACCTCGTGGACGGGCGGGACTTCCCGCTCATCCGCGTGTGCGACGAGCTGCGCCACTTCGGCATCCTGCCGCGCAACCTCCGCCAGTACGTCATCGCCGCCAACCGCGAGTCCGCCATGTTCGAGCAGGCGCTCGTGGTGTACGCCCGCAAGGGCGGCGGCGTGGAGCTCCCGCCCTCCGACGAGGCCCGGGAGCGCTTCGAGCAGGCGTTCTCGCGCATGCTCGGGCTCACCAACGCCGTGCGCGACGAGCTCATCGCGCGGCGCATCAAGGAGCCGTTCGCAGAGAAGGACGCCGGGCGCGACGCGTCGGGCGAGAAGAACACGGGAAGAGGGACCACGCGTGTCTGAGCAGACCTTTGACTTCGAGAGCCGCATCGTCGACATCCCGGACTACCCCGAGCCTGGCGTCGTCTTCAAGGACGTGACCCCGCTCTTCGACGACCCCGAGGGCCTGCGGGCCGCCGTGGACGCCATCGCGGGGCGCTTCGAGGGCCGCGGCGTCACCAAGGTGCTCGGCGCCGAGGCGCGCGGCTTTCTCATCGGCGCCCCGGTGGCGTACCGCCTGGGCTGCGGCTTCGTTCCCGCCCGCAAGCCCGGCAAGCTCCCGCGCGCCGTCTACCGCCAGAGCTACGAGCTCGAGTACGGCACCGACGAGCTGCAGGTGCACCGCGACTCCATGGGGCCGGGCGACCGCGTGCTCGTGGTCGACGACCTCGTCGCCACGGGCGGCACGGCCGTGGCGCAGGCGCGCCTGGCCGAGCAGACCGGGGCGGAGGTGGTCGGGTTCGCCTTCATCCTCGAGCTCGGCTTCCTGAGCCCGCGCGAGGTCATCGCCCGCGACTACGACCAGGAGGTCTTCTCGCTCGTCACGGTGCGCTAGGCGAGACGGTGCCGCGGCGGCGACCCTTGGATTCATGCCCATCGTATGAACGAACCGATGAGCCACGCAACACAGCTAAGATGTACTAGTTGGTCTACGAAAGGATTCTCGTTCATGAAGCTTAGACACAGGGCGGTCACCGCGGGCATCGCGCTCGCCCTCTGCGGGGCCGTCTCGCTGACGTCGCTTCCCGCAACCGTGGCCTACGCCGACCCCGCATCCGACCTCGCCGCAGCCGCGGCCCAGCTCGACGCCCTCGGCGCCGAGCTCGCCGGCTACCAGGAGCGCCTCGCCACCGCAACGACCGAGCTCGAGGCCACCGACTACGCCATCGCCGAGACCCAGGCGCAGGTCGAGTCCACCAGCCAGCAGCTCTCCGAGAAGCAGGCAGCCCTCGGCGAGAGCATGAAGAGCACCTACAAGACCGGCAGCGAGGGGCTGCTCGACTTCATCCTCGGCTCCACCTCCGCCGAGGACCTCGCCAACCGCGTCTACTACCTCGACAAGATCTCCGAGCAGAAGGCCGCGGCCATCGAGGAGGTCCGCACCCTCGCCGAGCAGCTCTCCCAGGAGATGAGCGACCTGCAGTCCAAGCAGCAGACGCAGCAGCAGCAGGTCGACGACCTCCAGAGCCAGGTCGATGCGTACCAGAGCCGCGTCGCCGAGGCGACGAGCTACTACGAGGCGCTCGACGCCGAGGTGCAGGCGCAGCTCGCCGAGCAGGCCGCCGAGAACGAGAACGTCTCCAACGCCATCGACACCATCGAGAACGGGCAGTCCCAGGGCGGCGGGCAGACCCAGCAGCCCTCCGAAGGCACCGGCGGCGACAACGGCGGCGGTGCCTTCGGAGGGGCGCTGGGGCTGCCCGCCGCCCCGGGGCCCGGCTCTTATACACATCTCCCAGGCCACCAGGACCCTCTTCGCGTAGCCGTAGCTGTAGCAGATCAGGCCGGAGCAGTCGAACGCGTCCGGGCCCTCCGTCCCCGCGGGCGGCGGCCTCGCGACCGCGTACGCGCAGCTCGGCAAGCCCTACGTCTACGGGGCGGCGGGCCCGGACGCGTTCGACTGCTCCGGCCTGATCTGCTACAGCTACGGCTACGCGCGCGGGCGCACCACCTACGCCATGATCTCCTCGCTGCAGGCGAGCGGCGACTGGAAGACGAGCATGGACGAGCTCGCCGTGGGCGACCTCGTCTTCCCGCACTCCGGCCACGTCGGCATCTACCTCGGCAACGGCACGTACCTCCACGCCGCGAACCCGGGCTCCGGCGTCATCATCGGCCAGCTCTACAGCTTCTACGGCGGCGGCTCCTACTACTAGGCGCTGATGCTCCGTGCGGCAGGACCATGAGGTGGCGCGGCGCCTCTCGCGGCGCTTCCAGGTGACGCTCGTGGGCGAGGGCGTCCTCGTCGGCCTTGCCGGCGGGGCCGTCGTCACCCTGTACCGCATCGCGCTCTCATACGCCGAGGGGCTCCTTCGCTCCGTGACCGGCGCGCTCTCAGGCGGCTGGGTCGGGCCCCTCTGCTGGCTCGTCGCCCTCGCCGCGATGATGCTCGTGGTCGGCAGGCTCGTCTCGTGGGAGCCCGCGACCTCGGGGTCGGGCATCCCGCAGGTCGACGCCGAGGTCGTCGACCGCATGGACGCGCCGTGGCATCGCGTCATCCCCGCCAAGTTCGTCGAGGGCACGCTGCTCGCGCTCTCGGGCCTCTCGCTCGGTCGCGAGGGTCCGTCGGTGCAGCTCGGCGGCATGTCGGGCAAGGCGGTCTCGCGCGCGCTCGGGCGCAAGAGGGGAGAGGAGCGCCTCCTCGTGACCTGCGGAGCGGCCGCGGGCATGTCCGCCGCGTTCCACGCGCCCTTCACCGGCGTCCTCTTCGCGCTCGAGGAGATCCACAAGGAGTTCACCGCGCCGCTCATCATCTCCGTCATGAGCTCTGCCATCGCCTCGGATCTGCTCGTCTCGCAGGTGCTCGGGGTCCAGCCCGTCATGGCCCTCGCGTTCTCGCGCGACCTGCCGCACCCCGACTACGCGCTCGTCGTCGTGCTGGGCGTCCTGTGCGGGCTGCTCGGCGCGGCGCACAACCGCGGGATGTTCGCCCTCCAGGACCTCTTCGGGCGCATCCGCTCGCACCTGCCGTACGCGCGCCTCGCCGTCCCGTTCGCCCTCGCCGGCATCGTCGCGTTCACGTGGCCCGAGCTCATGTGCGGCGGCGACGCCGTGCTCGAGGAGGTCCTCGCAACGAGCCGCCCGGGGATCGTCGCCCTGCTCACGCTGCTCGCGGGCAAGTACGTCTTCACGTCGGTGTGCTTCGGCTCGGGAGCGCCCGGGGGCACGCTCTTTCCGCTCGTCGTCATGGGCGCGCTCGTGGGCGGGGCCTTTGCGGCGGGCTGCACCGAGCTCGTGGGCCTCAGGCAGTGGTACTTCTCGAACTTCGTGGCGCTGGGGGTCGCGGGCCTGTTCTCGGGCGTCGTGCGCGCCCCGGTGACGGCCGTGGTCCTCGTCTTCGAGCTCACGGGATCGCTCGACGCGCTGCTGTCGGTCTCCATCGTGTCGATCGTCGCGTACGTGACGTCGAGCCTCACGCGCACCGACGCGTTCTACGAGCACCTGCTCGCCAACCTGCTGGACACCACGACCGCCGACCCCGACGTGAGCGGACTCGGCGGTCGCAAGGCGCTCGAGAGCGTGCGCGTGGGGGCGGGGAGCCGCCTCGAGGGCATGCTCGTGCGCGACGTCCCGTGGCCGGACGGCATGCGCGTGGTCACGGTGGAGCGCGCGGGCGAGGAGCTGCTTCCGAGCGGCGACACGCGGCTCGAGGCGCTCGACGACCTGCTCGTCATCGTGGGGTCGGACGCCGCGGACGACGCGCTGCTCAAGCTCCGGGTGATGGCCGCCCAGCGCGTCGGGAGCTGAAGCCGCGGCGCGCGGGCCTGTGGTCGCTGCGGCCCGTGATTGCTGCGACCCGTGACCGCCGCGGCCCGTGGTCGCCGCACCGCCGCACAATCTCGGAATTGTGCGGCGAGCACCGGAGGAACGGGGACGAAACCCCAGATGAGGTTCTTCTCGCGGTCAAGAAACCCGCCGAGTGCGCGCTCGCCGTCGCACAATTCCGAGATTGTGCGACGCCTCGGGTCGTGAGGCCGCGATGAGGCGCAACACCGGTGGTCGTGATACCGAGATGAGGCGCAAGACCGATGGTCGCGAGGCCGCGATGGCGCGCAACACCGATGGCCCATGCGGCCGCGAAGGCACAACCGAGGTTCCGAGGCGCCGTGCGGCAGGGGGGGCTTCTGTGGAACCCAGACCTATCCTCGATACCCTCTACTTTACATAAGATATATTATCACGGTTTTATATGAGCACGGCCGAGAGGGGCCCGACCAACGACCCCTCCCGGCCCGCACCAAGACACGCCTGCCGCGCTACCCCTCGACGGGCAGGCCGAGGTACGACGCCGCGCTCGTGGCGGCGACGGCACCGTCCGCGGCGGCGGTCACGATCTGCCTGAGCGCCTTGCTCCTGACGTCGCCCGCGACGAAGAGCCCCGGCGTCGCGGTCGCCATGCGGTCGTCCGTGACGACGTAGCCGGCATCGTCGGTCTCCACGAGGCCCGCGACGAGGCCGGTCTCGGGGACGCGACCCACGAGCACGAAGACGCCGAACGAGCCCTCGTCGTAGTCGAGCGTGCGCGTCTCGCCCGTGACGTTGTCGCGCAGCGTGACGCGCGACGGGAGCTCGCCGCCGTCGAGCGCGACGACGCTCGTGCTGAGCAGGATCTCGACCCTCTCGTTCTCCTCGAGCTCGCGCACGATGGCCGCCTGCGCGCGCAGGTGGTCCTTGCGCACGACCATCGTCACGCGGCTCGCCAGGCGCGCCAGGAAGAGCGCCTCCTCCGCGGCAGAGTTCCCTCCCCCGACCACGAACACATGTTTGCCCCTATAGAACATGCCGTCGCACGTGGCGCAGTACGAGACCCCGTGGCCGGCGAAGCGCTCCTCGCCCTCGAAGCCGGCGTGGCGCGGCGTTGCTCCCGCGGCGACGATGACCGCGGCGGCGTCGTAGCTCGCCGACGCGGCGCTCACGCGAAAGCGCCCCGTTGCCTCGTCGCGCTCGACCGAGTCGACGGGGTCCATGACGATCGTCGCCCCGAGGTCCTCGGCCTGGGCTCGCATCGCGTCGACGAGCGAGAACCCGTCGGCGTGCGGGACGCCGGGATAGTTGTCGATCTCGCTCGTCAGGATGACCTGGCCGCCGAGCGCCTCGCGCTCGAGCGTGACCGCGTCGAGCAGCGAGCGCGAGGCGTAGATGGCCGCGGAGAGGCCCGCGGGGCCGCCCCCGACGATGACGAGGTCCTTGCTGATGGTGCCGTCTGACATGCTGGCTCCCCTCTTCGTTGGCTTGTAGGTGGTATACCCCGCGCTCCCCCATCGTAACGTCAAATGACACTCAAGCGGTAGCATTGCATCCGACGCCCGCGCACGAGACGCAGCGCGGCCGCGGCGCCTCCCGGAGGCGGCGCCGCGGCCGTGGGAACGAGACCTGTCGCGCCCGTCAGGATGCGTCAGGGGACGAGTCCTCGGACGGCCTGGGCAGGACGAGGTTCATGATGATGCCGACGAGCGTGGACGTGGCCATGCCGGGCAGCGTGTAGTCGCCGATGGGAATCGAGATGCCGGAGGTCTCCATGCCCACGCCGAGGATGATCACCACGGAGGCGATCATGAGGTTGCGGTTGACATCGAAGTCGACGCGGTTGGAGACGAGCATCCGCAGGCCGTTGGAGGCGATGAGGCCGAAGAGCAGCAGGCTCACGCCGCCCATGACGGGGCTCGGGATGGACTGGATGAGCGCGGCGAGCTTGGGGCAGAAGCCGCCCACCACGAGGGCGAAGCCGGCGGCGTACCAGAAGATCTGCGTCGAGTAGACGCGCGTCACGCTCATGACGCCGATGTTCTCGGCGTAGGTGGTGGTCGGGGGGCCGCCGAGGAAGCCGGAGATCATCGTGGAGATGCCGTCGCCGGCAAGCGAGCGCGGCAGCATCTCGCGGTAGTCCTTGCCCACGATCTCGCCGACGGCGAGCAGGTGCCCGATGTGCTCGATGACCACGACCACGGCGACGGGCGCGACGAGGGCGATGGCGCCGGGATCGAACTGGGGCATCGACACGTGCGGGAGGCCGACCCAGGCCGCCGCGGCGACGGGTGCGAAGTCGACGAGCCCGAGGGCGAGCGAGAGCAGGTAGCCGACGATGATGGCGAGAAGGACGGGCACGGTGCCGACGATGCCGCCCATGCCGGAGAACACGACCGCCGCCGCGAGGGTCACGGCGGCGACGATGGCACCGGTGCCGTAGAAGACGCTCGTGCCGTCGGCCGCCTCGGTCATGAAGGCCATGTCCGCCGCAGTGGCGGCGAGCCCCACGCCGATGACGACCATGACCGAGGCGACGAGCACGGGGGGCAGGAGCCGGTCGAGCCACCCCGTTCCGACGAGTCGGATGATGCCGGCGACGGCAAGGAAGACGAGGCCAGCCACGATGACGCCCGACATGGCGGCGGCGAGGCCCTTGGTTGCGCCCACGGCCAGGATCGGGCTGATGAAGGCGAAAGAGCTCCCGAGGTAGCTCGGAATCTTGTTGCCGGTGACGAGCAGGTAGCAGATGGTGCCGATGCCCGAGCACATGATGGCGACGTTGGGGTCGAGCCCGGTCAGGACGGGAACGAGGACCGTCGACCCGAACATGCTCATCATGTGCTGGATGCCCAGCGGAATGGCGCGACCGACGGAGACGCGGTCGTCGACGCCGATGACCTCGCGCTCGTGTGAGCTCATGGGTCACCCCTCTCTCTTTGGAGCGCGCAACGAAAAGGGCCCGGGCGAGCGCCCGGGCCCCGCGATCGTGCGCTAGACGACGAGGAAGTAGATGAGGAAGGCGAGCGCCGCGACCCACATGAGCGGCTTGACCTTCTTGAGCTGGCCGGTGACGGCGGCGACGACCACGTAGCAGAGGAAGCCGAAGCCGATGCCGTTGGAGATGGAGTAGGTCATCGGCACGCCCGCGACGATCAGGAAGGCGGGCAGGCCCTCGAGCAGGTCGGACCAGTCGATCTCGGCGACCTCGCTCATCATGAGGAAGCCGACGAACACGAGGGCACCGCAGGTCGCGGCGGAGCTCACCACGGAGATGAGCGGCGAGAAGAACGCAGCGAGGATGAAGAGCAGGCCGGCGACGACGGACGTCAGGCCCGTGCGGCCGCCGTCGGCGGCACCGGAGGCGGACTCGACGAACGTGGTGATCGAGGAGGCGCCGACGAGGCCGCCCACCGCGGCGGCGGCGGAGTCGACGACGAGGATCTCGCGAATGTTCTTGACGCGACCGTCGGGCTCGAGGAACTCGCCCTGCTTGGCGACCGCCATGGCGGTGCCCATGGTGTCGAAGAAGTCGGACATCATGAGGGAGAACGCGAGCACGAGCAGCGTCGGGTTGGTCACGACCTTGGCGATGCCCATGACGCCGGACTCGTCGACCTGGAAGGGCGCGCCGAAGGAGGTGAAGTCGAGGCCGGAGACGATGCCGGCGGGGAGCTGGGTCACGCCGAGGGGGATACCCGCCACGACGGCGATGATGATGCCGAGCAGCAGGGAGCCCTTGACGTTGAGGGCGTAGAGCACGATGGTCGCGACGATGGAGACGAGGCCGACGATGAACGTGGGGCTCGCGACGTCGCCGAGGGCGACCATGGTGGACTCGTCGGCCACGATGATGCCGCCGTCCTTGAGGCCGATCATGGCGATGAAGAGGCCGAGGCCGACGGAGATGGCGTGGCGCAGCGACACGGGGATGGCGTCCATGATGGCCTCGCGCAGGCCGCACAGGACGAGCAGCAGGATCGCGATGCCCTCGACGAAGACGACGGCGCTCGCGGCGTGCCAGTCGCCGCCGGCCACGGCGGTCAGGCTGAAGGCGAAGATGGCGTTGATGCCCATGCCGGAGGCGCAGGCGAGCGGGCGGTTGGAGAAGAGGCCCATGAGGATCGTCATGATGCCGGCGCCCACGCAGGTGGACGTGACGGCGGCCGTTGCCGGGATGCCGGCGGCGACGAGCAGCGAGGGGTTCACCGCGATGATGTAGGCCATCGCGAGGAACGTGGTGAGGCCGGCGCGCACCTCGCGGCCGACGCTCGACCCCCGCTCCTGGGCCTTGAAGAACTGTTCCATGTAGTGCCATCCCTTTCTGTCGAGGGTTGTCAGGGGCCTTTCCATTCGAGCCGCGAGAGCGCGGCGGGAAAGCGTGTGCGCTAGGCGCCGCTCGAGCCGAAGCCGCCGGTGCCGCGGTCGGTCTCGTCGAGCTCGTCGACCTCGACGAGGGACACGACGGGAACGCGCTGGATGACGAGCTGCGCGATGCGCTCGCCGCGGTTGATGGTGATGGGGCGCTCGTCGTCGAGGTTGACGGCGCAGACCTTGAGCTCGCCGCGGTAGTGGGAGTCGACGAGGCCGGGGGTGTTGGCCATCGAGAGGCCCTCGCGCAGCGCCAGCCCGCTCCTGGGCTGCACGAAGCCCGCGTAGCCCTCCGGAATCGCGACGGCGAGCCCCGTGGATACGAGGCGGCGCTCGTGCGGGGCGAGGGTGACGTCCTCGTTGGCCCTGAGGTCGAGCCCGGCGTCACCGGCGTAGGCGTAGGTGGGGAGCTCGACCGTGGGGTCGAGCCGCTTGATGGGGAGGTTGATCGTTTCCTCAGTCATTCAGGCTCCTCAGCTCCTCGCTGAACTCGTCGACGTCCTTGAAGTCGCGATAGACGGAGGCAAAGCGCACGTAGGCGACCTTGTCGACGGAAACGAGGCGCTTGAGCACCATGCTGCCGAGGTCGACGGAGGAAATCTCCGTCACGCCGCCGTCACGGAGCTCGGACTCGATGTCGTCAATGAGCGACGAGAGCGCGGGGAGCGCGACGTCGCGCTTCACCGTGGCGGTGACGAGGCCCCTCATGAGCTTCTGGCGATCGAACGGCTCCTTGCGCCCGTCGCGCTTGATGACGACGAGGGGGAGCTCCTCGCAGCGCTCGTAGGTGGTGAAGCGGAAGCCGCACCTCGTGCACTCGCGACGCCTCCTGATGGCGTCGTTGCTCTCGGACGGTCGTGAGTCGACGACCTTGGACTCCTCGCACCCGCATTTCGGACAGCGCATCTAACCTCCTCGTGTATACGCACAGGAGAAGGTATCACAAAACGTTCAAAAATCGAAATCGGCGGGCGGACGGGAAACAGAGTTGAAAGGCGCGGGGGCTAGGAAAGCGCTCCGCCGGGCACAACGAGCTCCTGCCCCGGGACGAGAAGGCCCCCCTCGAGCCCGTTTGCCTCCTGGATCCAGGCGACGACGGCGCGCGCGTCCTCGCCGGGCGCGCTCTTCTCGGCGATCTCCCAGAGGGTGTCCCCTTGGCCGACCACGACGGTGCTCGTGGGGAGCTCGGAGAGCCTGTCCGAGACGCCCGTGGCGAGCAGCGTGTCGGCGACCGACGAGGCGAGGACGAGGGCGAAGACGACGAGGGCCGCGCACCCGACGAGCGCGACCTCCTGGGCGCGCGTGAGGGGGCGGGTGCGCGGTGCGCGGGGCGGCCGCCCGGCGTCGCGTCCCGCGCGTCCGAGGCCGCCCTCGAGCAGCACGAGGCGCGCGGGGCCCGTACTGAGCGCGGCGGTGCCGTCGAATGCGGGAAGCGTGGCGTGCGTGCTCGTGCGGGTGCTCATGGGTGCGTCTCCTCTCGTCTCTTCTCTCGAGACGGTTATATCTTCCGCGCCGGACAGAATTCGTGCGTGCAATCAGAACGTGTGTACCCTATTATGGTGGTACAGTTGTTCGTGTCAAGAGAAAACGAACAGATGTTTGCAGATTCGCGCCCGAGGCGCTAAGATAGGGGCAGAGAGAAGGGAAGGCCATGGCACGGGGAAAGCTCGGCAAGCGTCAGCTCGCCATCTACGACTTCATCAAGACCTACTCCGAGGAGCACGGCTACCCGCCCTCGGTCCGCGAGATCGGGGCGGCCGTCGGGCTGGCCTCCCCCTCGACGGTCCACATGCACCTCAAGGTCCTCGAGGAGCACGGACTCATCAAGCGCGACTCCAAGAAGCCGCGCACCATCGAGGTCATGGAGCGCCCCTCCGCCGACGGCCAGCCCCTGGCGAGCGTCACCCAGGACGTCGACCGTGACGTCATCACGCTGCCGCTCGTGGGACGCGTCGCCGCCGGCACGCCCATCCTCGCCGAGCAGAACATCGAGGACAGCCTGAGCCTCCCCACCTCCATCGTGAGCGACGCGAGCTCCTTCGTGCTGCGCGTCCGCGGGGAGTCCATGATCAACGCGGGCATCTTCGACGGCGACTACATCGTGGTCAAGGAGCAGCGCGAGGCCCGCGACGGAGAGATCGTGGTCGCCCTCATCGACGACTCGGCGACGGTCAAGACGTTCTATCGCGAGCGGGACCGCATCCGCCTCCAGCCGGAGAACGACGCGATGGACCCCATCTACGTCGAGAACCCCGTCATCCTGGGCAGGGTCACCGCGCTGATCAGGTCCATCTCGTAGGCTCATGGAGGAGTCGGGAGCGCAGGTCGCCGCGCCGCGGGCGCGCGTGGGCGTGTTCGACGTCGTGAGGGGCCTCTCGGTCGCCTCGATGGTGCTGTTCCACCTCTGCTACGACCTCACGCAGCTCTCGAGGGTCGACCTCCCCTGGTTCCGTCCGCCCCTCGAGGACGTGTGGCGCGCGAGCATCTCATGGACGTTCCTGTTCGTTGCGGGCTGCATGTGCCCGCTCTCGCGCTCCAACCTTCGACGCGGCGCGCAGTACGGCGCGGTCGCCCTGGCGATCTGGGCGGTCACGTCCCTTGCGGCGGTCGACACGCCCATCTCGTTTGGCATCATCTACTGCATGGCAGCGTGCACGCTCGTCGCCGCGGGGCTCGACGCGCTCGGCATCATGCCCCGCGGCCGCGTCGCCGCGGCGCTGCTCGTCGTCGCGTTTTTCCTGCTGAGGGAGGTCCCCCACGGCCAGGTTGGGATCGGGGCGCTCGCCGTCGACCTCCCCTCCTGGCCCTATGAGACCACGTGGCTCGCGTGGCTCGGCTTCCCCGGACCCGGCTTCGCCTCGGGCGACTACTACCCGCTGCTCCCCTACCTCATGCTCTACCTCGCCGGCGCGGCGATGGGGGGCCTCTGGGCCCGGCGCGGCTACCCGCGGTGGGCGTGCGAGGCACGCTGCGCGCCACTGACCTTCCTCGGCCGCCACGCCCTCGCTGTCTACGTCGTCCACCAGCCGGCGCTGCTGCTCGCGACGACCCTCCTCGCCTGACCCGCCCCAAGGAGCCGGCGGCCGACGCGGGACGCGGCTAGGCGTCGGAGGGCTCTCCCCCCTCGGCCCCGGCGCCGCCCTCGTCGTCCGCCGCGACGTAGGGCGCGAGGGTGCGCGCCATGCGCTCGTCCGCCCTCACGGTCGCGAGCAGGCCGCCCTGGACGTAGCTCTCGCGCATGACCTGGCAGCGCTCGTGGACCATCTTCATGAGGAGGCCCTTCTCGTAGGGCACGAGCACCGTCATGGTGACGCTCCCCTCCGACGCCTCCTTGGCGATGCGGTAGAGCAGGCCGCGGATGCCGTCGCCGTCGAGCGCCGAGATGACCTGCGCGTCCGGGTGGGAGCGCTGCGCCTCGCGCAGGGCGTCATCGTCGAGCAGGTCGCTCTTGTTAAGCACCGTCACGCTCCTGATGCCGTCGGCGCCGATCTCGCGGAGCACGGAGCGCACCGCCTCGACCTCGAGCTCGCGGTGCGGGTCTGACGCGTCCACGACGAGCAGCACGAGGTCGGCCGCGCGCACCTCGGCGAGCGTCGACTTGAAGGACTCCACGAGCATCGTCGGGAGCTTCTGGATGAAGCCGACCGTATCGGTGATGGTGATCTTGCGCCCCTCCTCGAGGTCGAGCGAGCGCGTGGTGGGGTCGAGCGTGGCGAAGAGCTCGTCGCGGACGTACACGTCGGCGCCCGTGAGCCGGTTGAGCAGGGTGGACTTGCCGGCGTTCGTGTAGCCCACGAGGGCGACGCGGTACACCCCGGAGTCCCACCGCGCCTTGCTCTGCACCCCGCGCCGGCGCTCGAGCCGCTCGAGCTCGCGCCTGAGCGTTGAGATGCGGGCGCGGACGAGCCGGCGGTCGACCTCGAGCTGGCTCTCGCCCTGGCCGAAGCGGCTGCCGATGCCGCCGCGCGTCTGCTCGCCGACGAGGTGGCTCCACATGCCCCGCAGGCGCGGGAGCACGTACTGGAGCTGTGCGAGCTGCACCTGGAGGCGGCCCTCGTGGGTCTTGGCGTGCACCCCGAAGATGTCGAGGATGAGCGCCGTGCGGTCGATGATCTTGACGGGCTCGCCCACGATCTTCTCGAGGTTGGCCTGCTGGGAAGGGGTGAGCTCGTCATCGAAGATGACCACGTCGGCCTCGAGGGAGCGGACGTGGTGGCAGAGCTCCTCGACCTTTCCCTTCCCGATGAAGGTCTTGGGCACGGGAGCGTCGAGGCGCTGCGACATCGTCATCACGACCTCGGCGCCGTCGGTCTGCGCCAGGCGCGCGAGCTCGGCGAGCGACTCCTCGCAGGTCCACTCCGAGCGCCCGAGGTCCACGCCGACGAGGATGGCGCGCTCGGGGACCGGGGCCGTCGAGCGCGGGACGAACCTACCCACGTGCACCGCCCTCCCCCAGCTCCGCGACGATGCGGCGCGCGGCCTCCTCGCAGTCGACCTCGTCGAGGTCGATCCAGCGCACGCGGGGGTCGTGGCGGAACCACGAGAGCTGGCGCTTGGCGTAGCGCCGAGTGCGAAGCTTGACCCGCTCGACCGCCTCGTCGAGCGTGCAGGAGCCCGAGAGCGCCTCGAGGACCTCCTTGTAGCCGATGGCCTGGCCGGCGGTGAGCTCGGGGGAGAGTCCGCGGGCCGCGAGGGCGCGCACCTCGTCGACGAGGCCCGCCGCGACCATCTGGTCGACGCGGCCGTCGATGCGCGCGTAGAGGCGCTCCCGCGACATCGAGAGTCCCCAGACGAGGGCATCGTAGTGCGCGTCGCGCTCGTGCAGCCCCTCGTGGTGGGCGGCGTAGGAGGTGCCCTCGTCGAGCATCTCGAGAGCGCGCACGACGCGCCGGACGTTGTTGGGGTGGATGAGCGCCGCGCTCGCGGGGTCGCGCGAGGCGAGGAGGCCGTGCAGGGCGAGCGGCCCCTCCTCCCGGGCGAGCGCCTCGTAGCGCCGGCGGAGCTCGCCGTCCTTCTCGCCCGCGGGAAAGCTCATCTCGTCGATCACGGCATTGAGGTAGAGGCCGGTCCCGCCCGCGAGCACGGGGACGCGGCCCTCGGAGAGCAGCCGGTCGACGCAGGCGCGCGCCTCGGCCTGGAAGCGCTGCGCCGAGTAGTCCTCGAGCGGGTCGGCAACGTCGACCATGAGCAGCGGGCAGCGCCGCTCGGCGGCCGGGGTCTTGGCGGTGCCCACGTCCATCCCCCGGTACACCTGCATCGCGTCGACGGAGACGACGGACGAGCCGAGCGCGAGCGCCACGAGCTCGGCAACGGCGCTCTTGCCCGAGGCGGTCGGCCCCACGATGCAGGCGACGCGGGGAAGGTTCATCGGGCGTCGCCCTCGACGGTGCCGCGCAGGTACCACGTCCGCGCCTCCTCGACGCGCACGTCGACGATCCTGCCGACGAGGTCCGCGGCGGAGAGACCCTCGGGCACGCCGAAGTGCACCGTCTGGTTCTTCTCGGAGTGGCCCACCATCACGCCCTCGTCGCGCTTGGACGAGCCCTCCACCAGGACGCTCGCGAGCGAGCCGAGGTCGGCCTGGTTGGCGTCGTGGGCCTGCTCGGCGACGAGCGCCGCGAGGCGGTCGAAGCGCTCCTGGATGACCTCGTGGGGCGTGTCGTCGACCATCTTGGCGGCCGGGGTGCCGGGGCGCGGCGAGTAGATGAAGGTGTAGGCGGACGAGAAGGCGGCCTCGCGCACGAGGGAGAGCGTCTCGAGGAAGTCCTCCTCGGTCTCGCCGGGGAACCCGACGATGATGTCGGTCGAGAGCGCGAGGCCGGGCACGGCGGCGCGCAGGCGAGACACGAGCCCGAGGTACTCCTCGCGGGTGTAGCTGCGGTTCATGGCGCGAAGGACGCGCGTGGAGCCGCTCTGGACCGCGAGGTGCAGGTGCGGCATGACCGAGGGGAGCTCGGCCATGGCGGCGATGGTCTCGTCGGAGAGGTCCTTGGGGTTCGAGGAGGTGAAGCGGATGCGCTCCACCCCCGTGTCGGCGACGCGTCGCAGCAGCTCGGCGAAGCGGGGCTCCCCGTAGATGCTGCGCCCGTAGGAGTTGACGTTCTGGCCGAGCAGCGTCACCTCGCGCACGCCGTCGGCGACGAGGGCGCCCACCTCGGCGACCACGCTCTCCATGGTGCGGCTCTTCTCGCGCCCCCGGACGTAGGGGACGATGCAGTAGGTGCAGAAGTTGTTGCACCCCGTCATGATGGGCACCCAGGCGTGGAACGCGCTCGCGCGGCGGCTCGGGAGGTCGGTGGAGAAGGGCCTCCCCTCCTCGACCGTGTCGACCTCGACCGCGCGCCCGTCGTCCGCGAAGGCCTCGGCGAGGAGGCCGGGGAGGCTCGCGAGGGCGCTCGTGCCGAAGACGACGTCGGCGCAGGCGATGTGCTCGCGGATGCGCTCGCCGTCGCGCTGGGCGATGCAGCCGCCGATGGCGACGACGCGCCTGCCGGAGGGCGGCGTGGGCGCGGAGACCATGGCAGACGCCTGGCCGTAGAGGCGCTGGTCGGCGTTCTCGCGCACGCAGCACGTCATGAAGACGACGATGTCGGCTCCGTCGGGGTCGTCCACGCAGATGCAGCCGCACGAGTCGAGCAGGCCGGCGACGCGCTCGGAGTCGTGGAGGTTCATCTGGCAGCCGAAGGTCCTGACGCAGTAGGTCTTGCCGACGAGGACGGGGGGCGTCTGCATCACGACACCTGCCCCGGCGCGGCGCTCGTCGCGGCGGGCGCGACGAGCCGGTGGACGTAGACGGCGATGCGGATGGCGGTCCTGCTCTCCCCGCCTATCTCGATGTCCGAGAAGGTCGGCGCGCAGGAGATGTCGACGCCCGTGGGGATGAGGAAGCCGCGCGCGATCGCGACGGCCTTGATCGCCTGGTTGACCGCGCCCGCGCCGACGCACTGGATGTTCACGGGGACCTCGTCCTTGACGAGGCCGGCTATGGCGCCGGCGACCGAGGCCGGCGACGACTTGCTCGACACCTTGAGATAGTCCATGTCTTGTCTCCTGCTGCGAGGCTCCCATGAGCTGCTGCGTATGTGGTCCATGAGTTCCTGAAGAATTCTATAGGTTGGTGCCTGGTTTGAGAAGTGCGGGCGGGGCTAGTCGCTCTCCTCGAGGTCGAAGGTGACGGTGATCTTGCGGCGCCCGACCCGGACCTTGGGGTCGGACGAGAGGGAGAGGTAGTAGCGCTGCGCGAGGACGGCGAAGTCGCGCTCCATGGTGCGCGAGAACTCCTCGACGTCCTCCCGGGAGATCTTGAGGCCGCGGCGGTCGCGCACGAGGTCGACCTCGCGGGGCCCGCTCGACGGGGCGGAGCGGTGCGTGAGGCGCGCGACGACGCCGCGCAGCGGGCGAATCTGCCCCGACACGATGCGGTGAGCGGTGCGCTCCGACATCTCGAGGCCGAGCGCGGCCGCCTGGGCGCGCAGGTCCGCGGCGTCGGCCGCGGCGCGGAGGCGCTCCAGGACGGGCAGCGAGTCGAGCGAGTCGAGGAAGAGCAGCTCCGATCCGTCCACGGTGGAGGCGGCGCGGGCGCGGGCGGTGGCAGCCACCTCGGCGGGCGACCCGAGGTAGACCTCGCACGCGGCGCGCTCCTCGAGCGCGAACTCGCAGCAGGTCCGCACGATGTTGTGCGGGCCGCGCACGCAGGCGAGCGCGCCGTCCTCCCCCGCCTCGACGGTCGGCCAGGTTGACTGGTCGGCGCGCTCGGGCAGCTCGCGGGCATCGGTCACCACGCGGATGGCCGCGCCCTTCCCGGGCGCCGAGGACATGACCTCGGCGCTCACCGCGTTCTCTCGGATGGAGAAGAGCGCCATGCCGCGGCCGTGGACGCCCCAGCGGTCCATGCGAACGCTGTCGAGCTTGGAGGTGACGCGCGCCTCGAAGACGCGCGCGTGCATGTCCCCCGGGATGCCCGAGCCGTCGTCGAGCATCGTGACCGTGCGCAGGTCGCCCTCGCGGCTCGTCGCCACGTAGATGTGGCGCGCGCCCGCGTCGCGCGCGTTGCGCAGCATCTCGATCACCGCGTCCTCGACGCAGCGGACGTCGTGCTTTGCCTGCCTGCGCTCCGCCTCGGCGACGCGGAGGCGGACGTAGCCCTCGCCGAGGTTCTCCTCGACGCGCAGCGCCCGCTCGCCGCCCATGGCGGACACGAAGTCAGCGAGGTCGCCCGGCACGCGCGCTCAGCTACTTCGCGACGTCGACGGCGCGGGACTCGCGGATCACCACGACGCGGACCTGGCCGGGGTACTCCATCTCGTCCTCGATCTGCTTGGCGATGTCGTGCGCGAGCACCGTCGCCTGGGCGTCGGAGACCTTGCCGGGCTCGACCATGACGTGGAGCTCGCGACCCGCCTGCATGGCGTAGGTGCGCTCCACGCCGTCGTGGGCGTTGGAGATCTCCTCGAGCTTCTCGAGGCGCTTGATGTAGTTCTCGGCCGACTCGCGGCGGGCGCCGGGGCGCGCGGCGGAGATGGCGTCGGCGGCCTGGACGAGGACGTCGAGGACGGTGTCGGGGTCGACGTCGGCGTGGTGCGCCTCGATGGCGTGGACGATCTCGGGGCGCTCGCCGTAGCGACGGGCGAGGTCCGCGCCGATCACCGCGTGCGGGCCCTCGACCTCGTGGTCGATGGCCTTGCCGAGGTCGTGCAGCAGGCCGGCGCGCTTCGCGGGCGCCTCGTCGAGGCCGAGCTCGGAGGCCATGATGCCGCAGAGCGCGGAGACCTGGACGGAGTGCGAGAGCACGTTCTGGCCGAAGGAGGTGCGGTAGCGCAGCGCGCCGAGGGTCTTGACCAGCTCGGGGTGCAGGTCGTGGATGCCCGCGTCGAAGGCGGCCTGCTCGCCGGCCTCGCGGACGCGCTCGGCGACGAGCGCCTCGGCCTTCTTGTAGAGCTCCTCGATGCGGGCCGGGTGGATGCGCCCGTCGGCGATGAGGTTCTCGAGGGCCACGCGGGCGGTCTCGCGGCGCACGGGGTCGAAGCTCGAGAGGACGACGGTCTCGGGGGTGTCGTCGATCACGAGCGAGACGCCGGAGACCTGCTCGAAGGTGCGGATGTTGCGGCCCTCGCGGCCGATGATGCGGCCCTTGAGGTCGTCGGAGGGAATGTGGACCGAGGTGACCGTGATCTCGCCGGCCTGGTCGGCGGCGCAGCGCTGGATCGCGGTGGAGATGATCTCGCGGGCGGTCTTGTCGGCCTTGGCGCGGACGCTCTGCTCGGCCTCGCGCAGGATCTGGGCCTCCTCGCGGACGGAGTCGGCGCGGACGCGGGCGAGCAGCTCGTCGTGGGCCTCGTCGGTGGAGAGGCCGGCGATGCGCTCGAGCTCGGTGGTCTGGCGGGCGACCATCTCGTCGATGTCGCTCTTGCGGCGGTCGAGCTGGCCCTGGAGGCTCGAGAGCTGGTGCTCCCGGCGGTCGAGCGCGTCGTTTCTGTGGTCGAGGGACTCCTCGCGCTGCATGATGCGGTTCTCGAGGCCCTGGAGCTCCTGCTTGCGCTTCTTCTCCTCCGCCTCGGAGGCCTGCTTCAGCGTGAGGATCTGCTCCTTGGCCTCGAGGATGGCCTCCTTCTTGGCGCTCTCCGCCTGGCGGCGCGCCTCCTCGGCGATGCGCTGGGCCTCGTCGTGGGCCCCGGCCAGGCGGGCCTCGGCGTCCTTGAGGCGCGAGCCGCTCTTGCCGGCTAGGATGAAGTAGACGACTGCGGCGCCGACCACCAGGCCGACGACCCCTGCGATGATGAATTCCATGCCTGCTCCTCAGATGTTGCGATGTTTGCTCGTGGTTCGGGGGACCGCGGCACAGAGGCGCCGCGGGCGGAGCCATCAGAGGCGCAGACACGGCACCATAGCCGAGATATATCGCGTATGCGGAAAGCTTGCGTGACTGATCCGAAACGTGACTGATCCGAGAGTATGGGCATCGCCGGGGTCCCGGCGCGGTAATGCGCTCTAACAGCCTACATATCGTAGCCTCTGCGTAAGCTCCCTGTCAAATACGCCCGCGCTCGGCGGTCTCGCCCGCCCGGCGGGCGAACTCGCGCGCGACCTCGGAGGCCGCGTCGTAGGAGAAGCCCCTCCCGCACAGGAAGCGCACGGTGCGCGCGTAGTCCCCGCGACCCGTTGGCCGGCGGCGCGAGACGAGCTCGCGGGCGCGGGAGAGCTCGTCGCCGAAGAACTCCTCGGGCCAGCCCGGGACGTCGTCGGCACTGACGCCGCGGCGCTCGAGCTCGCGCTCGACGCGCAGGCGCCCCCAGCCGGCGAGCGCCTTGGAGCGCGCGAAGGCGGCGCCGTAGCGCGCGTCGTCAACGAGCCCGCACCCCCGTGCCCGCTCGACGAGACGGTCGGCGGAGCGGGCGGGGTAGCCGTCGGCCACGAGGCGCTCGCGAAGCTCGCGCGCGGAGTAGTCGCGGCGGCCGAGGAGCGCCTCGACGCGCTCTCGCCCGCACTCGTCGCACAGGGAGCCCACGAGGTCGAGGAGCGCGGCGCGGTCCTCCGGCAGCGCGGCGCCCCGCTCGCGCAGCGCCGCGAGCCGGCGGGCGACCGCGACGGGCAGGGCGAGCTCCTCCTCGCCGCACTCGTCAGAGGACACGCGCAGGACGCCGCGGGGCCGCGAGCCGGAGCGGGACGCCGAGCCGCGGGAGGGTGCGGACGCCTCCCAGTCGAGCGGGCCCACGCGCCTACGCCCCCTCGCCCTCGTCGCCGAGCCCGACGACCTCGCCCACGCGCTCGTCGCCGAGCTCGAGGCCGCACGCGACGCGGACGCGATGGTCGATCTCGTCCATGAGGTCGGGGTTGGAGGCGAGGAACTCCTTGGCCGCCTCTCGCCCCTGGCCGAGGCGCTCCTTCTCGTAGGTGAACCAGGCGCCCGACTTGCTCACGATGTCGTACTCGACCGCCATGTCGAGGATCGAGCCCTCCTTGGAGATGCCCTTGCCGTACATGATGTCGAACTCCGCCTGCTTGAAGGGCGGCGCCACCTTGTTCTTGACGACCTTGACGCGGACGCGGTTGCCCACGACCTCGCCGTTGAACTTGATGGAGTCGATGCGGCGGATGTCCATGCGCACCGAGGCGAAGAACTTGAGCGCGCGCCCGCCGGGCGTGGTCTCGGGGTTGCCGAACATGACGCCGATCTTCTCGCGCAGCTGGTTGATGAAGATGCAGGTGGTGTTTGACTTGGAGAGCGAGCCGGCGAGCTTGCGCAGCGCCTGGCTCATGAGGCGCGCCTGGAGGCCGACCGTGGAGTCACCGATCTCACCCTCGATCTCGGCGCGCGGGGTGAGCGCCGCCACCGAGTCAACGACGACGACGTCGATGGCACCGGAGCGGACGAGCATGTCGCAGATCTCGAGCGCCTGCTCGCCGGTGTCGGGCTGGGAGATGAGGACCTCGTCGATGTCGACCCCGATGCGCGCGGCGTAGCCGGGGTCGAGCGCGTGCTCGGCGTCGATGAAGGCGACGACGCCGCCCATGGCCTGCGCCTCTGCGAGGATCTCGAGCGAGAGCGTGGTCTTGCCCGAGGACTCGGGCCCGTAGATCTCGACGATGCGGCCGCGGGGGACGCCGCCGATGCCGAGCGCGGCGTCGAGCGCGATCGAGCCCGTCGGGATGGCCTCGACCTCGAGGCTCGGGCCGCCGTCGCCGAACTTCATGATGGCGCCCTTGCCGAAGCGCTTCTCGATCTCCTCCGTGGTGGACTTGAGGACCTGCTCGCGCTCCTCCCCCGTGGTGCGGGGGTGAATCTCCTTGGTGATGCCCTTGCTCTTGGCCATGTTGTCCCCTCTGCCGTGACGTGTCGCCGTGATGGTATACGAACATCCGTTCTTAGTCAAGCCTCACGACGGCAGCGTAGCAGGGGCCCCTCGCGCCTCGCTCGCGGCGCGCGTGCGCCGGACTCGCGACCAGCTCGCACCGGGGCCGCTCGCGGGCGGCGGAGGCCAGCTCGGGCGCGCGGGGGCGCCGGGACGCTAGGGGCGCGGACGTCCGGCGGAGAACCCCGTCTCCATGACGCCCTCACGGAGCAGCGCGACCGCCTGGCGCACGGCGCCGAGGCGCACCTCGGCGCGGTCCCCCGGGAGCAGGCGCCTCAGGGCGCGCGCGCCCGCGGGCGTCGCGAGGCCGAACCAGACGGTCCCCACGGGCTTGCCGGGCTCCTCCCCTCCCGGCCCCGCGATGCCGGTCACGGAGACGGCCACGTCGCAGCCCAGGGTGCGGCGCGCGCCCTGGGCCATCTGCTCCGCGCACTCGGCGGAGACGGCTCCGAGCGCCGGGTCGTCGAGCACCTCGCCGCTCACGCCGAGGACCGCTCGCTTCACGGCGACGGCATAGCTCACCACGCCCCCGCGGACGGCGGCCGAGGAGCCGGGCACGGCGGTGAGGCACCCGCACACGAGGCCCCCCGTGCACGACTCGGCGGTGCCGACGCTCACGCCGCGCGCGGTCGCGAGCGCAACGAGCTCCGCGCAGGCGTCGAAGAGCGCGTCGTCGTCCGAGAGCAGGTCCTTCTCCCCCATCGCTACCTCCCGAAGACGACGTGGCGCGCGTTCCAGAAGTACTGGACGCCCGAGATCACGGTGAGCACGACGGCGGCCATCATGCAGGCCCACCCGATGAGCCACACCATGCCCACGAGGTCGGCGTTGCCCAGCGCGGCGAGCGCGTAGTAGAGGTAGTAGGCGCACAGGGAGACCATCGTCACGGCGGTCTTGGCCTTGCCGAGGCCGTCGGCGGCGATGACCTCGCCGCTGCTCGCGGCGACCATGCGCAGCGCGCTCACCAGAAACTCGCGCACCAGGATGACGAAGACGACCCACACCGAGACCTCGCCGCGGTCGAGCAGGAGCAGCAGGGCCGAGAAGACCAGGAGCTTGTCGGCGATGGGGTCGAGGAACTTTCCGAAGTCGGTCACCTCGCCGCGGGAGCGCGCGAGGTAGCCGTCGAGCTTGTCGGTGAGCGAGAGCGCCGCGTAGATGACGAACGCCGCCACCGCGAGCGGGGCGTCGGCGGCGCCGTCGGCCATCGAGGCGACGACCATGAACACGGGGATGAGCGCGATCCTCACGCAGGTGACGACGTTCGCCGGGGTCCACACGTCCTTCTCGCCCGCCATGTCAGTCCCCCTCCCCGACGATCTCGCCGACCATCTCGTAGCAGAACGAGTCAACGAGGTCGACGGTCACGACGTCGCCGACGGCCGCCTCGCCACAGGCGATGTGGACGGCCCCGTCGGAGTCGGGGGCCTGGAACCAGGCGTGGCCGATGAGCTCGGGGCCGTCCTCGCCCTCCTCGACGCCGTCGACGATCACCCGCACGCGCTCGCCGACGTGGGAGGCCGTCGCGGCGAAGCCGAGCTGCTCGGTGAGGTCGACGAGCCGCTGGGTGCGCTCGAGCTTCACGGCCTCGTCGACCTGGTCGCCCATGCGCGCGGCCGCGGTGCCGTCCTCCTGGGAGTAGGCGAACACGGAGCAGTAGTCGAACTCCTGCTCGGCGATGAAGTCGTAGAGCTCCTCGAACTCCTCGTCGGTCTCGCCGGGGAAGCCCGCCATGCCGGTGGTCCTGAGCACCATGCCGGGGATCTCGGCGCGCAGGCGCGCGAAGAGCTCACGCAGGGCGTCGGCGGAGCCGGGGCGGCCCATGGCGCGCAGGACGCGCTCGGAGCAGTGCTGGATGGGGATGTCGATGTAGGGGAGCACCTCGGGCACGTCGCGGATCGTGGCGACGAGCTCGTCGGTCATGCCCTCGGGCTGCAGGTAGAGCACGCGCACCCAGCCGCCGTAGGGCCGCACGGCCTCGGCGACGCGACGCAAAAGCGACGCGAGGGTGTCGCCCTCCCCCAGGTCGCAGCCCCACACGCCCGTGTCCTGGCCGATGAGGACGACCTCGCGCACGCCGCCGTCCATGAGCGAGCGCACCTCGGCGACGATGTCGCCCGCGGGGCGCGAGTGGTAGCGGCCGCGGATGTAGGGGATCGCGCAGAAGGTGCAGAAGCGGTCGCACCCCTCGGAGATCTTGACGAAGGCGCTCGCGCCCTCGACGGTGCGCAGCGTGGCGGGGGGCTCGCCCTCGGGCGCGGAGGGGGCGAGGGCGAGCACGTCGCGCACCACGCCGACGATGCCGTCCTCGTCCTCGGCGCGCACGAACGCGGCCACCTCGGGCAGCTCGGGGCGCAGCGCGTCGCCGTAGCGCGACGGCACGCAGCCGCACATCACGATGGGGCAGGAGCGGACGCCCTCGGCGCGCTCCTCGGCGAGCGCGAGCGTGGCCTCGACCGACTCCTGCGTGGCGGAGGCGAGAAACGAGCACGTGTTGACGATGGCGACGTCGGCGTCGGACGTCTCGGCGGTCTCCTCGAAGCCGTCCGCGAGCAGGAGCGCCCGCATGCGGTCGGAGTCGACCTCGTTCTTCGCGCAGCCGAGCGTGACGATGAGAAAGCGCACGTGACCCCCTCGCTAGCGGTAGTTGACGAACTGGAGCGGCTGACCGTAGTCGCGCTGCCTGAGCTCGGCGATGACGGACTGCAGGACGTCCCTGGAGGCGGAGCTCACGCGGAGCTTGTCGCCCTCGACGGTGGCCTTGGCCTTGAGCTTCAGGTCGCGGATGTCCTTGGCGATCCGCTTGGCGGTGTCCTGGTCGATGCCCTGGATGACGGTGCCCGTCTGGCGCACGCTCATGCCCGACGCCGCCACCGGGTCGGACCAGCGCACCGCCGTGAGGTCGACGCCGCGCTTGACGAGCTTGGACCCCAGGACGTCGCGCACCTGCGACGCCACGAACTCGGACGGCGCGGAGACCTTGAAGACCCCGTCCTTCTTGGAGAGCTCGAGCGTGGCCCCCGTGCCCTTGAGGTCGTAGCGCTGCGAGAGCTCGCGCGCGGCCTGCTGGCAGGCGTTGTCGACCTCCTGCATGTCGACGACGGAGACGACGTCGAAGCTGGATTCCTTTGCCATGATGTCCTCCTCTCTGCCGCGCGGCTACTGCGAGCCGGTCGCGGTCCCCCCTGTCGAGGCCGCGTCGCCCGCGGCCCCCTCGCCCTCTGCGTCCTCCTCGGGCAGCGGCGTCCCCTTGATCGTCACGCTGTTCACGCCGCCCGCCGACGAGGTGAAGTCGACGCGCTTGCCGTTCTTGGTGACGGTGACGACGGAGGTGTCGCCGACCTGGATGGTTATCTGGTCCTGCACGGTGAACGACTGGCTCCAGGGGCCCGTCGTGCCCTCCGCGATGACGCTCTGGCCGTCGCAGACGATCTCGAGCCACGAGTAGCCGCCGTCCTCCAGGGTCACCTCGACGACGGTGGGCTCGACCGTGGCCGCCGCGTCGTCGGCCGCAGCGCCGTCGGCACCCGAGGACCCGTCGCCCTCGGCGTCGGCGTCGGCGTCAGCCTCGCCCGAGGCGTCGGACTCGCCCGTGCCCTGCGCATCCCCGTCGCCCTCGTCGGTCGACGAGGCGCCGCCGGAGGAGCCGCCGGAGTCCTGCTCGGCGTTGTTCACGACGACGGTCTGGCCGCCGCGGTCCGACGACGCCTGCGGCCCGCGCACGCACGAGTTCACCGAGAAGATCAGGATGGCCGTGAGCGCCACGGTCAGCAGCAGGAAGATGGCCACGAGCGCGCGGGGCGAGTCGGAGAAGAACCCCTCGAGCGCGCCGATGACGCCTCCCCTGCGCGGCGCCCTCCCGCGGCCGCGGCCGCCGCGCTGCGAGCCGGACGGCCTGCGGCGCACGTTGGGCCGCTCGACGCTCGCGATGTTGCGCGAGGAGCGCCGGCCCGAGATGGTCGAGGCGGGCGCGTAGGGGCTCGCGTGGTCGTCGTAGCGCATGTCGTCGGTGTAGTCGCTCGGGCGGACGCGGCGGGTGCTCACGTCGTCGGCGCGGTAGAGCCGCCCCGAGCGCACCTGGGAGCGCCGGTCGTAGCCGCGCTCAGGGCCCCTCTGGCCCTCGCTCAGCAGGCGGCTCGCCTGGTCGGGCTCGCGACGGCGCTGCGCCGGGCGGCGGCGCCCCGGGGCCTGCGCGCGCCCCCGCTCGGGGGCGCTGTTGTAGGGGCGGCGCCGCGCGTCGGCGTACCCGCCCGCGGCGGCGCCCACCGGGTCGGAGGCCGACGACGACCAGGCCGAGCGCGTGCCGGGCGCCGGGGCGCCGGAGCCCACGAGCGGCACCGAGGAGCGCGAGCGCGCCGGGGCCGTCGTGGCGAAGTAGCCCATGTCGCCCGCCGGGCCGCCCGAGGTGGGCAGCAGCGGGCGGTACTCGACGTAGGCCTTGGGGCGCGAGCCGGCCTCGTTCACGACGTCGTAGCCCGAGATGCCGCGCCCCGCCTGCGTGTCGCGCGTGCGGCGCCTGAGCTCGTGCGACGCGGTGCCCGTGCGATGGACGTAGAGGTCCTCCTGGAAGAGGTCGACGATCTCGCGGGCGTTGAGGCCGAGGTAGCGCGCGTAGCTCGAGAGCATGCCCTGGGCGTAGCCGCTCTGGGGCAGGTGGTCGTAGTCGCCCTCCTCGAACGCGACGAGGACGTCCTCGCGCAGCTTGAGGATCTTGGAGGCCTGGGCCACGGAGAGCCCGAGCTCGTGCCTGCGCGTCACGAGCGCCTCGCTGAAGCGCGGCAGCGCCACGTCACTCCACCTCCCTGTAGGCGGCCTCCTGGACCCTCAGCTCCTCGAGGCCGTCTTTGTCGAGCAGGACGTCGCGGGGCTTGGAGCCGTTGGCCGGCCCGACGACGCCCTTCGCCTCGAGCATGTCCATGATGCGGCCGGCGCGGGCGTAGCCCACCGAGAGGGCGCGCTGCAGGCTCGAGGTCGAGCCCAGCTGCGACTCAACCACGATGCGGGCGGCCTCCCAGACGAGCGGGTCGTCGTCCTTGGCGCCGCCGGGCTCCCCGGGGGCGCCGGGGGTGTTGGGGACCACGGCGGTGAGGATGTCCTCGTGGTAGTCCGCGACGACCTGCTCGCGGACGAACCTGACCGTCTGCTCGATCTCCTCGTCGGAGACCCAGCAGCCCTGGGCGCGACGGGGCTTCTTGCCGCGCAGCTTCACGAGCATGTCGCCCTTGCCGAGCAGCTGCTCGGCGCCCTTCTGGTCGAGGATGATGCGCGAGTTGATGGAGTTGTCGACCGAGAGCGCCACGCGGTTGTCGATGTTGGCGCGGATGAGGCCCGTGACGACGTCGGCGGAGGGGCGCTGTGTCGCCACGATGAGGTGGATGCCGGCGGCGCGGCCGAGCTGCGCGATGCGCACGATCGAGGACTCCACGTCCTTGCCGGCAACCATCATGAGGTCGGCGAGCTCGTCGATCACGATGACGAAGTAGGGCATGTGCTTGGGAGGGTTCTCCATCTCCTCGTACTTGCCGCCGTCGACGTTACCGTTGTAGGTCTTGATGTCGCGGACCTTGTAGTGCTCGAAGACCTTGAGGCGCCGCTCCATCTCGGTCACGCCCCACTGCAGGGCGCTCGCCGCCTGGCGCGGCTCGGTGACCACCGGGACGTAGAGGTGCGGCAGGCCCGCGTAGCCCGTGAACTCCACGCGCTTGGGGTCGATCATGATCAGGCGCACCTGCTCGGGCGTGGCGCGCATGAGCATGGACATGATGATGGCGTTGAGAAGGACCGACTTGCCCGAGCCCGTCGTTCCCGCGACGAGCAGGTGCGGCAGGCCCGCAAGGTCGACCACGATGGGGTTGCCCTCGGAGTCGCGGCCGAAGGCGCAGTCGAGCGGGCCGCCCTTGGCGTAGGGCAGCACGTCGGAGAGGAAGACCGGCTGGGGCTTGTCGTTGGGGATCTCGATGCCCACGAGCGAGGTCCCGGGGATGGGCGCGAAGATGCGCACCGACTTTGCGGCGAGCGACAGCGCGATGTCGTCCTCGAGGTTGACGATCTTGCTGACGCGCTCCCCCTCGCCCATCGAGATCTTGAACGTCGTGACGGAGGGGCCGGCGATCCAGCCCTCCACGCGCGAGCTGAGGCCGAACTCCTCGAGGGTGCCCTGGAGGCGCTCGGCGGTGGCGGAGAGCTCGGCGTCGTTGGCGTACGTCCCGTCGAACTCGTCGTTGACGCGCAGGATCGAGAGCGGCGGGAGCTTGTAGGACTCGTCGCCGTCGCCCGGGCGCGTGATGGCCTCGGGGGCCGGGGCCTGGGCGCGCGCGGCGCCTCCCCCGCGGCGCGCGCGGCGCGGGGCCTGGGCGTCGACGCCCTTCTCGGCGGCCTCGTCGGCCCCCTCCCCGCCATCCTTGCCCGCGCGCAAAAACGCCGGCACCGCGGGGGCGTCCGCGTCGGCGCGGCGGCGCCGCGACGGGCGCCGGGGCGCGCTCGCCTCGTCGGCGCCGTCCTCGGGACGCTCGAGCAGCGTGGTGGCCGGCTCCTCGGAGAGGAGCTTGGCGCGGCCGCGCTTGAGCACGGAGGTTTTGCGGTCGCCGATGAAGGTCGTGGCCGCGGAGCCCGTCTCGTCGAAGAGCGAGCCCTGCTGGCGCGCGGCCAGCGGCGCGGCGTCGGGCGCCTCGTCGGCGGCGGCGTCGATAATGGCCTGGGCGCGGCGCTCCTCGGAGCGCGCGCGGCGGTCGGCGGCCACGGCGTGCACGCGCTCGCGCGCCGAGGTGACGGCGCCGGAAATCGAGAAGCCGCACACGACCACGCCGGCGAGCACGGTGCCCACGAGCACGACGTTGCCCACGACCGGGCCCACGAGCGTCAGCAGCGCGTAGGCCACCGCTCCGCCCACGTAGCCGCCGGCGAGCTCCGCCCGGGCGGGCTCGAGCGCGAGCGCGGGGTCGGCCCCCGCGCCGGGGAGGTTGATCGAGAGCATGGAGAGCACGGCGAGGGTCACGAGCGCGAGCCCCACGGCCACGCGGCCCGAGACCGACTCGCCCTCCCGCAGGAAGAAGGTCATGGCGAAGGCGAAGAGCGCCACGGGCACGAGCAGCGCCCCGGCGCCGAACGAGAGCGCCAGGAAGTCGTGGACCGCGCGCGTCACGACCGCCGAGGAGGGCGCGACCACCGAGACGAGCATGGCCACGGCCACCACGGCGAGCACGACGCCGAGGATGTCCGACTGGGCGGAGCCGAGCGCGAGCGCCTGGCCCTGCGCCTGGGCGCGCCCCTGCTGGCGGGCGCCGCCGGAGCGGGAGCGCCCCTTTGCTGCGTTTTTGCTGCGTTTGGAAGGCATCTAGACCTCCATCACGACCGGGATGATCATCGGCCGCGTGTGCGTCTTGTTCCAGAGCAGGTTGGAGAGGGAGTTGCGCACGCCGCGGCGCAGCGCGTCGATGCTCGCCCCCCCTGAGCCGGCGAGCTTCTCGACCTGGGCGCGCACGAGGCTCTGCGCCTCGCCGAGCAGCAAATCGTCGGTGGAGGTGGCCACGCCGCGCGACGCGACCTCGACGGCCGCGACGCCCGAGCTGCGCTTGGAGAGGATGACGGTGCAGGTCACCACGCCGTCCTGGGCGAGCTTCTGGCGGTCGCGCAGGACCACGGGGTTGGCCTCGGTGACGGTGCCACCGTCGACGTAGACCACGCCCGACTCGACGGCCCGGCCGCGGCGGACCTTGTGCTTGCAGAGCTCGAGCGAGTCGCCGTTGTCGAGCACGAAGACGTGGCTCGCGGGCACGCCCATCTGCTGGGCGAGCTCGGCGTGGGCGCGCAGGTGCTGGGCCTCGCCGTGGACGGGCATGAAGTAGCGCGGCTTGGCCATGGCGAGCATGAGCTTGAGCTCCTCCTGGCTCGCGTGGCCGGAGACGTGCACGAGGCCCTTCGACTTGTCGTAGATCTCGCACCCGATCTTGGAGAGCGAGTTGACGATGGACTGGACGCTCTTCTCGTTGCCGGGAATGGGCGTGGCCGAGATGATCACGGTGTCGGTCTCGTGGATCGAGAGCGACTTGTGCTCGCCGGTCGCCATCCGCGCCAGGGCCGAGAGCGGCTCGCCCTGCGACCCCGTGCACAGCACCACGATCTTCTCGTCCGGGATGCGGTCGACGTCGTAGGCGTCGATGATGTCCTCGTCCGAGATCTTGAGGTAGCCGAGGTCGCGGGCGACCTTGGTGTTGGTCACCATGGAGCGGCCCGTGACCACGACCTTGCGGCCCACGGCCACGCTCGCGTCGCAGATCTGCTGCAGGCGGTGGATGTGGCTCGAGAAGGCGGCGACGAAGACGCGGCCGGGCGCGTTCTTGATGACGTGGCGCAGGTCGCGGCCGACCGCGGCCTCGGAGGGCGTGAAGCCCGGGCGGCAGGCGTTGGTCGAGTCGGAGAGCAGCAGGTCGACGCCGGACGCGCCGAACTTGTTGATGGCCTGGAAGTTGGGCCGGCGCCCGTCGATGGGCGTCTGGTCGAACTTGAAGTCGCCGGTGTGCATGACCGTGCCGGCCGGCGTCGACATGAACACGCCGAACGCAGCCGGGATGGAGTGCGTCATCGAGAAGAACGTGATGTTGAAGGCGCCGAGCGTGATCGTGGAGCCGTCGTTGACCTCGCGGAACTTGGGGCTCTTGATGTTGTGCTCGGCCATCTTGCCCTGGATGATGCCCAGCGTGAGCTTGCTCGAGTAGATGGGCACCTTGCGGGTGAGGTCGGCGAGCAGGTACGGCAGGGCGCCGGTGTGGTCCTCGTGCCCGTGCGTGATGATGATGCCGCGGAGCTTGTCCTCGTTCTCCAGGACGTAGGTGTAGTCCGGCAGGATGAGGTCGATGCCGGGCTGCGCCTCGTCGGGAAACATCAGGCCGGCGTCGACGAGCACCATGTCATCGCCGCACTCGAAGGCGGTCATGTTCTTCCCGATGCCGTCGAGGCCTCCGAGCGGGATGATCTTGAGCGTTATGTCCTTTTTTGGCATTCCTGGGCGGTTCCTTTCGTGGGACGACGGGACGTCTATGAGACGGCTCGGGCGGAGCTGACCCGCCGGCCGCGCAATTCGCATACTGGGTTAGTGTACCCGAGAAGAACGCGGCTCCATCACGCCCCACGATAGTTTCACGCGCGCCGCCCCGGGCGGGCGCCGCCGTCACCCAGCCGACGGCCCTGCCCGCCGCGGAGACGACAGCGGCCCGGCCGCCACGCGGGCAGCCGGGCCGCAGCAGGACGTGTGCCGAGGGGCCTACGCGCCGTGGTGGCGGCGCGGCCTCGGGCGGTCGCCCTTGTCGCCGCCGTTGTCGCCGGGGCGACGGCGCGGGGCGCGGTGCTCGCGGCGCGGACGGTCCTTCTCGCCGTCCCTCTCGCCGCCGTGCTGGCGCGGCGCGGTCGCCGGGGCCTCCGGCTTGTCGATGCGGTCGAGGCTGATCTTGCCCTTCTCGTCGACCTCGAGGACGCGCACGCGCACCTCGTCGCCGATGTTGAGGACGTCCTCGACCTTGTCCACGCGGCCCTGCGCCACGCGGGAGATGTGCAGCAGGCCGTCCTTGCCGGGCAGCAGCTCGACGAAGGCGCCGAAGGGCTGGATGCCCACGACGCGCCCGGTGTACTCCTCGCCGACCTCGGGAACCTTGACGATGGCCCTGATGCGCTCGGCCGCCGCGTCGCCCGCGCCGCCGACGCCCGCGATGAAGACGGTGCCGTCCTCCTGGATGTCGATGGTGGCGCCGGTGTCCTCCTGGATGCCGCGGATGACCTTGCCGCCGGAGCCGATGACGTCGCGGATCTTGTCGGTGGGGATGGTGAGGCTGATGATCTGCGGCGCGGACTCCTTGGTCTTCTCGCGCACGCCCGGCACGGCGTCGAGCATGGCGTCGAGGATGAACATGCGGCCCTCGTGCGCCTGCATGAGCGCGGAGCGCAGGATCTCGGGCGTGAGGCCGGTGGCCTTGTTGTCCATCTGCATGGCCGTGATGCCCTTGGTCGTGCCCGTCACCTTGAAGTCCATGTCGCCGAGGAAGTCCTCGAGGCCCTGGATATCGGTGAGGACGACGGTCTTGCCCTCCTCCTGGATGAGGCCCATGGCGACGCCGGAGACCGGGCGCTTGAGCGGCACGCCGGCGTCCATGAGGGCGAGCGTGGAGCCGCAGGTCGAGGCCATCGAGGAGGAGCCGTTGGACTCCATGACCTCGGAGACCACGCGGATGGTGTAGGGGAACTCGTCCTCGGACGGGATCACGGGCAGCAGGGCGCGCTCGGCGAGGTTGCCGTGGCCGATCTCGCGGCGCTTGGGGCTGCCCATGCGGCCGGTCTCGCCGGTGCAGAACGGCGGGAAGTTGTAGTGGTGGATGTAGCGCTTGCCGTCGACCGGCTCGATGGTGTCGAGGCGCTGCCACTCGTTGAGCATGCCGAGCGTGCAGACGGAGAGCACCTGGGTCTGGCCGCGCTGGAAGAGGCCCGAGCCATGGACGCGGGGCAGGTAGTCGCCCTTGACCATGAGCGGGCGCACCTCGGTGGGGGTGCGGCCGTCGACGCGCTCGCCGGTCTCGACGACCATGAGGCGCATGGCGTGCTTCTCGAGGGCCTTGAGCTCGACGGGGATGGCGCGGCTCCACTGGGCCTGCTCCTCCTCGCTGAACTCGGCGCGGATGGCCTCCTTGAGCGCGGCGACCTTGTCCTGGCGGGCGAGCTTGTCGGCGTCCTTGAGGGCGGCCTCCATCTCGCCGTAGTGCGCGAAGACGCGGTCGTGGACCTCGGCGACGGGCTCGTCGAGGACGTAGGCGCGCTGCGGGAACTCGCCGTTGGCCTCGCGGACCTTCTCGAAGAAGCGCTCCTGCTCGGCGCAGAACGCGGCGATCGCCTCCTGGCCGAAGGCCATGGCGGCGAGCATGTCCTCCTCGGAGATCTCCTCGGCGCCGGCCTCGAGCATGGAGATGAAGTCCGCGGAGCCGCCGAGCTCGAGGTCGAGGTCGGAGTTGTCGCGCTCCTCGTAGGTCGGGTTCACGATGAACTCGTGGGTGTCGCGGTCGCGGCCGATGCGCACGCACGCGAGCGGGCCCTCGAAGGGCACGCCGCCCACGGTGAGGGCCGCGGAGGCCGCCATGACGCAGATGGTGTCCACCGGGTTGACCTGATCGGCCACGAGCGTGGTCGCGACCACCTGGACCTCGTTCCTGAACCCGGCCGGGAAGCTCGGGCGCAGCGGGCGGTCGATCATGCGGGCCGTGAGGGTGGCCTTCTCGGACGGGCGCGCCTCGCGCTTGAGGTAGCCGCCGGGGATGCGGCCCACGGCGTACATCTTCTCGATGAAGTCGACCGTGAGCGGGAAGAAGTCGTAGTCCTTGCGCTCCTTGGAGACCACCGCGGTGAGAAGGACCGTGGAGTCGCCCGCCTTCACGAGGCAGGCGCCGGTGGCCTGCTTGGCGAGCTCGCCGGTCTCGAGCGCGTAGTGCTTGCCGTAGAGGTCAAACTCGTGCGTAACCTTTGCCATATCTTTTCCCTTATCTCCGCCTGCCCCGTTGCAGGCGGGCCGTCTTCGCGGGGATCGGCCCCTCGGCCGCCCCGCCGCCCGCTCGCGCGGGCCGTATGCGTCGCGGGGCCCTGCTCCCCCGCCGCCCGCTCGCGCGGGCCATATCAAAGAAGGGGGCACCCGCAGGCGCCCCCTCCGAATGACCGCTTACTGGATGTTGTCGCGGATGCCGAGGCTCTTGATGAGGGTGCGGTAGGCCTCGATGTCGCGCGCCTTGATGTAGGACAGCAGGCGACGACGCTTGCCGACGAGCATCAGCAGGCCGCGACGGGTGTGGAAGTCCTTCGGGTGCTGCTTCATGTGCTCGGTCAGGCCCTTGATGCGCTCGGTGAGCAGGGCGACCTGGACGTCGGCGGAACCGGAGTCCTTGTCGTTGGCGCCGTACTGGGCGACGAGCTCGGCCTTGCGCTCCTTGGTGACTGCCATGTCAAAACCACCTTTCACATAGATTCGCCCCGAACTGGGAAGGCCGTCAGGCAGTTGGCGCGCCTCCAGGTACGGGGTATGGACCTGCGGTAGTGTAGCACATGCCGGGCGCGAGGTCCTTCTCGGCGGAAAATCCACGAACGCGCGGGGTGGGGCGGGGCGGGGCGTGCGGCGGGGCGTGCGGAGCTGGGCTGGCGCGCACTCGACGCGATTGCGCGCATCCCCGTCGAGTGCGCGCTCCCTCCCCCGCCTGGGAGCGCACTCGACAGGTTTCGTGTCCGCGCGGACAGGAACTGGGCCGAGTGCGCGGTGGGCGGAGCGCACTCGACGGGCTTCTCGTCCGCGCGGACAGGAACGGCGCCGAGTGCGCGGTGGTCGGAGCGCACTCGACGGGCTTCTCGTCCGCGCGGACAGGAACGGCGCCGAGTGCGCGGTGGTCGGCGCGCACTCGACGGGCTTCGTGTCCGCGCCTCGGCGCACGGCCCCGCGCGCCGCCCGCTACCCCCGGGCCGCGTCCACGAGGGCAGAGAAGATCTTTCGGCTCGGCTCGTCGACGAGGTGCGCGAACTCGGGGTGCCACTGCACCGCCCAGAGGAAGCGCGACGCGGGGCGCCACACCGCCTCGACCACGCCGTCGGGGGCCTCCGCCATGACCTCGAGCCCCGGGGCCACGTCGCGCAGCGCCTGGTGGTGGTAGCTGTTCACGGGCAGCTCGCCGGCGCCGACGCACGCGGCGAGCGGCGTGCCCGAAAGCACCTCGACCGTGTGGACCGGCTGGTCGTAGGGCGGCTGGCCGTGGTGCTCGACCGCGGAGGGGCGCTGCCGGGGGAGGTCCTGCCAGAGCGTGCCTCCGAGCACGGCGTTGATCACCTGGATGCCGCGGCAGATGCCGAGCGTGGGCACGTCGCGCGCCACGAGCTCGGGCACGAGCAGGGCCTCCATGGCGTCGCGCTCGCCGCAGAGCTCGCCGCAGAGGGCGACGGCCTCGGGGCCCTTCTCGCCGTAGAGGGCCGGGCCCACGTCCTGGCCGCCGGTCACCACCACGCCGTCCACCACGTCGAGCGCGCGGGAGAGCGCCCCGGCGTCGGCGGTCAGCGGCAGCATCACGGGCACGCCGCCGGCCTCGGACACGGCGTCGAAGTATCCGGGCAGCATCCACAGGCTCTCGAGCTTGTGGTCGACGAGCGGCACGACGCCGATGACGGGACGATTGGGCATGGGCTCTCCTCCTGACGGCTTTTCTCGGCCGCCCATTATGCCGCAAACCCGCCCCGGCGGCGAGGGAGGGGCCCGGCCGCGGCGCGTCAGCGGAGGTCACGTCGTGGCGCCTCGGCGCTCCCTGATGAGCTCCACGGCGCGCGACGCGTTCACGCAGGGGACCGGAGAGCGGCGCGTGAGCGCAGCGTCGGCCGTGACCACGTAGTCCGCGTCGGCCCGATAGGCGGCACCCAACAGGAGGTCATCCTCGAAGTCGTCGTGCGCTGACCGCAGCGTGAACGCCTGGAGCACCTCGGCGTGACCCACCGGGACAACGAGCGCCCTGTCGACCACGGCGCGGACGCACCCCCAGGCGGTCTCGCGCGCCGCTGCGGCCGCTTGGGACGAGACATCGCCCGTGACCGCGCGAGCATCGCGACGAAACACGTTCTCAAGAAGATAGGCGAGATCCTTGAGCGAGAGCGACGCGGCGTAGAGGACGACGTCCTCGGACCCGAAGGCAAGCCTCACGAGCTCGACCGCCTCGCGGTGCGGCTCCTGGCGCACGAGGAAGTAGTCCATCCACACGTTGGTGTCCACGAGCAGCTTGAGCGGCGTCACGCAAACCCCCACTCACGGAGCCGGTCGAGCGCGGCGTCCTCGCGCAGCCTCTCGTAGTCCACGGGAACCTCGGGCTGCTCGATCCCCACCCGCTCGTAGAATTCCGCCACGATGCGCGCCCCCTCGTCGGCGACAGAGTCTGGCGAGGCTGGCCCGTCCTCAAGGTCCTCATGCCGCAGAACCCGCTCAAGAGCGGCAGGCAGCTCGTCGTGGACACTCAGATACTCCCAGAGCGCACGCACCGCCTGCGAGGGAGTGCGCCCGCGCGCCGCGAGCACGGCGTCACCCGAGCGCTTGAGCGCGCGGTCAAGGCGCACGTTCATCTGGGCCGCCTCCATGGCCCCCTCCTCGCTATACGCGTCATCAGAACAAGTATAGCATCCGTGCGTCACGCGCCGGCGAGAAACTCCATCGCGCGCAGGCGGGCGTCGAGGTGCGTGACGGCCCAGGAGTGCGAGAGCGCGAGCAGCAGCGCCGCAGTCTGGCCGTCCACCTCGGCGGCGAGCAGCTCGTCAAAGGTGCAGGCGAGCGTCGCGCGCAGCCACGCCAGCTCGCCGGCAGAGAGCGCCTCGGCGCCGGCCACCTCGCGCGCGCAGCTCCCGCACAGCGCGCCGCCGGCCGCGGGCGAGAAGAACGCGACGTCGGCGTCCCCGCAGGCGCAGCACGCCGCGAGCTCCGGCCGCCAGCCGCCGTGCGCGAGCACCTTCCACGCATATGCGGCGACCACGAGGTCGAGGTGCGCGCGGTCGGGAGCCTCCTCGCAGGCCCCGAGGGCGCGCGAGCAGATCGGGCGGAGGAAGGGGTCCGGGGCGTCCTCGAAGCAGGTGAGCCGCGCGACCTCTGCCACGGCGCTCGCCGCCGCGACGCGCTCGTAGTCGCCGCGCAGCCCGGCGTGCGGCTCCACGAGCGAGGCCTCGCTCACCACGTCGAGCGAGCGCCCGGCGGCGAGAAGGAAGTCCGTCTCGCAGAAGAGCTCCACGCGCGCGGCGAGGCGCCCGCCGGGCTTGCGCGCGCCCTTGGCAACCGCGCGCAGCTGCGAGCCGTCCTGGCCGAGCAGCGTGAGGATGAGGTCCGCCTCGCCGAGCTTGGTCCGGTCGAGCACGATGGCACGGGTGCGGTAGGTGCGCCTCCCCGCCATGCGCTAGCCCTCGTCCAGCCCGTAGCCCAGGCGGCGGATCTCGCGCTGGTCGCGGCGCCACTGCGGCGCCACGCGCACCGTGAGGTCCAGGAACACCTTGCAGCCGAGGAGCCGCTCGATGTCGCGGCGGGCCTCGATGCCCACGCGCTTGATCATCTGGCCGCCGCGGCCGAGCACGATGCCCTTCTGCCCGTCGCGCTCCACGAGGATCGTGGCGCTGATCGAGGCGTGGCCGTCGTCGGCGTACTCGAGCTCCTCGCAGAGCACGCCCACGGAGTGCGGCAGCTCCTGGCGCAGGTGCAGGAAGAGCTTCTCGCGCACGAACTCGGCGACGAGGTCCTCGGGCGTGGCGTCGACGTCCATGTCGTCCGGGAACCACTTGGGCCCCTCGGGCAGGTGCTCCGAGACGAGGCCCACGAAGGCGTCCACGTTGAAGCCCTCGGTCGCCGAGACCACGAGCTCGTCGTCGAAGCGCGCCAGGGCGCGGGCCGCCTCGAGCTGGGCGGCGACCTGCTCGGGGCCGGCGATGTCGGCCTTGGTGAGCACGAGCAGCTTGTAGTCCGCGTCCGCCCGATCGACGTGGCGGGCCACCCACTCGTCGCCGCGGCCCACGGGCTTGGTCGCGTCCACGAGGAAGGCGACCGCGTCGGCGTCGGCGAGCTCGGCGAGGGCGGCGCGGTTGAGCTCGCTGCCCAGGGCGTCCTTGGGCTTGTGCAGGCCCGGCGTGTCGATGATGACGAGCTGCGAGAGCGGCGTGTTGATGACGGCCCGCATGCGGCGGCGCGTGGTCTGCGCCACCGGGCTCGTGATGGCGACCTTCTCCCCCATGCAGGCGTTGAGCAGGGTGGACTTGCCCGCGTTGGGGCGTCCCACGAGCGCCACGAACCCGCTCCTGAAGGTCGGGGCCTCCGCGGGCGCGGCGCTCCTGTCGGCGTACTTGTCGCTCATGCGTGTCCTCCCGGGGCGTGCCCCACTAGTTGACGATTGCGTTTGCGTAGACGAGCACCCCCACCACGGCCACGACGAACGAGAGGAACCACACCGCGGCGGCGGCGATGTCCTTGGCGCGGCCCGCGAGCGGGTGGAACTCGGGCGAGACGAGGTCGACCACCGTCTCGACGGCGGTGTTGAAGAGCTCGGCCATGATGACCACCGCGCAGCAGAGAAGGACGATGGCCCAGCTCAGGAGGTCGATCTGCAGCACCACGCCCGCGACCACGGCGAGCGCGCCCACGGCGAGCATGACCTTGATGTTGCGCTCTGTGGTGACGGCGGTCCTGAACCCCTGGATCGCGAAGAGGAAGCTCCTCCTGAAGTCGGGGTGGTCGCTCTTGGAGCCGGGGATCATGCCTCGTCGTCCCCACGGTGGCGCGTCAGCACGACGTGGTCGATCGGCGCGTCGCACGGCATGAGGGCCAGGAGCTCCTCCTCGCGCGCCTCCATGCCGGCGGCCTCCTCCTCGTCGAGGTGGTCGTAGCCGAGCAGGTGCAGCAGGCCGTGGGTGAGCAGCAGCCTGAACTCGTCGGCCTCCGTGGTGCCGAAGTCGGCCGCCTGGCGCGCGATGTAGGCGGGCGCCAGGACGATGTCGCCGAGCTCGCAGGGCTCCCCGGGAGCGAGCGACGGGTCGTCGGGGCGCTCGCACTCGAGCGAGATGACGTCGGTGGCGCGGTCGACGTCGCGCCAGGCGTCGTTGAGCGTGCGGATGCGCCCCTCGCTCACCACGGAGATCGAGACCATGCAGGGCCGCTCGACCCCCTCCTCGCGCAGCACGAGGTCGCAGTCCGAGCGAATCTCGTCGTCGGGGATGGGGGCGCGCACGCCCTCCTCGCACGAGAGGTCGTACTCGTTATCCATGGCTCTGCTCCTTTGCCTTTGCCGCGGCGTCCGCCGCATAGGCGTCGACGATGCGCGCCACGAGCGTGTGCCGCACGATGTCGTTGCGGTCGAGGTCGACGAAGGACACGTCGTCGACGTCGGCGAGCACGCGCCGGGCCGACTCGAGGCCGCCCACGCCCGCGAGGTCGCGCTGCGAGGCGTCGCCGGTCACGACGAACTTTGACGAGAACCCCAGGCGGGTGAGGAACATCTTCATCTGCTCGGGCGTGGTGTTCTGCGCCTCGTCGAGGATGACGAAGGCGTTGTTGAAGGTGCGCCCGCGCATGAACGCGAGCGGGGCGATCTCGATGACGCCCTGCTCGATGAGGGCGTTGCCCTTGCCCATGTCGGTCATGTCGAAGAGCGCGTCGTAGAGCGGGCGGACGTAGGGGTCGAGCTTCTCCTCGAGCGTCCCGGGGAGGTAGCCGAGCGACTCCCCCGCCTCGACGACCGGGCGCGTGAGCACGATGCGCCCCACCTCGCGGCGCTTGAGGGCGGCGACCGCCATCGCCATGGCGAGGTAGGTCTTGCCGGTGCCGGCGGGGCCGATGCCAAAGGTGACCGTGTTGCGGCGGATCGACTCGACGTAGCGCTTCTGGCCGGCGGTCTTGGGCCGGATGGCGCGCCCGTGATAGGTGAGCAGGATGTCGTCACCGCTGAGGTCGAGCCGCTCGGCGCCGTGCCGGACCTGGTCGACCACGAGCTCGACGTCGCTGGGCGCGGGGGTCTCGCCCGCCTCGACGAGGCGGATGAGGCGCGAGAAGACCGAGGTGACCTGGTCGACGACCTCGGTGGGGCCCGAGACGCTCACCTGGTTGCCGCGCACCGAGATCATCGCGTCGAAGCTGGCCTCGACGCGGCGCAGCAAGACGTCGGCGGGGCCCATGAGGACCGTCGGGTCGACGGAGTCCGGGATGGTGAGGCGAACCTGCGTTGGCTCCATGCTCCTCCTGTGACGACGTGGCCGGCGGGCGTCGCGACGGGCGTCCCTACGACGATGATACCCGAACGCGGCGCGGCGGGGGCGGGCCCACGGGGCGCGGGGCGCCTACAGGGGCTCGGTCTCGAGCGTGGCGTCGCCGCGCACGCCGGTGACGCGCACCCGCACGAGCGAGTCGACCGGCAGCGCGGGGTCGACGGCCGCGTCGAACAGGCCCCCCGAAACGCCGCGGCCGGGGGACTGGACCACCACGAGGTCCTTCTCGCCCACCAGGGAGCGTGCCTGCGCGAGCCGCATCTCGTCGGCGAGCTCGCGCGCCCGGCGGCCGCGCTCGGCCGCGACGGGGGCCGGGACCTGCCCCGGCATCGTGGCGGCAGGCGTGCCCGGGCGCCTCGAGTAGCGGAAGACGTGCATCCTGGCGAAGCGCATCTCGCGGCAGAAGGCGAGCGACGCCTCGAACTCCGCGTCCGTCTCGCCGGGGAAGCCCACGATGAGGTCGGTGCCGAGCGCGATCCCGGGCACCGCCTCGCGGGCGGTCGCCGCGACGCGCCGGAAGAGGTCGGTGCGGTAGACGCGCGCCATGCGGCGCAGCGTCTCGTCGCAGCCGGACTGCAGGCACACGTGCAGGAAGGGCGCCACGCGCTCCCCCGCCGCGGCCATCACCGCGCAGAGCTCGGGCGTGACGTCGGGAGGCTCGATGGACGAGAGGCGGATGCGCTCGACGTCGGTGCGCTCGAGCAGCAGGTCGAGCAGCCCCGGCAGCGCGAGGTCGCCGGCGGCCGCGTCGCGGTAGCTCCCGAGGTTGATGCCGGTGAGCACGACCTCGCGGGCCCCGCGGGCCCGGGCCTCGCGCACGGCGAGAAGGACCTCGTCGGCCGCCAGCGAGCGGGCGCGCCCGCGGGCGCGCCAGACGATGCAGTAGGTGCAGCGGTTGTCGCACCCGTCCTGGATCTTGATGCCGGGGCGCGTGCGCCCGGTGGGCGTGGGGGCGTCGCGGTGCGCGGGCGCGGCGCAGGCCTCGGCGGGGTCGTCCCCGGCGGGAGCCGGCGCCTGGGGGGCGAGGCCGAGCCCCTCGATGACGCGGGCGGCGACGCGCGCCTTGTCGCGCTCGACCACGACGCCCGGCGCGAGCGCCTCGAGCTCGTCGGAGAAGAGGTTGGCGACGCAGCCCGTCGCCACCACGAGCGGCCGCTGGGGCAGCGTCGCCACGCGGCGGACGGCCTTTCTCGTCTTCGCCTCGGCCTCGCCGGTGACGGCGCAGGTGTTCACGACGACTGCAGCCGCCTCGCGCTCCCCCACCACCTCGGCGCCCGCGCGCTCGAGCTCGGACGCCATGAGGTCGAGCTCGACGCGGTTGACGCGGCAGCCGAGGTTCACGAGCGCGACGCCGGGGCGCCGCGCCGGGGCGGGGCCGGACGTCGTCGGCGGGGCGGGCGTCACCTGCGGCCCCTGAACGGGTTCTTGGGGGCGTGCCAGCGCTCCTTGGCGAAGTGCTCGGCGGCGTTCTCGGCCGCGGCGGAGAAGCCCTCGCGCTCGGGGCCGCCCTCTGCCTCGCCGCCCTCCGGGGACGACTCGTCGAGCGCGCGCTCCGCGACGAGCGCGGCCACGTCGAGCAGCTGCTTCTTGGTGAGGTCGCGCGGGGTCTCCACGTGCACCACGGCAACGAGGTTGCCGCGGGCGATCATGCCCATGCGCGGCATGCCCTTGCGCTCCACGACGACCTGCTGCCCGAACTGGCAGCCAGCGGGCACCTCGACGGTGACGCGCTCGCCCTCCATGATGCCGTCGAGCGACACGGTGGTGCCCACGATCGCCTGGAGCGCGTCGACCTGGACGGTGCAGTAGAGGTCGTCGCCGCGGCGCTCGAAGCGGTCGGAGTCCGCGACCTCCACGCTCACGACGAGGTCGCCCGACGCGTCCCCGCGCACGCCCGCCTCGCCCTTGCCGGGCACGGTGATGGTCTGCCCCGAGTGGACGCCGGCGGGCACCTGGACCTCGACCTTCTCGCGGGAGGGCGTGCGGCCCTGGCCCTCGCAGGTCTCGCAGGGGTGGTCGATGACCTGACCCTGGCCGTGGCAGACGGGGCAGGTGGCCTGGGTCTGCATCTGGCCGAAGATCGTGCGCTGGACCTCGACCACGCGACCGGTGCCGTGGCAGCGCTCGCACGGGCGCATCCGGCCGCCCTCGGCGGCCCCGGTGCCCCCGCAGTCCTCGCAGGGCGCGAGGCGCGTGTAGGCGACGGTCTTCTTGCAGCCGGCCGCCGCCTCCTCGAGGGTGATCGAGAGGCGGATGCCCATGTCGCGGCCGCGGGTGCGCGCGGCCGAGGCGGCGCCGCGCGCCCCGCCGCCGAAGAAGGAGTCGAAGATGTCGCCGAAGCCGAAGCCCCCGCCGCCGAAGATGTCGGACACGTCGACGTAGTCGGACCCGAAGCCCGCGGGGCCCGCGGGGTCGCCGTAGCGGTCGTAGTTGGCGCGCTTCTGGTCGTCGGAGAGGACGGAGTAGGCCTCGTTGACCTCCTTGAAGCGCTCCTCGGCGTCCGGAGCGTCCGAGACGTCGGGGTGGAGCTTGCGCGCCTTCTTCAGGAACGCGCGCTTGATCGTCTTTGCATCGGCGTCGCGAGGCACCTCGAGCACCTCGTAGTAGTCCTTCTTCGGTTCCACGTGCATACTCCAGAGTCCGTGCGTACTGACTGCCCAGGGCCTTATACCCTAAAAAAGGCGGGGACCGCCCCCGCCTCCCACAAAGCTATCACTTTTCTTAAGAGGCGGCGGCCCGCGGGCGAGAGGGGCCCGCGGGCCGCGCCGCCACTAGAAGTAGTACGGGTACCCCATGTACCCCACGCGCCCCATGCCGGAGGTGCACGAGAACATCATCGCGAACACGAGCGCGATCATGAGGCCGTTCGACGCGCCGTTCGCCACCGCGATGCCCGCGTTCCTCCACCAGCGCGGGCGCGCCTTCACGCCGTCGCGGACCACGAGGAAGATGCCGACGACGACCGGGAGCGCGACGAGCAGCGCGAGCGACGCGAGCGTCCTCGTGAGCAGCCCCACCACCAGAAACGGCAGCGCGAAGCCGATGAAGTTGAAGCCGCTGGCCTGCGAGCGGGTGAGGCGCTCCTCGGGCACGCAGACGCGGCAGACGAAGTCGCCCGCGGTCGAGCCGTTCGTGCCCGCGTTGCCCATGCCGCCCACGCGCACCTCGTCGCCGTCGTGGCTGCCCGCGGGGACGTCGACGACGACCTCGCTCGCGCTGATGGTGCGCCCCGAGCCGCCGCAGCTGTGGCACGGGTCCGCGACGACCTTGCCGGTGCCCTCGCACTCCGGGCACGTCATCATCATCACGCCGAACAGGCCCGTGTCCACGGTGATGTGGCCCGACCCTCCGCAGGTGGGGCAGGTCTCGGGGTGCTCCGCCTGGACCGAGCCCGAGCCGTGGCAGACGTCGCACGTCGCGTATCGCTGGTAGGTGATGCCGCGGCGCGTGCCCGCGGCGGCGGCCTGCGCGTCGAGCGTGAGCTCGTAGACGACGTCGGCGCCCGCGCGCGGGTTGTAGGAGCGCGAGCGGCGCTGGCGAGAGCGCGACGACCCCGAGAAGCCGCCGCCGAAGGGTCCCCAGCCGAAGGGGCTCCCCCCGAACGGGTCCGCGTAGCCGCCCCCCGCGGGCGACCCGTAGGGCGCGCCGGCCCCGGCGAACGGGCTGCCGGACCGCATGGCGTCGTAGCGCTTGCGCTTGTCGGGGTCCGAGAGCACGGCGTAGGCCTCGGAGACCTCCTTGAAGCGCTCCTCGGCGTCGGGCGCCTTGTTGACGTCGGGGTGGAGCTTGCGGGCCTTGGTCTGGAAGGCCTTGCGGATCTCCTCGGTGGACGCGTCCTTCTCGACGCCGAGAATCGCGTAGTAGTCCTTGTCGTTCATGGATGCCATGTGGCATGTCTCCCTGCTGGCGATACGTCACAGATGGGGAGAAGTATACCCGCGCGGCGCCCCGGGCAACCCCCGGGCACGGAATCCGCGCAGTTCGCGGGCTCGAGCGGGGGCGAGGGCGAGGGCGTGGGCGTGGGCGTGGGCGTGGGCGCAGCCTAGTCCGAGAGCTCCATCTTGCGCCAGCTCACGCCGCAGCGGTCGAGGATGTTCTTGGAGATGCGGTTGTCCTCCGTGCCGTCGTACTTGTCGTCGAGGTAGACCACCTCGCCGATGCCCGCCTGCACGAGCGTCTTGGCGCACTCGTGGCACGGGAAGAGCGTCACGTAGACGGTGGCGCCCGTCATGTCCCTGAGGGTGCCGCGGTAGTTGAGGATGGCGTTGGCCTCGGCGTGGATGACGTAGTTGTGCTTGTCGTAGAGCGGGTCGTCGGCGATGCCCCAGGGGAACTCGTCGTCGTTGAGCCCGCGCGGCGTGCCGTTGTACCCGACGCTGAGGATGCGGTGGTTGGTGTCGGCGATGCAGGCGCCCACCTGCGTGTTGGGGTCCTTGCTGCGCAGGCTCGCGGCGACGGCGGCCCTCATGAAGAACTCGTCCCAGCTGATGACGTCAGTGCGCTTGCCCGGCATGACTCCCCCTCCCGACGGCGTCCGTGCAGCTAGCATGGCGCAATTGCGCGACGCGCGCAAGGGGTGGGAGGAGGGCGCCGTCGGCGGCGGGCGGGCCCCTCGACGAGGAGCCATCCCTCGTCGACACGCGCAAACCCTAACGCTCAGGTCGAGACTTAGCTTGAGGGTCGTCGATAGTTCGGACGAGCGCGGCGGCGTCCGTCAGTCGTCCGCGGCGAGCCCCCACATGAGGCCGTAGAGCTCGTTGCCGAGCAGCCACCCGCGCTCCGTGGGCGCGAGGCGGCCGTCGGGCGCCCATGCGACGAGGCCCCGCGTCAGCGCCTCGTCGACCGCGGCGCCCACGCTCTTCTCGCCCGACGCCTCCCGAGCGCGGGCGAGCAGCTCCGGGCCGACGCCGCGGGTCATGCGCATGCCGAGCATGAGGTCCTCCGCGATGGCCTCGCGCCGGGAGAGGCGCTCGACCTCGAAGCTCGCGGCCTCGTCGTCGCGCTGCACGTAGCGCACGCGCGCCACGCCCGGGCCCGCCGACTCGCCGCCCAGAAGCGCCGAGAGGCCGTCCCACTCCGGCGCCGAGAGCATCCCCGCCGCGGAGCGGCCGACCCCGAGGTAGCTCTCCCCCGTCCAGTAGGCGACGTTGTGCGCGCACTCATGGCCGGGCCGCGCGTAGCTCGCGACCTCGTAGGGCGCGTACCCCGCCGCGACGAGCTCCCGGCGCGCCTCGGCCATGCACCAGGCCTGGAGGTCCTCGTCGGGCTCGAGCGCGGGGTCGGCCTCGGCGCGCCGGGCGAGCGGCGTGCCCTCCTCGAGCGTGAGCGGGTAGACCGAGACGTGGTCCGGCCCCGCCGCCACAGCGCCCGCGAGCGTGCGCCGCCAGCTCTCCCCCGTCTGGCCGGGCAGGCCGCACATGAGGTCGCACGAGACGTCCAGGCCCGCCGCCCGCGCCCGCGCCACGGCCTCGAGCGCCCCCTCGGCCGTGTGAAGGCGCCCGATCGCCGCGAGCTCGGCGTCCTCCAGGCTCTGCACGCCGAGCGAGACGCGCGTGGCGCCCGACTCAGCGAGCGCCGCGGCGAGCTCGGCCGAGAGCGACTCCGGGTTCGCCTCGCACGTGAGCTCAGAGGGCGAGCACCAGGCGCGCACGCGGTGCACGAGCTCGGGCAGGCGGTCCCCCAGCACCGTGGGCGTGCCACCGCCCACGTAGGCCGTCCGCACGTCGGCGAGCGCCCCGGCGTCGCCGAGCGCGTCGACGCGGGCGAGCAGCGCCTCGAGGTAGCGGTCCGCCGCGGCGTCGAGCGCCGCTCCGCGCAGCGCCCGCGAGTCGAAGTCGCAGTACGCGCACCTCGCGTGGCAGAACGGTATGTGCAGGTAGAGCGCGGAGACCATGGATCGCCTCCCGACGTGGGCCGTCATCTTCCTATAATCCTCGCACCTCGGGCCGTTGGCTTCCCAAACCTCGCAGCTCGGGCCGTTGAGTTCCCAAACCTCGCACCTCGAATTTCTCTAATTGGTGAAATTAATATTCTAGATGTACTTATCATCATAAAAGTAATTCAAGAGAGAAGGTGCGAGGCTTGGGGCCTCTGCGGCGGGTTTCCGGGGTTTGGCGGCCGCCGCGGCGGGGGCGAGAAGGACGGGGGGTCTCGACGGGCGCCGCGAGACGCGCTAGCACGCCGCGGCTCGCACCTCGCTCGCCACGGCGAGGAAGTCCCCGGCGGTGACGCAGCTCATGGCGGCGTTTCTCCACCGGGCGGCATCGGGCATGCCCTTGAAGTACCAGCCCGCGAGGCTCCTCGCGCGCTTGAGGTGGGCCCCGGTCGCCTCGAGCAGCCGCACGTGGCACTCGAACGCGGCGAGGCGCTCGGCGACGCAGGGCGCGTGGCCCGAGAAGACCCACGGGTTGCCGTAGGTGCCGCGGGCCACCATCACGGCCGTCGCGCCGGTCTGCGCGAGCGCGCGCATCGCGGCGTCGTGCGAGAGCACGTCGCCCGAGGCGATCACGGGGACCGACACGGCGTCCGCGACGCGGTCGATGACGCCCCAGTCCGCCTCGCCGTGGTACATCTGCGTCGCGAAGCGCCCGTGCACCGCCACCGCCGCGGCGCCCGCCTGCTCCATCGCGCGGGCGAACTCGGGCGCGACCTCCCGTCCGGCGTAGCGCCCGCGGCGGATCTTGACCGTCACGTCGACGCCCGGCGCGCCCTCGCGGCACGCGGCCACGATCTCGGAGGCGAGCGCGGGGTCCTCGAGCAGCGCGGAGCCCTCCCCCTTGCGCGTGACCTTGGGCACGGGGCACGCCATGTTGACGTCGATGAGCGCGAGGCGCCCGCCCAGGCGCTCGGCCACGCGGCCCGCCGACTCGCGGAAGAGCTCCGGCCTGCTGCCGAACAGCTGCACGGCGAGGTCCGGCTCCCCGTCAGCGGGGTCGACGAGCTCCCAGCTCTTCTCGCCGTAGTGGAGCCCGGCGCACGAGACCATCTCGGAGTAGGCAAGGTCCGCCCCGCCGGCGCGCGCCATCATGCGGTACGCCGCGTCGGAGACGCCGGCCATGGGAGCCATGAGCAGCGGGTGCGCGGCGAGGCGCTCGGCGAGCGGGCGGTCCCTCTCGTCGCCGGCGAACGGGGCCGCGACGGGGGCGAGTCCCGCGGCCGGCCCGTAGGAGGCCAGCACCTGGGAGGGCGTCACTGGTCGTCCACCTTGAGGACGGCGAGAAACGCCTCCTGCGGCACCTCGACCGAGCCGATCTGCTTCATGCGCTTCTTGCCCTCCTTCTGCTTCTCGAGGAGCTTGCGCTTGCGGGAGATGTCGCCGCCGTAGCACTTGGCGAGGACGTCCTTGCGCACCGCCTTGACGGTGCTGCGCGAGATGATCTTGTTGCCGATGGCGCCCTGGATGGGGACCTCGAACTGCTGGCGCGGGATGATCTCCTTGAGCTTGTCGCAGAGTCCGCGCGCGAGCTGGTAGGCCTTGTCGCGGTGCACGATGAAGCTGAGGGCGTCCACCTCGTCGCCGGAGAGCAGGATGTCGAGCTTCACGAGGTCGCTCGCGCGGTAGTCGCTGAACTCGTAGTCGAGGCTCGCGTATCCCTTGGTGCGGCTCTTGAGCTGGTCGAAGAAGTCGAGGATGAGCTCGGCGAGCGGAATGTCGAAGTGCATCTCGACCGACTTCTCGGTGAGGTAGATCATGTCCTGCGTGATGCCGCGGTGCTCGATGGCGAGCTGCATGACCGCGCCGGTGTACTCGGGCGGCACGATGACCTTGGCCTTGAGGAAGGGCTCCTCGATGTGGTCGATGCGCGTGACGTCGGGGAGGTCCTGGGGGCTGCGCACCTCGAGCATGGTTCCGTCGGTCCTGTAGACGTGGTAGTCGACCGAGGGCGAGGTCGCGATCAGGGAGAGCGAGAACTCGCGCTCGAGGCGCTCCTTGACGACCTCCATGTGGAGAAGCCCCAGGAAGCCCACGCGGAACCCGAAGCCCAGGGCCACCGAGGTCTCGGGGCTCCAGGTGAGCGACGGGTCGTTGACGCGCAGCTTCTCGAGGGCGTCGCGCAGGTTCTCGTAGTCCTTGTTGTCGATGGGGAACAGGCCCGTGTAGACCATGGGCTTCGCCTCGCGGTAGCCCGGCAGCGCCTCGGCGCAGGGGCGGTCGCGGTACGTGAGGGTGTCGCCCACGCGCACGGCCGCCGGGTCCTTGAGGCCCGTGACCACGTAGCCGACCTCGCCCACGCCGAGCTCGCCCACGGGCGTCTCGGCCGGGCGCCGCACGCCGACGCCGTCCACGAGGAAGTCCTCGCCCGACTGCATCATGGTGAGCTGGTCGCCCTTGGACACGTGGCCGTCGAAGACGCGCACCGTGGCGACGACGCCGCGGTACTCGTCGAAGTAGGAGTCGAGGATGAGAGCCTTGAGCGGCGCGCCGTAGTCGCCCGAGGGGGGCGAGACGAGCATGACGATGGCCTCGAGCAGGTCGTGGATGCCCTCGCCCGTCTTGCCCGAGACGCACACCGCGTCCTCGGCGGGGATGGCGAGGTCCTCCTCGATCTCCTCCTTGACCTCGTCGGGGTGCGCGCTCGGCAGGTCGATCTTGTTGATCGCGGGCACGATGTCGAGGTTGGCGTTCATCGCGAGGTTGGCGTTGGAGACCGTCTGCGCCTCGACGCCCTGCGTGGCGTCGACCACGAGCACGGCGCCCTCGCACGCGGCGAGGCTGCGGCTGACCTCGTAGGTGAAGTCGACGTGACCCGGCGTGTCGATGAGGTTGAACTGGTAGCTCTGACCGTCGTCGGCGTCGTAGGTGACGCGGACGGCGTTGGACTTGATGGTGATGCCGCGCTCCCGCTCGATGTCCATCGTGTCGAGCAGCTGGGCCTCCATGTCGCGCTCCTCTACCGTGTGGGTGAGCTCGAGGATGCGGTCCGAGATGGTCGACTTGCCGTGGTCGATGTGCGCAACGATCGAGAAGTTGCGGATATGTGAGGTATCGTTGGTAGCCATGTGGTGAATGATAGCGAAGATGCGGCGCGCGTGCTATACTCGCGTGGTTGACCTCGCCGTGTCTCAGCACAGAGGCCTCACATTGAATGGGAACCGAAAGGAACAGCACGTGGCTAACATCAAGTCTCAGAAGAAGCGCATCATCACCGCTGAGAAGGCGCGTCAGCGCAACCGCGCGGTCCGCTCCGAGCTCAAGACCGCCGTCAAGAAGGTTCGCGTCGCCGTCGAGGCCGGCGACGCCGCAGCTGCCCAGGACGCCGCCAACAAGGCGAGCCGCCTGCTCGACAAGGCCGCTTCCAAGGGCATCATCCACAAGAACCAGGCCGCTCAGCGCAAGAGCGGCGTCCAGAAGCTCGTGAACACCATCAAGTAGTTCCGCGCCTCTCCCTTTGACTCGAGAGCGGACCCGGGGTGCTGCCCGGGCCCGCTTTTTTCATGCCGGCCCGCGCTACGCGACGCCGCAGACGTGCGAGATGAGGCGCACCATCACGGAGCCCTCGTCGGCGCCCGACTTGAGGGCCCGCTCGGCGGCGGCGCACTCCCCCAGCAGTCGCTCGAGCTCGCCCGGGGCAAACCCCCGCGACCACCGCACGTAGTTTCTCACCTGCCAGTCCTGCTTCTTGAGCTCGCTCGCCACCGCCTGGGCCTGCCCGCGCGCGTCGAGCGAGCGCGCGCAGACGAGCTCGCGCAGGCGCCCCGTCACGAGCGAGAGGAGCCCGAGCGCGGAGCCGTCGAGCAGCCGGTGGAGCGCGAGCGCCCGGTGCGCGTCGCGCTCGGAGAGCCGGTCGAGGAACTCCCACGGCTTGACCTCGGCCACGCGAGCGACGTTGGCCTCGACGAAGGGGCGCGTGATCGTGCCCGCCCCGCCGAGGAGCGCGGCGAGCGTCGCGAGCTGGGTGTCGAGCATCGTGGTCGACTCCCCCACGCGCGCCACGAGCTCGCGCGCGGCGTCCGCGGCGATCTGCACGCCGTGGGCCGAGGCGAGCTTCTGCACGTAGGGCGGCAGGTCCCGCCCCTTCTTGGCGGCGCACTCGATCACGGTTCGCGGGCCGACCTTTGCGACGGCCTTGTAGAGGCGCGTGGTCTTCGCGAGCGTCGTCGCCACGAGCGCGAGCGTGCAGCTCTCGTTGGGGTTGGCGAGGTAGCCGACGATGGCCTCGGAGACGGCCTTGGGCAGCTTCTCGGCCGACTCGATCACCACGACGCGGCGGTCCCCGCCCATGGGGAGCGTGTTCAACGAGGCGAGCACCGAGACGTCGTCCATGTCCCCCGACGCGGTGAGCTCCTCGAGGTTGAAGGCGGAGAAGGGCCCGTCCACGCGCGCCCTGAGCCGGGCGAGGGCCTGCTTGCGCTTGAGCTCGTCCGGCCCCACGATGAGGTACGCCGGAAGCAGCGCTGGCCTGTCAGCCATGTGAGCCTCCCCTCTCGCGGCACCGGCGGCCGCGCCTCGTCACGCCCCGCGCGCGGCGGGCGGCGTCGCGCCGTGCCCGGCGGCGACCGAGGCCCGAGCCGCGACCGTGGCCACCCAGTGTAGCACACGCCACCCGCGCCCCCACCCCGCCGCGGGAGCGACGTCAGGGCGGTGGGCCCCTCCGGCAGCTGACCCGCGGCCCCTCGACGCCGGGCTCCACGGTGACGTCCCCCGCCTCGATCGTGCACAGGAAGGTCGAACCGACCCCCTCGAGCGCGGCGACGCAGGCGGGGTCGGGGTGACCGTAGCGGTTCCCCGCCCCCGCGCTCGCGACGCTCACCTCGGGGTCGAGCGCCGCGGCGATCTCGGGCGTGACCGAGGCGGCGGAGCCGTGGTGGCCGACCTTGAGCAGGTCGACGTCCCCGACCTCCCCGCGCTCGATGGCGGCACCGGTCTCCTCGCGCTCCGCGTCGGCGGCGAGCAGCGCGGTGAGCGAGCGGTCGCCGTCGTCGAAGGTGAGCAGGAGCACGAGGGACCCCTCGTTGCCCTCGCCCCCGGCCGGCTCGAGCGGCGAGACGACCCTGAGCTCGAAGCGGCCCACGCGCAGCGCGTCGCCGTGGCCGACCTCGGCGACGGGGAGGTCGCGCGCGCACTCGGGGGCGGCCGCGCCCTCCGGAACCACCACCCCTCCGACGCCCACGGCGCCGAGCACCGCCTCGAGCCCGCCCGCGTGGTCGGCGTGCAGGTGGGTGAGGACCACCGCGTCGAGGTGGGTGACGTGCGCGCGGGCGAGCGCCTCCGCCACCGCGTCCCCGGGCCCGGTGTCCACGAGCGCGGACGCGGCGCCGTCCGTGACGAGGATGGCGTCCCCCTGCCCCACGTCGAGCACGCACACCCGGGCGGGCGCGAGGAGGCGCCAGCGAAGCGCCCACGCAAGGCCGCAGGCGGCGAGCGCCCCGCACGACGCGAGCACGGCCCGGCGCGAGACTCGCGGCCACCACGCGAGCCAGACGGCGAGAATGACGACGAGCGCCGCGAGCGCGGGCCCCTCCTCAACGCTGACCGGCACGCAGGCGAGCGGCAGGGACGCGAGGGCGCGAAGGGCGACCATGAGGCAGGACCCCACGGCGTCGCAGCAGGCGAGCGCGACCGCCTGGGCAGGCGGCGCCCAGACGAGGCACGCCGCGGCCAGCCCGAGCGAAAGCAGTGCCGAGAAGAGCGGCGCGAGCACCACGTTGGCGAGCGGCGCCACGAGCGAGAGCTGCGCGAAGGCGGCGCAGGTGAGCGGCATCGTCACCACCTGCGAGACGAGCGTGAGCGAGAGGGCGCCCTCGGCGTCCGAGCGCGCGCGGGCGAGCGCCCGACCAAGGGCGCCGCGCGGGCGGGGCGGCGCCGGCATGACCGCGCCGACCACGTAGCCGGCGTACGGGCCGAGCGCGCAGATCCCGCAGACGCAGGCGACCGAGAGCACGAAGCCGAGCTGGCCCGTCACCCCGGGGTCGGCGAGCGCCATGGCCAGCCCCGCCGCGGAGGCGGAGCTCAGCGGGTACGACCTGCGCCCGAGGAGCCCCGCGGCCTCGGAGACGACCGACATGGCCCAGGCGCGCACCGCGGAGGCCGGCGCGCCGCAGAAGACGACGAACGCCCCCGTGAGCGCGAGCAGGGCGAGGGCGCGCGCGACGGGCGGCAGGGCGGCGCGTCGCAGCAGGCGCGCGGCGAGGGCGCACACGAGCACGAGGTGGCCGCCCGAGACGGCGACCAGGTGGGAGACCCCGCACGCGGCGAAGACGTCGCCGAGGCCGCGCCGCGACATGGCCGACGTGGAGCCGCAGACGGTCCCCGCGAGCAGCGCCCGCGCGTCGGACGACGACGCGTCGAGGCTCGCGAGGACGGCGCGCCTCAGCCGCAGCACCGCCCCGCGCGGGCCCGCGGCGTCGACGCGGGAGAGCGTGCGCACGACGCGAACCGTGCCGACGAGGCCCTGGGAGCGCGAGCTCGCGCCCCACTCGTCGTCGGCGTTGGGCGAGAAGCGCCCGACGCAGCGCAGGGTCGCCCCGAGCTCCTCCGGCTCGTCGGCGAGCAGCCACCCCCCGCCGAGCGCCCGGCCGCCGCCGAGCACCTCGGCGCGCCCGCGCCAGCCCGAGGCCCCCTCGGACATGTCCGTCTCGACGCGCAGCTCCCAGGCGGACACGGGGCTCGAGCCGAGCCGCGACGAGAGCTCGGCCTGCCGCGCGAGCTCGCCCGCCGACGCGAGCGCCGCCGCGACCGAGGCCGCGCAGACGAGCGCGACGGAAAGGAGCGGGCGCCCCGCCGCCCCGGCACCTGGGCGCGCCACCGCCCGTCGCACGCGGGCGAGCGCGAGGACGGCCAGCGCCGCGCCAGAGACGAGGGCGAGGGCGGCCGCGGACGACGCGAGGGCGCGCGGTTCGGGCGCGAGCGCGAGCGACGCCCGCTCGAGCGCGACTGCCGCGACGAGCGCCCAGAGCAGGGGCGGGAGCATGGGGCGCTCGGGGCGCTCGGGCTCAGACACAGACCATCGCCTCGAGCTTGGCGAACTTCTTCTCCCCGATGCCCGAGACGCGCATGAGGTCCTCGGGCGTCGAGAAGGGCCCGTTGCGCTCGCGGTCCTCGATGATGGCGCGAGCCGTGGCCTCGCCCACCCCGGGCAGCGCGTCGAGCTCCTCGACGCCCGCGGTGTTGAGGTTGACCGGGGCCGCGGGGGTCGAGTCGGCGCCTCCCCCAGCGGCGTCGCCCGCGACGTCGCCGGCCGCGGCCGACGCCCGCTCGCCCTCGCGCGGGACGTGGAGCTTCTCGCCGTCGACGAGCGGCGCCGCGAGGTTCACGCCCGTGGTGTCGGCGCCCTCGGAGAGCCCGCCGGCGGCGAGGATCGCGTCGTTGGCCCGGGCGCCCGCGGGCAGGGCGTAGACCCCCGGCGCCGCCACCGCGCCGTCCACGTGGACGACGACGGTCCCCGGGGCGGTCCCGTCGCCGGGCGCGCCCTCCCCGTCGCTCTCGGCGGCGCCGTCCCCCTCGTCCGGAGAGCCCCCGCCGCCCTCGCCCGCGTCCCCCTCGCCCCTCTCGCCGGCCCCCTCGTCCGGGGCCGGCGAGAGGGGCGAGGGGGACGTGGGAGAGCTTCGACCACGCCGCCATGGTCGACGAGCTCGTCGACCATGGCGGCGTGGTCGAAGCTCTCCCAGGCCTCGAGCACGTCGGCGATGCGCGCGTGGGTCTCGGGGCGGCGCGGCATGAAGAGCGTGCAGCAGTCGGGCGCCGTCTGGCAGCAGATGTCATACGTGCCGATGCTGTGGGCGCGCGCGATGATCTCCTGCTTGTCCGAGCCGATGAGCGGACGCAGCACCGGCATGGTCACCGCCTCGTTGACGGCGGCGATGTTGTCGAGCGTCTGCGAGGCGACCTGCCCGAGCGACTCGCCGGTGACGAGCGCCTTGGCGCCCTCGAGCCGCGCGATGCGCTCGGCGACCTGCAGCATGACGCGCCGGTACATGATGATGCGCAGGCTCTGCGGCACCGCGAGCGAGATCTCGCGCTGGCGCTCGCCGAACGGTACGACGTAGAGGCGCCCGACGACGCCCGCCGGGGCGAGGGCGTCCACGAGGTCCTGGCAGAGCCACTCGCTCGTGTCCGAGGTCATGGGGCGCCCCGAGAAGTGCACGGGCACGCAGGTGGCGCCGCGGCGCCCCACCATCCAGGTGGCGACGGGAGAGTCGAAGCCGCTCGAGAGCAGCGTCACGACCTTGCCGGCGGTGCCGACGGGAAGGCCCCCCACGCCGGGCGCGGAGGCGGCGTAGACGAAGGTGCTGCCCTGCACCACGTGGACGATGACGGTGACGTCGGGGGTGTGGACGTCGACCTTCTTCTCGGGGAAGGCCTCGCAGAGGGCGGCGCCCACGATGCGGTTCATCTCGAGGCTGTGACGCTCGTAGGTGGTCGACGAGCGGCGCGCGTGCACCTTGAAGGTCGCGAAGTCGCCGGCCTCGCCGAGCGCGCGGACGGCGGCCGCGCAGTACTCCCCCTCGTCGAGCCCGCACTTGTAGGCGAGCGACACGCGCGCCACGCCGGGCACGCGCCGGATGGCGGCGGCGAGCTCCTCGGTCGCGCGCCGGTCCTCCGTCTCGACGGCGATGTGGCCGGAGATGCGCGCGATGCTCGACACCGGGAAGGGGCGCAGCGCCCGGTGCAGGTTGGTGACGAGCTGGTTCTCGAACGTGGAGCGGTTCTTGCCCTTGAGGCCGATCTCGTGGTAGTGGACGAGGCAGAGTCTCTCGGTCATGGGCACCCTTACAGGACGATCGCGTTGGCGCCCCGGATCTCCTCGTCGAAGTCCTCCTTGACGAAGCCCAGGGTGTCGTCCTCGATCTCCTGCATGGCGATGGACACCGGGTCCTTGCCGGACACAACGGTGGTGATGTCGTCGAAGTCCTGGATTGCCGTCACGCGCAGGTGCTGGCCGCGCACCATGTTGTTGATGTCGCAGGCGCGCTTCGACGCGATCGAGCAGAGCAGGAAGGGGTTGTGCTCGGTCTTGTCGAGCAGGGTGTCAATCTCGGGCTTGATCACAGACATCTTCCGTGTGACCTCCGTTGTTCTCGTAGGTTTCGATCACTTCTTGCAGCTCGGAGCAGGCGCGCTCGAGGTCGTCGTTGACGACGCGCACGTCGTAGCTCCCCGCCTGCTCGAGCTCGCCGCGCGCTCCCGCGAGGCGTCGCTCGATGGACGCCTCGTCCTCGGTGCCGCGCCCGCGCAGCCGGCGCTCGAGCTCCTCGGCGCTCGGCGGCTCGATGAAGACGAGCACGGCGTCGGGGACGGAGCGGCGCACGTTGAGGCCGCCCTGGACGTCGATCTCGAGCACGACGGAGCGACCCTGCGCCCGCACGCGCTCGACCTCCTGGCGCAGCGTCCCGTAGCGGTGGCCGTGGACCCACGCCCACTCGAGGAACTCGCCTGCCTCCGCGCGGCGGTCGAACTCGTCCTCCGAGAGGAAGTAGTACGCGACGCCGTCCCGCTCCCCGGGACGGGGCTCCCTCGTCGTGGCAGAGACCGTCAGGCCCAGGCGCGGGAGACGCTCGCGCAGCATCGCGACGAGCGTGCCCTTGCCCACGCCTGACGGCCCCGAGACGACGAAGAGCCGAGCCTCCCTCGCCAACTTACTTGGAGAGAGCCTCGACGAGCTGCTCGCGCTGGCGGGCGCCGAGGCCCTTGACGCGACGGGTGGCGGAGATACCCAGCTCGTCCATGATCTTGGCGGCCTTGGCCTTGCCGTAGCCGGGGAGGGACTCGATGAGGGTGGAGACCTTCATGCGGCTGGCGATGGGGTCGTCGGAGTCGAGGACGTCCTCGAGGGTGACCTTGCCGCTCTTGATCTTCTCGCGCAGCTCGGCGCGCTCGTGGCGGGCCTGGGCGGCCTTCTCGAGGGCGGCCTTGCGCTGCTCGTCGGTAAGCTGGGGTAGAGCCATGTGTTTCCTCCTTCAATCATGGGCCGGCGGAGCTGTCCTGCCGGCCTCGCAAGAAATCAGTTTGCCCATTTAGCTCACGTTTTGCAATACCTCTCCACCAAAGGTGCAGCTCAGAGGCAATCATTCACAGGGTGGGCGCAAAATCGGGGCCCTCCCGTGACCGAGCGGGGCAGGGGGGCGAGAGGGACGGCGGCGCCGCGGCGCAAGCCGGCCGCCCCGGGGGCCAGGGCGGCCGGGGCGCGTCGAGAGGGGCGCTACGCCATGAGCTCGGCGCAGATGGCGTCGAAGGCGGCCACCGGGTCCTCGGCGCCCGTGATCGGGCGACCGATGACCAGCTTGGAGGCGCCGGCCTCGATGGCGGCGGCGGGGGTGGCGATGCGCTTCTGGTCGCCGACCTCGGCGCCGGCGGGGCGCACGCCCGGGGTCACGATGAGGGCGTCGGGCCCGAGCAGCTCGCGCATCTGCGCGGCCTCCTGCGGCGAGCACACGATGCCGTCGGCGCCCGCGCCGTAGGAGAGCGAGGCCAGGCGCGCGACCTCCTCCGCGACCGGGGACGTCACGCCGATCTCGGCCAGGGCGTCCTGGTCCATGCTCGTGAGGACGGAGATGGCCACGAGCCGCGTGCGCTCGCCGCCACGGGCCTCGGCCGCCTCCTCGGCGCCGGAGCGGGCGGCAGCGACCATCGCGGAGGACCCCAGGCCGTGGATGGAGAGGATGTCGGCCCCGGTGAGCGACGCCGCGCGCACCGCGCCCTGCACCTGGAAGGGGATGTCGTGGACCTTGAGGTCGAGGAAGACGCGCAGGCCGCGCTCGCGCATGGCCTCCACGATGGCCGGTCCCTCGGCGTAGAAGAGCGTCATGCCCACCTTGACCCAGGTGGCCTTGCCGGAGAGCATGTCGGCGAGCTCGAAGGCCCGCTCGCGGGAGCAGTCCAGGGCGATGATGACCTTGTCGCTCGCCTGTTCGTACGTCAGCATTCCACAGCTCCAATCAACTCGTTGATGTCGGTTGCACCCTGCTCGGCCGCCCATGCGGCGAGGCCGTCCACGATGTCGGAGGCGGCCGTGGGGTCGTAGAAGCTCGCCGTGCCCACGCTGACGCTCGTGGCGCCCGCGAGGATCATCTCCGCGGCGTCGCGCCAGGTGGCGACCCCTCCCATGCCGTTGATCGGGATCTTGACGGCCTGCGCCGCCTCCCAGACCATGCGCACGGCGATCGCGTGGACGGCGGGCCCGGAGACGCCGCCGGTGGGCTTGGAGAGGCGGCTCCTCCTCGTGCGCACGTCGATCGACATGCCGTTGAGGGTGTTGATGAGCGACAGCGCGTCGGCGCCCTCCGCCTCGCAGGCGCGGGCGATCTCGTCGACGCGGACCGGCGCCATCTTGACGAGCAGCGGCCGGCGCACGCGCGGCCGCACCGCGCGCACGACCTCGGCCGCGCTCTCGGGCGTGCCCCCCACGAGCGCGCCGCCGCGGGCGATGTTGGGGCAGGAGATGTTCATCTCCACGCCGCTCGCCCAGGGGCAGAGCTCCTCGATGAGCTCCACGGCGGCGACGTACTCGTCGACGGAGTGCCCCGCCGCCTGCACGATCACGCGGCAGCCGCGCTCCTCGAGCCCGGCGAGGTACGCGCCGTACTGCTCGACCATGCCGGCCACGCCGGGGTTGGCGAGGCCGACGGTGTTCATCATGCCGCTCGGGACCTCGCACATGCGCGGCGCGGGGTTGCCGTCCCACGGCACGGCGGAGCAGCCCTTGGTCGTGATCGCACCGAGGCGCGCCACGTCGAAGAAGCCCTCGAACTGCTCGCCGAAGCCAAAGGTCCCCGAGGCGGTGCTCACGGGGTTGGCCATGCGGACGCCGCCGAGATCGACGGACATGCTCACCGAGCCCGGGTTCTTCTCGCTCACCACGCCACCTCCTCGGCGTCGAAGACGGGACCGTCCTTGCAGCAGGAACGGTAGGTGCCGTCGGCCATGGCGACGTTGCAGGTGTTGCACGCGCCGAAGCCGCAGCCCATCATGCGCTCCATGGAGACCCGGCACGCGACGCCGGCCTCGCGGCACAGGCGAGCCACGCCGGCCATCATGACCTCGGGCCCGCACGTGTAGACCACGTCGTAGCCGCCCTCGGCGAGGAGGTCGGCGAGGGCGGCGGTGGTGAACCCCGCCCGCCCGGCGCTGCCGTCGTCGGTGGTGACGACGACGCGGCCGGCGCCGAGGCCCTCGAGGACGTCGGCCCCCCAGAGCCTCCCGGCCGTCTGGGCGCCCACGACGGCGTCGAAGGCCACGCCGGCCCCCGCGAGCATGCGCGCGCAGGCGACGACCGGGGTGATGCCCACCCCGCCGGCGACCACGCACGCCCGGCGGGCGCCCGCGGGCAGGGGCCAGGGGTTGCCGCAGGGGCCGACCGCGGTCGAGGTCTCCCCCGCCGCCATGGCCGCGAGGCGACGCGTGCCGTCGCCCACCACGGCGTAGACGATCTCGACGGTGCCCGCCTCGCCGTCGGCGCGGCTGAACGAGAGCGGGACCCTCAGCACCTGGCTGGCGTCCCCCGGCACCGCGACGTTCACGAACTGCCCCGCCGAGAGCTCGCGCGCGAGGGCGGGGGCCGAGAGGACGACGCGCATGAGCCCCTCGGCCGCCGGCTCGTTGGAGACGACGGAGAACTCGTGCAGGCCGACTGCGGGCGCGCTCATCGCAGGACCCGCCTGACGGGGGTCACCACGCCGTCGGTGAGGGTGTGGCGGCCGGCGACGAAGACGTCGCAGGCGGCGCCGGCGAGCGTCGCGCCGAGCCACGCGGAGTTCTTGGAGCGGCTCTGCAGCCAGTCCTCGGTCACCGTGACCTCGGCGGCGGGGTCGATCAGCGTGAGGTCGGCGGTGCTGCCGGCCTCCACGCGCACCTCGGGCAGGCGCAGGCAGCGCCTGGGGTTGACCGCCATGACCTCGACGAGGCGCGACCAGCTCATCTTGCCGGGCAGCACGAGGTTGGTGAGCATGAGCGGGAGCGACGTCTCGAGGCCCACGATGCCGAAGAAGGCGATCTCCCACTCGCAGTCCTTCTCGTGCGGGGCGTGCGGGGCGTGGTCGGTCACGACGCAGTCGATCGAGCCGTCGAGGATGCCCTCGACGAGGGCCGCCGCGTCGGCGGCGGTGCGCAGCGGAGGGTTCATCTTGAGGTTGGTGTCGTAGGCGTCGGTGATGTCCTCCTCGCTGAGGAAGAGGTGGTGCGGGGTGACCTCGCAGGTCACCGGCAGCCCCTCGGCCTTGGCGGCGCGCACGAGCTCGAGGCCCTTCTCGGTGGAGATGTGGGCGATGTGCAGCGCGCAGCCGGTCATGCGGCAGAGCTCGATGTCGCGGTAGATCTCGAGCTCCTCGCCGAGCGCCGGCCAGCCGAACATGCCGAGGCGCGTGGAGGCGCGGCCCTCGTTGATGACGCCGTGCGTGGTGAGCGACTCGACCTCGCAGTGGGCGGAGACGACCTTGTCGAACTGCGAGACGTACTCCATGCAGGTGCGCATCATGCCGGCGCTCTGGACGCCGTGCCCGTCGTCGGAGAAGGCGACCGCGCCCTCCATGACCATGTCGCCGATCTCCGCGAGCGTCTGGCCCTTCTCGCCCACCGTGAGCGCGCCGATGGGGCGCACGTGGCAGAGCCCGGCGTGGCGGGAGCGGTCGATCTGGTAGCGGACCTCGGCGCCGTTGTCGGTCACCGGGTCGGTGTTGGGCATCGTCGCGACGTCGGTGAAGCCGCCGTGGGTCGCGGCGCGGGCGCCGGTCTCGATGGTCTCCTTGTACTCGAAGCCGGGGTCGCGGAAGTGGACGTGCATGTCGACGAGGCCGGGCACGAGGTACTTCCCGGAGGCGTCGATGACCTCCGCGCCCTCGGGCGCGTCGAGGGACTCGGCGACCGCGGCGACCTTCTCGCCGTCGATGAGGACGTCGCGAACGTCGTCGAGGCCCACCTGCGGGTCGACGACGTGGGCACGCTTAAGCAGATACGCCATTGTTCTCTCCTCCCAGAAGCAGGTACATCTCGGCCATGCGGGTCAGGACACCGGCGTTGACCTGGTCCAGGATGCGCGAGCGCGCGCAGTCGGCCACGTCGGCGTTGATCTCCATGCCGCGGTTCATGGGGCCGGGGTGGCAGATGATGGCCTCGGGCTTCATGCGGTTCACGCGCGCCATGTCGAGGCCCCAGAGGCGGTTGTACTCGCGCCTGGACGGGATGGCCGCGCCCTCCATGCGCTCGAGCTGGACGCGCAGCATGTAGACGACATCCATCTCGGGGATGACGGCGTCGAGGTCGGCGGTCTGCGGGACGCCGTAGTAGTCGGGGTCGTCGACCTGGAAGGTGGGCGGCCCCACGAGCGTGACGTCGGCGCCCATGGTCTTGAGGGCGGGCACGAGGCTGCCGCACACGCGGCTGTGCGAGAGGTCGCCGACGATGGCGACCTTGAGGCCGTCGAGGTGGCCGAAGTTCTCGCGGATGGTGTAGAGGTCGAGCATGGCCTGCGTGGGGTGCTGGTGCTTGCCGTCGCCGGCGTTGATGACGATGGCGTCGGTGTGCTCGGTGATCTTCTGCGGGGTGCCGGCGAGCCTGGCGCGGCAGATGAACATGTCGACGTTCATGGCGTCGATGGTCTCGATGGTGTCTGCGAGGCTCTCGCCCTTGACCACGGAGCTGGTGGCCCCGCCCATGGAGAGGGAGTCGGCCGAGAGGCGCTTCTCGGCGAGCTCGAAGGAGCTCTTGGTGCGCGTCGACGGCTCGAGGAACAGGTTGACGATCGTGCGGCCGCGAAGCGCGGGGACCTTCTTGATGGCGCGCTTGTTGACCTCCGAGAACGAGCGGGCCGTGTCGAGGATCTGGGTGATGTCGTCTGCGGTGAGGCTCGTCGTGTCGATCAGGTGTTTGACGGACAGCATCTAGGTGGCACCTCCTGTGCTCTGCGTTGGGGCGGCTACGCGACGGGTCGGGTCCAGATCTCGACGGAGTTGGACTCGTCGTAGGGCCGGATGGACACGCGGACGTCCTCCTCGTGGGAGGAGGGGACGTTCTTACCCACGTAGTCGGCGCGGATGGGCAGCTCGCGGTGGCCGCGGTCGACCATCACGGCAAGCTGAACGGTCTTGGGGCGCCCGAGGTCGATGAGGGCGTCGAGGGCGGCGCGGATGGTGCGGCCCGTGTAGAGGACGTCGTCGACGAGCACGATGTCGCGGCCGTCGACGTCGAACTTGATGTCGGTGCCGAACTCGACCGGGGCGATCCGGCGGCTCACGTCATCGCGGTAGAAGCTCACGTCGAGCGAGCCCACGGGCGGGCGGGTGCCCTCGATCTTGGCGATCTCGTCGGCGAGCATCGGCGCGAGCGCCGCCCCGCGGCGGACGATGCCGACGAGGGCGACGCCGTCGGCGCCCTCGTTGCGCTCGATGATCTCGTGGGCAATGCGGGTGAGCGCGCGGCTCATGGCCTGCTCGTCCATGATCTGGGCCTTGAGCTGAGGCTGTTCCATGGGACTCCCTTCTCACAAAAAGACGCCCTGCCGTACCCGGCACGAGCGTCACGTTAAGGCTATGAGAAGCGTCCCTGGGCGCGCCCGGGGGCCTGACCTTGCTGGCGTCTCGCACCGGCTTAAAAATCTTTTTTAGTGTACACCATGCGGGCGCGCGGGGCGCGCGGCGTCGCGAATCTGCGCGGCGCCGAGCCCGGCGGACCCGCGGCCGACGCGAGACGGGGGGCGGGTCGGGCCGGCCGGGCTAGTCGAGGCGCCGCGGGCGCGGCTGGAAGTTGACGGCCATCGTCGCGGCCTCGGCGCGGGTGAGCGCCGCGGGCGCGTTGACGTAGCCGCCGCCCCCGATGACCCGGCGCGAGACTGCCCAGGCCACGGCGTCGCGCGCCCACGGCGAGATGTCGTCCGCGTCGATGACCTCTGCGAGCGCGTCCTCGGCGGGCTCCGCGTACTCGCCGCGGGCGCGGGCAAGGCGCGCGAGCATCACCGCGAACTCCTCGCGGCTCGTGGCCGAGTCAGGGCGGAAGCGGGGCTCATCCCCGGAGGGGGTCACCACCCCGCGCGCGAGCGCCCAGTCGACGGCGCTCGCGTAGGGCTCGTCCCCCGACACGTCGGCGAAGACGCCTCGGGACGGCCCGGCGGCGGCGCCCACCGCCTCGCCCTCCCCCGCCGCCGCGTCGACGCGCGAGAGCAGCGTCACCGCGTCCGCGCGGCAGATCGCCTCCCCCGGGTGGAAGAGGTCGTCGGGGAGGTCGGCGAGGTAGCCCAGGTTGTACGCGCGCTCGATCGGCAGCGAGTACCAGGCCGCCGAGTTGACGTCGGCGTAGTGGCCGTAGCGGCGCACGGTGAAGCTGAACGTGGTCGCGAGCAGCTCGTAGCGCCCGCGGGCGTGGTCGGCGAGGTCGATCTCGACGGTGTAGGTGCCCTCGCCGATGGCCTCGCGCACGATCGTGCCGTCGTCGCGCCTGAGCGAGACCACGGAGTAGAGCGAGGGGTCGAGGGTGGCGTAGAAGTAGGCGTCCCCCTTGCGGACCTCGTAGCGCACCGCGGGCACGCCGAGCGGCATCCCCGTGTAGACCACGAGCTGCTGGTTCTTCTCGCCATCGGGGCCCTTCTCGGGGATCTGCCCGGTCGTGGGGTCGGCGGGGAGCAGCGCGTCGGCCGTGTCGGCGACCAGCCGGTCGATCACGATGCGCTCGCCGGTCACCGCGGGGGCCGGGTCGAACTGGGCGCGGTACGCCTCGAGCACCTCGCGCGAGGGGCCGTCCATGCGCATGACGCCCTTCTCGATCCAGATGACGCGGTCGCAGATGCGCGCGACCTGCGCCATGGAGTGGGACACGAACAGCACCGTGACGTTGCCGGAGTCGATGAAGCTCCTGATGCGATCCTCGCACTTCTGCTGGAAGAAGACGTCGCCCACCGAGAGCGTCTCGTCGACGATGAGCACGTCGGGCTCGGTCACCGTCGCGATGGCGAACGCGATGCGCGCCACCATGCCCGACGAGTAGTTCTTGAGGGGCATGTCCATGAAGTCCGCGAGCTCGGCGAAGTCGATGATCTCCTGGAGGTGCTCGTCGATGAACTCGCGGGAGTAGCCGAGCAGCGCCCCGTTGAGGTAGATGTTCTCGCGCGCGGTGAGCTCGAGGTCGAAGCCGGCGCCGAGCTCGATGAGCGGCGCGATGTTGCCGCGCACGTCGATCGTGCCCTCGGAGGGCTCGAGCACGCCCGCGATGCACTTGAGCATGGTGGACTTTCCCGACCCGTTGGTCCCCACGAGGCCCACGACCTCGCCGCGGCGCACCTTGAAGCTCACGTGGTCGAGCGCACGGAACTCCTTGAAGAACAGCTCGTGCCTCATGAGCTTGATGAAGTACTCCTTGAGGTTGTTGAGCTGCTCGCTGGCTATGTTGAAGATCATCGAGACGTCGTCGACCTCGATGGCGTAGTCCTTGGCGGCGGAGGCGGAGGTGTCTTGCATGGGTCACGTCCTCGGTGTGCGCTGGGTGAACAGGAACGGGCGGGGGCCGGACGGGCGGCCGGGCGCTAGATGAACAGGATGAACTTGTGCTCGGTGCGACGGAACACGGCCACGCCCACCGCGAGTGCCAGCGCGGCCCACGCGACGGCGAGAAGGACCACGATCGGCTCGGGGGAGGTCTGGTAGACGATCGCGCAGCGCATCATGTCGATGAAGTTGTACATGGGGTTCGCCTTGACAACCCACACCACGAGCTGCGGCGCGCCGGCGTTGGTGAGCAGCGACAGGTCCCAGAAGACCGGCGTGAGGTAGTTCCACGCGGTGATCGCGACGCTCCAGAGGTGAATCATGTCGCGGAAGAAGACGGCGGCGGCACCGATGAGCAGGCTGATGCCCACGCAGAAGACCGTCAGCAGCGCGAGGGCGGGGACCATCCAGACGACGTGCCAGGTGGGGACCACGCGGAAGAACAGCATGACGATGACCACGGCGATGAGCGAGAACCCGAAGTTCATGATCGCGGAGAAGACCTTCTGGACCGGGAAGACCCAGCGGTCGACCTTGACCTTCTTGAGCAGCGGGGCCGCGTCGATGATCGAGCGCAGGCCGCCGTTGGTGGCCTCGCTCATCAGCGAGAAGGTGATGTTGCCCACGATGAGGTAGAGCGGGTAGTTCTCGACGTTGGACCCGCGCAGGAAGTAGGAAAACACGAAGCTCATGATGATCATCATGAGCAGCGGGTTGAGCACGCTCCAGATGACGCCGAGCACCGAGCGACGGTAGCGGAGCTTGAAGTCCTTCGTCACGAGCTGCTGGAGGATGAAGCGGTCCTTTGCCCGCGTCCCGTTGGTGTGCGCGGCCCCCGCCGGGGCCATGGAGTCGTGGGTCAAGGTGCCTCCCGCGTGCGTGCGTCGTGGTTTCGCTGACGTTGGAAATCCTATCACAGCGCGTCGGGGGTCATAGAAACGGCAGAGTGGGGCCAGGCGCGAGGGCGCCGGGGTGCTTGGGCGGCCTCGTGTCCCGCGATGGGGGTCGAGCCCGCAGGTCAAAGGGCGCGTCAAAGACGCGCGCAAGCGGCGTGCGAAAGAAATCTCAAAATCTCGCTTGCATCCTGCGGGCGCATCTGTATACTCTTCTCTTGTGCAAACGCACCCCACCAATTCCCCGGTGGCGCAGTGGTAGCGCAGCTGACTGTTAATCAGCGTGTCGTAGGTTCGAATCCTACCCGGGGAGCCAGCAAAGTCGCAGGTCGGAGGCATTGATTGTCTCCGACCTGTTTTGTTGTCGCACCGGTCGCGGGGCCCGCCACCGCCGCCCGCGAGAACAGCACCCGCCCGCGAGAACCGCACCCGCCCGCGAGAACCGCACCCGCCTCCGCGGCGTTGACCAGACATGCGGGCGAGTGGGTAATCCGAGGGAGGCGCGTCTGCCGCGAGGGCGGTTTTTGCGAAGAAGACCCCATGATTGGGTGTCGACCCGAGGGTCCTTCTCTCCCCCTCCGTCATCCTCAGCCAAGAAAGGCACCCAGTTGGGTGGGAAACGCGGCGGACGGGGGCGCCGGGGCCACCCTCGGAGCCCTGGGGCGATGCCCTGCATCAAACTTTATACCCAATCGCATCGAGATCTCGCCCGAGAGGGCGATTGAGGCACGCAGGCGCGCCGGGGAGGCTCGGCGCGAGCCCGACCGGCCGCGGCGCGGTCCCGCGCGCGGGCTCACGCAGTGCGGCCCCGCAGGGTGCGGGGCCGCAGCTGAGACAGGTGTGTGGGGACGCTAGTCCTCCATGTAGTCCTTGAGGCGCCCGGAGCGGCTCGGGTGGCGCAGCTTGGCGAGGGTCTTGGACTCGATCTGACGGATGCGCTCGCGCGTCACGCCAAACTCGCGGCCGACCTCCTCGAGGGTGCGCGGGTGCCCGTCCTCGAGGCCAAAGCGGAACTTGATGACCTTGCGCTCGCGGTCAGCCAGGCCGTCGAGCACCTGGTCGAGCTGCTCGCGCAGCATCGAGTCGGACGCGGCCTCGGGCGGGGCCACGGCGGTGGAGTCCTCGATGAAGTCGCCGAGCTGGGAGTCCTCCTCCTCGCCGATGGGCGTCTCGAGGGAGACCGGCTCCTGGCTGATCTTCTGGATCTCGCGCACGCGGTCCGGGCTCATGCCCATCTCGGCGCCGATCTCCTCGGGAGTGGGGTCGCGCCCGAGGTCCTGGAGCAGCTGGCGCTGCACGCGGATGAGCTTGTTGATGGTCTCGACCATGTGCACCGGGATGCGGATGGTGCGCGCCTGGTCAGCGATGGCGCGGGTGATGGCCTGGCGAATCCACCACGTGGCGTAGGTGGAGAACTTGAAGCCCTTGGTGTAGTCGAACTTCTCGACGGCGCGGATGAGGCCGAGGTTGCCCTCCTGGATGAGGTCGAGGAAGAGCATCCCGCGGCCCACGTAGCGCTTGGCAATGGAGACGACGAGGCGCAGGTTGGCGCTGATGAGCTGCTGCTTCGCGTCAAGGCCCACCTGCTCGATGCGCATGAGGCGGCGCTGCTCCGCGCGGGTGAGCTCGATCTCGCCGTTCTCGGCGGCCTCGAGCTTTGCCGTGGCGTCGGTGCCGGCCTCGATCTTCATGGCGAGGTGGACCTCCTCGGAGGCGGTCAGCAGGTCGACCTTGCCGATCTCCTTGAGGTACATGCGCACCGGGTCACCCGTGAGCATGACGGTGGAGGTGTCCTGGCGCCGCGCGCGTGCCCGGCTGGAGCGCTTGGGCTTGGCTGCCTTGGCCTTGGGGACCGAGCGGAGGGCCTCCTTGACGGCCTTGGCCTCGGCCGCGCTCTCGGACTCGCCCTCCTCGTCGTCGGAGAAGCCGTCGTCGACGGCGTCGTCGTCGTCGAAGTCGTCGTCAGCGTCGTCGTCGACGGAGAAGTCCCCCGCCGGCTCCGAGCCGCCGCCCACCTCGACGCCGCGGGCGCGCAGCGCGTCCATGAGGTCAGAGAGCTCCTCGGCGTCGACGTCGACGTCGCGCAGGGCGAGCTGGACGTCGTCCTCGCTCACGCTGCCCGAGCGCACCGAGCGGGCGATCTCGTCCACGACCCTGGAGAGCTCGTCGGAGAGCTTGACATCTGCCTTCGTCTTCTTGGTACCAGCCACGTAAATCCCCTTCGACGCATGAACGCTCAAAAGTATACCCAAAACTATTCCTCGGAAACTGAGGAAATCTCGCGAGAGAGCTCGGCGACGCGGCGCTGGAGGACGGTCGCCTCGCGGAAGAGCCGCTCGGAGTCCTCGTCGGGCGTGCCCGAGCCCGAGAGCTGCGCGCGGATCTGGCGCACGCGCCGCCTGCACGAGCAGAGCTCGGCGGTGTCGACGATGAGGTCGAGCTTCTCGCTGTCGCTGAGCTCGCCGTCGCTCATCACCCGCCCTCCCGAGAGGATCCGCGGGGCCTCGGGCACCACCGCGCTCGCCGCGGCGACGACCTCGGCCGGGCTCGTGCCCTCGGGCGTCGAGAGCATGGCCCACGCCATGGCCTCGTGACGCGCGTCTGCCCAGAAGAGCGACGCGATGCGCTCCTCGTAGGGCCTCAGGGCGTCCGGGCGCTGGGCGAGCGCGCTGAGCAGCTCGCGCTCCGCCGTGACCTGCATGCGCTCGTCGGCGGAGAGCGCGGAGAGCGGCGCCGACCGGGGCTCCGCGCGCCATGCGGGCCGGGGGGCCGGGGGGTCCTCGCGCGACGCCGGCGCCGGGACGAGAGGCCGCGCGCTGCGGACGGTCCTCGTCGAGCTGGCGGAGAGCGCGGAGAGCGGCGCCTCGCGCGCGGGGGCCGGGCGGGCGGGCGCCTCGGGCGCCGGCGCGCCGTCCTCGTACGCCTCGGCGGGCACGTAGTCGTCGGGGCCGAGCTCGTCGGAGCCGGGGCCCGCGGCCCAGGCGCCGGCGTCGCGCGAGGACCCCCCGGCCCCCCGGCCCGCATGGCGCGCGGAGCCCCGGTCGGCGCCGCCGCCGGGACGAGAGGCCGCGCGCTGCGGACGGTCCTCGTCGAGCTCGACCACCTTGGCGTCGCGGATGGCGCGCTTGGTCTCGCTCACGTCCATGCCGAGCGTGTCGGCGAGGCGCGTGGCGTACTCGTCGAGCAGCACCGAGTGCTTGAGCGGCGCGAGCAGCGAGGCCATGTCCTCGAGCGCGCGGACGCGCCGGCCCGGAGCCGAGAGGTCGTGCGCGGCGAGGCGCTTCTCGAAGACGAAGTCCATGAGCGGGCGCGCGGCGTCGAGGACGGGGCGCAGGGCGTCCGCCCCCCGGACCGCGAGGAACTCCATCGGGTCCTGGTTGTCCGGCAGCACCACGCACAGGAGCGCGGCGGAGGTCTTGTCGAGGTAGCGCACCGCGCGCTCCGCCGCGCGCTGCCCCGCCGCGTCGCCGTCGAACATGCAGATGATCTTGCTCACGCGCTGGCGCTCCATGAGGCGGACGTGGTCGAGGCGAAACGCGGTGCCGAGGGCGGCGACGGCGTTGGTGAAGCCGGCCTCGTGCATGGCGATGACGTCGGTGTAGCCCTCGCAGACGATGGCCACCCCCGTGGCCGCCATCGTCTCCTTGGCGCGGTCGTAGGCGAAGAGGTGCTTGCCCTTGTTGAACGCGGGGGTGTCGCGCGTGTTCACGTACTTGGCGACCCCGTCGCGCTTGGCCCCCAGGACGCGCCCGCCGAAGGCGATGGTGCGCCCGAGCTCGTCGTGGATGGGGAACATCACGCGGTCGTAGAAGCGGTCCGTCACCCGGCCGGATCGGTCGTAGGCGAGGTCGGCGGCGATCATCTCCGCCTGCCCGAAGCCCTTGGAGCGAAGCCGCGCCACGAGCTGCCCGCGACCCGGAGCGTAGCCGAGGCCCCACCTGCGGCACACGTCCGAGCCGAAGCCGCGCCCCGAGAGGTAGCGGCGCGCGGCGTCCGGGCCCTCGCCGCGGCCGCGCATGAGCATGAGGTGGTAGAAGGACTCGGCCTCGCCGAGCGCCTCCATGAGGCGGGTCTTGCGCGGCCCGCGCCCGGCCCCGCGCTCCTCGGCGAGCTCGATGCCCGCGCGGTCGGCCAGGTAGCGGATGGCATCGGGGAACTCGAGGCCCTCGCGCCGCTGGACGTAGGAGAAGACGTCGCCGCCCTCCCCGCAGCCGAAGCAGTGCCAGAGGCCCGTGGCGGGGTTGACCTTGAACGAGGGGGTCTTCTCGCCGTGGAAGGGGCAGCACCCCCAGAACTCCTGCCCGCGCTGCCGCAGCTCCACGGTCTCGCCGACGAGCTGCACGAAGTCGGTGGCCTGGCGGACGCGCTCCTTGTCCTCCTCGGAGATCACGAGTCCCCCTCCCCCAGCAGCGAGACCCCGCGCTCGCCGAGCGTCGCGCGCACCCAGCCGACGTTGCCGAGGACCGTGCGCTCGAGCTCCTCGAGCGACGCAAAGCTGCGCGGCTCGCGCAGCCAGCGAGCGAAGACCACGCTGACCTCCTCTCCGTACAGGCTGCCCTCGAACCCCAGGAGGGTGGCCTCCAGGAAGGCCGCGTCGCGCTCCCCGGGCGAGAAGGACCTCGGCTTGCCGACGTTGATCGCGGCCGGCCAGGCCATGGCCCCGACCGCGACGAAGCCGGCGTAGACACCCTCGGCCGGAAGGCAGAGGGACTCGTCCACGGCGACGTTGGCCGTGGGGAAGCCGAACCCCGTCCCCTCGCCGCGGCCGTGCTCCACCCGTCCGCTCACGTAGTGGCAGCGCCCGAGCAGGCCCGCCGCGTCCTCGACGCGGCCCGCGCGCACGAGGGAGCGCACGCGCGTCGCGCTGATCGGGGCGCCCCCCTCGTCGGCGAGCTCCATCCCGATGACGTCGAACCCCTCGCGCGCCCCGACGCGTCGCGGAAGACGCGGCCGGTCACGGCGCCGCCGAGCAGCTCGAGCTCGCGCGCGCCCCATGTGCAGTCCACGGCGACGAGCGAGGCGCGCACCAGCTCGCGCGCGCCTCGCTCGTCGCCGTGGACACTCGAGGTCGACGAGCGCGTCGAGGGCGCCGCGCACGAAGCGCTCGTACGGGAGCGCCGCGAGCTCGGGCGTGAAGTCGAGGACCACGAGGGCGTCGGCGCCGGAGAGCTCCATGACGGCGTGCTGGCGGACGGCTGGCGGGAGCAGCGCGTCACCGGGGCGCCCCGGGGCGAGGACGTCGGCGGGGTCGGGAGAGAAGGTCACGACCGCGAGCTCGGCGCCGCGGGCGTCGGCCTCGTACCTCGCACGGCCGAGCAGCGCGGCGTGCCCGCGGTGCGCCCCGTCGAAGGCCCCGACGGCGCAGACGGCGCGCGGGCGCGCGAGGGGCTCGCCCCAGGGAGCGCGGCGCAGCGGGAAGGTCGCGCCCCCCGACGCGTCGCGGAAGACGCGGCCGGTCACGGCGCCGCCGAGCAGCTCGAGCTCGCGCGCGGCCCATGTGCAGTCCACGGCGACGAGCGAGGCGCGCACCAGCTCGCGCGCGCCGACGGCGCCGAGCGGGCGGTCGGGGGCGAGGGCGAGGAGCGCGGAGCGGAGGTCCCCCGCACCCGCGCGGCTCATGGGCGCACCCCCTCGATGGCCTGCGGGAAGTTCGTCTCGCAGACGAGGAAGCGGCCCTCCCGGCGCCAGATGCCCGCGAGGCCGCCGCCAAAGGTGAGCGCCACGCGCCCGGGCGCCTCGTCGCGCGCGTCGAGGCGCCGCCCGCACGACACGTCGGCGATCTCGGTCACGGCGAGCTCGCGCGCGGGCAGGCCGAGGACGGCGACCGGGTCGAGGCAGCGCTCGCGCACGAGGTCGGCCCCGCCGGCCTCGAGCTCGTCGAGCGAGAGGCAGTCGACGAGGCTCACCGGCCCGGAGAAGACGCGGCGCAGCGACCCGACGTGCGCGCGGCAGCCGAGCGCCCGCCCGAGGTCCCGGGCGATGCTGCGAACGTAGGTCCCCTTTGAGACGTCGAGGTCGACCACCCAGGCGCGCTGCTCGGGGAGCACCGCGACGAGGTCGGCCCCGTGGACGCGCACGCGGCGCGGGGCGAGCTCGAGCGCCTCGCCGGAGCGCGCGGCGTCGTAGGCGCGCCGCCCGCCCACCGAGACGGCCGAGTACGCTGGCGGCACCTGGTCGTGCTCGCCCACGAGCGCGGCGACCTCGCGCCCGGCGCGCCCGGCGTCGAGCAGCTCGGGCCCCACCTCCGCGCTCGCGACGACCTCGCCCTCGGCGTCGTCGGTCGTGGTCTCCGCGCCGAGGCTGATGGTCGCCCGATACCCCTTCCGATCGAGGGTGAGCATGCCGAGGAGCTTGGTCGCCTGGCCGATGCCCACCACGAGCACGCCGGTGGCGGCGGGGTCGAGGGTGCCGGCGTGGCCCACGCGCCGCTCCCCCACCGCGCGGCGGACGCGGGAGACGACGTCGTGGCTCGTCATGCCGGCGGGCTTGTCGACGGCGATGAGCGCCGAGAAGGCGCTCGGACGCCGGCTCAACGGGCGCCCTCCCCGCAGCGGGGCGCGCCCGTCTGGGCCCCTCCGGTCGCGTAGAGGGCCCGGAGCTTGGGAAGCACGGTGGAGAGGGCCTGGTCGATGTCCCCCTCGACGGTGAACCCGGCCGCCGCCGGGTGCCCGCCGCCGCCCATCTCGCGCGCGATGACCGAGATGTCGCGGTCGGACTTGGCGCGCAGGTTGCCGCGCACGAGCCCGCCGGGCACCTCCTTGAGGAACAGCGCCACCTCGCAGCCGTCGACGCGGCGCACGAGGTCGACGAGGCCGTCGCACTCCGCGACGGGGACGCCCGTGGCGGCGAGGTCGGCCGAGGTCGCGTAGCTGTAGGCGATCCTGCCCTGCTCGAAGGTGACGATGCGCCCCATGACGGTGGCGGAGAGGTGCAGGTACGCGAGACGGTCGCTCTGATAGACGTGCAGGGACACCTCGGAGGGCGAGGCGCCGGCCTCCACGAGCGAGCTCGCGACGCGGAACGCCTCGCCGTTGGCGTTCTGGTACTGGAAGCAGCCCGTGTCGGTCATGAGGGCGCAGAGCAGGTTCTGCGCGATGGAGGGCGTGAGGGCGCAGCCCACGTGGCGGGCGAACTCGGCCACGATGACGCCGGCCGCCGCAGCGTCGGGCCGCACCACGCCGGCGTCCCAGCAGGGCTCGTCGCAGGGATGGTGGTCGAGCACGGCGACCCGCGCGGAGCGCTCGAGCACCGCGCGGGCGTCGGCGAGGCGGCTCGGCTGCGAGAGGTCGACGCAGATGAAGAGGTCGGGCGCGCCCTCGAACTCGCGGGCGCGCACGTAGCGCTCCGCGCCGGGGAGAAACGCATAGGTCCTGGGGACCACGTCGTTGTCCGCCAGCAGGCACGTGACCTCGCGCCCCGGCCAGCTGCGCTCGATGATCTCGGCGAGCGCGAGGCCGGAGCCGAGCGCGTCGCCGTCGGGCGAGGTGTGCGCGCAGATCGCGATCGTGCGGGCGCCCTCGACGAGGCGGGCGATCGCGTCGAAGCGCTCGCCCTGGCCCATGCGGTCGGATGCCTCCCCCATGCGAGCCCCCTACTCCCCGTCGGCGGCGGGCGCCGCCGCGGCGTCGCCGTCCTTCTCGCCCGCGGCCGCGGCGCCGTCGGCGGCGGCCTCGAGCGGGTAGCCGAACTCGTCCTTCTCGACGGCGAGGGTGGGCGGAACCTCCTCGAGGGCGCGCGAGATGCGCTCGGCCTCGTCGGTGGTGGTGTCGATGCGGAAGTCCAGCTCGGGGGTCACGCGCCACCCGAGCGAGCGCCCGAGCAGCGAGCGGATGCGGCCCTTGGCGCGCGCGAGCGCGGCGCTGACCTCGTCGTAGCGCGCCGAGTCGCAGCTCACGTAGGCGCGCAGGTAGGACTTGTCGACCGAGACCTCGACGCCCGTGACGGTCACGAGCGCCAGGTCGGGGTCCGAGACCTCGAAGAGCAGGATGCTCGCGAGCTTGACGCGCGCCTGCTCGTTGGTCCGCCTGGAGTGCTGGTTCTGCTTCATCTCTGCCTATCCGTTCGTGTCCTGAGCGTGCCCCGCGCGCCTACTCCGTGCGCGCGACCTGGTCGATGCGGAAGCCCTCGATCTGGTCGCCGGGGTGGACGTCCTGGAAGTTCTCGAGGCCGATGCCGCACTCGAAGCCCGCCTTGACGCTCTTGACGTCGTCCTTGTAGCGGCGCAGCGACGCGATCCTGCCCTCGTAGACGACGATGCCGTCGCGCACGAGGCGCACCTGGTCGTCGCGGGAGATCTCGCCCTCCTGGACCATGCAGCCCGCGGCGATGCCGACCTTGGGCACCTTGAAGGTGTCGCGGACCTCGGCCGTGCCCGTCTGGACCTCGACCTCGGTGGGCTTGAGCATGCCGATGCGGGCGGCGTCGATGTCCTCGATCGCCTTGTAGATGACGCTGTAGGTGCGGATCTCGACGCCGTCGCGCTCGGCCGCGGCGCGGGCCTTGGCCTCCGGGCGCACGCCGAAGCCGATGATGATGGCGTTGGAGGCGTCCGCGAGGACGACGTCGGTCTCGGTGATGGCGCCCACTGCGGAGTGGATCGTGTTGATGCGCACCTCGGACTGGTCCATCTTGTTGAGGGAGTCCTGGAGCGCCTCGATCGAGCCCTGGACGTCGGCCTTGATGATGAGGTTGAGCTCCTTGACCTCGGCGTCGGCCATGGTGTCGAAGAGGTTCTCGAGCGTGACGTGCTTGACGCGGTTCTGCTCCTCGATGCGCGCCTTGAGCGCTCGCTGGTCGGCGAGGTCGCGGGCGTCGCGCTCGTCCTGGAAGACGCGGAACTCGTCGCCGGGCGACGGCACGCTCTGCAGGCCGAGGATCTCGACGGCGTCGGAGGGCCCGGCCTCGGTGACGTTGTTGCCCTTGGGGTCGAGCATCGCGCGCACGCGGCCGTAGGAGAGGCCCGCCACGAGCGCGTCGCCGATGCGCAGCGTGCCGCGCGTCACGAGCACGGTGGCAACCGAGCCGCGGCCGCGGTCGAGCTTGGCCTCGAGGACGTTGCCGGAGGCGAAGGTGTCCGGGTTGGCCTTGAGCTCGAGGACGTCGGCCTGGAGAAGGACGGTGTCGAGCAGCTCGTCGATGCCGATCTTCTTCTTTGCGGAGATGTTGACGAACATGTTCTGCCCGCCCCACTCCTCGGGGATGATGCCGTACTCGGTGAGCTCCTGGCGCACCTTGTCGGGGTTGGCGCCCGGCTTGTCGATCTTGTTGACGGCAACGATGATCGGCACGCCCGCCGCCTTCGCGTGGTTGATGGACTCCACGGTCTGGGGCATGACGCCGTCGTCGGCCGCCACGATCAGGATGACGATGTCGGTCACCTTGGCGCCGCGGGCGCGCATGGCGGTGAAGGTCTCGTGGCCCGGGGTGTCGATGAAGGTGATCTTGCGGTCGCCAACCATGACCTGCGAGGCGCCGATCGCCTGCGTGATGCCGCCGGCCTCGCCCTCGGCGACGCCGGTGTGGCGGATGGCGTCGAGCAGCGAGGTCTTGCCGTGGTCGACGTGGCCCATGACCGTGACCACCGGCGGGCGGCCCTTGAGGGTGGCCGGGTCGTCGTAGAAGGTGAAGGAGTTCTCCTCCTCCTTGGTCATGACCTTGACGTCGCGCCCGAGGTCGTCGGCGACGAGCTCGATGAGCTCGTCGGACATCGACTCGGTGAGCGTGAGCGGGGTGCCCAGGAGGAAGAGGCGCTTGATGATGTCGTTTGCCGGCACGCCGAGCAGCTCGGCGAGCTCGCCGACCGTGGAGCCCTGCGGCACCTTCACGGTGTCGAGCTGGGAGAGGTCCTGGTCGTTGGCGAGCGCCTCCTCGATGCGGTGCTCCATCGCCGCCTCGGCGGCCTGCTTCTGGCGGCGCTCCTTGCGGCGCTTGCGGCGGCCGGTGGACTCGCGCGACGCCTCCTCGACGGCCACGCGGGCCTCCTCGAGGACGCGGCTGCGGTTGTAGGCCTCGGCCTCGCGCGCCATGCGGCTGTAGCGGTCCTCGCCGCCCTCGCCGCCGCGACGCCCCTTCTTGCCGCGACGACGCCCGTCACCGTCGCCGGCGCCCTGCGGGGCGGGCGACGAGGGCGCGGGCCTTGCGGCGCTGCTCGGCGGCGATGCGCTCCTGCTCCGCCTTCTCGGCGGCGATGCGCGCCTCCTCGGCCTTGGCCTGCTCCTCGGCGCGGCGCGCGGGGGCCTCGGGGCGGCGGCCGCGGCCGTGGCTCTCGGCCTTCTTCTGGGCGGCCTCCTCGGCCTGGCGCTTGAGCACCTCCTCCTGCTGCGCGATCTGGTCGAGCAGCGACGAGAAGGACGGGATGGACTTGGGCGCGTTGTCGCGCACGCGGTTCCTCTCCGCCTCCTCGCGGGCCTTGCGCTCGGCCTCTGCCTTGGCCTCCTCGCGGGCCTTGCGCTCGGCCTCGGCCGCGGCGCGGCGGCGCTCCTCCTCGGCGCGCTCGCGCTCGCGGCGCTGCTCGGCGGCGATGCGCTCCTGCTCCGCCTTCTCGGCGGCGATGCGCGCCTCCTCGGCCTTGGCCTGCTCCTCGGCGCGGCGCGCGGCCTCGATCTCGGCGGCGCGGGCCTCGAGGATGGGCTTGAGCTTCTTGCGAACCATGGAGACGTAGGCGTCCTCGAGGGTCGAGGACGCGGACTTGGCCGGAATCTTCATGTCCTGGAGGTGCCCGAGCATCTCCTTGCTGGACATTCCGTATTCCTTAGCGAGGTCATGAACGCGCGTCTTTGCCATGTGACCTACCTTCCCTGCGGCGGGCGCGGGGCCCGCGAAATCTCATGCTTGCTTGCCCCGTGCGACCTAGATGAGGGAGTCGGGGTCGGAGGAGACCTCGACGTCTGCCATCTGCTCGTGGACGCCGCAGAAGCGAGAGCCCGGGCGGGCCATGTTGCGGCACTGGATGCCGTTGTCGCCCACGTACTCGCAGCGGTGCGACTCGCCGTCGTCGGCGAGGTCGTCCTCGGCGACGACATGGGAGAGGTCGCGCAGGACGCCAGCGGCGAGCGACTCGTTCTTGATGTCGATGTGCAGGCCCGTGAGGCGCGCGGCCAGGCGCGCGTTCTGGCCCTCCTTGCCGATGGCGAGGGAGAGCTGGTCGTCGGGCACGATGACGGTGGCGTAGCTGTTCTCGTCGTCGATGATGACGCGCGAGACGCGGGCCGGGGAGAGCGCCGCGGCGACGCGACGGGCCGGGTCGTCGCTCCACAGGACCACGTCGACGCGCTCGCCGCGCAGCTCGGAGACGACGGTGCGCACGCGGCTGCCCTTGGGGCCGACGCAGGCGCCCACCGGGTCGAGGTGCGAGTCGTTGGAGGAGACGGCGACCTTGGAGCGGACGCCGGGCTCGCGGGCGATGCTCCTGACCTCGACGATCCCGTCATAGACCTCGGGGACCTCGAGCTCGAAGAGACGGCGCAGCAGGTCGGGGTGGGTGCGCGACACCACGATGGGCGGGCGCTGGCGCTCGCCGCGCACGGCGGGCTGGGTGGCGTTGGGGTCGCGAACGTCGATGATGATGGCGCGGATGCGCTGGTTGTGGCTGTAGCGCTCGCCGGCGGGGCGCTCGTTGCGCTCCTCGGGGAAGCGGCGCTGGTCGAAGTGAGGCAGCTCCGCCTCGACGCCCTCGCGGATCTTGATGATCGTGAAGTCGGGCGTGGTCTGGAGCACCGTGCCGGTGATGATGTCGCCCACGCGCTGCGAGAACTCCTCGTAGATCTGGACGCGCGCAGCGTTGCGCACGATGGCCTTGATCTCGGCCTTGGCGTGCTGCGCGGCGATGCGGCTCGTGTCGGGCGGGGTCACGTCGACCTCGTCGAACTCGGAGTACTCCCCGGTCTCGGGGTCCTCCTCGCCGCGCGGGACGAGCTCGTAGACGTAGACGCGACCGGTCTGGCGGTCGATGGTGACGCGCGCGCCGAAGGGCAGGTGCAGCACGTCCGTGTAGCTCTTGGCGAGCGACTGCTCGAGGCGGTCGATCAGGTAGAGCTGGTCGATGTGCTTCTCCTGGCAGAGGAGCTCGAGGGCTTCCATCATCTCAGAGGCCATGGTTATCCTTTCCCGCTTACCTAGACGCGCCCGACGCGGAGAAGTCGGGCTTGATCGTGCACTTCCTGATGTCTTCGAGGGCGAGCTCGACGCGCTGCCCGTCGCACTCGAGGGCAACCGTCTCGCCGCCGGCCTCGCCCTCGATGCCGAGGAGGGTCCCCGTGAAGCGGCGGCGCCCCTCGCCCGGGGTCAGCGAGACCTGGACGACCTGACCCGCGAATCGCGCGAAGTCGCGCGGCTTGCGCAGCGGGCGGGCCATGCCCGGGGAGGACACCTCGAGCGTGAAGCTCGAGGGGATGGGGTCGAGCTCGTCGAGGACGTCGGAGATCCACCCGGTCTCGACCGTCACCTCGTCGAGCGAGATCGTGGGCGCGTCCTCGTCCGCGTGGTCGATGCGAACGCGGACGCACGGCGCCTTGCTCGCGCCGACCACCTCGACGTCCACGACGTCGATGCCGCGCTCGGCGGCGCGGGGCTCCAGCGCGTCGATGATCTCCCGCTCAAGGCCTTGCTTGGGCATGAACCCTCCTCACCTCTCCTCACCTGCATACAGAAAGGAAGCGGGGCGAGAAGATCCACCCCACTTCCTACGATTACAGCTTCGAATACGCTGGTATTTTACGGTGAATCGGGGCGTGCGTCAACTAAGCCTCCACGAGATGGCCACAAGCGCGTCGGCGAGCGGACGGGGCGGCGAGGCGACGGGGCCCGCCGCCCGCCGGGGCGCCATCGCCGACCGCGCGACCGTCGGCCTATACTTGACCCCATGTCACGCGAACTGGGGGTCATCATGGCTGAGAACACACCGAGCTACGTGATGTACGCCGACCTCAAGCGGTTTGGGCGAGTCTCCAACTACGAGGCGGCGCGCCTGCTGCTCTCGGGCGAGTGCCGGGACGGCGAGCGCCTCTCCCCGCGGGACCGCATCGAGGACCGCACCTTCCTGTCGCGTCGCGTCGTCAACGCCGCCCCCGGCGAGCTGCCGCCCGACTTCTTCGAGGACGCGGGGCGCGCCGCTCAGTCGCTCGTCTCGCTCATGCTCTCGCGTCGCCCCCAGGGGGCGGAGAGCCGCGCCGCCATCGAGCGGCACTACGCCGGGGAGGCGCCCGAGGCGATGTGCCGGGCGCTCAGGGACCACGGCATCGACGCGAACGTCTACCGGAACCTCGTCGCGCGCGTCAGCGCGCGCGAAGACCTCGCCGGGGCGCAGCGGACGGCCCTGCTGCTCACGCTCTTCCTCGTGATGGGCTGCCGGAGCGACCCTGGCGAGGCCGTCGCGCGCACGGAGGACTTCGTGAGCCGGAACCTGCTGAGCGGGGCCCGGACCGCGGAGACCTCGCCCGGGGGGCGGGGCCAAGACGACCGCGCGGCGAGCGGCGCCGGGGGGACCGGGCTCGGGCTCATGCGCCTGTTCCCCGACGGGTCGCTGCGCGCCGTGGTCTACCGGCTCTCCGAGGCGGAGGGCGGCACCGTCGTCGGGTCGCTCGCGTGCGAGCCGGGCTCGATCACGGACGTCGACGCCGACGTCTCGCGCCGCCACCTGCGCATCGTGTGCGAGAACGGCCGCTGGTACGCCGAGGGACTCGGCTCGACCAACGGGACGGCGATCCTGGCGCCGGGCTCCGATACGCCCGAGCCGCTCGAGGAGCCCCGGTCGCGTCGCGCCGACGGCGTGGCTCCCGCCCGGAGGCGCATCCGCCACGGCGACGTCCTGCTGCTCGGCGCGACCACGCGCTTCCTCGTGGTCCGCCTCGCGCCCGAAGGCGCGTAGCGGCACCCAAGGGGCGCCACCGTCCCGCCCCTCGCTCGACTTTTTGCGCAAATTTCTTGCCCCGAGTCGCGATAACCTGAAAAGACGGGAATACGGAGGGGGGCACCATGACCGCCGAGAGCAGCTCCTCGCGAAGGCTGGTCGAGCTCACGTCGTTCGTCGCCGCCGCGCCCGCGCGGCCGGGCGGGGACGGACCGGAGCGGCGCTTCCCCCGCCTGCTCGCCGACGACGGCGCGTCTGTGCGCACGGGCGCCACGAGCACCGTCTCCCGGGTCGAGAACGCCGCCGGGGAGGCCTTTGCCCTCAAGGTGCTGCGCCCCGCGCGCGAGGGGGCGAGCCCCGCCCTCATGGCCGCCCGCGAGGACGCCTTCTACGAGGAGTACCGCAACCAGCTCGTGGTCTCGGGCCTGCACGGATTCCCCGAGGTCTTCGGCTTCGGGCGCGCGGGCGGTCGGCCCGCCATCCTCATGGAGTGGGTCGAGTGCGCGTCGCTTCACCAGGTGGAGCGCGACGCCGGCGTCCCGTGGGACGGCGGGCGCGTCGCGCGCCTGGGGGCCGCCGTCGCCGCGATCCTCGACAGCACCTCCGCGCTCGACCGCGGGTTCGTCCATCGCGACCTCTCGCCCAGGAACATCGTCCTGCGCACCTCCTCGACGAGCGTGACCGACCAGCTCGAGACCGGCGAGTTCGACGTGTGCCTCGTGGACATGGGGAGCTCCGTCGCCCTGAGCGACGCGGACGGGTCGTTCACGATGCTCGCCGACGTGTGGCGCAACGGCACGCCCGACTACGCGCCGCCCGAGATGCTCACGCGCGACGTGACCGGCATCGACGAGCTGCGCCACTCCCCCGCCGTCGACGTCTACGCGCTCTGCAGCGTGCTCTACGAGCTCTACGCCGGCTTCGCCCCGTTCCGGGTGTCCGAGCACCCGGAGGCCTCCCCCTACCGGCTCAAGATGGACACGTCCCCCGCCCCGCTGCGCGCCCGCTCCTCCCGCGACGAGGGGCTCTGCGCAATCGTCATGGCGGGCCTCGCGCGCGACCCCGAGGGGCGCCCGACGGTCGCGAGCCTGCGCGCGGCGCTCGAGGCATGGGTCTCGGGCGACGCCGGGGCTGAGGCCCTTCTCGCCCCCTTCGGCGGGACGCCCCCCGAGGGCGCCGAGAACGGGGCGAGCGGCGAGAAGGACGGCGCGTCCGGCGACGCCCCCGGGAAGAGGCGCGCCGTGAGCCGTCGCGCGCTCCTCGCCGGCGCGGGGGCCGTTGCCGCGGTCGGCGTCGTCGCGGCGGCGACGGGGGGCTTCGGGCTCGTCGGGTCGGGCTCGCGGAGGTTTCCCGACCTGACCTGGGACGACCTCGCCGAGGTCTCGGCCGAGATCGCCGACGCGGGGGGCGAGGAGGCCGCGATCGAGGTGGCCCGGCGCCACGGCATCTGCGACGAGGACGGCCTCATCGACCGCTCGCTCGTAAAGCCGCTCATGGTCGCGGGCGCCGAGCTCGCGGCCCAGGTGGCGGGCATCGCCCACGACGTGCGCGCCGACGGCTCCCTCATCGGGCTCACCTTCCTGCTCACGAGCGTGATGCCCGAGCAGCGCGCGATGGCAGACGAGGCGTACCAGGGCGGGTGGGAGACCTCGGGCATGCGCTCGTGGATGGCCGGGGACCTCCTCGACCAGCTTCCCGAGGAGCTGGCCCGCAACCTCGTGGCCGCGGCCAAGCTCACCAACAACGTCGGCCCCGCCCAGGACGCGGGAGACGTCACGGTCACGGAGGACCTGCTGTGGCTGCCCTCGTACTGCGAGCTGGTGGGCGCGCGCGACCGGACCTCGTTCAGCGAGAACTACCAGTACCTCGCCGACGTCCTCAACGCGGAGGGGTCACAGTACAAGCTCTTCCGCGACCAGGGGCTGCTCGCGCGCGGGGACTACGAGCCGCTCGTCCGCGAGCGCAGGGGCGTCGCGGACTACTGGTGGCTGCGCTCGGCGAGCCCGGACGTCTCGCTCAGCGAGGGCATGGCGTACTTCAACCGCACGGCGCCCAACGGAGACCCGTTCCACTACGCCACCGCGTGCACCGACGCCTCCGGCGTGCTGTTCGGGTTCTGCGTGTAGGGACTCGGCGTCCCGTCGCGAGGGCGCCGCGCGCACAACGAGGGCATTGGCACGGCGAGAAACGCGCAGCCTGGGGCTCTTATCGCCAGTGCCATCAAACGGGCCACCCTGGCAGACGACGATCTGCCAGGGTGGCCCGATTCGTGGCGACCCCCGCCAAGGGGGCCTGGCCCGCGACGTCCTCCCGGGCGCGCGGGACGAGGGCTACCTACACGGCAACAATGTTCACCAGGCGGCCGCGGATCACGATGACCTTCTTGATCTCTTTGCCGGCGAGCTGCTCCGCCACGGCAGCCTTGGCAGCGGCCTCGAGCTCCTCGTCGGAGGCATCCGCCGCAACGGTCACGCGGCCGCGCACCTTGCCCTTGATCTGGACGGCGATCTCGACCTCGTCGGCCTTGGCGGCCGCCTCGTCGAACTCGGGCCAGGCGGCGTCGTAGACCGAGCCGTCCTGGTGCAGCGCCTCGTGCCAGAGCTCCTCGGCCCAGTGCGGGCAGATCGGCGCGAGCATGGTCACGATCGCGTGCGCCACGGCGAAGCAGAGCGCGGCGTCGCGCCTCTCGACCGGCACGTCGTTCACGTACTTCGACGCGGCGTTGGTGATCTCCATGACCGCGGAGATGGCGGTATTGAACTGGCCGCGGTCGAAGTCGGCGGTGCACTTGAGGCCCATGCCGTTGAGCGTGCGCCACAGCTCCTTGCCCGCCTTGTCGAGCGAGGCGGCGCTCACGGAGCCGGCCGCGGCGCCCTGGGAGAGCAGCCAGACCACGCGCCAGGCGCGCTTGATGAAGCGGTTGGCGCCGGCGACGGCCTCCTCGTCCCAGTTGAAGTCCTTCTCGGGCGGGGCGATGAAGAGGATGGCGAGGCGCATGGTGTCCGCACCGAAGGGCTCGATGACGCTCGAGGGCGGCACGACGTTGCCCTTGGACTTGGACATGGTGTCGCCGTTCGCGTCCTTGACCATGCCCTGGCACAGCAGGTTCTCGAACGGCTCGTCGCAGTCGATCATGCCGAGGTCGCGCAGGACCTTGGTGAAGAAGCGGCTGTAGAGCAGGTGCAGGATGGCGTGCTCGATGCCGCCGATGTAGTTGTCCACCGGCATCCAGCGGTCCACGGCCTCCTTGGAGAAGGGCAGCTCCTCGTTGTGGGGGTCGCAGTAGCGCAGGTAGTACCAGCTCGAGCACGTGAAGGTGTCCATCGTGTCCGTGATGCGCCTGGCCGGCCTGCCGCACTTCGGGCAGGTGGTCTCGTAGAACGGCGCGTACTCGGCGAGCGTCTCGCCGGCGCCGAGGTCGAGGTTCTCGGGCAGCGTGACGGGCAGGTCCTCGTAGGGCACCGGCACGTCGCCGCAGCAGTCGCAGTGGATCATCGGGATGGGGTTGCCCCAGTAGCGCTGGCGGCTGATGAGCCAGTCGCGCAGGCGGAACTGCACCGTCTTGCGGCCGAGGCCCTGCTCGCCGAGCCACTCGATGATGGCGTCGACGGCCTCGGAGTGCTTGCCGCCCTTCATGCCGGTGAACTGCCCGGACTGCACGAGGTAGCCCTCGGCCTCCATGGCGTGGTCCCAGTCGACGGAGGTCACGACGAGCTCGCGCTCGTCCTTCAGGCGCTCGTAGAGCGGGTCGTCCTTCTCGCAGATGATCGGCGCGATCTCCAGGCCGTACTTCCTGGCGAAGTCGAAGTCGCGCTGGTCGCCGCAGGGCACGCCCATGACAGCGCCGGTGCCGTAGTCCATGAGGACGTAGTCGGCGACCCAGATCGGGGCCGGGCGGCCGTTGACCGGGTTGATGACGTAGCGTCCGGTGAAGAAGCCGTGCTTCTCGCGCTCGGAGCCCTGGCGGTCGACCGAGGAGACCTTCTCCGCGGCGGCCTTGAGCTCGAGGAAGGCGGCCTCGTGCTCGGTGCCGGCGACGAGCTCGGCGGCGAGGGGGCTCTCGGGCGGCAGCAGGAAGAAGCTCACGCCGAAGAGCGTGTCAGGGCGCGTGGTGAAGACGGTGATCTTGGTGTCCGTGGGCGTCACGCCGTCGACGTCGGCCAGGGCGAAGTCGATCTCGGCGCCCTCGGAGCGGCCGATCCAGTTGGCCTGCATCGCTCGGACGCGCTCGGGCCACTTGCCCTCGAGGAGCTTGAGGTCGTCGAGCAGCTCCTGCGCGTAGTCGGTGATCTTGAAGTACCACTGGGAGAGCGGGCGCTTCTCGGGGATCGAGCCGCAGCGCCAGCACTTGCCGTCGACGACCTGCTCGTTGGCGAGCACGGTCTGGCAGCCGGGGCACCAGTTGACCGGCGAGGTGTCGCGGTACACCAGGCCCTTCTCCCACATCTTGAGGAAGATCCACTGGCCCCACTTGTAGTACTCGGGGTCGCAGGTGTTGAACATGCGGTCGTAGTCGTAGGAGAAGCCCATGCGGCGCATGGTCTTGACGGCCTGCTCGATGTTCTTGTGCGTCCAGACGCCGGCCTGGGTGTTGTGCTTGATGGCGGCGTTCTCGGCGGGCAGGCCGAAGGCGTCGAAGCCCATGGGGTGCAGCACGTCGAAGCCGCGCATGCGGGCCTGGCGGGCCATGGCGTCGCCGATCGTGTAGTTGCGCGCGTGGCCCATGTGCAGGTCGCCCGAGGGGTACGGGAACATCTCGAGCACGTACTTCTTGGGCTTGTCGGGGCTCTCCTCGGTCTTGTAGAGCTCCTCGGCGTCCCAGGCCGCCTGCCACTTGGTCTCGATGGCCTCGGCGTCGTAGGCCGGGACCTCGAAGTCGGTCTTCTTAGCGTCGTCGCACATCTGCGCTGCTCCTTCGTTGCGGTACTCCAACCGTGTCATTGTAGCAGCACGAGCGCAAGCGGCGAGAAGAACCTGGCGCCTCCCACGATGCCCCGAGTCCCGCGCACGGTTTGTGGCGGCTGAGCGTGCGTTTGGCTCGGGCCATGGGGCGCCTGCCGCGATACTCCGAGCCTCGCGCACGGTTTGTGGCGGCTGAGCGTGCGCCGGGCTCGGGCCAGCGCGGAAGCGCGAGGTCGCGAACGAGAAGCGGCCCCGACGCCGCAGGGGCGTCAGGGCCGCGAGCCGACCGTTCTTCTCGCCCGGCGAGGTGCCTAGCGGTAGCTCACCGAGTGCTGGGAGTCCTTGACCACGACGTCGTGCGCGCCGCCCTCGACGATGGAGGTGGAGCTCACGAGCGTGAGGCGAGCCTTCTCCTGCAGCTCCTTGATGGTCTTGGCGCCGCAGTTGCACATCGTGGACTTGATCTTGTAGAGCGTGTTGCGCACGCCCTCCTTGAGCGAGCCGGCGTACGGCACGTAGGAGTCGACGCCCTCGACGAAGCCGAGCTTGGAGGCGCCGCCCTGGTCGTAGCGCTGCCAGTTGCGGGCGCGCGCGGAGCCCTCGCCCCAGTACTCCTTCATGTACTGGCCGTTGACGTTGACGCGCTCGGTGGGAGACTCGTCGAAGCGGGCGAAGTAGCGGCCGAGCATCATGAAGTCGGCGCCCATGGCCAGCGCGAGCGTCATGTGGTAGTCGTAGACGATGCCGCCGTCGGAGCACACGGGCACGTAGACGCCGGTCTCCTCGAAGTACTTGTCGCGCGCGCGGCACACGTCGATGACCGCGGAGGCCTGGCCGCGGCCGATGCCCTTGGTCTCGCGCGTGATGCAGATCGAGCCGCCGCCGATGCCGACCTTCACAAAGTCCGCGCCGCAGTCCGCGAGGAAGCGGAAGCCGTCCTCGTCGACCACGTTGCCGGCGCCCACGCGCACGGTGTCGCCGTAGTTGGCGCGGATCCACTCGATGGTGCGCTTCTGCCACTCGGAGAAGCCCTCGGAGGAGTCGATGCACAGCACGTCGGCGCCGGCCTCCACGAGCAGCGGCACGCGCTCGGCGTAGTCGCGGGTGTTGATGCCCGCGCCCACCATGTAGCGCTTGTTGGCGTCGAGCAGCTCGTCGGGGTTGGACTTGTGCTGGTCGTAGTCCTTGCGGAAGACGATGCCCATGAGGTGGTCGTTCTCGTCGACGACGGGCAGGGCGTTGAGCTTGTGCTCCCAGATCACGTCGTTGGCGCTCTTGAGCGTGATGTCCTTGTCGCCCACGATGAGCTTCTCGCGCGGGGTCATGAACTCGGCGACCTTCTTCTGGTGGTCGTCACGCGTGGGGCGGTAGTCGCGGCTGGTCACGATGCCGAGGAGCTTGCCGCGCGGGGTGCCGTCGTCGGTGACGGGCATGGTCGAGTGGCCGGTCCTGGCCTTGAGGTCCATGACCTGCTCCATGGTCATCTCGGGCGTGAGCGTGGAGTCGGACTGCACGAAGCCGGCCTTGAAGTCCTTGACGGCCTTGACCATGGCGGCCTCGGACTCGGGCGTCTGGTTGCCGTAGATGAAGGCCATGCCGCCCTCCATGGCCAGCGCCACGCCCATGTCAACGCCGGAGACCGACTGCATGATCGCGGAGACCATCGGAATGTTGAGGCTGATGGCCGGCTCCTCGCCGCGGCGGAACTTCACGAGCGGGGTCTTGAGGGACACGTTGGCGGGGATGTTCTCCGCCGAGGAGTACCCCGGAACGAGCAGGTACTCGGAAAAGGTGTGGGACTCCCCCTCGAAGAACGTTGCCATGTGTCGTGGCTCCTCTCCCCGCGCACGGCGGAAACAACCCCGTAACTAAATTTGAGTCATTGTAGCATCCGCTCACGGGTTTTTCAGTGACCGTTTGCCGAGAAGTACCAGCTCACGATAAGGACACGACGAGAGGCGGCGAAGAGGGACGCTCCAGCGCGGGGCGGCACAGAGGCCGACCTGTGTCACTATTTCCGAGGTCTGGGTATTGGGCAGGCTCTATCGTCTCCTTGCGGCCACATTTGGCTGGCTCCCATCAGGGCGTTCCTCCCGAAGGCCGGATGGGACTGGATTCTATGGCTGTCTGGGCACCCAGACCTCGCAAAAAGTGACACAGTCGCCCGCTATTGCATCCCCGGCTGACGTCCTCGCTCGACGAGATATTCTAGAGACGTTTCACCGCGAGTCTCGATGAGAGGGGGTCCCGTGGACGGTGCGCGCGTTGCCGCGGCAGTACGGCAGATCATGGACGAGACGGGCAGGCGCGAGCCGCGGGCAGGGCGCCACGTCCTCATGCTCGCGTGGTTTGAGGACGAGCTGGACGGGCTGCCGCCCAACCCCGGAGACTTCGACATCATCTCGGCGAGCGTGCCGCTCCCCAAGATCGTCGGGGAGCGCGAGGAGGCGGATGACTGCCGGAAGGTGGTTCTCGCCCTCTACTTTAGGACCAAGCGGTTCGTGCAGAGCCTCATGCCCATCGCGGACGAGGGGTCACCGCTCTTTCGCATGCTCACCGCCACCGTCACGAAGAGCCACCCCGTGCGCCGCGTCAGCACGCCCGACCCCGACAGCGAGCTCATGTCCGACCTCTTTGCCGCCGCGGCGGTGACGTACGCGGAGCGGCGCGACGGCTGGGAGCAGGTAGTCGAGGCGCTCGGCGTCGCCATCACGGCCCTGGTCTCCCCCGTCGTCCCCGAGGAGGGGACCAGAAGCGCCGACGAGGTGCTCGCCGTGATCTTGCAGGACATCGCCGCGAGCCCGGAGAGCGCGAGCCTCGCGGACCTGGCGCGGCGCTACTCCTACAGCACCACCTACCTCTCCGAGCTCATCCACGAGCGCTGCGGCATGACGTTCACCGAGCTCGTGACCAGGCAGCGCATGGAGCGCGCGGCGATGCTGCTGCGCGCGACGAGCCTTCCGGTGCGCGAGGTGGCCCGCCAGGTGGGCTACGCCGGGACGAGCAACTTCTACCGCGCGTTCCGGGCGCAGTACGGGTGCGGGCCGGCCGAGTGGCGGAACGCGGACAGCCGACGGGAATAGATCGGCCGACCGCGCACACCCCCGGTTTTTCAGGGAGCTTGGGCCCTGAAAAGCGGGGGTGTGCGCGGTCGGCTGAGGCACCTCCCCTACTTCACGCGCTCCAGCCGCCCGTCGCGGACCTCGTAGATGCGGTCCGCCGCGGCATCGAGGTCATTCGAGTGCATGATGGCCACGACGGTCTTGCACCCCTTGAGCCCCGCGAGGTAGTCGCAAAGCCGCGCGCTCGTGGCGGCGTCGAGGTTTGTGAGCGGCTCGTCGAGCAGAACCGCCGGCTCCGTGCGCGAGAGGGCGCGCAGCAGGCCCAGCTTCTGGCGCTCGCCGAGCGAGAGGTTGAGCGGTTGGTCGGTGATGGCACGCTCGGGGAGGTCGCCCAGGTCGAGCGCGCGAGCGACTTCCTGGTCGGCCGCACCGCCGAGGAGGTTGTAGGTGAGGTCCCCAGTGAACACGGGGACGGGATACGTGAGGTACGCTGCGTCCAGGAGCTCCGGCGCGAGCACGGCCTCGCCGTCGAGGTCGGCCGGGTCCGAGAGAGCGCGCAGGAAGTCGAGAAGGCGGGACTTGCCCGTGCCGTTGGCGCCGCGCACCACCACGAGCTCGCCGGGGCGCACCTCGAGCTCCCCCGCGAAGAGCCGCTTGCCATCCGCGCCGCGCTCGGGGGTGGCCCAGAGCGTCCCCTCCACGTGCGCCGCGGAACCGTCGGAGCCCTTCGTCGCGAGCGCCTCGAAGCCAGAGGGCTCCGAGGCCTCGGCCGCCGCGCCGCGCAGGCGCTCGACGTGCGGCAGGTTGCCGCGCACCTGAGCCACATGCTGCACGATGGCGGTGAGCGGCGCCTGCACGAGCTGCGCGAGCGAGTACGCCACGAGCACCTGCCCCACGCCCGCCGCGCCCGCAGCGCAGCGCCAGGCGGCGACCCCCATCATCGCCGCCGCAAGCACGCAGGCAAGCAGCGTGGGCGCGTTCGAGATGAGCGTCTCGAGAAAGCGGTAGCGCAGAATCGTGCCCACGTAGGCGTCCGAACGCTCGCGGTAGCGAGCCGAGAAGTATGTGTCGGCCCCTGAGGCGTTTATGGCGCGCTTGGACTCGACGATGCGCTTGGACTCGCCGAGCCAGGCGTCCTGCGCGGGGAGGATGTCGCGCTGGAGCGCGGCGAGCGAGCGCGCGGGGAGCCGCAACGCGAGCCAGAAGACGGGCACGTACGCCACCATGAGCGCGGCCATCAGCGGGTCGATTGCCGCTGCGAGCGCCATGATGCCGAAGAGGGCGAGCGCCGCCCCGGGCACGCGCACGTTGACGGCCGCGTAGAGGGTTCCGTAGATGTCCGCCGAGCTCGAGAGGAGGTTGACGTGATAGCCCTTGTCGTGGCGCTCAAAGGCGCGCTGCGACGCGGACAGCAGCCCGCGGACGCACCGCACGGCGGCGGCGAAGCCGCGGCGCAAACCCACCCAGGTGGGCACGCACTCGCCGAGCGCGACCGTGGCCGCGGCGGCGGACAGCGCGAGGGCGAGCGCGGCGACGAGCGGCGCGGCGACGTCCGCCCCGCCGGCGGCGAGCTTGTCGACGATGCCGCCCACGACGACGCTCGTCGCAGCCGCGAGCAGCGTCGCCGCGGCCGTGCCCAGGGAGCGAAGGCAGTTTGACGGGGTGGGGTCGAGCAGCGGATATGACGTCTTCTCTTTCATGATCTGTCCAATCTGGCGCTTTGTGCGCCGTCCTCGCAGAGATGTATCGTGCCCCACCTCGCACGACGCCGCCTTTGAGGGGCGATTCGACCATCAAAACGCGCGACGTGCGAGGTGAGCGGAGAGGCAGGGGCTATCTCACGCGTTCCAGCCGCCCGTCGCGGACCTCGTAGATACGGTCCGCCGCAGCGTCGAGGTCGTCCGAGTGCATAATCGCGACCATAGTGCGGCTGCCGCGCAGGCCGGCGAGGTAGGAGCACAGACGCGAGCGCGCGCCCTCGTCGAGGTTGGCGAGCGGCTCGTCGAGAAGCACCACCGGCTCCGGGCGCGAGAGCGCGCGCAGCAATCCCAGCTTCTGGCGCTCGCCGAGCGAGAGGTTGAGCGGCTGGTCCGTGATGGCACGCTCGGGGAGGTCGCCCAGGTCGAGCACGCGCGCGACCTCGGGGCCGGCCGCCTGGCCGAGCAGGTTATCCCCGAGCGTGCCGGGCACGACCGGCACCGGGTAGGTGAGGTAGGCCGCGCCGAGCGCCTGGGACGAGAGCTGCGCCTCGCCGTCGAGGTCGGCCGGGTCGGAGAGGCCGCGCAGGAAGTCGAGCAGACGGGACTTGCCCGTGCCGTTGGCCCCGCGGACCACGACGAGCTCGCCGGGGCGCACGTCGAAGCTCCCCGCCCAGAGCCGCTTTCCGTCCTCGCCGCGCTCCGGCGTGGCCCAGAGCGTCCCGTCCACGCGCGCCACCAGGTCCTTCTCGCCCGCCGCGAGCGCCTCGAAGCCGGAGGGCTCCGCAGCCTCGGCCGCCAGTTCGCGCAGCAGGTCGAGGTTGCCGCGCATGGCCACGCAGAAGCTCACGAGCGAGCAGCACTCCGCCATCGGCGCCTGCACGAGCGAGAAGAGCTGCCAGGCCGCAACCGCCGCGCCCAGCGTGACCGCACCCGTCGACCAGAGCGCGGCGCACACGGCGAGCACCACCACCTGCAGCGCCGGCGAGATCGCCGTCGGCAGCGCCGTCTGGACGCAGTCGGCCACGCCCTGCCGGCAGCGACGCGCCTGGTACTCCCGCGCGCATCCCGCAAAGCGCTCTGCATAGAACCCCTCGGCGCCGGAGGCGTTGGCCGCGCGCTTCTCCTCCACGACCCTGCGGATCTCCTCCTTCCAGGCGTCGCGCGCAGGCACCATCTCCACGAGCAGGCGACTCGCCTCGCGCGCCGGCGCCCAGTTGACGACGAAGTAGAGCGCGAACCCCACAAGAAACACCGGCACGAGCACCACGTCAATCGCCGCAGCGCACGCCAGCAGCGCGACGGACGCGATCAGGCACCCCACCACGTTCACGGTGAGGTAGACCAGCATCGATCCGTAGCCAAACGCCGCCTCGTTCACGGCGGTGAGGAGGTGACCGGCGTCGTGGCGCTCGAACGCGCGCTGCGACAGGGCGAGCACCTTGTCCACCGCATCCTTCGACGCGTCGAGCTCAGCCCACAGGTTCTCCCTCATCGGCAGCCAGTCGTCGAGCAGAAACTTCGCGAGCGCAGCCGCCAGCGTGACGGCGAGGTAGGCCGCGAGCCGCGCTACGGTCTCGCCCGGCGCCAGCGCGCCCGACGCGATGCCGTCGACGAGGCCTCCCAGCACGTAGGCCGCGCCCGCCGAGAGCACGGTCCCGGACGCCACGCCGAGCGCGAGAGCCACGCGGCGCGGCGTGGGCGCAAAGAGCGGGTACGCCTTCCCGCGCGAGGTTCCCTTTGTCATGTTCTTCTCCTTCCACGAGACTGACGTCATCGTAGGGGCAAGAAGAACAGCGCAGGTCAGGACAGCGCCGCGTCCGAAACCGCGTCCTCAGACACCCGAAGATCCGGCGCACCGCCCTTATGGGAGTGCGCCGGACCTTCGGGTTGCGTTGCGCGTGTTGCGGGCGCGCCTACGCGGCGTCCCCGCCCACGACGTCGTCGACGTTGACCACGACGTCGTGCTTGGTGGGCACCCACTCGACCTTCTTGAACAGGGCGACCACCGTGATGGGGATGTAGGTCATCATGAACAGCGGGAACGTGAAGAGGTTGGTGATGACGCGCCACTTCTTCTTGGCGTGGATGTGGCTGCGCTCGGAGACCGTGGTGATGATCGCCAGGATGAGAAACACGACGTACATCGAGGCAAAGGTCATGATGAGCGAGCCCACGCACATGTCGAGCTCGCTCTGCGTGGCGATGAACCCGTGGCTGAGCGAGCCGACGATCAGGTAGGTGGCGTTCACGAAAAACGACAGCAGCGTCAAGATCATGCCCGGGGCGACCGTCATGAGCATGTCGTAGCTCGCGAAGCGGCCCTTGGAGATACCCTTCACAAGGTCGCGACCGTAGCTGAAGAACACCTGGTAGAAGCCCTTGGTCCAGCGCATGCGCTGCACCCAGGAGGCCTTGAGGGTGACGGGCTGCTCGTCGAAGAACTCCGCGGGCGCGTAGCCGATCTGCACGTTGTTGGCGCAGCAGAACGTCGAGAACTGGATGTCCTCGGTGAGCGTGTGGAAGCCCCAGCCGTGCATGCCGCGCACGATGCGCTCGGAGACCATCCAGCCCGAGCCCGAGATGGCGCAGCTCGTCCCCATCATCATGCGGGCGTTGTTGAGGAACTTCGCCTCGCGCATGAACCAGAGGGCGTAGGCCGAGCTGATCCAGCTGGAGTCGAAGTTCTTGGAGTTGCGATAGCCCGTGCAGACGAGGTAGCCCGCGTCAAAGGCCTGGTTCATGACCTTGAGGTAGTCGCGGGAGACGAGGTTGTCGGCGTCAAAGACGATGAACGCCTCGTAGCGGTCGCCGTACTCGTTGAGGATGCGGTCGAAGCCGTAGTCCATCGCCCAGCTCTTGCCGCGACGCGCGAGGTCGTTGCGGTCCCAGACGATGGCGCCGGCCTCCTCGGCCGCGGCGTGCGTGTTGTCGGTGCAGGCGTCGCACACCACGAAGACGTCCATGAGCTCGCGCGGGTAGTCCTGGTCGAAGATCGAGCGCACGAGGTTGCCGATGACGAGCTCCTCGTTGTGGGCGGAGATGAAGAACGCGTAGCGGTGCTGCCGCTTTGCCTCCGGCAGGCGCACCGTCCCCTTGAGGAGCACGCGGATGATGTAGACGATCTGGTAGAAGTACGCCAGCGTGAAGAAGAGCCAGATGACCATGTTAAATATCACGAGCGGCGTCAGTCCGAGCCGGTTGAACTCAAGCATGGGCATGTCAGCGAACCCCTCCGTCGTAGCCTGCTAGGCGCCGAGCGCAGGACAGATCTCCTCGCCCGCCCCGGTGCGCCCCATCGAGCTTTCCTTCAGTGATTCTAGTACATCGAGCAGGTCGTCCGGCAGCCGGTCGGCGACCTCTACGACCTCTCCGGTCTCGGGGTGGTCGAAGCGCACGCGCCACGAGTGGAGGAACTGGCGCGAGAGGCCGCGGTTGACGCGCTCGTCGCCGCGCCCGTAGAGCTGGTCGCCCACGAGGGGGTGACCGATGTGGCGCATGTGGACGCGGATCTGGTGGGTGCGGCCGGTGTAGAGGTGGCACTCCATGAGGGTGTAGCCCTCGTCGCGCCGCCCCGCCTCGAAGCGCTCGAGCACGCGGAAGGTCGTGATGGCCTCGCGCGCGCCGGGCGCGTCCGAGACCGCCATGCGGATGCGGTCGCGCGTGGAGCGGGCGATGCCCGTCTCGATGGTCCCCTCGTCGTGCGCCACGTAGCCGTGGACGAGCGTCACGTAGCGACGGTCGAGCACGCGCAGGCGGATGAGGTCCTGCAGGGCCCTCTGCGTGGCGTCGTCCTTGGCGGCGAGCATGAGGCCCGTGGTGTCCATGTCGAGGCGGTGCACGATGCCGGGCCGCTCCTCGCCCTGGAGCATGCCGAGGTGGTCGTAGCCGCAGTGGGCCACGAGCGCGTTGGCGAGCGTGTCGTCGACGTGGCCCGGACTCGGGTGGCACACGAGGCCCGCCTGCTTGGAGAGGACGATGAGGTAGTCGTCCTCGTAGCGGATGTCGAGCGCGATGTAGGGGTTGGGCGCGAGCAGGCCGCCCGCAGGCTCGGGCTCGTCCACGAGGGCGCGGACGCGGTCGCCGAGGAGGACCCGCTCGGACTTGCTCGTCGCGGGCGTCTCGTTGATGGTGACGCCGCCCCCCTCCACCAGGCGGGCGCAGGCGGAGCGGCTCGGCATGTCGTCGGCCGCGGCGAGGAAGGCGTCGAGGCGCATGCCGTCCGACTCGGGCCCCACGAGCAGGTTGACGAGGCGCTGGGGCATGGGGTCGGGCTCCTTTCCGGCGGCGGGCTGCGGTCGCCGCGCGGCGCGGGCCGGCGCGGCTGCTCTCGGCAGGCTATCGTAGCACGGGCGACGCGGCCGCGGGATCGGGGCCGGGGCGAGGCAGAGGGGCCGGCTGGAGGCTCTTCTCGCCTCGATAGGCGTTACCTTGACAGGGCGCGGGTTCGCACAATTCCGAGTTTGTGCGACCGCGAGGTCGCAGTGGAGCGGATTCGTGGGCGAGAAGAACCTCGGGCAGGGGAAAACCCCTGTTGACACGGCGTCGACCGGAGACGAGGGCATCGCGATGCCGCACAGTTTCGAAATTGTGGCCCCTAACGAGAAGCATAGTCCCAGGGTTTCTGTCCGGTCGCCGGAGTACGCTCGCGGCGCAGGGCACGACGGCGTGGGGAGGTCGCGATGGCGAGCATGACGGGCAGGGACGTGGCGGCGGCGAACGGCGGGGACGGGACGCTGGTCGACTGGATGGCGCGCTTCGGCACCGAGGAGGCCTGCGAGGAGGAGCTGCTGCGCAGGATGTTCCCGGAGGGGTTCCGCTGCCCCTCCTGCGGGCACGCCAGGTGCGCCCGGGTCAGGGGCCGGGCGCGCAAGTGGCAGTGCACGCGCTGCTCCAGGCAGTTCTCCGTCACGGCGGGCACCGCGATGAGGGGCACCAAGCTGCCGCTGGTCAAGTGGTTCCTCGCCGCCTACCTGATGACGCACTCCAAGCGCGGGGTCTCCGCGATCGAGCTCGCGAGGCACCTCGGGGTCTCCGAGCGCACCGCCGGCTACGTGCTGCTGCGCCTCCGCGGCGCCATGGCCAGATCGGAGTCCGTTCAAGCGGCTTGACGGCACCGTCGAGGTCGACGAGATGTACCTCGGGGCGACGGTCGCCGGGAGGGTGGGCCGCGGCTGCGAGAAGGTGCCCCTGCTCGTCGCCGTCGAGGCCCCCGGCCCGCGCGGCCCGGGCCGCTGCTCGGCCAGGGTCGCCTCCGACGTGACGGCGGGCTCCTACCGGGAGTTCCTCCGCGCCCGCGTCAGCGTGCTCGCCCGCGTGCGCTTCGACGGCTTCCTGCCCATAGGCTGCGCGGTCGCGTCGTGGCCGCGCGCCGAGGCCGGCAGGTCGCCCTCGGGCGGGGCGCCGGGGACGTGGCTGCGCCTGGCGCACAAGGTGATCTCCAACCTGCGCGCTTACGCCCAGGGGACCTACCACGGGCTCTCGAGGACGCGGACGCAGGGCTTCGTGGACGAGTTCTGCTGGAGGTACTCGCACCGCGCCCCGGGAGGGCCCGGGATCGCCTCGGAGCTGCTGGGGGAGGCCGCGCGCGGTCACGTGCCGAGGGCCGACCTGCTCTCCTCGACGTTCTCGGCGCAGGGCCCGGGCAGGAGGTTCAGGAACGCGGGGCGGGAGCGCCGCGAGAACGAGGGGTGGGTCGCGGCGGCGATCGCCGAGGCGGCGAAGGAGCGGATGGCTAACTATGCCGCTCGTTAGGGGCCACATTCGAAATTGTGCGGCCGGGCCGCCAGGCGGCCGGCCGGGCGGGGCGGGGCGCGGCTGGAGCTTCGACCCGCCCGGGGTCAGCGCCCCTCCCCCGCCGCGCGCTCGCGCTCCGCGTCCCAGCGCCAGAAGAGCACGAGGGCCACGACGACGCCGCAGGTCACGAAGATGTCGGCAACGTTGAAGATCGCGAAGTCGACGAACGTGGTCTTGAAGAAGTCGGTGACCGCCCCGAGCGCGACCCGGTCGATCGCGTTGCCCACTCCCCCGCCGGCCACCGCCCCCAGCACGAGGGCGATGGGGAGCGGCACCTCCGTACGGAACGCCGCGACCCAGACGCCGAGCGCAAGGATCGCCGCGGCGATGAGGACGAAGACGGGGCCCGCGCCCTCGCCGAGCGAGAAGGCCGCCCCCGTGTTGAACACGAGGCTGAGGTCCATCACGCCCGGAATCAGCGTGACGGGCTCGCCGGGCACGAGCGCCGCGCGCGCGGCGGCCTTGCTCAGCTGGTCGAGGGCGACGACCGCCGCCGCGACCAGGGCGAACAGCGCGAGCCTGCGCGCGGACGGGCGCGGGCGCGACCCCGAGGAAGCGTGCGGGTTTAGGACGCTTCCCGGGCCGAAACCGTCCGAACCCCGCACGTTCTTCTCCGCCGCGTCGGACTCGTGCTGGTTCCGGACGGAATCGTCGCCAAAACCGTCCGGAACCCGCACGTCCCTGTCACCTTGGCAGCCGGCCACGCGCTACTCCGCGTCCCCGTGTGCCGCCACGGCGTCGTGGCAGCGCGGGCACAGGCCGTCCTCGCCGAGCTCGCGGAAGTTCCAGCAGCGCGGGCACTTCTCGCCCGCCGCGGGCTCGACGGAGCACGTCAGCTCCTCGCCCTCAACGAGCTCGACCTCGGAGCACACGAAGGGCTCGGCGAGGTCGCAGCCGAGCTCGCCGGAGAGCAGCCCGTAGGCCTCCGCCGGCGCCACGAGCGTGACGCGCGCGGCCTGCGTGGTCTTCTCGGCGAGCGTGCCGTCGGCCACCGCGGTCTCGTAGGCCTTGGTGAACGCGGCACGGGCCTCCACGACGGCGTCGTAGGCGGGCAGGTAGCGCTCGTAGACCTCGGCGGTCCAGGGCGCCTGGTACCAGTCGAGAAGGGCGGCGAACTCCTGGCCGTCGCGCAGGGACGCGGGCAGGTAGGCCATGGCCTCGTCGGTGGTGTAGACGAGGATCGGCTGCAGGTCGTGCACAAGCATCGAGAGGATCTGCGCCCAGACGGTGAGCGCGGAGCGGCGCTCGTAGGAGTCCTTCTCGCCGCAGTACACGCGGTCCTTGGTGGCGTTGAGGTAGCCGTTGGAGAGCTCGGTGATCACGTAGTCGTAGAGCGTGCGGTAGACCTGGTTGAAGCGGTAGCCCTCGTAGGCGGCGCTCACCTGGTCGTGGACCTGGCACAGGCGCGCGAGCGTGAGCTTGTCGTAGGGCGTGAGCTCGTCGTAGGGCACCGCGTCGGTCGCCGGGTCGAACTGGCCCTCGATCTCGCCGAGGAGGAACCGCAGGGTGTTGCGGAAGCGGCGGTAGGCCTCGCCCACGTGGTCGAGGATCGCGTCGTCGCAGGGGATGTCGTTGGACGTGTCGACCGAGGTGACCCACAGGCGCAGGATGTCGGCGCCGCGGGTGTCGCACTCGGCGTTGGGATCGATGACGTTGCCGAGCGACTTGGACATCTTGCGGCCCTGGCCGTCGAGGGTGAACCCCTGGGAGACCACCGACTTGTACGGCGCGACGCCGTAGGCGCCCACCGACGTCATGAGCGAGCTCATGAACCAGCCGCGGTGCTGGTCGGAGCCCTCGAGGTACATGTCGGCCGGGAACTTGAGGTTGTCGCGGTGGCGGCAGACGGCGGTGTGGGAGACGCCGGAGTCCCACCACACGTCGAGGATGTCGGAGTTGGCCTTGAGGTGATGGGAGCCGCACTTGGGGCAGACGCAGGCGTCGCCGAGGTAGCTCGCCGGGTCGTCGGTGAACCAGGCGTCGGAGCCCTTCTCCCTGAAGAGCGCGATCACGGCGTCGAGCGTGTCGTCGTTCATGACGGTCTCGCCGCAGTCGGCGCAGGTGTAGGCCGGGATCGGCACGCCCCAGTTGCGCTGTCGGCTGATGCACCAGTCGGGGCGACCCTCGACCATCGAGCCGATGCGCTTGATGGCGTGGCCCGGGTAGAAGCGGACCTTCGAGAGCTCCTCGAGCGCCTGCTCGCGGAGGCTGCGGCCGCCCGCGAGCGGCTTGTCCATCGAGACGAACCACTGGCTCGTGGCGCGGAAGATGACGGGCTCCTTGCAGCGCCAGCAGTGCGGGTAGCTGTGGTTGATGTCCTCGTGCAGGATCAGCGTGCCGCGCTCGCGCAGCCACTCGATGATCTTGGGGTTGGCCTCGTTGACCTCCATGCCGGACCACGGGCCGCCCGTGCCCATCTTGTCGCCCACGAAGAAGCGGCCGTCGTCGTCGACCGGCATGACCGTGGGGATGCCGAACTTCTGGCCGGCGAGGTAGTCGTCCACACCGTGGCCGGGCGCGCAGTGGACGATGCCGGTGCCGTCGTCGAGGGTCACGTAGTCGGCGTAGATGAACTCGCCCGTCTCGCCCTGGTCGGCAAAGATGGGCTGCTTGTAGCGGTTGTGCGCGAGGGCCTCGCCCGTGGCGCGCCAGGGCTCGCCGTCCGCTCCGCGCACGAGCTCGAGCTCGCCGTAGCCGAACTTCGCCACGAGGCGCTCCGCCAGGGCCTCGGCCACGATCTCGGCGTGACCGTCGTGCACGAGCGCGACGTAGGTGGCCTCGGGGTGCAGGATGACGGCGTCGTCTGCCGGCAGGGTCCAGGGCGTGGTGGTCCAGATGTCCACGAACAGGCGCCCGGCCCACTCCTCAAGCCCCTCGGGGACCGTGGTCATCTCGAAGCGCACGAAGATGGCGGGCGAGACCTCGTCGCCGTACTCGATCTCGGCCTCGGCGAGGGCGGTGTGGCAGTGGGAGCACCAGTGCACGGGCTTGGAGCCCTGCGTGATGGCGCCGGCGTCGAAGATGGCCTTGAAGATCTCGATGTCGGTGGCGTCGTAGTCGTTGACGTAAGTGAGGTAGGGGTTGTCCCACTCCCCCAGCACGCCCAGGCGCTTGAAGCCCTGGCGCTGGGTGTCGACCTGCTCGACGGCCATCTTGCGGCACAGCTCGCGGATCTTCTCGGTGGGGAGCTGGTTGAACTTCTCCGTGCCGAGCATGGTCTCGACCTTGTGCTCGATGGGCTGGCCGTGGCAGTCCCAGCCGGGGACGTAGGGCGTCTGGTAGCCGCGCATGGACCAGTAGCGGTTGATGATGTCCTTGGAGATCTTGTTCTGGGCGTGGCCGAGGTGGATGGGGCCGTTGGCGTACGGGGGGCCGTCGTGCAGGACGAACTTGTCGTGACCCTCGTTCTTGGCGATCATCTGCTCGTAGACGTGGTTCTCCTCCCACATCGCGAGGCGCTTGGGCTCGTTCTGCGCCAGGCTGGCGCGCATCGGAAAGCCCGTGCTCGGCAGGTTGGTCGTCTTCTTGTACTCGTTTTTCGCCACGCTCTCCTCCTTCCGTGCAAAGGGGACAGTCCCTTTTGCACGCTTCCTGTGCAAAAGGGACTGTCCCCTTTGCACGTCGCCCTCGGGCACGAAAAAACGCGCCCCGTCCCTCCTGCTGGGACGAAGCGCTTCGTAAGGAGCACTTCGCTTGTAAACCACCCAGCGAGCGGATATCCGCCGTACTCGGCTGGCCTGTGTCGGCGGCCACTCCGGCGACGCCTACTCGCGCGGCGAGAAGGACCTGCCCTCGCCGGCTTTGGGGCCGCGGCTCGGGGGTGATCTTCGCCGGGACGCGACCGCGGGCTCCCACCGTCCCCGCTCTCTCTTGGCCGCGCGCCCCCGGGTACTCTCCCCGTCAACGCCTGTGGTGAGGATGGTAGCACGTCCGGGCGGGCGGGTCACGCGCGGAGCGGTCCCGTCGGCGTAAAGTTGTTGTTGGCGGCACCCCCTCAGCTCGCCCGGTACCTGACGTCCGACGCGAGCCCGGCGAGGGAGGCGCAGACGGGGCACTCCCACCCCCTCCCCTCGGATTCCACCCTCGTCCCGGGCTGGGAGGAGACGAACCTCGCGAGCCGCGCGTCCCGGCGCGCGGCGCGGCGCATCGAGCGGGCAGAGCGTGTTCCTGGCCCCGTCCAGCAGGACAGTCCTGCGGAACGTGACGTCGCCGAGCGTGGTGGCGAGGGTGCGTGTGCGCCCCGAGTGCACGCGCGCGCCGGCCGGCCTCGACGACGCCAGCAGCTCGCGGTCATGGGCCTCGAGGGCGGCGACCACCCCCGGCACGATGCCAAGATTCACTTGTGGGCCTTCCTCTCCTCCGAATCAGCCAATCCGAAGGGTAAGGGAGGCCCGCCCCAGACTTAAACCAACAGAAACTTTATGCCGATCGACCGCACGAAACCTCGTCGAGTGCGCGCTCTTCCCGAGGGGCGGGCGCGCACTCGGCGGGATTCCTGTCCGAACGGACAAGAAAGGGCACGAGTGCGCGATGGTCAGCGCGCACTCGACGCGATTCCGGTCCGGTCGCCAACGGGGGCGGCACGCGGCGCGATGCGTGCAATGCGTGCAAAGGTGCCTGTCCCTTTTGCACGGACACCTTTGCACGCGAAACCGCCCCGTCACACTGCCGTGAGAGAATGAGGGAGAGAAGAACCCGAGGAAGGACCACCATGGCAGGCAAGACCGCTTCCGCCGCCGACCGAAAGTACCTCGCGCTGCTCTCGGAGAAGTTCCCCACGGTCCGCTCAGCCGTGACCGAGATCATCAACCTCGAGGCCATCCTCAACCTGCCCAAGGGGACCGAGCACTTCGTCTCGGACGTGCACGGCGAGTACGACGCCTTCAAGCACATCCTCAGCAACTGCTCGGGCGTCATCCGCGAGCGCGTCGCCGACACCTTCCGCCTCGAGCTCACGGGCGCCGAGCAGGCGGACCTCTGCACGCTGATCTACTACCCGCACCGCAAGCTGCGGCGGCTGCGCGACGAGGGCGTCGCGAGCGACGAGTGGTACGCCATCACGCTCATGCGCCTCGTGCGGCTCGCCCGCTACCTCTCGGACTCCTACACCCGCTCCAAGGTGCGCAAGGCCATGCCCGACGAGTACGCCTACATCATCGACGAGCTGCTCCACGCCTCCCCCGGGGAGTCGGACGGCCGCCAGGGCTACCACCGGCGCATCATCGACACGATCGTCGACACCGGGGCAGCCGACGACTTCGTCGTCTCGCTCGCGTCGCTCGTCAAGCGCCTGGCGGTGGACCACCTCCACGTGGTCGGCGACGTCTTCGACCGCGGGGAGCACGCCGACAAGATCATGGACCGCCTCATGGGCTACCACTCCGTCGACCTGCAGTGGGGCAACCACGACATCGTCTGGATGGGCGCCGCGGCGGGCTCGGCGGCGTGCCTCGCCGCGGTCATCCGCAACAACGTCCACTACGACTCGCTCAAGATCCTCGAGAGCGCCTACGGCATCCCCCTGCGCGAGCTCGCCCTGTTCGCCGAGGCGACCTACCGCGCCGACGACGGCATGAGCCCGGTCGAGAAGGCCATCTCGGTCATCCTCTTCAAGCTCGAGGGGCAGACCGTCCTGCGCCACCCCAACTGGGGGATGGGCGACCGCCTGCTGCTGGGCCGCGTCGACGCGGCGCAGGGTACCTGCGAGGTGGGCGGGCGCGCCTGGGAGCTGCGCACGCGCGACTTCCCCACCCTGAGGGCCGACGACCCCTACGCGCTCACCGACGAGGAGCGCGGCGTCATGGACAACCTGCTCGAGGCCGTCCGAACCTCGGACAAGCTGCGCGCGCACGTGAACTTCCTCTACGAGCGCGGCAGCGCCTACCTCGTGCGCAACGACAACGTCCTGTTCCACGCGTGCGTCCCCATGGACGAGGACGGGACGTTCCACCCCGTGAACCACCAGGGGAGGCTCCTGGCGGGTCGGGCCTACTACGACTACGCCGACCGCCTCGCGCGGCGCGCCTGGCTCGAGGGCGACCAGGTCTCGCTCGACTGGATGTGGTACCTGTGGTGCGGCCGCTACTCCCCGCTCTCGGGCCGCGTGATGAAGACCTTCGAGCGCACCTACTTCACCGACCGCTCCACCTGGGACGAGCCGCGCGACCCCTACTACCGCCTCATGGCGGACCCGGCGGCGTGCGGGCGCGTCCTCGAGGAGTTCGGCTGCGACCCCGAGCGCGGCCACGTGATCAACGGGCACACGCCGGTCCACGCCTCGGAGGGCGAGAGGCCCGTCCGGGCGGGCGGGAGGCTCGTGGTCATCGACGGCGGCTTCTGCCAGGCCTACCACAAGACCACCGGCATCGCCGGCTACACGCTCATCGCCGACCCGCGCGGCATGCGCATCAAGGCGCACCGGTCCTTCGCCTCGATCGCCGACGTGCTCGACCTCAACGCCGACATCATGAGCGACGACGACCGCTTCGAGCTCGAGCCGCGCCCGCTCACCGTGGGCGACACCGACACCGGCGACGAGATCCGCGAGCAGATCGCCGACCTGCGCGCGCTGCTCGCCGCCTACCGCGCCGGCGAGCTGCCCGAGCGGAAGGCCTAGGGAGAAGGACGGGGGCCGGGCCCCCTCGCCGGGAGAGGGGCCGCGGAGCCGGGTCCTTCTCGCCGCGCGGTTTTTCTGGCCTCGCCGACGAAACGGTGTGCGTCCCCCATAATCTGGGTATCTATGAACCCAAGTACCGCATCGCATGAAGGGTAACCGCAACAGATGGACATGAACGAGAACAAGCGGCGCCGGTCGATGATGCTCTACGTGCTGATCGCGATCATCGCGTACCTCGCCATCAGCCAGGCGCTCGGCACCAACCTCACGACCAGGACGGTCGAGGACGTGACCTACTCGCAGTTCCTCGACATGGTCGACAGCGACCAGGTCACCAACGTCGACCTCAACACCGGCGACAACACGCTCACCTTCACCACCGGCGAGGGCGACAGCCAGAAGGTCTACGAGACCACGATGTGGCCCGGGGACGACTCGCTGATCAGCCGCCTCGACGAGCACGGGGTCAACGCCGACGCCAACATCCCCGACACCTCGGGCGACCTGTGGCTCATGCTGCTCATCTCCTACGGCCTGCCGATCCTGCTTTTCCTGGGCATCGGCTGGTGGCTCAACCGCCGCATGAAGAAGGCCATGGGCGACGACGGGCCATCGATGAACTTCGGCGGGGGCGGCTTCGGCATGGGCGGCGGCCTCGGCAAGTCCAACGCCAAGGAGATCAAGGGCGAGGACACCGGCGTCACCTTCAAGGACGTCGCGGGCCAGGACGAGGCCAAGGAGTCGCTCCAGGAGATCGTGAGCTTCCTCAAGAACCCCGAGAAGTACAACGAGATCGGTGCGCGCTGCCCGCGCGGCGCGCTGCTCGTGGGCCCTCCGGGCACGGGCAAGACGCTGCTCGCCAAGGCCGTCGCCGGCGAGGCGGGCGTGACCTTCTTCCAGATCGCGGGCTCGGCGTTCGTCGAGATGTTCGTGGGCCGCGGCGCCGCCAAGGTGCGCGACCTCTTCAAGCAGGCCAACGAGAAGGCCCCCTGCATCATCTTCATCGACGAGATCGACGCCGTGGGCAAGCGGCGCGACTCCTCGCTCAGCTCCAACGACGAGCGCGAGCAGACGCTCAACCAGCTCCTCTCCGAGATGGACGGCTTTGACAACCACAAGGGCATCGTGGTGCTCGCCGCCACCAACCGTCCCGAGACGCTCGACCAGGCGCTGCTGCGCCCCGGCCGCTTCGACCGCCGCATCCCGGTCGAGCTGCCCGACCTCGCCGGCCGCGAGGCCATCCTCAAGATCCACGCCGACGACGTCAAGATGGAGAGCGGCATCGACCTGGGCGTCGTGGCGCGCTCCACGCCGGGCGCGTCCGGCGCCGACCTGGCCAACATCATCAACGAGGCCGCGCTGCGCGCCGTGCGGCTCGGGCGGCGCCGCGTGACGCAGGAGGACCTGCTCGAGTCCGTCGACGTGGTCATCGCCGGCGAGAAGAAGAAGTCCACCGTGCTGTCCCAGCACGAGAAGGAGGTCGTCTCCTACCACGAGACGGGCCACGCCATCGTGGCGGCCATGCAGAAGGGCTCTGCGCCGGTCTCCAAGATCACGATCGTGCCGCGCACCTCGGGCGCGCTCGGCTTCACGATGCAGGTCGAGGAGGACGAGCACTTCCTCACCACGCGCCAGGAGGCCAAGGACAAGATCGCCGTGCTGTGCGGCGGGCGCGCCGCCGAGGAGCTCATCTTCAACGAGATGACCACCGGCGCCTCCAACGACATCGAGAAGGCGACGCAGCTCGCGCGCGCCATGGTGACGCAGTACGGCATGTCCGACAGGTTCGGCATGGTGCAGCTGGGCCAGCCCGCGAGCCGCTACCTCGGCGGGGGCCAGCAGCTCACCTGCTCGGAGGGCACGGCGCAGGAGATCGACGCCGAGGTCCAGGCGCTCGTCGAGGAGGGTCACCAGGCCGCGCTGCGCACCCTGCGCGAGAACCGCTTCAAGCTGCACGAGATCGCGCACTACCTCCAGAAGAAGGAGACCATCACGGGCGACGAGTTCATGAACATCCTCACCCGCGACGACGGCTTCGCCCCCAAGATGCCCAAGCCCGAGAGCTGACGCTGACGTCAGGCCATAGCGTCGACCTGGCGCAGGCGTCAGGTCGCAGCGTCACGTGAGGGCCCCCGACCGGGGGCCCTTCCCGTGCGGCGCCCCGCCCCGCGCGCGTCGCCCCGGGCCCCTACCGGAAGAGCTGCCAGAACGCCACGGCCGAGCACGCGGCGACGTTGAGGGAGTCGACGTCGTGGGACATCGGGATGACGACGGGGCGGTCGCACGCCTCGACCGTCTCGCGCGCGAGGCCGGGCCCCTCGCTGCCGAAGACGAGCGCGCGGCGCTCGGACGCCAGCAGCGACGGGTCGTCCAGCGCGACGGCGCCGGGCTCGAGCGCCATGGCATAGACCGCGAAGCCGCGCTCGCGCAGGCCGCCTATCGTGGCGCGCGGCCAGTCCGCGCGCTCGGCGCGCGCCCACGGCACCTGGAAGACGGTGCCCATCGAGGTCCTGACGGCGCGCCGCACCAGCGGGTCGGCGCAGCGCGGCGAGAGCACCACCGCGTCGGCGCCGAGCGCCGCGGCGGAGCGGAACAGCGCGCCCACGTTGGTCACGTCCACGAGGTCCTCCACGAGCGTCACGCGCCGCGCGCCGGCCGTGACCTCCTCGACCGAGCGCGGCGCCGGGCGCTCCATGGCGCACAGGAACCCGCGCGTGACGTTGTAGCCGGTCAGGAGCTTCATCTGGTCGTGCGGCAGGACGAAGGCGGGGACGTCGTCGCCGGCGCGGTCGAGCAGGCCCGCGCAGCTCGACGCCTGGCGCTCGTCCACAAGAAACGACACGGGCCGCACGCCGGCGTCGAGCGCCACGTCCACCACGAGGCGAGACTCCGCGACGAGCACGCCGCGCTGCGCCTCGACGCGCGCCCTGAGCTGGTGGTCCGTGAGGCGCGCGTAGACGTCGAGCCGCTCGTCGGACAGGCTCTCGAGCCGTGTTATGCGGGACATGTGTCCTCCTTTGGAAAGGTCCGAGAAACGTCGCGACGGCGGCGCCGTCCTAGGGTACGATAGCAACTCGCAGACAGCATAAACACACCAGATTCACGGGGGTCAGCCCATGGCATCCCACATGAAACCAGCATCGTCCGCGAAGGGCCCCGGAGCGTCGAGGGGGTCCAAGGCGGCGCCCTCCCCCTCGAAGACGACGGTCCAGCCCAAGGCCGGGCCCGCGGCCGCCGGCGGCGGGGCGGCCGGCGGCGGGGCGCGGGGGCGCGGGCGCGTCGCCCTGATCGTCGCCGCGAGCCTGCTCGTCCTTCTCGGCGGGGCCTACGTCGGCGGGGCCCTCTACTTCCAGACGACCTTCATGCCCGGGACCGCGCTCAACGGCCAGGACGTCTCCCTGCGCCGCGTCGAGGAGGTCGCGGCGGAGAAGAGCGCGTCGCTCGACGGGACGCAGGTACACGCGAGCGGCAAGGGACTCGACCTCACCGTCACGGCGGAGCAGGCGGGCCTCGCGCTCGACGGCGAGGCCTACGTTCGCGACGCCCTCGCGCAGGAGAACCCGTGGGCGTGGCCGCTCGCGCTCGCCTCCGGGGAGCGCGACCTCACCGCCGAGCCCGTCGTGAGCGTCGACCGCGACAAGGTCGCCGCCGTGGTCGAGCCCGCCGTCGAGGCGCTCGCGGCCTCCTCGACCGTCGAGGGCCACGGCATCTCCTTCAGCGCCGACGCGGGCGCCTTCGTGCTCGACGAGGCGGCCGTGGCGAGCCGCCTGAGCTCCGACCTCGTGACCGACGCGATCGTGGCCGCCCTCGAGGCGGGCGAGGCCGAGCTCACCATCGGCGACGAGTGCGTCGAGACCGAGACCGCGCTGCAGGACGCCGTCGACGCCGCCAACGCGCTCGTGGGCGCCACGGTGACGCTCACCCTCAGCGGGACCAACGTCGTCGAGGTCACGCCCGACATGATCGCGGGCTGGGTCACCATCGGCGACGACCTCTCGGTGGGCCTCGACGACGCCGCGATCGAGAGCTGGTGCCGCGGCGCCCTCTCGGACTACCTCGACACGCTCGGCAAGGACCGCACCTACACGCGTCCCGACGGCCGCACCATCACGGTGCTGGGCACCGACCCGAGCTACGGCGCGAGCACCTACGGGTGGAGCATCGACGGCGGCTCGACGGCGACGCTCATCGCGGAGAGCATCCGCTCCGGCCAGCCCGGGACCGTCGACATCCCCTGCTTCTACACCGCTGCGAGGGTCAACCCCGGCGGGCAGGACTGGCCTGACCGCTACATCGACGTCGACCTCACCGCGCAGCACGCCGTCATGTACGACAACGGCTCGGTCATCTGGGAGGCGGCCATCACCACGGGCCAGCCCAACCTCGGGCAGGAGACCCCCGTCGGCGTCTGGACCATCACCAACCGCAAGTCGCGCGCCACGGACGGCGACATCAACCTCAAGGGCCCCATCGACCCCGAGACCGGCGAGCCGGAGTGGGACAGCCACGTCGACTTCTGGCTCGGCGTCGTGGGCAACCTCGTGGGGTTCCACAACGCCCCGTGGCAGTCCACGTTCGGCGGCAACATCTACACGTACTACGGCAGCCACGGCTGCATCCGCATGAGCTACGCGAGCGCGCAGGCGCTCTACAACGCCGCGCGCGTGGGCGACGTGGTCGTCATCCACAAGTAGCGCGGGCCCGTCGGGAAGAGACGGCGAGAAGGACCTCGGCCCCCGCGGCGCAACCGAGCCGCGGGGGCCGTCGCGTGCGCGACGACGCTGCGGGCGGCGCGGCTCGGGCGGGGCGGCACGGGAGGCGCGGCTCGACCAGCGAAACGGAGCGAAATGCAAAATCTGGCGCGATCGAGGCGCTGTTTTTGCATATCGCTCCGTTTCGGCGCGCGCCTCGAACGCGGGCCCCCGGCCCGCGCGGCGCCCCGCTAGCGCAGGTTCATGTCGCGCATCATCTGCTGCATGGCGCGACGGCCCTTCTTGCCGCCCCCCTGGCTCATGAGGCCCTTCATCTTGCCCATCATCTTGTTCATCTCGTCCCACTGCTTGATGAGCTGGTTGACCTCCTGGACCGTGCGCCCCGAGCCGGCGGCGATGCGCTTGCGGCGCTGCCCGTTGATGATCTTGGGGCGCGCCCGCTCCTCGCGCGTCATCGAGTGGATGATCGCCTCGATGCGCGTCATCTGCGAGTCGTCGACGGCCTGCGGGGCCTGCGCCATGGCGCGCTCCATGCCCGGGATCATGCCCATGATCTTGGCGAGGCCGCCCATCTTGCGGATCTGCTGCATCTGCTTGAGCAGGTCGTCCATCGTGAAGCCCTCGCGCAGCATGCGCTCCGCGTCGGCCATCTGCTGCTCGTCGGCGACCTTCTGGGCCTGCTCGATGATGCCGACGACGTCGCCCATGCCGAGGATGCGCTTGGCCATGCGGTCGGGGTGGAACACCTCGAGCGAATCGGGCTTCTCGCCCATCGATACGAACTTGATCGGCTTGCCGGTGACCTCGCGCACGGACAGCGCGCCGCCGCCGCGGGCGTCGCCGTCGAGCTTGGACATGATGACGCCGTCGAAGTCCACCCGGTTGGCGAACTCGGTAACCACGTTCACGATGTCCTGTCCGGTCATGGCGTCGACGACCATGAGAATCTGGTCGGGGCGCACCGCGCGCTTGATCGCGACGGCCTCCTCCATCATCTCCTCGTCGATCTGCAGGCGCCCCGCCGTGTCCACGATCACGATGTCGTTGAGGTGGTCGACGGCCTCGCGGATGGATCCCTGCGCCACCGCGACGGCGTCGCGCCCGTCGCCCCGGTAGACCGACACGCCGATCTCGCCGCCAAGGGTGGCGAGCTGGTCGGCCGCGGCGGGACGGTGCGTGTCGCACGCCGCCAGCAACGGGCTGTGGCCCTGGCTCTTGAGCAGGTAGGCGAGCTTCGCCGCGGCCGTCGTCTTGCCCGAGCCCTGGAGGCCGACGAGCATGATGACGTTGGGCGTGCGGTTCTGCGCGAGCGTGAGCCGCGAGTCCGTGGAGCCGAGAAGGACGGTGAGCTCGTCGAGGACGATCTTCACGACGTTTTGCGCCGGCGTGAGCGACTCCATGACCTCGGCCGTGAGGCACTTCTCCTTGCAGCGCCCCACGAAGCTCTTGACCACGCGGTAGTTGACGTCCGCCTCGAGCAGGGCCATGCGGATCTCGCGCATGGCGACGTTGATGTCGTCCTCCGTGAGGCGGCCCTTGCCGCGCAGCTTCTCGAAGGTGTCCTGGAGGCGGTCGGAGAGAGAGTTGAACATGGCTACATCCCTTCGCCCACGAGCGCGCGGCAGAACTCGAGCGCGTCGAAGGCCTGGAGGTCGTCGAGGGTCTCGCCCACGCCGATGCGGTAGATGGGCAGGCCCAGCTGGCTGGAGATGGCGAGCGCGATGCCGCCCTTGGCGGTCCCGTCGAGCTTGGTGACGATGATGCCGTCGAGCTCGAGGGCGTCGTTGAACTCGCGCGCCTGGTTGAGGCCGTTCTGGCCGGTGGTGGCGTCGATCACGAGCACCACCGAGACGGGCATGGACTGGCAGCGCTTGCGGGTGACCCCCACCACCTTGGCGAGCTCGCGCATGAGGTCGGAGGAGGTGTGCAGGCGCCCGGCGGTGTCGATGAGCACAAGGCGGCTCCCGCGGCGCTCGGCCTCGTCCACCACGTCGTAGCACACGCTCGCGGGGTCCGCGCCGCGCTCGCGCGTGACCACCTCGACGCCCGCGCGCCGGCCCCAGACCTCGAGCTGCTCGATCGCCGCCGCGCGGAACGTGTCCGCCCCGCCGATCAGGCACTCGACGCCCGCCTCGCGGGCGCGCCCGGCGAGCTTGCCCACCGTGGTGGTCTTGCCGGCGCCGTTGATGCCCACGAAGAGCACGCACGAGGGCAGGTCGGTGAAGGGGTCGCGCGCGGCCGCGGGGAACTCCTGGGCGAGGCGGCGCGCCAGGGCGTCGCGAAGCTGCTCGGCGCGGGTGAGGTTCTCGCGCGCGGCCTGCTCGCGCAGGTCGTCGGTCACGCGCATGGCGACCTCGGCGCCCATGTCGCCCATGACGAGCGTGTCCTCGAGGTCCTCCCAGAAGTCCTCGTCGACCTCGCCGCCCATGTAGAAGATCTCGTTGAGGGCCTCGCGCGATCGCTGCAGGCCCGCCTTGAGGCTGTCGAGAAATCCCATTTACGCATCAACCACCTTTCCGGTGGCGTGGTCGAGGCGCTGCGAGACGACGCGGCTCACGCCGTCCGCCTGCATCGACACGCCGTAGAGGACGTCCGCCTGCTCCATCGTCCGCCTCTGGTGCGAGATGACGATGAGCTGCGTGGTTTCCTTGAGCCGCTCGATGGCGTCGAGCAGCTTGGAGAGGTTGGAGTCGTCGAGCGCGGCCTCAACCTCGTCGAACACGTAGAACGGCACGGTGCGCACCTTGTAGACCGCGAAGAGCAGCGCGAGCGCCGTGAGGGACTTCTCGCCGCCGCTCATGAGCATCATCTTGGCGATGCGCTTGCCGCGCGGCTGCGCCACGATCTCGATGCCGGTCTCGGAGGGGTTGTCCGGGTCGGTCATCTCGATGTGGGCCTGGCCGCCCGGGAACAGCAGCGAGAAGATCTCCGAGAAGTTCTCGTTCACCCGGTCGAAGACCGCGAGGAAGCGCGTGCGCATCTTGCGGTCGATGGCGGCCGTGATCTTCTTCAGGGACGCCCGCGCCGCCTCGAGGTCGGCGACCTGCTCGCCGATGTAGTCCGCGCGCTCCTTGAGGCGCTGGTACTCGTCCATGGCGACGGCGTTGACCGGCCCGATCGACTCGATCTGGCGCCGCAGCTCGGCGACGCGGCGCTCGGCGGCGTCCCGGTCCTCGGGCTCGGGGACCAGAAGTGCCTCGTCGAGAACGGCGCCGGTCGCCGTGATGGCGTTGATGGCGCCCTCGACCTGCACCTCGAGCCGCCCGAGGTCGACCTTGACCTCCGACGCGGCCTCGCGGGCGGCGTCGAGCTCCTCCGACGCGGCCGCGGCGGCCTCGCGGGCGGAGCCGATGGTGCGCTTGAGCGAGTCGGAGTCGGCCTCGGCGAGCGAGGCGCGGTCCTTGAGGCGCGCCGCCCACTCGAGGGCGCGCGTGCGCACGGCGTCGTAGCGGTCGTGCAGCGGGTCGACGCGCAGGCGGACGACCTCGAGGGAGCGCGAGCTGCGCTCGGTCGCCACGATGCGCGCGGCGAGGTCGTCGGCGCGGCGCGCGAGGTCGCGCTCGCGGGTCTCGAGGTTGGCGCGGCGCTCGCTCGTCATGGCGAGCTCGAGGCGCGCGTCGGAGAGCTCGCGGCTCGCCCTCCCCTGCTGCGCGACGGCGTCCTGGTGCTCGTCGGAGCGCTCGGAGAGCTCGGTCGCGAGGGCGTCGGCGCGCTCGCGGGCGGCGCGGGCGGCGCTGCGGTGGGCGTCGATCTGCCCGCGGGCCTCCGCGGCGCGCGCGGCGGCGGCGGCGCGGCGCTTCTCGACCTGGGAGCGCTCCGAGGTGGCGCTCGCGAGCTGGGCCTCGAGCCTGCCGCGCTCGGCGGTGGCGGAGCTCAGCTCGGCGCTCAGGCGCGCGAGCTCCCCCTTGGCGGCCGCGAGCCGCTCGCGGGCGGCCGAGAGGCCGTCCTCCCCCTCCGAGACGCGCTCCTCGGCGGCCGCGAGCGCCTCCTCGAGCGCGGGCATCCCCTCGTCGAGCGCGCGGATGCGACGCTTGCGCTCGAGGGCGCCCGCCTCGCTCGTGGGGGCGCTCCCCACGTGCAGCCTGCCGTCCGGCAGCACCGCCACGCCGTCCATCGTGACGTAGGTGAGCTGCGGGGCCGCCTCGTGGGCGCGCACCGCCTCGGTCGCGTCCCCCACGAGGCGGACGTCGCCGAGAAGGACCTCGATCAGGGCGCGCGCCTCGTCCCCCACGCGCAGCCGGCTCAAAAGCGGCGTCCCCGGCGCGCCCGGCGCCGCCTCGCGGCCGGCGGCGCGCAGCCAGGAGATGGTGGCGCGGCCCTCGGTGCCGGAGAGCGAGAGCGCCTCGTCCGCGAGGCGGGCGGCGGCGTCGGAGTCCGCCACGACGAGCGCGGCGAGGTCATCCCCGAGCAGCTGCTCGACGAGGCCCTCGACCTCCTCGTCGGCGTCGATGAGGTCGGCGAGGCGGCACCTCACCCCCTCCCCGGCGCGCTCCGCGAGGCTCGCCGCGAGCGGGCTCGCCTTCTCGACGTCGGCGTCGACGGAGCGCAGCGCGTCGAGGGTGGCCCGCGCGGACGAGAGCGCGGCGCGGGCGTCGCGCTCCTCGGCGCGGGCGGCGTCGAGCTCGGAGGAGCGGCGGGATATCTCGGCGGAGAGGGCATCCGCGCGGCCGCGGGCCTCGTCGAGCTCGATGGCGAGGTCGGCGCTGCGGTCGGAGCGCTCGGCGATGGCCTCGGAGGTGGTGCGGGCGGTCTCCTCGAGCTGCTCGAGGCGCGAGGCGAACATCTGGTCCTCGACCTCGGCGTTGCCCACCTGGTCCTCGAGCTTGGCGTAGGCGAGCGTCTCGCGGTCGGCCTCGGTGCGGGCCGCGCGCTCGGCGGAGGAGAGGCGGCTGAGCTCGTCGTCGAGGGCGCGGCGCCTCGCGACCGCCTCGTGCGAGGCGCGCGAGAGCTCGTCGAGCGACGCGCGCAGGTCGCGCTCGCGCACGCGCGCGTCCGAGAGCTCGCCGGCGACGCGCTCGTGCTCCTCGCGGGCGTCGGCGCGCTGCTTCTGCATGGCGGAGAGCTGCATGCGCATGTCGGACAGGCGCCCGACCATGTTCTTGCCCTTCTCCTCGAGCAGGCGCATGTCGGAGTCCATCTGAGCGAGCTGCGCCTGGAGGCGCCGGCGCTGCTCGCCGAGGTCGCCGACGAACAGGCCCTTCTGCTCGAGCAGGGACTGGAGCTTCTCGAGCTCGCGGTTCTTCTCGTCGCAGCGGTACTGGGCGAGCTCGATGGCCGCGTCGGCCTCGCGGCCGCGGGCGACGAGCCGGTCGTAGGCGCCCTGGAGCCTCCGCAGGTCGTCGACGGCGAGCTGCGTGGTGAGCTCCCTGAGCTCGTCCTCGAGCGCGCGGGCGCGCTGGGCCTTGTCGACCTGGCGCTCGAGCGGCCTCAGCTGCCGCGCGAGCTCGCGCGAGAGGAGCTTGGCCCGGGTGAGGTTCTCGTCCATGGAGACGAGCTTGCGCTGGCTGCGCTCCTTGCGGCGGCGGTGCTTCGAGATGTCGGCGGCCTCCTCGATGAGGGCGCGCCGCTCCTCGGGGCGGCTCGAGAGGATCGAGTCGAGCTTGCCCTGCGAGATGATCGAGTGTGTGTCCTTGCCGAGGCCCGAGTCGTGCAGGATGTCCTGGACGTCCATGAGGCGCGAGGGGGCCCCGTTGATGAGGTACTCCGACTCGCCCGAGCGGTACATCCGCCGCGTGACGCCCACCTCGGTGAAGTCGATGGGCAGCGTGTGGTCGGAGTTGTCGAGCACGAGCGTGACCTCGGCCACGCCGACCGCGCCGCGCGCGGACGAGCCCGAGAAGATGACGTCCTCCATGGCCTGGCCGCGCAGCTGCTTGGCGCTCTGCTCGCCGAGGACCCACAGGATCGCGTCGGAGACGTTTGACTTGCCGGAGCCGTTGGGCCCGACCACGACCGTGAGGCCGGGGTCGAACACCATCTGCGTCCGGTCGGCGAAGGACTTGAACCCCTTGAGTGTCAGCGACTTCAGGTACACGCGGCGTCCCCCTGCGCTAGTTGGTGGTGCCGGCGCCCTCGAAGTCGTCCCGCTCGGCGTAGCCGAGGGAGACGAGCGCGTCGATGGCGGCGGCGCTCTCGGAGGACTTCTTCGAGGAGCCCGTGCCGCGGCCGACGCGACGCCCCTCGACCATCACCACGGACGTGAAGGTGGGGTCGTGGGCGGGCCCCTCCTCGGCGACGAGGCGGTACTCGGGACCGCAGTGCAGCTCGCGCTGCGTGACCTCCTGCAGGCGCGACTTGGGGCTGATGGGCTTGCGCGCGAGCGCGGGCGAGACCTCGGGGCCGAGGGTCCGCATCACGAACTCGTGCGTGGCGGTGTAGCCGGCGTCGAGGTAGAGCGCGCCGACGATGGCCTCGTAGACGTTCTCGAGCGCCGAGTGCATGCCGCGCGCCCCCGTGCCCTTCTCGGACTCCCCCATGACGATGAGCTCGGCGACGCCGAGGCGCTCGGCCACGCTCGAGAGCATCTTGCCCGAGACGAGGCTGATCTTGGCCTGGGTGAGGGCCCCCTCGTCCATGTCGGGGAAGCGCTCGAAGAGGTCCCTGGCCACGATGGCGCCCAGGATCGAGTCGCCGAGAAACTCCAGCCGCTCGTAGGAGGCGGACACGGGCATCCCCTCGGCGGCCGAGGGGTGCGTGAGCGCGGACTCGATGAGCTCGCGCCTCTCAAAGTGGTGGCCGCAGACCCGCTCGGCCTCGGCCACCCGCTGGTGCATCTTCAACGAACGTGCCCCCCGCTCACTGGGCGCCTGCGATGGCGTCGACGACCTGGCCGACGGTGGCGATGGAGCCGACGGCGTCGTCGGCGAACGTCATGGAGAACTCGTCCTCGAGCGCGGTGACGAGCTCGAGCAGGTCGAAGGAGTCCGCACCGAGCTCCTTGAGGTTGGTGGACTCGTCGAGGGTGACGTCGTCTCCGAGCGAGAGCGTGTCGTCGACGACCTCGATGACCTTTGCGAGAATTGCGTCGCGATCCATGGTTCCTCCTAGCTTCTGGGCTTGCCCTATTCTACCCCGCGCCCGCCCCGATGCGACCGTCGCCGGGCCGCGGGCGCGCCGCGCGTCGCCGCTACAGCTCGCAGGCCGCGGCGATCTTCTCCACCAGGCCGGCCCGAACCGCCGCGGCGGCCGCGAGCGTGCCCTTGCGGACGGCCTGGGCGCTCGTCGCGCCGTGCCCCTTCACGACCGGCGCGCGCAGCCCCAGCAGGATCGCGCCGCCGTACTCGTCGCCGGACATCTCGGCGGCGAGGGACTTGAGCGACCTGGCGAGCAGCGCCATGCCGATCTTGTTGCCGAGCGACTCCCCCATCGCGGCCTTGAGCCGCTTGACGACGAACTTGCCGGTGCCCTCGATGGACTTGAGGGCGACGTTTCCGGTGAAGCCGTCCGCCACGATGACGTCGAAGGTGCCCGCGAGCAGGTCGGTGCCCTCGGCGTTGCCCGCGAAGCCGCAGTTGCCGGCGGCGAGCGCCTCGTGGTAGGCGAGCGCCATCTCGGAGCCCTTGGTGTCCTCGGAGCCGTTGCAGAGCAGGCCGACGCGCGCGTTCTCGACGCCGAGGACGGCGTGGGCGTAGGCGCGCCCCATGTGGGCGAACTGCACCATCACGTCGGGCTTGACGTCCGCGTTGGCGCCCATGTCCAAAAAGACGGTGCTCCTTCCCGAGATGCCCGGGAAGGGCAGCGAGAGCGCGGGGCGCTTGACGCCCCTGATGCGACCCACGCCGAAGGTGGCGGCGGTCAGCACCGCGCCCGTGGAGCCGGCGGAGAAGAGGCCGTCCGCCTCGCCGGCGTGCACCGCCGCGGCGGCGCGCACGATGCTCGCGTCCTTCTTCTTGCGCACGGCCTGTGCGGGGTGCTCGGACATGGCGATGACCTCGGTGGTGACGAGCGCGCGGGCGCGCGCGTGCGACGCGCAGAACGGCTCGACGACGTCGGCCGACCCGGCGACGAGGACCTCGAGGTCGGGGTCGTCGGCAAGCGCCATGGCGACGCCCTCGAGCAGGACGGCGGGCTCCTTGTCCGCACCCATGACGTCAACGCAGATGGTGGTCATGCTGCCTCCTTGGCTCTGGCTCGCGGTTCAACCGCTCTATTATGACGCATCGCGGGCGGCGGGGTGCGGGGCGCGGGAGAGTCGGCAGGTCGCGGGCAGCGAGGAGGTGCGGGACGGCGAGGAGGCGAGTTTGTCAGCTCACCCATGCGATTGGGTATAACCTTTGATGTTCCCGCGACCGGGCGGTCACGCGTTGTGGAACAGATTAATCTCTTGCATGTTCTTCTCGCCCTCTTATTGTGTGTTGAGGTTCCACGAGGGTGATCGAACCTCCCCCGACCGAGCATTTCGACCCGAGGGAGTACCCAATCAGGGCGGTCTCCTGACAAAACTGGCCCTCCCGTGAGCGCGGGAGCCCCAAAACACCCAATGGTGCGGGAAACGTGGCATAGACGCGCGGGCGGTCGGGCACGCGCGCGACCGGGGCGGGCACGGGCGCGGTCGGGCACACGCGAGCGGAGCGGGCACACGCGCAGGAAACGTGGCATGGACGCGCGGGCGGGGCGTGCGCGCGCGGGCGGGGCGGACGCGCGGGCAACGCGACCCCCGCGCGGGCAACGCGGCCCCCGCGCCCCGGCGGACCCCGCACGGGGCGACCTGATCGACGCCACGCAAAGAGGCCGACCCATTGCTGGGCCGGCCTCGAAGGTGCGTCATGCCGCGCGGCGGACTACTCGGTGACGATGACCTCGCGGTCCTTGTAGTGACCGCAGTTGGGGCACACGTGGTGCGGAAGCTTGGGGGCGCCGCACTGCGGGCACACGGAACGAGCCGCGGCCGAGACCTTGCTGTTGGCCGAACGACGGGTGTGGGTGGCGCCGCGGCCCTTCTTTTGCTTGGGTACTGCCATGTCAAACTCTCCTGTCCAAAACCTCTGCCCCTCCGCTCGCGCAGCGGCAGGCGTGTCTGAGTCATGCGAGGAGACACTATACCACGACTGTCCCCCGCGCGAAACGGCTCATCAGCAATTCTTCACGCGGAAGCACATCGGGACCCCGCGACGACGCCTCGGGCGAGCGCGCGGAGGCGTCACCCCTCCTGGTCGCCCTCGCCGAAGTCGAGCCCCGCGAGCGCGGCGAACGGCGAGGACTCGAGCCGCTCGCGCTCGCGCCGCTCCTCGAGCTGCGCCACGTGTCCGCAGTCCCCCTCGTTGAGGTTGGCGCCGCACACCGGGCAGAGCCCGAGGCAGTCCTCGCGGCAGAGCACCACGAAGGGCGTCTCCATCACGAGCGCGGCGAGCAGCGCCCCCGAGAGGTCGATCGTGCGGTCGGGCAGCACGAGCTCGTAGTCCGCCTCGTCCTCGTCCTCGGCGAGCCGCTCGGGCTCCTCGAAGAGGTAGTAGCCGTCGACCTCGCCGGCGACGTCGAACTCGGCGTCCTCGAGGCAGCGGTCGCAGGTGCCCACCACGTGGGCGCGGACGAGCCCCGTCGCGAGGATCCCCTCGCCGGCGTTGGTGAGCACGACGTCGTAGTCGATGCCCTGGGGCAGCGCGAACTCGTGGTCGCCGAGCTCGTAGCCGGTCTCGTCGAGGTGCCCGCCCACCGACCAGGTGTCACCGGGGTTGGCGAGCCGCTCGTCGAGCGCGAAGATCAGCGCGTCCATGGCTACCAGGGCACGTTGTTGGTGGTGTTGCGCGGGCCGGAGTTCTCGTCGAGCGTCTGGCGCACGCGCGAGACGGAGCTCGTGAGGCTCTTGAGGTTCTCCTCGAGGTGCGCGAGGACCGTGTCGGCGTACTCCTCCGCGTTGTAGCGGGTGTCGCGCTCGTACTGGGCGGCCTGGTCGCGGATCCCCTCGGCCTGCTGCTGGGCGAGGCGCACGATCTCCTGGTCGCCCGCGAGGATCATGGCCTGCTGCTGGGCATCGGCGATGATGGAGTTCGCCTGCTGCTGGGCGCGGTCGAGCGTCTCCTGCTCCTCCTTGAGGATGCGGCGGGCGTCCTGGAACTCCTGCGGAAAGACGCGGCGCATCTCGTCGAGGATCTCGTAGATGTCCTGGGCGTCCACGATCTTCTTCTGGCCGCTGTCCATGAGCGGGGACTTGGCCTCGCTCACGATCTGCTCGAGCTCATCCACCAAGCTCTCGATTTCCTCACCTGGCTGCATCTATGGTTCCTTTCACGTGATTCATCGACGCATGGCTGCGCGAATCGACCCATTTAGGGGACATGTTAGCAGATTGTCTGCGGCAACGCGTGACGGTGTCGTGACGCCGCGGCGCGAGGGGCGCGGAGAAGGACGCGGGGCCGCGGCGCCGCGAGCGGACGCGCGCCCTCAGGCGTAGCGCTCGCTGAGGCGCTCGGCGACGTTCGCCGGCACGAGGATGCGCACGTCCGACCCCATCGCCGCGATCTCGCGCACGATCGAGGACGAGACGTAGCCGTACTGCGGGCTCGACATGACGAAGACGCTCTCGAGGTCGGGCGCCATGTGGCTGTTGAGGTCGGCCTGCTGCAGCTCGTACTCGAAGTCGGTCATCGCGCGCAGGCCCTTGACCACGCCGCCCGCGCCGATCTCCTTGCAGAAGTTGACGAGAAGCCCCGTGAAGGGGGCGACCTCAACGTCGGGGGGCAGGCCCTCGAGCGCGATGGCCTCCCGGATCATCTGGACCCGCTCGTCGAGCGTGAACGTGGTGCCGCGGCCGTTCTTGTTGACGGAGGCGGCGACCGCGACGGTCACGCGCGGGAAGAGGCGCCGCGCGCGCCTGATGACGTCGATGTGGCCGAGGGTCACGGGGTCGAAGGTCCCCGGGACGACGACGTGGCTGATGGTCGCGCCGACGGGGCGCGCGGGGTCGTGCGAGGTCATGAGGCGTCCCTTTCGACGCGGGCGGTCAGGAGGTCGACGCAGGAGATGCCGTGGCGCCTGGAGCGCACGGGCTCGAGGCAGGCGCACGCGAGGCCGGGGGCGTCGGCGGCGTGCTCGTAGACGACCACGGCGCCGTCCGAGAGCTGGCCGGAGGCGGCGAGGCCGTCCACGAGGGCGGACACGCGCCCGGCGTCGAGCGCGTAGGGGGGATCGAGGAACACGACGTCGAAGGGCGCGCCGGGAAGCCCGCGCGCCGCGAGCGCGAAGACGTCGCCGGCGAGGGCCGAGAGCTCGTCCGGTCGCGCGCCGAGCGCCGCGGCGCTGCGGCGGATGCGCGCGACGGCGCCGCGGTCGGCGTCCGTGAGGGTCGCGTGCGCCGCGCCGCGCGAGAGCAGCTCGAGGCCCATGGCGCCCGACCCGGCGAAGGCGTCGAGCACGGAGTCGCCCGTAAGGTCGAGGCCGCGCGCCGACAGCACCATCGAGGCAACCTGCTCGCGCGTCCTGTCCGTGGTGGGGCGCGTGACGCCCCGCCCGCGCGGCGCCTCGATCTGGCGGCCGCGCCACCTTCCCCCTACGATCCTCATGCTCGCTCCAGCTCCTCGAAGTAGGCGCCAAACCTGTCGCGCACCTCGATCGCCATCGCGCGGTGCGCGGGCGCGGCGAGGCGCGGGTCGTCGGCCGCGATGGCGCGCGCGTCGGCGTGCGCGAGCTCGACGAGGTCGGCGTCGGCCTCGAGGTCGGAGATCTCGAGGCTCACGCCGCCGCTCTGACGATACCCCAGAACCTCGCCCTCGTGTCGCAGGCGCAGGTCGAGCTCGGCGAGCTCGAAGCCGTCCGAGGTCGCCTCGAGCGCGGCGAGGCGCTGGCGGGCGCGGCTGTCGCGCTTGGCGGCGCAGCTCAGGAGCACGGTGCCCGGCGCGTCGCCGCGGCCGACGCGGCCGCGCAGCTGGTGCAGCGTCGCGAGGCCGAAGCGGTCGGCGTCGAGCACCACCATCGCCGTTGCGTTGGGGACGTCAACGCCCACCTCGACGACGGTCGTCGCCACGAGCACCTTGGTGGCGCCGGAGCGGAAGCGCTCCATCGCGAGGTCCTTCTCGCCCGCCGTCATGCGACCGGTGAGCAGGTCGCAGGGGATGTCGGGGATGATCTGGCCCCTGAGCTCGTCGAGCGTGGCCACCGCGGAGCGCGGCCGGCCCCCCGTCGAGCGCAGGGCCTCCGGGACGTCGTCGAGCGCCGAGCCGTCGTCGTCCGAGTCGACGAGCGGGCAGATGACGTAGGCCTGGTGGCCCGCGGCAACGGCGTCGCGCACGGCGCCCCAGGCGAGGTCGAGGCTGTCGGGCGTGATGACGCGCGTGGTGACGCCGGCCCCCGCGCGCGGGCGCCGGCGGATCGTCGAGAGCGAGACGTCGCCGTAGATCGAGAGCGCGAGCGTGCGCGGGATGGGCGTCGCGGTCATGGCCAGCAGGTCCGCCCCCGCCCCCTTGCGCCGCAGGGCCGCGCGCTGGTCGACGCCGAAGCGGTGCTGCTCGTCGATGACCACGAGCGAGAGCGCCGAGAACGCGATGTCCTCGGAGAGCAGCGCCGTGGTGCCGAACAGCACGCAGAGCTCGCCGCGCTCGCAGGCCAGCGCCGTGAGCGCCCGCTCGTCGGTGGGCGTGGCCCCGGTGACGAGGGCCCAGCTCACGCGCGCGGCGTCGAGCACGGGGCCGAGCTTCTCGGCGTACTGGCGGGCAAGGACGGAGGTGGGGGCCATGACGGCGGCCTGGGTGCCGGTGTCGGCCACGGCCGCGAGGGCGACGGCCGCCACGGCGGTCTTGCCCGTTCCGACGTCGCCCAGCAGCAGCCGGTTCATGACGTGCGGCGCGGCCATGTCGGCGAGGATCTCGTCGGCGGCCGTGCGCTGCTCGTCGGTGAGCGAGAAGGGCAGGGCACGGAGAAGGGCCTCCATGTGCGGGCCGTCCGTGACGTGCGTGGAGGGCTCGACGCCCGCGAGCTCGACGCTGCGACGCGTGAGCAGGGCGAGCTGCAGGCAGAGCAGCTCGTCGTAGGCGAGGCGCCGCCGCGCGCGCTCGGCCGAGGCGACCGACGCCGGGAAGTGCACCTCGCGCAGGGCGCGCGCGAGCGTCATGAGGCCGCGCCCGCTCGAGAGGCTCGCGGGCAGCCAGTCGCAGACGTCGCCCACGTCGCAGAGCGCCGCCGATACGATGCGGCGCATCCACGGCACGCTGAGCCCCTCCCCCACCGGGTGCACCGGCAGCACGCGCGCGTAGGCGGCGCCCCCTCCCGAGGACACGACCTCGTGGAACGGGGACTTCATGCGCTTGAAGCCGTAGGAGAACTCGACCCTGCCCGAGAGGGCCACCGTGTCGCCGGCCTTCACCTGCTCGGCGATCCAGGGCTGGCGGAAAAACGACGCGACGAGCACGCCCGTGTCGTCGATGACGGAGAGCTCCACGATCTGCATGCGCGGCCTCGGGCGCTTGAGGCTCACGCGGTCCACGCGCGCGACCACGGTGACCTCCTGGCCGACGTCGGCGTAGGCGATCTTGGTCACGCGCGTGAAGTCGAGGTAGCGGTGGGGCACGTGGAGCAGCAGGTCGCGCACGCGTCGGACGCCGAGGCGCTCGAGCGCCGCCTGGCGCGCGCCCGAGACGTAGCGCAGGCGCGACACAGAGTCAGAGAGGGCGCAGGTTCGCTGCACCCTCTCTGCTGCGGACGGTATGGTCGGGAGGCGACCCAACGCCTACTCGATCGAGAAGATCACGGGGTAGAGGGGCTGCTCGCCGCGGTGCGGGTCGACCTCGAGGTCGGGCTGGGCCTCCTCGATGGCGGCCACGAGGCGCTCGAAGGCCTCGTCGTCCATGTCCTGGCCGGCGAGGATCGTGAGGGAGTCGCCCTCCTCCTCGTCCTGCATCCTGGCGATGAGGTCGAGGGTGACCTGGGCCACGTCGGAGCCGACGACGTCGATGGAGTCGTCCTGGATGCCCATGACGTCGCCCGCGTGGATGGGCGACCCGTCGGCGGCCTGGGAGTCGCGCACGGCGGTGGTGACCTCGCCGCCGCGGACGTCGGCGATGGCCTCGGTCATGGCCGCGACGTTGTCCTCGAGCGACGCCTCGGGGTCGACGGCGAACATCGCCGAGAAGCCCTGGAGCACGGTCTTGGTGGGGACGACGGCGACCTCGGCGTCCTCGCAGGCGCTCGCCGCGGCCTCGGCGGCCATGCGGATGTTGCCGTTGCCGGGCAGGACGATGACCTGGTCGGCGTTCGCGCGCTCGATGGCCGAGAGAATGTCGGCCGTGGAGGGGTTCATGGTCTGGCCGCCGGAGACGACCACGTCGACGCCGAGGGAGCGCAGGATCTCCTCCTGCCCGGAGCCCGCCGCGACCGCGACGAAGCCGAGGGGCTTGCGGGGCTCATCGTCCTTCTCGCCCTCCGCCGCGGCCTGGTCCGCGGCGATCTTGGCGGTGCGGTCGTGGGACTCCATGTCCATGTTGTGGATGAAGACCTCGTAGACCTGGCCGAACTGCAGCATGTACTCGAGCACGCGGTTGGGCTCGTTGGAGTGGACGTGCACCTTGAAGTCGGGGTAGGCGCCCACGATGAGCTCGCAGTCGCCGAGGGTGGCGAGGTGCGCGAGGGAGGCGTCGACGTCGAAGGGCTTCTCGGCCTTGAAGAGGAACTCGTTGCAGTAGCGGAACTCCGAGCCCTCCCAGTCGTCGTTGAGCTCGATCTGGACCTTGGCCGAGACGTCGGCCTTGGCGTCGACGGTGGTCTTGAAGTCGGTGAGCTCGCCGGCCTTGCCGTTGGCGGCGTTGACGAAGGCCTCGAGGAAGGTGGCGAAGCCGAAGGCGCCGGAGTCGACGACGCCGTTCTCCTTGAGGACGGGGAGCAGGTCGGGCGTGCGCGCCACCGACTCGTACGCCTCGACCACGAGGGCGTCGAGCATGTCGCGCGTGGAGATCTTGGTGCGCTCGAGCTGGTCGGCCTTGGCCGAGACGTCGCGCAGGACGGTGAGGATGGTGCCCTCGACCGGCTTGCGGACCGCCTTGAAGGCGACCTTCACGCCGCGTCGCCAGGCGTGGGCGACGTCGGAGGGCGTGGGGTGCTCCTGATTCTTGGCCTCGACGAGGCCCTCGGCGATGCCGCGCAGGATCTGGCTCGTGATGACGCCCGAGTTGCCGCGCGCGCCCATCAGCGAGCCGTGCGTGATCGCCTTGGCGATCTGGTCCATCGTGGCGTCCGCGGGCAGGGCCTGCACCTCGCCGACGACGGTGTTGAGCGTGAGTGACATGTTGGTGCCGGTGTCTCCGTCGGGCACGGGGAAGACGTTGAGCTTGTTAATCTCCTCCGCGCGGTCGGCGACGACCTTCGCGGCCGCGGGGAAGCAGGTGCGGACAACGGTGGAAATCATCTCTGGGTACCTCGGTTCTCGTTCGGAGGTGCCTAGCGCGCGTTGCGCAGGCCCTCGATGTGCACCTTGACGTCGACGTCGTCAAGCTCGGCGATCTGCTTGAGCAGGAACTTCACCGAGCTCGTGAGGTTACCCACGACGGAGGACATGTTGACGCCCTGCTCCACGATGACGTGCAGGTCGACGGTCACGCGGCCGCCCGCGGAGGCCACGTCGATGCCCTTCCTCAGGCGGAAGGACGGCAGCAGCCGAGCGACGCCGGCCTGCTCGTCGATCTCCGCCATGCCGACCACGCCGTAGCACTCGAGCGCGGCGTAGCCGGCGAGGTCGGTGATGCAGTCATTGGACACCCTCAGCGTTCCTGGAACGACACCGGACATGTGGTCTCCTCTCGCTGGCGAAAGAGTCGCTGACACCTATCCGGTCAAGTATAGCGCAGCGGGGCGGGCGCGGGCCGGCGGGGCGCGCGCCCGCCCCGCTGCGCTATACGGCGCGGGTGGCGCGCGGGGTCGCGGCGAATGCGCGCGGGCCTCGTCGAGTGCGCGCTCTTTCCCGTGGCGGGGCGCGCACTCGACGGGATTTGTGTCCGCCCGGACAGGAACGGGCCCGAGTGCGCGCCGCCCAGCGCGCACTCGACCGGATTTGCGTCCGCCCGGACAGGAACGGGCCCGAGTGCGCGCCGCCCAGCGCGCACTCGACGGGATTTGCGTCCGCCCGGACAGGAACGGGCCCGAGTGCGCGCCGCCCAGCGCGCATTCAACCGGACGCGCCGCAGCTACAGCCGGCGAAGCTCCTCGACGAGCCCCGTCTTGGCGTCGGTCCGACCGTCGCGCATCTTGATCGCGCGCGCGGGCACGCCAGCGACGACGGCGCCTGCCGGCACGTCCTCCACGCAGACGGCGCCCGCGGCCACCACGGCGCCCTCCCCCACGCGCACGCCCTCGAGCACGACGGCGTTTGCGCCGATCATCACGCCGTCCTCCACGACCACGGGCGTCGCGCTCGCCGGCTCGACCACACCCGCGAGCACCGCGCCGGCGCCGACGTGGCAGTTCGCCCCCACAGTGGCGCGTCCGCCGAGCACGGCGTTCATGTCGATCATGGTGCCCGGACCCACCACGGCGCCGATGTTGATCACGGCGCCCATCATGATGACGGCTCCGTCGCCGATCTCGACGCGGTCGCGGATGACCGCGCCCGGCTCGATGCGGGCGTTCACGCCCGTGAGGTCGAGCAGCGGCACGGCGGAGTTGCGCCGGTCGCACTCGACGTCGAAGTACTCGATGGCGTCGGCGTTGCTCTCCAGGATCCGGGAGAGCTCGCCCCACGCGCCAAAGACGATCTTGCCGTCGCGCCCGCCGTAGACGCGCGCGGACCCCCAGTCCACGCGCATGCCGCACCGCTCGTGGACGTAGAGCTTGACCGGCGTGGCCTTGGGGGCGTTTGCGATGAAGTCGATGATCTCCTGGGCGTCCATGGTGGCTCCAATCTCTTGGTCGGGACGGAGTGGGACAGGGGGACGGAGCGGTGACACCCCCCGTCCCCCTGTCCCACTAGGCGAACATGAGGTCGTCGAAGTCGTAGAAGCCGACGGGCCGGGAGAGCAGGCGCCCCGCCGCGGCGACGGCGCCCGCGACGAAGATCTGGCGGCTCGCGGCGCGGTGCGTGAGGCAGACCTCCTCGTCGGTCCCGAAGAAGTGGACCTCGTGCGTCCCCGCGACGGTGCCGCCCCGCAGCGCGTGCACGCCGATCTCGCCGGGGCGACGCGGCCCCGCGATGCCCGAGCGGCCGTCCACGACGGGCCGGGAGCCCGCGGGGTCGACGGCGGCGAGCAGCGCCTTGGCGGTGCCGCTCGGGGCGTCGACCTTCCTGCCGTGGTGCGTCTCCACGATCTCGACGTCCCAGCCGCCGAGCGCCTCGGCGACCATCGCGGTTGCCCGGCGCAGCGCCGCCACGCCGAGCGAGTAGTTCGAGGACCAGGTGACGCGGTTCGTCTCGCCCAGCGCGCGCAGCTCGGCAAGCTGCTCGGGCGCGTACCCGGTCGCCCCGCTCACGAGCGCGGCCCCCGTGCGCCGCGCGTAGGCGAGCACGTGCGGCAGCGCCGCCGGCGCCGAGAAGTCCACGACGAGGTCTGCGGCCGGGGCGCCCTCGTCGAGCTCGTCGACGTTGTCGACGTCGTAGGATCCCGAGACGGCGAAGCCGCGCGCCGCGAGCTCCTCGCGCACGAGCCTGCCCATGCGGCCGCTGCCGCCCACCACGACCGCGCTCGTCACGCCGCCCGCGCTAGCCAAGGAGACCAGCTCCCCTCATGGCGGCGAGGAGCCGCTCGCGGCCGGCGTCCGAGATCTTCCAGAGCGGCAGGCGGTAGTTCTCGCCGATGAGGCCCATCTCGGCGAGGGCGCACTTGACCGGGATGGGGTTGACCTCGCAGAAGAGCGCGTGGACGAGCTCGAGGTTGTCGAGCTGGAGCTGACGGGCGCCCGCGACGTCGCCGGCGAGGAACCGCGCGCACATCTCGTGGACGGTCGCCGGGGCGACGTCCGCCCACACCGAGATGACGCCCGAGGCGCCCAGGCTCATGAGCGGGACCACGATGTCGTCGTTGCCCGAGAACATGCGGAAGTCGTCCGAGAGGTAGCGCGCGACCATGGTCGCGTACTCGATGGAGCCCGACGCCTCCTTGATGGCCCAGGCGTTGGGGTGCTCGGCCAGGCGCGCGAGGTTCTTCTCGCTGATGGAGCACCCGGTGCGGCCGGGGATGTTGTAGAGGACGCAGGGCACGTCAACCTTGTCGAGCACGGCGGTGAAGTGCCGGTAGATGCCCTCCTCGTTGGACTTGTTGTAGTAGGGCGTGATGAGCAGCAGGCCGTCGACGCCGATCCTCACGAGGCCGGCCGCCTTGCGCTCCGACTCGAAGGTGGCGTTGGAGCCGGCGCCGCCGATCACGGGGACGCGGCCGGCGACGCGCTCCACCACGCAGCGCGCCACCTCGAGGTCCTCGTCGTCGGTCATCGTCGACGACTCGCCGGTGGTGCCGAGCACGAGGATGCCGTCGGTGCCGCTCTCGAGGTGGAAGTCGACGAGGCGCTCGAGCGCGGCGAAGTCGATCGAGCCGTCCTCGGCAAACGGCGTGACGAGCGCGACGATCGATCCGGTGAGGTTGGTCATGTCCATGGCGCTGCCTTTCTCGAGATGGCCAAAGGGGGTCTCTTGGATCAGCGGTTCCAGTCGGGGTTGACGTCGAGGGTGGCGAAGTAGTCGCTCGGCTTCTCGGCGCGACGGATGAGCTCGGTGGAGCCATCCTCGCGCAGCAGCACCTCCGCGGACCTGAGCCGGCCGTTGTAGTTGTAGCCCATCGAGTATCCGTGCGCCCCGGTGTCGTGGATGACGAGCAGGTCGCCGAGCTCGACCTCGGGGAGCTCGCGGTCGACCGCGAACTTGTCGTTGTTCTCGCAGAGGCACCCCGTGACGTCGTAGGTGCGCGCGGCGGGCCGGCGGGACTTGTCCGGGCCGCCCGCCTGCCCCATCACCGTTATGTGGTGGTAGGCGCCGTACATGGCCGGCCGGATGAGGTCCACCGCGCTCGCGTCGACGCCCAGGTAGTCCTTGTGGATGCGCTTCTCGTGGATGACCCGCGTGACCAGGCAGCCGAAGGGCCCCGTCATGAAGCGCCCCATCTCGGCGAAGACGGCGACGTCGCCCATGCCGGCCGGCACGAGCACCTCCTCGAAGGCGCGGCGCACGCCCTCGGCGATGGCCCGGATGTCGCAGGGGGCCTCGTCGGGTCGGTACGGGATGCCCACGCCGCCCGAGAGGTTCACGAAGCCCACGTGCACGCCGCACTCGCGCGAGAGGCGCGTCGCGAGGCCAAAGAGGATGCGCGCGAGGGCCGGGTAGTAGTCGTTGCCGTGCGTGTTGGAGGCGAGAAACGCGTGGAGCCCGAACTCCCTCGCCCCGCGGTCGCGAAGCGCCCGGAACGCCTCGAAGAGCTGCGCCTCGGTCATGCCGTACTTGGAGTCGCCGGGGTTGTCCATGATGCCGTTGGCCAGGCGGAAGAGCCCGCCCGGGTTGAAGCGGCAGCTCACGACGGGCGGAACGGGGCCCGCCACCTCCTCGAAGAAGGGTATGTGGGAGAGGTCGTCGAAGTTCACGATGGCGCCGAGCTCGCGCGCCAGGCGAAAGTCCTCGGCCGGCGTGTCGTTTGACGAGAACATGATCCTCTCACCGGTCAGGCCCAGCCGCCGCGCGATCATGAGCTCCGTGAGGCTCGAGCAGTCGCAGCCGCAGCCGTGCTCGGCCAGGATCCTCACGATCGTGGGGTTGGGGTTGGCCTTCACGGCGAAGTACTCGCGAAACCCGGGGTTCCACGAGAAGGCGTCGAGCACGGCCTCCGCGTTCGCGCGGATGCCGGCCTCGTCGTAGAGGTGGAAGGGGGTCGGGTAGCGCTCGGCGATGTCGACGAGCTGCTCCTTGGAGACGAACGGCCGCTTCATGCAAGCTCCCTGATAGCGCTCCTGCAGATTCGTTGCAGACAGTCCCGCGGGTCTTCCCCGAGGGCCCACCCCGCGACCGCGCCCGGGCGCAGAGTTCGGCGGGTCCGCCTCCCCGCGGGGTCGTGACGCCTGCCGGCTGCCCCGCGGATCTTCTCGCCCGCGCCTCTATCGTGTGGCGACACTGTATCACGCGAGCGCGTCGACGCGGGACCACGCGGCGCCCGGTTGATACACTGGCAACAAAGAACGTGACACGGGGACGGGGGGACTGTCACCGCTCCTCCGTCCCCGCGTCCCACTTCCCCAGGAGGACCCATGCCAGACGATAAGGACCGCGAGCTCGAGCGGCTCCGCCGGTGGCGGCGCGACCTGCACCGCATTCCCGAGCTCGACGTCGACCTGCCCGAGACCCTCGCCTACGTGCGCGCCGCGCTCGACGCGCTCTCCTGCAAGGTGGTCGAGCCCTGCGAGAGCTGCCTCGTCGCCCGGTTCGACCTCGGGCGCGGGCGCGCGACGGCGCTGCGCACCGACATGGACGCGCTGCCCGTGGCGGAGCGCACCGGGGCACCGTACGCGAGCGCGCACCCGGGCCGCATGCACGCCTGCGGGCACGACGGCCACATGGCCATGGCGCTCGCCGCGGCGACGTGGGTCGACGACGTCGTCGCCGACCGCGCGGGCGGGCTGAGCGCGGACGACCTCCCGCGCGACGTGGTCATCGTGTTCCAGCCCGCCGAGGAGACGACCGGCGGCGCGGCGCGCGTGTGCGGGAGCGGCGTCCTCGAGCGCTGCGGCGTCGACCGGATCTTTGGCATGCACCTCTGGCCGGACCTGCCGGCGGGGACGCTCGCCTCGCGCCCGGGCGCGCTCATGGCGCGCTCGAGCGAGGTCACCGTGGAGTTCTCGGGGCGCGCGAGCCACATCGCGCGCTGGCAGGAGGGCCGCGACGCGCTCGCCGCGGCGGCGCGGTTCGTGCCGTCTGCGGAGGCGATGTGCGGAAGGCTCGCGCGCGAGGGGGGCGAGCCGTGCCTGCTGCGCTTCGGCCGGCTCGAGGCGGGGACGGTGAGAAACGCCATCGCCGGCTCGGCGCGGGCGGAGGGCAGCCTGAGGGTCTTCTCGGACGCGATGCTCGACCGCGCCCGCGAGGCGGTGGGCACGCTGGCACAGAACGCGGCGCGGACCGAGGGCTGCACGGTCGAGCTCAGCCTCTCGGAGGGCTACCCGCCCGTGACCAACGACCCCGAGCTGCTCTCGGCCGCGCGCCGGGCGCTGCCGGGCCTGCGCGAGCTCGACGAGCCCCTGCTCATCGCCGAGGACTTCTCGTTCTACCAGCGGAGCCTGCCCGGCGTCTTCATGCTGCTGGGGACGGGGACGGGGACGCCCCTGCACGCCGACACGTTCGACTTCGACGAGCGGGTGCTGCTGGCGGGGGCGGACGCGTACCGGCGCCTGCTGCTCATGGCGTAGGCGGGGGCGGAGCGGCCCGCGGCCCGCGGTCGGATCGCGGGCACCCCGTCCTTCTCGGTGCTAGGTCCTTCTCGGTGCTTAGCTTTTCTCTGCCGTTGCAACCGGGTGCGACTCGGCGCTTAGGAATTGTCGCCCGTTTGCGGGGGCGGCGCCGCGGAGCGCGCCCCGGAACGCGGCGTCCCCTCGGCCTGCTTAGCTTTTCTCGGCCGTCTTCGAAGCCGCCCCCGTGCTGCACAGGAATCGCAGCTCGTATGCGACGCCCCTGCCGAGAAGAGCTCGCGCGCGACAAGACCGCCGCAAACGGGCGCGAATTTCTGTGCGCAAGGACGACCCTCTCCGCAACGGCCGAGAAAAACCATGCGCTCGGGGGCGTACGGGAGCCCCGGAGGCGGCGGGGAGCGCGCCCAGAGGGCGCCGCGCCCCCCTCGATCGTCATACGGGCGCGATTTTCTATGCACGGAGGAGGCCTCTTCTGCAACGGCCGAGAATTCCTGTGCGCACGGGCGGCGCAGCAGGAGCGTCGACCACCTCGTGCTGCGGGCACCGGCAGAGTGCTTGCTGGACCTGCCGCGCGCGGCACGGACGGCTCCCCGGGGCCCGGCAACCGGGACGGGCCGCGGGGCCTGGCGCCTCCCCGCGCCAACCCCGGCACAAAGACGCCCCCGGCGCGAGGCCGGGGGCGACGGGAGGGCACGCGGTCGGGCGGGCGCCTGGGGACGGGCCTACTCCGCCTCGGGCGCCACGACCGGGTCGGCGTTGACGAGGTCGGAGCCGCGCCCGTAGCTCGGGCGCGCCGCCTCGTGCTGCATCGACACCGCGAGGTCGAGCACGTCGGCCGCGTCGACGTTGTCGTAGCGGTGGCACGCGCACGCGTGGTCGGGCAGGACCTCGCGCAGCTTGGGGGCAGCCACGTCGCAGGCGCCGACCTTGGCGAAGCAGCGGCTCGCGAAGCGGCACCCCGCCGGCGGGTCGATGGGGCTCGGGACGTCGCCCTCGAGGATGATGCGGCGGCGCTGGAGCTTGGGGTCCGGGCTCGGGATCGCGGAGAGCAGCGCTTGGGTGTAGGGGCACAGCGGCTCGCTGTAGAGGCTGTTCTTGGGGGCGATCTCCATGAGGCGGCCCAGGTACATGACGCCCACGCGGTCGGAGATGTGCTTGACCACGTTGAGGCCGTGCGCGATGAACAGGTAGGTCAGGCCGAACTGCTCCTTGAGGTCGTCGAGCAGGTTCAGGACCTGCGCCTGGATGGACACGTCGAGGGCCGAGACCGGCTCGTCGCAGACGATGAGCTTGGGGTTGACCGCGAGCGCCCGGGCGATGCCCACGCGCTGGCGCTGCCCGCCCGAGAACTCGTGCGGGTAGCGGTTCTTCATGTAGGACGCCAGGCCCACGCACTCGAGCAGCTCGTCCACGCGCGCCTCGACCTGGTCCTCGGGCAGCAGCTTGTTGGTGCGGATGGGCTCCGCCACGATCTGGGCGATCGTCATGCGGGGGTTCAGGCTCGCGTAGGGGTCCTGGAAGATGAGCTGGATGTCGCGGCAGAGCGCGCGGCGCTCCCTGGCCGGCATCGCGGTGACGTCGCGCCCCTCGAAGACGATCCTGCCGCTCGTGGGCTTGAGCAGGCCGACGAGCATCTTGCCGATGGTGGTCTTGCCGCACCCGGACTCGCCCACGAGGCCGAAGGCCTCGCCGCGGCGGATGGTGAAGCTCACGTCGTCGACGGCCTGCACGAACGACGTCGGCTTGCCGAAGAAGTTGGTGTCGGCCACGAAGCTCTTGGTGAGGTGCTGGACCTCGATGAGGTTCTCGGTGTTGCTGGCTGCCATCTAGCGCGCCTCCCTTGCCGTCTCGGTGCGCCCGCGTCGGGCCGCGGCCGCGGCCTGCTCGATCCTGGCGCGCTCCTGCGCCTCGAGCGCGGCCTTGAGCTGGTGGGCGGCCACGGTCGCCTCGACCGCGCGCTCGACCTCCGCCTCGTCGTCGTAGAGGAAGCAGCGCACGCGGCGCGTGGTGCCCGGGACCGTCGTGAGCTCGGGACGCTCGGAGCGGCAGCGCTCCATGCAGCGCTCGCAGCGGTCCGAGAACGGGCACCCCGCCGGCATGTCGAGCGGGTTGGGGACCGAGCCGCGGATCATGTACAGGCGCTCGGAAGACTCCTCCTCGAGGCGCGGGATGGAGTTGAGCAAGCCGAGCGTGTAGGGGTGCAGGGGCCGCTCGAACAGCTCGAACTTCTCGCCCTCCTCGACCACCTGGCCGCAGTACATGACGACCACGCGGTCGGCCACCTCGGACACGACGCCGAGGTCGTGGGTGATGAGGAGCACGGCCATGTTGAACTCGTCGCGCAGCTTGTAGATGAGGTCGAGGATCTGCGCCTGGATGGTCACGTCGAGGGCCGTCGTGGGCTCGTCGGCGATAAGGACCTTGGGGTCGCAGGACAGCGCCATGGCGATCATCACGCGCTGGCGCATGCCGCCGGACATCTGGTGCGGGAAGTCGCGGGCGCGCTCCTCGGGGCTCGGGATGCCCACCACGCGCAGCATCTCCACCGCGCGCGCCCAGGCGTCCTTCTTCGACATGTCGGAGTGCGTGCGGATGGCCTCGACGATCTGGTCGCCGACGCGGTAGACGGGGTTCAGCGAGGTCATGGGCTCCTGGAAGATCATCGAGATCTGCCCGCCGCGGACCTGCTCCATCTCGGACTCGGAGGCGGCGAGGAGGTCCTTGCCGTCGAAGGTGATCGAGCCGCCGGCGACGTGCCCCGGCTCCTGGAGCAGCCCCATGATCGAGAGCGACGTCACGGACTTGCCCGAGCCCGACTCCCCCACCACGGCGAGGATCTCGCCGCGGTCCAGGTCGAAGGTCACGCCGTTGACGGCGCGCACGACGCCCTTGCGCGTGGGGAACTCGGTGACGAGATCGTGTACCTCTAGCAGTGCCATATCATCACCTGTTCCTGCTCTTGGGGTCGAAGGCGTCGCGGATGCCGTCGCCGAGCAGGTTGAACGCGAGCACCGTGACGGTGATGGCGAGGCCCGGGAAGATCATGGCGTGCGGCGCCGAGAAGATGTAGTTGCGGCCGCGGCCGAGCATGTCGCCCCACTCCGCCGCCGGCGGCTGGACGCCGAGGCCAAGGAACCCCAGGGCGGCGGCGTCGAGGATGGCGCTCGAGATGCCGAGCGTGGCGCGCACGATGATCGACGGCATGACGTTGGGCAGCACGTGACGGAAGATGATGGTGGCGTCGGAGTCGCCGATGACGCGGGCGGCGGCGACGTAGTCGGACTGCTTGACGGCGAGCACCTGGCTGCGCACGATGCGCGCGTACTCCGGGATGGAGACGAGGCCGATGGCCACGATGGCCTTGTCGATACCCTGCCCGAGCGCCGCCATGAAGGCGATGGCCAGAAGGATCGAGGGGATCGCGAGCATCATGTCCATGACGCGCATGATGATCGTGTCAACCACGCCGCCCTTGTAGCCGGCGACGGCGCCGAGCGTGACGCCGATGGTGAGCGAGATCGCCACCGAGAGCAGGCCCACCGTGAGCGAGATCTGGCTGCCCACCAGGATGCGGCAGAAGATGTCGCGGCCCTGCTGGTCGGTGCCGAACCAGTGCTCGGGGCTCGGGCCCTGGAAGGACACCGAGAGGTCCTGCTGGTAGGGGTCGTACGGGAGCACCTGCGGCGCCACGAACGTGACGATCGCCACGACGGCGAGAAGGGCGATGACGCCGAGGCTCACCATGGCGGGGACGTTCTTGCGCAGCGAGTACCAGACGTCCTTCCACAGCGACTCGGCCTTCTCGGCACCCCGGTCCTTCTCCCCCGGGCCCTGCGTGCGGGCGGTCGTTGCCTCTGCCATGCCGATCACCCCTCTTCCTTGCCGTAGGTGATGCGCGGGTCGAGGTAGGCGTAGATGACGTCCACCACGAGGTTGATGACGATGAAGATCACGCCGATGAGCAGGACGGCGCCCTGGACCACCGGGTAGTCGGACTTGAGGATGCAGTCGACCACGTACTTGCCGATGCCGGGCCAGGCGAAGACCGTCTCGGTGAGCATGGCGCCGCCGAGGAGGCTCCCCAGCTGCAGGCCGATGACCGTGGTCACGGGCAGCATGGCGTTGCGCAGGGCGTGGTGCTTGTTGACGCGGCCGCGCTTGAGGCCCTTGGCGCGGGCCGTGCGCACGTAGTCCTCGTTGAGGGTCTCGAGCATGCTCGAGCGGGTCATGCGGGTGATGACCGCCATCGAGTACATGGAGAGCGCGAGCGCCGGCAGGATGATGTGCGAGAGCGCGTCGGCGAAGGCCTCGAGGTCACCCGAGAACAACGTGTCGATGAGGTAGAGCCCCGTCCCGCCCACCGGCTGGAGCAGCGGGTCGATGCGCCCGGAGCTCGGCAGCACGTGGAGCACGCCGGCGAACAGGATGATGAGAAGGACGCCGAGCCAGAAGATCGGCATCGAGACGCCCACGAGCGCGAGGATCGTGGCGAGGCCGTCGATCGGCGAGTTCTTGTGGGTGGCGGACACCACGCCGAGGGCGACGCCCACCACGCCGGCGATGACGATGGCGACGAGCGCGAGCTCGACGGTGGCCGGGAAGCGCGAGAGCAGCTCCTGCGCCACGGGGGCGTGCGTGTAGTAGCTCTCGCCGAGGTCGCCGGTGAGCGCGCCGGTGAGGAAGTTGAAGTACTGGATGACGATGGGGTCGTTGAGGCCGTTCTCCTGGCGCCAGGCCTCCATGGCCTCGGCCGTCGCGTGCTGGCCGAGGACGACGGGCGCCGGGTCGGCAGAGAACACGCGCATGATCAGAAAGACGATGATCGAGACGCCAAGCAGCACGGGAATTGCCATCAGGATGCGCTTGAGCACGTACTTGAGCACGCTTTCCCCCTTTCCTGCGCAGGGCGGGACGAACGGAACATAATGGGGGAACGGGCCAGCGACGCCGACCCGTTCCCTGACGGTCAGACCATCAAGAGCGCGCCCTTGTCGCTAGGCGCTCTTGGTGACGCCCTGCAGGTGCACGACGCCCGTGGGGTGATAGTAGAAGCCCTGGACGTTGGGGTTGTAGCCCGCGAGGTTCTTGGCGTGGGAGATGACCATCCACGGCATCTGCTCGGCGACCATCTGCTCGCACTGGAGGTAGATGTTGTCGCGCTCCTCGCCCTCCTCGGTGGCAAGGCCCTGCTGGATGAGCGCCTTGTACTCGTCGTTGCTGTAGCGGCCGACGTTCATGGAGACGTTCTCGTCGGCGAGGAGGTTCATGAAGTTGTCCGGGTCGCCGTTGTCGCCCACCCAGCCGTACAGGCAGCAGTCGAAGGAGTCGGTCTCGACCTTGGTCTGGTAGGTCGTCCAGTCGAACTGGGAGATGTTGACGGTGACGCCGACCTCCTGCAGGTAGCCCTGGATGGCCTCGGCGAGCGCGGTGCCGCCGATGGAGTTGTACGGGCGCACGTTGGAGTAGGTGTAGAGGGAGACCTCGGTGATGCCGAGCTCCTCGAAGGCGGCGCGGGCCGCCTCGGGGTCGTAGGCGGTCTGGGTGACGGCCTCGTCGTAGGGCGCCATCCACAGCGGCATGACGGAGGTCGCGACGCCGGCGTAGTCGCCGTAGAGGCTCTGGACCATCTCCTCGACGTTGACGGCCTGGCAGAACGCGCGACGGGCCTCGACGCTGGTGAACTGGCCGGAGTCGTTGCGGAACGCCAAGTAGTTGATGTTCATGCCGTCCTCCTCGAAGAGGGAGTAGCCGGCATCGGTGATGGTGGGCACCACGGAGGCGTCAATGCCGTCGATGATGTCGACCTCGCCGTTGGTGAGGGCGGTCACGCGGCTGGAGTTCTCGGCGATGAAGCGGAAGATGATGTTCTTGGTCTGGGGCATGTTCTCGGAGTCCCAGTAGTCCTCGTTGGCCTCAAGGACGACGTTCTGGCCCTTCTCCCACGAGACGAACTTGTAGGGGCCGGAGCCGATGGGGTTCTCGATGGAGTTGGCGCCGTCCTCGTAGGCGGAAGGGGCGACGACCGGCGCGGCGAGGGCCATGGCCATGTTCTTGATGAAGGCGGTGGAGGCGGAGCGCAGCGTGATGACGAGCGTGGTGTCGTCGGTGGCCTCGACAGAGGCGACGCCGCTGTTGGAGTCCTCGGCGCCGAAGACGAAGGAGGCGTAGGGCATGTCGGCCGTGCGGTTGGGCTCGAGCTGGCGCTCGATGTTCTTCTTCACGGCCTCGGCGTTGCAGTCGGTGCCGTCGTGGAACTTGACGCCCTCGTGCAGCTTGAAGGTGTAGGTGAGGCCGTCGTCGGAGATCTCGGGCATCTCGGCGAGGCCGGCGACGACGTCGCAGGTCTCGGTGTCGTAGGCGAGCAGCGTGTCGTAGATGTTGCACATGATCTTCGCGGACTCGCCGTCGTCGACGTAGGCGGGGTCGAGGCCGCGCGGGTCGGCGCCCTGGGCGAAGGTGATGGTGTCGGCGGTGCCGCTCTCGGAGCTGCCGGAGGCGTCGTCGCCGCCGGCCTCGCTGGCGCGCTGGCTGTTGCAGCCCGCGAGCGCGAAGACGCTGGTCGCGGAGACCGCGCCCATCGCCTGGACGAAGCGGCGCCTTGAGATGTCTGCCATGGTCATGGTGTTCTCCCTCCCGTGGGGTCAATGCACGAGCTACTGTAGCCCCGGGGAGCGGACGAACGTCACAAAAGAAACAAAAGTGCGCCAAGCGGAAACCCCGCGGCTTTGAAGCTGAAACAGCGCTGGAACATTGCGGCCGGGGCGGGGACGGCTGCGGGGCGGTCTCTTTTACACAATTCCGGGCCCACGAGACCTCTCTACATCTCGTATGCCCTCTTTTGCTTACAAAAAAAAATAGCTAGAGAATTATAGAGGTATTCTGACAGCGTAGGGGTCCGCTGCGGCGCGGAACGCCCGCCGTCCGCGCGCGGCACGCCCGCCGTCCGCGGCGCGGCACAAAAAAGAGGAGGCCGCTCGGGCCTCCCCCATGGGTGCGATTGAGCTTTTGCTAGCTGCGGGCGATCTTGCCGGACTTGAGGCAGCGGGAGCACACGTTGGCCTTGCGGCGGTGCCCGTCGACCACAACGGTGACGCGCTGGATATTGGGCTTGAACGTGCGGTTGACCACACGGTGGGAGTGGCTGATGGAATGACCGGCAACGGCGTGCTTGCCGCAGAACTCACAAACCTTGGACATGACTCGTACCTCCTCGGGGGCGCGGCGCTCTTTCGCGCCCGCATCTTTCACAGCTCGCCAACTATAGCACACGCGGCAACGCCTGCAAGCCAGAACCCTCCCCAAACCCCCAAGAATTGTGGCGTTTCTGTTGTGCGTCGCCACCTGTTGGGGTTTGCGGAGTCGCCGCCCAGGGCCGCCACGCGCTACGCGCGCAGCAGGAACGCGGCGACGGCGCCGGAGCGGCAGGTGACCTCGGCATCGCCGCCCTCGATCACGTTGGACACGCCGAGGTCGCCGAGCAGCTCCATCGGGTGGTCGCTCAGCTCCCACCGCATGCCGCGCTCGTCGATCCGGGTCCCGGGGGCGAGCGCGATCGCGGAGAACGTCCGGCCGGCCGCGCGCTCCCCCAGCCGCCAGCTGCGCTCGCCGCCCGACGCGAGCACCCTCATCTCGTAGCCGTCCTCGACGACGCGCGCCGTCGCCCCGGACTCGGCGCACGACGCCAGCTGCCCCACGACGGCCAGCGCGTGGTCGGGCCGGCCGCCCGAGGCGCACGTGAGCGTGAGCGCCAGGGGCGCGCGGCGCCGCGACGCCTCGTGCCGGGCGCAGTCGAGCGCGAGCGAAAGGTCGGTCGCGTACTTCTCGGAGGGGAAGCCCACGCAGGTCGCCGCGGCCGCGCGGGCCCAGTCGGCCGCGGCGGACGTCGCCGAGTCGCAGTCCCCGCAGAAGACGTCGGGCACGACCCCCGCCGCGCGGCAGGCGTCGGCGCCGCCGTCGGCGCACACCACGTAGTCCGCCGCGTCCGCGAGCTCGCGGACGAGCGCCGGGGAGCTCGGGTCGGGCGATCCGGCGACCACGAGCGCGCGCAGCGGGGCGCCCTCGGCGGCGGCCGGGCGCTCGTAGTCGCGCAGCAGCGCGAGGGAGAGCTCGCCGAAGCCGTGGACGAAGACGTCGCAGTGCGGGCGCACGTCCTCCTCGCGGCGCCCGTCGTGGTCGTTCATGAGGCCGACCACGGCAAAGCCGGCGCGGCGCGACGTCCGCACGCCGAACGGGGCGTCCTCGAAGACCCAGGTCGTCTCGCGCGGGGTCCCCAGGCGGCGCGCGGCCTCGAGGTAGACGTCGGGGAACTCCTTGTCGCGCCCGCCGACGTCCTCGGTGCTCACGACGTCGGAGAAGTAGCGCGCGAGGTCGTGGACCTCGAGCGCGAACCGCAGCTCGCGCAGGGGCGTCGACGAGGCCACGACCATGGGGACGCCCGCCGCCGAGAGCTCGTCGAGGAAGTCACGGGCGCCGGGCATGAGGGCCACCTCGCGCTCGTAGGCGTCGCGGACGTGCGCGCAGACCTCCTCGTAGAGCTCGCCCGGGCTCGCCGGGATGCCGAGCTCGTCGTGGAAGAAGTCGCAGGTGTCGCGCAGCGAGAGCGACTCGAGCCGCTCCATCGGGACGCCCTCCACGCCGTAGCGCCCGCAGAGCCAGTCGTAGGCGTGCGTCCACATGCCCATCGAGTCGACGAGCGTGCCGTCGCAGTCAAAGATCGCGCCCGAAACTTCCATCGCTCCCCCATCGTCCTTCTCGCCCGCTCGCGCCGCGGTGGCGCGCAGATATGATGATATACGCGCCCGGCGAGAAAAACCTCGCGCTCGCCGACGCGCACGTTGGGTAAAGTATCCTGCGGCTGATCGAAAGCTTCACGTTTTTCTCGCGTTATTCGGAGGGACCATGGCACGTTACGACTATCACTGCCCCGACTGCGGCGTCACCTTTGAGGTCGAGCACCCCATGAGCGCGCATCCCACCGTCAGCTGCCCGAGCTGCGGGCACGTCGCGGAGCGCGTCTTCGACCCGTCGGGCATCGTCTTCAAGGGGTCGGGGTTCTACAACACCGACCAGCGCGGCAAGGGCGCGGCGCCCAAGAGCGAGAAGTGCGAGAGCTGCGGCGCCTGCGACTAGCCTCGCGCGGAAAACAGCGTCTCGACCACGGAGGGGCGGCCACGAAGGCCGCCCCTCTTTCGCTGCGTCGAGTCGCTCGGGCGCGTGGCCGGCGGGCCGGGTGCGCGGGCCCTACCGATAGGTCACGACCTTCGTCCCGTAGGGGATGTTGTCGTAGATCCACTTCGCCTGGTCGATGGGCAGGCGGACGCAGCCGTGCGAGAGGTTCAGCCCGAGCCGCCCGTCGAGGACGTCGAACGTGTTCTGGTAGTACTCGACGGAGTGGATCAGGTAGTCGCCGTAGAACTGCGTGTAGTAGTAGCAGGTGTACGCCGGCAGGGACAGGGCGCCGTTGAACGAGTAGCCCTTGCCCGTAACCGTGTACTCGCCGAGGACGGTGGGCGACGAGGGGGCGCCGGTCGTGCACAGCCAGTAGCTCCTGAGGTTCCAGCCTCCCCTCCCGCCCGAGAAGATTCCCAGGTAGTTGTTGGTGGTGTCAACCATGATGAGCCAGCTGGTGGAGCTGGCGCAGCCCTGCGCCCTGGACATCATGGCGCCCAGGCCGGGGGTCTCGTTGAGCGAGCCGTCCTCGTTGAAGAGGTAGGGCGTCCCGTCGATGGTGCGCAGCCCGGTCGCCATGGCGCCGGACGTCGGGTCGAGGTAGTAGGTGCTGCCCCCGTCCTCGAACCACCCGTCGCGGCGCAGCTCGCCCGTTCCGGGGTCGAAGTAGTACCGGAAGTCCATGAGCTGCGACCATCCCCCGACGGGGGCGCCGTCCGAGCCGAGCAGGTAGTACGTCCCGTCGATGAGCGAGAGGCCCGTGTCGAGCCGGCCCCTGGCGTCGAAGTGCAGGCGGGCGCCGCCCACGCTCGCCCAGCCGGTCGCGTACGTGCCGTCCCCGTAGCCAAAGAACCGATCCGACCCCACCTCAGCCCAGCCCGAGAAGCCGTCGGCCGGCGCCTCGGACCTGGTGTCGAGCGCGTACCAGGCGACCCCCTCGTGCCGCCACCCGTGGGAGACGAGGTTGAGGTTCTCCTCGACGCTCAGCGTGAAGTTGTGCGTGCCCGTCGCGGCGTTGGGGTTGTACTGGCGCAGGAGCGGGGCGCCCTGCTCGCGGTCGGAGTACCATCCGACGCCCTCGTAGCTCCATCCCGCCGCCACGAGCGCGTCGCGCTCGTCCGCGCTCGTGGTGTAGTGGTGGTCCCCGCCGACGACGTGGGAGTTGTAGAGGCGGTAGACCGGGTCGCCCGTCGAGGGGGCCGTCCAGCCCACGCCCTCGGAGCGCCAGCCGACGAGGCAGAGCGAGTCGTGCTCGTCGGGGCTCTGGGTGTAGAAGTGCTCCCCGGTGGAGGGGTTGTAGAGCCGGTAGACGCTGATGCCCGCCGGGGCGTCGGACGTCGCGGCGGGGGTCGCGGATGGCGTCGCGGGGGGCGTTGCGGCGGGCGCGTCCCCCGCGGGCGTCGCCCCCGCCCGCGCCGGGCAGAGGGCGAGCGCGACGACGACCAGCGCGGCAAGTAGTCCTTCTCGAGCCTTCATGATTCAGCACCGCCTTTCGGGCTGGGCGCAGCTTGCCTGTGAAGGTACCACTCCGCGGGGACAGACGCGCCGTAGCGGGGCCCGGACGAGCGCTATGCGGCGGCGCGCGGCGGCGCGGGCCCCAACGCCGAGGCCTCCGCGGGCCCCAACGGCGCGGACCCCCTCCGCGGGTCCCAACGCCGAGGCCTCCACGGGCCCCAACGCCGAGGCCTCCGCGGGCCCCAACGCCGAGGCCTCCGCGGGCCCCAACGCCGAGGCCTCCGCGGGCCCCAACGCCGAAACGGAGCGTCTGACGAAAAACGCCCCGAAAATCGGCCGTTTTTCGCAAATCGCTCCGTTTGGGCGCGGGCGCGCGAGCCCGGGCCGGCGAGTGCGCGTGTCGGCGAGTCCGCGAGTCCGCGCCCAAGAGCGCGGCCCCGGCCACGCTGCGCTCGGCCCGACCTACGGCGCCGCTCGCCGAGAAAGCCGCCGCGCGATCCGGGCGCGCGACCCCTGCGACCTGCGCGCGAAGGCAGCTGGAAGCCGGCTGTCAGACAACGCCGGAAGATCGACGCTACGCTCTCCCCCAAAACGGAGCGGAACCGCAGCAGCGCCGCGAACATCGGAGGGAGCCCTCATGAGCGCTCGCGTAGAGAAGGACGTTTGCCGGCACCTCGACGCGGCAGAGCGCAGCTGTCGCTGCCTCGTGCCCGGGGACGACGAGCTCAGGCGCGCGCTGCGATACCGCAGGCAATGGGTCGTCGAGCCGATCGCCGGGCTGTTCGTCCGTCGGGAGACCTGGCGCGCGCTCAATCCGGCCGAGCGCACGATGTGGCTCATGCGGGCGCTCGGAGAGACCCATCCCACGTGGCGGTTCTGCGGGGCGTCGGCCGCCGTGGCATACGGCCTCCCCGTCACATGGGGGCTTCTCACGCACGTGTTCGTGCTCGGCCCGTCAGGCTCGCGGAAGAAGGGGGTCAGCGGCGTCTGGCGCAGGAGCATCAGCGACGGCGACGTGACGAGCGTGGGCGGACTGCGCCTCACCCCGCTCTGGCGCACCGTCTTCGACTGCCTCGCGACGATGCCGCCCGCGGACGCGCTGGCCGTCGCCGACCGGGCCGCGCGGCTGAGCGGGTCGTCCGCGCGGCAGGTCTGCGAGTACGTGCGCACCGCCCACCGCGGGCGCCGCGGTGTCCGGCGGGCGCTTGGGACGGCGGCGCTCGTGGACGGGCGCGCGGAGAGCGGCGGCGAGTCCATCGCGCGCCACACGATGCATGAGCTGGGCTTCGTCGAGCCGGAGCTGCAGGTGTGGATCAAGGACCCCGTCGAGCCGAAAAAGTGGTTCCGCGTGGACTTCCTCTGGGTGCTGCCCGACGGGAGCATCGTCATCGGGGAGCTCGACGGACGCCAGAAGTCAGAGAGGCCGGAGCTCATGGGCGGGCGCAGCGCGATCCGCGTGATGCAGGACGAGCGGCTGCGCGAGTCGCACCTCACCGCGCTGCACCCGGCAATCGTGCGGTTTGACTACGACACGGCGCGCGACCCAGAGCGGCTCGGGGCGCTGCTCGAGCGCTACGGGGTGCCCAAGCGCACCCGCGAGCCGTCGCTGCCGCGCGCCACGCGCACGATCCGCGCGGAGCTCGTGCTCTCCGACGGGCAGTGGACGCTCGTAACCGAGGAGGTGCTGGCGTAGTCGCTCCTCTCGCCGCGGTGACGCGCGGCCCCCGCGGCCGGGCGCCGACGCCGCGGTGCCACGTCGAAACGGAGCGATTTGCGAAAATCGGCCGTTTTTCGGGGCGTTTTTCGTCAGACGCTCCGTTTCGGCGTGGGGAGGGGCGGCCGCGCCGGGCGCGGCCCGGCCGCGGGCGAGAAGGACCTCGCGCCGCGGCCCGGCGAGCCCCCGCGCCCGCTACGCGAACTGGCTGCGGTAGAGCTCGGCGTAGGCGCCGCCCGCGGCGAGGAGCTGCTCGTGCGTGCCCTGCTCGATGATCGTGCCCTTCTCCATCACGAGGATGAGGTCGGCGTCGACGATCGTGGAGAGGCGGTGCGCGATCACGAAGCTCGTGCGGTTCTCCATGATGGCCTCCATCGCCCGAACGATCGCCTGCTCGGTGCGGGTGTCCACGCTCGAGGTCGCCTCGTCGAGGATGAGGATCGCGGGGTCGGTGAGCATGGCCCGCGCGATGGTGAGCAGCTGGCGCTGGCCCTGGGAGATGTTCTCCGCGTCGTTGGACAGCATCGTGTCGTAGCCGTGCGGCAGCGTGCGCACGAAGAAGTCGACGTGCGCGGCGCGCGCGGCGGCCTCGACCTCCTCGCGGGTGGCCCCGGACTTGCCGTAGGCGATGTTGTCGGCGATGGTGCCCTCGAAGAGCCACGCGTCCTGCAGCACCATGCCGAACTGGCGGCGCAGGCCGGAGCGCGTGAGCTCGCGGGTGTCCACGCCGTCGAGCGTGACGCGCCCGCCGTCGACCTCGTAGAAGCGCATGAGCAGGTTGATGAGGGTGGTCTTGCCGGCACCCGTGGCGCCGACGATGGCGACCTTCTGCCCCGGCTCGGCCACGAGGGAGACGTCGCGCATGAGCGGGCGGTCGGGGGCGTAGCCAAAGCGCACGTGCTCGAACGCGACGCGGCCCTCGACGGGGTCGGGAAGCGCGGCGGGGCGCTCGGGGTCGGGCACGACCTCGCCCTCGTCGAGCAGGGCGAAGACGCGCTCCGCCGCGGCGAGCGCGCCCTGGAGCATGTTCACCGTGAGCGAGAGCTGCGTGAGCGGCTCGGACGCCTGCATCACGTACTGGAAGAACGCCTGGAACACGCCGACGGAGATCTGCCCCATGACGAGCATGCCCCCGGCGAGCAGGCCGACCGTCACCTGGCACAGCCTCATGAGCAGACGGATGGCCGGGGCGATGGCGTTGGTGACGAAGTCGGCGCTCGCGGAGGTTTCGGCCAGGCGCTCGGCGGCCTCGGCGATGTCGGCCTCGCTCGCCTCCTCGCAGCCGAAGGCCTTGATGACCGCGCGGCCGCTGTACGCCTCCTCGACGCGGCCGGTCAGCGTGCCGAGCGCCTCCTGCCTCGCCGCCGCGACCTTGAGCGTGTAGGACGTCACGAGCTTGGTCACCACGCCGGCCACCAGCGCAAACGCGACGAAGATCGCGGTGAGCGCGAGGTCGTAGGTGGACATGAGGATGATCGCGCCGCCGACCATGGCAAACGCCATCAGGAGCTGGAGCAGGCCGCGCTGCAGCACCTCGGAGATCTTGTCGAGGTCGTTGGTGGCGCGGCTGATGGTGTCGCCCGGCTGGTGCGCGTCGTAGTAGGACAGGGGCAGGCGCGCGAGCTTGTCGGCGATCTGGGAGCGCAGACGCAGGTTCAGGCGCTCGGCGAAGCTCGCCATGACGAGCCCCTGCACGGTGTAGGCCGCCCATGCGGACGTCCAGATGCCGAGGAACGTGAGGATCTCGATGCCGGCGTTGTCGAGCGAGACCACGAAGGGCTCCCCGGCGGCGAAGCTCGCCTGGATGTTCGCCCAGAGGTGGTCAATGAGGCCGGCGCTGTAGGCGGTCGCCCCGAGGCTGCCCGCCACGTAGGCGACCGAGCAGACCGCCGCGACCACGAGCCTCCAGCGCTGTCCGGAGGCGGCGGACCACAGGCGCGCGGCGGTGCCGAGCGCGTCGGACGGGACGTCGAGCTCCTCGTCGGGCGCGGGCTCGGGGGCGCCGGGGCGCGCGTCGCCGTCGGCGTCGTCGCGGGCGCGCTCGAGGCGCTCCAGCTCGTCGAGCTCGAGGTTCTTCTCGCTAGGCATTGGTCTGTCCCCCTCTCGTCTGGGAGTCGGCGATGGCGCGGTACGTGGGGCAGCCCTCCATGAGCTCGTCGTGGGTCCCCAGGCCCACGACCTCGCCGTCGCGCAGGACGACGATCTGGTCGGCGTCGTGGATGGTGCTCACGCGCTGGGCGATGATGAGCGTGGCCGCGTCCGAAAGCTCGCCCGCGAGCGCGTGGCGCAGCGCGGCGTCGGTCTTGTAGTCGAGCGCCGAGAACGAGTCGTCGAAGACGTAGAGGTCGGCCCTGCGCACGAGGGCGCGGGCGATGGCGAGGCGCTGGCGCTGCCCGCCCGAGAAGTTGGTGCCGCCCTGTGCGACGCGGGTCCCCAGGCCGTGCGCGAGCTCGCGCACGAAGCCGCCCTGGGCGACGTCGAGGGCGTGCCAGAGGCGCTCGTCGGTGGCGTCCGCGTCGCCGTGGCGCAGGTTCTCGGCGATGGTGCCCGAGAAGAGCCACGCCTTCTGCGGGACGTACGCGATGCGGGAGCGCAGCTCCTCCTGGGAGAGGCGGCGCACGTCGACGCCGCCGAAGGTGAGGCTGCCGCCCGTGACGTCGTTGAAGCGCAGCAGCATCTTGGCGATCGTGGACTTGCCGGAGCCGGTGTTGCCGATGATGGCGGTGGTCTGCCCGCGGCGCAGCGCGAACGAGATGTCGTGCAGCGTATCCTCGTCGGCGTCCGAGAAGCGCAGGCTCACGTGGTCGAAGCGGGCGACCTCGTCCCCGGCGCCGTCGGCCGCGGCGAGCGCGGCGGGGGCGTCCGCGTCGGCGATCTCGGGCTCGACGTCGAGCACCTGCGCGGCGCGCGTGAGGCACGCGAGGGCGCGCGGCACCTGCAGGATCGCGAACTGCGCCATCATCATGAACATCATGATGAGCATCGCGTACTCCACGAGGGCGCTGATGGAGCCGATCTGCATGGCGTGGGCGCCCACGCGGTCCGCCCCGACCCACATGATCGTGGCCTCGACGACGTTCATGAGGAAGAACGTCATGGAGTCGGTGACCGCGAAGACGAGGTTCACGCGGATCGCGTTGCTCGCGAAGTCGTTGAAGGTCTCGTCGAGGCGGCCCCGCTCGTGGGCCTCCTTGCCGAAGGCGCGGATCACGCGCACGCCGGTGATGGACTCGCGCAGGCGGGTGTTCATGTTGTCGATGAAGCCCTGGAGGCGCGTGAAGATGGGCGCGGACTTCGCCACCGCGGCGACCGAGATCGCCACGATCGCGAGCGTGACGGCCAGGAGCACCCAGCCCATGACCGCGTCGGTCGAGAACGCGAGCCAGATGGAGATCGCGCACATGAGGGGCACGGGGAAGATCATGAGGATCGACATGAGCAGCGTCTGCTGGATGACGTTGGCGTCCGAGAGCGTGCGCGTGATCATGGAGCCGGTGCCGAAGGCGTTGAAGTCCGAGCCGGATAAGGCCAGCGACGCCTCGTAGACGCGCATGCGCAGGTCGCGGCCGACCTTGGCGCAGAGGCGCGACGTGAGGAACACCGAGGTGATGTAGCCGCCCGAGCCCACGAGGGCGGCGATGAGCATGGCGACGCCATGCCCCATGAGGGCGCTCATGTCACGCGAGTTCACGGCGACGTTGACCATGGCCGAGAGCTGCGTGGGGATGTAGAGCATGCCCGTCATGTCGCAGATCGACGAGAGCAGGATGGCGACGAGCAGGGCCTTGTACGGTGCGACGAGGCTCACGAGCAGGCGCGCGGAGGTGCGCTTGCTGTAGTCGCGCGGCGTGCGGGCGCGGGTGCGGCGGGCGGCGGCGTGCCGGTCGTGGTTCTTCTCGCTCAACGGGTCTCCTCCTTCCTGGCGCTGGGCTTGTTCGCGCCGATGGCGTTGTCTGATGCGGTGTCGCGGAGCGGTCGCGGGGACGCGGCGTCGCCCAGGCCGACGGGGGCGGCGCCGAGAGGCGGCACGGACACGCGCGCGAGCTCGCGGTCGATGGCGCGCGTGTAGGCGCGCACGAGACGCAGCAGCTCGGCACGCTCCTCGGGGGCGAGGCTCGCGAACGCGCGGTCCTCGGCCTCGATCGCGGGGCGGATGCGCTCGTCGGCGAAGGCGCGGCCGGACTCCGTGAGCGAGATGATCTTGGAGCGGCGGGCGCCGGCGACGGGGGCGAGCTCGACGAGGCCCTTGGCCTCGAGGGCCTTGATCGCGGAGTTGACCGTCTGCCGGGAGTACGAGTACGCGTCCGCGATCTCGCTCTGGGTGACGGCGCCGCCCGAGACCTCCACGGCGTAGAGAATCCAGTAGGCGGTCTCCGAGAGCCCGCAGCCCCGCGCGAACTCGTAGTAGAGCTTGTCGCTCTCGCGGTACAGGATGTCGATCTCCCGCGCGTTGCCAATCCGCCGCTGGTCAAGGCTGGTTTCCTGTGCTTCCATGTCCTCCTCTCCTCCTCGGTGCGCCGAGCGGGCCTCTCAAGTTAATCCGATTTCGGATGTATGTCAACCCGCGGGGTTGACACTGGTGTTGACACTGGTGTTGACACTGGTGCCAGGGGAAAGTGTCAGGTTTTGCGGGTCGCGGGGCCGGTGCCGCGGGGCCGGTGCGCGGGGCAGGTGCCGAAACGGAGCGATTTGCGAAAACGAGGCCCTCTCTGCGGCGGTTTTCGCAAGATGCTCCGTTTCGTTGCGGGGCCGAGAAGACCCAAGACCGTCGGCAGCTGGATTTATCTACCACAGAATCGGCAACAACAGGGCTCTGGAACCGTTCCCACGGCTCTGGAGCCCCAGTTGTTGCCAATCTAGTGGTAGATAACTCGGGACAGAGAACGCCGAGGGCCCGCGCCCGGCCTGATCGGCTGGGACGCGGGCCCGGGTGCGACTCGCTGCGTCGCTCGTCGCGCGAACGCCTACCGCGCCATGCGCATCATCATCGCGGCGACCTCGCCGCGGGTGCACTGCCCCTGCGGGTCGAGGGCCACGCCGCCCTTGCCGGTGAGCACGCCTGCGCTCACGGCCCAGCTCATCGGCTCGACCGCGTACGACGACACGCTCCCGCCGTCAACGAACCCGCCGAGGGACCCGGACGCCGACGGCTGCCCCGCCGCGCGCCACAGCACGGTCGCGGTCTCCTCACGGCTGATCACACGGCTCACGCCGAAGTCATCACCGTAGCCACCAAAGATCCCCTGCTCGACGCACCACGCGACGGGCTCGGCATACCACGCGTCCGCGCTCACATCGGCAAACGTGGCGACAGCGCCGAGGTCGGCGGACGGCCGCCCCGCCCTGTTCCAGAGCGTCTGCGCCATCTCCGCGCGCGTGATCTTCCCGTCGGGCCCAAACGACGATCCGTCGCCATAGCCCCTCATCACGCCGTTTGACACCACCCAGTCGACAGCCTCGTGATACCAGGCATCAAGCCCCACGTCAGAGAACCCCGCGCTCGGGCAGGACTCCCCGCCGTCGCAGCCAAACGTCACCGTGACATGAACCGGACACGGGGGCATCATGAAGTCCCACTGGTCCTCGATCTTCTCGGTGCCGTCTGCCGAGTCACTTGACACAGACCAAAAGTACTCCGGCTCGTTCCCGCTCGCGTCGACCGCATCGACCGAGACGACGCGTCCGCCGTCCTCGGGAAACGTCCACACCTTGACCCAGGAGCCCTCGTAGGCATCCTCGACGCTGATGAGAACCCTGCCTTCGCCGACCACGTCAAGCGTCACCGGATACGTCGGGCTGCCGTCGAGGGCCTCCCACTGGGCGACGTACATCGTGCTGTGATCGGGAATCGTTGTCAGGCTGGATGACCCCAGAAGGGTCCCGTCCTCGGCCCTCCACCCAAGGAATCGATACCCCTCACGCTCCACAAAGCCGAGCTCGAACTGTGTGCCGGGCTCTAGGCGATGCTCGGTCCAGAAGGTGTCAAACGGGTCAACAGTAAGTATCCGGACCGTCCCCTCGCGGAAGAACTCATCCTCCCAGTCGTCGATCGCGTCCGCCCGCGCGGGAATCGCCGCCGGCGCCGCGACGCATCCCACCGCCACGGCAAGTGTCGCAACAGTTCCGACCAGGACCCTCTTTAGCACAGCAATCATCCTCGCTCCTTTCCGCGCGAACGAACTCTGTCGCAAAGATACCAGCGAACGCTCAGCAATCTGAATGATAGGTGGCGCAGCGAGATCCAGCGGTCGGCAAACGTGGGGAGCTCGAGCTCGCAGCCCAGTTCGACGTGGAAGACGAGGCATCGAGAAGAACGACGACGCCCCGGCGCTGTGCTTTGCGCCGGGGCGTCAGGTTGACGATCTCGTCAGGTTATAGCGTCAACTTAACTTGACGCTATAACCTGACGCTGGTGTCAAGCGTTGTGCGCAGACGGCTACTTCGCCATGCGCATCATCATCGCGGCGACCTCGCCGCGGGTGCAGCCCGCCTGCGGGTCGAGGGCCACGTCGCCCTTGCCGGTGAGCACTCCGGTCGAGACGGCCCACTCGATCGCGCCGGTCGCGTAGTCGGACACGCTGGAGGCGTCGCCGTAGCCGGAGAGGTCGGCGTCGGCCTCGGGGCTGCCGGAGAGGCGCCAGAGGACGGTCGCGGCCTCCTCGCGGGAGATCACCCTCTCGGTTCCGAAGGTGTCTCCGTAGCCGGAGAAGATGCCCTCGGAGACGCACCACTCGAGCGCGGGGGCGTACCAGCCGCCCGCGTCGACGTCCGTGAAGGCGGAGAGGTCAGCGGTCGCCTCGGGGCGCCCGGCGCGGTTCCAGAGCATCTGCGCCATCTCGGCGCGGGTGACGTCGGCCACGGGGCCGAGGGACTCGCCGCCCTCGCCGTAGCCGTTGAGGACACCCTCGGTGACGGCCCAGTCCACGGCGTCGTGGTACCAGGCGTCCTGGTCCACGTCATTGAAGCCGTGGGTCGGGCAGAGCTCCCCGCCGTCGCAGCCGAAGGTCACGGTGACGGTGACCGCGGAGCCCGGCATCTCGAAGACGTACTCGCCGTCCTTCTTGCCGGCCTTGACGGTGACGGACTCGCCGTCCTCGTCGGTGACGGTGACCTCGCGGACCTCCTGGCCCTCGTCGGGCGTGGCGGTGACGGTGACCTCGTCGCCCTCGTCGGCGCGGGTCGGGTCGACCTTCACGGTGCCGCCGTCGGTCTCGGAGACCTTGACCTGCTCGCCGGAGCTCACGGAGCCGCCGGGGTTGGAGGGCGGGTTCGTGACGCTCTGCACGGTCTCGGTAACGATCGAGCCGTCGCCCTTTTCAAGACGCACAGCAACCTGAATCGGCCCGTCGTTCCTGTTGGTGACGCTGCCAGCAATCTTCTCGACGACGTCATCGTTCGTCTGAACGCCCGGGAGCGCGCCGCGAACGGCGGACACCGTGGCGTCATCAGCCCAAACCTGGGTTACGCCATCCTTGAACTTAACGCCATCGACCGTGAGAGAGGGGACCGTCGTCACGCCGCCGCCCATGGCGTACTCGATGTTGGCATAGGCGCCATCATTCGGGTTGAGCGCGCTGTCCTTGACGGTAACATTCGTGGCGCCGTTCACGATCACAGAGGTAAAGTTGCCGCCGTTGACCGTGACCCCATCAAGCGTGCCGCCGTCGTTCTTATAGAACTGGGTGGCGTGCTTGTTCGCATCCACGGCCACCGGAACGCTCACCACGACGTTCTTGATGGTGACGTCGTCGGCTCCCTCCCCGACCGTGATGAATGCGCCGGTGGAGTAGGTCGCATTGCATGCGATGGTGTGATCGTTGCCGTCGAGTGTCACGCCCGCGGGGACGGTAAAGGCGGCGCACTCATAATCAGCAAGGAGCTCGACGGTCTTGTCGTCCGCGCTGGCCGCGGCATTCAAGGCCGCTTGGAGGTCAGAGAACTTATTTCCGTCGACAGTGGCAACGTAGGTGGCGACGGACGACTCCCCATCGGTCGTGGCAGCGTTGCCCGTAATCTGCCCGACAATCTCTCCCGAGCCAGTGAGCTCGAGCTCGCCGCTGTTCTCGATGCCGCCCGTCAGCGTGTTGTCGTTGAGGTTGAGCGAGACGTTGGAGCCCACAGGGACAGAGACGTCCTCGGTGACGTTGCGGAGGAGCGTAACTTCAGCCTGCCCGCCTTCCGCGGTAGAGGCGTTCTCGAGGGCTGCACCGAGCGTCGAGTAGAGCGCGTACATGGTTTTATAGGCGCTCTGAGACTGGTCCGTACTCGAGCCTTTGGTCACCTTATTCTGCGCCTGGGCAGCGGCGTCAGCCAGTGCGGCATTGATAACGATGGCCTTACCGGAAGTGACCGAGTCGCCAGAGACGCTGAACTCGTCGAACGAGGTAACTCGCACGGGATCCTTCCCGGAGGCGGGCGTCATGGAGACGTCTGCGGAAACCTCGATCTTGCTGGACGGAATGCTGTCCTCCCCGGAGCCGTCCTCGGCTGCGTTATAGACAGAGATGGCGTTCCCGTTCTTGCTCGTCACCGTAGCGCCCGAGATGGAAACCTCCAAATCGGGATCGTCAATATACTGTCCCTCGCTGGTGCCATATAGCTGGCCAACGAACTTAAGGGCGGAGCCATCATCGTACGACCCGTCGCCGGAATAGATCGAGTCAAATTCGCCATTCGCGCTGAACGAACCGCCCGTGATGGTAATCGTCCCCATCTTCGCCTCGAGGGCGGTGGAGCCGGAGATTGAGGTTGAGGTTGAGGTTGAGTCGTCAGAGATGGAGAGCTTGCCCTCCATCGGCCAGTAGATGCTCGTGTCGCCCGTATCGATGGTGCCACCGGAGATGTTCACCTCGGTTCCTGCGGACCTGGTGTTGTTACCCGAGATGCCGAAGTACTTCGCCCCAATTGTTCCGCCGGTCATGGTCAGGGTAGAGGGATCGCTCCCCTCGTTATTGTCATTCGAATTGAGCAGCACAACGCCAAAGGCTCCGCTGAGCGCCGCGTCTCCGGAAATCTCCGCATGGGCGCCGGTCAGCTCCAGCGCCGTCGAGCTCTGCTCCAGGCTCTCGATCCTGCCGCCGGAAATGTAAGCATGAGCCCCGCTGGTCGCGATTACAGCCTTGAGGTTGCTCTTGATCGAGCCGCCGGTCATAGTGAGGGATGCGCTTGAACCGTGCAGACGCACCGAGCTGTTGGTATTTCCAGATGCAACAGTGTTGGATATAGCCCCTCCGGCTACGGTAAGTTCCCCTGAGCAGTCAATGAAGTTAGTGGCGTAGCTGCCTACGAGGGCTCCGGTGCTGGTCACACTGCTATCGGTGATATTGAGGGAACCGCCAGGCCGTACCGTAATTGATCTGCCGAACGTGAATTCGACTCTATGTCCGTTCAGCTCAATGCTAATTGATCTGTTGCTAAGACTGAAACCTGGCTGGTTCGTAAGGTTATCCATCACCTCAATTTCGGCACCATCTTCGGAGGCATTCACAGCCGCCTGAAGGGACTTATATCCAACCTTTCCAATATAGACGGGGAAGTTCTCCTCTGTTGCATCCACAGGATTGGACGCATCTTCGGTCACGTCACCCATCGTCGCGGTTGCATTTTCAGCCATCGCCACGACCGGCGCTGAGCCAAGTGCGAGCGTGAGTCCCAGACCCGCCGCGGCAGCGAGCCACGCCGCGCTCCCGACCTCGTTCTTCGGCATGAGATCAACCCCTTCCTATCGTCCCGCCGCGCTGGGCGAGAATCTCCAGTCAGCTCGGACGATAGGGCATACCCCCCCCCTGTCAACGTTTTTGCTTCAGCGATACGTAAGGTATCTGTAAGTGGCTGGCAGCAGAGTCAGGCTGCAGTGTCCAGCGTCAGTCCCATGCGGAGAACGAACGGAAACAGCGTCGGCGCCGAAACGGAGCGGATTGCGAAAATGCGGCCCGATCGGCGGCGGTTTTCGCACGACGCTCCGTCTCGGCGCGGGGGCGAGAAGGGCGGCGGGGCCGGGGACGGCGCGCACGACGAGGGCCCGCGCCCCCAGCGCGTCTGGCCGGGGGCGCGGGCCCGGGTTCGGCTCGCCTGTTGTGCGCAGACGGCTACTTCGCCATGCGCATCATCATCGCGGCGACCTCGCCGCGGGTGCAGCCCGCCTGCGGGTCGAGGGCCACGTCGCCCTTGCCGGTGAGCACTCCGGTCGAGACGGCCCACTCGATCGCGCCGGTCGCGTAGTCGGACACGCTGGAGGCGTCGCCGTAGCCGGAGAGGTCGGCGTCGGCCTCGGGGCTGCCGGAGAGGCGCCAGAGGACGGTCGCGGCCTCCTCGCGGGAGATCACCCTCTCGGTTCCGAAGGTGTCTCCGTAGCCGGAGAACAGGCCCTCGTCGAGGCACCACGCCAGGGCGTCGGCGTACCAGCCGTCAGCGGAGACGTCAGTGAACCCGGAGAGGTCCGCGTCGGCCTCGGGCCTGCCGGCCTGGTTCCACAGCATCTGGGCCATCTCGGCGCGGGTGACGTTCGCCACGGGACCGAGCGAGGTGCCGCCGTCGCCGTAGCCGTTCAGGACACCCTCGGTGACGGCCCAGTCCACGGCGTCGTGGTACCAGGCGTCCTGGTCCACGTCATTGAAGCCGTGGGTCGGGCAGAGCTCCCCGCCGTCGCAGCCGAAGGTCACGGTGACGGTGACCGCGGAGCCCGGCATCTCGAAGACGTACTCGCCGTCCTTCTTGCCGGCCTTGACGGTGACGGACTCGCCGTCCTCGTCGGTGACGGTGACCTCGCGGACCTCCTGGCCCTCGTCGGGAGTCGCGGCGATTGTGACCTCGTCGCCCTCGTCGGCGCGGGTCGGGGTGACGGAGACCTTGCCGCCGTCGGTCTCGGCGACGTTGACGCGGTCCCCGGTCACCACGGGTGGGACGTAGTTGCTTCGCCAGAGCGCGATAAGGGTTGCATCACTGTTGACAGTGTACTTCTCCCCCGCTTGATAGGTCCGTGTTCCATCGGACCAGCCCCGGAAGGTGTAGCCAGCTCGAGTTGCGGATGGAAGTTCAATAAACTGGTCTCCGGGCGCACCGAATTTCAGCTCCGTCTTGGCATTGTCGTAGCCGTAGTCGAGCATCAAGACGATGGCCTGTTCGTCCTCTTTAATCCCAACTGAAGACACCTCATCCCCGGGCAATGCCGAAGACGCCGCCTCGCCCATGGTCTTAAAGTATCTGTAAGGGGCACTAGTATCGGAGGTCTTCAGCTGGGCGGTCAAGTCGTTCGAGAGGACATCCGCGCTGACGGGGCTGGAGAAGCTCCCGCCGCTCACGAAGTGATAGCCGTCATCCTGAATGAACGAGGCGTCGACGGCTCCGAGGCCGCCCACAAACGTTCCGCCTGAAACGCTGACGTCAACTTCTTGATCTAGCTTTGTAGCTCCAGTCGACCGGTTGCAGTCGAAGTACCGGAGGCCATAGTTTCTGTCACTCTCGAGAAGCCCCCCGTTGATGGTGACGCTGATAGACGAGTTCACATACCCGCCTCCGCGGCGCGTGACGAGGGTGACCGCGTCACCGGGACCCGCGCTGCCAGAGTTTGCTCTATATCCATCCACAAGGTATTGGTCGGTTTCACACGCTTCCGCTGAGCCCCTAAGCGTTCCAGAGTTCACGACGAGGGCGCCGCTGCACATCTCGATGGCAGAGCCCTTGTCCGCGATGATTGAAACGGACTCGTCTCCCCAACCAGCCTGGCCAACGGTCAGGGTTCCCGCGCTCGGCCAGTAGATTGCGCTACCAGACACGGTGCGCAGCGATCCCCCCGAAATGGTTACGTCGCAAGGATCGCTGCCCCCAGACAGAACGTTGTTGGTGGTGACGGCGTAGATATCGGAAACGATGACTCCATCCGAAATGTAAACTTGTGCTCCCTCGCCGTTGTTGTTGTATGTCCGGTTGAACGCAACAACGCCCGCGAGGGCATCGTTGTAGTTCGTCCACTCGCTCACTGCTTTAATCTGGCCTCCGTTGATGTTCACGGCACCGCCATACGTCACAAGAGCACCGCCCCCCAGCCCGGAGCGAATGATGGAGGCAAACGAATTGATTTCTCCGCCAAGGTTGGTAATGAGGTAGCCGTTTGCGGAACCCGTAACCGTAAGCGAGGAGTCCAGATGCAGCTCGCCCAGATTCAAAATCAATGAACCGCTCGTGGCTTGCTGCTCAACCGTCCCCCCGAAGAGATCAAGGGTTCCATGATTGATAATCGCGTACGAGAACTCCTTGTACTTTTCATCAGTTATCGAAGCGTCGGTATAATTCTCCGTGTGGGACATCGAGAGCGTGTGCCCGTCGAGGTTGATTACAACGCTCGCACCAAGGGGAATGGTGATCGCGCTATTTTCTGTCACATCATTGAGGAGCGTCAGGCTCCGCGCGCCATCATTGAGCGCAGCGGAAACGCTGTCGTATGTCTTCCCTCTATCGTCAGAGATCAGCCCATTACCGTTTTCGGGGGCTTCCGTGGACCCCGAATCCTCATTGTTGTCCGTGTCGACCTGAATGCCCCCAGCTCCAAACTCGTCCATAATCGTCCCCGTGTCGTCGGCCACCGCCACGACCGGAGCAGCACCGAGCGCGAGCGCAAGACCAAGTCCCGCCGCCGTCGCGAGACGCGCGCGCCCATAGAGGTTCTTTCTTCCCATGACTGCGTCCCTTCTCGTCTCCCCGACGCACACGGAGGAGCGGCGAGGAACTTTCAGTTACGCGTCAGGCTAGGACATACCCCCCCCCCCGTCAATAGAATTATGGGTAAGCGGAACGTCAGGCATCGCACGCGGGCACCGCAACAGAAGAAAGGGCATGATCGGGGGGCGCCAATGCGCGAACAGGGATATGCGCACCCCCGTTCAATCGGTCGCCTTGACATCCCTTTCTCTGCCTCGTGAAACGACCCGTTCTCTTGCGGATCCCACTGGTTGACGCACGTAGAAGAGGGTCATGGGAGCAGCGCCGCCGTCCGACCACATCGGTTCTGCCATGACGGGTCGTCCAACGATGGGGGATGATTTACGGCGTGTTTTGTATGGCGCTTCGTTTTGGCCAAGCAGAGACGGACATGACGAGAAGAACGAAAGGGCCGACGGCGCGTCTGCCTCGCGCCGTCGGCCCAAGTTGACAATCTCGTCGGTTGACGATCTCGTCAGGTCATAGCGTCAAGTTGACGCTATGACCTGACGCCAGTGTCAAGGCAAAGCGCGCGGCTACTGCGCCATGCGCATCATCATCGCGGCCACCTCGCCGCGGGTGCAGCCCGCCTGCGGGTCGAGGGCCACGTCGCCCTTGCCGGTGAGGACGCCCTCGGAGACGGCCCACTCGATCGCGCCGGTGGCGTAGTCGGAGACCTTAGACGCGTCGCCGTAGCCGGAGAGGTCGGCGTCGGCCTCGGGGGAGCCGGCAACGCGCCAGAGCACCGTGGCGGCCTCCTCGCGGGAGATCGTGCGCTCCGTGCCGAAGGTGTCGCCGTAGCCGGAGAAGATGCCCTCGGAGACGCACCACTCGAGCGCCGGGGCGTACCAGCCGTCGGCCGCGACGTCCGTAAACGCGGACAGGTCGGCCTCGGCCTCCGGGCGCCCGGCCCGGTTCCACAGCATCTGCGCCATCTCGGCGCGGGTGACGTCGGCCACCGGGCCGAGGGAGGTGCCTCCCTCGCCGTAGCCGTTGAGGACGCCGTTCTCCACCGCCCAGTCGACCGCGTCGTGGTACCAAGCGCCCTGGTCCACGTCGCCGAAGCCGTGCGTCGGGCAGAGCTCGCCGCCGTCGCAGCCGAACGTGACGGTCACGGTCACGGCGCCGTCGGGCATGGTGAACACGAACTCGCCGTCCTTCTCGCCGTCCTTGACCTGGACCTCGTTGCCGTCCTCGTCAACAACCTCGACCTCGCGGACCTCCTGGCCCTCTTCGGGCGTGGCGGTGATGGTCACGGTGTCACCCTTGTCGGCGCGGCTAGGCGAGACGACGACCTTGCCGCCCTCAGTCTCCGCAACGGTGACCTTATCACCAGACGGGGTCGACGGAATGTCCTCCCTCACGCCTTCCACAACGATGGTCTTGAATCCATTATCAACAGCAACGTCAATCCTGACGTCCGCCTTTCCGAGGTTGACGAAGCTCTCGTCAACCTTATTCATGACGTCATCAGCCGTTGCACCGCCACCAATCGCGGACTGAACTCTCGTAACCGTATCCCCGTCCACCCAGATCTCATGGGTTGCTCGACCAAGGGTCAGGTTGTTTACGGTTATCTCGGGAATTGTTGTCACATTCTGACCCATTGCGTACTCGATGTTCGCGTACGCACCGTCAGAGGGGTTGAGGGTGCAATCGGAAATCGTCACCTTGGACCCGTTGACGATGACGGAGGTGTACCTTCCGCCGTCAACCGTGCAGCCGCTGAGAGCTCCGCCCTCGCTCTCGTAGAACTGGACGCCGTGCTTCACATTGTCCCTCGTGACAATTGTGAGATTGGAGATAGTCACGTCATCCGCAGCCACATCGAGAAGGCCGCCTTCGAAGGCATACGTTCCGTCGCTGGGCTCGTCGCCGACATACGTCACCTTGTGCCCATCGCCATCGATCGTAACCCCCTGCGTGACAACGCGAATCTGAGAGTCAACGTCAACATCTCCAAGAAGCGTGACGACTTGCCCCTCGACAGCCGAGGCAAGCGCATCCTGGATTGACTCGTAGGCGGCGACGATGTTCCCCTCCGAATCGGAGACGGTCGCCACGTTCTTCTCAGCAATGCCCACGGTATGGCCGCCGTTGCCATCGTCAACGGGCTCAAGACCGTCGGCGCAGAGGTCCTCGGGGACGGCAGAGCTGAAGCTGCCCCCGGAGACAGCAACGACAGTCCCCGCCCCCGGCCAATCAGCCTCGTACTTGTTGTCATTGCTGAAGGAGTACGCCTTGATGGCATCGACCCCCTCCGCTGACTTGAACGTGCCGCCCACGATGCTCACGGTGCCGAGCTCCTGATAGCCGGCGCGGTCAACAACGGAAACCGCGGCGCCATCGGCAATGACGCCATCGTCTTCTTCCTTGTTCACGGGCGTCCCCGTCACGGTAATCGACGTTTGGTCGCCTTGGACCTTGAGGCTTCCGGCGCAGATCTGAACACCCGTATACTTCGCGGTAATGCTCGAATTATCGATGAGGACATGCCCGGTGCTCGGGAAGTAGATTCCCGCGCCATTTGCAACGGCGAGAGAGGAATTCCTCAGAGTGATTGCGTTGTTGACATTGGTGCCGTTCGTGACGATGCCGTAGCTTCCGCCAGGAACCTCAACGCTGACCCCGTCGAGCGTAACGGAAGACCCGGGGTAAACCATCGTAATACCATCACACGCGTTGCTCGCCTTGAGCGCACCGTCGGTGATGGTGAGGGCGGCACCATCATAGTTGATGTCCACAATAGACGACGTACCCGTATAGGTATACGTGTGTCCGGCAAGGTCAAGCGTGGAGCTGTGGCCTCCCGACTTAATCTGCTCGTTTCCAGTGTAGTCGTTGAGCAGGGTCACAACCCCGTCGACCGGCACTCCGGCGGCGTTGGCGTAGGAGCCGTATATTCTGTCTCCGCCCTCTGCAGCAACCCTGAAGCCACCGTTCTTGAAGTAGCTAGCCGTCTGCTCGCTATAGAGAAGATACGCGGAGCTTTCGAGCTTGATTGCGTTGGCGTTTGAGTCGGTCGGGCTCAGGGTGACGCCCTCCCCGATCTCAACGCCGAGCGAATAGGTGCTATCTCCTGGCTTTGCGCTCAGGGGGAGCTGCCCGCTCACTACGCCGCCCTTTCCCGGCACGCTGTTAATTAGGCTCATCGTGGTGGGGAGGCCCTCGACGGGCTTGTTGCCGTAGTTCGTGTTGAGCTGAATGACCGCCGACGTAGCGGAGGAGCTCACGTTGTGCCCGTTCAGGTCAACGGTCACACCGAAGTTCACCGTCTTAACGGTGGACGTGAGCTCCACGTCCTCCTGAAGAGTAACCGCGCTGCCCGCCGGCGCATTAGAGAGGGCCTTCGAAAGAGTCTCGTACCCCGTCACCGTGCCATCCACTGCGGTCACCGTGGCCACCGCATCGGTTACCACCGCAGTCTCGCTACTCGGCGTCACACCGGCATCGTTGTCAATGCCCTCACCGGATGGCTCTTGACCCTTTGGGGAGACGTGCGGCTCGTAAGTGGATCCGCCAGCCCCCTCCGCCACCGCCACGACCGGCGCGGCGCCGAGCGCCAGCGTGAGGCCCAGGCCGGCGGCCGCCGCGAACCTCGCGACGCTCCCGCACTCGAACTTCGACATCGCACGTCCCTTCTCGACCCCGGGCGCCGCGCGCCCGGAAAACCTCCAGATGCAAAGGACGATATTGCTAACCCCCCCCCTGTCAATTCTTTTCCGGCAGCGGGACGTAAGGACTTGGCAAGCACGCGTGCGGCGGCGCCTACTCGATCCGCACGCTCACCGTCAGCCCGAGGGCGCGCGCAAGCCGCTCGACGGTCCCCAGCGCGGGGTTCGCGCGGCCGCGCTCCAGGCGGCTGATCGTCTCCTGCCTCACGCCGCTCGCCTCGGCCAGCTCGCGCTGCGTGAGCCCCGCGCGGGCGCGCTCCCGCGCGAGCTCGCGGCCCAGGAGCGCGGCTCCGGTGAAGCCCTCCGTCACCTCGCGGAGGTAGAAGTCGTCCTGGGGGCTGCGCCCGCCCGAAGAAGCGAGCAGCTCGCAGGCGTCGTAGCGGTCGAGCCCGTGGGCGCGCAGGACCTCCCCGATGTTGTGCCTGCTCGGCGGGGCCACGCGCTCCTCGACCCACTCCGTCGCCCAGCGCTCGGGCACCCTCCGCTCCCCCCGCTCGACGAAGGGCGAGAACTGGACCGGCACGTCGTTGGGCCCCGCCCAAGGCGCGACTTCCGCCGTGAAGGTTCCCGAGGCCTGGTCGCACGCGAGCGTCGCGCACGCGGGGAGCTCCGGCCGCAGCGCGTCAAGAATCTCGAACGTCCGCATAGCGCTCCCACCTCCTCCAGACGATCTCCCACACCTTCTCGAGGTGGTGCGGGGGCAGGGCCCGGTCGAGCCCGGACATGATAAGCTCGCGATCGCCCGCGACGAGGTCTCGCGCGAGAGGGACGCGGCCGACGAGCTCCAGGTTCTTCTCGAGCGAGCGCGACCCGACGAAGTTGGTGGTCGCGACGTCGGCGAGCGGTTCGAAGGAGCGGATGCACTCCTCGTCGCCGGCCAGGGGCGCGAGCAGGGAGAAGCCCGTGTCGAAGACCGGGGAGAGGCGCCGCGTCCCGTCGCGGGCAACGAGCACCTCGATGTTGGACGAGTGCCGGTCGCGGTTGGCCACGAGATAGTCGACGAGCATCGTGCGCCGGGCGTCGTCCTCCCACCCGAATCGCCGGCAGAGCTCGTACGGCGTCTCGCCGTCGTTGCGATAGAGCTCGAAGAAGGCGCCGAGCGCCAGCTTGCGCTCGCCCGGCAGCCGGAAGCTGCGCGACGTGTTGACCCACGTGACGTGCTCGACGCTGTCTATCACGACGCGGGCGTGAACCAGCCGGTACGCCGCGTGCTCGATGCCGAGAACCTCCATGAGCCGGCTCGCGACGAGCTCGTAGACGCACTCGTAGCCGTCCACCTCGAGCCCGTTGAAGCGCGAGAGCTTGTAGTAGAGCGCGCGGGAGCCCGTCCCGGTGCGCGCCTTGAGATAGGTCCCCGCGGTGCCCGACGAGGACGCCCTCTCGCTCCACGAGAGCGACGTGAGGTTCTGGACCCTCGTCACGAGATCGTGCCGCGCCATGCGCACCTCCCTCCTGCGTCAATATGAGATATATATCATATCGTTCGGAGAAAGCGGCAGTTGACGCTTGACGCTGGCGTCAGGTCATAGCGTTCAGTGTCAGCCGCACGCGGAGGACGAGCGGGAGCAGCGCCGACGCCGAAACGGAGCGATTTGCGAAAGCGGGGCCCTCTCGGAGGCGGTTTTCGCGAGACGCTCCGTCTCGGGGCAGGAGGACGATAAGGACGGGGGGCCGGGGACAGTGCGCGGACCCGGATGCAGCTCGCCTGGATGCGCCACTTCGCCATGCGCAGCATCGAGGCGACCTCGCCGCGGAGGCGCTCACCCTGCGGGTCGAGGGCCGCGCCGCCTCGAGTCGCATCACCGCCACCCGCGGCATCAGCCCTCCGTACGCCAAGCGCCCCCCGCCATGAGGCCACGCGCGTCGACCTTGGGAATCTCCGAGCCAAGAAACGCGCGCCTGTCATAGCTCAGGATCGCGTCGACCTGGTTGAGCTCGGCGCATGCGTGCACGACGGCATCCTCGTAGTCGGTCTCGTCAGATTCGAGCGCACGCCACACGACCTTCTCGCTCGTCGGGGCTATCGAGAACACGTCAACGACGTTTCTCAAGGCCTGCCTCGCCTCCGCCTCCGAGAACCCGCAATGGTGAACGAGCGTGTAGTACGTCTCGTTGAGCGACGAGGCGCACGCCAAGGCGTCATCGCCCCGCCCGATTACCCAGCGCAGGGCGTCATTGACCTCGTCGTGGCACGGCGACTCCACAAAGAGCCAGTAGACGAGCGCGCTCGCGTCAAAGAGCGTAGTCGCCATGGACTCGCTCGCCTCTCGTCCCGTCAATCAAGCTCTCGGCGGTCTCCCCCCTCGGCCACTCCTTGCCCGCGGAGAGAGCCGCATTGCTCCGGTTGGCACGCTCGAGACGCTCGAGTCGGTCGGAGGCGCGCTCGCGCCTGAAGTAGAGGACGACGACGTTCTCGCGCGGGGAGTCAAGCTCGACGGGCTCCGACGCGCTCACGCCAAGACGCTCCCTCAGCGGCTTTGGAATCGCAACGGACTCCGAGTTGCCCGACCTAGTAAGCGTTGAGGTGTACATGAGTCCTCCTGTCATGACGAGTCATTACTTTGAGAATATCCATGTGAGCGATGGTCAACGCAATTCGAGAGAGGTGACGGAGGAGCGGCATCGGCAGATTGACGCCGTCGCCCACATCAACGTCATGAGCGTCACGCAGCGGACGCTTGCCCGACTCATGGGGCCCGCGCGCCAACGTGCGGAGCAGAGCCAGATCGGACCGGCGACGGGCGAGTTCGACCAGCTCGTTAGGTCCATGCCCGGATCTGGCCGGATGTTCGTGGGGCAGTATTGACAAGGACGAGCGGGGGCCCAGCGTCGGAACCACGCCAGGGATCGGCCTCGACGCGTGGTCTGTGCGCGCATTTCACGCATGGGGCTGGCGGACCTCGCCGAGGGCGGCGCTCCGCATCCGCCGGGACGGGCGGCAGAGAAGAACGAGGGCCCGCGCCCCGGCCTGGTCGGCTGGGGCGCGGGCCCGGATGCGGCTCGCCTGTTGCGCGCGACGGCGGCTACTGCGCCATGCGCATCATCATCGCGGCGACCTCGCCGCGGGTGCAGCCCGCCTGCGGGTCGAGGGCGACGCCGCCCTTGCCGGTGAGCACGCCGTTGGCGACCGCCCACTCGACCGCGCCGGTGGCGTAGTCGGAGACCTTAGACGCGTCGCCGTAGCCGGAGAGGTCGACGTCGGCCTCGGGGGAGCCGGACAGGCGCCAGAGCACCGTGGCCGCCTCCTCGCGCGAGATCGTGCGCTCCGTGCCGAAGGTGTCGCCGTAGCCGGAGAAGATGCCCTCGGAGACGCACCACTCGAGCGCCGGGGCGTACCAGCCGTCGGACGCGACGTCCGTGAACGCGGACAGGTCGGCCTCCGCCCCCGGCCTGCCGGCCCGGTTCCAGAGCATCTGCGCCATCTCGGCGCGGGTGACGTCGGCCACCGGGCCGAGCGAGGTCCCACCCTCGCCGTAGCCGTTGAGGACGCCGTTCTCCACGGCCCAGTCGACGGCGTCGTGGTACCAGGCGCCCTGGTCCACGTCATTGAAGCCGTGGGTCGGGCAGAGCTCGCCGCCGTCGCAGCCGAAGGTCACGGTAACGGTCACCGCGGAGCCCGGCATCTCGAACACGAACTCGCCGTCCTTCTCGCCGGCCTTGACCTCGACGGCCTTGCCGTCGGCGTCGACGACGCTCACGGAGCGGACCTCCTGGCCCTCGTCGGGGGTCACGGTGACGGTCACGGTCTCGCCCTTCTTCGCGCGCTCCGGGCTCACCTTGACGGTGCCGCCGTCGGTCTCGGCGACGCTGACCTTCTCGCCGGACTGCGCGGGCGGGACGACCGGCGCCGTATCGCCCTCGACGACGACCTGCTGGCTCCCGCCGTCGGAGGTCCCGACGGAGACGGTGACGTCGGACTCGCCCTTGTTGGTGACACTCTGGGCGATCTTGTTAATGGCATCCTGCTCGGAGGCACCGTTGCCAATCGCGTTCTGAATCGCGCTCACCGTGCCCTTGTCCGCCCAGAGCTGGGTGACGCCGTCCGCGAAGGAGACGTCGTCGACCGTGACGGACGGGATGGTCGTCACGCCGCTGCCCATGCCGTACTCGATGTTGGCGTAGGCGCTCGCGGCCGGGTTGAGGTCGCAGCCGGTGATGGTCACGCCCGTGGCGCCGTTGACCTGGACCGCAGTCCAGCTGCCGCCGTTGACGGTGACGCCCTGGAGCTCGCCGCCCTCGTTGCAGTAGAACTGCACGCCGTGCTTGGCGTTGCCGTTGGTGTTGACGGTGAGGTTCTTGATGGTGACGTTGTTTGCGTCCTTGCCCGCGGTGACGAAGGCGCCACGCTCGAGGTTGACGCTCAGCGTGAGGGAGCGGCCGTTGCCGTCGAGCGTCACGCCCGCGGGCACGCTGACGGCGCCATCGACCGTAACGTCGGAGAGCAGCCTGACGGTGTCGCCCTCCGCGGCGCCGTCGAGCGCGGCCTGGAGGGTGTACGTGGCGCTGTCAGCCTGCCTGCCGACGACGATGGCGCCGTCCTCGGCCTCGACGGAAGCGAGCTGGTCCTGCACGTAGGCGCCGCTGTTGGCGGAGCTGAGCTGCGCGGCCTTCTTGGCGTAGTTGTTGACGTTCGACGGGTCTTCCGCGCTGTCATCAATGATCGCGATGTCGACCGCGTTGCCGGAGAACTTCTCCCCGGTGATCTCCATGTTCGAGTTGCCGCAGACGACCCACCCGCGCGTGCCGGTCACCGTGTTGCCCGAGATCGTTCCGGCACAGTCGTTGATGTATCCGGGCTGGCGGAGGTTCGTGAACGTGTTGCCGGTGATGCTGATGCCCGTTGCGCCGGCCACCCCCACGATGGCGCGGACGGTCTGTGTATCGTTGGCCGAGACGTTGAAGGAGCCGACGAACTCGCAGTTCGCGACCGACGTGCCGGCGTTCATCTGGACGATGTCAGTGTTGGCGCTCACGTCGTCGACCGTCACCTTGAGCCCCTCGAGCTTGGCGCCGTTGCTCAGGACGAACGAGCTCTTGCCGTTGCTCAGCGCCCTGAGCGTGACGCCCTCCGCCGCGGTGACGGTGATGTCGCCGTCGACGGAGATCGTGCTCTCGATGGGGACGCTCCGCTGGACGGTGACCGTCTGGGTGCCGTCCTTGGACTCGGCGACGTCAACGGCCTCCCGGATGGTGGAGAAGGACTCGTCGCCGACCGTCGCCACGACGAGCTTCGCGGGCTTCTGGTTCGCGTCGGTAGCGGTGACCGGCTTGCCGTCGCCGAGGTCCACCGTCGCCGCGTTGCTGTTGGCGGTGCCGCTCGTGTTCTCTGCGACGACGCCGCCCGACGCCGCGGGGCCGACCATGGCGAGGTCGGCGCTCGCGGAGGGGCTGACGGAGAAGGACGCCGCGCCGTACCTGGAGTCGACGTTCGCCGCGTACCAGGAGCTCGTGCCGGTGACGAGCGTGAGGGGGCCGTCGGCGGTGACGTTCGAGGCGTTGACCACGAGCGGGGCGCCGCCGTTCTGAGCGGCGCTGTGGTCGAGGGTCACGTTGCTGAGCGTGACATCGGAGCTCGTATACACGTTGAGCACGTGCTTGTTCGCGTTGGTCGCGACGAGGTTCACGTTCTCGAGGGTCACGCCGGTGGAGCTGAGCACCTGGACGAGGTGGCAGGCGTTCTGGTTGCCCGCGTTCCAGGCGAAGCCGGAGCCCGCCGTGATGGTGTGACCGTTGCCGTTGATCGTCACGTTCTTGAGGCCCGAGAGGTCGAGCATGTGGCTGAGCTTGATGTCAGCGGACAGGTTCCAGACGGCATTCTCTCGGTGCTCTGCCAGCGCGGTCTCGAAGTCATTCTCGTCATTGATCTCAAACGCATGCTCCTGGGCGGAGTCCGCCCCGGTGACGGCGTCGCCCGCCACCGTCGCGCCCTCGGTCGCCAGCGCCGCAACCGGCGCGGCGCCGAGCGCCAGCGTCAGGCCCAGGCCCGCAGCGGCCGCGACGCGCGCGACCCTTCCGTTCCCATTGTTCGGCATGTAACCGTTTCCCTTCTCGCGTCCCGGCGTCGGCCGGGGGGTCGAATGTGTCCGTGTGACGTTACGACATGCCCCCTCCCGCGTCAACGCTCGTCGGTCGTCGTTTGCTCATTTCAGGTACTTTTACCTGCGCTTTGTTTACTGGAAGCCAGCTGAAACGCATGCTTGGGGAACGCGCGTGGTTAAGGAATAATTGCACCCCCTCCGCCTTGGGGCGCGTGTGTTGATTTGGCGATGGCCGGCGCTCGGCCGGGCGGGCCCCGGAGCCGCAGGCGGCCCCGCCCCGACGGCCGCGGGGTTGACACTTGACCCTGACACTTTCCCCCGGCACCAATGTCATGTGACACTTTCCCCCGGCACCAATGTCAGAAGACACCTATGTCAGACACCTATAATGGGGGCGAACGTCACACGCCAAAGAACGGAGCGCACCTTGAGCGCAACCCTGAGCACCAGCCAGCGCGAGCCCCTCGTCAGCGTCCTGATGGTCAACTGCAACCATGCCGACACCATAGGCCAGGCGCTCGAGAGCGTCCTCGCCCAGACGGTCACGGACCTGCAGGTCATCGTCGTCGACGACGGCTCCACCGATGACTCGTGCCGCGTCGTCGAGGCGATCGCCGCGCGCGACCCGCGCGTGGAGCTCCACCGGCTCGAGCGCAACGTCCACATCTGCCGCGCCACCAACCTCGGCTTCTCCAAGGTCCGCGGGGAGTGGCTCGCGCGCATCGACTCCGACGACCTCTGGTACCCCACCCGCCTCGAGCGCCAGATGGCAGCCCTGCGCGAGCACCCGGGCATCGACGTCTGCTTCAGCTGGGCGGACTGGATCGACGAGCGCGGCGAGCTCATCAACGACCTCGCGGGCGACCTCATGTCCCTCACCGACGTCACCTTCTCCACGCAGCGCGAGTGGCTGCGGCGCTTCTACTACCACGGCAACTGCCTGCTCCACTCGTCGGTCCTCATGCGCTCCGCCGTCATGAGGGAGACGGGCGGCTTCGAGCTCACGTACCGCCAGCTCCACGACTTCGACTACTGGGTGCGCATCGCCAAGCGTCGCAACCTCCTCGTGGTGCCCGAGCGCCTCATCGCCATGCGCAGGTTCGTGGGCGCGCGGGACCAGGGCAGGAACGCGAGCGAGGAGAGCGAGGACAACGTCACCCGCACGTTCAACGAATACCTCGACATCCGGGCGCACCTCTTCGACGACCTCCCCGACCAGGTCTTCGTTGACGCCTTCGGCGAGGACTTCGTGCGGGGCGACTCTCGCACCCCCGACGAGCTCGCCTGCGAGAGGGCGCTTTTGCTCTGCCGCCCGCAGCTCGAGTGGGACGTGCCCGTCGCGCCGGCGGGGCTTCGCGCGCTCAAGGCCCTTCTCGCCCAGGAGCGCACGCGCCGGCTGCTCGAGGAGCGCTACGACTTCCCCGTCCAGCGCTTCTACGCGCTCACCACCGCCCACCTCTACAACGACCCGCTGCTCCGCACGCGCTTCTCCATGGAGAAGGACGCCCTCTACGCAGCCATCGACACGCTGAACGGCGAGATCGAGACCCTCCGCGGGCACGTCCGCGACCTCGAGGCGCTCGTGGGAGAGAAGGACGTCGAGCTCGCGGGCCTGCGCGGGCGCATCGGCGAGCTCGAGGGCTCCACGAGCTGGAGGCTCACGCGCCCGCTGCGCGCCCTCGGTTCGCTCGCGCGCGGCGGGCGGCGCGCCGACGCGGGGCGCGCGGCGGACGGCCACGGGACCGACGCCCCGGGCGCCGTCGCGACCGCCGTCGAAGCCGGGCACGCGCCGTCGGGGCCCCGCGTCTTTGCCCATGCGTTTCTCGCCGGCAACCTCGGCGACGACCTCTTCGTCCGCATGCTCTGCGCGCGCTACCCCGACGTCAGCTTTAGCGTGGTGGCCCCGGAGGGCTACGCGGGGCGCTTCGCCGACGTCGGCAACCTGACGGTGCACGACCCGTCCGACTTCAGCGACCTCGTGCGCTCCTCGGACGCGGTCGCGCACATCGGGGGGTGCTGCTTCGTCCAGCACGCGGATGACTTCTCGGACTTCCTCGCCGCCGACACCTTCCTCGCGGACAACGCGCGCCACCTGTTCTTCATCGGCGGGAACTTCGGCCCCTACTCCGATCCCGCCTACCTCGATGCGTACCGCGAGCTCTTCCGTCGCTACGACGGCGTCACCTTCCGCGACCGCTACTCCGCCGACCTCTTCGCCGGCTACCCCAACGTCGCCTACGCGCCGGACATCATCTTCGGCTACCCCGCGCGCCGCGCCGAGCGCCGCCGTAGGGTCGTCGTCTCCCCTATCTCCTTCGTCGGGCGCACCGGCAAGAACGGCATCGAGCAGTACGGCGGAGCGTACCACCGCCTCATGCTCGGCATGGTCCGCGCGCTCGCCGCGCGCGGCTACGAGGTGTCGCTCGTCTCGTTCTGCCAGGGCCAGGGCGACGAGGACGAGGTCGCGCGCATCCTCGAGGACCTCGAGCCCGAGTGGCGCGGGGCCGTGCGGACCGCATTCTACCGGACCGCGCCCGACGAGGTCGTCCGCGAGTTCGAGGGCGCGGAGTGCGTGGTGGCCACCCGCTTCCACGCGATGGTGCTCGGGTTCGCGCACGGCTGCCGCGTGATGCCGGTCGTCTACGACCAGAAGACGCGCAAGGTGCTCGACGACCTGGCGTTCGAGGGCGGCGTGGAGCTCGACGAGCTGGCCGACGCGGACCCGGAGCGCTGCGTCGACGCGCTGCTGCGGACCGACCCGATCGACGTGGCGCCGCTCGCGGAGGCCTCGACGGGGCACTTCCGCTTCCTCGACGCCCTGCTGGGGAGGTAGGCGCGCCGCCGCGACGTGGCGCGGCGGCGCGCGAGGTGCGGCGGCGTGCGGCGTGGCCGGCGTGGCCGGCGTGCGGCGTGCGGCGCGGCCGGCGTGGCGGCGTGCGGCGGCGTGGCAGCCGGCGTGGCAGCCGGCGTTCATGCCACAGAAATGCGGCGAGTGGGTACTCCCCTCTTTTCGTGCACCCCAGAGAGCCGATTTCGTCAGTTCGCCCCTGTGGTTGGGTATAACTTTTGATGTTCAGCATCCAGTGGGGGCAGCTCAGGAGCCCACAGAGCCCCAATTTGCCAAGATTACGGAACGATTGGGTGCCATCCGGGCCCCCGAAGAGGGGCCAACATCAAAGTTGATACCCAATCGCCCAAGGTTTCCGCCAGGGCAGAGGGATTCCCGTGCATTGTCGGCATAAGGGCCGCTCAGCCGGCGAGGGGTCGGGCGAGAAGAACGGTGCAGCCGGCGAGGGGCCGGGCGAGAAGGGCTGCGGGGCGCGGCCCGCAGCCGCGCGCAGCCGCGCCCCGCCGCCCCTCTCCCCGCCCTACGGCAGGTGGTAGTACGCGTTCCTCGGCTCGGTGCGCGCGATGTTGGGGCTCATGAACGGGTCGCCCTTCACGTAGTAGGCCGCCCAGCGGTAGTTCATGTACGCGAACTCGCGGTGGAAGCGGATCTTCTTCTCCACCGAGTCCTCGGCCCCGCGCGAGACGGACTCGTAGTGGTAGAGCTCGACCTCGGGCGTGTAGACGACCTGCAGGCCCTTCTCGCGCAGCTTGAGGCAGTAGTCCACGTCGTTGAAGGCGACCTGGAGCTCCTCGTTGAAGCCGCCCACCGCGTCGAAGGCCCTCCGGCTCGACATGAGGCACGCCGCCGTCACCGCGCTCAGGTCCTGCTGCGCGTCGGCGAGCGCGAAGTAGCCCCAGCTCCCGCGCGGGAGGTCCTTGTTGAGGTGGCCCGCGACGCCGCCGGTCACGCAGACGCCCGCGTGCTGGATCGTGTCGTCGGGGTAGTACAGCCGGACGCCGACCGCGCCCACGTCCTCGCGCGCGGCGATGCCGAGCATGACCTCGATCCAGTTGGGCGTGATGACCTCGGTGTCGTTGTTGAGCAGCAGCAGGTAGTCGCCGCGCGCCCGGTCGCGGCCGAAGTTCATGAGCTTGGAGAAGTTGAACTCCGCGCCCCAGCGCGCCACCCGCACGACGCCCGGGTGCGCGGCCTCGAGCTCGTCGTAGTAGGCGAAGGTCCCCGGCTCGACGCTGTTGTTCTCCACGATCACGATCTCGTAGTTCTCATACGTGCTGCGCGCCAGGATCGAGTCGACGCAGCGCGACAGCAGCTCGACGTGGTCCTTGTTGGGGATGATGATCGAGACGAGCGGCCGCTCGGCCGGGACGTCGTAGATCACGCGGTACGTGAACGGGCGGTCCGCCAGCGACACGCTCGCCGGGAGCCCCACGCGCGCGAGATGCTCGCGAACCGCGCGCAGGCCGGCCTCGGAGGCGTAGGACTTGGTCCCGGCGTTGCCCGCGGTCGAGGTGGGGCTGATGCGCCAGTGGTAGAGCACGCGCGGCACGTGGTGGACGTGGCGGGCGCGCTCTACGGCGCGCAGCGTGAGGTTGTGGTCCTGAGCGCCGTCGTACTCGCGCGTGTTGGGCTCGAGCGACTCGAGGAGGCTGCGCCGGATCGTGAGCATGTGGCACACGTAGTTGTTGTTGCGCAGCAGGTCGATCGAGAAGTCCGGCTTGAAGAACGGCTGGGCGAGCGTCCCGTCGGGCAGGAGCTTGTCCTCGTCGCAGTACATGACGTCGGTGTCGGGCCGGGCGTTCACGGCCGAGGCGTACTCGAACAGGATCGAGCGCTCGAGCACGTCGTCGTGGTCGAAGAAGCACACGAAGTCGCCCGTCGCGCGCGCGATGCCGGCGTTGGTGTTCTCGGAGATGCCGAGGTTCTTCTCGACGGTGACCACGGTGATGCGCTCGTCGGCGCGCGCCGACGCCTCGACGAGGGCGCAAAGCTCGGCGTTCTCGGGGCTGGCGTTCACGAGGACGAGCTGCCAGCCGGGGTAGGACTGCCGGCGCACGGAGTCGACCATCTCGGTGTAGAAGTCGGCCGGCGTGTTGAAGAGCGGCACCACGATGCTGAAGGTGGGGCGCTCCGCGAACGAGAAGGACGCCTGCTCGAGCAGGGCGCCCTCGGAGTCGCGGTGCGCCTCGAACCACTGCGGGTAGGCGGGGTCGACCTGGGCGTTGCGCATGACCTCGGACGTGGCCTCGACGAGGCTGCCGTACCAGCCCGAGAAGAGCACCTCGAAGCTGTCGAACTCGGGGTGGTTGCGGTCGCGCAGCACGAAGAGGTAGCTCTGGACCTGCTGGGGGAAGCGCGCCGACCACTGGACGACGCGGCTGTCCTCGTAGACCTCCGAGGTCCCGCCCGCGCGCGGGACCGAGGCGCCCGCGCGCGCGACCGAGCTGCCCATGACCACGTAGTCGAACGGCACCGGCTCGAGCGCCTGCGTGAAGCAGGTCACCTCGAGGTCGTTGTCGTCGCGCAGGGGCAGGGTGACGCTGCCGCGCAGGACGTTTGCCCCGGCACCGGTCACGCACTGGTGGAACTCGATGCGCGCGGCGCGCGAGGAGGCCTCCTTGTCGTAGTCGCGGATGTTGTCGCAGAGGGCGGGGCGCATGCGGTAGTTGAGGCGCGACTCCCACGTGGCGCGCGACGAGGAGACGGTTAGCTCGCCGGAGTCCGACCCCGCGCTGACACGGATCTTGTAGTGCGGCGTCTGGACGATGGGCACGCAGCAGACGAACTGCGTGACGCTCGCGTCGGCGTCGACGGGCTCGTACGGGCTGAGCGTGCAGGGGACGGCGCGGCCGTCGGCCACGGTCGCCGAGGCGACGAGGCGCGCGGCGTCGCCGAGCCGGGGGACGGAGCAGAGGACGAAGACCTTCTCGGACCCGCGGCAGATGCCCGCGATCTTGATGTGCATACGGATGGCCCTTTCACTGGCGGGCGGGCGAGAGGGACCTCGGCCCGCGGCTTGCCTCCCCAGTGTAGCGCACTCGCCCGACGCGACCGCCGGGCGGCCGCCGGGCCGCGGCGGGGGCGACAGGCACGCCCGGCGCGCGCCGTCGCTACGCCCCGGCCGGCCAGCGCAGGCAGTAGTAGCCCGACCACGGGTCGAAGTTGGGGCTCTGCGACGGGTCGCCGTCCGCGATCTGCGGGAAGAGCGCGAGCAGGCGCGCGCAGTCCGCGAGCTCGGCCTCGCACGGGGCGTCGGGCACGAGCGACCTCGGCGAGACGAGGCGCGCGGTCGCGTGCGGGAGGTAGACGCTCGCGAGGCCGGACGCGCGCCCGAGCAGCGTCGCCTCGGCGAGCGCGTGGTCGAGCGTCGAGAAGCCCCCCTCGAGCGGCAGGGCGGCGAGCTCGCGCGCGCTCACGAGGCAGCACTCGGCGTTCACGACCGCGGCGTCGTAGGGGCGCAGCGCGCGGCCCACGTAGCCGCCGTCGTCGTGCGGGAGGTAGCGCAGCAGGTGGCCGAGCGACCCGTCAGGCCGCGCGACCATGCCCGCGTAGTCGAGCAGGCCGTCGGCGCGCACCACGCGCGGGGAGGCGCAGAGCGTGCCGGGGCGCGAGGCGTAGCCCACCAGGGTCTCGAGCGCCGCCGCGTCAAGGTCGTGCGCGGGCGTCGTCAGGAGCACGAGGTCCGCACCCGCGTGCCGCGCGAGCGCGAGGAGGTCGGGCCGCTCGCCGACGGTGACGCGGCGGACCTCGGCGCCCCGCTCGGAGGAGTAGCGCGAGAGCGCGGCGCGCAGCGACGGCGCGAGCTCGCCCGCGCACGCGACCGCGATCGACGGCGCCCGGTCGCCCACCGCAAAGGTCGTGCGGTACGTGAAGTAGGCGTCGGCGCGCCGCGCGGCGCCCGAGCGCCCCGTGCGCGCGAGGTGCGCGTTGATGGCGACGGCGCCCGCGTCCTGCGCGTAGTCCTTGACCCCGGGGTCGAGCGCGGACGAGCCGGAGCAGATCCTCCAGTGGTAGAGCACGTGGGGCACGCGCACGACGCGCTCGCCCGTCTCGAAGACGCGCAGCGTCAGGTCGTAGTCCTGGGCGCCCTCCACGTCCCGCCCGGAGCGGCCCACCGACTCGAGCAGGTCGCGGCGCACGGTGAGCCAGTGCAGGACGTAGTCGTTGGAGAGCAGGAGGTCGGGGTTGGCGTCCGGCTTGATGAGCGGCAGCGAGGGCGCGCCCTCCTCGTCGACGTTGTCCTCGTCGCAGTAGAGCAGCCCGGGGCGCGCGCCGTCGGCGACCGCGCGCACGAGCTCCGCCAGGGCGTGCGGCTCGACCAGGTCGTCGTGGTCGAGGAAGCTCACGTAGTCGCCCGTCGCGTGCGCGATGCCGACGTTGGTGTTGCCCACGATGCCGAGGTTCTTCTCCACGTCCACCACGCGGACGCGCGGGTCGTCGCAGGCGTCGAGCACCGAGCGCATCCCCTCGTCGTCGGGGCTCGCGTTCACGAGCACGAGCTCCCAGCGCGGGTAGGTCTGCGCGAGCACGCTGGCGAGCATCTCGCGCAGGAGGCGCTCGGGCGTGCGGAAGGCGGGCGTGACGATGCTCATGAGCGGGCCGGGCTCGGGCACGGGGAGCCTGCGGCAGGCGGCGCGGTCGAGGTCGAGCCACGCGGGGTAGCGCGGGTCGACCGACGCGTTGGAGATGCGCTCCCCGTAGGCCCTGCGGAGCTCGCGACGGGTCGCCTGACCGGCAGCGATGCGCCGGGCCCCCGCGGCCACGACGAAGCGGCCGCACTCGTCGGGCACGCAGACGGAGTACTCGTCCACCGTCCAGAGCCGGCCCGGCTCGAGCTCGACGAAGTGCCGGGCGAGAAGGGCGGCGCGGGGCGCGCGCACCCCGCGGACGAGCCGCCCGCCGACGAGCGCTAGGCAGCGCACCGCCGGGGGTCGCGCGTCGCCGCGCTCGCACGAGAGGGCGACCCAGAGGTGCGAGACCGGGCCGTCGGCGAAGTCGCCCTCCGCGCTGCGCAGGCAGCACGGCATGCGCAGCGCGCGGCCGCGGCGCAGCTCGTCCGCGGCGAGCGGCTCGGCGTCGAAGTAGTCGCTGAGGCTGCGGTCCCCCATGTCGGGCAGGCTCCCCGTCCGGGCTCGCGGGCGCTACCGCGCGCGCAGGGAGTCGAGGCCGGGGTGCGCCTGGTCCTTGTCGGAGAGGACCAGCTTGGAGGGGTCGAAGGCGTCGTCGCCCTCGAGCGCCGGCCACGCGACGGCGATCTGGGGGTCATTCCACATGAGGCCGCCCTCGTCGCCGGGGTGGTAGGTGTCGTCGCACTTGTAGCAGAACTCGGCCTCGTCGGAGAGGACGAGGAAGCCGTGCGCGAAGCCGCGCGGGACGAAGAACTGGCGGCGGTTCTCGGCGGAGAGGGTGACGCCCTCCCACCTGCCCCAGGTGGGGCTGCCCGGGCGCAGGTCGACGGCGACGTCGAAGACGGTGCCGCGGACCACGCGCACGAGCTTGGCCTGCGGGTGGTTGATCTGGAAGTGCAGGCCGCGCAGGACGCCGCGCGTGCTGGAGGACTGGTTGTCCTGGACGAAGTCGGCGTCGATGCCGCCGGCCACGAAGTCGGGGCGCTTGTAGGTCTCCATGAAGTAGCCGCGACGGTCACCGTAGCTCTTGACGTCGACGATCTTGACGCCCTCGATCGAGGTGTCGGTGAAGGTGAAGTTGCCGGAAGTGATGGTGGCCATGCGCGTCCTCCCCGCGAGCTGGTTGCTTTGCTGGCTGCAAACGAGTCTATGATAGCGCGCCGTGACGGGGCGTGCGTGGGAGGCGGGGGCGCGCTATCATAGACCGAAACGGAGCGATTTGCGAAAACAGGTCCTTCTCGGCGCCGATTTTCGCAAGACGCTCCGTCTCGGCGCGGGGGCAAGAGTGAGAAGAACCTCGGCGCAGGGGCGCGAAGGCGAGAAGAACCTCGGCGCAGGCACCGTCGCGGCGCGCCCTACCGGACGCCCCGCTCCCCCGCCAGCCGCCAGATCGAGACGCCGCCCGCGCGTGACACGAGCTCGAGGCGAAGGCCCTCCCCGCCCATCACCTCGGGCAGATCCTGGGTGAGCGACACGTAGTAGTCGATGCCCAGGCGCTCCATGTCATCGAGGCCCAGGCGCACGGTAAAGGTGTCCTGCGGGTCCCACTCGTCGCGCACGAAGCTCGAGGGGCCCTCAACGGGCACCACGGTGATGTGCGCGTAGCGGTTGTAGGCGCGCTCGTCGGAGCCGTCGGGGTCGAGCAGGCGCCAGCGGTCGAGCGCGGGATAGGTGTTGACCGAGTTGACGCACGGTGCGCCCGCGGTGATGCAGAGCTGGCCGAGGAAGCTGTACTCCCCCGCCCAGAGCGCGCCCGGGTCGTCGGCGGCGAGCTGCGCCACGGCGGCGCGGGCGGGGCTGGCCAGCAGCGCGTCGGCGCCCCGCTGCACCGGGTTCACGCTCGCGCCCGAGACCAGCACCACGAGCGAAGCCGCGACGAGAGCCGCCCCCGCGTCGGCGCCCGCGGCGGCGAGCTGCGCCGAAGCCAAAAGCGTCGCCGCAAAGAGCCCGAGGAGCGCGGAGAAGAGCGGGGCGAGGCCCGCCGACCCGTGCGCGACCAGCGCGAGCGCGACGCCCGCGAGCGCGTCGGCGGCGAGCGCGGCGGCCCACGGCAGGGCCCGCGGCCAAGGCCTCCCGCAGCCGCGCACGGCGAGGTGCGCGCCGCCGGTCGCCGGGGCGACGTCCCACAGGGCCACCGACCTCACCATGAGCAGGAGGTCCGCCAGGCCCAGCACCTGCGCGACGCGCACGTTGAGACTGTGGGAGAGCAGCGTCGCCGCGGCCAGGGGCTCGGGAAGCCCCACGAGGCAGTACGCGGCAAGAAGGACCTCGACCGCGCCGAGGAGGACGGTGGGCGCATCGAGCGAGACGGCCCTTCTCGCCCTGCGGACCTGGCACAGCGCGGCGAAGACGAGCCCCAGGGGGAAGAGCGCGAACACGCCCGCCGACTCGCTGGCGTTGAGGGGCGCCTCCGAGGCCCGGAGCGCGTTGAAGGGCGAGGCCGCCTCGTAGAGAAAGTACTCGAGGCCCCCTCCGCCCAGGTCGCTGCGCTGCCCGGGGTAGACCGTCCCCGTCTCGAGCGCGATGACGTCCGTCACCGGGAGCAGGCACGCCGCGCCCAAGACGGCAACGACGAGAAGCATGCCGCACAGCGGCAGGGCGAGGCGGCGCAGGGCTACCTGTCGGCGCTCGGAGGGGCCGAGCTCGCGCAGGTACCCCACCGCGTCCCCCGCGCCGAGGGCGAGAAACATCCAGAAGAGCGGCACCTGCCACGCCGGGTAGACGACGAAGAGGTAGCCGAGCGCGAGCCACGCCATGAGGAGGGCGAGCCCCGCCCGGACGAGCGGGCGCCCCTCCCGCAGGCACCGGTGCAGGGCCAGCACGAGGGCCTGCCCGAAGATGAGGAGCTCGGCGATGCCGTTGATGGCGAACCACCACTGGACGAGCGGGCAGAACGCGAGCATGACGGCATAGGCGGCCGAGACGCAGCGCCTGTCGCGGGTGACGAGGCGCCCCAGCTCAAAGGACACCAGAAGCAGCGCGACCAGGCGCGCGCTCCAGAAGAACGCGAGCCCGCGCGCGCTTCCCAGGACGAGGTAGCCCCACAGGAACGGCCTGAAGAGGGTGGGAAGGGCCCAGCAGGGCTGCGCGTAGACCATCGTCACGTCCGTGGCGGTCCCGCGGATAAGCTCCGAGACGGCGGCGTAATCGGTGTGCTCCTGCGAGAACGCGAACGGCGTGAGCACCATGAACTCGTCGCCGCGAATCGAGCGGGAGAAGCCCAGGAGCGTGCCCTGGTCGGCATCGCCCCCGATGAGCGTGGACCACTGGGCTATGGACGACCCGCTGATCTCGAGCGCGGTGAGCGCGACGACGGCGAGCAGCCCGATGGGCACGCGCAGCCGAAAGAGCAGCCTGCGAAGCGGGGCGGCGCGGCGCGAGAAGAACGCGAGGAGCAGCGCGCACAGCGGAACCGTAACGACGGCTGCGACGAGGGGGTCCGCCGGGTCGAGCGCGGCGAGCACGTCTCCCCCGCCCCCGCGAACCTGTGCGGTGAGCCGGGCGAACATCACCGCCCAGAGCGCCGACAGGTACGAGGCGAGCGCGACGCACGCCGCGCGCGCGATTCGGGCGCCGCGGGATGGCGCGGGCCCGGCGCCGGGCTCCCGTGTCGCGCTGCCGGTCTCGCGAGCGCGACGCACGTCGTCGCCGACCCCACCATCACGCATGATCTCCGGCAACGCCGCCCCTCTCGCTGAATCGACTCTGAAGAGCAAGTATGCCACTGCGCCACGTGAGTCGCTCGCGGGGAGCGCAGGGGCGAGGCCGACGACCGAGAGCCAGGGCGACGCAGGCGGCCGGGGCGACGCCGGCGGCCGGGGCGACGCCGGCACCGAAACGGAGCGATTTGCAAAAACGGGGCCCTCTCGGGGGCGATTTTTGCAAGTCGCTCCGTTTCGGCGCGGGGAGGCGAGAAGGACCTCGAGCCGCGCCGACCGGTACACGAAGGGAGGGGCCCCTCGCGGGGCCCCTCCCGGCGGAACCTCCCCTGGGGGCGGAGACTACTCCCTCAGGCCGGTCCAGCCCTCGAAGCGGGTGCCCCCGACGCGCTCGTAGTCGTGCGCGTTGGTGGCCTCCACCACGTCGAAGAAGGCGTAGTGGCCCTGGGGCAGGTCGACGAACGTCTTGATCTGGTCCATGTGCCCCATGGCCCACGCGGTGTCGCAGGAGCGCCACAGCATGCGGTTGGTCACCATGGTGGCCTGGCCGCGCGTGATCGTGTCGTCCGGGCCGAAGCGGTGGCTGCCGTCCTGGTAGCCGTAGATCCAGCCGAAGCTCGTGGCGCCCACGACGTAGTCGCGGTACCAGGCGTCCTCGGGCACGTCGACGTAGGGGTTCTCGCCCTCGAACTCTCCGTCGGAGAAGCGCATGGCGATGGCGACGAACTCGGCGCGGGTGATGGCGCGGTCGGGCTCGAAGGTCTCGGGGCTCGTGCCGTTGAGGATCCCGCGGGAGGCGAGCACCCTCACCGGCTCGGCGTAGTAGGCGCCATCCGGGACGTCCTCGAAGCTCACGGCCCTGTCGCCCATGCCCTTGTCGAGCAGCAGGTTGTAGAACATCTGCGCCACCTCGGCGCGGGTCATCGGGTTCTCCGGGCCGAAGGTGAACGAGCCGTCGCCGTAGCCGTGGAGGTAGGCCACGTGGTCCAAGGCGTTCAGCCAGTCGGAGACGCCGGTCTCGTCGGGGCTCGCCGGGTCGGAGCCCCTCATGAACGTGACGGAGATGGTGTGGTCGTCATCGAGGTCCTCGAAGGTGTAGGAGCCGACCTGGCGGTAGCTGACGCCGTCGACGGTGACGTCGCCGACGGTCCAGCCCTCGTCAGGCGCGATCGTGAACGTCACGTCGGAGCCCGCGGCGTAGCTGTGCGTGCCGGACGGGCTGATGGAGCCGCCCTCGCCGGCGGAGGCGGTGATGGTGTAGCGCTCGGACGGGGTGACGGAGCCGCCACCGGAGGTGGAGCGGGACGTGACGCGGAGCGCCTGGTCAGCGTCGCTGGCGGGGACCGTGACCCTGCCGTTACTGACCTGGTCGAGCACCGAGGCCCCGTCGAGCGTGACGTCCTCGATGGCGTAGCCGGCCCTCGCCGCGACGGCGAAGGTCATCCCCTCGTCGACGGGGACGGTGAAGGTGCCGCTCGGGGTCACGGTGCTGCCTCCGTCCGCGGTCGCGGTGATGGTGCGGGCAGCGGTCCTCCACGCGACGGCGAAGGGCGAGAAGCCCGAGCGGTCGACGTCGAACCTGATGCCCGCGTCAGTGAACTGGAGGTCGTCCACGGCCTCGGGGGCGCACTCCGCGATGGCCCCCTCGACCTCGTCACGGCCCGAGAAGCCGTACTCGCGGTGGAGGCCCGGGAAGTGCACGACCTTGACGCCGAGGTCCTCGGCGTTGTCCTTGGTAACACCGTCGGGGTAGGGCAGGTAGACCGTCGTGCCGTAGCTCGCGCTCACCCACGCGTTGCCGTTGTGGGCGTCGACGAGGTCGAGGTAGCGGAACTCGTAGCGCCACGCCTGGCCCTCGCCGGGGTCTTGGAGCACGGTCTCCTCGGCCCTCTTCTCGAGCAGGGCCTGCCGGTCGGTGCCGTCCTCGTCGGCGAGCAGGCCGTCGTCGAGGAGCTGGACGCCGTCGGGGTCGGCCGCGCGGCCCTCGTCGCCGTTGGTGTAGAACTCGGGCTCACCGGCGCCGGACGCGCCGCCCTTCTTGGCGATCGCCTCGGCGTGTTCGACGGCCTTGACCGGCTCACTGGTCAGGAGCCCGTGCGTACTCGCGCCGTCCTGGGCCTCGTCGACGTCCTCGACGTAGCGGACGACGAGCTTGCCCTCGTCGAGCTCGTCCGAGACCTCGTTGCCGTTGATGGTGATGTCGCCGGGCTTCTGACCGTACTTCCAGGAGAGCACGGCGCGGTGCTCGCCGGCGACGCTGTCGTTCTCGATCGGCGTGTTGCCGTCGTAGTAGGTAACCGTCAGGCGACCAAGGAGCTCCTGCATCGCTTTATCCCCGGCAAGCGGTTCTCCGCCGTCGATCACGAGGGACTCGATCGGGTCGACGCTGTCGGCGATGGTGAGCGCCGGGAACCCGCCGTCGTCGTATTTCTCGTCGCCCTGGCCGCCGCCGGTGTAGACGGTGACGTCGTCGGGGGCGAGCGTGTACTCGGCGTTGTTGACGAACATGACGGCGTAGGCCGTGTCGGCCTTCAGGCCCGTCAGAGTGACGTCAATCTGGTCGGAGTTCTCGACCGGCTGGAGGACTGGATCCACCCCAGTAGCGACGGAGCCATCTTCAGCGAGCTCCACAAACGCCACGTAGAGCCCCGTGTTCTTCGGAGCGGGGCTGAGCCCACTCGCGACGAAGTGGACAGAGTCACCGGAGGGCTCCAGCCAGACGGCGTCAGAACCAACGACCTCCCATCTGGAGTCCTCACCGACAACGTATTCCCTTATCTTCTCCACAGCTTTGTCGCTGGCACTCCCAAGTTTGACAGAGGCGTAGTCCTCATCAAGCGTCACGTCAAACGGCGGAAGGTCTATCGTGGTGTTGCCCTCGATGGCGCCCGGGGCAATCTCGGCATGCCTTGCTGCATCCGTGGCAAACGTGACAAGTTTGCCCTGGCCATCCTCCCCGCGCGTAATCGACACTTGGGCGCCACCGCCATGGTTGCCGGAAATCGTCGCCGAGTCGTCAATGGTCAGAAGCGAGCCCTCATTCTTCGCCGCGTACAGGACCGCGTAACCCGCACAGTCGGTGATGGTCCCCTCGACTGTTACCTTGGAAGGGTCGCCCGCCAAGATTGCGTGTCCACCGACATTGGTAATCACCCCAGTCTTGGTCAGCCTGACGCTGCCATCCTCCCGCGACCCGTTGGGCGAGACAAATAGCGCCGTCGTGTTGAAGTCGTCAATGGTCCCCGCGAGCTCGATCGTCGGCTTGCCACCGTTCATGTAAATCAAACTGGCGTCTGTCGTTGAGCAATCCTTGATGACACCGAATTGCCCGAGCGAGAACCAGTTCACTGATCCACGCAGGCGGAAGGGGACATTATCCGTATGACAGTTCGTCACTACACCGTTGACTGAGATATGTCCCTCGTTGTTGTCAACGAGACCGATCCTTTCGATATCGGACATCATCGAGCCGCGCGTCATGGAGAACGTTGAGCCACCCGTCAGCCAGATAGCGCTGTCTGCCGCATTCCCCGGGGTATCGGTGCAAATTGACTTTATGCTGCCGCCAGTATACGACCCGTCATCTTGCTGACTCCCCGTCAGAACAATCGTGGAGTTGCCCATGGCGGCAACGGCGATTCCCGAGAAAGCGCCCGTTTTGCCTCCGCCGAGCTCCACGCCCTCCCTGTCTGGATAAGGCATCATCACGTTATTGGCAGTGATGTCACTGATTTCGCCGGCAACGGAGGCATAGCCGCCGTCTTCTAGGTAGATGGCTCGCCCGTCGATGCCCGAGATCTTGGCCCCGGCCTTCACCTCGACCATGCCGCCCTGGCTCCAGACCGCGGCGACACCGCCAGCGCGGCGAGTATCCGGGTCGTCGATAATCTTGCTGCCCGACTCCATGATGAGCTTACTGGTGACCTGAGCATCCTTTCCCTGGCCGCCGACGCGCACGGCGGACATGCCGCCGAAGTTCTTCAGGGTAACGTTGTTCCCGAGGACGATGGTGCTGCCGTTCCCGCCTTTCGCCGCCGCATAGGCAGCGATTATCGCGTCCTGGACCTTGCTCTCGTTGTCCTTCTCGCCCTCCTCGGTTCCTTGCTCCACAAAGCGCTCTGCAGCAGAAATCATGTCGTCATCGAGTGTGATGTTCACCAGCTTGAGCTCAGCACCATTAGCGACCTCGATCATCGCGGGGTTGTACCCGCCGCGACCATCAGTCCACGGCGTAAAGTCTTCACCGCGCGTGATGGTGTAACCACCGCCGTCGATGGTGATGTCCTTCGCGTCAACGAACACGTACTCGGTGAGCGTGATGTCGCTCGTCAGCTTGATCGTGTCGCCGGTTTTTGCGTCCTCCATCACAACGTCGTGGAGGGAGCCTCCCTCTCCAACCTCAATCTCATCCGCCCACGCCGTCACCGGCATGACGCTCAGCGCGAGCACGAACGCGCCGAGCAGCGCGGCGAGCCATCCAACCCTCCTCGTCCTTCTCGTCTCTCTTCGCGTCATCTGCGTCTCCTTTCCCTCTCGATAACGCATGCCATGTCGAGGGGCGCCGCGGGGCGGGCGCCCCGTGACGTCATCTGGAGCCGCGACCGGCACCCATCCTGTACGCGCTCGCCATCTGGCCGCCGCGCTCGTCGAAGCGCATCTCGACCTCGATGACGCCGCGCTCCCTGAGGTCCGAGATGCAGCGGTCGACCGTCTTGACGCTCCTCCCGAGCATCTCGGCGAGCTGCCTCTTCGTGCAGCACGCGCAGCCGGACACCGCCGTCTCGCCGGCGATGTAGCGGATCAGCTGCTCCTGCGTCTCTGTGAACTCGCGCTTCTTCCGCCCGCGCCTGCGCGGGGGCGGGTCGCCGCCCGTCAGCGGGTCAGAGCTCGCGCGCTCCGGGGGAAGACCCCCCCCCACTCACGTTTTTCGGGGGAAATCGCCATGGGGGAAGCGCTCGCAAAACGCCTCGCGTCAGCGTTCTGTCGGCTCATCGCACGCCCCCTCTCGGTCACGGCCGGGTCCCGCTGAGGGCGCGCCGCTCCTCGGCGCGCGCGGTTGGCCGCCACCCGGCTTCCAGCCGGCTCTCAGCCAGCTGACAAGGCGTAGTCTATCCCTCTTGCCCCCCCGGGCGAAATCCGGGGGGACATTAATTGATCACGGGGTTGCGCAAAAAAGCGCAGCGAGGGGGGCCTATCCCACGCGCTCGCATGCCACGGCAGCGCGCCTGCCGCAGAAGGCGACTCCCCAGCGCACGCGACCCTTCACGTCGGCGGGGAGGTCGCCGGCGTCATAGCCCTTCTCGGCAATCTGCTCCAAGGCCTCCCAGACCCCGGCACCCTCGAAGAGCGGCACGCGGCGAGAAGGACCTCAGGTCGCCCGCGCATGAAGGGAGGGGCCCCTCGCGGGACCCCTCCCCTGTCTGGCGCGCGCGTGAGCGGAGGCTACTCCGCCAGCCCGGTCCAGTCCTCGTAGCGGCCGTCGCGCTCGTAGCCGTGCGCGTTGGTGGCCTCCACCACGTCGAAGAAGGCGTAGTGGCCCTGCGGCAGGTCGGCAAACGTCCTGACGTCGTCGAGGTGCCCCACGATCCAGGCGCCGTCGGCCACGCGGCCGAGCATGCGGTTGGTCACCATGGTGGCCTGGCCGCGGGTGATCGTGTCGTCCGGGCCGAAGCGGCCGGAGCCGTCCTGGTAGCCGTAGATCCAGCCGAAGGAGGTGGCGCCGACCACGTAGTCGCGGTACCACGCGTCCTCGGGCACGTCGACGAAGGCGTTCTCGCCCTCGAACTCGCCGTTCGAGAAGCGCATGGCGATGGCGACGAACTCGGCGCGGGTGATGGCGCGGTCGGGCTCGTAGGTCGCCGGGCCGGTCCCGTTGAGGATGCCGCGGGAGGCGAGCACCCTCACCGCCTCGGCGTAGTAGGCGCCCTCGGGGACGTCCTCGAAGGCCACGGGCCTGTCGCCCATGCCCTTGTCGAGCAGCAGGTTGTAGAACATCTGCGCGACCTCGGCGCGGGTCATCGGGTTCTCCGGGCCGAACTTCCCGGAGCCGTCGCCGTAGCCGTGGAGGTAGGCCACGTGCTCGTCGGTCTGGAGCCAGTCGGAGACGCCGGTGTCGTCGGGGTCGGCCGGCGCGCTGCCGGGCATGAAGGTGACCGAGATCGTGTGGTCGTCATCGAGGTCGGCGAAGGTGTAGGAGGAACGCTGGCCGACGTCGACGCCGTCGACGGTGACGCTGCCGACCGTGTAGCCCTCGTCAGGAGTTATCGAGAAGGACACGTCGGAGCCCGCGGCGTAGCTGTGCGTGCCGGACGGGCTGATGGAGCCGCCCTCGCCGGCCGTCGCGGTGATGGTGTAGCGCTCGGACGGGATAACGGAGCCGCCGGTCGTCCTGAAGGTGGCCTTGATGGTGTGAGCCTCTTTCACGTCGCTGAACGTGTAGGTGGTGACGGCGCCCACGCTCGTACCGTCGACCGTGACGTCGGCGACCTCGTAGCCCTGGTTGGCGGTGATGGCGAAGGTCTGGTCGGCGCCAAGCGGCACCTTGACCCTCCCGGACGGAGAGATGCTTCCGCCGTTGCCCGCCGAGGCTTCAATGATTCGGGCCTCGGTGTTCCATACGAGCGCAAAGGGGCTGAAGCCACCCGCGCCCACATGGAACTTGATGCCGTACTCCGTCTTCTCAACGATCGTCATCTCTTCGGAATCTACGTTTTCGACATCGTTCACATCAAAGCCCGAGTTGTCACCATCACGATGCAGGCCCTTGAAATGCAGGAGCGTGAACTCCGTGCCCCCGTCGGTTCCATCGGGATATGCCCAGTAGATGTCCACCCCTTTGGAGGACGTGATCCAGGCGTTGCCGTTTTTGGCGTCAACAAGGTCGAGGTAACGGAGGTCGTAGTTGCGGATATGGTTGTCGTCAACCTCACCAAGCTCCCCGTCAACAGCATCCTTGAGAGCCTGGTCTCGAGGAACTCCGTCAGAGGTGATGATCTCATCGAAGAGGAGAGACGGGGTGGCATCAGACGGGAGCTTTATGCCCGTGTCGTTCAGCGTGTATGTGGTGCCGCCTTCAACAACCGCGACCGCAGGTGCGGTTTCATCCGCCCCGGGAGCAGCGTCTCGTACGGAAGTGATGATGGACTCGTCCGCTGAATTACTCACCGCGCGCACGGTGAGGAGCCCGGTACCGGAAATTACGTTGTAGTTTCTATAGGTAGGCGTGTCCGTGCTCGTGTCAATGGGTTCAGTTGCCTCGACCATACCCGAGGTTTCCCCGGCATAGATACCGATCGAGAACTCCTTGTACAGGTCCTCGACCTCGGAGATGCTGAAATTGTCCTCCGACACCGCCTTCGTTCCGTCGTTGTACTCGACACGAACCGGATCCGTCGTTGGGGCCACCGGTTCGAAGCGATAGTACGCTGTGCCTTCGGTGTCGCTGGCTACCTCCACCTCTTTGAGCGTCCATGAATGATTGCTGTCTTTATTAGTAAAGGTCAGCTTTGACAGGTCAACATCTGCGGGCGCATATACGAGAAACACGGGGCGTGGCAGGGAGCTGGACTCGGACCCTTCTTCGCCGACACCTTCGTAGCCCTCGTCTCCGCCCATGTATACGGTCATGTCTGCGGGAGTAACCGTGACTATGTCACCGCTTTCATCATTTTGTTGCACGAAGGAAACGACGTAGCCCGTCTCGCTGTACTCGTCGACCAGCACACGAACCCCGTCAGCCGTTGGCGTCACCGCCTGAAGCAGTACCTCTGCCCCCTCGACAGGCAATCCGCCGGCGTCCGTCTTTATCATGGCGGCGAAGAGCGGCTTGTCTTCGTCATAGGTAAGCCCAGAAACAGTAAAGCTCTGCATGGTGAGATCGGACTCGAACCAGAAGGAGCCGACCACCTCAGTGAGCTCGTACTTCTCGAGACCCTGAGTGATTTTAGTCTCTGCAGCAGTCGAAGCATTGCCAAACTTCACGTCGTACGGAATGCCGTCGAGTGTAAGGTTATGCTTTGAGAAGAGAACGTCTTTGTTTCCAAGCGTAAAGCCACTGTCAATCTTCAAATACCGATTAGTTTTACCAAATGTGAGCTCGTTGCCGTAATCATCAAGCAAAGGGGTGATGGTGATGTCGTTTTCCACACCACTGGACGTCACATACCCCTCTTCGGAGCTCGTTATGTTGACATCCATGTTGCCGCCCGAAACCTCGCCGCCATTCAGCTCAACGAAAGGAGTCGATCCACGGTAGTCTTCAAGATTAATCGCCAGACTACCTCCGAGACCGGAAGCGGAGTTATCCGTTATCTCTCCGCCATTCATAATGAACTGACCGCCGCGACGGACGTAGACGCCGCCACCGACCTGATCGGCCTCATTCGTGGTTCCGGCGCCGGAGATGTTTCCAGATATCTTTCCCCCATACATGGTGAACTTGCCGCAGGAGACCATGACCGCACCGCCGGTCTGGTAGCTCACGTTGTTGCACATCTCAGCGCCTTCATACATGTTGGCTTCAACATGAGTACCATTGTTCGCTAGAACAAGAGCCCCGCCTCGGTCGGTTGAGACGTTGTCGTTGATCTTGCCGTAGATGTCAATGACGCCGTTAGAGCCCTGGGTATAGATAACGCCATAGGCGCAGACGTTATCGTGGATGTTAGCGGTCTCCCCGATGCGGATGTAGTGTTTCGACGAGCTTTGGGCAACGATGGCGTGGCCAGCCACATCTCCATCGCGCTTTAGGCCGGTAATCTCACCATTGAGATACGCGGTTCCGCCCACGTCGATCACCGAAGAACCGCCGATGATATTCCTGATTGTGGAGCCTTTATCAGCAGCAAACGTGCAGTGCCTGACTGCACCATTTTCGTCAATGTAGCCCGAAACACAGATGGTAGACCATCCTGGATTCTCATCCTCTCCGTCAATAACGCCCGTCGGACCCAAGGTGGCAGAGGCCTCGGAGCGAAGGTAGATGGCAGCTCCGTTGTTGCCATGCCAGAAGTCGCTATTACCATTACCAGAGGACTTTGGGTCCGCAACCATACTGCTGATTGTTCCATTAATCGTTGCAGTCCCACCCTCGTTGAAAATCGAGCGACCAACTATACCGGTGATCTCAGAGCCCTTTTCCATGACGAGCGTTCCGCCCTGCATCCAGATTGCTCCGGCGGGGCCATAGAGATCGGAGATGTCCTTTCCTGGAATGACCTCTCCCTGCGTCCTGTTGATTACCGTGTTGTCGGTAATGACGCTTCCTGACTGCATAACGAGCTCGCCGCTGGAAAGGCGCACCGCAGACATGCCACCGTAGTTCTTGAGTACAGCACCGTTACCAAGCGTGATCCGGCCAACACCGTTATATACGGCAATCATCGAATCCTGAACGATATCGCTGTTCGAAATTGCTTCATCGCCGCTCAGGTCACCAAAATCCGTCGTTCCGCTGCCGCGGGTCGACGCCTGGATGAAGTACTTACCCTGACTGATTCCGCCATCATCAAAGATGATATCTGTGAGCAGAAGGGTCGACACGACGCCCTGATCAGTCGAGCCGTTCACCTCGATCATGGCGGAGTTGTATCCCAAACGAGCAGGGTCCCCAGCATCCGCCATGGAGTTACCACGCGCGACTGTAAAAGGAGCGCCCTCCCCCTGCGAGGAGATGGAGATGTGCTTGTTCCAATAGCGCGCTGGAGCCGTCATCTCAAGGTCGCTCATCACGTAAATCTCGGTCGGATTATCCTCCGTTCCCGGAATGGCCACCTCAACGGCTTTGGCGAGCGTGGCAAGCGGACTGTCCTGCGTGCCACTACCGTTAACGTCATCGCCGTCCGCAGAGACATATACTGCGTCGAGCGAATTCGCCTGTGGAGCCGCCCACGCCGTCACCGGCATGATGCTCAGCGCGAGCACGAACGCGCCGAGCAGCGCGGCGAGCCACCTCACCTTCCTGGTTCTTATCGCCTTCCCTCTCATAGACAGTCTCCTTTCCCCGATAAGCTGTCATTCTCTGCACGTGGAATGGATTCCTCCGTCGAAGCCCGGTCCCTCAGTCGGGGGAGCGCCGGCACGACGAGGCGCGGTACACGCTCGCGAGCTGCCCGCCGCGCTCGTCGAAGCGCATCTCCACCTCGATGTAGCCTCGGCTGCGCAGGTCGGCGACCAGGCGGTCTATGGTCTGGACGCTCCTGCCGAGGCTCTCGGCGAGCTCTCGCTTGGTGCACGTGAGCCCGCCCGACACGGCGGTCTCCGCGCCGATCGCGCGCAGCAGCTGCTCCTGGGTCTTGGTGAACTCCCGCTTCTTGGGGCCGCGGCGCTCATCCGCCCGGCCGGGCTCGCGGGTGGCCTCCTGGCACGTCATACCGTCACGGCGCCCCGGGCGAAGGGTCGCTCTATGAGCAACCCCCATTACAGTTTGAGCCGTCCCGAGGGCGGCTCCTTTTTTCACTCTCCGATCTGGGAAATACCATGGTGCCAGGCCCCTCGGGGCCGCCGGCCCACCGCCCCGGATGGCCCTTTTCCCCTGCCCTGCGAGGGCCCGGGGGGTGCTGCCACCGGGGCGGAGGGGCCGCGGGAGACGACTGATAGAGAAGTGCCGGGCGCGCGGCGCCACGGCCGGGTAATGTGGCTGTCGACCCCGCGGCGGAGTCGGGCCGGCCGACCTGATTGGAGGATACACCATGGGAAGACGCAGGAAGAGGGCCCCCGCCGCCGTGGTCGGCTTCGACGTCGGCAAGTCGTTCCACTGGGCCTTCGGCGTCGGCGCCGGCGGCGAGGCCGTCCTCAGCGAGCGGGTCGACAACCGGCCCGCGGCGATCGACCGCGTGCTCGCCGAGGCGGGCGCCGGCGCCCTCGTCGTCGTCGACCAGCGGCGCAACATCGGCGCGCTCGTGCTCGCCAGGGCGCGCGCCGCGGGTATGCGCGTCGCCTACCTGCCCGGGAGGGCGGAGAAGCAGGCCCGCGAGATGTTCCCGGCGACGGCCAAGACCGACGAGCTGGACGCGGAGGTGATCGCGCGGACGGCGCTCGGGATGCCCTGGGCGCTGCGCGAGGTCCCCGAGGAGGACGAGAGGCGCGCGTCGCTCAGGATGCTCTCGTCGCAGCGCGCGTTCTGCGTGAAGGGGCGCACCGAGTCGCTCAACAGGCTCCGGGCCGTGCTCCTCGAGGCCGACCCGGCCCTCGAGGCGGCGCTCGACCCGTCCAGGCGCTGGCAGCTCGAGGTGCTCGCCGCCCTCGGGTCGGCCCACGGCTGCGCGGCGGCGGGCGTGGAGCGCTACCGCGAGCTCGCCGGCGCGCGCGGCGGCAGGGAGGACGCGTTCTGGGAGGCGCTCTCCGCCTCCGCGGCGTCGCGCCCGGAGGTCCGCGCCGAGGGGGCGCTCGCCTCCATGCTCGCGGGCCAGGTCCTCGCCCGCGACGCCGAGGTCGCCGCCCTCGACGCGGCCATCGGGGAGCTGCTCGAGGGGGACGCGACCTACGAGGCCCTGCTCACGGTGCCCGGAGTCGGCCCCAGGACAGCCGCCGCGCTCGTGGCCTCGGTCGACGTGACGATGTTCCGCAGCCACGACGAGCTCGCCAGCTACTGCGGCATCGCGCCCGCCGACAGCCAGTCGGGCACGAGCGCCAGGTCGACGAGGCCGAAGCGGGGCGGGAGCAAGCCCCTCAAGAACCTGCTGGTATTCTCGTGCAACTCCCTCGTCGGGACGAAGAACGAGTTCGGCAGGTACTACGAGGAGTGCCGGGGGCGCGGCATGCGGCACAACAAGGCGCTCAAGGCGGTCGCCCGCAAGCGCCTGAAGGTGATCTACGCCATCATGCGCGACCGGGTCCCCTACCAGGCGGCCTAGGACCCCTCAGGACCACCTGGAAAAGCGCCCGCCCGCCGGGCGCGCCGCGGCATGCCGAAATCTCCTCGAGGGGTTGACAAAACCATAGAGACACCCCCCGCTCGCGCCCCTCCGAGCCGCGAGGGCGGGCACGGCGTCACCCGTCGGGACGACGGCGCTGAGCTCGGTGTCAGGAATCCCCATGACGCACCCCCGTGTCGCTCTGCCCTCGGGCCGAGCGCCGCCACGACGCGCTCGGCTGACGTTCAGAAAACTTTTTGTCAGCCTATCGTTTGTGATAGGCCATAGTATGTGGGGGGTACCATATTTCAGCTCTTTGAAAATGTCAATACCGCAGGTAGTTCGCCGATTATTTAGCTTCACTCCCCTGATGTTTTCAACAAGCGGTGGAGGGGGCGTGAGCAACTTTGCGCAAAAAACGCGGAGGCGCGAGACGGGCGGGCGGCGCACAGAGCGGGACCGGCGACGGCAGCGCCGGGGCATGGGACCGACGTAGACGACTGCGCCGTGGCCCGGGGCCGACGGCGGCGACCCCCGTTTGCCCCCGGGCGGGCGTCGGGCAATAATGGGTCCTAGGACAACGCGCGAGTCACGAGGTCACATGGCACGACACTTTGCTCAGGACACGCGGGGCGCCCGAGGGGCGCTGGGCGACGCTCCCACCCGGGGAGGGCAGGCGCGTCGCGACCCCTCCCCCGTCCCCGCCGTTCTTCTCGCCCTGCTGGTGGGCTTCTTTGCGGTGTGCGGGGCGCAGCTCCACGCGTACGACGCCGTCGACTGGCGCTCCCCGCTCACGTGGTGCGCGATGCTCGGCGTGGCGGCCGTCGCCTCCGTCTTGCTGACGCTGCTCTTCCGGCTTCTTGACCGCAGGGTCTCGCCGATCATGGCCCGCCCCGTCGGCGACCGGGACCGCCTGCTCCGGCGGCGCGTCCTCGTGGCGGGGGTCGTCGTCATGGCGCTCTGCTGGCTCGTGGTCTGGCTGGCGGCGTGGCCGGGGTTCTTCTGCTACGACACGTGGGCGTTCAACTCCCGGCTCGAGACCGGGCGCCTCAACGCGCAGCAGAGCGTGCTGCACACGCTGCTCGTGACCACGGTCCTGCAGGGAGCCCACGCGCTCCTCGGCAGCTGGAACGCCGCGGTCGCCGTCTACACGCTCGTGCAGGGGGCCGTCGTCGCGGGGTCCGCCGCGTGGGCGCTCGTCAGGCTCGAGCGCGCGGGGGCGCCCCTGCCGTTTCTGGTCTGCGGCATCGCGTACTTCTCGCTGAACCCGTTCATCGTGATGTTCGGGCTGTGCTCGACCAAGGACACGCTCTTCGCCGTGTGGACGCTGCTGCTCGTGATGGAGCTCGCCGGGCTGCGCGGCGGCGCGGGCGGCAAGGGGGGCGACGGTGCCGCGGCGGCCGGTCGCAAGCGCGACGGTGTCCTCGCGGCAGCTCGGTGCGCGGTCCTCGTGTTCCTGATGGGAGCGTACCGCAACAACGCCCCCTACGTGCTCGCGGTCGCGCTCGTGGCGCTGGCGGTCGTCGCCGTGGCGCGGCACGGGCGCGCGGTCGCGCTCGCAGCCGGAACGACGGTCGGGCTCGCGTGCTACCTCGCGTGGACGGGCCCGGTCGCCGCGGAACTGGGGGTCGTGAGGCCGAGCTCCGTGGGCGAGATGATCTCCGTCCCGGCCGCGAACGTTGCCTACATGGCGAGCCTCGGCGAGGCGGAGCCGCTGCCGGAGGGCCTCTCCGAGCTCGACCTCCAGGCGATGGCCGACGGCTGGGAGCTCTGCCGACAGAACACCGACAACTACCGCAACGTCGCCACCCCGCTGCTCGAGGCGGGCGCGACGGGCGAGTTCGTCCTGTACTGGCTCGACTGCGTCGCCGCGCACCCGGGGCTCGCGCTCGACTCCGCGCTCATCCTCACGCAGCCGGCTTGGGACCCCACCGTCGAGAGCACGTCGTACAACTTCCCCGGCTACCCCTCCTACGGCGAGACCCAGACGTCGGTCTTCGCGTGCCTTGCCGAGGACCCCGCCCACACCGACAGCAAGCTCCCGGCGCTCTACGACCTGCTGTGGAGCATTTCGCGCGACGCGGACTACGGCGGGAGGCCGTGGCTGGCGGCGCTCGGCTCGCCGGCGTCGCTCATGTGGCTGACGCTCGCATGCCTGGCGTACGCCGCGGCGCGGAGAAACGCGCGCGGCGTGGCTGCGGCCGGGCTGCTGGCGCTGCTCAGCGCGACCCTGCTGCTGGGACCGACGGTCCTCCCCCGCTACTACTGGTTCCTGTACCTGTGCGCGCCGGTCACGGTGTGGGTGTCGCTCGCGGGAGGGCACGAGCGGGGAGGCGGCGCGGGCGAGACGCGCTAGGGGGCGCTGGGGGCGCACTGGCGCCGGCACCGCTGGGGACGCGCTGGCACCGGCGCCGAAACGGAGCATCTGACGAAACCGAGGCCTCCGCAGGGGCGATTTTTGTCAGATGCTCCGTCTCGGTGACGGCACGGGAATTGCGGCCGCGGCCGGAGGTCGCGGCGAGCTGAGGCGATGCGTGCGCCGGGACGCGCTAGCGTCGCGTGGCGGGGGCGGGCAGCACCGTGGACGCGTACAGCAGCAGCGGCCACAGCGGCAGCAGGTAGCGGCCCTGGAACCCCTCGACGTAGGCGATGTCGGGGCCGGCGGCGAGGTCGTTCCAGGTAAGCAGCAGGAAGAGCAGGATGCCCGCCACCGACGCCGCGCCCGCGACGACCGCGCCGACCACGTAGCGGTGGCCAGAGAGCCAGTCGCGCCAGGTGGGGGCGGCGGGGGCGAGGGCCGCGTCAGACGGGTCGGCGCCCGCGAGCGCACCGTCCTTCTCGCCGCGGCGCGCCCTGAGCGCCTCCCAGGCGAGCAGCGCCGCGACCACGAGCGCGAAGCCCAGGTAGACGCCGTCGCCGTTCAGCAGGATCGCCGGCAGGTTGAGCACCATGTAGCCGATTCGCGCGGCGACCGTCCCGAGGTGCGCAACCGCGTAGGCGATGTTGTCGCGCAGGTTCACGATGGCGGCCATGTCCCCGATCGTGGCGCTCCACGCGAGGTACGCCACGAGCGCGAGCGCGACGGGGGCCGCCGCGACGACCTTTCCGCGCACGTCGAGCTGCCGGCGGGGCAGCACGAGGAAGCCCAGGCACGCGGGCGCGTAGACCACCTTGCCGAGCAGGGCGAGCGCCGCGACGCACCCCAGCGCGAGCGCCTCCCCCGTGCGGACCCGACGCCCGCGCGACACGAGGCGCAGCGTCAGCGCCACCGAGAGCGTGCAGAGCGAGACCAGGAACGCGTCGCACATGAGGCTGCTCGCCGCGAAGAGCGTGGTCGGTATCAGGCCGAGCGCCACGAGCACCCAGCGCATCCGCGGCGCGATCGCGATGGCGGCCCCGTAGAGCGCGAGGTAGCACACGAGGCTCGAGACGCGGCCCGCCTGCCACACGTCGTAGGGCTGCCACCCCAGGGAGATGCCCACGCGGATCCCGAGCGCCTGCGGCAGCCACGCGAGCGGGAAGTACTGATTGGAGCGGCCGTGGAAGACGGTGATGCCCGTGTCCCGCTCGACCTCCTCGGTCGGCGGGAGCACCATCCCGAAGCCCTCCTCCGCGCACGCGGCGATCTGCGCGTCGCGGGCGGGGTCGGTCGGGAACGGGCCGGCGATGATCGCGGAGATCATGTCGTTTCGCGTCTCCTTGGTGAGAAGGTAGCGCGAGTCCCCCGCGAGCGTCTGGACGCGACGCGGATTGCCCTCGGTGTCGGTGACCTCGACGCACGGGTTGAGCGCCTGGCCTGTGGCCAGCGCGTAGGAGCCGAGGCTGTGCATGAGGGGATCGGGCATCGTGAGCGCGCCGATGTTGTTGATGTAGTACGCGCCCTGCACGACGGCGACGACGAGAAAGACGACGAGGGCCCAGCGGGCCTCGCGCAGCGCCGCGAGCGTGGGCGCGAGGCGACGGGCGCGCGGCGCGGCGTCGGGGCCTGCCGGCCCGAGGTTCTTCTCGCCCGGTGCCGGGACCTTGCTGTGCCTGCCCATCCATGCCTCCCTCGACGTCTTCCCCACCAGTGTAGCAAAGGCCCCCGCGCCCCAAGGAAGGGGCGTCGGGGGCCTCCGGGTACGTGCGGGTTATGGACGGTCCGCGCCCGGAAACCGTCCGCAGCCCGCACGTACTTCGAACACGTGCGGGTTATGGACGGAATCCTGCCCCAGAGCGTCCGCAACCCGCACGCACCGTGCGCCGCGCCGCGGACCTGACACTTTCCCCCGGCACCTTTGTCAGCAACCCGCCTGCCGATGGGGCCGGCGCGGGCGGCGGGGGCCACGCTACACTGGTTCACGGCACGTTTTCAGTCAGATCGAAGGGAGTACCATGACCCGCGAAGACACGCTCGCGCGACGCCCGCGGCACGCCGTCGTGGCCGCGCTCGCGTGCGCGCTCGCGCTCGCCGCGGCACCCGCGCTGGCGCCCGCGCCCGCGCTCGCCGACGAGCCCGAGCCCGCCGCGGCCGACGCGGCGCCCGCCGCCGTCACCGACGAGACCTGGTCCGCCACCGTCACCGGCGTGCGCAACACCACCACCGCCACCCTCGAGGTCCCCGGCGCCGCCGAGCTGGTCGCCGAGGGGGCCGCCGACACCGCGCGCGTGCACGCCACGATGTCCTACGCCGGCCAGGTCACGCGCGACGTCACGTGCGACGTCGCGCTGTCGGAGCTCGCGGGCGGCCCCGCGACCGTCGACCTCGGGGACTTCGGAAAGTTCTCGGTCACGGTGTCGTTCCTCAAGGACGGCGAGGAGGTCCGCGCGAACCCCGCCGAGACCGTCGGCGTCACGGCGGACACCTACAACATCGCGCCCGTGTCGGCGACGCTGCCCACCACGTTCTTCTCGCTCAACCTGTGGGGAGAGGGCTCGATGCGCGCCGACGGGCCGGTCATCCTGCTCATGGAGCGCCCCGACGCCTACAACTGGGACGCCCTGCCCGCCGCCGGCGACGGCATGTACGGCGCCTACGGCCTCCCCTACCTCACGCGCGACGACATCGCCTACCAGGACCCCGACTTCGACCAGGCATCCTACCTCTTCCGTGAGCGCACCGATGCCATGGCCGCCTACGTGCGCGACCTCATGGAGCTCGACCCCACCTCGCACGTGAACCTCTACTGCGTCGACTTCTACGTGGGGCTCGTCCAGCGCATCATCTACGCCAACCGCATCCCCGAGGGCAGCTACACCCTCACGATCATGTCGGACGGCTCGTGGTCCTACGCCCACCTCGCCGACGTCTACGCCGGGGCCGACAACGAGGCGACCCACGCCGCGCTCGTCGCCGACTGGAACGCCGCGAAGGCCTACGCCTACGAGCACGGCGCCGTCCGCGAGGACTACCTCGACTGGAGCCACGCCAACCGCTGCCTGTGGGCGGCCGTCGACGCGGAGGGCGCCGCCCAGTGGTGGGTCGCCCGCAAGGACCTGCTCGCGACCGAGGCCGACGGCAACGCCTTCGGGCAGGCCGTCCAGGCGAGCGAGAAGGTCGTGCAGGTCAACATCGCGAGCCTGCTCACCGACAACATCCAGCCGAGCGAGCGCGCCACCGAGGAGTTCAAGGCGCTCTACAACTTCAACGACAGCTACTTCAGCGCCGCCGAGGAGCAGGGCAGGGACGTCATGCTCTTCCTGGGCACGCGCGTCACCGGCGAGGTGGGCTTCGCCGACTACGCGCGCTTCGCGATGAGCTACTACGGCAACGACTACCTCTACTACTACAAGGGTCACCCCGGCACCCCCACCGAGCTCAACCCCGACAAGCAGGCCCAGCTCGACCGCCTCGGCGTGACCGACATCGACTCGTCCGTCGCTGCCGAGCTCATCCTCTTCTTCAACCCCGAGATCTACCTCTCGGGCTACGGCTCGAGCACGTACGCGAGCGTGCCCGAGGGCATGGCGAAGGGCATGTTCGAGATGACGCGCGAGCAGGGGCTCGCCGACCCGCTCTACGCCAACATGGACTACTGGTCGAGCCGCGTGACCGCCGAGAGCCCCGAGGCCGTGCGCGCGCTCTGCCAGGACGGCCACAACTGCTACCTCGTCGAGTTCTCCGACGCCATCCGCGCGCGCGAGGGCTACGACGTCGCGGTCTGGGACGCCTCGGCCGCGCTCATCACCTACTACGACCAGCGGGGCGACGCCTACGTCAAGGTCGGCGAGCAGGAGGGCGTCGCCGACGGCTTCGCCGTGCCGCAGGGCACCTACGTCATCCAGTCGGCCGTGGCGGGCGACCGGGTCGTCGACGTCGCGGGGGGCTCGCGCGAGGACGGAACCAACGTGTGGTCCTACGCCGACAACGGCACCGACGCCCAGCGCTGGGAGATCGTCTACGACGACGCCGGGCTCGCCACCATCACGAACGTGGGCACGGGCGGCGCGCTCGACATCCAGTACGCCGCGGCGGTGAGCGGCGCCAACGTGTGGCAGTACGCGCCGAGCGGCACGCTCTCGCAGAAGTGGCGCATCTCGGACGCCGGCGACGGCACGTTCCGCATCGCGTCGGCGCTCGACGAGGGCATCGTGCTCGACGTGGCGGGCGGCTCGACACAGAGCGGCGCGAACCTGCAGGTCTACGCAGACAACGGCTCGCTCGCGCAGCGCTTCCGCTTCTACGCCGTCGACGCGGGCGTCTCGGCCGAGGGCCAGGCCGACGTCGAGGACGGCACCTACGTCATCTCCACGTCGCTCGACGCGGGCAAGGCGCTCGACGTGCGCGACTGGAGCACCCAGAAGGCGGCCGCGATCCAGCTGTGGGACTACGCGGCGACGCCCAACCAGCAGTTCGAGATCGAGCGCCTGGAGAGCGGCTTCTACCGCGTCACCAACGTGCACTCCGGGCTCGCGCTGCAGGTCGCGCACGGCAGCGTCCTGCCGGGCATGGGCATCGAGCAGCGCGGCGCCGAGGGCGAGACCCCCGCAGCGCAGCAGTGGGCGATCCGCGCGCGCGAGGACGGCACCTACGAGCTGCAGAACGTCGCCTCGGGCCTCATGCTCGACGTGCTGGGGGGCTCTGCCGCGAACGGGCAGGCCGTGATCGGCTTCGGCGACAACGGAACCGCCGCGCAGGGCTGGGTCATCGAGCCCGTGGCGTAACCGGTCGCGCGACGCCGCGCACGGGACGGGAGGGGCCCGCGGAGCGCGGGCCCCTCCCGTCGTTTTTGCGGCCCCGCGCGGGAAGGCTCGGAGCGGGCGCGGGGCTCGCGCTCCCTCGGGGCGGCGCGGCGGCCGAGCTGTACCGCTTTTTGCCGGTTCTGGGCGGGCGCCCGCCCCTCGACGGCCCTTCGGCGGCCTCGCCCGAAGCAAAGGAGCAGCTCGGCTCCCGGGCGGCCGGCCCGCTCAGGGGGACATCGGACGGGTCGGCACCCAGACCTCGGCGGAAGTGGCACAGGTCCCGCGGCGGGCCTCCTCACGGCGCGAGGGCCCGAGGCGAGGCGCCGAGGCAAGGGGCGTCGCGGAGGGACGGCGACCGGGCGCCCGCTAGCCCCGGTCGGAGAGCTCCGCCTCGACGGCGCGCATCCGCTCCGCGACGGCGCGCAGGGCGCCCGCGGTCTCGGGGGCGAGCTCGACCGGCGCCACGCGCGGCCAGCCCCCGTCGTCGAAGGAGACGGGCAGCGAGAGCGTCATGCCCTCGATGCCGTACGCGCCGTCGGCGGCCACGGACAGCGGCAGCACCCTCCCGTCGCGCGCCCGTCGCGCGGCGAGGGCCTCGCTCGCCGCGAGCGCGATGCCGTGGCTCGTGCTCCCCTTGCCCTTCATGATGTCGTAGGCCGCCTCGATCGCGGCGCGGCGAGACGGCTCGCGGTCGGCCTCGGGGACCGGCTCGCCGCCGACCGTGGTGCGCTCCCACGCGACCACGAGGCCCTCGCCGTGCTCCCCGAGCGCGAGCGCGCGCGCCTCGGCGCCGCCCTGCGCCCCCGGGCGGGCGCGCAGGCAGTCCTCGAGCCGCAGGGTGTCGAGCAGGGTCCCCGTCCCCGCTACGCGCTCGGGCGCGATCCCGAGCTCTGCCGTGAGCAGGCGGGCGAGAAGGTCGACGGGGTTGCTCACCACGAGGTAGAGCCCCGCGAAGCCGGCGCCCTCCGCCGCCGCGGCGACGTCGCGGACGATGGCGGCGTTCTTGAGGAACATGTCGTTTCGCGTCTGCCCGAGGCGCGCCGGCGCCGCGGCGCAGACCACGACCGTTCCGGCGTCGGCGCAGTCCTCGTAGGCCCCGGCCCTCACGACGCAGCGCGAGCCGAGGCGCGGCAGCGCGCACATAAGGTCCGCGGCCTCGGCGCGGGCGCGTGCGGGGCGCTTGTCCACGAGCACCGCCTCGTCGGCGAGCCCCCGCAGCGCTACGGTCTGCGCCACGCACGACCCGACGTTGCCGGCACCGACGATGACGACCCTCTCCATATGGCTCCTCCTTGCTCGCGGCGCCCCTGCCGGGGGCGCGCGGCGTCACACGACCCTGCGTCGGCGCCGCGTCGGGCGGCGCGCCTCCCCTACGAGAAGACCCTGCTCCCGGCCTTCCTGCGGACGTACCTGGCGGGGTTTCCCATCGCGAGCACCCGCGAGGGCACGCGCTTCTCCATGACGACGGCGCCCATGGCGAGCACGACGTCGTCCCCCATGCGGCACTCCTCGCGGACCGACGCGCGGACGCCGAGGTAGCAGCGCCGCCCGAGCTCCGCATGGCCCGCAACGTGCGAGAACGCCGAGACCTGCGTGTGGCTCCCGATGCGGGCGTCGTGCCCGATGATGGCGTCCGCCTGCACGAAGACGTTGTCCTCGAGCACCGCCTCCGCGGAGACGATGCTCTGCATCTTGATGACGACGCCCCTCCCGAGCCGCGCGCTCGGCGAGACGAAGGCGCTCGGGTGGACGATGGTCGCGAAGTCGTAGCCGCGCGCGGTCGCGCGGTCGAAGAGCAGCTCGCGCGAGGTCGGCTCGCCGACCGCCACGACGAACTCGACGTCGTCGGGCCCGAGTCGCCCGGCGAGCTCCTCGAAGCTCATGACCGGCGATCCGTAGAGCTCGCGGGCGTCCGTGACGTCGTCGACGAAGACGATGCCCTCCCAGCGCTCGTGGGCCGGGTCCATGGCGGAGACGATCTCGTGCACCTCGCGACCGGTGCCGCCCGTCCCGTAGATCGCGAGCCTCATCGCGCGCCTCCCCCAAGGGCCTGCGCGGGGGCCGCGCCGGCGCGCTCCCCCGCCCCGTCGCCGGCGAGCGCCGCGACGAGCGGCTTGCGGTCGACCTTGCCGTTGTAGGTGCGCGGGATCGCGTCGAGCGAGCGCACGGTCGCCGGGATCTTGAACGGCTCGAGGTGCTCGCGCATGAAGCGCGTCAGCCCCTCCCGCGCGTCGTCGGCCCGACCGTCCTTCTCGCCCGACCAGACCACGAAGAGCGCGAGCGCGTCGCCGGTGATGGGGTCCGCGTCCTTGACGCAGGCGCACTCCTCCACGAGCGGGCAGCGCGCGATGACGTCCTCGACCTCCACCGGCGAGACGTTGTGCCCGCCGATGATCGCGACGTCGTCGATGCGGCCGCGCACGTAGAGCTCGCCGTCGCGCATGAAGCCGAGGTCGTTGGTGTAGACGTAGCCGTCGCGCAGCGTCGCCGCCGTGGCCTCGGCGTCGCCCCAGTAGCCGCGCATGACCGCCCCGCCGCCGATGGCGACGCGGCCGGCCTCGCCGTCGGCAGCGAGCTCGGCGCCCGTCGCCGGGTCGAGGATCTTGATGCGCGCCGTGGCGCAGGGCGCGCCCACGCAGGCGCCGTCGTCGTCGCGGTGGCTGTACTCGAGCATGCAGCAGGCCGTGGACTCGGTGCAGCCGTAGGAGTTGTAGAGGCGCGCGGAGGGCAGCACGGAGCGCAGCCAGGCGCGCGTCGCGGCGGGCAGCGGCGCGGAGCTCGACTCCACGAAGCGGATCTGCCCGTCGAAGGACCCGAGGAAGTCCCTCGTGGTGCGCTCGATGTACGCGAGCGCGGAGGGCACCAGGGCGAGCGAGGTCACGTGGCGGTCGCGGATGGCGCCGAAGACGCGCTTGAGCGACGCCACGCCGTTCACGAGCACCACCGTTGCGCCCGCGACGAGGCCCGTCTGGAGGCGCCGGAGGGCGAAGACGTGGTTGAGCGGCATGGGGACGAGCGACACGTTGTCGCCCTGGATGCCCGTCGCCTCGGAGATGTTGCGGATGACCGCCATCACGGCGCCGTGCGTGAGCTCGACGACCTTGGAGCGGCCGGTGGTGCCCGTGGTGAGCAGCAGCTCGGCGAGGTCCCCCGGAGCGGGGAACAGGGGCGCTGCGGGGCCGTCGGGAGCGACGTCCTCCGAGCCGGACGAGGCGACGTCCGGCGCGAGCGCGAGCGCGGCGACGTCCGGCGCGAGCGGGCCCACGACGCAGGCCGCGCCGACGCGCCGCACGAGCTCGGCGACGCCCTCCTCGGGCATGCCCTCCTCGTAGGGGACGGCGACCGCCCCGGCGAGCGTCGTCCCCAGGTAGGCGGCGACGTAGGAGAGGGTGTGCGTCGCGTGCAGGGCGACACGGTCGCCGGCGGACACGCCACGCGAGCCGAGAAGCGCCGAGAAGGACCTCGCGCACGCCCAGAGCCTCGCGTAGGAGACCTCCTCGCCGCCCGCGACGAGCGCCGTGGCGTCGGGCCGCTCCGCAGCCCAGCGCGCGACCGCCTCGACGACCGAGCCGGCGGGGGCGTCGGTCGGCGCGGGGGCGCTAGGCATTGGGATCGATCCCCTTGGACTCGAGGACCTCGCGGATGGCACCGACCGAGTCCATCTCGATGGACTCCATGATGTCGAACTCGGTGGCGTAGGCCCCCTCGAGCGCCGAGATGAGGGCGACCTGCTTCATGGACGTCCACTCGTCGCAGTCGTCGATCGTCAGGTCGTCGCTCACGCGCTCGGCCGGGATGCCGAGCGTCGACGCGATCAGGCTCTCAAGCTTCATGTGACACTCCTCGGACGATGCCGCGACGCCGCGCGGCAGCTCACTGTCTCCCGAACCATCATCTTAGCGCAAAGGGGATGCGCCCCCCAGACGGCGGACGCGGTGCAGGGTGCGGGGCCGGCCCGCGGGGGCGCATCGCCGCGCCGCGCCGCCGTGCCGCCTCGCGACACCGCACAATCTCGGTATTGTGCGGCGGCAACGCGCAGTGGGCGGATTTCTTGACCGCGAGAAGAACCGCCACCAGGCACTTTGTCGCGCTCGGCCCCCGCGCCGCCGCACAATTTCGAAATTGTGGCCCCTAACGAGAAGCATAGTCCCAGGGTTTCTGTCCGGTCGCCGGAGTACGCTCGCGGCGCAGGGCACGACGGCGTGGGGAGGTCGCGATGGCGAGCATGACGGGCAGGGACGTGGCGGCGNTTGTGGCCCCTAACGAGAAGCATAGTCCCAGGGTTTCTGTCCGGTCGCCGGAGTACGCTCGCGGCGCAGGGCACGACGGCGTGGGGAGGTCGCGATGGCGAGCATGACGGGCAGGGACGTGGCGGCGGCGAACGGCGGGGACGGGACGCTGGTCGACTGGATGGCGCGCTTCGGCACCGAGGAGGCCTGCGAGGAGGAGCTGCTGCGCAGGATGTTCCCGGAGGGGTTCCGCTGCCCCTCCTGCGGGCACGCCAGGTGCGCCCGGGTCAGGGGCCGGGCGCGCAAGTGGCAGTGCACGCGCTGCTCCAGGCAGTTCTCCGTCACGGCGGGCACCGCGATGAGGGGCACCAAGCTGCCGCTGGTCAAGTGGTTCCTCGCCGCCTACCTGATGACGCACTCCAAGCGCGGGGTCTCCGCGATCGAGCTCGCGAGGCACCTCGGGGTCTCCGAGCGCACCGCCGGCTACGTGCTGCTGCGCCTCCGCGGCGCCATGGCCAGATCGGAGTCCGTTCAAGCGGCTTGACGGCACCGTCGAGGTCGACGAGATGTACCTCGGGGCGACGGTCGCCGGGAGGGTGGGCCGCGGCTGCGAGAAGGTGCCCCTGCTCGTCGCCGTCGAGGCCCCCGGCCCGCGCGGCCCGGGCCGCTGCTCGGCCAGGGTCGCCTCCGACGTGACGGCGGGCTCCTACCGGGAGTTCCTCCGCGCCCGCGTCAGCGTGCTCGCCCGCGTGCGCTTCGACGGCTTCCTGCCCATAGGCTGCGCGGTCGCGTCGTGGCCGCGCAGCCGAGGCCGGCAGGTCGCCCTCGGGCGGGGCGCCGGGGACGTGGCTGCGCCTGGCGCACAAGGTGATCTCCAACCTGCGCGCTTACGCCCAGGGGACCTACCACGGGCTCTCGAGGACGCGGACGCAGGGCTTCGTAGACGAGTTCTGCTGGAGGTACTCGCACCGCGCCCCGGGAGGGCCCGGGATCGCCTCGGAGCTGCTGGGGGAGGCCGCGCGCGGTCACGTGCCGAGGGCCGACCTGCTCTCCTCGACGTTCTCGGCGCAGGGCCCGGGCAGGAGGTTCAGGAACGCGGGGCGGGAGCGCCGCGAGAACGAGGAGTGGGTCGCGGCGGCGATCGCCGAGGCGGCGAAGGAGCGGATGGCTAACTATGCCGCTCGTTAGGGGCCACATCTTTATATATATGTAATGCGGCGGACGCCGCGTGGCGCCCGCCGCATCGCTTCGCCTGGCTCGACTCGGATCGTGGGGTCAGCTCTCCCCTAGCCCATCACGATGGAGTCGAGGTGCAGCGGCATTNGGCGGGGGCGCCGCGAGAACGAGGGGGGGGTCGCGGCGGCGATCGCCGAGGCGGCGAAGGAGCGGATGGCTAACTATGCCGCTCGTTAGGGGCCACATTCGAAATTGTGCGGCTGCGTGGGGGCCGAGGGGGTGTACGACTGCGCGGGGGCGAGGCGCGCGGCGGCGCGGGGGCCGGAGCGCGCGACGAATGCCAAGGCGGCTCGGCGGCGCGGGTCACGCCCGCGTCGCCGCGCCGCCCCCGCTAGAAGACGACGACCTTGGTGCCCGGCAGCGCGTTGTCGTAGATCCAGCGCGCGTTGGCCTCGAGCAGGCGGACGCACCCGTGGGAGATGTCGCGACCGAGCTGGCTCAGGTCGCTGTAGCCGCCCTCGATGCCCACCGTGGAGTGGAAGCCGAGGTTGCAGACGAAGCCGGTGAAGTAGCGGACGTCGTTCTTGACCCAGTAGGTGGTGCGGTAGCCGCCCGGGATGTAGCCGCCCTCGGCCCAGTTGTAGTCGGCGTTGTCACCGCCGATGGTGAAGGTTCCGCGCAGCGTGCCCTGGCCTCCGTTGTAGATCTTGCGACCAGTGCCGCAGCTCCAGTCGTAGATGGGCGACCAGTTGCCGAAGCAGCCCTTCTCGTCGATGAAGCTGCCCTGGAAGACCACCGTGCGGTGCGCCTCGGGGTCGACGGCGATGAGGTACTTGGTCCAGCTGAAGAGCCCCTTGATGCGCTCCCAGGCGTTCCAGCCCGCCTGCGTGAGGAACGGGTAGGCGAGCTTGCCGTCGTTGTCGGCGTAGTAGACCCTGCCGTCGGGCGCCACGTATCCCGCGGAGCCGCGCACGACGTAGCCGGTGTCGTCACGGCCGTAGTACTGGCTGCCGTCGACCTCGAAGAGACCGGTGCGCGCGCCCATGACGCCGCCCCCGAGGTCCCAGAAGTAGTAGCGCTGCGGCTCTCCGTCAAAGGCGTCGGTGACGAGCCAGCCCTCGTGGTCCTGCCACAGCAGCACGCCCTCGTCCGTGGCGACGATCATGCCGCGGCCGTAGGGCGTCCTGCCCACGGCGAGGTACCCCTCCTCGGGCAGGCCGAAGTAGTGGTTGCCGTCGATGGTGAAGACGCCGGTCCTGGCGTAGAGGTGCCCGTCGATGCGCTCGAAGAAGTAACGCCGCGGCTGGTCGTCGAACTCGTCGGTCACCCACATGCCGTCGGGCACGTCCATGAGCGACTCGGCGAGGATGCCGTCGTTGTTGGAGAGCACGAGGCCGTTGGGCGTGGGGGTCTTGCCGCGCGCCACGTAGCCGCGGTCGAGGTCGCCGTAGAACCAGTAGGCGCGCGAGTCGCCCGGGTAGATCGTGGACTCGAAGAAGCCGGTCTGGGCGTAGGAGTACCCCTCGCCGGACGCCACGAGGAAGTAGCGCTGCACGCCGTCGCCGTAGGCGTCGGTGACGAGCCAGCCCTCGCCGGTGACGAGGCGGCCGTCGTTGTCCGCCAGGTAGACGCGGCCGTCGGCGGCGACGGCACCGCGCGCGACCTCGCCGGTGGAGCTCGCGTAGGCAAACCAGCCGCCGCCCGCGTCGATAATCTGGTCGCGGACGACCTGGCCGCCCTGCTGCCAGTAGCGCTGCAGCGCGCCGCCCGTGAAGTCGCCGGTCACGACCCAGCCGCTGACAAGCAGGCCGTCGTTGTTGGCCCAGCGACGGGTGCCGTCGGCCTCGGTCAGGGCGCCGCGCAGGACGTAGCCCGCGGAGGTGGTGTAGTGCTCCCAGCCCTCGGGCGAGTAGCCCACCACGGCCGCGCGGGCCTCCTCGTCGACCCAGTAGCGCTGCATGCCGTCGCCGTAGGCGTCGGAGACCACCCAGCCGCCGGAAGCGAGAAGACCATCGTTGTTGGCGAGGTAGACGAGGTCCCGGTCGCCCTCGCGCACGGCGAGCTTGCCGCGCAGGACGTAGCCGGCCTCGGTGGTGTAGTGCTCCCACCCGTCGCTCGAGCGGCCGACCACGGCGGCGTGCGCCTCGTCGTCGACCCAGTAGCGCTGCATGCCGTCGCCGTAGGCGTCGGAGACCACCCAGCCCGGGCCGGCGAGGCGGCCGTCGTTGTCCGCCAGGTAGACGAGGCGCCTCCCCTCGGCGTCGGTGGTCGCGTACTTGCCGCGGACCACGTAGCCCTGGTCCGTTGCGTAGGACCAGTAGCTGAGCCCGTTCTCGATCACGTTGATGAGCTTGGAGAAGGCGAGCGATCCGCTGTCCCCGTCAATCCAGTAGCGCTGGAGGTCGCCGGCGGAGCCGTCGATCCTCCGGTCCGTGACGACCCAGCCGCTCTCGACGCGCGCGCCGGAGGCGTCGTACCACTGGTAGGTGCCGTCGTCGGCCCTGACCCAGGAGTTGGCGTGCTCCGGGGCGGTCATGAGCTCGGTGTCGGAGGCCTCCTCGGCGGCATCCCCCTCGGTGTCGGAGGCCTCCTCGGCGGCATCCCCCTCGGTGTCGGAGGCGATCCCGGCACCCTCCGCCGCGTCCCCGTCGGCGCCCTCGTCGGCGAGCCCGGCGCCCGCGTCGACCGTCCCCTCGTCGGGGGTCTCGGTCGAGCCCTCGGCGCCCTCGGCGTCGTCCCCGGCGATGGCGGTGCCGTCGCCTGCGACGTCACCGGCGCCCTCCCCCGTGACGGGGGCGTCCGCGGACGGGTCGGCGGCTCCGGTGTCGGTCGCCTCGCCCGGGACGAGCGCGGCGACGTCGCCCTGGGTCGCCCCCGCATCGGGCGCGACCGCCTCGGCCTCGCCGTCCTTCTCCCCCGCGGGGGCTCCGTCGGCGACGGCCTCGCCGCCGCCCGCCGCGGGGCTGGCGGCCGGAAGGGCCATGAGCTCCTCCTGGGGCGCGACGCCGACCGCCGCCTCGTCGGCAAGCGCCGCCGCGGGCGCGACGCAGAGGGCGGCGACGATTCCGAGCGACGCGGCGAGACCGGCCACGACCGCAGAGTTTCTTCCCTGTGCACTCATGGAAATCATTACCTCCGTGATATCCGGGCGGGAGCTAGAAGTAGGTCCCGTCGCTGTAGTCGAACTCGATGACCGTGGTCCCCAGCGGCACGACGTCGTGGACCCACTTGGCGTTGTCGTAGGCGAGGCCGCAGCAGCCGGAGTTGGTGTTGCCGGTGTAGTCGTAGGCCGAGGCGTGGATCGAGGCGCAGTTCTCCCAGCCCTTGCCCTCGACGTAGCGGGAGTGGCCCGTCACGTTGGACGTCTCGTAGTACTCGATGAAGCACGACGCCCAGTCGTTGTAGCCGATCCCAAAGTAGGAGTCGTCCCAGGCGCAGATCTGGTGCTCGGAGATCTTGTAGACGCCACCCCACCCGTAGAGGTGCTGGTTGGCGGCGCTGTAGGTCTTGCGGGCGCCGTGGCAGTTCCAGAGGTGGGTGGCGACCCAGCCGGCCCCGGCGCGCTCGAAGACGATCACGCGGCAGAGCTCGTTGTCGAAGCTGATGAAGTAGTCGGTGTCGCTGCCCACCTCGGCGGCGACCTCGGCGAGGCGCTCGATGTAGGCGGCGTCGTCGCCCCAGGTCACCGTGGCGATGTAGGGGTCGCGCTCGCGCGGGGAGTCGATGCCGGGCCGCTCGGCGCCGCCCGAGGAGAGCTCCGTGAGCCTGCCCTCGTTGTCGGAGGAGTAGCTGCGGCCGTTCACGCTCACGGGGCTCGCGGCGGTGGCGTTGCGCACCACGTAGCCGCCGTCGGGCGCGCCGTAGAACTCCGCGGGCGCGCCGCCGATGGTGGCGGCGAAGAGGCCCGTGCGGAAGTAGAGCGCGCCGTCGACGACGTTGAAGGCGTAGCGCTGCAGCCCCTGACCGAGGTCGCCGACGTACCACCCCTCGGCGTCCACGAGCGCGGGGTCGACCGCGGCGGTGGCGAGCAGGCCGTCGTTGTCGGCGATGAGGGTGCCGTGCTCGGTCGAGGCGGTGCCGCGCAGGACGTAGCCGTCGGCGGTGGTGTAGTGGAGCCAGCCGAGACCCGAGACGCCGGGCACGCAGGCGTGGGCGTCGGGGTCGACGTAGTAGCGCTGCAGCCCGTGCCCGTAGGCGTCAGAGACGACCCAGCCCGGGGAGGCGAGAAGCCCGTCGTTGTTTGCGAGGTAGACGTTGCCGGTCGCGGGGTCTGCCCACGCGCCGCGGACCACGTAGCCCTCGGGGCGCGCGTAGGCCCAGCTCGACTCGCCGCTCTGCACGAGCTCGCCTGACGCGAGCGTGCCGTCGTCCTTGAGCCAGTAGCGCTGGAGCCCCGTGGGGTCGCTCTCGCCGGGCAGGACGTCGGTCACGAGCCAGCCGCGGATCGGCTCGCCGTCGGCGCCGAGGTAGCTCCACGAGTCCCCGGAGCGGACCCAGCCCGCGTCGGCGCGGGTCGCCGCGTGGAGGGACACGGCCTCGGCGGCCTGCGCGGGCGCGGCCGTCGCCGCGAGCGCCGCGGCGGGCGAGGCGAGAAGCGCGGCGGAGACCCCCAGCGTCGCGAGCCCCACGGCAGACGTCATGCGCATGCGATTGTGTTCCCTCATCCGGAGCCCCCCTCGTCGTCTGCGGAGCGCCGCGGCGTGCCGCGGCACGGTTGCACTATCATACTCTCTTGCCTGGGGCGCGACCCGTTCGGACCGCTCGTCAGCGGCGGGCGGCCCCTTTGTCCCGTTTTTTGCGCAAGCCCGGAGGCGGTCTCATGTGGCTCCAGTTCATCCTCGTGGCGCTCCTGCAGGTCGCCATGCTCCTCGTTCCCGGCTACCTCGCGCTCAGGGCGCTCGGGCTTCCCCGCATGTGGTCGCTGTGCTGCGGGGCGCTCGTGGGCCTCGCGCTCGTCGCGGGCTTCGCCCAGGCGCTCACGCTGGCCGGCCTGCCCGCGACGCCCGTGGCGGTGCTCGCCCTCGCCGCCGGCGCCCCTGCCGTAGCGCTCGCGCTCGTGCGGCGCCGCGGGGCCGCCGAGGTCGAGCTGCCGCGGATCTGGCCCGTCGCCGCGGTCGCGAGCCTGGCGCTCGGAGTGGCCCTGGGCTGCAACCTCTACGTCGGGCGCCTCGGCTCGCCCGACGCGCTCTTCCAGGCGTACGACGTGACCCAGCACCTCGGCGTCATCCGCTCCATGGCCGACTCGGCGCGCCTCACCTCGCTGGGCGTGAGCCCCTACCTGGGCGCCGCGGACGCGGCCGTCGCGCCGGTGTGCCTCGCCGGCTTCTACCCGGCGGCCTGGCACTCCCTGTGCGCCCTCTCGGTCATGGCCACGGGCGCGAGCGTGGTCGTCGCGATCAACGCGTCGATGCTCGTCCTCCCCTGCCTCGCCCTCCCGCTCGCGTTCTCGGCGCTGCTCGCGGCTCTCTTCCCCGGGAGCCGGCGCGCCCAGGGCTGCGGCGCCCTCGTGTGCCTCGCCTTCGCGGCGTTCCCCTGGAACCTCCTCGCCTTCGGGCCGGTGTGGCCCAACGTCGCGGGCTTCTCGCTCATGCCCGCCGCCATGGCGCTGTTCGTCTGCGCGCTCGACGACGCCCCGTCGCCCTCGGGCCGGGCGCGCCTGTTCGGGGCCGTGGTCGTGGGCGCGGCGGGGCTCGCCCTGTGCCACCCCAACACGATCTTCACCTGCGTGCTCCTCCTCAGCCCCTACGTGGTGCACCGCATCCTGGACGCGTGCGCCGCGCGCGGGGTCGCCCCGGCGCGGCGGGCGCTCGCGGGGGCGGGATTTGCGCTCGTCGTCGTCGCGTTCTGGGTGGTCTGCTTCCACCTCCCCTTCCTGCAGAGCACGGTGACCCACGTGTGGCAGCCCTTCGCGCGCGCCTGGCAGCAGGTCGTGAACACCCTCACGCTCTCCTACACCTACGGCTTCAACGTCGAGATCGCCGCGCAGGGCGTCCTCGCCGCGCTCGTGGCGGCGGGTGCCGTGAGCGCGCTCTTCTCGCCCGGCCGCCGCTGGCTCGTGGCGTCCTACGCGCTCGCGTGCGGCGTGCTCTTCGCGAGCGCCACGCTCACCGGCGAGCTCAAGCAGCTCGTCGCGGGGTTCTGGTACACCGACCCCATGCGCCTCGCCGCGAACTGCGCCATCGCGGGCGTCCCGCTCGCGGCGCTCGGCCTGTCGTGGGCCTACGGCATGGCGCGCAGGCTCGTCGACGCCTACAACGCGCCGCTCGGCCGCGCCGGGCACCCGCGCCTCGTCGCCGGCGTGACGGGCGCCGCGTTCCTTCTCGCGAACTTCATGCCGAGCTTCAACCTCCCCGGCCAGCACTACCGCCCCGACGAGCAGGAGAAGGCCGAGTACGCGCAGGTCGCCGAGCCGCGCGACTGGCCGCGGAACCTCCACACCGCCTTCGGCGACTACCGGGAGCTCGCCCGGGAGGTCTACTCCTACGACCAGCCGCTCGACGGGGCGGAGCGCTCCTTCGCGGGCCGGGTCGCCGAGCTCGTGGGGGACGACGAGCTCATCGTCAACAACCCCATGGACGGCAGCTTCCTCACCTACGGGACGGACGGGCTGCGCCTGTACTACCGCAACTTCATCGGCTTCGAGACCGAGACCGACGAGAGCCGCACCCTGCGCCTGCACCTGAGCGAGTACGCCACGAGCCCGGAGGTGCGCGCGGCGGTCGAGGCCGTCGACGCGCGCTACGTGCTCCAGATGAACGGCGACGAGTCCGAGGCGAGCTTCATCAACATGCGCGGCAACTACGACGCCGCCATGGTCGAGGGCATCACGTCGATCACGCCCGAGACGGAGGGCTTCGAGCTCGTGGCTCGGGAGGGCGACCTCGCGCTGTACCGCATCGAGCGGTAGCCGCGCGGGCGGGGCGGCGCCCCGGCGCCCGGGCTCACGTCGCATACGTGCTAGAATTCCCAAATGTGCCTGAAGAGCAAGAGGGAGCCCAGTGACATGAGAGTGCTAGCCGTCGTACCGGCCTTCAACGAGCAGGAGTGCCTCTCGGGCACCATCGCCTCGCTCACCGCGACGTGCCCGGACGTCGACTACCTCGTCGTGAACGACGGCTCGCGCGACGGCACCGCCCGCGTCATGCGCGACGAGCGCCTGAACGGCGTGAGCCTCCCCATCAACACGGGGCTCACCTCGGCGTTCCGCACGGGCATGAAGTACGCCCTGCGCCACGGCTACGACGCGGTCGTGCAGTTCGACGCCGACGGTCAGCACCTCCCGGAGTACATCCCCGTGATGGCGAGGACCCTCGAGGAGCGCGGCGCCGACATCGTGATCGCCTCGCGCTACCTCGACGGCACCGTGCGGCCCAGCGGGGCGCGCGGGGCGGGGTCGCGCCTCATCACGTTCCTGATCAAGGCCACCACCGGCGTCACGATCACCGACCCCACGAGCGGCCTGCGCATGTACAGCCGCCGCATGATCGACCTCTTCGCCACCGGCTTCGACTGCGCCCCCGAGCCGGACATGGTGGCGCTCGTCGCGCGCAGGTACGGCCCCGTCGTCGAGATCCAGGCGCGCATGCAGGAGCGACAGGGCGGCGAGAGCTACCTCAAGCTCGGCAACGTCATCAAGTACATGAGCCGGACGTGCCTCTCCATCCTCATGTCCCGATTCCTCAGGTAGGTGCCATGCTCCCCTTCTATCTCCGCATCCTGCTCGTTGCGGGCGCCGTGCTCGCGCTCGTCGTCGTGGGGCGCCAGGTCAGGCGACAGAAGATCCTCGTCGAGGACGCCGTGTTCTGGGTCGTGCTCGCCGCCATCTTCATCGTGCTCGCGGTCTTCCCGGGCGTCGCGATTGAGCTCGCCCACGCGCTCGGCTTCATGAGCGCGAGCAACTTCGTCTACCTCGCGATCATCGTGCTCCTGCTCTGGAAGGTCTTCACCAACTCCGGCGAGATCAGCCGGCTCAAGACGCGCGTGAACGAGCTCGCGCAGGAGGTCGCCCTCGCGCACAAGGACGACGCCGGCGCCGACGGGGCCGCAAAGGCCCGGGCGCGCGAGGCCGAGCGGGACGCGTAGGCGCCGCGGCCACCCGGACCCGCAGCGGCCGGGACCGGCGACGCGCGGGCGCACGAATGCCGCGCGATTGGGTACTCCGGCGTCGCCGCGCATGGCGAAGGCCGCGCTCCGGCGCAAAGCCCCGGCGATTGGGTACCGCCCCAGCCGGCGCGGCGCGCGGGGAGGCAAGGAGCCCACCCAATCGTCCAAGAAACGCGGCACTTCTCGCCTGTGGGGAGGCCGTGAGCCCGTCCTTGGGTCGACAAACATAAAAAGTTATGCCCAATCGCATGGGGGAGCTGACAAAACGGCCTTTTTGTCGCGCGCCAAGGACGTCTGATGCCCAATCGTCGCCCGAGTCTGGCAGAGCAGCCCGGCGCCGCGCGACGTCGCGCGGGGAGAAGAACGCGGGGCCGGCGTCACGAGGCGGCCCGGCGCCGCGCGCCGGGGCGGGGCGCTACAGCATCCCCAGGAGGAACATCGCCCTGAGCGCCGCCTCGGCCGCGAGCGTCTGGCGCAGGCGCACCGGGGCGAGCGCCTTGGCGAGCCGCCCGCCGTCGACGAAGCGCCGCAGCAGCGCGCGCCGCTCGTCGTCCATCCGCCCGCCGAGGCACGCGTCGAGCTTTCGCAGCTGCTCGGTCACGCGCGCGAGCTCCCCGCCCGCGAGGAACGTCCGCACCCGGTAGCGCAGGAGCGCCAGCCCCGACGATCCGGTCGGGCTCGCGTTCGAGCCGGTGCGCCGGTACTCGAGCGAGCAGAAGTCATCGTAGACCAGCTCCCCCACCGCGCACGCCACCAGGGCGATCCACCAATCGTGGCAGTAGACGCCCTCGCGGCCCGCCGCCGTCACGCAGTCGACGAGCGCGCGGTTGAGCACCATAGTGTTCCCCGAGGTCACGTTCTCGTAGAGCATCCGGGCGAAGTCGACGCCCGAGCGGTTGAGGTGCGAGCGGCCCTGCGGCACCATGTCGGCGTCGCAGAACACGTACTCGGAGCAGTAGGCGCGCGGCACGCGCGGGTCCTTCTCGCCCACCACGGCGAGCGCCCGCGCGAGCTTGTCGGGGTGCCAGACATCGTCCTGGTCGCAGAGGGCCACGTAGGGGACGTCGCTCGGCACCAGGGACAGCAGCTCCATGAACGACCCCACCACGCCGAGGTTGCGCCCGCGCACGAGCACGATCTCGCCCGCGCGCTCGTAGGGCGAGAGCACGTCGAGCGTGCCGTCCGTGGAGCCGTCGTCGCGCACGTAGACGCGCACGTCGACGCCGTCCTGCGAAAGCGCGCTCTCGAGCTGGGCGACCACGTGGTCGGCGCCGTTGTAGGTCGACATCGCGACCGCGACCACCGGGCGCGCGCCTCCGGCGGCCACCGGGGGCGCGGCGCGCGTCCCCCCTCCTGTCACCGCGCGTGCGGCACCCACGCGCCCTCCTCTCTGCGAGCTGCCCCCAAGGGGTACCATAGTCAGTTGCATGCAAGCCTAGGATAGCGCAAGAGAGGATCGCCCCGATGAGCAACGCCCCGGCGACGGCGGACAGCGTCGCGCTCAGCATCGTCGTGCCCTGCTACAACACGCGGGCCTATCTCCCGCGCTGCGCGGCGTCGCTGCTCGCGCAGACGCTCGAGGGCATCGAGGTCGTCTTCGTCAACGACGGCTCCCCGGACGGCTCGCTCGAGCTGCTGCGCGAGCTCGAGGCCGCCCACCCCGGCGTCGTGCGCGTGGTCGACCAGCCCAACGCCGGCCTCTGGAACGCGCGGTGGTCGGGCACGGACGTGGCCCGCGGCGCCTACGTCACCTACGTCGACAGCGACGACTACGTGGATCCCGACTTTGCCCGCGACCTCTACGAGACCGCCGTGCGCGAGGACGCGGACGTGGTGGTCTGCGGGTTCAGGCGCGTGGGCGAGAAGGACGGCGCGACCATCTCCACCGAGATGGCCGACCCCCGCCCGCCCTTCGTGGCCCACGACGAGCCGGACCGCCTCGTCGAGATCAACCCCGCGGCCTGGAACAAGTGCTTCCGCCGCGACCTGCTCATGCGGATGCGGCGCCTCGCCGAGCCCCCGCGCATCCTCGAGGACGTCACGCTGAGCCAGCTCGCCTACCTCGCCGCGCGCGGGAGGGTGGCCTTCACCGGCACGGCGCCGTACAACTACCTCATCCGCGAGGGCTCCATGATCAACACCGTGACGGTCGAGCAGGTCGAGAGCGTGCGCCGGGCCCTGCTCGAGGTGCGGCGCGACTTCGAGGAGGACGGGGCCCCGGACGCCCTGCTCGAGGAGCTCGACGCGACGGCCTTCCTGCACCTGGGGGTCTCGATGTCGTTTCGGCTCTCGTGCAGCCCGGGGGTTGACCTCGCCGGCGAGCTGCGCCGCACCACCGCCTACCTCGACGCCAACTTCCCCACCTGGCGCCGCTCGCCGTTCGTCAGCGCCCGGCTCGCCGCCACCCGCGGCGGGGCCTACCTCAAGCTCTACGTCGCCCGGCTCTTCTACAAGGCGCACCTCATGCGCCCGTTCCTCGCCGCCTACCGGATGTTCCTCGAGCGCTCCGGCACCGACGTCAAGTGGTGAGGCGCGTCGGGCGAGAGGGGCGCGAGAGCAGGTCCTTCTCGCCTGACGCGCCCTTCTCGCCGCACCCCGCCCAGCACAACACGAGAGAGGCACCCATGACCCGAGACATCGCCGTGAGCGTCATGTGCATCTGCTACAACCAGGTCGACTACGTCGCCGACGCGCTCGACAGCTTCCTCGCGCAGAAGACCGACTTCCCGTTCGAGATCCTCGTGAACGACGACTGCTCGACGGACGGCACCACCGAGGTGCTCCGCGAGTACGAGCGGCGCCACCCCGACCGCGTCACCCTCGTCACGCACGACGAGAACCAGTACTCGAAGGGCGTCTACCCCTGGGGGACGTTCCTCCTGCCCCGCGCGCGCGGGCGCTACGTCGCCCTGTGCGAGGGCGACGACTTCTGGTGCGACCCCACCAAGCTGCAGCGGCAGTTCGACGTCATGGAGGCGAACCCGCGCCTGTCCGCCTGCGTCCACGCGAGCGTGAACGTGGTCGCCTCGAGCGGCAAGCGCTTCTCGTCGCTGCACTTCTACGACCGGGACCGCCCCGTGGACATCGAGGACCTCTTCCAGCAGGTGCAGTGCTTCGCCACCAACAGCCTCTTCATCCGCACCGACGCCATGCGCGCCTACCAGGACTCCCCCATCCGCCCGCTCGCCGCCGACGGCGACCACAAGCTCACGCTCTTCTTCGCCTCGCGCGGCGACGGCATGTACTACCTCGACCGCGAGATGAGCGCGTACCGCCTCTTCGCCAAGAACTCCATCAACCGGACGATGATGCTCAGCCCGCGCCACGACGAGATCGTGCGCAGCAAGCACGACGGCCGCGTTGAGCTGCTGCGCGCCATCGACGCCCACACGGGCGGCGCGCACCACGAGGCCGTCGAGCGCGGCATCGACAGCATGGACTTCGCGCTGTGCAAGGACCTGCGCGACTACCGCGAGCTCAGGCGGCGCTGGCCCGAGCGGCTGCGCGCGGAGTCGCTCCCCTCGCGCGCGAACCTCTGGCTCTACACGTACTGTCGGCCGCTCCACCGCCTCGCGTACGGCCTGTACTGCCGGCTCTAGCGCAGGGCGGGGGGCGCGGGGCGCGGGGCCGCGGGGCGGGGGGGCGCACTCGGCGGGCTTTCTGTCCGCTCGGACAAGAACGGGCTCGAGTGCGCGCTCTTTCCCATGGCTCAGCGCGCACTCGGCGGGATTTCCGTCCGCTCGGACAAGAACGGGCTCGAGTGCGCGCCCTCTCCCGTGGCTCAGCGCGCACTCGGCGGGATTTCCGCCCGCTCGGACAAGAATGCGCTCGGATGCGCGCTGGCCTGCGCGCACTCGGCGGGATTTCCGTCCGTTCGGACAAGAACGGGCTCGAGTGCGCGCCCTCTCCCGTGGCTTAGCGCGCACTCGGCGGGATTTCCGTCCGCGCGGACAAGAATGGACTCGAGTGCGCACTGGCCTGAGCGCACTCAACCGGATTTCCGTCCGCGCGGACAAGAACGGGCTCGAATGCGCGCTGGCCTGAGCGCACTCAACCGACTTTCTGTCCGCGCGGACAACACCGCACGCCGGGACCCGTCTCTCTCAGCGCCCGCGCACCCCGCCCGCACCACGGCGTCGCACAATCTCGAGATTGTGCGACGGGCCCAGCTGGCGATCCGCTCTGTATTTGTGCGACGGAGGGGCTCCGCAAAGAGCGGCCTCAGGGGCGAGAAGAACCTCCAGCTGGCACCTTGTTCCCCTCGGCAACCTCGGCCCGCACAGTTCCGGAATCGCTCGCCCGGAGAGGGTCGCGCACAATCTCGAGATTGTGCGCGGCGGCAACGGGACCGAGCCCTCCGCGCGGCGGCAGCGGGCCCGCGCCCCCGCGCGACGGCTAGCCGCGGCAGCCGGCGACCACGTCGCAGATGAGGTCCACGTCCTCGAGCGCGAGGTCCGCGTACATGGGAAGCGTGAGCACGCGGTCGGCGACGTGGCGGGCCACCGGCGTCGCGGACGAGTCGAAGCGGCCCGCGTAGCACGCGTAGTCGCTGATCAGCGGGTAGAAGTACTTGCGCGGGTGGATGTCGCGCGCCATGAGGGCGTCGTAGACCTCGTCGCGCGTGGCGCCGAACTCGTCCTCCTCGAAGACGACCGGCAGGTAGGCGTAGTTGGGCGTGACCCCGGGCTGCGGCAGGCTCAGCCTCGCCCCGGGAAGCTCGCCGAGCCGCTCCCAGTAGCGCTCGGCAACCACGCGGCGACGGGCGATCTCCTCGCGGACGTGGCGCAGGTTGCAGATGCCCATGGCGGCGCAGAACTCGTTCATCTTGGCGTTCCCGCCCACGTACTCGACCGACTCCGTGCCCGTGATGCCGAAGTTCTTCCACTGGTCGAGGAGGTCCTTGAGAGAGGGGTCGGCGAAGCACACCGCGCCCCCCTCGATGGTGTTGAAGACCTTGGTGGCGTGGAACGAGAACATCGACGCGTCTCCGAACGACGCCGCCGACACGCCGTTGCGCTCGACCGCGAAGGCGTGCGCCGCGTCGTAGATGACCTTGAGCCCGTGGCGTCGCGCGATGTCGCCGATCGCCTCGACGTCGCAGAGGTTGCCGTACACGTGGACCGGCATGATCGCGCAGGTCTCGTCGTCCACGAGCTCCTCGACGCGCTCGGGGTCGAGCGTGTAGTCGTCGGGACGGATGTCGGCGAAGACGGGCGTCAGCCCCTTGCGCACGATGGCGTGGGTCGTCGAGGCAAAGCTGTAGGGGGTCGTGATGACCTTGCCGCGCAGGCCCATGGCCTCGAGCACGCACTCGAGCGCGCTGTGGCCGTTCACGAAGAGCGCGATGTTGTCCACGCCGAGGAACTCCCGCAGGTCGGCCTCGAGCCGACGGTGCTTCTCGCCCATGTTGGTGAGCCAGTGGGACTCCCAGAGCGGGGCGATCTCGGCCGCGTACTCCTCGAACGGGGGCATGGACGAGCGGGTGACGAGGATGGGAGTGGTGGGCATGGGGGCTCCTAGCGATGTCGGTCCTGTCGTGCGGCCGCGGACGCCACGCGCCCCCGCCCGCCGCGCGGCCCCGCGGCCTCAGCCGGGCCGGGGAGCCACAGAGCCATACTAGCCCTCATCGCCTCCCCCTGCCGAGCACGCCGCGCGCGGTCGAGAGCAGGTACTCGAACTCCTCGACGCGCAGCAGGCGCGCCGCGCCGAGGTAGACGACCGCCATCACGACGACCTGCAGCGCGATCTGCGGGAGCTCCCCCAGCCCGAGCGCCGAGACGCCCCACGCCGCCGCGGCGGCGAGCGCGGCGAGCAGGAAGGCGGGGCAGATGTCGCGCACCTGCTCGGAGTAGCGGTAGCCGATGACCTCGCGGTTGGGGGACGCGTTGATGAAGGTGCTCAGCACGGCAACGACGATGTAGCCGCCCACGATGGCATAGAGGTCCCGCAGGACGAAGGTCGTGAACAGGATGACGCTCACGCCGAGGGCCTTCTTGATGAGCTCGAGGCGCAGGAACAGGTCGCTCCTGCCCATGCCGTTGAGGACCTGGAGGTTGGTCGACTGGATGGGCAGCAGCGCGTAGACGAGGCAGTACATCTGGAGGAACGGCACGCAGGGAACCCACGCCTCGCCCAGGAGCACCGTCACGAGCGGCTCGGCGACCACAGCGAAGAGCACCATCGCGGGCGCCACGAGGAAGGTGCCCGTCTTGAGGGCGCGGCGCGCGAGGCGCTTGACCATGGCGCGGTCGTCCTGGACGCGCGAGGTCGCGGAGAGCATGACGGGCTGGATGGCGCCGTCGAGCAGGGTTCCCAGGGCGCTGGGGTAGCGCTTGCCCTGGCTCACGAAGCCGAGCTGGGAGGTGGTGAAGACCTTGCCGATGAGCAGGTCCGAGAGGCCCTGGTAGGCCTGCTCGAGCATGCCGGAGGCGAGGAGCTTCCAGCCGAAGGAGAAGAAATGGCGGGCGCGGTCGGGGCGGAAGACGGCGCGCGGCTTCCAGGGCACCTGCAGCGCGAGCACGAGGCACTTGCAGAGCTGCTGCGCGAGCTGCTGCGCGACGAGCGCCCAGAGCCCGCCGCCGGCGAGGGCCACCGCGATGCCGACGGTCCCCGACACGAGCACGGCGCTCACCGTGGCGCGGAAGGTCTTGCGGAAGTCGAGCTCGCGCGCGACGATGGCCTCCTGGACGGCGTTGTACGCGTTGACCACGAAGACGAGCAGCAGCACGCGCAGCGGAGCCACGGCGCTCGGGATGGCGTAGAAGGCGGCGATGGCCGGCGCGGCGAGAAAGAGCGCGCCGTAGAGGGCGACGGAGAGCGCGAGGCTCATCCAGAAGACGGTCGAGAAGTCCTCCTCGGTGGCGTCGGGCGCCTGGATGATCGCGGTGTTGAGGCCGCTCTGCACGATGACGTTGCCCACGTTCACGAAGACGAGCATGATCGCGAGCACGCCGAACTCGCTCGGCGCGAGCAGGCGCGCCATGACCACCTGCACGAGCAGGGTCACGACGGACGAGCCGCCCTGCTCGAAGAGCTTCCAGAAGAGGGAGCGTATGGTCACCGACTTGAGCTCGCCTGCGCGCACGGGCCGCCCCTCTCGGGTCGCGACTGCTGGGGACTGGGCCGGGCGCGGCGGGGCCGCCGGAGCTCGCCGCGGCGGGGCCGCCGGTCGCGGCCGCGGGGCGGGCGACTGCCCGACACCGCCGCGGCGCCATGGCCGCGGCGCCTGCTATGGTACGACATGCGCGCCCGCGGCGGGCCGGGCGGGCGCCCGCCGCCGCGGGCGCGCACGAATTGACCACGCCGCCGCGCGGGAGGGGCGGGGGCGCGGTGTATCATCGCTAGCAGGGCGGCGCCGCAGGGGCCGCAGCCGCACGGACGACCAAGGAGCGACCACATGAGCGAGAACAACGACCTCGAGCGCATGCTCTCCGAGGGCTTCACCCGAAGGTTCGCGACCGGCTACCTGCGGACCCTCGAGCGGGAGCGCGAGAGCGGCCTGTTCGACGCCGACTACCTCGCCTGGTGCCACGCCCACGGCTTCACCGGGGAGTCCGCCTGCGCCTACGGGCTCACCGATCATACGCTCGGCAGCTACCTCTCGGACTACGACTACGCGCGCCTCTGGCCGCTCAACGGCTGGCAGCGCATCTGGATCAACGACAAGCTCACCCTGAACGCCCTCGTGCAGGGCACCGACCTCGAGCGCTACGTCCCCGCCTACTTCTACTACACCGAGCCCGACCGCCTGCTGCCGCTCGCGGGGAGCGCGTGGCGCCCGGGCGTCGAGGGCCTGCTCCGAACGCTGCGCGAGCGCGGGGAGTTTGCCTGCAAGCCGTGCAACGGGTCGCTCGCCAAGGGCTTCCACCACCTCGCGTGGGACGGCGGCTCCTACCTCGTCGACGGCGAGGAGGTGGGAGCGGCGGGCGTCGAGGCCTTCGTCGCCGGCCACCCCAACTACGTCTTCACCGAGTTCATCCGCCCCGAGGCGAGCCTCGCGCGCGTGAACCCCCTCATCCACACCATCCGCACCCTCGTGCTCGACCCGACCGGCTGCGACCCCGTCCCCGCCATGACCTACCTGCGCTTCGGCATGGGCGACCCCGCGTCGGGGACCGGGGCGAACTACGTGGAGCCCACCACGGCCGACATCTGCTCGTTCAACGTCCACGTGGACGTGGCCACGGGCGCCTACGGAGACGGGCGCCTCGTCTACGCCAACCGCGTGGAGGAGTGCCGCGAGCACCCGGTGAGCGGCGTCGCCGCCGAGGGCGTCGTCCCGCGCTGGGACGAGCTGCTCGAGATGGTGCGTCGCATCGCCCTCAAGGTCGGCGCATGCGAGTACCTGGGGTTCGACGCCTGCATGACCGAGCGCGGACCCATGATCATGGAGATCAACTCGCACACGGGCATCAAGTACCTGCAGCTCTTCCGCCCCGTCTTCGACGACCCGGTGGCGGGCCCCTACTTCGAGCGCAGGCTCGCGCGCCTCGACTCCCTCAGCGAGGACGAGCGCCGGGCGAGAAGCACGATCGTGCGGTAGGCGCGCCGGCGCGCCCCCACGCGCCCGCCGGCGCGCCCCTACGCGTCGCGCCGGCGGCGCTCCTGCTCCTCGTAGGCGGCGTAGGCGGCGAGCTCCCACTGCTTGCGGTCGACCTTGGCCACGGAGTCGAGGATGAGCCCGCACGCGAGCGAGAGGCTCGCCAGGAACACGAACGCCACGGCGAGCAGCGCGGTCGGCAGCCGCGGGACGAGCCCCGTGTCCAGGAACTCCGCGATCACGGGGACGCCGAGCACGAGGCCGATCACGGCGAGCAGCGCGGAGATGAGGCCGAAGAACTTCATCGGCCGGTAGTTCTTGAACAGCGTCCCGATCATGGCGATGACCTTGAGGCCGTCGGAGACCGTTGAGAGCTTCGAGACGCTGCCCTCGGGACGGTCGCGGTAGACGATGGGCACGTCAACGATGCGCATGCGACGGTCGACGGCGTGGATGGAGAGCTCGGTCTCGATCTGGAAGCCCTCGGAGAGCACGGGGAAGGTCTTCACGAACGCGCGCGAAAAGGCCCGGTACCCCGTCATGACGTCGTCGAACGAGTAGCCGTAGATCCAGCGGATCATGAGGCGCACGAGGTCGTTGCCGAAGCCGTGGAAGGCGCGCTTGTTCTCCTTGCCGTACGTCCCGTTTGAGAGGCGGTCGCCCACGGTCATGTCCGCCTCGCCCGCAAGGATCGGGTCCACGAGCTGGCGCGCCGCGTCGGCGGGGTAGGTGTCGTCGCCGTCGACCATGAGGTAGCAGTCGGCGTCGATGTCGCGGAACATCTGGCGCGCGACGTTGCCCTTGCCCTGGCGCGGCTCGAAGACGACCGTGGCGCCGTGGGCGCGGGCGATCTCGGACGTGCGGTCGGAGGAGTTGTTGTCATAGACGTAGACCGTCGCCTCGGGGAGGCAGCGGTGGAAGTCGTCGACGACCCGGGCGATGGTGAGCTCCTCGTTGTAGCAGGGCACGAGGACGGCGATGGTCTGCTTGGGTGCCATGGGGCGTGGGTCCAATCCTTTCGGCTGGGGTGCGTGCGGGGCGGGAGGGGTGCGGGGCTAGCGCCCGAGCTCCTCGCGCAGGCGCCCGAGGTACTCGGCGAGCTCGTCCTCCCAGTCGCGCGGCGAGAAGCCCGTCGCCTCGAGCTTGGCGAGGTCGAGGGCGGAGTGCTCGGGACGCGGGGCAACCGGCCCGGAGGCGCTCGCGTAGTACTCCGCCGTGGTCACGGGGACGACGGCGTCCCCGTTGNACCGCCACATGGGGCGGGGGCGCCGCACGCCGCCCGCGCCGCCCCCGCCCCATGTGGCGGTTGCGTGCGAGCGCCCCGCGTAGGCTAGAATATCTACCTTGAACATGAATGCGCAGGCTCCTTCGGAAGGGGAGAATCACATGGCCGAGACCTTCGAGCCCACCAACATCATCGTGACCGGCGGCTGCGGCTTCATCGGGTCCAACTTCGTCCACCACGTCGTGAACAACCACCCCGGGGTCCACGTGACCGTCCTCGACAAGCTCACGTACGCGGGCAACCCCGAGAACATCGCCGGCCTGCCCGCCGACCGCGTCGAGCTCGTCGTGGGCGACATCTGCGACGCCGAGCTCCTCGACCGCATCGTCCCGGGGCACGACGCCATCGTCCACTACGCGGCCGAGTCCCATAACGACAACTCCATCGCCGACCCCGAGCCCTTCGTCCAGACCAACGTCGTGGGCACGTTCCGCCTGCTCGAGGCCGCGCGCAAGTACGACGTGCGCTACCACCACGTCTCGACCGACGAGGTCTACGGGGACCTCGCCCTCGACGACCCGGCGCGCTTCACCGAGGAGACCCCCTACAGGCCGAGCTCGCCGTACTCCTCCTCCAAGGCCAGCTCCGACATGCTCGTGCGCGCCTGGCACCGCACCTACGGCATCCGCGCCACGATCTCCAACTGCTCCAACAACTACGGCCCCTACCAGCACGTGGAGAAGTTCATCCCGCGTCAGATCACCAACATCATCGACGGGATCCGCCCCAAGCTCTACGGCGACGGCAAGAACGTCCGCGACTGGATCCACACCGAGGACCACTCCTCGGCGGTCTGGACCATCCTCACCAAGGGCCGGCTCGGCGAGACCTACCTCATCGGCGCTGACGGCGAGAAGGACAACATCTCGGTGCTCCGCGCGATCCTGCGCGCCATGGGCCAGCCCGAGGACGCCTTCGACTGGGTCCGCGACCGCCCCGGCCACGACCGCCGCTACGCCATCGACTCGACCAAGCTCCGCCGCGAGCTCGGCTGGCAGCCGCAGCACACCGACTTCGAGAGCGGCCTCGAGGCCACGATCGCGTGGTACCGCGACCACGAGGCGTGGTGGCGCCCGGCCAAGGCCGAGACCGAGGCCAAGTACGCCAAGCAGGGCCAGTAGGACCGAGGGGAGAAGGACCATGAGCTCCAGGCGGACCCTCGTCACCGGCTGCTACGGCCAGCTCGGCCGCGCCGTGCGCGCGCTGGCCGCGGCGCGCGGCGTCGCCGGCGACTTCGACTTCTGCGACATCGACACCTTCGACATGGGCGACGCGGCGGCCTACGACGGCGTCGACTGGGACGCGTACGGCACGGTCATCAACTGCGGCGCGTTCACCGCGGTCGACGCGGCGGAGACCCCCGAGGGCCGCGTCAGCTGCTGGCGCGCCAACGCGACCGGCCCGAGCCGGTCATGTCGTAGAGGCCGTAGGGGGCGTCCGCGTCCAGCAGGTGGAAGATCGCGGCCGCCATCTGGTCGGTGAAGGTGAGGCGGCCCTCCTGGTCGTCGACCACGGTGACCCGCGCGAGCTCGCCGGAGGCCACGCGGTCGGAGAGGCCCCACATGGTCCTCACGAAGTTCCTGCCGTCCCCGATGACCCAGGAGCTGCGCAGGATGTAGTGGCGCGGGCAGCCCATGACGGCGAGGTCGCCCGCAGCCTTGGACTGGCCGTAGACGGAGATCGGCGAGAGGGGTTCCTCCTCGTCGTGCAGCTCGCGCGTGCCGTCGAAGACGTAGTCGGAGCTCACGTGCACGAGGGTGGCGTCGTGCGCCGCGCACGTGCGGGCGAGCAGGCTCGGGCCGGTCGCGTTGGCGCGCCAGCAGCTGACGCGGCCCTCGGGGGTCTCCGCCGCGTCGACCGCGGTGAACGCGCCGCAGTTGATGACCGTGCCGTACGCGTCCCAGTCGACGCCGTCGTAGGCCGCCGCGTCGCCCATGTCGAAGGTGTCGATGTCGCAGAAGTCGAAGTCGCCGGCGACGCCGCGCGCCTCGGCCAGCGCGCGCACGGCGCGGCCGAGCTGGCCGTAGCAGCCGGTGACGAGGGTCCGCCTGGAGCTCATGGTCCTTCTCCCCTCGGTCCTACTGGCCCTGCTTGGCGTACTTGGCCTCGGTCTCGGCCTTGGCCGGGCGCCACCACGCCTCGTGGTCGCGGTACCACGCGATCGTGGCCTCGAGGCCGCTCTCGAAGTCGGTGTGCTGCGGCTGCCAGCCGAGCTCGCGGCGGAGCTTGGTCGAGTCGATGGCGTAGCGGCGGTCGTGGCCGGGGCGGTCGCGGACCCAGTCGAAGGCGTCCTCGGGCTGGCCCATGGCGCGCAGGATCGCGCGGAGCACCGAGATGTTGTCCTTCTCGCCGTCAGCGCCGATGAGGTAGGTCTCGCCGAGCCGGCCCTTGGTGAGGATGGTCCAGACCGCCGAGGAGTGGTCCTCGGTGTGGATCCAGTCGCGGACGTTCTTGCCGTCGCCGTAGAGCTTGGGGCGGATCCCGTCGATGATGTTGGTGATCTGACGCGGGATGAACTTCTCCACGTGCTGGTAGGGGCCGTAGTTGTTGGAGCAGTTGGAGATCGTGGCGCGGATGCCGTAGGTGCGGTGCCAGGCGCGCACGAGCATGTCGGAGCTGGCCTTGGAGGAGGAGTACGGCGAGCTCGGCCTGTAGGGGGTCTCCTCGGTGAAGCGCGCCGGGTCGTCGAGGGCGAGGTCCCCGTAGACCTCGTCGGTCGAGACGTGGTGGTAGCGCACGTCGTACTTGCGCGCGGCCTCGAGCAGGCGGAACGTGCCCACGACGTTGGTCTGGACGAAGGGCTCGGGGTCGGCGATGGAGTTGTCGTTATGGGACTCGGCCGCGTAGTGGACGATGGCGTCGTGCCCCGGGACGATGCGGTCGAGGAGCTCGGCGTCGCAGATGTCGCCCACGACGAGCTCGACGCGGTCGGCGGGCAGGCCGGCGATGTTCTCGGGGTTGCCCGCGTACGTGAGCTTGTCGAGGACGGTCACGTGGACCCCGGGGTGGTTGTTCACGACGTGGTGGACGAAGTTGGACCCGATGAAGCCGCAGCCGCCGGTCACGATGATGTTGGTGGGCTCGAAGGTCTCGGCCATGTGATTCTCCCCTTCCGAAGGAGCCTGCGCATTCATGTTCAAGGTAGATATTCTAGCCTACGCGGGGCGCTCGCACGCAACCGCCACATGGGGCGGGGGCGGCGCGGGCGGCGTGCGGCGCCCCCGCCCCATGTGGCGGTACGTGGCATTTTCTGGCTTTGCGCGGGGGCCTCTCGCGCAGGAAACCCCAATGAGTGGGTATTGATTCACAGGCAGGACACGGGACGCCTCGTCCCGAGACCCGCGCAAAGCCAGAAAATGCCACGTTTCCCGGCCGACTGGGTACTCCAGGGCTCGGAGAGGTCACGCGCCGAGGAAGGCCACCACCCAATCGTAGGGGGTTCGTCGCAAAAACGGCCTCTCGGAGTGACGCGAGTACCCAATCGCGGCGCCCTCCTGGCACCTCGCGCCCTCCCCCGACGTCGGTCGACCAAAATCGCCCGGAGGGCGGCCCGCAACGGGGAGCCAGCACCGGGGCGCGGCGCCGGAGGGCGGCCCGCAACGGGGAGCCAGCACCGGGGCGCGGCGCCGGAGGGCGGCCCGCAACGGGCGGGAGAGAAGGACGCGGGGCCGCCCCCGCGCCCCGGCAGGGAGCCGGGCGCCGGACAGCCCCGCGTCCGCCCGGGCTAGTCGCGGTAGGGGCGGTCGGGCGCGATCTTGCCCTCGGCGACGGTGCGCAGATGCGCGCCGTAGTTGGACTTCCCGTAGCGCTCGGCGCACTCGAGCAGGCGCTCGCGGGAGACCCAGCCGTTCTCGTAGGCAATCTCCTCGGGCACGCTGACGGGCAGGTCCTGCGCGGTCTCCACCGTGCGGACGAACTGAGAGGCCTCGAAGAGGCTCTCCATGGTGCCGGTGTCGAGCCAGGCGTAGCCGCGCCCGAGCGTCACCACGTCGAGGCTTCCGTCCTCGAGGTACATGCGGTTGAGGTCGGTGATCTCGTACTCGCCGCGGGCGGAGGGCTCGACGGCGGCGGCGAGGTCGCTCACGCGCTCGTCGTAGAAGTACAGGCCCGTGACCGCGTAGCTGCTCTTGGGGTGCGCGGGCTTCTCCTCGATGGAGATGGCGTTGTAGTTCTCGTCGAACTCCACGACGCCGAAGCGCTCGGGGTCGTCCACGCGGTAGCCGAAGACGGTGGCGCGCCCGCGCTCCGCGTTCGCGGCGGCGCGGCGCAGGTGGCGCGAGAGCCCGTTGCCGTAGAAGATGTTGTCGCCGAGCACCAGGGCGCAGGCGTCGCCGCCGACGAACTCGCGCCCGATGACGAAGGCCTGGGCGAGGCCGTTGGGCACGGGCTGCTCCGCGTAGGAGAGCGAGACGCCGAAGTCGGAGCCGTCACCGAGCAGGCGCTCGAAGTTGGGGAGGTCGGCCGGCGTCGAGATGATCAGGATGTCGCGGATGCCCGCCAGCATGAGGGTGGAGAGCGGGTAGTAGACCATCGGCTTGTCGTAGACGGGCAGCAGCTGCTTGCTCGTGACCGTGGTCAGCGGGTAGAGACGGGTGCCGGACCCGCCGGCGAGGATGATGCCCTTCATGGGTTGCCTCCCAGGAGATGCCGAGAAAAACGTCTCGTCCATCATACGACAGCGCGCCGGGGAGCGGCGGCGGTGACGGCGCCCGGTCGCGCGACCGCGCCCGACGGGCCCGCCCCGCGGCACCTACCTGGCCTCGAGCCAGCGCTTGCGGCTCACGAAGTTCCACACCGCCACCACGACGGTGGCGACGAGCTTGGTCACGGTCACCGCCACGGCCCCGTCCCCGAGGGCGGCCGTGCCCGCCCAGATCACCGCCGAGTTGATGCCGAGCCCGATGACCGAGAGGGCCACGAAGATGACGAGCTCGCGGCGGCGCGAGAGGTCGTCGCGTCGCTCGAAGACGAAGTGCATCGACGCGACGTAGTTGAACAGTAGCGACACGACGAACGAGACCACCGACGAGGGCAGCGGGTCCCATCCCACCACCTGCGAGAGCAGCATGAGGATGCCGTAGTCGATGACGAACGCCACCGCGCCCACGACGCCGAACTTGAGGAACTGCTCAACGAGCGCCCTGAACCCCACCTTCGCCACCTTTCACGATGGGCGACGCGACGCCGGCGACGTCTCCGCGCCGACAGACAGCAAGAGGGGCCCGCGTGAGCGAGCCCCTCCCAAGTCGCCCGAGTAAACGGACTAGAGCTTGCGGACGTTGGAAGCCTGGAGCTTGCCGTTCTGGCCGGTGGTGATGTCGAACTCGACAGCCTGGCCCTCGTCCAGCGTCTTGAAGCCGTCCATCTGGATCTCGGAGTAGTGGACGAACAGGTCGTCGCCGTCCTCACGAGAGATGAAGCCGTAGCCCTTGTCCGGGTTGAACCACTTGACAGTACCCTGTGCCATGTCGTGCCTTTCTTTCTCTGCCCCGCGGGGCAAAAGCTGCGCTCGCGCGCGATACCCGTGGCGTTGCCACAGGGGATATGATACCCCGACACCGCCCCTCCATCCGCGACAATCCGCTGGGGGACAAAACAGCACCGCCCGTCCGCGCCGGGCGCGCGGGCCGAGGCCTAGCCGCGCGGGCAGCCGGCGCGCTCGGCGAGGCGCCGCACGAGCGAGCCCGCGCCCTTCTCCTGGACGCGCCACGCAGCGGCCATGGCCGTGCGCGCCGCGCGCGAGCGGCAGGTGCGGTAGCAGGCAAAAAGCGTCATCCGGCGGGTCGCCCGCGGCAGGGGCATGGCCGCCACCTCGTCGCGGGACCAGTACCTCGAGAGGATCTCGCGCAGGCCCTCCGCCACGGGAAGGTAGGCGCCGTCATCGAGCTTGAGGGCGTCGTACAGCGAGAAGCCCATGCAGAACCCCACCATCTCCGGCGCGTGCGCGCCGAGGATGCCCTCGCCGTCCCAGTCGGCGAGGATGCGCTCGAGGACCCGGTTGTGCGCGAGCATCTTGGCGCCGAAGTCGGCGGAGAGGGCGCTCATGAGGGACCCCTCCCGGCCGACGCGGTACTCGTAGAGACGGTCGGACACGAGCGCGGTGCGACGGGATCGGGGGTACACCGCGAAGCAGAAGACCTGGTCCTCGCCGAAGCGCACGCCCTCGTCGAACAGGACTCCCCTCGCCTCCAGGAAGTCGCGGCGCAGCGCGATGCGCCACGCGAACGGGCGGGCGCTCTCCCTGAGCAGCAGGTCCATCGAGAAGCCCTCGTAGATGACGTCGCGCGGGCTCAGCGACTCGAGCATCCACGCGGGGCAGGCCGCCTCGTCCGGGAAGCAGCGCGCCCCGTAGACCATCGCGTCGGCGCCGGTGCGGTCGAGCACCTCGACGATGCGCCCGCACGCCCCGGGCGCGAGGCGGTCGTCGGAGTCGAGGAAGCACACGTAGTCGCCGCGCGCGGCGCGGATGCCGGCGTTGCGCGCGCTCGAGAGACCGCCGTTTCGCTGGTCGACCACGCGCACCCGGGCGTCGCGGCGCTCCCATGCCGAGAGGATCTCCCGCGAGCCGTCCGTGGAGCCGTCGTTGACGCAGACGACCTCGAAGTCGCCGAAGTCCTGCCTGGCGACAGACGAGAGGCACTCGTCGAGGTACTTCTCGACGTTGTAGACGGGGACGACGACGGTGAGGCGGCTCATGCGGCGGCGCCCCGCCCGTCGATGCGGCGCACCGAGCGCCCGAAGAGCCTGAACCACGCGATGCGCGCGACGAGCGGCACGCCGCCCATGCGCAGGTAGCGCGCGAGGGTGCCGAGGGCGCCGGGCCGCGCGGCGTAGCGCAGGCGGCAGTAGGCGGCGGGGTCGGCCACGAGCGCGTCGAGCTCGGCGGCAGCGGCGGGCTCGAAGAGCGCGGGGTCCACGAGGCCCTCGGAGCGGATGCGGCGGAACTCCCCCGCCGCGCGCTCGGCGAAGGGCCCGCGCAGCTCGGGAGCCAGGCGGTCGAGGTTCCAGAGGTAGCTGTCGAGCCGCATGCGCGCGAGGATCCGCAGCAGCTCGGCCCCCTCCGCTCCCCCGCGGCCGCGCGCGAACTCCTCCATCGAGGCGTACTCGTCGCAGATGCAGAAGGCCTTGCCGGCGCTGTTGACGGAGGACTGCTCGTTGTCCTGGCGGTAGTTCAGGACGGGCTCCGAGAGGAACGCGACGCTGCGGGCGGACGCCCAGACCTTGAAGCTGAAGCCGCAGTCCTGGTAGGAGGCGCCGGGCGTCTCCAGGAAGCGGACCCCGGAGCGCTCGAGGAACTCGCGCCGGTAGAGCGCCGACCAGATGGAGGGCTTGCGGAAGAAGACGGCGAGGTCGTCGAGGGGGGCGAGGACGCGGGAGGCCTCCCGGTCGTCGACGATGCCGAAGCGCTCGCGGCGCTCGGACGGGCGCGACCAGAAGAGGTAGAAGTCGGCCTTCACGACGTCGGCCCCCGTGCGCTCGGCCTCGGCGTGGAGCAGCTCGAGCGCGCCGGGCTCGAGGAAGTCGTCGGACTCGAGGATGGCCACGTAGCGACCGCGCGCGGAGTCGAGGCCGCGGTTCATGGAGGCGCCGTAGCCGGAGTTGGGCTTGTCGATCACGCGGAACCGCGCGTCGGCGTCGAGGAAGCGCTGGACGATGGCGCGCGAGGCGTCGGTCGATCCGTCGTTCACGCAGATTGCCTCGAAGTCGGCGAAGGTCTGCCCCGCGAGGGAGGACAGGCACCGCTCGAGGTACTTCTCGACGTTGTAGATGGGAACGAGGACGGAGACCTCGGGGACGCCCCGCGCGCCGTCGGGCACGGAGGGGCGCGGAGGGGCGGCGGCCGCCTGCCCCTGAGGGACCGGGCTGGTCTGTGCCATCGTCCCCCCTAGTCCTCGGGCATGTGACGGCCGGTCACGTGGTTGAAGGCACTCTCGAGCACGAAGGCCGGGCCCTCGGCCGCCAGCGAGTAGCGCAGCTCAGAGAGCAGGTACGGCAGGCCCGAGGGCTCGGGCAGCCCGCGCCAGTGCGCGAAGAAGCGCTTGTGGTGCGGGGAGATGCGCGGCGCGCGCTCGACGACGCCCGGGTCCATGAGGGAGACCATCCGCTCGATGCGCTCGACCACGAGCGGGTTGGTCGCGCCGTCGTCGTACATGGCGCCCTCGGCGTAGTTGAACCCGCGCACGTAGTGGCTCGCGAGGATGCCCTCGTCGGTGACCCCGAGCTCGCCCATGATCTCGAGCATGGTCTCCCAGCGCTCGAAGGGGCGCGTGACGGCGTCCGCGGTCTTGTGGTTGCGCGTGGACCCGGGGAGGTCGCAGCGGTAGTTGTAGTACGCGCGGTCGAGGTAGAGGATTGAGCGCGCCTGGCACATGGTCTCGACGAGGAAGGGGTTGTCGGCCCAGCCCGCGCCCGGGTACTCCGGGAAGCGGACGTTGTGCTCGGACAGGAAGTCGCGCCGGTAGATCGCCGACCAGATCGAGGGGTGGTGCTCGATGAGCTCGGGGTGCTCGGCGAGCGCGAAGGGGCGCTCGGAGGTCGCGAGCTTGCCCTTGAGGCTCGAGGCGTGGGGGTGCTGGCGCTTGGGGTCGTCCCAGCGGACGATGTCGGTCCAGGGCGTCTTCACGATGTCGATGGGCTCGTCGAAGCGCGAGGCGAGCTCGAGCATGTCGGCGTACATCCCCGGCTCAATCCAGTCGTCGGGCTCGATGATGGAGACCCAGCGGCCCTGGGCGAGGCTCAGCCCGAGGTTGCAGCCCTGGCCGTAGCCCCCGTTGGGCTTGTCGACCAGGCGCACCCGGGGGTCGCGGGCGGCGTGGGCGCAGATGATCTCGCGCGACCCGTCGGTCGAGCCGTCGTTGATGCAGAGGACCTCGATGTCCCGGTGCGTCTGCACCTCGATGCTGTCGAGACACTGGTCGAGGAACTTCTCGACGTTGTAGATGGGCACGATGACGGAGACGAGCGCCTGGGAGTCGTCACGCATGCAGCTTCCTCCGGAGGTAGGGGTCGAATGGGGCGCTCCCATAATAGCGCCTCTCGCGGACGTGCAGAAAAAGACCCGCATTGCCGGGGCGCGGGTGCAGGGGGTGCGGGCGCGGGGGCGGGGTCGTCGAGTGCGCGGCGTTTCCCATGGCGGCGCGCGCACTCGGCGGGGTTCCTGTCCGCGTGGACAACAACGGGCTCGAGTGCGCGGTGGCCTGCGCGCACTCGGCGGGGTTCCTGTCCGCGAGGACGACAACGGGCTCGAGTGCGCGCTCTTTCCCATGGCGGGGCGCGCACTCGGCGGGGTTCTTGTCCGCACGGACACGAAAGGGCTCGAGTGCGCGGTGGCCTGCGCGCACTCGGCGGGTTTCCTGTCCGCGCGGACGACAACGGGCTCGAGCGCGCGGTGGCCGGCGCGCACTCGGCGGGATTCCTGTCCGAACGGACACAAATAGGCTCGAGTGCGCGCTAACCGGCGCGCACTCGAGCCCATCGCCTCCGCGCCCGGCGCGCGGGCGCCCCCGGCGCTAGCCCAGCTCCCCCACCGCGGCGCGCAGCTCCTCGGTGCGGTCGCAGCGCTCCCAGGTGAACTCGGGGAGCTCGCGGCCGAAGTGGCCGTAGGCCGCGGTCTTCTCGTAGATGGGGCGGCGCAGGTCGAGGTCGCGGATGATGGCGCCCGGACGCAGGTCGAAGACGCGCGTCACGGCCTCCACGATCTTCTCGTCCGCCACCGCGCCGGTACCGAAGGTGTCCACCATCACCGAGAGCGGGTGGCTCACGCCGATGGCGTAGGCGAGCTGTATCTCGCAGCGCCTCGCCAGGCCGGCGGCCACCACGTTCTTGGCCACCCAGCGCGCGGCGTAGGCCGCGGAGCGGTCGACCTTGGTGCAGTCCTTGCCGGAGAAGCACCCGCCGCCGTGACGCCCCATGCCGCCGTAGGTGTCCACGATGATCTTGCGGCCGGTGAGGCCGGTGTCGCCCATGGGGCCGCCCACCACGAAGCGACCGGTGGGGTTCACGTAGACGTCGGCGCCGTGCCACTCGATGCCCACCGCGTCCATGACGGGGGCGATCACGTAGTCGACCATGTCCGCCTTGATGGTGGACATGTCCTCGATGGCGGCGTCGTGCTGCGTGGAGACCACGATGGCGGTGACCTCGACGGGGCGGTCGTCCTCGTAGCGCACGGTCACCTGGGTCTTGCCGTCCGGGCGCAGGTAGGGGACCTGGCCGTTCCTGCGCACCTCGGCGAGGCGCTCCGCCATGCGGCTCGCCAGGTAGTGCGGCATCGGCATGAGGACGGGGGTCTCGTCGGTGGCGTAGCCGAACATCATGCCCTGGTCGCCGGCGCCCACGAGGTCGATCGGGTCGGTGGCGCGACCGGCCTGGGCGTCGAAGGACTCGTCGACGCCGGCCGCAATGTCGGGGCTCTGCTCGTGGATCATGTTGATGACGCCGCAGGTGTCCGCGTCGAAGCCGTACTTGGCGCGGTCGTAGCCGATGCGGCGGATGACGTCGCGGGCGATCGTCTGGACGTCGAGGTAGGCCTCGGTCCGGACCTCTCCGGCCACGACGACCGTGCCCGTGGTCACGAAGGTCTCGCAGGCGCAGCGCACGTTGTCGACGTTGGCGGGCACGCCGGAGGGCGAGACGTAGCCGGCGGCCTGGAGCTCGGCCTCCTTGGCGAGCAGGGCGTCCAAGATGGCGTCCGAGACCTGGTCGCAGATCTTGTCGGGGTGGCCCTCCGTCACGCTCTCCGAGGTGAAGAGGTAGCTGCGGGGGGACGCGATGGAACGATCGAGCTGGGACATGTTTCCTTCTTTCGCTCTCGGGGCGGCCGTTACCATTCCGCCCGGAACCTGATGCGCCCGGGCCGGCGCGCTGGGGGCGCGAGGCTCGGGCGCATAGATGATACCCCATGGGAACGGGCGTCAGACCTCCCCCGCGACAACGCCACACGCCCGCCACGACGCCGCGGGCGAAGCCCGGGACGGGGCTCGGAGACGGCCCCGACGGGCGAGAAGAACCTCGGGTCGGGACGCACGGGCGCCCTCCCCCGCTGCCGCGGGGGAGGGCGGGAGGATGCGACGCCGGGGCCGGGGCGCGCTACGCGCGGCGGCGACGGCTCGCGAGGAACTCCTTGATCTGGGGCCCCGCCACCTGGATCATGATGACCACGATCAGGATGATGCCCTTGATGGTGTCCTGGATGAGCGAGTCCATCTTGAGCGCGATGATGATCTTGTCGATGACGTCGTAGGACAGGGCGCCGAAGAGCACGCCGACCATGCGCCCGCGCCCGCCGCTCATGCTGATGCCGCCGAGCACCACCGAGGCGATGGCGTACATCTCGTAGCTCGATCCGGTCGTCGCGGGGTCGGCGGAGGCGTTCATCGCGACCCACAGGAACGCGGAGAGGCCCACGAGCGCGCCGGCGATCGTGAAGACGAGGGTCTTCATGAGCGGGACGCTGATTCCGGCGAGGTGCGCCGCCCTGGCGTTGGAGCCCACCGCGTAGATCTTCTTTCCGAACTTGGTCGAGGTGCAGAGGAAGACGAAGGCCACGACCGCGAGCACCATGACGATGCCGACGATCGGCACGCCCGCCACGCGCGCGTTGCCGAAGGTGTAGAGCGCGTCGTAGGCGTCGAGCTCGTTGGACATGCGGTACACGGAGCTCCCGTTGCCGATGAGCTCGCCGGGGAGGTGCTGGCAGGCGTACTGCGCGACCGAGCGGTAGATGAGCATCGTCGCGAGGGTCACGATGAACGCGGGCATCTGCACCACGCCCACGAGCAGGCCGTTCACGAGGCCGCACGCGGCGCCGAACACCAGGGCGAACAGCAGCGTGAGCGGGATGGAGCCGGTCACGTTGAACACCACGACCGAGAAGCCCGCCACGAGCGCGAGCATCGACCCCACCGACAGGTCGATCTCGCCGGTGAGGCAGACGATGCCCATGCCGATGGCGATCGTGCCGATGACCGCGCTGTGGCGCAGGACGTTCATGGCCGCGTTGAGCGTGAGCCCGCCGTTGGCGATGGCGTACACGATGAGGATCGCGAGGAAGACGAGCACGAAGCTGTACCGCTTCACGAGCCCGAGCGCGCCCGCGAGGCCCGCCCTCTTTGTCGTCGCGTTATCGTTCACGATTATGCACCTCACTCATTCGTCTCGACCGGGAGGTCGTCGGCTACGGAATTCGTCGAGTAGAGCATGACGGTCTGCTCGTCGATCTCGTCGTGCTCCAGGCGCTTCACGATGCGCCCCTCGTAGAGCACGTAGCAGACGTCCGCGACCTCGCGCAGCTCCGGGATCTCGAGCGTGTTGATGACCACGGTCTTGCCCTGGCGCGCGAGCTCGAGGATCAGATGGTAGATCTCGGCCTTTGCGCCCACGTCGATGCCCTGCGTGGGGTTGTCGAGGAGCAGCAGCTCGGCCTCGGTGTTGAGCCAGCGCGCCATGAAGACCTTCTGCTGGTTGCCGCCCGAGAGCGACAGCACGCTGTCGGAGCTCGAGTTGGCCTTGATGCTGAGCAGCCTCTGGTAGCGCTCGAAGCGCTCCTGCTCGGCGGCCCCGTTGATGACGGGGCGCCTCGCCGAGAGCACGTGCTCGGAGAGGTACATGTTCTCGAGCAGCGACATGTCCGGCACGACCGAGTTCTCCTTGCGGTCGGACGGCAGCATCGCGACGCCCGCCTTCATGGCCTCGTGGATCGAGCCGCCCGAGAGCCTCCTGCCGAACACCTCGACCGAGCCGGACGTGGGGCGCGTCAGCCCGAAGAGGCACTGCATGAGCTCCGTGCTGCCGCAGCCCATGAGGCCCGTGAGGCCGATGACCTGGCCGCGCCTGACCTCCATGGAGACGTCCGAGAAGCCCGGGCCGCTGAGGTGGTCGAGCAAGAGCACGCGCTCCCCCGTCTCGCGGGGCTCCCAGGCGCCGCGCTCCGAGATGGCGGCGCCGACCATCATGCCGGTGACCTCGCGCGGCGTGGTGTCGGCGATCTTTCCCTCGGCCACGAACGAGCCGTTGCGCAGCACCGTGTACGTGTCGCAGAGCTCGAAGACCTCGGGCATCTTGTGGGAGATGAAGATGAACGAGGTGCCCTGGTCGCGCAGGGCGCGGACGATCCGGAACAGGTGCTCGACCTCGGCGGTGTTGAGCGCCGTGGTGGGCTCGTCGAGGATGAGCAGGCGCGCGTTGAAGAAGAGCGCGCGGCTGATCTCGAGGAGCTGCTTCTGGCTCTGCTTGAGGTCGGCGACGAGCGCGGTGGGGTCGATGTCGACGCCCAGCCGGTCGAAGAGGTCGCGCGCCTTCTCGATCATGCTCCGCTTCCTGAGCGAGAAGAGCGGTCCGGTCTCCTCCTGCCCCAGGAAGATGTTCTCGTACGCGAGAAGGTCGTTGAAGAGGTTGAGCTCCTGGTGGACGAAGGCGATGCCCGCCCTCTCGACCGCCTTGATCGAGGCGCCGGTGATGTCGCGCCCGTCGAAGGTGACGGTGCCGGCGTCGGCCGCGTACGAGCCGGTGAGGATGTTCATGAGGGTGGACTTGCCGGCGCCGTTCTCGCCCAGGAGGGCGTGAACCTCGCCGCGCGCCACGTGGAGGTCGACGCCGCTCAGGACGGGAACGCCGCTGAACGACTTGCGGATGCCGCTCATGGTGAGAAGGTCCATAGCGCTCCTTCCGTGCCGTTGTCGGGCCCAGCCGCGCGGCGGGCATCCTGCCGCGCGGGGTGCGTATGCGCTTGCCAGACGCAGCACGGGTCTGGCAAGCGCATAGGAGGGGCGCCCGAGCGCGTGCTGCGGCGCTCGGGCGCCCTGCCTGCCTACTCGATCACTCGAAGCCCACGTAGTCGGCAACGTTGTCGGACGTGACGTTCTCGCAGGCGATGACGTGGTCCTGGGTGACCTCCTCGCCGTCGAGGTAGTCGACCATGTCCTGGATGGCGGTCTGGATCATGGACGGCGAGTAGGTGACGGACATGACGCCGCCGAGGTTGGAGACGATGTCCTGGTAGGACTCGCCGCCGATGACGTCGTAGTACTCCTGCAGGCCGCCGCAGCCGGTGATGAACGGCTTGGTGGCGTAGAAGGCCTCCTTGGCGGAGTCGGAGATGCCGCCGCCGTTGAGGGCCTCGAGGATGCCCATGGCGAGCTCGTCGTCCTCGGCGTACCACCACTTGATCTGCGCGTTCGCCTCGTCGCCGAGCAGCGCCTCGAAGGCGGCCTTGGTGTCGGAGCGGCTCCAGTTCATGGCGCCGGACTTGGTGATGGCGGAGTCGATCTGCTCCTGGGTCCACTTGGACTCCTCGGGGACGGTCTCGCCGTCGAACTCGAGGTTGCCGAGCAGGTACTCGGTGAAGCCGTTGTCGCGCAGGGTGGTCACCGACGAGGTGTCGCCCTGGTAGATGTAGACGGGGTCGCCCGGCTTCATGCCGTTGGCGACGAAGTACGCGGCGGAGCCGGCGCCGATGCCCTCGTTGTCGCCCTTGACGTTGGCGACGGCGGAGTCCTGGACGGCCTCGATGATGCGGTCGAACGCGACGTAGGGCACGCCCGCGTCGACGATCTGCTGGATGGCGGACTGGACGGTGTCGTCGAGCGGCTGGATGACGATGCCCGCGACGTCGGAGAGGTCGCCGGCGAGGATGTCCTCGACCTGGGCGATCTGGTCGGCGGCCGCGCCGGCGGTCTGGAGCTCGGCGGTGTAGGTGCCCGCCTCGTTGACCTCGTCGACCTTCTCCTGGGCGAAGACGCCGACCTGGCCCGTCCAGCCGTGGTCGGGCGACGCGGTCAGCACGTAGATGTGCTTGCCGCCGGCCTCGGTGGTGGCGTCGTCGGCAGCGGGCTCCTGGGTGCCGGAGTCGCAGCCGGCGAGAAAGACGCTGAGCAGCGTGGCGCTCGAACCGGCGAGGAACGTACGACGCGAGATGGTGCTCATGATGGTTCCCTTCTCCTGTGCCTGTGCGGCAGCTATCCCTTCCCCACCCGTTCCCTCCCGGACGGGGCCTTTCCCTGTGGCGCGCGGGGCGGGGCGCCCCGGCCGTCGGCGCGCCCGACCGAGCGGGCGCGCGGGAGCTAGACGATGAACTGCTCCATGTAGCGCTTGGCGAGCTCGACGCCCTTGATCAGGTGCTCGCGGCTGTCCTCGAAGAAGCGGTCCTCGATCTCGAGGCAGCAGTCGCCGTCATAGCCGACCATGGAGAGCTGCGCGACGAACTCCGCCCAGTCGACGTCCCCGTAGCCCGGGATCTTGGGGTCCATGATGTCGAGCGGGTAGGCCATGACGCCGCGGCGGGCGAGCTGCTCGGGCTTGAGCTTGATGTCCTTGAGGTGCACGTGGTAGATCCTGTCGGCGAACTCCCTGATGGCGGCGGAGCAGTCGACCATCTGCCAGACGAAGTGGCTCGGGTCGAGCGCAAGTCCCAGGCTCCTGCTCGGCAGGACCTCGAAGACGCGCTCCCAGTTGGCGGGCGTGGTCATGATGTTCTGGCCGCCGGGCCAGTTGGACGCGTCGAAGAGCATCGGGCAGTTCTCGATGCACACGAGCACGCCCTCAGCCTCGGCCACCTCGAGGATGGGGTTCCAGACCTCCGGGACGATCTCGAGGTTCTCCTCGAGGGTCATGTCCGTCACGCGGCCGATGAAGGTGGTGACCTTGGGCACGCCGAGCCTGGCCGCGGCGCGGATGGTGGCGACGAGGTGGTCGTTGAAGGTCCGGCGACGCTCGAGGTCGGGGTCGAGGTTGTTGGGGTAGTAGGCGAGGGCGCAGATCTCCACGTTCTTCTCGGCGGCATAGTCGAGCACGTGACGGGCGTAGGCCTCGTCCTCGAGCACGCGCTCGGTCTCGATGTGGGTCACCCCACCGTACTTGCGCTCCGCCTTGCCCCGGGGCCAGCAGGCCACCTCGACGCACTCGATGCCCATGCGGGCGACCTCGTCGATCATCTCCTCGTAGGTCCAGCCGTCGAGCAGCGACGTGATGAATCCCATCTTCATGGTCTTGCTCCTTGTCTCTTGCGGCGGCAGGGCCTAGTCCTGCGTGATCTGAATCGTCGTTCCCGTCTTGCTGGACTCCACGCTGGCAAAGACCGCGCGCATGGCGGCGAGCACGCTCTCGCCGGAGACCGCTGGCTCGACATCGCACTCGAGGCAGTCGACGAACGCGTCGATCACGCCCGAGGCGGTCTGGTTGTCGTTGGTCTGGATGGCCTCGACGTCGTAGTACTCGGTCTCGCCGCACTTGAGGTCGACCTCGATCGAGTGGGCCGGGTCGGCGTAGATGCGCATGATGCCCTTGGTGCCGTAGAGGACCGTGGAGTTGTCCTCGGGGCCGTAGTAGGTCCAGCTCGCGGTCATGGTGCCCATGGCGCCGCCGTCCATCGTGTAGATGACCAGGGCGTTGTCGTCGACGCCCACGAGGTTGCCCTCGGCGTCGCGCTTGTCAAGCGTGGCAACCCTGGCCGTGGCGGAGACGACCCTCTGGCCGATGAGCCACTGCACGAGGTCGGTCTTGTGAACACCGAGGTCGGCCATCGCGCCCATCGCGGCGCGCTTGGGGTCAAAGAACCAGCTCCCGGTGCCCGGGTCGACGCTCCAGGTCTCGGGCCCTCCGTGGCCAAAGGTGGTGCGGAAGGTGAGCACGTCGCCGATCTTGCCGGCGTCAAGAAGCTCCTTGGCGCGGACGTGCGCGCGGGCGAAGCGCTGGTTCTGGTCGATCATGAGCTTGAGGCCGGCCTCGCGCGCGGCGGCGACCATGGCCTCGCACTCCTCGATCGTGATGGCCATGGGCTTCTCACACAGCACGTGCTTGCCGGCCTTGAGCGCGGCGATCGTGCTCTCGGCGTGCGTGGCGTTGGAGGTGCAGACACTCACGGCGTCGATCTTGGGGTCGGCGAGAAGATCCTCGAGGGTGTCGTAGGCACGGCAGCCGTGCTCGGCCGCAAGGGCGCGGGCGCGCTCGACGTTCACGTCAAAGAGGCCGACGAGCTGGGCGTTGGGGTTTGCCTCGTACTCGGGGATGTGGCGGACCTGGGCGATCTTGCCGCAGCCAATGATGCCGATCCTGACCATTGCGACCTCCTCGTCTGGGGCGCCGGGCGCCCCGTCCCGCTGGCTGAAACGAGTTTTCATTCGTAATGCCGCATATCTTTCAGCACCGATGCTATGAGGTTTTCATTCTTCGCGTCGCGGACATTCCCCGAACGTTAGGTTTTTACCGGTGAAATTGCATTTGCTACCGCTTGCCGACGTATGCTCGCACTCACCCGCTGTTATGAAAGATTCTTTCATTGAGGCTGTTTTAGGAACGCTTCGGCACGGCCCGTTCATAATATACTGATGAGAAGGACCGGCGGGAGCGCCCGCGAGCACGTGGAAGGGACCCCATGGCCGTCAACAGAAGGGTCACCATCGCGCAGATCGCCGAGAGCGCCGGGGTCTCCCCCGCCACGGTGTCGCGCGCGCTCAACCATCCCGAGCTCGTCAACGACCGCACGCTCGGACGCATCAACTCAAGCATCCGCAACCTTGGCTACGGCGGCCCGGTCGATCAGTATCGCGAGGGGTCCCCGGACTGCCGCGGGCTCGTGGTGGTCAACCTCCCCTGGCTCGACAACCCCTTCTACAGCGAGATCGTCCACGGCGTGCGCGTGGCCGCGAACAACGCCGGCTACGACACGCTCATCTCCTGGGACAACATCACCAACGAGACCGCCCGCTCGTTTTGCTCGATGCTGCGCCGCTGCGGCGCGAGCGGCGTCATCACCACCTCTCCCCTCTCGGCGAGGGCCATCCAGGCGGTCGAGGCCGTGGTGCCGCTCGTGCAGTGCGCGGAGAGCCGCCCGGACGTTGACGCGCCCTACGTCACCATCGACGACCACCTGGCGGCGAGCAGGGCGACGGAGCACCTCATCTCCTGCGGGTGCAAGCGGCTCGCCATCGTGGCGGGCTCCAACGAGTTCAAGTTCTCGCGCGAGCGCCTCGAGGGGTTTCTCGACACCACGGCAAGAAGCGACGTGCGCGTGCTTCCCGGCTGGATCCTGCAGATCCCGGACAACAGCTACGCGCTCGCCTACTCCGCGCTCACGCACCTCTTTGACTCCGGCGAGGTCCCCGACGGCATCTTTGCCGTCTCGGACACCTTTGGCGCGGCGGTTGTTCGCGCGGCCCACACCACCGGCATAGAGATCCCGCGCGACCTCAAGGTCGTGGGCTTTGACAACGCCGAGCTCTCCACGATGCTCACGCCCACGCTCACCACGGTCAACCAGCCGCGCTACCGCATGGGCTACTCCGCCTGCAGGATTCTCATCGACCTTCTCGCCGGAAACGAGCTGGGGTCGCGCTCGATGGTCCTCGAGACGGAGCTGATCGTTCGCGAGTCCACCGCGGGCGAGGCGGTCACCTAGGCGTCAGGGCCTGCCGCCGCGGTCGAGCCCGCGCCCGCAAACCTCTCCCGCCCTGCATTGGTCCCGATCCCGCAGAGCGCGAGGCCCAGGACGTCCTCAGCGGTCGCCCGCACGTCCACCCGCTCGAAGACCAGGAAGGCGCCCGCGACCGCCGCCGCGGCGAGGCGCGCGTTGACCTCGGGGCGCACGAGCCCCTCCGCCTTTGCGCGCTCGATCTGGGCCTCCAGCACGTCCACTATGCGCGCGAGGCGCGGCCCCTCGACCGGAGTGGAGCCGGCACCCGCCCCGGCAACGGCCAGCATGAGCGGGCCTCCCGGGCGGGTGGCCTCGGCGAGGGCGTCGAGCAGGCCGGCGATGGAGTCCGCTGCTGAGGGCGCCGTGGAGACGATCCTCTCGACGCTTGCCACCAGGTCGTCCACCGCGCGGTCGAGCACCGCGCGAACGAGCTCAGCGCGGTCGGAGAAGTAGTAGTAGAGCGAGCCCTTGGACATGCCGCAGCGGGCAGAGACCTCCGCCATCTGAAAGTCCGCCGAGCCGCGCTCCGCCATGAGGGAGGTCGCGGTCGCCATGATCTTCTCGCGCGTGGCCGCGCTCTTGGGCGTTGCCGTGCCGGGCCTTGCCGCCATGTCCTTCTCCGTTCCCTCGTGCCGCGCCGCCAGGCGCCGTCGTGCCAACGCGTCAATCTTAGCATCTGTTCAGGTGTTTTGAACTTGGCTCAAAATCATTGGACTCCTGAATAAAACTCGCCCCGCGGGGTACCTCTTGAGCCATTGAACGCGTAACACGTCTCGCTCAAGGGAGCCTCTCATGGGAACCATCGCGCGCATCCTCGGCCGCGACCTCAAGCGCCTGGCGGCAAGCCCCGTCGCCCTGGTGGTGGCGGTTGGGGTCTGCCTCGTCCCCGCGCTCTACGCGTGGGTGAACATCCTTGCCAACTGGGACCCGTACCAGAGCACCTCCACCGTGCCCGTGGCCGTGGTCGTGGAGGACAAAGGCGCCGAGGTCCCCGGCATGGGAGAGGTCAACGCCGGCGACATGGTAAGGGAGAGGCTCGAGGAGAACCACCAGCTCGGCTGGACCTTCGTGGACCAGGACGAGGCGCTCGAAGGCGTCCGCGCCGGCCGCTACTACGCCGCCTTTGTCATACCGCCCGACTTCACCTCGACCCTCGCGGGCGTGCTGGACGGCCACCCCACGCAGGCCCGCATTGGCTACTACGTCAACGAGAAGGCCAACGCGGTGGCGCCCAAGGTGACGGACACGGGGGCGACCACGCTCGAGGACCAGATCGCCGGGCAGTTTGTGTCGCTCGCCGGTAAGACCGTCACGCAGAGGCTCCAGGGCGCGGTGGGGTCCGCCGCGGGGGACGTCGACGGGGCGAGGTCGTCCGCGCTGAGGAGCCTCCGCGCCACGCAGGGGCGCCTCGACGACCTGGCGGACTCCCTCGAGGACGCGGGCGGGACCGTGGACGCAGCGCGCGAGGCCGTGGGCCGTGCGCGTGAGACGCTCTCCGCCACGGCGGACGCGGCGGGAGGGCTCGCCTCGTCGATGGACTCCGCGCTCGGGTCGCTCGCCGGCGCGCGCGAGGGGCTGCGCTCCTTTGCCCGCGGCCTCGACGACAGGCTGGGCGAGGGCGCCTCCGCGATCTCCGGGCTGTCCTCGACGGCGAGCCAGGACATCGGCCGCATCGCCGGGGACGTGGGCTGGGCGCAGGGGCGCCTCGACGCGGCGCTCTCGCGCCTGCGGGCGGCAAACGACGACGTGGCGGGCATGGCGGAGTCGCTCGGGGCGGCGCGCGACGAGGTCGCCTCCCTCGAGCCCGCCGACGACGCGCAGCGCGCCCTCCAGCAGCAGGTGGTCTCCGCGCTCGACGAACAGGTGGCGCTTCTCGAGGGGCTTGCCAGCGGGCAGGCCTCCGCCCTCGACGAGCTCCAGGGGATAAGCAACGAGGTGAGCGACGGGGCCAAGAGCGTGGACGGGCTCGCCACCTCGGTGAACGACGCCGTCCAGGCGGGCGCTGGCTCGATCGACGCCCTGCGGACGGACCTCGCCACGGGCGCGGCGCCCGAGCTCTCCTCCGCGCTCGACGCCCTCGCGGACGCGGGCGGTCGCCTTGCCGGCGGCACGGGCTCGCTCGTGCCGATGATCGAGCAGGCGGACGCCGGGCTCGCCCAGCTCGACGCGCTTCTCGCCCAGAGCCAGTCCACCCTGGCGGACACCGCCGACTCCCTGAGGGGCTCCGCCGATCGCATGGGCGCGCTGGCAGACGACCTCGCCGCCGTGCAGAGCGCCCGTGCCCTGCCCGCCGTGGACGACGTCCTCTCCCTCGACCCCGCCTCCACGGGCGCGGCGCTGGGCTCGCCGGTCAAGATGGTCGACGAGCCGGTGTTCCCCGTTGCCAACTACGGCTCCGGGGTGGCGCCGTTCTACACCAACCTCGCGCTGTGGGTGGGCGGCTTCGTGCTCGTGGCCATCTACAAGCTGGAGGTGGACCGCGAGGGGCTGGGCGACGTCGAGGTCACGCCCACGCAGGCGTTCTTTGGGCGCTGGCTCCTGCTCGCCCTCCTCGGCCAGGTGCAGGCCCTGACGTGCTGCATGGGCGACCTGGCGCTTGGCGTCCAGTGCGTCTCCCCCGTTGCGTTTGTGCTCGCGGGCATGGCGGCGTCGCTGGTCTACGTGCTCGTGGTCTACTCGCTCGCCGTGGCGCTCAAGCACGTTGGCAAGGCGCTCGCGGTGCTGCTGGTGGTGCTGCAGATCCCCGGGGCGTCCGGCCTCTACCCCATCCAGATGCAGCCCGCCTTCTTCCGGGCCCTGGGGCCGTGGCTCCCCTTCACCTACGGGATCGGCGCCATGCGCGAGGCGGTGGCGGGCTTCTATGGAGCAAACTACGCGCGCGACCTCGCCGTCCTTGCGCTCTTTGCCGTTCCCGCGCTGCTTCTGGGCGTGGTCGCCAGAAGGCGGCTCCTTGGGGCAAACGCGCTCTTTGACCGCAAGATGGCCCAGACGGACCTCCTTGTGACCGAGCGTGACGGCGAGAAGGACGCCGGGCGCCTGGCGCTCCTGGTGGACGCGCTCGCCTCCTCCCCCGCCCACCGCGAGGCGTTCCTGGCCCGGGCCGCGCGCTTTGAGCTGGCGTACCCGCGCCGCGTGCGGCGCGGGGTCGTGGCGCTGCTGGCCGTGCCGCTGGTCCTTCTCGCCCTGCTCTTTGCCCACCCGGCAAAGCTGTTGCTGCTGAGCCTGTGGGTGGTCTCCCTGGTTGCCGCGAGCGCGTACCTCATCTGGCTGGAGTACGTGCACGAGCGGCTGGCGGAGCGCGCCGGGCTGGCACGGATGGACAGAGACGAGCTGGTCGCGCTGGCCGAGGACGCCGCGCGGGCCGAGAAGGGAGGCGAGGCGCGATGAGAGGGGTCTGGGAGCTTGTGCGCCGCGACGCGCGTCACGTGCGGGCCAACGCCATCGCACTAGTGGTCTTTGTGGGAATCGTCGCCGTGCCGTCCTTCTACGCGTGGTTCAACATCGCGGGCAGCTGGGACCCGTACGGCAACACGGGCAACATCCGCGTGGCCGTTGCCAACGAGGACGAGGGCTACTCCGGGGAGCTGGTGCCCCTGACCGTCAACATGGGCGAGCGCGTGGTGGCCGAGCTGCAGGGTTCCGACTCCATTGGGTACGTGGTCACCTCGGAGGCCGACGCCGTCGAGGGCGTGCGCTCGGGCGAGTACTACGCGGCCGTGGTGATTCCGCCGGACTTCTCGCGCGACATGATGACCACCTTCTCCGCCGATCCCGTCCGTGCCGATGTGCGCTTCTACCAGAACGAGAAGGCAAACGCCATCGCCACCATAGTCACCGACAAGGCGTCCTCGGCCGTGATGGCGCAGATCGACTCCGGATTTGCCGAGGCGGTGAGCGCCGTTGGCGCGGGCGGCCTCAAGGAGCTGGGCTCCGCGCTCGACGACGACGCGGTGACGGGCCTCGCGGCGCGCCTCGACGCCGCGGTGACGGACTCCGCCGACACACTCTCCGAAACGGCGGGCTCCGTAAGGGACTTCGCGGACCTGCTCGAGTCGACGCGCGGGCTTCTGGGCAGCGGCGCGGGGGTGGCAGACGCGGCGCTCTCCCCCGCGGCGGACGCCGGCGAGGTGCTGCGCGAGACGGCGTCGGGCCTTGCGGGGGCCGGGTCGGCGATAGACGACGCGGAGACGTCCGTGGCAGGCGCGCTCGAGTCCGCGGGCGCGGGGCTCGACGGCGTGGACGCGGCGATAGACGACGCACTCGACGTCGCGGGCGCGCAGGAGGCAAGGATCCAGAAGGGCCTCTCCGCCGCGCGGGACGCCGTGGGCGAGCAGATCGGTGCGCTCGAGCGGCTGGACGGCGCGCTTGGGGAGCAGCTCGACCTCATGCGCGAGCTCGAGGGGACGCTTCCCGAGGGCAGCCCCGTGCGCGAGGGGCTCGGCAGCGCGATTGCGGGCGTGGGCGGTCTGCGCGACCGCGTTGACCAGGCGCTCGTTGAGCTGCGCGACCTCTCTGACGGGCTGGGCCAGACGATGGGCGACCTCGACGCCGGGGCAGCGGACGCCGAGGAGGCGCGCGAGCGGCTCAAGGGCCTCGTGGACGAGGCGCGCACGGCGGTGGGCGGCGCGGGGCAGCTCTACGACGACGAGGTGCGCGGCAGCCTCGGGAACCTTGCGGGGCAGGTGGCCGAGGCCGCCGAGCAGGCGGACGCGATCGAAGGGAACCTCGCCGGGACCCTTGCGGCCGTGGACTCCGCGGCAAAGGACGCGCGCGACGGGCTCGCCGGGGCGCGCGACGATCTCGACGAGACCGCGGACAGCCTGGACGCGGCGGCCGAGAAGCTCGATGGCCTGCACGAGCGGCTGCGCTCCGCACTTGACTCGGGCGACGCGCGGCAGGTGAGGGAGGTCCTGGCGTCTGGCCCGGAGGGGCTCGCCGAGTTTGTGGCGGCGCCGGTCTCGGTCGAGCGCACGGCTGTGTTTCCCGTTGAGAACAACGGCTCGGCGATGGCGCCCTTCTACACGACGCTTGCCATCTGGATTGGCGGGGTGGTGCTCGCGGCGCTGGTGCGCGCGACGCCCTCCGAGGCCGCGCTCGAGGAGACGGGCTGCTCGCACGCGCAGGCCTACGTGGGACGCCTTGCGCTCTTTGTTGCCGTGGGGCTGGCCCAGGCGGCGCTCATCTGCGGCGGAGACCTCTTCTACCTGGGAGTTCAGTGCGAGCACCCGTGGCTCATGCTGCTTGCGTGCCTGGCGTCGTCGCTCGTCTACGTCAACTTGATCTTCTCGCTCACGGCGTCCTTTGGCGACGTGGGCAAGGCCGTTGCCGTGGTGCTCATGGTGGTCCAGGTGGCCGGCTCGGGCGGCACGTTCCCGCCCGAGATGCTGCCCGCTCCGTTCCAGGCGGTCTACTCGTGGCTGCCGTTTGTGCACAGCGAGGCGGCGCTGCGGGCGGCGATGTTTGGGGTCTGGGACGGAGACTTCTGGCGCGAGCTTGGCGTTCTTCTCGCCTACCTGGTGCCGGCGCTGCTCCTGGGCCTGGTGCTGCGCCGTCCCGTGATCCGCCTGAACGAGTGGTTTGAGCACCGCCTGGAGCGCACGCGACTCATGTGAGGCCGCGCGGGCGACGCGCGGTGCCGGTGGAGCCGAGAAACCCGCTCGGTTGCGACGGACTCGCCGGGCGCGAGCCCGGAATCGGCCGTGGTTGCGACGGGCTCGCTGGACGCGAGCCCAAAATCGGCCGCGGTTGCGACGAAATCAGGGCGATCGCGTCGCAGCCACGGCGGATTCCAGGCTCATCACGGGCCACGACCGGGCATCACCGTCGCAGTCGTGGGCAAAACCGGGCTCGGCGCCGGAGCACGCGTCGCCGCACGTCGCAGTCGCCGGCGATTCCGGGCTCGTGGTTGCCGTGCGGACATCGTCGGGACGTCGCCGCCCTTCTCGCCGGCGCTGTATACTAGGCGCGTATGTGACGATAAGAACCACGGAGAGGAACCTCATGTCCGAGACCCCCGTTCGCGTGCGCTTTGCGCCCTCGCCCACCGGCAAGCTCCACGTTGGCGGCGCGCGCACCGCAATCTACAACTGGGCGTTTGCCCGCGCCAACCACGGCACCTTCATCCTGCGCATCGACGATACCGACCCCGAGCGCTCCACCGAGGAGAACACCCAGATCATCCTGCGCGCCATGCGCTGGCTGGGTCTCGACTGGGACGAGGGCCCGGAGGTGGGCGGCGACTTTGGCCCCTACAAGCAGACCGAGCGCGCCCAGATGTATCGCGACGCCGCGCAGCGCCTCTGGGATGAGGGCAAGGCCTACCCGTGCTTCTGCACGCCCGAGCAGCTGGCCGCCGACCGCGAGGCCGCGCAGGCGCGCAAGGACCCCTTCCAGGGCTACCAGCGCCGCTGCCGCGACCTCGACCCCGAGGAGGCGCGCGCCCGTATTGCCGCCGGCGAGCCGTACGTCCTGCGCATCAAGGTGCCCGAGGACCGCGGCGACGTGGTGGTGCGCGACGCGGTCCACGGCGACGTGACCTTTGCCGCCCGCGAGCTCGATGACTTTGTCATCCAGCGCACCGACGGCACGCCGACCTACAACTTCGCCACGGTCGTTGACGACGCCGCCATGGGCATCACCCACGTCATCCGCGGCGACGACCACCTCTCCAACACGCCGCGCCAGGTCATCGTCTACGAGGCCCTGGGCGCGCCGGTGCCCACCTTCGCGCACATCTCCATGATCTTGGGCGCGGACGGCAAGAAGCTCTCCAAGCGCCACGGCGCCACCAACGTGGAGGAGTACCGCGACGCGGGCTATCTTTCGGATGCGTTTGTCAACTACCTGGCGCTTCTGGGCTGGTCGCTCGACGGCGAGACCACGATCATCCCGCGCGATGTCCTGGCCCGCGAGTTCTCGCTCGACCACGTGTCCAAGAACCCGGCGACCTTTGACCCCAAGAAGCTCGACTGGATCCAGGCGGAGTACATCCACGCCATGAGCGACCAGGAGTTTGCGGACGAGGTCATGCTTCCCGAGCTCCACGAGGCCGGCGTCATCGGGGGCGACTTCGAGGCCGACGAGGAGTGGGTCGACGCGCTCGCGGCCATCGTGAAGCCGCGCACCAAGTTCCCCGCCGACGTGGTGGGGGTGGCCGCGCCCGTCTTCGCGACGGCGCAGACGCTGGAGTACGACGAGAAGTCCGTGGCCAAGGGCCTCGTCAAGGAGGGCATGGGCGCGGTCGTCGACGCGGCGCGCGAGGTCCTTCTCGCCCTGCCCGCGGACGGCTGGTCCGCAGGGGCCATCGACGCCGCACTCGAGACGCTGCCCGAGCGGCTCGACCTCAAGAAGCGCCTCGTCTTCCAGGCGGTTCGCGTCGCCGTGTGCGGCAACCTGGTGTCCCCGCCGCTCGGGGAGACCATGGCGCTCGTCGGTCGCGAGGACTGCCTCGCGCGCCTCGAGCGCGCCCGCGCCATGGCGCTGTAGCGCCGGCGACGCGCTCTTCTCGCCCGCGTGACGCCCGGGCCCGCAGCCACGCCGTGCGCCTGCGGGCCCGGGCGTCTTTTGCGTTCCGGCCGCGGGCCGCGCGCGTAGGCGCCTGCCGACAGTCTGCGGGCCCAAAACGTCGTTTGGCTCCTACAAGTCGCAACCTGTAGGAGCCAAACGACACTTCTGGGAGCAAGACTGTCGGCGGGCGCCCACACTCTCCCGTGGGCCGTCGCGCCCGCGGCGGCCGGCGCCGCGCGGTCGGAAGACGGGAGGAACCGCCTACTGCTCGGTGCCCTCGCCGGCGCGCACCTCGTCGTCCGAGCCGCTCACCGCCGCCCCGATCATGGCCGTGAGGCCGGCGACCATCATGTCGACGCTCATCGAGGCCGTGCCCTCGCCCATCGAGAGCGCCTGCTCTGCGGCGTACGGGACGTGCACGAACCCGCCGCGAACGCCGGGGTGGCGCGTGGCCAGGCAGTGCATCAGCTCGTAGAGGACCTCGTTGCAGCAGAAGGTTCCCGCGGTGTACGAGACGGCGGCCGGCACGCCCGCGGCGCGGCAGGCGTCGACCATCGCGAAGACGGGCAGCGTGGCGAAGTAGGCGTCGGGGCCGTCGGCCTCGAGCCTGCCCACGGGCTGGTTGCCCTCGTTGTCGGGAATGCGCGCGTTGGCGTAGTTGATGCCCACGAACTCGGGGGTGATGTGGGAGCGGCCCCCCGCCTGGCCCACGCAGACGACGACGTCGGGCGCGTGCTCGTCGATGGCCGCCTCGACGGCGGCGCTGTCCTTGCCAAAGACCACGGGAATCTGGACGGTGACGACCTCGGCGCCGGCGATCTGGCGCGGCAGGCGCTGCACGGCCTCGAGCGCGGGGTTGATGGTGGCGCCGCCGAAGGGCTCGAACCCGGTGACCAGTACCTTCATGGGTGTGCTTCCTTTCGTTGGGTCGTGGGCGTGATGCGGGACGGGGCGGTGGCGCGCCCCGCCGCCGTCACAGCGCGGTCATGACGATCATGTAGACGATCTGCGCCGCGAGCATGATGAGCGCGATGGGGACCTGCTTCTTGATGACGCCGTAGGAGTCCTTCATCTCGAGGATCGCCACGGGTAGGATGTTGAAGTTGGCCGCCATGGGCGTCATGAGCGTCCCGCAGAAGCCGCAGGTGAGCGCGACCGAGCCCACGAGGGCGGGGTCGGCGCCGAGCGACAGGACGAACGGGGCGCCGATGCCCACCGTGAGCACGGTGATGGCGCCGTAGGCGTTGCCCATGACCATGGTGAACACCGCCATGCCGATGGCGTAGACGATGATGCCCACCACGAGGTTGCCCTGGGGGATGACCCCAGAGACGAGATGTGAGATGACGTCGCCCACGCCCGCCGCGGTGAAGATGGAGCCGAGGGCCGCCAGCAGGATCGGCAGCATGGACAGCGGGCCCACCGCGTCGAGCATGCGGCGCGTGTCGTTGAGGAAGACCCTCGGGGTGTTGGCGTGGGAGAAGGCGAAGAGCATGAGGCCGCCCACGACCACGCCGAAGGTCAGGCCGACGAGCGAGCTGATGTTGGTGAAGAGCGCGAAGACGAGCGCCATGACGCCGAGCGACAGGGCGGGCACGAAGAGCTTCATGCCGATCCTCTCGTAGTTGCCCTGCATCTCCTCGGCGGTGGGCTCGTCGCCCGTCCCCCGGCCCACCTGCTTGCAGATGGCCGGGATCACCATGACGATCACGAGCGCGCCCGTGACGGTGCTCGGGACCCAGCGTCCCACGATGAAGAGCATGCCGCACACCACCCAGAAGATCGCCGTCCCCACGCGCTTGGGGTTGGTGCGGTCGACGGCGTTGCGCACGCCCGCGTAGACCGCGATGAGGCCCATGACGATGTAGGCCACCTCGAGGAGCTTGTCGGAGAGCGTCACGTCGGCGCTCTGGAAGAACTGGATGAACTCCGTCACGCCCCGTCACCGCCCCTCTTCTCGTCCGCGGCCTCGGCCGCCTCGGCGGCCTGCGCGGCGCCGTGCTCGTAGGACGCGGCACCGGCCTTCTTGATGAGCCGCTCGCGGCGGGCCATGAGGCGCCGGTCGATCACGTTGTAGTAGACGACGGCGACGAGCATGGCCGCCACGGCAACGGGGATCTGCACGGCGGCGAGGTCGACGAGGCTCACGTCGTAGCCGAGGCCGGCGAGGGTGCCCTGGACGAGCAGGCCGCCCGAGCCGCCCACGAAGAGCACCTGGCCGAAGAACCAGGCGACGTTGTCCATGCCCGACGAGATGCCCTTGAGCTCCTCGAGGTGCTTCTCGCCGATCCGCTTGCCGTCGCGCTCGACGGCGGCCTGCGCCATGGGCATGATGACGGGGCGCACGAAGCCCGCCACGCCGCCGAAGTTGATGTTGAACGCAGCGAACAGCACGCGCACCACGCCGTAGGCCGAGATGATGATGCCCGACGTCGCGTTCCTGAGCTTGCGGATGAGCGCCGCGGCGGCCTGCCGCAGGCCGTTTCGCTCGAGCGTGCCGGTGAGCACGAACGTCATGATGAAGATGCACATGCTCCGGTTAGACACGAAGCTCGTGCCGAGTGTGTCCAGGAACGACACCGCGTCCATCCCGCCCACCACGGCGGTCGCCACGGCAGCCACCATGATGATGAGGATGGAGTCGAGCTTGAGGGCAAACCCGACCACGACGATGACGATTCCCAGGAGCTTGAGCAGCTCTGCGGGGTCCATCGGTCCTCCTTTTCTTGACATTGCGACTAGGGTATCGTAGCGACCGGACAGAGATTCGGCGCGCGCCGTGCCCAAACCGAAACATGCGCGCCGCCCCGGCCGAGCCGGCCGCGAGAAGAACGAGGCGCCCCGCGCCGCGAGCGGAAAGGACCCCCATGGCGTCCAAGCCCCAGACCCTTGCCACGACCTCGGCGTTCGAGGTGCTCGGCCCCGTGATGGTGGGGCCCTCCTCCTCCCACACGGCCGGGGCCCTGCGCTGCGCGCGCGTCGCCGCCTCCCTGCTCGAGGGGCGCGTCGTCGGCGTGCGCTTCACCCTGTGGAACTCGTTCTCGCACACCTACCACGGGCACGGGACGGACCGCGCGCTCGTGGCGGGCATCCTCGGGCTCGACACCGACGACGAGCGCATCCGCGACGCCTTCGACCTCGCGCGCGAGGCCGGCCTCGACTACGCCTTCGTCGAGGCGGGCGACGACGCGTCGGTGCACCCCAACACCGTCGACATCGACATGGTCGCCGAGGGCGGCGCGCGCTGCCAGGTGCGCGGCGAGAGCCTCGGCGGCGGCAAGATGCGCATCAGCCGCATCGACGGCGTGGGCGTGGACATCACCGGCGCCTACGCCACGCTCTTCGTGGCGCACCGGGACGCCCCGGGCATCCTCGCCTCGCTCACGCACCTGCTCGCGATGGCGGAGGTCAACATCGCCTTCTGCCGCACCTATCGCACCGAGCAGGGCGGCCGCGCCTACTCCGTCTTCGAGACCGACGGCGCGCCCGACGCCTCCGTGCTGCCCATGATCCGCCGCATCCGCGACGTGAGCTTCGCGACCTTCATCTCGGTCCCCGGCTCGGCCTCCGCGGTCTCCCCGGGCGTGACGGCCGAGGAGCTCTTCGACGACGGCGCGCAGCTGCTCGACGCCTGCGCCGAGCGCGGACTGTCGATCGGCGCCGTCATGCGCCTGCGCGAGGAGGGGCTCTCCGGCGCCGGGCGCGCCGACGAGGCCATGCGGCGCGTCATCGAGGTCATGCGCGACGAGACGAGTGCGCCGGTCAGGGAGCCCTCGCGCTCGCTCGGCGGCTTCATCGGCGGCGAGGCGCGCCTCGTCGACGCCGGCAAGGCCCGATGGGCGAAACCGCTCATGGGCGCGACCCAGACCGACGCCGTGGCCCGCGCGATGGCGGTGCTCGAGCGCTCGGCGGCGATGGGCGTGATCGTGGCGGCCCCGACGGCGGGGTCGGCAGGCGTGGTGCCGGGGTGCGTGCTCGCCGCGGCGGACGCGACCGGCGCGGGCGACGACGAGGTCGCCTCCGCGCTGTGGTGCGCGGCGGCGGTGGGGCTCAACATCCAGACGCACGCGTGCGTTGCCGGCGCCGAGGGCGGCTGCCAGGCCGAGGTGGGGTCGGCGGCGGCGATGGCCGCCGCGGCGCTCGTGGAGCTGCTCGGCGGGACCCCCGAGCAGGCGCTGACGGCGAGCTCGCTCGCGATCTCCAACCTGCTGGGGCTCGTCTGCGACCCGGTGGGGGGCCTCGTCGAGGTGCCCTGCCAGGCGAGAAACGCCATCGGCGTGGCGGCCGCCTTCTCCGCGGCTCAGCTCGCCCTCTCGGGCGTCGAGTGGCTCGTGCCCTTTGACCAGGTCGTCGCGGCGATGGCCGAGGTCGGGCACGCCCTGCCCTCGCGCCTGCGCGAGACGGCCCGCGGCGGCCTCGCCGCGACGCCGGCGGCAACGAGCGCCTGCGCGACCTGCGGAGGGTGCGGGAGGTAGCGGGCGCGCCGCGCGGGCGCCGGGCGGGTGCGACGCGCGGGGCGCCGCGGCCGTGCGGCGAGCCCCGCGCCCAGACGCGGCGATTCTGTCCGCTCGCCCCCGCGTCACCTCGTTGCGGCGATTCTGTCCGCTCGCCCCCGCGATTGGGTATAACCTTTGATGTTCCCAGGAGCAGGCGATTCCGTGTTACAGCACGGACTAACCTCTTACATGTTCTTCTCGTCCTCTTATTTTGTGACGAGGCTTCTGTGAGGTAGTCGCACCTCTCCCGAGCGGCACTCTCGGCACGGGAGAGTACCCAATCGGAGGGGTCTCCTGACAAATTCGCCCCTTCCGAAAACGCGAGGACCTCATAATACCCAACGACGCAGAGAATGTGGCGCAGGGCCCGCGACAGCCGCGACAGGGCCCGCGACAGCCGAGCCAGGGGCGAGTTCTTGCGCCGCTCGTCTGGCCGGCCGCGCCCGAGTCGCAACCGGCCCGAGAGCTGACAGTCCAAACCATAATGAACATATACTCGCGCATGAAAAAGGGCCCCTCTCGGGGCCCTGAACGTTTGGTAGCCCGTACCAGATTCGAACTGGTGATCTCCGCCTTGAGAGGGCGGCGTCCTGAACCGCTAGACGAACGGGCCAAATGGTAGCCCGTACCAGATTCGAACTGGTGATCTCCGCCTTGAGAGGGCGGCGTCCTGAACCGCTAGACGAACGGGCCACATATACGATTGTCAGACGGCAAATGGCTGGGGTGGAGAGAGTCGAACTCCCGCTGACGGAACCAGAATCCGCTGTCCTACCACTAGACGACACCCCAATGTTGCCATCCGTGCGCCTCTCAGCGCGGGAAAACACTATACGGGAAAGGCGACGGCCATGCAAGCGTGATTTTTGGAAAAGTTGTGGCGCCCGCGGGACGGCGGCGCCGACCGCAAAAGGCGGCTCCCCGGGCGGGCGCGGGACGCGCGCCTACCAGCGCAGCCACGCGAGCTCGGCCTCGCGGTCGTTCTCGAGCTCCCCCGCCATCACCGCGGCCAGCAGCTGCTCGAGCACCATCCCCACGCCCGGCCCCGGCTCGACGCCGCGCTCGCGAATCACGTCGGCGCCGCCCACGGCGAGGTCGCGGACGCGCCAGACCCCTCCGGCGGCGAGCTCCTCGCGCAGGGCCCGCGTCATGGCGTCGAGCTCGACGGCGTAGCCCATGCACGCGCTCGCCTTGGCGACGGCGTCGGAGCGCTTGAGGTCGAGCAGGGCAAACGAGAGCTCCCGGGCGCGCCCGGGGCAGGCGTGCTCGAGCTCGGCGAGCATCCTGCGCATGGAGGCGCGCGTGGGGCGGATCTCGAAGTCATGGAGAAGGACGAGCGCGCGGGCGGCCCGCACGGTCTCGCCCGGGACGGCCAGGCGCCCCATCACCTCGCGCAGCACGCGCGCGCCGGCAGCGGGGTGACCGAAGAAGTGACCCCTGCCCGAGACGTCCTCGCTCCAGCACGCGGGCTTCGCGACGTCGTGCAGCAGCGCCGCCCAGCGCAGCGCCTGCGACGCCGCGCCGCCCGTGAACTCCTCGACGCCGGCGCAGACGCGCGCGGTGTGCTCGAGGACGTCGTGGGCGTGATAGGGACTCCGCTGCTCGAACCCCTCCATCGGGGCGAGCTCGGGGACCGCGGCTGCCATGACGGCGAACTCGCCGCGCAGCGCCCGGGCGACGCGCCCCGTGGCGAGGATGCCGTCGAGCTCCTGCCCCACGCGCTCCCGGGCGATGTCGGCGAGCCCCCCGGCGCGCTCGACGAGCGCCTCCCGCGTGCGGGGCTCGATCCTCGCGTCGAGCCGGCAGGCGAAGCGCACCGCGCGCAGGACGCGCAGCGCGTCCTCCTCGAAGCGCCGCCTGGGGTCGCCCACCGCTCGGATGACGCGCGCCCCGAGGTCCCCCCGCCCGCCGAAGGGGTCGAGCAGCCCCCGCTTGGGGTGGAAGGCCATCGCGTTGACCGTGAAGTCGCGGCGGGCCAGGTCCTCACGCACGTCCGTGACGAAGCGGACCTCGTCGGGGTGACGGCGGTCCGAGTAGGCGCCCTCCACGCGGTAGGTGGTCGTCTCGACCGGCCTGCCGTCCACGACGGCGGTCAGCGTGCCGTGCGCGACGCCGGTCTCGTGGACGTCCGCGCCCGCGGCGCGCAGCACGCGCTCGGCCTCGGGCCACGGCGCGGAGGTGGTCACGTCGACGTCGTGGCCGGGGCGTCCGAGCAGGGCGTCGCGCACCCAGCCGCCCACGACCCACGCCTCGAAGCCCGCCGCCTCGAGCGCGTCGACGACGCGCCGGGCGTAGGCCGGCAGCTCGCGCGCGAGGCGCTCCTCGGTGGCGTCCATGCGCCTCCCTCCCGACGTTCTTCTCCCCTTCCACTCCCGCCAATTCTAGCAGCGCGGCGCGCCGCCGGCGCCCCCTTCGTGCAAAGGGGACAGGCACTTTTGTACGCCGCCTTCGGCCGTGCAAAAGTGCCTGTCCCCTTTGCACGTGTCCCCTTTGCACGGCGCCCCCTTCGCGGCGCCAAATTCGGGCGCGTCCGTGCAGGCCAGCGTGCTACCCTAGTGCGCTGTCGGATCATCGAACGAACGGGAGGACAGAGATGGACGATATGACGAGCGTCACCGCCGACGACCTTGCCCGCGCACGCGAGGAGTTCTTCTCCGAGCGCGCCAACGTCGTCGCCAAGAACGCCGTGAGCTCGGTGGGCGTCCGCGCGGCCGCGCGCGTGCCCGAGGGCGTCGCCGCGAACGCCATGACCTTCGACGTCGAGGTCAGCCAGGGCGAGCGCTGCGACCAGCAGCGCTCCGGCCGCTGCTGGATGTTCGCGAGCCTGAACACCATGCGCTACCGCGTCATCAAGAAGTACGGCCTCAAGAGCTTCGAGCTCTCCCAGGCCTACCCGCTCTTCTGGGACAAGCTCGAGAAGAGCAACTGGTTCTTCGAGAACATCCTCGACACGCTCGACGAGCCGCTCTCCGGCCGCCTCGTGGCCTACCTGCTCAGCGACCCCGTCGGCGACGGCGGGCAGTGGGACATGTTCAAGAGCCTCGTCAAGAAGTACGGCGTCTGCCCCAAGGAGGCCATGCCCGAGACCGCCTGCTCGCGCAACACCTCCGAGCTGCACGCCTACCTCACGCGCTACCTGCGCGGCGCGGCCAAGCGCCTGCGCCAGAGCCACGAGGCGGGCGTGGGGCGCGACGAGCTCGAGGAGATGAAGAAGGAGATGATGGGCGACGTCTACCGCCTGCTCGTCACCTGCCTCGGCGAGCCGCCCGCGTCCTTCGAGGTCCGTCTGCGCGACAAGGACGACAACCTGGCGCTCTCCGGCACCTTCACCCCGCTCGAGTTCTTCTCCGAGGCCGTGGGCATGAACGTCGACGACTACGTGAGCCTCATCTCGGCCCCCACCGCCGACAAGCCCTTCGGCCACACCTACACCGTGAGCCGCCTCGGCAACGTCGTCGAGGACGGCGGCGTGCGCTACCTCAACCTTCCGATCGAGCGCCTCAAGGACGCCGCGATCGCGCAGCTGCGCGACGACCTGCCCGTGTGGTTCGGCTGCGACGTGGGCCAGAGCTTCATCCGCGAGGAGGGCATCATGGACACCGCGGCGCTTGACGTCGACGGCCTCTTCGGCTTCGAGGTCGAGGGCTGCATGGACCGCGCCGAGCGGCTCGACTACGGCGAGTCGCTCATGACCCACGCCATGGTCCTCGAGGGCGTGAACCTCGACGCCGACGGCCGCCCGACGCTCTGGAAGGTCGAGAACAGCTGGGGCAAGGACCACGGCCGCAACGGCTTCGACACCCTCTCCGACCCGTGGTTCGACGAGTACGTCTACCAGGTCGTCGTTGACAAGAAGTACCTGAGCGACGACGAGCGGGCCACCTACGAGGGCGAGGATCCCACGGTGCTCGCGCCCTGGGACCCCATGGGCTCGCTCGCCCGCGTGCGCTAGGGAGGCGGCATGAGAGACTACTCCGCGGGCGCCATCGCGCCGCAGTCCGTCGACGAGCTCACCGCGTCCTTCTCGGCTGATCGCGCCAACCGCGTGGCGAGAAACGCCGTGACCTCGATGAACGTCCACGCCGCCGCGCGCGACGTGGCGCGCATGCGCACCTACCACGACACCTTCGGGGTCTCGCGCAAGCGCACGGGCAAGGTCACCAACCAGCGCCACTCCGGGCGCTGCTGGATGTTCTCGGCCTTCAACGTGGCCCGCGCGGCCACGATGGAGCTGCTCGACGTCGACGACTTCGAGTTCTCGCAGGCCTTCGGCTTCTTCTACGACAAGCTCGAGAAGTTCAACGTCGGCCTCGAGTACGTCATCGAGACCGCCGGCCTGCCCATCGACTCGCGCGAGGTCGCCGACCTGCTCGAGCACTCGATGGGCGACGGCAACTACTACCCCGCCGCGATGAACATCATCAGGAAGTGGGGGCTCGTCCCCAAGGACGCCATGCCCGAGAGCGCCTGCACCAAGGACGCGGACCAGATGAACGCCCAGCTCGAGCGCCTGTTCCGCAAGAGCGCGATGGAGCTGCGCCGCCTGGTGGCGGGCGGCGCCGACATGGACGCGGTGCGCGCGGCCAAGGACTCGATGGTGGCGCAGTGCCACCAGGTGCTCGCCGTGTGCCTGGGCGAGCCGCCGCTGACGATCGACGTCGAGGTCGTCGTGGGCAAGGCGTGCAAGGTGGACCCGGCGCGCCTCGTCGTGCAGGAGGGCGCAGAGGCGGACGAGAAGGACGGCCCGCGCCGCCTGCTCGTCGACCGCGGCATCACGCCGCGGGAGTTCGCCGAGCGCTACGTGCCCTTTGACCCGAGCGACTACGTGCAGCTCGAGCACCTCCCCGGCGAGAGCCGCCCGTTCGGCACCGTGTACCACCGGCGCTTCTCGGACACCATGGCCGGCGGCGTGCCGGTGCGCTTCCTCAACGTGCCGTTCGAGGTGCTCGAGGACGCGGCGGTGGCGTCGCTGCGCGCGGGCGTGCCGTGCGAGATGGCCTGCGACGTGGGCCAGCAGTTCCCGCGGCGCATCGAGGACTTCCCCGGCGTGCTCGCGTGCGACACGATGGACTACGAGGGCCTCTTCGGCGTGGACCTCTCCATGAGCCGCGAGGACATGCTCGACGCCCGCGAGACGCGCAACACCCACGCGATGACCTTCCAGGGCGTGCAGCTCGGCGACGACGGGTGCCCCGTGGCCTGGCGCATCGAGAACAGCTGGGGCGAGGACAGCTGCAAGGACGGCTACCTCGTGGCGAGCGCTGACTGGTACCGCACCTACGGCGGCGAGGTCGTGGTGAGGCGCGAGTTCGTGCCGGCCGAGTACCTCGAGCTGTGGGACAGCGCCCCCGTCGTGGAGGTCGAGCCCTGGACCAACGTCGGCTGCGCCCTGGCCCCGCGCGTGTGACACAGGGGGACAGCCCGGCCGCCGCGCGTTCTTCTCGACGCGCGGCGGCCCGTGCAAAGGGGACAGGCACTTTTGCACGGTCGTGCAAAAGTGCCTGTCCCCTTTGCACCCCTTTGCACGCTAGAACTGCGCGAAGCGCGGCTCGCCCGCGCGGGCGAGCTCCTCGCCGTTCGCCAGCTCGCGCACCGAGGACACGAAGCGCGCCTCGTCGCCGGCGCGAAACGCGCAGGTGAGCTGCACGTCCTGCGCGAAGAGCGAGTCGCTCACCTTGCCCCCCGCGTCCGCGCACAGGCGCGTCACGCAGTCGTAGAGCGCGTAGGGCAGCTGCACGGTCACGGGCGTCACGAGCGTCATCTCGACGACCAGGCCGTCCCGCTCGGCAGCCGCCACCGCGGCCTGCGCGGCGGCCGTGTACGCGCGCACCAGGCCGCCCGGCCCCAGGAGCGTGCCGCCGAAGTAGCGCGTCACCACGCAGCAGACGTCGGCCAGGCCCGCTCCGCGCAGGACGTCGAGCACGGGCATCCCGCTCGTCCGGCTCGGCTCGCCGTCGTCCGAGCAGCGCTCGCGCCCGTCCGCCAGGACCCATGCGGGGACGTTGTGGCGCGCGTCGTGGTGGCGCGAGCGGACCTCCGCGACGAACGCCTCGGCCTCCGCCTCGCCCCCGACGTGCGCGAGCTGCGCGATGAAGCGACTGCGCCGGTCCTCGAACTCCCCGCGCGCCTCGGCGCCCCGGGCGAGCGTCAGGTAGCCCTCCCCCGTCACCGCTCGCACCTGAGCAGCTCGGACCCCGCCGAGACCTCGCCCGCGCACACCGGCTCCACCGCGGCGAACGCGTCGGAGTTGGTCACGGTCACGACCACCGTGTCGTCGAGCCCGCGCTCCGCCATGAGCGAGCGGTCGAAGCTCATCACCGGCTGGCCGGCGCGCACGTCGTCGCCCTTGCGGACGTAGGTCCTGAACCCCGCCCCGCGCAGGCGCACGGAGTCGAGCCCCACGTGCAGCAGGACCTCGGCGCCGCACTCGGCGCGTATGAGCAGCGCGTGCTTCGTCTTGACGTCGGCAACCACCGTGCCCGACACCGGGGCGAACGCGACGTCGCCCTCCGCCTTGATCCCCACGCCGCGCCCGAGCATCCCCTGCGCGAAGGCCGGGTCCGCCACGGCGTCGAGCGCCACCACGCTGCCTGCCACCGGGGCAAAGACGGTCTGGGGGTCCTGTGCCACCGTCACCGCGTCGGGCACCTGCCTGCGCGCCCCCGGGAGGGTGCGGCTCAGCTTGTCGAACAGGCCCACGTGACAAACCTTTCCTCGCCTTGCCGCCGGGGGGACGGCGTGCGTGCATTTTTCCACGACGTATTGTAGTCCAAGCGGAGCGGGGCGGGCGAGCCGCGTTTCATGGTAGAATCCTGTCCGCGAGGTGGGCCAGGCGACCGCGGGGCTCCCCGGAGACGGGGCGCCATGAGGAAAGTCCGGGCTCCACAGGGCAGGAAGCCGGCTAACGGCCGGGCGGGGTAACCCGACGGAAAGCGCCGCAGAAAAGAAGACTCCCGCTGGCGGGCACGTCCCGTTGAGGGAAAAGCTGAAACGGTGGTGTAAGAGACCACCAGCGTCGTGGCAACACGGCGGCTTGGCAAGCCCCTTCCGGAGCAAACGCAAATAGGAGCGCCATGGTGTGGCCCGCACCGCGCTCGGGTTGCGCGCTCGAGGCGACCGGAGACGGTCGTCCTAGATAAATGGCCGCCCACGACAGAACCCGGCTTATCGGCCCACCTCGCACCTCCACCCTCCCCGAGCAGGCCCGTCGCGGCCCCTGTCACCGCAGCCGCCGGCGAGAAGAACCTCGGCTCGAACATGTGTCCGGTCCCTGTGCTACCCTGTTCACAAACAGGTGTTCGGGACTGGGAGGCACGATGGACACGCTCGACAAGCTCGCGATCCTCGCCGAGGCGGCGCGCTACGACGCCGCGTGCACCTCGTCGGGGGCGTCGCGCGCCCCGCGCGCGGGCGCGCTCGGGACCGCGCAGCCGGCAGGCTGCTGCCACGCGTTCACGCCGGACGGGCGCTGCGTCACCCTGCTCAAGGTCCTCATGTCCAACGCCTGCAGCCACGACTGCGCCTACTGCGTGAGTCGCAGCTCGGCCTCGTGCGCGCGGGCCACCTTCTCCCCGCGCGAGCTCGCCGAGCTCACGGTCGACTTCTACCGGCGCAACTACGTCGAGGGGCTCTTCCTCTCGTCCGGCGTGCTCGGGACCCCAGACGCCACCACCGAGCGCATGCTGGCGTGCCTGCGCATCCTGCGCAACGACCTGCGCTTCAACGGCTACGTGCACGCCAAGGTCATCCCCGGGACCTCGCCGGAGCTCGTCGGGGAGCTCGGGGTGCTGGCGGACCGCCTCTCCGTGAACATCGAGCTCCCCAGCGCCGCCTCGCTCGAGTCACTCTGCCCCCAGAAGCGCCGCGACGAGGTCCTGCGACCCATGGCCCAGATCCGCGCGCGACGCGCCGACGAGGAGCGGCGCCTTCTCGAGGAGCGGGGGCGCGGCGCGGGAGGGCGGCTCCCGGGTCGCGCCCCCGGGGATCAGCCCGGCCTCCCCGGCCACGCCGGGAGGGGCGGGGCGCGCCGAGCACGGGGCCCGATGCCGCTGCTCGCGGCGGGCTCGGGCTCGGCGCTCGGCCTCACCCTGCGGAGGCGCCCCGTGGGCCCGCGCGGGCGCTCGTTCGCCCCGGCGGGGCAGTCCACGCAGCTCATCGTCGGCGCCACCCCCGAGGACGACAACCGGGTCCTCACGCTCTCGAAGGCGCTCTATGACCGCTTCGACCTGAGGCGCGTGTTCTTCTCGGCCTACATGCCCATGCTCGACGACGCGCGGCTCCCGGACCGCGGCTCGCCCGTTCCGCTCCGTCGCGAGCACCGGCTCTACCAGGCGGACTGGCTCATGCGCTACTACGGCTTCGAACCCTCCGAGCTCGTCACGCCCGAGGAGCCCTGGCTCGACCTCGATCTCGACCCCAAGCTCGCGTGGGCCCTGCGCAACCTGGACCGCTTCCCCGTCGAGGTCATGGACGCGCCGCTCGAGCTGCTGCTGCGCGTGCCGGGGGTGGGCCCGGTCGGCGCGCGGCGCATCGTGGCCGCCCGGGCGCGCGGCCCCGTGACCTTTGACGACCTGCGCGCCCTGCGCGTCACGCTCGGGAGGGCGCGCCACTTCCTCACGTGCGGGGGGCGACGAGACGACCAGAGCCCGCTCGACGCGGAGCTCATCCGGGAGAGGGTGACGAGCGATGCCAGGTCAGGTGCCTACAACTGCAGGAGACGCGAGCTCGAGGGAGGTCAGCTCCGCCTCTTCTGAGGTGGGGCGCATGGTCTCGGCGCTCGCCGAGACGACGAGGCGCTACGGCGTCCTGCTCGCCTGCGAGCCCACGGCCGAGGGAATCGTCGCCTCGGTGGGCGCGGGCTACCTCGCGCACGTGCGGGAGGCCCAGCTCGAGCTCTGTCGCGCCGACGGGTGCCAGCCCCGGCTGGGGCAGGTCGCGCTCGGCCCGCTCGACGACTCCAGCGACGAGGTCGTCGCGCTCTCGCGACGCGTGCTCGTGGGGTTTCGCCGCAGGGCGGGGCGCGAGTGCGCGCGGCGGGCGGTGCTCGCCTGCGCCTCGGACGAGGGGTGCGCGCCGGAGGCGGTCCACCGCTACCTCAGGCTGGGCTTCTCGCGCCCCTGGGAGCTTCACGCCCGCGCCACGGACAAGCGCGTGCTCGCCGTCGACGACCTCGCGCGCCGCGTGCTGGGAGAGGTGGAGCGCACCCGCCAGTTCGTGCGCTTCTCGCACCTCGCCGACGGCTCGTGGGTCGCGGCGTTCGAGCCGGCCGCCAGCACCGTGCCCCTCGTCGCCGACCACTTCGCGCGGCGCATGGGCACCGAGCGCTTCTGCCTCGTGGACCCGCGGCACCACATGGCCGCCTTCCACGAGGCGCGCAGCCCGCGCTGCGCGGTCGTGCGCCTCGACGAGGCGCTCTGCCAGCGCCTGCTCGAGCTCGAGACCGAGGGCCTCGCAGAGGACGAGCGCTACGTCCGCGCCCTGTGGAGGCGCTTCTTCGACCACGTCTCGCTGCCCGGGCGCGGTCCCGGGGAGCGCGGCTACGACCTGCAGTCCCGGCACGTCCCCGCTCGGCTGCGCGGCCGCATGGCCGAGTTCGACCCCCGCTCCGCCGACCCCGGCGGAGCGGCCCCCGAGCGCTACGCGGGCGGCGCCGGGCGCCTCGCGGGGACGGGGGGCGGGGCCTAGGCGGCCGCGGGCGGCGCCTGTGGCGGGACCAAGCGGGCGCGGCATCGATCCCTCAGGAGCTCCACCGGCTCGAGCGTGCCAGAATGCACGGTTTGGCCCCCTCTCTCCCCCCGTTCTGTGCAATATGGCAGACTGTGCGACGTGGCATGCTCGACAACCAAGGAGGCGGGCGACGGGGCGTGGCGTCGCGACAACCGGAGGCTCACGCGGCGACGACGCGATAGCGGACGTGCATCCCCTCGGGCGTCACGAAGTCATCCTCCCCCAGGCCCGGCCGCCACCCCTCGACATGCGCTCGGAAGACGGGTATGCCGTGGACCTTCTCCGGCGCGGGCCCGTAGGGAATCCGATAGAGCTCGATGATCTTCCAGAAGCTCTCGTCATTTCGGACCTCGTCGAGCGAGAAGCGCGCGACCCGCGCGTCGTAGGCGGTTACCCGCGCCTCGCGCCGACGCTCGCCGCGCAGAACGTCATCAAGCGTCATGGCGTCCGAGAACAGCTCGCCGGTGTACTTGATAAGGCCGTCGAGCTCACCAATCGAGGGCCTTCCGTCCTTGCCGAGCCACGAGAAGTCAACGCGAAACCTGCGGCGCTCGTCGAGCGGGTCGACGAGCTCGACCTGGAGCGCCGGAAGCGCGACGCCCCGCTCGATCATGATTGCCCGCGCGACGGACTCCCCTCCGTTCTCGGGACGCGGGTCCGCCCAGCAGCAGGTAGCGAGCACGCGGGCGATGCCTCGACGCCCTCGAAAGTCGCGCCGCATGAGGCTCATGAGCGTCGTGTTGCGCATGCCCGACAGGCGCAGCACCGAGTCGGCGATGGCGAGCGCGTCCGGAAAGTCCATGACGGACATGCAGTCGAACGCGGCCCTCAGCGCCGACGTGACGCGCAGGCCAGCCACGACCTGCGGCTCCTCCCCTTCGATCTGATGGCGGACAATCCGCCCGGAGAGGCGGCGGCCATCGCGCGGCCCGCAGATGACGTGCACCCTGCGCAGCTCTGACCACGAGACCGACAGGCCGTGGACCATCGCGGCCGAGGGACCGCAGAACACCCAGTCGGGGTGGAGGGCGGCGAGCCCGCGCATGAGGTGCAGGCACCGTGCCGGCTGCTTGAGGAGGCGCCAGTGCGCCCAGCGAACGTAGAGGCCGGGCATCGGGGAGATGATTCGCCGCTCGGGATTGTCTCGCACGTGACCCAGCCGCCGCTCGAGAGCGGCGCGGTCGGCGCGGCTCGTCGGGCACAGGCACGATCCGGCCGCCTCGGCACGGGCAAGCTCCCGGGCTATCCTCCGCTCGACTTCCTTGCTCATGGTACCCCCTCCCCCGAAGATGAAAATGCACAGATTCTCTCACGGGCGCCGCTGCCGACGACCACGTCATCGGCCAGCGGCACGAGGGGAAAACACGCCCCTCAGTCGAGCATGCCAAAGTGCACGGCCTAGTCCTCCCGCAACCCTCTCAAAGGGAGAATTGCGTGCGATATGGCATGCTCGTCAGTTTGGGACGTCAGTGCGATTTCGGCGAACGGCACCTGCGCAGGAAGGGTCTCGGGGCAGCGGGGAACACGGGATTGCGGGTGGCGCGGCAGGGGCAAGGGCCAGGCGGCGACGCGGCGGGCGAGTCGAGCATGCCTAGAGACACAGTTCCGCCCCCTCCGGGACCCCGTTCTGTGCAATATGGCAGTCTGGACGATATGGCATGCTCGGCCACCCGGCAGCTCGGCCACCCGACCACCCGGCCACCCGGCAGCCCGGCCACCCGGCCACCCGGCCGCTCGCCAGATCACCCGCAGGCCGCCAACGCGACGCGGCGCGCCCGCCGCGCACGAAGGCGGCCCCGCGCCGGGAAGGCACGAGGCCGCTCGAACTCGCAGTGCGAGGCTCCTAGTCGAGGTCGCCGAAGTCGCCGAGGTTGACGGCGGAGGCGGCGGGCGGCGTCACGGGCGCGGGGGCGGACACCGGCGCGTCGGCGTGCGTGGTGCCGGAGGAGCCGTTGGGAGCGCTCGAGAAGGACACCTGCGCCGGGAACATGGCCTCGGCGTCGTCCATGAAGTGCTGCAGGAGCTTCTTGTACTCGGCGCGGAACTCCTCGCGGGAGGCCTTGAGGCGGTCGATCTCGTCGAGCTCGTTCTGCTTCTCGGCGAGCGCCTGGCGGATGACCTCGCGCGCCTTGGCGTCGGCGTCGTTGCGGATCTTCTCGGCGTTGTCGCGCGCGTCGGCCACGAGCTTGTCGGCGGACTGCTGGGCGACGATGAGCACCTGGGAGATCTGGCGCTCGGAGGCGGTGATGGAGTCGGAGGGCGCCGGGGCGACGGGGGCGGCCACGGTCACGGAGCCGCGCTCCTCGAGGCTGGCGATCTGCGCCTGGGCGGCGGAGAGCTGCTGCTCGGTGGAGGTCAGGCGGCCCTTCAGGTCGGCCATCTTCTTGAACATGGCGTCGACCTCGGTCGCGAGCTGCTCGAGGAAGGCGTCGACCTCCTCGGTGTCGTAGCCGTGCTTGGAGGGAGAGAAGGTCTGCTGTTCGATGTCTGCGGCTGTGATTGCCATTCTTGTTCCCTTTCGCTTCGCAGGGCGCGGGCGCGCCCGCGCAATACAAACCCTAGTCTACAGAATCGCGGTGAGAAGCACCCGCTCAACGAGGCTGAGCACCAAGATTGCAATAACGGGCGAGAAGTCGATGCCCATGAGCGGCGGGACGAATCGCCTGAAGAGGTTGAGGTAGGGCTCCACGAGCGTGGCGATGGCCGCGCGGACGTCCTCGAACAGGCCCGAGCCCGTCCGAGGCACCCACGACAGGATGCACCAGATGACGATCAGCCAGCCGTAGATGTCGCAGAGCCGCTGGATAAGGACGACGAAGTTGAGCATTCCCTACCTTTCGGAGCGTTGTTCGGACGCGACGGCGCGAAGCGCCGACACCCTCATCGTACCCAGCATCACGCCCCGGCAAGCTCTCGCGTCCTGGCGAGCGCCGCGTCGACGGCCTCCTCGGTCCCCTCCACGAGCAGCGGCTCGAGCTCGCGCAGCGCGGCCACCGTCGTGCCACCCGGCGAGGTGACGCGCTCCATGTAGGCGCGCGGGTGGACGCCCTCGGAGAGGAGCTGCTCCGCGCAGCCCAGCATCGTGGTCTCGAGCAGCTCGCGGCACGCCTGCGCCGGCATGCCGGCGCGGACGCCCGCCCGCGTGAGCGCGTCGACGAACAGCGAGAAGAACGCGGGGGCGGTGCCCACCACGGCGCCCGCGGCGTCGAGCTGGTCCTCCCTCACGACGCAGGCGGTGCCGAGGGCCGCGAAGAGCTCGCGGACGAGCTCGACGTCGGCACCGGTCGCGCGGGGGCCGGCGCAGACCGTCGAGGCGCCGGAGCGCACCTGCACCGGCAGGTTGGGCATCACGCGCACGACGCGCGCCGCGGGCAGCGACGCCGCGATTGCGGCGGTGGTGACCCCGGCGGCGATCGACACGACGAGCGTGCCCTCGCAGCAGTCGGCGACCTCCTCCATGACGCTCCCGATGACCTGCGGCTTCACCGCGAGGACGAGCACGTCGGGACCCTCCGCGAGAAGCTCGCGCGCGCTCGCGACGATGCGGGCGCCCAGCGCCGCGAGCCCCTCGGCGCGCGACGGGTCGGGGTCGCACGCGAGGAGGCGGGCCGCCTCGATGGTGCCGGACTCGACGAGGCCGCGGGCGATGGAGCCACCCATGGCGCCGACGCCGACGACGCCGACGGTGACGTCAAGCTGTGCCATGCGCTCCCCCCTAGCGGACGAGGTCGCCGTCGGCGACGAGCTTGTCGATGTCGGCGCGCGTCAGCTCGATGCCGGCCGGGAGCACCGCGAAGACGCGGTCACCGAGCTCGCTGACCTCGCCGCCGATGCCGAAGGAGAGGCCGAACGAGAAGTCGAGGATGCGCTTCGCGGTCTCGATGTTGGTGTTCCGGAAGACGAGCACGACCGGCTGGCCCGTGCGGACGCGGCGAACCACGGTCTGGACGTCGTCGTAGGAGACGGGCTTCAGGACGTAGGGCGGCAGCTGGCCGGAGCTCACGCGCGGGATGGTGCGCGGCCCGAGGTCGCCGGGGGTCGGCGCGGAGACGGGGCGCATGACCGTGGTGGCGTCGTGGGAGGCGGCGGGACCGGGCTCGGGCGCGGGGTGGTAGCTCGGCTGCGGCGTCGGCGCGGGCGCCGGGCGCGCGCTCACCGGGCGACCGGAGCGCGTGTAGACCGAGACGCTCTCCGCCTCGGGGCGCGGGGTGTTGCCGAGCAGCCGCGGGCTCGAGCCGGGGTCGCGGCGGCGCGCGTCGTGCGCGTACCCGCCGGCCTCGCCCTCGTAGCCGTCGCCCTCGTCGTAGTAGTCATCGTCGTAGTAGTCGTCCGACCCGCCGCGCAGGCGGTCCTTGATAGAGTCGAGAAAGCCCATGTTCTTCTCTCCTTCTTCTCATGCGCCGCCGCGCGGCGCGAACTCTCACCTGCTCAGGGCGTAGCCCTGGTCGAACACGCATCGTCCCAGGCGGATGAGGGTCGAGCCCTCCTCCACCGCGACCTCGAAGTCGTCGCTCATGCCGCACGAGAGGGTCGGCAGGGCGAGCCCCGTGCGACCTCGCAGCTCCGCGGCGAGCTCGCGCAGGCCCGAGAAGGTCCGGCGCGCCGCGTCCGCGTCGCGGGCGGGGGCCATCGTCATGAGGCCGAGCACGCGGATGCCCGGCAGCGCCGCGATGCCCTCGGCACCGGTGCGCGCCTCGTCGGGCGAGAGGCCGGACTTGGTCGCCTCGCCGGAGACGTTGACCTCGAGCAGGACGTCGGCCACGATCCCGCGCGCCACGCAGCGCGAAGAGATCGCCTCGGCGAGGTGGGCCGAGGACACGGAGTGGATGAGCGCGGCGCGGCCGATGACCTGGTTGATCTTGTTCTTCTGGAGGTTGCCGATCATGTCGAAGCGCGCCCCCGCCATGTCGGGCTCGCCGGAGAGCGCCTCGAGCTTGCGGACCAGCTCCTGGGGGCGGTTCTCGCCGAACGCCGACCAGCCCGCCCGCTTCGCGAGCAGGACCTCCTCCGGCCCGACGGTCTTGGAGACCGCGATCGCCTCGACCTCGCTCGCGTCGCGGCCCGCGCGAGCCGCCGCGCGCGCCACCCGCTCGAGGACCTCCCGGCGCCGTTCGCCCAGGAAGGACTCGTAGGAGAAAACGTCGCTCATAGACCCCTCGCCTCCCCGTTGACGTCGCCCGCGCGCATGCACGCGAGCGCCCCGTGCCGGCCGCAGGACCCGCCCTCGGCGCGGTACGAGAAGAACCTGTCGGTCGAGCTCGCCGTGGACGCCGCGCACCAGGCGACGGCGTCGGGGGCGACCCCCTCCTCCTCGAGCGTCAGAGCGATCGCGCGCGAGAGGTCGAGCCGGCGCCCGCGGACGACCTGCGGGCCGAACTCGGACGCGAAGCTCGCGGCGAGCTCCTCGGAGACCTCGTAGTCGTCCACGAGGACGTGGGGGCCCACGTACGCGCGCACGTCCTCGGCTGCCGCCCCCGTGGCCTCGCAAAGCGCGCGGACGGTCGCGGCCGAGATCCTCGCCATCGTGCCGCGCCAGCCGGAGTGCGCCACGGCGAAGCCGCCCGGCGCGACGAGCACCACCGGGACGCAGTCCGCGAAGCACAGCAGCACCGGCACGTCGCGCGCCGTGCACACCACGGCGTCCGCGCCGGCCTCGGCCTCGCGCTGGGCGGCGCGGACGGACGCGTCATCGGAGGAGGTCACGCCGACCACGCGCGCGCCGTGGACCTGGCGCGGGCAGACGAGACGCCCGGCGAGGTCGCCGGCGCCGATCGCGGCGAGGGCGCGGCGGCGGTTCTCGGCGACCGCGGCGGGGTCGTCCCCGCACGAGGAGCCAAGGTTGAGCGAGGCGAAGTCTCCCCTCGACACGCCGCCCGTGCGCTCGGTGAAGGCGAACGAGACCCCGCCCCCGACGCGCGCGTCGGTGAGCAGGGTCACGCCGCCGACCTGGTGTCTCTCGAGGGCGGGCATCGCTAGATGCGGCTGCGCTTCAGGAAGTCGGGGATGTCGAACTCCTTGTCGTTGGAGGACGAGGAGCGGCTCGTGGACGGAGCGGGGGCCGGGGCCGGGCGCGAGGCCGGCTGGGCAGCCGGGCGCGAGACGGGCATGGACATGGACGGCAGCGTCTGCTGGACGTTGGCGTCGCTGAAGCCCGTGGCGATGACGGTCACGCGCACCTGGTCGCCCAGGGACTCGTCGACGACGGTGCCGAAGATGATGTTGGCCTCGGGGTCGACGTTCTTGGCGACGAGGTCCGCGGCGTCGTTGATCTCCTGGATGCCGAGGTCCTTGTTGCCGGCGATGGAGAGCAGCACGCGGGTGGCGCCGTCGATGGAGCTCTCGAGCAGGCGGCTGGAGATGGCCTCCTCGGCCGCGTCGGTGGCGCGGTTGTCGCCGGAGGCGATGCCGATGCCCATCATGGCCGTGCCCGCGCCCTTCATGATGGTGCAGACGTCGGCGAAGTCGAGGTTGATGAGGCCCGGGACCGTGATGAGGTCGGTGATGCCCTGGGTGCCCTGGCACAGCACGTCGTCGGCCATGCGGAAGGCCTCAAGCATGGTGGTCTTCTTCTCGGAGAGGTCGAGCAGGCGGTCGTTGGGGATCACGATGAGCGTGTCGACGTTCTCGGAGAGGTTCTTGATGCCCTCCATGGCCGAGCCGTAGCGCTTGCGGCCCTCGAAGGCGAAGGGCTTGGTGACGACGCCCACGGTGAGGGCGCCAACGTCGTTCTTGGCGATGTCCGCGACGACCGGCGCGGCGCCGGTGCCGGTGCCGCCGCCCTCGCCAGCGGTGATGAAGACCATGTCGGAGCCGGCGAGCGCCGCCTTGAGCTCGTCGCGCGAGTCCTCGGCCGCCTCCTTGCCGACCTCGGGGTTGGCGCCGGCGCCGAGGCCCTTGGTGATGTCCGTGCCGATGTGGACCTTGATGTCGGCGTCGGAGATGGCGAGCGCCTGGGCGTCCGTGTTGACGGCCACGAACTCGACACCGCGAATCCCCTCCTCGATCATGCGGTTCACGGCGTTGGTGCCGCCTCCGCCCACGCCCACGACCTTGATGACGGCGAGGTAGTTGTTGAGGGTGTCGGTGTCCTTGATCATCGTGTCCTCCTCGAAGGGCCTTGGCTCCAGTGCTCCTACGTTTCTGTGTCTGTGCTCGCCGCGGCGTCAAAACCCTAAAGCTCAGGTTAACCTCAACGCTTTGGATTAAGCGACGTATATTGGCACACTTGAGGGTCCGCCGTCAAACAGTTTGGCGAATTCGTGGAGTTCCCAGCTCAGAGGGGCTACCGTTTACCGAAAAAGCCTCAGCCTAAGGGTCAGGGTCGAGGGTCTGGCCCGCTCCCGAGCGCGCTCGCCGCGCCCCGGGAGTCGCGGCGGGTCACCCCTCGGAGGGGGTCCCCGAGCCGTCCGAGGACTGCCCGTCCGCGGATGCGCCGTCCGAGCCGGCGGCGCCGTCGCCGGAGGCGTCACCCTCGGCGGAGCCGGACGACCCGTCCGCCGACGACACGTCCGAGCCCTCCGACGTCGCGTCGGCGCCGGAGGAGGACACCACGCCCGAGCCCTCCTGGACCGTCTCGGACCCCACCGACCGGAAGGACGCGCCCTTCTCGGTGGGGACGTGCACGTCGATGTAGAAGACCGACCCCGAGGGCTGCTCCGCAAGGATCCGCTCCACGAGCGCCTGCTTGGTGGAGATGTCGGTCGGCGCGCCGAGAAGGACCTCGACCCCGCTCTGCAGCGTGCAGGTGATGGCGTCCTCGCTCGGGGCGGAGAAGCTCACAATCTGGGACGCGAAGTCGTCGGAGAACCCCTCGCGGAAGGCCTCGACCGCGGCGAGCACCCCGTCGGTCGCCTCGGAGCCGGCGACCGGCGAGACGGTGGCGGGAACGTCGGTGATGAGCAGGCACCCGTCGGAGAGCGCCTGCGCGAGGGCGGCGTCGTTGACGGACTGGCCCTCCGCCGCCTCGACGCTGGTCGGCTGGATCCAGGCGCCCGCGTCGCCCAGGTACCAGGCGATCGACCCCGAGCTCATGACCACGAGGGCGTCGACCGCCTGCTCCCTGATCGTCATGCGGAGCGTGTGTGGGAACACACGCTCGAAGTCGGCCCCCGCGACCCACGGGTCCCTCTTGAGCGCCTGCTCGATGGACGAGAGGTCGACGTTGAGCAGCGTCGAGCCCGCGGGCACCTTCACGAGGTTCTGGATGTCCTGCTCCGTCACGTGGGCGGTGGGCTCGACCTCGACGGAGTCGATGGAGAAGACCGACGAGTCACGCAGCGCGAAGAGCGCGACGGCCGCCACGAGCAGCAGCGCGGCGACGGCGCCGGCCACCACGAGAACGAGGCGCAGCGCCTGGCCGCGCTGGTGGCGCTGCCGGCGCTCGCGTCCGTCCCGCGCGGGCGCGCCGCCGCGGGCACGGCCGAGCACGCGCCCGATCGAGCCCGCAGCCGTGGCGACGCCGCCCACCGCGGCGGCGCGGGCGGGCGAGGCCGCGGACGGGCGGGATGCCGCCCGCAGGGTCCTTCTCGCCTGGTTGCGCGGTGCCGGCCCCGAGGGGGGCGCGGAAAGGGGCGTCCTCTGGCGCCTGGTGGGGCGCCTGCCGTCGTCGCGTGCCATGCGAGGCCCCCTACGCCCCGAAGCCGAGCAGCTTGACCTCGCACGCGAGGTCGATGCCGTAGCGCTCGCGCACCGCGTCGTGGGCGCGCGAGATGAGCGCGATGACGTCGGCGGCCGTGGCGCCGCCGCGGTTGACGATGAAGTTGGCGTGCTCGGGGGAGATCTGCGCGCCGCCGTGGGTGGCGCCCTTGAGCCCGCAGGACTCGATGAGGATCCCCGCGGAGCGCCCGGGCGGGTTGCGGAAGACCGACCCGCAGCTCGGCGCGCCGAGGGGCTGGACCTCGCGGCGCCTGCGCAGGCGCGCCTCCATGTCGGCGGAGATCTCGGCGCTCGGGCGCGGCTCGAGGTCGAGGGTGGCCTCGAGCACGATCTCGGAGGTGGGGATCGAGGTGGCGCGGTAGCCCCACGTCACGTCGGCGCCGCCGTAGCGGTGCAGCCCCTCCCCGGGTCGCAGGACCACGAGGTCGCGGACGCGCCGGCCGATCCACTCGTCGCGCGTGCCCGCGTTCATGGAGACGGCGCCGCCGAACGTGCCGGGAATGCCGACGCACGGCTCGAGGCCGGAGAGCCCCGCCTTGAGGGCCTCGTTGACGAGCCGGGACAAGATCGTGCCCGCACCGGCCGTGACCGAGCCGTCGTCGCCGAACGAGATGCGCGAGAACTCGCCGTCGAGCACGATGACGCAGCCCTCGTAGCCGGCGTCCGACACGAGCAGGTTGGAGCCTTTCCCCACGATGACCCACTCGACGCGCTCCGCGGCGAGCACCGAGATCGTCCTCGCGAGCGCAGCGTAGCTGTGGCAGGCGACGAACAGCGCCGCCGGGCCGCCGATGCGATAGGTGGTCCGCCTCGAGAGGCGCTCGTCGCGCAGGACGTCCGCGTCGATGGCGCCGGAGAGGGTCATGTACGCGTTGAATACGCTCACTTGTCGCGACCGCCCTCGCGCTCGCGCATGGCAGCGATGAAGTCGGGGCCCACGGTGGTCACGTCGCCGGCCCCCTGCGTGATGAGCAGGTCGCCGGGGCGGCAGGTCTCGCAGAGCCCCTCGATCAGCTCGCGGCGGCTCGGCACGTACGCGACGTCGGCGACGTGGCCGTCGGCGCGCACGGCGTTGGCGACGGTCTTGCCCGAGACGCCCGGGATGGGCATCTCGCCGGCGGAGAAGACGTCCATGACGCGCAGGACGTCCGCGCTGTCGAAGGCGCGGCCGAACTCCTTGGCGAGGGCCTGCGTGCGGCTGTAGCGATGGGGCTGGAAGACGCAGACGATTCGCTTGAAGCCGAGGTCGGCGGCGGCGCCGAGCGTGACGGAGATCTCGGTGGGGTGGTGGCCGTAGTCGTCGACCACGGTCACGCCCGCGACGTCGCCCACGTGCGTGAAGCGCCGGCGCGCGCCGCGGAACTCGCTCAGGGCGGCGGCGGCCGCGACGGGGTCGAGGCCGAGGGCGTCGGCGACGGCGATCGCCGCGGTGGCGTTGGCCATGTTGTGGCGGCCGGGGTTGGAGCTGATGGTCACGCGCACGTCCTTCTCGCCGCCGGGGAGGCGCACGGAGAAGGTGCTCGCGAGGGCATGGTGGGAGTCCTCGGGCAGGCAGACGTAGTCGCAGGAGGGGTCGAAGCCGTAGGTGAGCACGTGGCGGCCCGTGGAGCGGGCGAGCTCGACGTAGCGGGGCACGTCGCCGTTCACGACGACGGTGCCCTCCTCGCCGACGAGGCCCATGAAGGTGCAGAAGGTCCGCTCGATGTTCTCGAGCGTCCCATAGTGGTCGAGGTGGTCGGCCTCGATGTTGGTGACCACGACGACGCTCGGGTCGAGGTAGAGGAAGGACCCGTCGGACTCGTCCGCCTCGCAGACGAAGTGCTCGCCGGAGCCGTTGCGGCCGTTGGTGCCGTAGCCCTCCACGACCCCGCCGATGAGGAAGGAGGGGTCGAGCCCCATCTTGTCGAGCATCGTGGCGACCATTGAGGACGTGGTGGTCTTGCCGTGCGTGCCCGCCACCGCGATGGTGCGCTGCGTGCCCGAGAGCCACGAGAGCATCTTGGCGCGCGGCCAGATGGGGATGCCGAGCTCGCGGGCGCGCACGACCTCGGGGTTGGTCTCGGGGATGGCGGTGGAGGTGACGACGACCTGCGGCATGGCCTCGTCGATCGTGGCCGCGTCGTGGCCGACGCGCACGGGAATGCCGGCGGCCTCGAGCTCGCGGACGTAGTGGGAGCTCTTGAGGTCGCTGCCGGTGACGCGGCAGCCGCGCTCGTGCAGCACGAGGGCGATGCCGCTCATGCCGGCGCCGCCGATGCCGATGAAGTGGGCGCTCGTGACGTTCTTGATGTCGTCGTTCTTGTCGACCATGAAACCGCCTCCGACGGGATTTTCCATGACACCCTACTCTATCCCAAAAGCAGGCGTCCTGCGTCGGCTCCCCAAAACCCCCGCGAGCGAGGCCGCCCCGCGTCGGGCGCGGCGAGAAGTACGTGCGGGTTGCGGACGGTTCTGGGCCGGATTCCGTCCGCAGCCAGCACGTACCCCAGACACGTGCGGGTTGCGGACGGTCTGCGGGCCGGTTCCGACCGGAACCCGCACGTACCCCAGACACATGCGGGTTGCGGACGGTCCGAGGGCCGATTCCGACCGGAACCAGCACGTACCCCAGGCAGGCCGGCTAGGCCCGCGCCGCGCGCTCGACCTCGTCGGCGAGCGCCGCCGCGGCGTCGCTGCCGCCGAGCCCCCGGGCCGCGGCGCGCATCTCGTCGCGCCGCGCCGGGTCGTCGAGCAGCCCGAGCAGGGTCTCGGCGAAGACGGGCTCGTCGAGCCGGTCGTCCGCGACGAGCGCGGCGGCACCGGCGTCGGTGAGGAAGCGGGCGTTGGTGGTCTGGTGGTCGGCGGTGGCGCGCGGGTAGGGCACGAGCAGGCTCGGCACCGCGAGCGCGGCGATCTCGGCGATCGACGACGCCCCGGCGCGGCTGACCACGAGGTCGGCCGCCGCGAGCGCCTCGCCCATGTTCGAGATGTAGGGCATGACGCGCCAGCGCAGCTGCTCCTCGGGCGTGAGGGCGAGGTCGCCGACCGTGTCGTCGAAGCCGTCGGCCCCCGTCGAGTGCACCACGACGAGCCCCTCGCGGGAGAGCAGCTCCCCCTTGAGGCGGCAGACCGCCTCGTTCACGTGGGCGGCCCCGAGCGAGCCGCCAAAGACGAGCAGCATCGTCTGCCCCTCGCGCACGCCGAACGCGGCGCGCCCGGCCTCGCGGCTCGCCGCGACCACGCTCCTGCGCACGGGGTTGCCCGTGAGCACCACGCCGCGCGCGGGGCGCCGCTCGCGCTCGAACGCGTCGCGCGCCGCCGGCACCGAGATGCACACCTCCTCCGCGTGCGGGGCGAGCGCCTTGTTGGCGAGGCCCGGCACGGAGTTCTGCTCGTGCAGCAGGTACGGCACGCCCATGCGATGACAGCAGTTGAGCAACGGCATCTCGACGTAGGCGCCAAAGCCCACCGCCACGTCGGGCGCCCCCGAGGCGCAGAAGCGGCGCGCGATCTGCGACTGCGCCCGGCGCATGCGGGCGAGCGAGCTCACGAGCGTCCAGGGCCGCGCGCGGTCGAAGCCGCTCACCACCACCGGGACGAGCTCGAAGCCCGCCTCGGGCACGAGCCTCCCCTCGAGCTTGGCGGTCTGCCCGAAGAACGTCACGTGGTGGCCGCGGTCGCGCAGCTCCTCCGCGAGCGCGAGCGCGGGGTTGATGTGCCCGGCCGTCCCGCCCGCGGCGATGACGACCTCGAGGTCCCTCTTGTCCATGTGCCTCCCCTATCTCCTGCCCCTCGGGCCGCCGCGACGGTCGCGCAGCCGCTCCGACGCGCTCGGCCCGAGGTCGATCCTTCCGCGCTGCCCCCTGCCGGTCGTGCCGCGACCGGGCGCGCCCCTGCCTGACGAGCCGCGACCGGAGCGCCCGGAGCCGCCCTCCATGACGGTGAGGCCCCCTCTCGCGCCGCCGCGGGACCCGGCCGGCCCGCCGCTCCCCGCACGCCGGCCGACCGCGTCGTCGCGCCGGGGGCGCTGCGAGCGGGCGACGGGCTCCCCGACGAAGGAGAGCCCCGCGTCGTAGCCGCCCGGCTCGCCCGGCGCGACCTGCCACGAGCGGCGCATGCCGTCGTGCGAGGTCTCCGGCAGCCTCGAGTGGATCGAGACCGAGAGGATCAGCCCCACGAGCATGAGGCTCGCGATGATCGACGAGCCGCCGTAGCTGATGAAGGGGATCGGCTTGCCCGAGAGCGGGAAGATCCCGAGCACGCCGCTGACGTTGAGCAGCATCTGGATGACCACGAGCGAGGTGCACCCGGCCGCGAGCAGCCGCCCCGAGAGGTCCGGGGCGTAGCGCGCGATCTGCAGGCCCGCCCAGAGGAAGACCGCGAACCCCGCGAGCACCCCGAGCGTGCCGACCAGCCCGCACTCCTCGCCGATCACGGCGAAGATGAAGTCGTTGTGCGCCATGGGCAGGTAGGAGTACTTCTGGCGCGAGAAGCCCAGCCCAACGCCGAACAGCCCGCCCGACCCGAAGGCGTAGAAGCCCTGCAGGATCTGGTAGCCGCTGCGGAAGGGGTCGGACTCGGGGTCGAGCATCGTGAGCAGGCGCTGGCGCGAGTAGTCGTCCTTGAGCGAGAGCGCGAGAAACGCCGCCACCCCCAGGAACAGGACGATTCCCAGGTAGGCGCGCGGCACGCCCGCGAGGTAGCCCATCACGATGATCGTGAGGCCCAAGACGAGCGTCGAGCCCTTGTCGGGCTGGATGATGATGAGCAAAAGCGGCAGGCCCACGCCGGCCGCGAGGAGCTTGAGGAACCCCCACCAGTCGAGCGTGCCGCGCTCGAAGTAGCTCTCCGCCAGGTTGGCCGCCGTGAAGACGATGGTGATCTTGGCGAACTCCGACGGCTGCAGGTCGAAGAAGCCGAGGTTGATCCAGCGGGTGGCGCCCATGTCGTTGTCGGTGCCCGCCACGATGACGAGCGCGAGCAGCAGCGCCGTGACGATCCAGATGGGGACGAGGAAGCGCTGCACCCAGATGTGGTAGTCGAGCACGGCGAGCGCGAGGGCCGCCACGAGGCCCACCGCGAGGAACATGAGCTCGCGCTTGAGGTAGTAGGCGGCGTCACCCGTGTCCGCGAGCGCGGTCACCGACGAGGCCGAGTAGACCATGAGCACGCCGAAGGCGACGAGGATCCCCACACAGAGCGCAAGGACGATCCGCGGGCGCATGAAGCGCTCGGGCACGCCGAGCACCGTGCGCTCGCCGCCCGCCCCCCTGTCGCGCCGCGCGGGGCGGCCCGCCACCGCCTGGGCTGCCTGACGGTACGCCATGGCCTAGGCCCCCTCGCCGGACAGCTCGCGCACGAGCCGCTTGAAGAGGCGGCCGCGCTCGGCCATGTTGGAGAACTCGTCGAAGGAGGAGCACGCCGGGGAGAGAAGGACCGTCTCGCCCGGGCGCGCCGACGCGACCGCCGCGTCGAAGGCCTCGCGCAGGTGGGGGGCGCGCAGGACGGCGAGCCCGGAGCCCGAGGCGGCGCGCGCGGCCTCGAGCGCCGCGGCGATGCGCTCGCCCGCCTCGCCGAAGCACACCGCGACGCGGCAGCGCGCGCAGACCGCGGACGCGAGCGACGAGAGGTCGGTCATCTTGTCGTGCCCGCCCAGCATGAGGACCACCGTCCCCGCGGGGAACGCCGTGAGGGCCTTCTCCACGGAGTCGGTGTTGGTGGCCTTGGAATCGTTCACGTAGCGCACGCCGCCGACCTCGCCGGCGGGCTCGATGCGGTGCTCGATGGGCGAGAAGGACCTCAGCCCGGAGCGGACGAGCTCGTCGGCGACGCCGAGCTCGAGGGCGCACGCGGCGGCCGCGAGGGCGTTCTCGGCGTTGTGCGTGCCGAAGATCTTGAGCTCGGAGGCGTCGAGCAGGACGTGCTCCGCGCCGTCGAGGCGCACGACGAGCGTCCCCTCGCGCAGGAACGCCGCGCACGGGGAGCCGGGGTCGCCGGCCGTCGAGAGCCGGCAGACCCTGAGGCCGCGCTCCTCGCAGCGCCTGGCCGCGGCGCGGCACCAGTCGTCGTCGACGGAGACCACGGCGAGGTCGGCGGCGCCGAGGTTGGCGAGGGCGCGCTCCTTGGCGGCGGCGTACGCCTCCATGGTGTGGTGCCACTCGAGGTGGTCGGGGGTCACGTTGAGCAGGACGGCGACGCGCGGGTGGAAGCTCGTCGTCGCGGCGAGCTGGAAGCTCGAGAGCTCGGCCACGAGCCAGCCCCCCGCGGGGCGACCGGCGACGAGCTCGGTCGGCGGGGTGCCGATGTTGCCCACCGAGCTCGCCTCGAGCCCGCCCTCGCGCAGGAGGTGCGTGACGAGCGAGGTGGTGGTGGTCTTGCCGTTGGTGCCCGTCACGGCGACCCAGCGCTCGGGGCTCTCGCGGAAGGCGAGCTCCACCTCGCCGACGAGCTCGCGGGAGCACGCCGCCGCCGAGCGCGCGAACGGGGCGTCGAGGGGGATGCCCGGCGACGTCACGGCGAGGTCGAACGAGCCGCTCACCTCCTCGGTCCCGGTGACCACGCGCACGCCCGCGGCCTCGAGCGCGCGGGTGCGCTCGCCCTCGGCCGAGGACGCGCCCCCGTAGAGCGTCACGGACCGCACGCGACCGGGCGCCAGGGACGCGAGGTAGCGCGCCGCGGCCTCCCCGGTGCGCCCGAGGCCGAGGACGACGACGTCGCCGAGCAGCCGAGCGGATGACATGTTCTTCTCCCCCGCCATGTTCTTTCCCCCCAATGCGGACGTGCGGCTAGCCGAGCTGGAAGTAGAGCGCGAACCCGAGCGCGGCGAAGGCCGCCGAGATGATCCAGAAGCGGATGACGACCTTGTTCTCGGCCCAGCCGATCTTCTCGAAGCTGTGGTGGATCGGCGTCATGGGGAAGACGCGCCTCCCGGTGAGCTTGAAGCTCGCCACCTGGATGATGACCGAGAGGGCCTCGCAGATGAACAGGCCGCCCATGATGAGCGAGGTGACCTCGGTCTTGGTGAGGACGGCGAGCGCCGCGAAGGCGGCGCCGAGCGCGAGCGAGCCGGTGTCGCCCATGAAGATCGAGGCGGGGTAGCAGTTGTGCCAGAGGAACCCCACGCACGCGCCCGCGATCGAGGCGGCGAAGATCGCGAGGTTGACCTCCTCGTAGCGGAAGGCGACCATCGCCATCGCGAGCATGACGACCATCGAGCAGCCGCCCGCGAGGCCGTCGAGGCCGTCGGTGAGGTTGACGGCGTTGGAGAGGCCCGCCATGAGCAGGAAGACGAAGAAGAGGTAGAGCCACGGCACCTCGACGGTGACGCCGCCGAGCTCGAGGGTCGTGGTGAGCACCCCGAGGTCGACAGAGAGGCCGCCGGGGAAGCGCACCTCGGCGGGCACGCCGCAGGCGTTGACCGCCACGAGGCAGAACGCCACCGAGATCAGGATGAGGCCCGCCATCTTCTGGGAGGGCGTGAGGCCGAGCGAGCGCCCGTGCGCCACGGACTCGATGTCGTCGAGCAGGCCGAGCGAGCCGGTGACGAGCGTGACGACGACGGCGGCCGTGAGCCCGGCCGTCCACTCGGCGAGAAGGGCCGTGGTCACGAGGACGCCCACGAGCATGACGATGCCCCCCATGGTGGGGGTCCCCTGCTTGACGAGGTGGCGCTGCGGCCCGTCGGCGCGGACCTGCTGGCCCACCCCCTCGTGGCGCATGAGGCGGATGAAGGGGGCGGTGAGCAGGCCGGTCACGATCGCGGCGAGGCCCACGGCGAGAAACACCTGGTAGGTGGGATATGCGGGGTTTCCGATCATCGCTGGAGCACTCCCCTCACGAAGCCGTCGAGCCCGGCGGCGCGACTTGCCTTGACGAGCACGAGGTCGCCCGCGCCGAGCACGGGCGCGATGACGCGCACCGCGTCCTCGACGGTGGCGAGCCGCTCGACGCGGTCCTCCGAGAGGCCCATCGTGCGCGCCGCCTCGGCCATGGCGTCGGCGAGCTCCCCGCCGATGAGGACGAGCAGGTCGACGCCCTTGGCGGCGGCGTAGGCGCCCACGTACCCGTGCAGGCGCACCGCCTCCCCCCCGAGCTCGCCCATCTCGCCGAGGACCGCGACGCGGCGTCCCGGGCAGGCCATCTGGGCGAGCACGTCGAGCGAGGAGGCCATCGACGCGGGGGCGGCGTTGTAGGAGTCGTCGATCACGCGCGCGCCGCAGGGCGCCTCGCGCACGTCGAGCCGCATGCTCGTCGCCGTCATGGCGGCGACGGCGTCGAGGGCGGCGTCGCGGTCGAGCCCGGCGCGCCAGACGAGCGCCACGGCGAGCAGCAGGTCGTCGACGGCGGCGCGGCCCGGGACGCTCAGCGTGACCTCGCGCGACCAGCCGTCCGAGCACAGGACGCGCGCGGTCGGGCGACCCTCGTCGTCGAGGGAGACGGACTCCGCGCGGACGGCGTCTGCGGGCGCGGCGCCCACGCGCACGACCTCGACCCCGGCGGGGCGGGCGAAGCCCTCCTCGATGAAGGGCGTGTAGTCGCACGAGCTCGTGAGCGCGAGCGTCCGCGGGAGCTCGCCGAGGGCGCGCATGCCCGAGACGATCTCCGCCTTGGCGCGCGCGATGTTCTCGCGGCTCCCGAGGATGCCGATGTGGCTCGTCCCCACGTTGGTGATGGCGGCGAGCGCGGGCTGGCAGGCGGCCGCGAGGCGCTCGATCTCGTGCGGGTGGTTCATGCCGAGCTCGCAGACGAGCACCTCGGTGTCGTCCGGCGCCGAGAGCACCGTGAGCGGGCCGCCGATGAGGTTGTTGAGGTTGCCGCGCGTGGCGTGGCAGCGGCGCTGCGACCCGAAGGCGGCGGCGAGCATCTCCTTGGTCGTGGTCTTGCCCACGGACCCGGTCACCGCGACGACGAGCCAGTCGGGGTGCGCCTCGCGCCAGGCCCGCGCCAGGCGCAGCAGGAACTCCTCGCAGTCGTCCCCCTCGGCGCGGAGCACCGCGCACCCGCACTCGCGGGCCTCGGCGAGGGCCTCGGGGGCGGGCTCCGCCGACGCCACCACCGCGGCGGCGCCGAGCCGCGCGGCGGCGCCGAGGTAGGCGTTGCCGTCGACGCGCTCGCCGGCGAAGGCCACGAAGAGGCCGCCGGGCGCCGCGAGGCGCGAGTCTATGACGACCTCGCCGGCGACGTCGACGGAGCCCGGCAGGAGCACCTCCGCGCCCGTCGCGCGCGCGACATCGTCGACTGACATGTGAATCATCGTCCGACCTTTCGCTCTTGGGCGCCGGGGCGCCCGGGTGGTTACGGCTCGGGGCGCCGGGGCGCCCGCGGGGCCCCTGGGCGCCCCCTACGACGTCGGCGAGACGCCGAGGATGGTCACCGCCTGGGACATGACGTCGTGGAACACGTTGGCCGCGGACTGCGACGCGAGGTGGGGGATGTGGTTGAGGCCCACGTAGACGAGGACCTCCGGCTCGTCCGCGTTGGCGAAGCCGCACAGGGAGGCCACGAAGGACCCCTCGAGGTAGCCCCCCTCCTCGGAGGCCTGCTCGCCCGTGCCGGTCTTGCCCGCGATGTCGTACCCCTCGATCTGGGCGTTGCGCCCCGTGCCCTCGGCCACGACCGTCCTCATGATGTCGACCTCCTGCGCGGCTGTCTCGGCGGAGATGATCCTGTCCCCCGCGGGCCAGTCCACCTCCTCCCCGCCCCTTGTCACGAGGAAGTGGGGCGTGGTGGGGACGCCGCCGTTTGCGACGGCGCCGTAGGCGCGCACGATCTGGACCATGGGGATGGCGAGCGCCTGGCCGAAGGCCATCGAGCCCGCCGTGGACCCGTCGTACTCGGCGAGGGTCTTGACGAGGCCCGACGCCTCCCCCGGGTAGTCGATGCCGGTGACGTGCCCGATGCCGAAGCGATCGACCCCCTCCGCGAAGGCCTCGGGGCCGATCACCTCGCTCACGAGCATGGCCATGGCGGCGTTCGAGGAGCGCCGCATCATCTCGCGCACGGTCATGTCCATGGTGTAGTCGCGCGCGTCGTCGTCGGTCACGTAGTCGTCGCCGACCTTGTACGCGGCGGGCACGGAGTAGCTCGTCTCGGGGCCGTAGAGCCCGCGGTCGAGCCCTATCGAGGTCGTGATGACCTTGAAGACCGAGCCGGGCTCGAAGGAGCTCGACACGAGCTTGAGGTTGAGGGCCGCGGAGTCACTCAGGTCGTCGAAGTCCGCGAGCGGGGTCGAGCACGCCGCGAGGACCTCGCCCGTCGTCGGGTCGGTGACCATGACGGAGCCGGATTCGGCCTCGTAGGTGTCGACCGCGGCCTCGATGATGGACTCGCACGCCTGCTGGAGGTCCACGTCGAGCGAGATCACGATGTCGGTGCCGTTGACGGCCTCGGTCACCTGCGAGGCGCCGCCCGCGATGGGCGTGCCGGTGAGGCCCGTCTCGACGATCATCTCGCCGTCGGTGCCCGTGAGCAGGTCGTTGTACTGGTACTCGAGGCCCGTGGTGCCCACGCCGTCGGCGTTCACGAAGCCGAGCACCTGCTGGCCCACCGCCCCGTACGGGTAGGTGCGCTTGGTGTCGGCGAGGAAGTAGACCCCCGTGAGCTCATCCTCGTCGAGCGAGGAGGAGAGCGCGTCGGCGACGTCCTGGTCGACCTGGCGCCTGAGGTAGACGAACGTGGTGTCGGGGGTGGTGAGCAGGTCCATGTAGTCCTGCTTGTCCCCGCCGAGCGCGTCGACGAGCAGGTCGGCGACGCCCGAGGGGTCGGAGACCTCCTCGGGGTTGCAGTAGATGGTCTCGCACTCCTCGCTCATGGCGAGGACGTTGCCGTTGCGGTCGTAGATGGTGCCGCGGCGCGCGTGGAGCGGGATCGTGTTGGTGCGCTGCTCCTCGGCGCGCTTGGCGAGCCGCGGGGCGTCGACGACCTGGAGCCACCCCAGGCGCAGCGCCACGATCCCGAAGAGGGCGAGAAAGACCCTGCGCGTCACGGACAGTCCGCGGTCCGAGCCGCCGCCCCCCGACCCCCCGGGGCGCGACGCTCGAACACGGTACCGCGCACGAGAGGCCTCGTCGTACGAGGCCTCCGGTCGCTCGCGCCGCACGGGGCGGCTCTGTCTGTCTCTCGTTCTCACGCTAGCAAGTCTAGCCGAGGTCCGCCTGCGCGCCCGCCTCTTCCGCGCCCTGCGCAGCATCACCATCTGACGTCGCCGCCGAGGCGTCGTCGCCCTGGGAGAGCGAGACCGTCACGTGGTCGCTCGGCAGCACCATGCCGTAGTTCTGGGTCGCGATGCGGCTGATGCGCGCGTTGCTCGAGAGCACGGACCGCTCGATGCGGAGGTCCGAGCTCAGCTTCTCGGCCTCCTCGATCTGCGTCGTGAGGTCGGAGTTGGTCTGGAGCACGGCGACGGTCGCCGCGGAGAGCGCCACGCGGGCGAGGCCGAGGACGAAGAGGAAGAGCGCGACCGCCGCGACCGTGCGCGCGCGGGCGAGGAACTCGTGGGAGACGCCCCGGCGCGCCTGGGCGTCGAGGCCGCCGCCCGAGACGACCTCGAACGACGTCGCGGGACGCTCGTACGGGCGCTCCAGCTCCCGCTCGGCCGCCCTCATGCTGTATGCCTCAGATCCCTGGTACCTCATGCATCTTTCCTCGGTTGCGCGCGACTCATGCCGCTAGGTGAGCACATCATGGCAGGTACGCTGGGGACTTGAGGGTTACTTGATACTTCCCCTCGAGTAGAGCTTGAGCGTCCTTAAGAGTTACTTCAGAGTAGGTTGACGGTACGTTTAGTCTTCGTTGGTAGTGCGTTTGAGCTGCGATCTTCGTGCGTTGGTGGTGCGATTCTATGTAGACGGCGGATGCCGGCTACCCCCTGTTGCTCATCCGGTGGCGTCGAGCTTGACCGCCACGCGCATGAGGGCGCTCCGCGACCGCGGGTTGGTCGCGACCTCCTCCTCGGAGGCGACGAGCGGCTTTCTGGTCCTGACCCTGAGCACCGGCACGTGACCGCAGACGCACACCGGGAGGTCCGGCGGGCAGGTGCACCCCTGGGACAGCTCCGAGAAGACGTGCTTCACGATGCGGTCCTCGAGCGAGTGGTAGGAGATGACGCAGATCCTCCCGCCCGGGTTCGCCCAGCGAGCCGCGGCGCGCAGGCCGCGATCGAGGACGTCGAGCTCGTGGTTGACCTCGATGCGCAGCGCCTGGAAGGTCCGACGGGCCGGGTGCCCGCCCGTCCTTCTCGCCGCTGCGGGGATCGCAGCCTTGACGACGTCGACGAGCTGCAGGGTCGTCTCGATCGGCGCCTTGGCGCGGGTCTCGACGATGCGCCGGGCGATGCGCGACGCAAAGCGCTCGTCCCCGTAGACGCGAAGGATTCGGGCGAGGTCTGCTTCGTTGTAGGTGTTCACGACCTCAGCTGCGGTTAGGGTGTGGTTGCCCGAATTCATGCGCATGTCGAGCGGGGCGTCCTCGTGATACGAGAACCCGCGCTCCGGGATGTCAAGCTGCGGCGACGAGACGCCGAGGTCGAACAGGAAGCAGTCGACCCCGGGTACCTCAGCCTCGACGAGCAGGTCGTCGAGGTCGCCGAAGTTCCCCTTGAGGGGCTTGACGCTCGCCTCGGGCACCTCGCGGGAGAGGCGCTCCGTCGCGGCCGCGAGGGCCATGTCGTCCTGGTCGATCCCAAGCGACAGGCCGTCCGGGGCCACGCGGCGCGCAAGCTCGACGGAGTGTCCCGCACCACCGAGGGTGCAGTCGCACACCACCTCCCCCGGCTGGGGGTCGAGCTCGGCGAGGACCTCGGCGAGCATCACGGGTACGTGCCGATATTCTGCTGTCATGGACCCCACCCCCTTCGTCAGTCGTGATAGAGGAGCGCGTCGAGCTCGTCGTCGAGGCTCTCCTGCGCCGCGTTCCACTGCTCGGTGTTCCACACCTCGAAGTGGTCCCCGGCACCCACGATCGTGACGTCGCCCGTGAGGCCGTAGCGCTCGCGCGTCCCCGCCTTGGAGACGTCGAGCTTTCCGAGCGCCACGCGGCCGGCCGAGTCGATGTCGACCTCGACCGCACGGGCCCAGAGCGCCCTCTTGAGACGGACGTCGTTGCGACTGCGGGGATCAAAGCGATCGTCGCCGTGATCGAAGAGCGCGTCGACGTAGGCCGTGAACCCCTCGGGAGTGAAGCCGCTCACGCTCTCGCTCAGGGGCACAAGGTATATCGTCTTCTTGTCGCCATCCACGAGCTGCTTGCGGAAGACGGCCGGCAGGGTGACGCGCGCCTTGGCATCCACGGACATCGGATACGTGCCGGCGAGCATGTCACCCTCCCCTCGAGAGACAAGGACCCTGCCCCGAACGGAGCGTGCGAATACTATACGTCATCGGCGACACTTTGCGACACCAAAAAACACTTTGCCACACCCTGCGGTTGAAATATGGGTTTGGACGGTCCGTCCCGACCGCGCGAGCCCCCAGATGTAGCGTCGTTGGGGCAGGGAGGACACAAGAGGGCGCACGGTGTTCGGGACGCCGGCAAACGATTTGTGGCGCTGGGATGAAGGTGCAGCTCACGGGTGGTATGTAGCGCGAGCGACAGAAAAAGTACTGCTCAGAGTGGCAGCAGCGGGCACAAGGGCGCTCGGGCGGGGCGCCTCGGCACGGCGCGGTGGGGCGCTCGGGCGGGGCGCTCCCCCACCGCGCCCCACGCGCGGCGGACAAGGGCCCTCGGCCGCCCCACACCGCGCCCCACACTGTGCCCCACACCGCGCCCCACCAAGACGACGAAGCCCGTGACGGGAGGGACCGGCGAGCGGGGCTGCGGGGACGGTCGCCGGTGCCGCGCGCTACGACCGCGCGCGGGGATGCGCCGCGAGGTACACGCGGCGGATGTGGCTTCGGTCGACGTGCGTGTAGAGCTGGGTCGTCGCCACGTTGGCGTGGCCGAGCAGCTCCTGCACCGCGCGCAGGTCCGCCCCGCCCTCGAGAAGGTGGGTGGCGAAGCTGTGGCGCAGCGTGTGCGGGTGGAGGCCGCGAATCCCCACGACCCGACCGTACTTCTCCACGATTGCATGGACCGACTGACGCGTGAGCCGGCCCCCGCGCGCGTTGAGGAAGACCGCCTGGGTCGGCCTGCGCCCCTCGAGCGCCCCGCGCCCGCGCTCGAGGTAGGCGCCGAGCGCCTCGGCCGCGGTGCCGAGGATCGGCACCACGCGCTCCTTCTCGCCCTTTCCAAAGACCCTCAGCAGCTCCTCGTCGAGCAGGACCGCGCGCAGGTCGAGCCCCGTGAGCTCGCTCGCGCGAAGCCCGCAGCCGTAGAGCACCTCCAGGACAGCTCGGTCGCGCAGGCCCGTGGGCGTCCGTGGGAACGGCTGGTCGAGCAGCCTCCCGGCGTCCTCCACGGAGATCACGTCCGGCAGGCGCGCGGGCTTCGCGGGGAGCGGCAGGTCGGAGGTCGGATGGGCCGAGCAGATCCCGTCGCTCACCATGAAGCGGTGGAGCCCCTTGATCGCCGAGACGGCGCGCTCGACCGAGGCCGGCGCGAGGCCGGTCTCGGTAAGCTCAGCCACGTGCGCCTCCACGAGCTCGCGCGTGACGTCCTCGGGGTCGCTCACGCCGAGCTCGGCGAGCCAGGACACGTAGCGCCGCAGGTCGCGCCCGTACGCGGCGACGGTGTTGCCGGAGCTCCCGCGCTCGACGGCGAGGTACCCCAGGTACTCCCTGCGCGCCGCCTCGAGGTCCACGGCCCGCCCCTACGGGAGCGTGGTCACGTCGCGGCGCCCCACGCCCTCGTGGCGGGCGATCGCGGCGCGCACGAACTCGCGGAAGAGCGGCGCCGGGCGGTCCGGCCGGCTCTTGAACTCGGGGTGGGCCTGGCTCGCCACGAACCAGGGGTGGACGTCCTCGGGAAGCTCGACCATCTCGACGAGGCGACCGTCCGGCGAGGTGCCCGACACCACGAGCCCCGCGGCCGCGAGCTCCTCGCGGTAGGCGTTGCTGACCTCGTAGCGGTGGCGGTGGCGCTCGTAGACGAGGGGCTCGCCGTAGGCCTCGGCGGCGAGCGTGCCCTCGGCGACCTTGCACGGGTAGGCGCCGAGGCGCATGGTCGCGCCCTTGTCGGTGACGCCGGCCTGCTCCGGCATGAGGTCGATCACCGGGTAGGCGCAGGTCGGCTCGAACTCGGTCGAGCTCGCCCCCTCCATGCCGCAGACATCACGCGCGAACTCGCACACCGCCACCTGCAGACCCAGGCAGACGCCCAGGTAGGGGACCTTGTGCGTGCGCGCGTAGCGAACGGCCGCGACCTTGCCCTCGATGCCGCGCACGCCGAAGCCGCCGGGCACGAGGATGCCGTCGGCGTCGCCGAGCACCTCCTCGACGCTCTCCTCGCTCAGGGCCTCGCCATTGACCAGGCGGATGTCCACGTGGCGCCCGAAGCGCACGCCCGAGTGGTGGAGCGCCTCGATGACGGAGAGGTAGGCGTCGGGGAGCTGGGTGTACTTGCCCACCACGCGGATGCGCGTCACGTCCTCGCGGCCGTTCGCCTTGTGCATCGTGCTCGTGAAGTCGTACCAGCCCTCCATGTGGCACTCGCGCGGCTCGAGCCCCAGCCGCTCGCAGACCTTGAGGTCGAAGCCCTGCTCGGCGAGGTGGCGCGGCACGTCGTAGATCGAGGGCAGGTCGGAGTTCTCGAAGACGCAGTCGGGCTCGACGTCGCAGAAGCCCGCGATCTTGGCGCGGATGGCGGAGCCGACCTCGCGGTCCGAGCGACAGACGATGAAGTCAGGCTGGAGGCCGAAGGAGCGCAGCTCGCGGACGGAGTGCTGCGTGGGCTTGGACTTGAGCTCGTGCGCGGCGGCGATGTAGGGCACGAGGCTCACGTGGATGAGGATGCAGTCGCGCTTGCCCTTCTCGTTGCGGAACTGGCGGATGGCCTCGACGAAGGCCTGGCTCTCGATGTCGCCGGTGGTGCCGCCGAGCTCGGTGATGACCACGTCGGCGCCCGTCTGCTCCTCCACGCGGTAGAAGCGCTCCTTGATGGCGTCGGTGACGTGAGGGATGACCTGCACGGTGCCGCCGAGGAAGTCCCCGGCGCGCTCGCGGCTGATGAGGCTCTGGTAGATGGCGCCCGTGGTGAAGTTGGAGGCGCGCGTGAGGTTCTCGTCGATGAAGCGCTCGTAGTGGCCGAGGTCGAGGTCGGACTCGTAGCCGTCCTCGGTCACGAAGACCTCGCCGTGCTGGAAGGGGCTCATCGTGCCCGGGTCGACGTTGAGGTAAGGGTCGGCCTTCTGCATCATGACGTGGTAGCCGCGCGCCTTGAGCAGCCGCCCGAGCGAGGCAGCGGTGATGCCCTTGCCGAGCGACGACACGACGCCGCCGGTGACGAAGATGTGCTTGGTGGAGTGAGTGGCCATGTGAGGGACCTTCCCGTAGGGGGCGCGTCGGGGCGCTCAGTTTCAACTACGGGTCTCCATAGTAGCGCGCTCGGGCGAGAAGAGCGGCGCCGCTCGCCGATTCTGACGCATGAGCGAAACAGTGCGACGCGAGGCCGAAACACTGAGACGGGGCGGCGCGGGAAGCGGGAGGCGCCCGGCGGCGGCCGGGCCGCTACAGGTACTTGCGCCAGTCGTCCTCGTCCTCGTCGCGCTCCTCGGCGGCGCGCTCGGCGGCCGCGGCCGCGGCGCGCTCGGCGCGCGTCACGTACGGCGCCGCGTTGGCCTCGGGAAACGTCGAGAGGGCGTGCTCGAAGACCTCGAGGTTCTCGTCGGCGCGCCCGCGCGGGACGGCAAAGGTGACCTCGCGCGCGACGTGGGCGCCGGTCGCGAGCTCGGCGCGGAAGGCCTCGGCCACCGTCGCCGCGTCCCAGCCGAACACGCCGCAGCCGAAGGCCCCCAGGACGAGCTTGTCGTGGCCGAGCTCGTCGGCGATTGCCATCACCATGCGGACGCGGTCGCGAAGCGCCGTCAGGAGCGCGTCCTCGGAGACGCGGTACTCCTCGCGGGCGCGCCGGGCGTTGGGGGCGGCGGCCACGATCACGTCGGCGTACGAGTGGAAGGAGTCGCGCTCGAAGCGGACGCGCGGCACCACGAGCGCGCGGTTGCGGTAGAGCTCGCAGTTGACGTTGCGCCGGCGGTTCTCGGCGTACCAGCCGCCCTTCTCCGAGAGCACGTTGAACAGGAAGCTCTCCGAGCAGAGCGCCTGCTCCTGGCCCCAGGCCCCGCGGTCGTACCCGCCGCCGGGCCTCGTGAACGAGGCGAAGTCCAGGACGGCGAGGTCGCAGGCGGACGCCAGGCCGCGCCCGCGCTCGAGCACCGCGGACACGGTGTCGCCCTCGACCACGCTCACCTCCGGCACGACCCCCTCGACGGTGACCGAGGGCGCCCCGTCATAGGCCCGCGTGTCCGCGACGGCCCGGGAGACCTCCGCGGAGAAGCGCCGCTCCATCTCCTCGGTGTGCCGCCTCGCCTGCTCCGCGCGGCTCGCGCCGCGCCCCGTGCGCCCGCTCTTCTCGGCCATGCGCGCTCCCCTCGTCGTGTGCTGCGGACATTATCGCGCAACGAGCGGCGGCGGGGCGGGCGGAACGCCGAGCGGCGGGGCCCGCGGGCCGCGTGCGGGTTGTGGACGAAATCGGGAGCCAGACCGACCGGAACCCGCACGTAACGCACGGGCGTGCGGGTTGTGGACCCTCTGGGGCCGGATTCCGTCCGAAACCCGCACGTTCTCCAAACACGTGCAGGTTGCGGACGGTTTTTGATTGGATTTCGACCGGAACCCGCACGTACCCCCGGACCCCGGAAGCGGCGGGCGCTACCGGGCGGCGCGCGACGCCAGCATCTCGCGGGCGAGGTCGCGGCTCGCCGCGCCCGTGTCCCCGGAGAGCATGCGCGCGACCTCGGCCACGCGCTCCTCGCCCGCGATCTCGGCGAGCGTGGTCTCGGGCAGCTCGCCGCCCGACTTGCGAACCAGGTAGTGCTTCTCTGCCGCCACGGCGACCTGCGCGAGGTGCGTGACCACGATGACCTGGTGGGTCTTTGCGAGTCGGGCGAGCACGCTCGCGAGCGCCACGGCCGTCGCACCTCCCACGCCGGCGTCGACCTCGTCAAAGACGAGCGTCTCGCAGTCGTCCGCCTCACCGAGGACCACCTTGACCGCCAGCATCACGCGGCTCACCTCGCCGCCGGAGGCGATCTTGCGCAGCGGGCGCGCCGTGAGCCCCGCCGCGGGCCGGTAGAGCAGCTCGACGCGAGAGGGTCCCGACCGGGTCCACTCGGCGCGCGGGAGCCGCTCGCAGGCGACCTCCAGCCCCGCCGTGCCCATCTCGAGGAAGCTCATCTGCTCGGAGACCGCCTCGGCCAGCCGCGGCGCCGCCTCGGAGCGCACCGCGTCGAGGGCGTCCGCGGCGAGGGAGAGCTCCGCCTCCCGGCGCTCGAGCTCCTCGGCGGCGCGCCGCTCGAGCTCGCCCCCGTCGCTCGCCGCCGACACGACCTCGCGCGCCTCGTCGCGTCGCGCGAGCACGTCGGCCATGCGCGGTCCGTAGGACCTCATGAGGCCCTCGAGCTGGGCGAGCCTGCCCTGCACGCGCTCGAGCTCCTCGGGGTCGAAGTCGACCTCGTCGGCGTAGTCCCTCAGCTCGGAGGCGACGTCCTCGACGTCGATCAGCGAGCTCTCGAGCGAGCGGGCCCACGAGTCGAGCGCGGCGTCGTAGCGGGAGGCCTCGCGCAGCGCGCGCACGGCGTCCCCGAGCGCGTCGCAGGCGCCCCCGTCGCCCGAGAGCAGCTCGCGCGCGCCGGAGGCGGCGCCCATCAGGGCCTCGCCGTGCTCCACGCGCGGCAGCTGAGCCTCGAGCTCCTCGAGCTCCCCCTCCCGCGGGTCGACCTCGTCGATCCGGCGCAGGACGAAGGCGGCCTCCTCGAGCCGCTCGCCCGTCGCGCGGCCCATGTCGCGCACGCGCTCGAGCTCCGCGGCTGCCTCCCGGGCGGCGGCGAGCGCGTCGCGGTACGCCTCGAGCGCCTCGGCCGCCCGCGCGCCCGCCCACGAGTCGAGCACGGCGACGTGGGCCTGGGGGGCGAGCAGGCGCTGGTGCTCGTGCTGGCCGCAGAGGTCGACCGTGGACCCCACGCGCTCGGCGAGCTCGCGCACGCTCGCCATGTGGCCGTCGAGCTCCACGCGCCCGCGGCCGTCCGACCCCACGCGCCGGCGCACCACGGTGCCGTCCTCGCCGTCCCCGCGGCAGAAGAGCCTGCCCTCGACCTCCAGGCGCGCCGCGCCCTCGCGCACCATGCCGGCGTCGGCGCGCTCGCCCACCAGGAGCTTGATCGAGGAGAGCAGCGCCGTCTTGCCCGCGCCCGTCTCGCCGGTGAGCACGGTGAGCCCCGGCGCGGGCTCGATCGAGGCGTCGTGAATCAGCGCGACGTCGCGCACGTGAAGCTCGTCGATCATCTACTTCCCCACCTGCCCGTAGAAGACGCGGGACACGGAGTCGTAGAAGCTCTGGGTGCTGCGGTCGAGAAGGACGACGTCGCCGCTCCCGCGCCGCACGCACGCGCGCACCCCCCGCGCCCCCCTCTCGCAGGGCACGGGCTGGCCGTCGGCGAAGAAGTGGCGCATCACCGGGCGCTCGGGGCTCATCTCGATCTCGACCACGTCCGAGGGCGAGGTGAGGAAGGCGCGCGCCATGATGGTGTGCGGCGCGATGGGCACGCAGACCATGCCCGCGAACTCGGGCGTCACGATGGGGCCGCCCGCCGCGAGCGCGTAGCCCGTGGAGCCGGTCGCCGTCGAGACCACGAAGCCGTCCCCGCGCAGCCGGTCGATGTGCTTGCCCGACACGGAGACGTCGAACTCGACCATGTTTCCGGCGCCCCCGCGCGAGACCGCGAAGTCGTTGAGCGCGAAGCAGTGGCTCGTGGAGAGGGTCCCGTCCTTCGCCTCGAACGTGCACTCGATGTCGAGCGTGGCGCGGCGCGAGACGTGGAGCTCGCCCGCGAGCGCGTCCTCGACGGTCACGATGAGGTCCTCGGGACCCGCCGCGGTGAGAAAGCCGAGGTGCCCGTATGAGATGCCCACGATGGGGACGCCCTCGTAGCCCACGATCCGCGCGGCGCGCAGCAGGGTGCCGTCGCCGCCGAGCGACACCACGAGCTCGCAGCCCCGCGCGGAGTCCTCGGCGTCGGGAAAGAGCTTCTTGTTGTGCGCCCACCGCGCCTCGATGCCCCGGTCGTCGAGCCACTCCTCGAGGTGGCGCGCACCCTCCAGGGCGTCGGGGCGAGAGTAGTTGGGAACGATGAGGACCTTCACGGGAACATCTCCTGTCAGAAGTCTCCGAGCGGAAGTAGAACAAGTGTATCACTGCGCCGGAGCCTCCGGGCGCGCCCACACGCTCAGATTCTACCCGCCCGCGGCGCGGCTAGGCGCGCCGCCTCCCGCAGAGCAGGTACTCGACGTTTCCCTTGTGGCCGGTGATGGGGCTCTCGCAAGTCCCCGAGACCGCGAGGCCGGCGTCCTCGAAGGCGGCGGCGACGCGCCCGAGCGCGGCTCGGCGCACGGCCTCGTCGCGCACGACGCCCCCCTCCCCCACGTCCTCCCGCGCAGCCTCGAACTGCGGCTTCACGAGCGTGAGGAAGGTCCCCGCCGGCCGCAGCAGCTCGAGGACGGCGGGCAGCACGGTGACGACCGAGGTGAACGAGACGTCGCAGACGGCGAGGTCGACCACGCCCGCCCCCACGAGCGCGGGGACGTCGACGATGTTGGTTCGCTCGAGCAGGCGCACGCGGGGGTCGCCCCTGAGCTCCCATGAGAACTGGGCGTAGCCGACGTCGACCGAGATGACGGAGGATGCCCCGCGCTTGAGCAGGCAGTCGGTGAAGCCACCCGTCGAGCAGCCGACGTCGAGGCAGTCGAGCCCCGTCGGGTCGACGCCAAAGGCGGCGAGCCCCCGCTCGAGCTTGAGGCCGCCGCGGCTCACGTAGGGCAGCCGCCCGCGGACGTGCAGCTCGATGCCGGGACGCACCTGCTCGCCGGGCGATGTGAGGCGCCGGTCGCTCGTCGAGACTTCGCCCGACATCACGGCGCGCATCGCCTCGTCGGCGGTCGAGAAGAACCCCTGCTCGACGAGCTCAGCGTCGAGGCGCCTGCGACGGGCCATCAGCGCCCTTCGGCGACCGGGGCGTCGGACTCGTCCCCGGGGGCGTCGTCGGGCCGGGGACCCTCCCCGTAGGAGCCGGCGGGCGCGTCCTGTCCCTCAGAGTCCCTGTGGTCCTCGACGAGGCGCGCCTCCTCCTCGGGCGAGAAGTCCGTGGCGTCGACGAGGCTCACCGCCTTCGAACCGAGGGCGATTGCCTCGTCGAACAGGTCGAGCGAGCGCTCGAGCGACACGTCCTTGTCGCGCACCTGGGCGACGATGTCATCGAGGCGCTCGGTGATCTCCCCGAAGGTCTGGTATCGCGAGACGTCGACGCGCGGCATTACTCTGCCTCGTCGTCGGCGGACCCGTCGGGGTCGGGCGACTCGGCGTCGCCCTCGGCCCCCGAGCGCTCGCGGGCGGCCTCGCGGGCGGCGGCGATCACGTCGACGCCGGCCTCGATGTCGTCAGAGACGCGGCCGAGCACCCCGTTGACGAAGCGGGAGGACTCGTCGGTGCCGTACGCCTTGGCGAGCTCAACGCACTCGTTGATGGTGACGGCGAGGTCGACGTCGTCGACGCAGAGCATCTCGTAGAGCGCGAGGCGCAGCAGGTTGCGGTCGACGGCGTTGAGGCGCCCGAGCGACCAGCCGGTCGAGCGCACGGAGATGATGGCGTCGAGGTCGGGGCGCATCTCGTCGGCGCCGAGCGCGAGCCGGCGCGCGTAGTCGTCGAGCGGCTCGGCGTCCCAGAGCACGTAGTCGCCGTCGAGCACGGAGAGGACGGCCCGGGAGTTCGCCTCCGCCTGGAAGAGGAGCTGGAGGGCCTGGCTGCGTGCGAGCGTGCGCCCGCCAATGTGAGTGCTCAAGTTACTCCTTGGGGAAGACGAGGCTGTCGATGCACACGTCGACGGCGGCGACGCCGACCCCGATCTGCTCGGTGATGGCGGCGGCCACCTCGTCGCGCACGTCGGCGGCGAGCTTGGTGAAGGGGTAGCCGTAGAAGACGGCGAGGTGCACGGTCACGTGCAGGCGATCGTCCTCGACGAAGGACTCGACCGCCTTCTCGGGGGCGACGGACCTGCTCGTGAAGACCGAGATCAGGCTCGAGGCGATGTCGTTGCCGCCCACGGAGGCGACGCCCTCGACGCGGCGGGCGGCAATGGAGACGATGGTGGAGACGACATCCTTGGAGATGCCGATGCCAGAGACGTGAAGCTCGCTTTCGGCCATGGAGACCCCCTTGTCGAATCCGGGCCCTGTGGCCCGCTGCGTGCACTGCTCTGTTCAGTATACCCGTTGGCGACGCGGCCGCGCCGCCGACAAAAAAGCCCGCGGGGGACGCCCGCGGGCCACGAGGCGATGCCTGGGGGACCTAGACGCGGCTCACGAACTTGCCGGTGCGGGTGTCGACCTTGATGTGCTCGCCCTGGTTGAGGTACATCGGGACCTGGATGACGGCGCCGGTCTCGATGGTGGCGGGCTTGGTGCCGCCCTGGACGGTGTCGCCCTTGAAGCCGGGGTCGGTCTCGGTGATCTCGGCCTCGATGAACATCGGGGGCTCGACGCCGAGCAGCTCGGTGTCGGCGTAGAGCAGCTGGGCGTTGTCGTTCTCCTTGAACCACTTGGCGTTGTCGCCGATGAAGTCGACGGGCAGCTCGACCTGCTCGTAGGTCTCGTTGTCCATGAAGTAGTAGGTGCCGCCGTCGTTGTAGAGGTACTGCATCTCCTTGGTGATGAGCTGCACGTTCTCGAACTTGGTGCCGGCGTTGCAGGTCTGGTCGATCACGCGGCCGCTCTTGAGGTCGCGGATCTTGTAGCGGACGAAGGCGCCGCCCTTGCCGGGCTTGACGTGCTGGAACTCGACGATCGTGTAGTACTTGTCGTTGATCTTGAGGCCCATGCCGTTCTTGAAGTCTGCGGTGCTGATGGTTGCCACGTGTGCTCTTTTCCCTCTATGCCCGCTCGGGGCGCGTACATACGGGTACCGATTTTAGCACCACGGCGCCATCTACGCGCAGATTCCATGACGAGCGCGCGGCGTGCGGAAACAGGGGCAGCCGGAGCCTGGCCGCAGGCCGGACCGCGCCGCGCCGGCGGGACGGAAGCGCGCTCCCGCAAAAACCCGCACCGATTGGGTAGCATTTTTTATGTTGGCCGCCCACGCGTCCACGCCCAAGGCCGTTAGAGCCCACGATATGACGCATTTGCCGAGCGATTGGGTGGCGCGACGCCCTCGGGGAGCGCCTCGCCGGAGGGGGCACTACCCAATCATCGGGGTTTTCTCGCAAATCAGCCCTGTCCGAGTGACGCCCACGCAGCAGAATGCCCAATGGCAGCCCGTTTTGGGCAAGCACGCACGGGCCGCGGTTCGAGCGCGGCGCAGGAGCAGGCGTGCACGGGGAAGCGGTGCGAGCGAGGCGCAGGGGCAAGCACGCACGGGTCGCGGTTCGAGCGCGGCGCTGGGGCAGGCGCGCGCGGGACGGGCGTCAATCGTGACCGGCCCAGCCCGGACGGCCCGGATTGCCCGACGCCGGCCTAGGGCGCCGAAGCGCGGGCGAAGGTGCCCCTACCCGCGACGAAAGATCCGGTTGAAGAGCCCGACGCACCCCGCGCGCAGCACGCCGAAGAACGTCTCCGAGCGCACGATCTTCTCGGCACCTATGTGCGCGCGGATGGCGCGCAGGGTGGCGTGGTTTCTGCGCGTCGAGAAGGCGAAGTGACCGTTCTCCTTGGTGAAGACGGCGAAGCGCGGGATGATGCGCCCCCCGAAGAGCACCGATGCCGCGATGTGGTCGATCTGGTCCCAGGGGATCTGGATGTAGTCCTCGACGTTGCGCTCGTTGTAGTACTCGAGCGCGCGGTCGCCCACCATCATGGTGCCCGTGGTCGACAGGCCGACGAACATGCTCGCGGGGACGGTGTACTCGACGGAGGTGTTCTGAGACTGTGCCATTGCGGCCGTCCTCTCTGAGTGATTCTACGGTCGGCGGGGCCTCGTGCCGGCCCGCGGCGGGGCCTCGGGACGCGCTGCGCCCCGGACGGCAAAGGGGCCGCGCCCCGCACGAAATGCCATTGTGACACTTCTGCGAGAGCGCGGCCCCGAGAAGACGGGTCGGCCGCGACCGTGGTCGGGGCCGGACCCCGACGTCAGGTCCTAGAGCAGGCCGGCGAGGTGGCCGAGGATGCCCACGGCGAACATGCCGATGATGATGACGATCGGGGAGACCTTCTTCTTGAGCAGCCAGCAGCACAGCAGCGTGACGCACACGGCGGCAAGGCCCGGGATGAGCTGGTCGAGGTTGGCCTGGAGCGTGGTGACCTTCTCGACCTCGAGGCCGGTGGCGCCGAGGGAGGAGAAGCTGCTCAGGGCGTCGTGGATGGCCTGGGCAACGCCCGAGGAGTCGGCCGTGGCCTGGATGGCGCTCCAGTCGATGTAGGCGCCCTCAGACTGCGTGACGGTGGAGACGGTCGGCGCGAAGGAGATGGACACCCAGCGCTGGACCAGGCCGCCGATGACGAACATGCCGAGGATGGAGGCGCCCTCGGTGATCTTGCCCATCAGGCCGCCGGAGAGGTCCTTGGTGATGGAGGTGCCGAGCTTGTAGCCGAACTCCTGCGTGTACCACATGAACAGCAGGCGCATGGCGTTCCACACCACGAAGAAGAGAATCGGGCCCATGATGGAGCCGCCCATCGCGAGCGAGGCGCCGAGCGCGCCGAGCAGCGGGCGGGCGGTGAACCAGAAGACCGGGTCGCCGACGCCGGCGAGCGGGCCCATCATGCCGACCTTGACGCCCTGGATGGCGGTGTCGTCGACGGGGGCGCCGTTGGCGCGGTCCTCCTCGAGGGCGAGCGTGACGCCGATGACGGGCGAGGAGACGTACGGGTGCGTGTTGTAGAACTCCATGTGACGCTTGAGCGCCGCGATCTGGTCATCCTTGTTGGTGTAGAGCTTCTTGATGGCCGGAATCATGGAGTAGCACCAGCCGCCGTTCTGCATGCGCTCGTAGTTCCAGGAGCCCTGCAGGAACTGGTGACGCCACCAAACGGAGATGCGGTCCTTCTTGGACAGCGTGATCTTGTTCTCTGCCATGTGTAACTCTCCCCCTTTCCTACTCGTAGTCGTCCAGGATGTCGCCGAGCGGGTCGCCCGAGCCGCCTGCAGCGCCGGCACCGGACTTGGCGACCTCCTTGAGGCCCAGGTAGATGAGGGCCAGGGAGATGCCGATGACGCCGAGGGCGATGAGGGTCAGCTGAGAGATGGCGGCGAGGCAGAAGCCGAGCGCGAAGAACGGCCAGACCTCGGTGGTCGCCATCATGTTGATGACCATGGCATAGCCAACCGCGGCGACCATGCCGCCGCCGATGGTCATGCCCTCGTTGAGCCACGCGGGCATCATGTTGAGGGCGCCCATGACGGCATCGGACGGGATGAAGCAGAGGGCGGCAGCCGGGATGGCGATGCGGACGCCCTGCATGCAGATGGCGATGATCTGCCAGATCTCGATCGAGGTGAAGTTGCCCTTGGCGGCCGCGGCGTCCTGGATGTGGACGACGGGGATGGCGAGGGTACGGACGATCATCGTCAGGAAGAGGCCGGCCACGGAGAGGGGCACGGCCACGGCGATGGCCGTTGAGATGGCCTGGCTCTGGTCGGCGCCGGAGTTGAGCGCGAGGACCATCAGGATTGCCGAGGCCACCGACGCGAGCGCCGCGTCAGGGGCGACGGCGGCGCCGACGTTGGCCCAGCCGAGGGCCATCATCTGCAGGGTGCCGCCGAGGATGATGCCGGCGTCGAGGTGGCCGCTCACCAGACCGATGAGCGTGCACGCGACGAGCGGCTGGTGGAACTGCCACTGGTCAAGAACGCCTTCCATGCCGGCGAGGAAGGCAACGATGACAATCAGGATGATTGTGAATACCGACATGTTTCCCTCCTTCTTATGCCTGTGCGGCCAGCTCGGACTTGGCCTTCTTCATCATGGAGTCGAAGTTCTCGGGCGAGTCAGCGGGGACCTTGCGGACGTCGAACTTGATGCCCTTGGCCGCGAGCTTCTCGATCGTGTCGTAGTCGTCCTGGTCCATGGCGATGGCCTGGGTGACGACGACCTTGCCCACGGAGTGGGCCATCGAGCCGAGGTTGACCTCCTTGATGTCCACGCCGCCCTCGACGCACGCGAGGAGGTCCTGCGGGGTCTCGAAGAGCAGCATCGCCTTGGTGGCGCCGAAGCGCGGGTCCTTGGAGACCTCGATCATCTTCTTGATCGGGATGACGTGGGCCTTGACTCCAGGAGGCGCCGCCTGCTGGATCATGGTCTTGCGCAGCTCGTCGTGAGCGACGCCGTCGGAGACCACGATGATGCGGTCGGGGTTGGTCTGCTTGGTCCACGTGGTGGCAACCTGGCCGTGGAGCAGACGGGTGTCGACGCGGCACATGACGAACTTGATGTGTCCGTCACCGAGGACGGTGCCCTCGGGAATCGCGCCGGCGGGAGCGGCGGCAGGCGCGGCGGCGACAGGGGCGGCCTCCGCGGGAGCGAGCTCCTCGGGCTTGATGCACACGCCGGCCTTGGCCTCGGGGTAGATGGCCTTGGCGACGTCGGCGGCGGAGTCGCTGCCCATGCGCTCACCGTAGGCGGAGATGAGCATAGGCAGGTTCATGCCACCAACCGCAACCCAGGTCGGGTGCTCCTCCAGCAGGAGCGAGACCTGGTTCCAGGGCGTGCCACCCTGGAGGTCGACCAGGAACAGGACCTGCTCCTGGTCATCGAAGCCGGAGACAGCCTCGAGAATCTTGGCCCTGAGGTCGTCTGGCCCCATGTCGGGCGTGAGCGTCACGGCGGCGACGTTCTCCTGGGGGCCAAAGATCATCTGGCCGGACATCTTGATGCCCTCGGCGAACGAGCCGTGACTGGCTAGAACAATGCTAACCACCGCATACCTCCTTTTCAAAAACGCGGACTCTTACCTTGCCAAACGTACGCGCAGCGACAGGTTCCCCCCTGTACACGCTTTCTCCCCCATTGCTCCACGCACCGTCCACATTTTAGCAAGTTGTGAGCAGATGGTGAAGGCGTTTCGTCCGCATTTCTGAACGTCGCCGACAGGGCGGGCGAACGGCGAGAAGGACCTCGAGGCAGACGACCCCCGCGGGGCGCCGAAGAGGCCCCGCGGGGGTCGCGCCTAGGCTCTTCTCGTCGTGCGCCGGCCTAGCGGCCCACGATGACGAGGTCGTGCGTGGAGCGGGTGAAGGGCTCGTATCCGTCCTCGGTCACCACGCCGAAATCCTCCAGGCGGATGCCGAACCTGCCCGGGAGGTAGACGCCCGGCTCGATGGTGACCACGGCGCCGGCGGGAACGGGCCTGTCCCAGGAGCGGTTGAAGTTGGGCCGCTCGTGAATCTCGAGGCCCACGCCGTGACCGAGCCCGTGCCCGAAGTAGTCGCCGTACCCCGCCTCGGTGATGACGTCGACCGCCACCTGGTGGATGTCGCGCCCGACGACGCCGGCGCGGACGGCGGCGGCGCAGGCCTCGTGCGCGCGGCGGACGACGTCGTAGACCGCGCGCTGCTCGTCGCTCGGCTCGCCCACGCAGACGGTGCGGGTCATGTCGGAGTGGTAGTCGCGGAAGCCCGCGCCGTAGTCCATGACGATGAGGTCGCCCTCCCCGACCACGTAGGGGCCGGGCTGGGCGTGGGGGTTCGCACCGTTGGGGCCTGCCGCGACGATGGTGCCGAAGGAGAGCTCGTCGGCGCCGTGGGAGAGCATGTAGTTCTCGAGCTCGACGCGGATCTCCTGCTCGGTCTGCCCCGCGCGGATGAAGCCGCAGATGTGGTCGAAGGCCGCGTCGGTGACCTCCTGCGCGCGGCGCATGAGCTCGATCTCCTCGGCGTCCTTGACGCTGCGCAGGTCGCAGATGTCGCCGTGGAGGCGCGGGGTGAGGCAGGCGATCGACGACGACGCGCACGCCGCGCGGAAGTCGTCGAAGAAGGCGAGGGTGCAGGTGTCCTCGACGGCGACCACCCGGGCGCGCGCCTCGCGCACGCGCGCGGCGGCCCAGGCGGGGGCGTCCACGGGGTCCATGTCGATCCGCCAGGGGCAGTCCTCGCCGAGGCGCTCGCGGAAGGTGTTGTAGTAGCGCGAGTCGGTGTGGAGCCAGAGCCCGTCGGCCGTCACGACGGCGGTGTGCGCGGTCTCGAAGTCGAAGGTGCGCTCGGAGCCGGTGAACCAGCGCAGGTCGGGGTTGTTGCGCAGGATCACGGCGTCGTAGCCGCGCTCGGACATGAGGGCGCGCAGGCGCGCGACGCGCCCGGCGCAGGCCAAGCTGTCTGCCATGGTGGTTCCTTTCTCGAAGGGGTTGGGACGGATGCGCCGGGGCCCGGCGCGCGGGGCGCGTCAGCGCGCGGCGCACCACGCGGCGGCGTGCTCGGCGAGAAGCTCGTCGGAGACGATGCTCAGGCGGACGCGGCCGAGCGCGCGGGGGGTGGCGACCATGAAGCGGTTGGAGCGGCGGAAGCGCTCCGACCTGATCTGCGCGACGAGCGCGTCGGGGTCGACCCGCGCCTCGACCGTCCCCACGCCCAGGCGCTCGAGGAGCTCGTCGAGCGTGAACATGTCATCGACGGAGAGCTGCTCGAGCCCCACGGCGAGGCGCGCCGCGAAGCGCATGCCGTCCGCGAGGAGGGCGGACTCGGGCACGTCCGGGCCCACGAGCGGCCGCAGCGCGCACGCGAGCTCGTGCCCGAACGAGATGGACTGGCGCGTGGACGCGGAGGTCGCGGAGACGACGCGCCCGCGGCCCTTGATGCTCTCGAGCAGCTCGTCGAGCAGGGCGTCGGGGTCTGCCGCGGCGAGCGCGTCAGCGGCGTCCCACAGGCGGCCGAACGACTTGTTGGAGTCGCACGTCGCCGTGGCGACCATGAGGGCGAAGGCGTGGAGGAGCTCCTCGTGGGAGGGGTCGCAGTCGAAGAGGCCCGGGTCGACCACGCAGAAGCGCGCCGCCCCGTCGTTGGAGACCATGCGCGGGGCGCCCGGCAGGTCGAGCGCCCTCGGGGTCGGACCGCAGAGCAGCGCGGCGGGCGCGGAGGTCGGCACCTCGAGCAGCGACACCCCTCCGCACCACGTCCCGCACGCGAACGACGCCACCGAGAGGGCCTCGTAGCCGCCCACGGCGACGACGATGTCCTCGGCGACGACGCCGGCGTCGGCGAGGAGCTCGTCGAGCGCCTCGACGCGGGGGAGGTCGCAGCCCCCCTCCGGCATCTCGATGCGACGGACCTCGAAGCCGGAGGAGGAGAGGTCGCGGTGCAGCGCCTCGACGAGCGCCGGATCGACGCCCCCCTCCCCCACGAGCGCCGCGACGTGCGGCTTGCCGATGGCGGTGCGCAGCTCCTTGGCCGCGCTGCCGCTGATTCCCCAGCCGCCGCGAACGTCCATGGAGACGTTGCGCATGGCGACCCACTGGCGCGCGCGGCGCGGCGCGGCGGCCCCGGACGCTTCGGTCATAGCAGGCCCCTTTCCCAGAGCAGCTGGCCGGCCTCGTGGGCCACCTGCTCGAACGTCTTGTTCCTGATGTCGATCGTGAGGTCGGCGACGCCCTCGTAGAGGGGGCGGCGCCGGTGGTACACCCGCGCGGCGTGCTCGGCCGTCCCGAGGTCGGGCCTGCGCTCCGGGCAGCGGATCTGGCGGAGCGAGTCCTCGAGGTCCCCGTCGAGGAAGAGCACGGCGCCCATCTCGTGCATGAGCGCGCAGTTCTCCGGTCGCTCGACGATGCCGCCGCCGCAGCTCACGAGCAGCGACTTGCGCGAGGCGAGGCGCGCGAGCTCGCGGGTCTCCGCGTCGCGGAAGGCGTCCTCCCCGTCCTGGGCGAAGGCCTCCGCCACCGTCTTGCCGAGCGCGCGCTCGACGAGGCGGTCGGTGTCGACGTGGGGGCGGTGGAAGAGCGAGCCGAGGTTACGCGCCAGGGTCGACTTCCCGGCCCCGAGAAAGCCCACGAAGAAGATGTGGTCGCACCCCTCGTGAACGACGTATCCCCCACCCTGCTCCGGCACAGAACCTCCCTTGCGACGAATCCGCACTCGATTCTAGCAGGGGCGGGCGCGGGGCGGGCGGCTCGAGCCGGGCGAGAGGGTCGCGCCCCCGGCTACTCCCCCTCGAAGGAGACGCCGCGCAGGGCGAGGCGCTCGAAGACGCGGAAGACGTGCGTGTACCACAGGTCGGAGCGAGACTGCGGCCGCACGAGCACGGTGCGCACGCCCGCGAGGTTTCCCGCGGCGACGTCGGTGAAGACCTGGTCGCCGAACATCACGGTCCGATCGGCGGAGGCCCCGGCGCGGCGCATGGCGCGGCGCAGCGCCCACGGGAGCGGCTTCATGGCGTGGTCCACGAACTCGACGCCGAGCTCGCGCGCGGTGCGGCTCACCTGGGAGGTGTGGAAGTTGTTGGACACCAGGCACGCTGTCATGCCTGCCGCCCGCACGCGGGCGAGCCACTCCGTGACCTCGGCGGGCGCCTCGCGGGCGTCGCGCGGGACGCAGGTGTTGTCGCGGTCCAGAAGCACCAGCTCGATGCCGGCGTCGACGAGCTCGTCGACGCTCACGAGCGGCAGCGACGCCACGTAGCGCGTGGCCCTGAAGAGCCCCATGCCCCCCTCCTACGAGTTGGCCGCGATGGCCTGCTGGTGCTCCTCGTACGTCTTGCTGAACGCGTACTCGGTCTCGCCGGCGTCGTTGGTCCAGAAGAAGAAGTAGAAGTAGCCCTCGCTGATGCCGCTCTGGTCGGGGGAGCAGACGGCCTGGAGCGACTCGAGGCCGGGGTTGCAGATCGGCGTGGGCGGCAGGCCCTGGTGGGCGTAGGTGCTGTAGGGGTCGGACTCGTCGTGGACCTCCTCGGCGGAGGGGTCGTGGCCCACCGAGTAGGCGGTCGTGGCGTCGGACTGGAGGAAGCCGTAGTTGGGCTCCCCGGTGTTGTCGAGGCGGTTGTAGAACACGGCCGCCACCATCGCGCGGGTGTTGGACGTGGACTCCTTCTCGACGATGGACGCGAGGTTGACCATCTGGGCGACCGAGAGCCCCTCGGACTCGGCGAAGCTCAGGTCGAGCGTGGAGAGCTCGGTCTGGAACTGCGCGAGCATGGTGCGGATGACCTCGTCGGCGGTGACGCCCTCGGCGTCGAAGCTGTAGGTCTTCGGGAAGAGGAAGCCCTCGAGCGAGTCGTTGCCGGCACCCTCGAGGAAGGAGAAGTCGGCCACGTAGTTGGAGGCCTTGGCCTGGGCGAGGAACTCGTCGGCGGGGATGCCGAGCGTCTCCTCGACGGCCTGCGCCACGCTCGCGACGGTGTAGCCCTCGGGGATGGTGAGGGTCGCCTCCGCGTTGGGCCCGCTCGTGAGCAGGTTGATGATGTTGGCCGTGTCGTCCCCGGTGGTGAACTCGTACGAGCCGCTCTTGATGCTCTGCTCCGCGCTCATGCGCCTGACCTGGGAGAGAAACTCGCTCTTGTTGGGGATGACGCCGGCGTCGAAGAGCGCGTCGGCGACGGCGGACGCGCCGGAGCCCTCGGGGATGGTGACGGAGACGACGTTGCCGGCCACGACGTCCTGCGTGTCGCTGGAGCCGCTGCCCGCGAGCGCCGGGACGAGCACGAGCACGATGCCAAGCACCATCGCCACGGCGACGAGGCCCAGGGCGAAGTAGGGCGCGCGGCTGCGCCTGCGGGCGCTATCGTCGCGCGCGACCGTGTGGCTCCCCGCCCGCCGGGTCGCAGCAGCCGTGCGGCTCGAGACGCGGCCGGAGGGCATGGCGGCGCGCGGCGCGCGGGCGCCGGCGGCGGGGCGCGGGGCGCGGGGCGCCTCCTGGCTCGGGGCCTCGGGGTGCGAGGCGCCGGTACCGAAGTGCGATCCGCGGCGCTTGGGGGTCTTGTCGTCGGGGGTGGCCATCGTGACCTCTCAGCTCTGCCTGGCGTCGAGCCAGGACTGAAGGAACAGGGAAGCAGCGACCATGTCCACCTTTCCGCGCATGGCGCGCTCGGAGAGGCCCTGCTCTTTCAGGATACGCTTCGCCTCGGCGGACGAGAGCCGCTCGTCGGCAAACTCCAGCGGAAGTCCGCAGGCACGCGCAATCGAGCGGGCCTGCTCAACGATGCGCTGGGCCTGGGGGCCGGCCTCTCCGGCCATCGTGAGGGGGCGCCCGCAGAGAAGGACCTCGGGCTCCCAGTCCTCGAGCACCCGGCGAAAGCTCGCCGCGTGCGCGAGGACCTCCGCCGCGGGCAGGACGCACACCGGCGAGGCGACGCGCGCGCCGGGGTCGCTCACCGCGATCCCGACGCGAACCTCACCGATGTCGAGCGCGAGGACCCGCATGGGCGCCTAGATCCCGAGCGCGGCGCGGGCCGCGTCGAGCGCCGCGTCGATGCCGGAGGGGTCGGAGCCCCCCGCCTGGGCCATGGCGGGCTTGCCGCCGCCGCGCCCGCCCACGAGCGAGGCGATCTCCTTGATGATGGAGCCGGCCGAGAAGCCGCTCGCGACGGCGCCGTCCGTGCCGCCGGCGAGCAGGGCAACCTTGCCGTCGGGCGTGGCGGAGGCGATCACGCAGGCCACGGGCTCGCCGCCGGCGGCGTCGCGGATGCCGTCCCACGCGGAGCGCATCTCCTTGCCGGAGAGCCCGTCCAGGCGCGCGACGACGACCTTGTAGCCGTCGAGCTCCACGGCGCCCCTGAACGCGTCGGCGACCTTGCCGGCGCCCGCGCCGGTCGTGGCCGCCTCGAGGGCCTTGCGGGTCTCGCGCAGCTCGGCCTGGAGCGCGGCCACGCGCTCGGCCACGTCGTCCGGGCGGCACTTGAGCTCGCGAGCGACGCCGTCGAGGGACAGCAGTCTCTCGTCGACGTACTCGATGGCGCCCATCGAGGTCACGGCCTCGATGCGGCGCGCGTTGGAGCCGACGGAGCCCTCCGAGACGATCTTGAAGAGGCCGAGGTCGGCGGTGTTGCGCGCGTGCGTGCCGCCGCAGAGCTCGCGGGAGAAGGGCTCGTCGGACTCGCCGGTGGAGACGACGCGGACGACGTCGCCGTACTTCTCGCCGAAGAGGGCGACGGCACCGGAGGCCTTGGCCTCCTCCAGGCCCATCACGCGGGTCACGACGGGCTCGGCAGCGAAGATCTCGGCGTTGACCATGCCCTCGATGCGGGCGAGCTCGTCGGCCGTGACGGCCTCGAAGTGGGTGAAGTCGAAGCGAAGGCGGTCGGGCGCGACGAGCGAGCCGGCCTGGCTCACGTGGTCGCCCAGGACGCGCTTGAGGGCGGCGTCGAGCAGGTGCGTGGCGGTGTGGTTGCGGCGGATGAGCTCGCGGCGCCCGGCGTCGATCGCGGCGGACACGACGGCGCCCACCTCGAGCGCACCCTCCTCGACCGTGGCCACGTGCGCGTAGAGCGCGCCCCTGGCCTTGGTGTCCGTCACGCGCAGGCGCGCGCCCTCGTAGGAGATGACGCCGGTGTCGCCCACCTGGCCGCCCATCTCGGCGTAGAACGGGGTGCGGTCGAGCACGACCTCGACGCGCTGGGGCGCCTCGGCGCGGTCGGTCTCGACGCCGTCGGAGACGATGGCGAGGACCGTGGCCTCCGCGGCGTCGGCGTCGTAGCCGACGAACTCCGTGGCCGCCAGGCGGTCGGACAGCGCGGTCCAGACGTCGTTGAAGGTGCCCCAGGCGTCGCGGTTGGCGGAGGCGCGGGCGCGCTCGCGCTGCTCGGTCATGCAGGCGTCGAAGGCCTCCATGTCGACGGACACGCCGCGCGCCTCGCAGATCTCGCGCGTGAGGTCGATCGGGAAGCCGTAGGTGTCGTGGAGCTTGAAGGCGACCTCGCCGGAGAGGCGCGCACCCTCCCCCAGCGCCTCGAGCTCGGACGCGAGGCTCTGCTCGCCGGCGTCGAGCGTCGCGCCGAAGCGCTCCTCCTCGGCGGCGACGATGCCGTCGATGAGCGAGCGGCTCTCGCGGATCGCGGGATAGACGTCGCCCATGAGCTCGCAGATCTTCTCGACGTAGGCGCCGAGGAACGCCCCCTCGATGCCCATGAGGCGCCCGTGGTAGACCGCGCGGCGCAGCAGGCGGCGCAGGACGTAGCCGCGGCCCTCGTTGGAGGGCAGGATGCCGTCGCCGATCATGAAGGTCACGGCGCGGGCGTGGTCGGCCACGATGCGCAGGCTTCGGTCGCGCTGGGCGTCCTCGCCGTAGGTCTTGCCGGAGAGGCGCTCGCCCACCCCGATGAGCCCCTGGAGCAGGTCGCCGTCGTAGTTGGTGGACTTGTGCTGCATGATGGCCGTGATGCGCTCGAGGCCCATGCCGGTGTCGATGTTGCGGTGCGGCAGCTCCGGCATGGAGCCGTCCTCCTGGCGGTCGTACTGCGTGAAAACGAGGTTCCAGAACTCGAGGTAGCGGTCGCAGTCATCGCAGCCCGGGCCGCAGTGCTCGCCGCCGCAGCCGAACTCCTCGCCCTGGTCGAAGTAGATCTCGGAGCACGGGCCACAGGGGCCGGTGGGGCCGGCCGCCCAGAAGTTGTCCTTCTCGCCGAGGCGGGAGATGTGGTCGTAGGGGACGCCCTGCTCGTGCCACAGCTCGATGGCCTCGTCGTCGTTCTCGAAGACGGTCATGTAGAGGCGCTCGGGCGGCAGTCCCAGGTGGTCGGGGCTGGTGATGAAGTCATAGGCCCACGCGATCGCGTCGGCCTTGGAGTAGCCGCCAAAGGAGAAGTTGCCGAGCATCTCGAAGAAGGAGAGGTGCGTGGCGTCGCCGATGTTGTCGATGTCGTTGGTGCGCAGGCACTTCTGGCAGGAGCAGGCGCCGACCTCGGGCATGGTCTTCTTGCCCTGGTAGTACTCCTTGAACTGGTTCATGCCCGCGTTGGTGAGCAGAAGCGACGGGTCGTCGGGGACGAGCGAGGACGAGGGGTACAGCTTGCAGCCCTTGCTCTCGAAGAATCGGAGGAAGTCCTCGCGGATCTCCGCGGTGGTCATGGTCTTGTAGTCGGCGGTGCTCATGTGTCTCCCCTGCGGTCGGGATCTTGTGCGCATACAAATCTGGAATTATAGCGCGTGCAGGGGTGCTGCGGGGCGCGACGCGAGGTCGGAGTCTCGACGCGAGGGGCGGGCGCCCAAGAGAGTGGTGCGCGCTAGGGACGTCCCTGCGCGCCCTCCCCCTTCGGGGCTGGGCCGCCGGGGGCGCCCGAGCCGCCGTCGGCCGGGCCCGCGGGGCCCTCCCCCGCGTCACCGGGCGCGCGGTCGTGCAGGCGGGCGAGGCCGGCGAGCAGGCGCGAGCGCTCGATGAAGGTGTCGTCGTCGAGGGCGTCGAAGGTGGGCAGGGGGCGCCCGGAGGCGTCGTTGAAGGGGGTGCTCCCGAAGAGCGCGCCCTCGAGCGAGACCAGCTGGCGTCCGGTGTGGGACTCAAAGTAGTAGACGAAGAAGCCCTTGATGGCGGCCGTGAGCGGCACGGCGAGCACCATGCCGACCGCGCCCCCCAGCGCCCCTCCCGTGATGATGCCCACGAGCGAGAGCGCGGGGTGGATCTTGACGGCGGAGCGCATGACGAGCGGAGAGAGCACGTTGTCGGTGACGTTTTGCGCCACCACGGTGATGACGAGGGTCCAGAACGCCACGACCGGGCTCACGAAGAGGCCGAGCAGCACGGCCGAGATCGACGAGAGGAACGGCCCGATGACCGGCACGAAGTGCAGCACGAAGGTGGCGATGCCGAGCAGGCCGGCGTAGGGGTGGCCGAGCAGCGCCAGGCCGGCGGCGACCATGGCGCCGTTGGCGAGCGAGGTGATGAGGGTGCCGCGCATGTAGCCGCCCATCGAGCGGCTGAGGACGGCGAAGGTGAGGACCATGTCCTCGTCGTGCTCGGGACCGGCGATGACGGCGAGCTCGCGCATGATCTTGGGGTAGTCGAGCGCGAACCAGTACGCCAGGATCAGCCCGAGGAAGAAGGTCACGAAGTGCCCGGCGAGGTCGGTGAGGTTGGCCACGAGGCCGGTGGAGAGGTTGCGCGCGAGGTCGGAGGCGATGTCGGACCCCGCCTCGGTGAGCATGCCCACGAGCGCGTTGACCACGTTCTGGACGTTGGTGTTGCCGGAGGTGCCGAAGGTGTCCCAGAAGGTCGTGAGCGCGTCCTGGATCTGGGAGACGTAGGTGGGCACGCTCCTGAGAAGGTCCATGAGCTCGCGGGCGAAGGGGCCCACGAACAGCGCCACCACGACGACGATCGCGGCGACCACCGTCACGAGCGCCAGGAGCGCCGCGAGGCCGCGCGGCACGTGCCGGTCCTCGAGCCAGTTGGTGACGGGGCTGCAGACGAAGCCCACGATGATGCCGATGAGCAGCAGCTCGACAGCCTGCCCCACGATAGCGAGGCCGCGCACCGCGAGCAGGAACAGCAGGGCCACCCCCACGATGGCCCAGGCTATGGTCGCGCGCATGCGCCACTTCTCGTAACGCGTCATGTCCCTCCTTAGGAAGCAACGGGGCGGGCCGGGGCGCTCGCGCCCCGGCGCCACGGGCGGGCGGGGCGCCCCGTCACGAGCGCATGAGCCCCTCGGGGTCGATCTTGTCCTGGATCCGGCGCAGGGTCCTCCGCAGCAGGCGCGAGACCTGGACCTGCGAGATGCCCAGGCGCTCCGCGATCTCCACCTGCGTGAGGCCCTCGTCGAAGCGCATCCTGACGACCTCCTGCTCGCGCGGGGAGAAGTCGGCGATCGCCTGCTCGAGCACGATCCGGTCGTCGGAGGCGGCGAGCTCGGGGTCCTCCGTGGCGTAGTGGTCGATGACCGACGGCGCCTCGTCGTCCTCGCCGGACCCGCCCCCCTCGAGGGGAACGGAGCTGTAGGCGCTCGAGGACTCCATGGCCTCGAGGACCTCGTCGACCGTCGAGCCTAGGTGCTCGGCGATCTCGGCCACCGAGGGGCTCCTCTGCAGCCGGTTGGTGAGCTCGTCGGTGGCCTGGTTGACCTTGGCGGAGAGCTCCTGAAGGCGGCGCGGCACGCGCACCGACCAGCCCTTGTCGCGGAAGTGGCGCTTGATCTCGCCCATGATGGTGGGCGTCGCGTAGGTGGTGAACTCGAGGCCGCGCTCGGGGTCGAAGCGGTCGATGGCCTTGATGAGGCCGATGGTGCCCACCTGCACGAGGTCCTCGAGGGACTCGCCGCGGTTCTTGAACTTCGACGCGAGGAAGCGCACCAGGTTGAGGTGGCTCACGATGAGCTGGTCGCGCGCGTCGGCGTCGCCCTCCTGCTTGAAGCGGCGGAAGAGCTCCCGTGTCCGGTCCTTGTCCCACGCCTCCCTGCCGGAGGAGGCGCGTCGCGCTGCGCGCTCCGCGGCTCGCTCGGCCGATCCCCTACTCGTCATGGGCGTCCCCCGCCCGCTTGACGAGGTGCAGGACGCGACCGTCCTCGGACACGGAGAACACGTCGCACACGGCGGAGAGAAGGACCTCGACGAGGTCGATCGACTCGTCGGCGGGCTCCCGCTCGCCGAGCTCGAAGTCGATCCCCATGGTGCTGCCCTCGAGCGAGAAGGTCACGCTGACCCGCTCGGGAGCGGTTGCGCAGGCGTAGACGAAGCCCTCCTCGGCGATCATGCGGACGTCCTCGACGTCCTCGACGCTCATGTCGCAGCAGACGGCGAGCGTCGAGGCGGTCATGCGGACCGAACGGGCGAAGTCCGCCTCCGCGGGGACGCACAGACTGACGTTCTTCTCGGCCATCACAGCTCCTCGGTGACGCGTGCCTCGTCGGCGGAGCCGGCGGACACGGTAGTGTACTCGACATAGCGCGTGGGGGCGCTCTCCTCCCGCTGCGGCGCGGGCGCTTCGTCCGCGCGCTCCTGGTCCTGCGCTCGCGGCGCCCCCTCGAGGCGCGCCGCCTCGTGCGACGGGCCCCCCTTGAGGCGCGAGACCACGCTCGCCACCCCCGACACGGCGCTCTCCGCCGCGCGGTTGACGGCGTCGGTGACGCTCGACGCGGTGCCAGAGACGGTGGAGACGTCCTCGAGGACGCCGTTCAGGCTCTTGAAGGCGTCGTCGACCGAGCCGGCGGCCGCCTCGGCCTCCTCGATGAGCGGCACGAGACGCTTGGAGGCGGGCTCGAGCTCGTCCGCGATGCCGTCGAGCTTGGCGACGACGGGCTGAGCCTGCTCGACGACCTCGGTCACGGTGGAGATTGCCTCGGTGGCGGATGCCGTGAGCTTGGAGATGTCCCTGCGCGCGGAGCGCATGGTGAGCGCGATCTCGACGACGGCCCACACGGCTATGACGACGAGCACGAGCACGGCGATCTGCAGGTAGTCCATTGCGCCCTCCTTAGGCGTCCTCTCCGGGGCGCGCGCCCCGAACCTCTATTCTACCCAACCGCGGCGTCACCGATCCCGCGGGCGGGGCCGTTTCCGGGGGGCCCCTCCCCCCTGCGCCTCGAGGACGTCGCGGCCGATGGCCTCCTGGCGCCACGCCTCCCAGCCGCGCGGGCTCGCGTGGTAGAAGCAGCCCCGCTCGAGGCCCTCGGGCAGGTAGCGCTGCGCAACCCATCCGCCCGGGTAGTTGTGCGGGTAGAGGTAGGCGCCGTACTCGTCCGAGCCGGGGCGGTGCCGGTCGCGCAGGTAGCTCGGGACCTCGCGGCGCGGGCCGCGCCGCACCTCCTCGAGCGCGGCGTCGATGCCGGCCTCCGCCGCGTTCGACTTGGGGGCGAGCGCCACGTACGTGGCCGCCTGCGCCAGGTTGATGCGGCACTCGGGCATCCCGATGACCTCGGTGGCGCGGAACGCCGCGTGCGCCACGAGCAGGGCCTGGGGGTCGGCGTTGCCAACGTCCTCCGAGGCGCAGATCATGATGCGCCGCGCGATGAACTTGGGGTCCTCCCCCGCGTCGAGCATGCGGGCGAGCCAGTAGAGCACCGCGTCGGGGTCGCTCCCGCGCATGGACTTGATGAACGCGGAGATGACGTCGTAGTGCATGTCGCCCGACTTGTCGTAGGGCAGGCCGCGGCGCGGGTTGGCCTCGAGGACGTGCTCGCGCGTGATGGTCGCGGGCGCGGCGTCCCCGTCCCCCTCCGGCGGGTCCACCATCTGGCTCGCGAGCTCGAGCGAGGTGAGCGCGGCGCGGCCGTCGCCGCCGGCGAGGGTCACGATCTCGTCCTCGGCATCGGGGGCGAGCTCGTAGGCGCCGGCGAGGCCCTCGGGGGCCGCGAGCGCGCGCTCGACGAGCTCGCGGACGGACGAGTCGTCGAGGGCGGTGAGCTCGACGACGCGGCTCCTGCTGATGAGGGCCGAGTTGACCTCGAAGTAGGGGTTCTCGGTCGTGGCGCCGACGAGCACCACGACGCGGTCCTCCACCGCGTGCAGCAGCGCGTCCTGCTGGCTTCGGTTGAAGCGGTGGATCTCGTCGACGAACAGGATGGTGCGCCTCCCGAGCGAGAGCAGGCGGCTCTCGGCCGCGTCGATCTCCCTGCGAAGGTCCTTCACCGTGCCGGTGATGGCGCTCACCTCGACGAACTCCGCGTGGGTGGTGTTGGCGATGATGCGCGCGAGCGTAGTCTTCCCCGTGCCGGCGGGACCGTACAGGATGACCGACGAGAGGGTGTCGTGCTCGATGGCGCGGCGCAGCCAGCTCCCCGCCCCGACGGCCTTCTCCTGGCCGACGTAGCCGTCGAGCGTGGTGGGCCGCATGCGGGCCGCGAGCGGCGCGTTCTGGTTTTTGCGCGCGGTCTCGACGCGCGTGAACAAGGTATCCATGGGAACGATTGTACGCCATCGACCGGACGCGCTGGGCGCCGGCGGCGTGCAAAAGTGACTGTCCCCTTTGCACGCTACCCCAGGTGCTCCGCCACGAAGTCGTCCACGGTCCCCCAGTAGAGCTCGGGGTCCGTGCTCGCGGAGAGGGCGTGGCCCGCCCCGGGCACGACGAGGCGCTCCTTGTGCTCGCTCGCGCACGCCTCGTAGCACTCGTCGAGCATCGAGAAGGGCACGAAGTCGTCCTCGTCGCCGTGGATGAAGAGCATAGGGACGCTCGCGCGGCGCAGGCTCTCCACGGAGGAGGCCGCCTCGAAGGTGTAGCCCGCGCGCATGAGGCACGCCGCGTCCGCGACGTTGAGGATCGGGAAGCTCGGCAGGCCGAAGACCTCCCCCAGCTGGAGCTCGAACTCGTCCCAGACGCTCGTGTAGCCGCAGTCCTCGACGATCAGGCGCACGTTCTCGGAGAGGCCGTCCATGCCCGAGGCCATCATCACCTCCGCGCCGCCCATGGAGGTTCCGAAGAGCATCACGCGCGCCTCGGGGTCGCGCGCCACGATGTCGTCGACCCAGCCCAGGAGGTCCTGCGCGTCCCCCCAGCCCATCTGGATGAGGCCGGTGTCCGCGTTTCGCTCGTGCCCGCGCGCGGCGGGGGCGAGCACGTCCATGCCCATCTGCGCGAAGTGGTAGGCGTACTTGGCCATGTCGGCCGGCTCCCCCGCGTAGCCGTGGCAGACCACCGCCCAGGTGTGGCCGTCGTCATAGGCGCCGCCCTCCGCGCCCGCGAGCTCCCAGCCCAGGAGCACCGTGCCGTCCTCGGCCCGGTGGGACACGCTGCGGCCCTCGGCCTCGAACCAGGACGCCGCCTCCTCGGCGTATGCCGCGTCGCGCTTGGGCGCGCCGGCGTAGTCCGCCGAGACCTCCGCCTCCCCCGACGCCATGGAGCGCGCCATCGACACCTCGGCGCGCGGGTTGAGCGCGAAGTCCACGAGGAAGTTGCCCGCCAGGCCCAGGCCCGCGATCGCGAGCGCGACGACCGCCGCCGCCACGACGGCGACGACCCTCGTGGTTCTTCTCGACAGCGACATGAGGCTCCCCCTTCCCCGGGCTGCCGTTGCGTGGCGGGGCCGCCCCGGGACCGCCCCTGCTCCTGGACGGCCATTCTAGCGCTGTTCGGCCGGCCGGAGGGCGCAGGCGGGGACGTGCCGACAAGAAGCGCGGGCAAGTGGGTAGTGCGCCCCGCCGGCGTCGCCGAGACGGCCCGTCCTGCCAAAAACTCGCCGCGGTTGGGCATAACGTTTGATGCTCGAGGGGAGACGCGCGGCCTTCGGACGCGAACACGGGAGCTCGTCCTTCTCGCTACCTGCGGTTTTGTGGCAAGGAAGAGAGACGCGGCCCTCCAGTGACCCCAACTACATCAAAAATGCTACCCAATCGCCCAGGGTTCTTGTCGAAACCGCCGGGTTGGCGTGCGCGGGCCCGCGGGCGGCCGTCGGGGCGCGAGCTGGCGCGCACGGGCCCGCGGGCGGCCGGCCGGCGCGGGCGGGCTCGCAGGGCGGGGGCCCGGCCCCCTATGCGAGCGTGCCGGCGGAGAAGTACCCGCGGCTCGGGAAGAGGCCCGCGGCCTCCGGGAACACGGCCTCGCAGGTGGCGACGAAGTAGTCGTCGGTCATCGAGGAGATGAAGTCGACGACGGTCTGGTCGGGGTCGGACTCCCAGTCGTAGGAGCGACCGTAGTAGGAGAGCCGCCGCTCGGTGGGCCGCACGTGATGGGAGAAGATCGCCGCGGACTCGTCGCCTGCGGCGAGCGCCTCGAGCTCGTGCTCGTAGAGCGCGCCGAAGAGCTCGGCGACCTCGTGCGAGAAGTCGCCGTTGACCTCACCCGCCCCGTAGATCTTCTCGTAGTTCTCGCGCTTGGCGCGGCGCATCTCGGCGAACCCCTCGGCGCTCATCTCGATGCGGTCGCGCCCCACGCTGTGCTCGATGACGTCGCTCACGAAGGCGGCGAGCGCCCACGCGTTGTAGCCGCCGCCGAGCCCGTCGTCAAAGGTGTCCTCGCGGCAGAGCCCGGCGCGGATGGCGTCCTGCCGGTCCTTGCCCACGTAGGCGATGATGTCGGACACGCGCACCACGCAGCCCTCGAGCGTCATCGGGCGCAGGTGAGAGATGGTCTCGTCGCCGCACTCCCAGCACGACGCCACCACGCGGTCGAAGGTGTCGAACTCCGCGAGCCCGCTCGTCTCGAACGCCTGCTGCTCGAACTCGCCGTTGTGGCAGAGGGCCCCGTCGAGCGTCTGCAGGCTGACGTTGCGCCCCGCGAGGACGTCCACCACACGCACGCTCTGCACGTTATGGAAGAACCAGCGCCCCGTGCGGGCGTGGAAGACGTCGTTCAGGAAGCGCTCCCCCGCGTGCCCGAACGGCGTGTGGCCGATGTCGTGCGCGAGCGCGATGGCCTCGATGAGGTCGAGGTTGAGCCCGAGCGCGCGCCCGATGTCGCGCGCCACGCGCGCCACGAGCTGCACGTGCAGGCCGCGGCGGCAGAGGTCGTCGTTCGCGCGGAACGAGAAGACCTGGGTCTTGCCCGCGAGGCGGTTGTAGGAGGGCAGGTGCACGACCTTCTCGGCGTCGCGCACGAAGGCGGGGCGGACCGCGGTGTCGCGGTCGCGCTCGCAGGGGTCGCGCCTGATGGCGGAGGCGTCGCGGCAGGCGAACGGAGAGAGGGCCCCCGACGAGAGGCGCTCGGACACGGCGCGCGCGGCGTCGGCCGAGAGCCTCCCGGGGAGGCCCGGTGCGAGTCTGTTCACGAGCTCCGCCACGGCGCGCCTAGCCGTTGGCGACGATGCAGCCCATGTCGAGGCGGCGCTCCCAGAGGCCCGAGGCGCCCTCGAAGCCGCAGCGGGCGTAGATGCCGCCGAACTGGCCGCGGAAGAGGAAGAGGCCGGCGATGGAGCGGGCGCGGAGCTTCTCGGCGGGGTCGAAGCCGCCGTCGACGGCGTCGCCGCCGACCACCACGGGCGTCTCGAAGGCGGGCTTGTAGGCCTGGACGACGCCGCCCTCCTCGGCGCAGGCGAGCAGGACGCGCCACCAGTCGTCGGTGGTCTCGCAGTCGACGCCGGCCACGGCCTGGGCGATGTCGTAGGCGCCGGCGGGGCGGGCGAGCCAGGAGTCCTTGTCGGCCAGGTAGGGCGCGAGGTCGGTGTCGGGGGCGAGGGAGTGGGTCTCGATCACGTGGGCGCGCACGAAGGCGAGCTCCTGGGCGTCGAGCACGGACTCCGCCGCGTCGGAGCACAGCACCGAGAAGAGCTCGTTGGTCGAGGCGGGCCAGGGGCGGAAGCCGCCGATCACGCAGGCGAGGCCGCGGCGGGCGGCCTCCACGAGGGCGTCGACGCCGTCGCAGGGCTTCTCGACCATCTCGCTCACGAGGACGCGACGGTAGACGCAGGCGATGGGGCCCTCGGAGTCCACGAGGCGGCGCACGCCGGCGGCCTCCTCGATGCGCAGGTCGCGGATGTCGACGAAGCGCGCGAAGACGCCCTCGTCGGCCATGCGCTCGATGATGTCCTCGAACTCGGCGGGGGTGGCGCTCTCCGGGTAGTCCACGATGCCCACGACCGGGCGGTCGGGGTGGTGGCTGCCCTCGTCGGCGTTCGCCCAGGAGGTGTAGGTCTCGCGCAGCGCGGCGATGACGCCGTCGGCGATGTCGAAGGTCTCGATGGAGCGGTGGCGCTCGGCGAAGCGACGGTAGGTCTCGGTTCGCTGGATGGCGCGGGTGACGTCGACGGCTGCCGTGGTGCCCTTGGCGCTGTCGGTGGTGACGCCGGTGAAGGTGAAGTCGCCGCTCTCCTCGTCAAAGAGCACGTCGAGGCGGGCGAAGGGGATGAGCTGCTCGTAGCCGGTGGGGACGAGGGTCAGCTCCTCGACCTCCGGGGAGAGGCGGAACAGCGCGCGGAAGTCGGGGTCGGAGAGGTAGCGCTGAGTGACCTTCTCCATGATGCGGCCCATGGTCTGGGCGGCGTCGGCGAGGACGTCCACCTCGGAGGTGGTGAAGACCTTGGGCGTGAGGGTCCAGGTGGAGGTGCCGGACTGGTCGTAGATCGGGTGGGAGGCCTCGAGGTAGGCGTTGCCGGCGGCCTTGCCCTCGACGTCACCACCCAGCTCGCATGCGATGTCGCAGAACTCGTTCTCGAGCGCAAGACTCTGAAGGTTGTTCATCGTTGCTCCCTTGAGCGCGGTGTGCGGGGGCGCGCGGCCAAAACCCCGCGCGCGGCGTGCATTGTAGGTGTTAGTGACACCATGCGCAAATGACCGGACGAAAATAGTTGATTTGTGAATCCTTGGTGGAGAGCTCCGCCGCAGTGGCGGACACGCGTGCGGGAGGGCCGGCGCCGCCGGAGCCGGCGGCGCGCGGGCGCGCGCTACGACACGTACCAGAGGCCGTCGGCGTCCGCGACGGAGAACCCCATCGAGCGCTCGAGCGCGAGCGAGGCATCGTTGTCGGGCCAGACCGCCGCCCACGCGACGTTGCCCGCCTCGACCGTGGCGGCAACCTTCGCCGCGGCGAGCGTCGTGCCCCACCCGCGGCGGCGCGCGGGCTCGAAGACCTCGAGCATGCCCATCGAGCCGTCGGCGTGCTCGCCGACGAACCCCACGAGCCTCCCCTCCTCGAAGCCGCCGAGGAACGCCCCGGCGTCGAGCAGCGCCTCGAGCTCCCCGGGCGCGAGGTACTCGGGGTGCGCGTAGTGCTCGCGGATCGCGCCGGCATAGGCGCTCGTGAGCACGCGGACGTCGCGCGCGGCGTCCGCGGCGGGGGCGTCGCCCTCCCACGTGACGAGGTGGCAGGGGCGCGCGGTCCCCCCGACGGCGCGGACGACCTCGCGGGCCAGGCGGCGCTCGCCGCACACGGTGACGACGCCGCGCGCGCCCAGGCACGTGAGCGCCCGGCCCACGACGCCGCGGCGGGACGCCCACACGAGCGTCGAGCCGCCGGGGACCGCCACGATCACCGCGCCCTTGTCGGCCAGCAGCACCTCGCCGATGCCGCGGCGCAGCGCCTCGGCGACCGGCAGCGCCCCCGACCCCGCACGCTCGCACACCGCGAGCGCTATGGTGCGGCGCTGCTCCGGGGTGGCCCACGTGGCGTCCACGACGAAGGAGAGCCGCTCCGCGAGCATGCGCTGGCCCGCGGGCGAGGGGTGGTCGGACCCGTCGGCGAGAAGCGCCCCGAGGTCGTCGGCGTCGAGCAGGGCGGACCCGTTCACGAGGCGCATCTGCGGGTGGCGCGCCGCGGCGGCGCAGATGATGCCCTCGACGGCGTCCGCGCAGCTGCGCGGGTTGGTCGGGTAGCGCTCCTCCAGGTGCGGCAGCGGCGTGAGCACCCAGGTGGGCACGTCCGGCCACGCCTCGGCGACCTCGTAGAGGTAGACGAGCGCCTCGCGCTCGACGCGGGACGCCTGGCACGGCTCGTAGCGGTAGTTCTCGCCGAACTCCACGACGATGGCGTCCGGGCGCACCAGCTCGGAGAGCCCGGCGAGCGACCCGGGCTGGAAGACCTGCCCGCCCACGCCCTGGTTCAGGAGGTCGAGGCCGAGGTGGGCGGCGAGCAGGGCCGTCCACGACCCGCCGCCCCCGCACGACACGAAGCCCTGGGCGACGGAGTCACCGAGCACGAGCAGCGTCCCGCGCGGCGCGACGGGCTCGAGGTAGGTGCCGTCGGCCGAGACCTCGCGCACCGCGCACGAGGTCAGGCACGGCAGCCACGCGCGCACGCGGTGCGGCTCGCCCATGCCGGGCAGCGGAAGGCGCACGAGGCCCGGCTCGGGGGCGCTCAGCGGGTCGTCGAGCGAAAACTCCACGACGCCGCGCTCGTCGGGGACCATGGGCGGCAGGAGCCTGCCGTCGATCTCGACGGAGACGCCGTCGTAGGGCGGCGTGGGGCCGCCCTCGCACGCGGCGACGTCGGCGAGCACCGCCCCGGTCCCGCGCGGGAACTCGTCCATGCGCACCTCGATGCGGGCGCGCGTCGCGTCCGTCGAGAACTCGACCGCCACGCCCGCCGTGCAGGACGCCATGGCGCGGTAGAGCCCCGGGTGCCACGCGCGCACGCTCCCGAGCGCGCGCAGCTGCGCGGGGGCGAAGCGCTGGGGTCGGACCCAGCCGTCCTTCTCGGCTACGGTATCGAGGGCGCCGTGCAGCAGGTCTGCCGCACGCGCGACGGTGGCGAGGCTCATGTGGTCCCTCTTGTGTCAGGGGTGCAGGACTGGCAGACCATTGTACATGCTCGGCGCGCGGCGACCGCCCCGGGCCGGCGCCCCGCCCCTACTCCCCCTCGCCGACGGGCTCGTAGACCTCCTCGCCCGTGTCGAGGCACAGCACGAGCACCTGCCCGAGCCCCGCGCCGCCCGCGGCGCAGCAGTCGATGTCCCAGCGGTCGCCGCCCACGCGCACCATGCGCGCGAGGCCGTCCGGGCCCAGGGGCTCTCGGTCGACCTCGGAGGCCATGCGCTCGAGGTAGGGGGTCGGGGTGTGGCCCGCCACGACCACGGGGCCGGTGCCGTCCTCGCCGGACAGGCCGCGCGGCGCGCCCCAGAACTCCTCGCGGATCCACGAGAGGTCCTCGGGGTCCTGCGCGCGCAGGTAGGCGGCCGTCGTGCGGTCGTTCCAGACCGAGGGCAGCAGCACCCTGCCCATGCGCACGCCCGCGTGCACGAGCACGTAGCGGCGCTCCCCCACCGTCGCCTGGGCCCAGCGCGGCAGCCCGCGCACCCAGTCGACGAGATCGTTTGCCTCGTCCTCGTCGAGGGCAGCCAGCCCCTCCGAGGTCCGCGCGCCGCCGTTCATGCCCCAGTTCATGGTCGCGAGCGGGTCGCTCGGGTCGTTCAGGCACGCCATCATGAGGTCCTCGTGGTTGCCCATGAGCACGCACGCGTTGGGCAGCGAGCGGCAGACCCTGAGCACCCCGACCGGGTCGGGCCCGCGGTCGATCATGTCGCCCAGGCAGAAGAACCGGTCGTCGTCGGAGGGCGAGATGCGCATCAGGGCGCGCTCGAGCGGCGCGCGGTGACCGTGCACGTCCGAGAAGACGTATGTGGCCATGTGCGAGTCCCCCATCCTGTCACGCGGCTCCCGCCGCCCTGCCTCAAGCCTAGCACCTGCGCAGCTCAGCGACCACGCCCGGCTGGCGAGCGGTCGAGAAGGACCTCTAGGAGCGCCTCGAGCGGCGACGGACGCGCAGCTCGCGCATGCGCCACGCGCTCATGGACCCCGCCTCCACGACGCGCGGCGGCAGGGGGCCGTCGGCGGCGCGGCGGACCTGGTCGACGACCTCGGACATCGTCGCGTCGAAGCGGTCGCGGCCGAGGCGGCACTCCCACACCACCACGACGGTCCAGCCCGACGAGACCAGAAGCGCGCAGTCACGGGCGTCGCGCGCCCGATTGCGCTCGAACTTCGCCTCCCAGAACTCGGGGTGCGTCTTGGGGCGCGAGGGGGAGCAGTGCGGGCAGCGATGCCAGAAGCAGCCGTGCACGAAGATGGCCACGCGACGGCCCGGGAAGCAGATGTCGGGGCGCCCGGGGGCCTTCTTCCAGTGCAGGCGGTAGCCCGTGAGCCCGGCGGCGCGCAGGGCGGCGCGGACCTTGAGCTCGGGCTTGGTGTTCTTGCTTCGGTTCGCCTGCATGACGTGGCGCGTCGCCTCCGAGGAGGCGGCCGGCACGCCGGCGCGCGCTACCACCGGGGCGCCTCGCCGGGCTCGGCGACGTCGCCCTCGAAGTTGACGTCGCGCGTGAGCTCGCGCGCGGCCGCGACGTCGAACCCCTCCGAGAAGAGCTCGTCCACGGTGGGGAGCACGCGGGCGCGCGCCGCGTCGAAGAGGTCCCAGAACCCCGCGGTGGAGACCTCGTGGGTGAAGGGGTTCTCCCAGGGCGCGTGCGCGCGGTTGTCGAAGTCGGAGACGTCCTCGGGACGCGCGCGGTGCGACATCGACATCACGAGCGAGAAGGGCGAGCGCGTGACCGCGCGCTCGACGGCGGCGAGGGCGGCGCGCTTGCGGCCGGAGGGCGAGTCGAAGACGCGCTGGACCAGGCGGAACTCGCGGACGGCCGTGGAGAAGGTCCTCGGGTCGATGGCGCGCTCGAAGACCCAGAGCGCCACGTAGAAGTAGACCTTGTCGACTGCGGCGAGCACGGCGGACGACCCCTGGAGCGTCCGCTCGTGCGGGCGCCAGCGCTCGACGGTGCGGCCCGTGAGCGCGTGGAGGGCCATCTCGTCGAAGTCGCGCTCGACCTCGGCGTGGACCCGCGACGCCGCGGACCCGTCGAGCCCGGGCACCCCCGCCGAGGTGAGGCCGCTTTGCCAGTGGTAGACGAAGGGGTGCATCGTGGAGTCGAGCAGCCAGTGGCACGCGAAGCCCGCCACGTAGGCGCGCGCGACCTGGCGCTCGCGGCCGTCGAGGCGCAGCGCGGCCTCGCGCATGGCGACCATGAGGTCGGCGGGGCTGCACTCGTGGAGGGCGCCCCCGAGCGGCGACCACTTGTGCATGAGCGGGTCGACCACGAGGTAGAAGAGCGGGTCGGGACCCTGGTTGCCCAGGCGGAACGCGTCGCGCTCGTCAACGGAGCGCATGCCCAGTACCTCGGAGACGTCCTCCAGGACGCCCCGACCGAAGAGATCGTGCGTGAGAATCGCAGGCATGGCGGCCCTTTCGTCGTTTCCTCCCCCGATTATGCCACGGCGCGCCGCGCGCGTGACGGGCGGAGGCCGAGGGCGCCCCCGGCACCACGTTCTTCTCGCCCGCTGCGCGCACGTCCTTCTCGGCGATTTACCGAGTTCTTACCGCCCCGCCGATGACGCTCGCCTACCATGGAAACGTTGCGACCCCAAGGAGAGGAAGTCCCATGGCCCAACAGAAAATGACCAAGGCCGAGAAGAGCTGGATCGTCTACGACGTGGGCAACTCGGCGCTCGTCCTGCTCGCCACGAGCGTCATCCCCATCTACTTCTCGTCGCTCGCACCCGAGGGAGGGGTCGTCGTGGCGTGGAGCTACGCCGAGACCGTCGCCTCGCTCATCATCGCGCTGCTCATGCCCATCCTGGGCTCGATCGCCGACATGCAGGGCATGAAGAAGAAGTTCATCGTCGGCTGCGTGGGCACGGGCGTGGTCGCCACGGTCGCGCTCGGCTTCGTCACGGCGGCGCTCGCGTTTCTGGTGGTGTACGTGATCTCCTCGGTGGCGCTCAACTCGTCGATGGTCTTCTATGACGCCCTGCTCGTCGACACCACCACCGACGAGCGCATGGACGAGATCTCGAGCCAGGGCTACGCCTGGGGCTACATCGGCAGCTGCGTTCCGTTCATCGCGTGCCTGGGCGTGGTGCTCGGCGCCGACGCGCTCGGGATCACCATGCAGACCGCCATGCAGATCGCGTTCTGCATCACGGGCGCGTGGTGGGCCATCTTCACCATCCCCCTGCTCAGGAACGTCCAGCAGCTCCACTACAAGCCGCGCGAGCCGCACGCCGTGAGCCGCGCCGTCCGCGGCCTCGCCGGCACCCTGCGCGAGATCTGGGGCAACCGGGCCATCCGCTACTACATGATCGCGTACTTCTTCTACATCGACGGCGTCCACACCATCATCAAGCTCTCCACGAGCTACGGGACCGACCTCGGCATCGACTCCACCCAGCTCGTGCTCGCCCTCCTGGTGACGCAGTTCGTCGCCTTCCCCTCCGCGATCATCTACGGCCGCCTCTCCTCCCGGTACGGCACGCGCCGGATGCTGCTCATCGCCATCGCGGCGTACTTCGGCATCACGCTGTTCGCCGCGTTCTTCCTGCGCTCGGCCGTCGAGTTCTGGTTCCTGGCCATCCTCGTGGGCATGTTCCAGGGCGGCATCCAGGCGCTCAGCCGCTCCGAGTTCGGCAAGCTCTGCCCCAAGGAGCGCGCCAACGAGTACTTCGGCTTCTTCGACATCTTCGGCAAGTACGCCGCCATCCTCGGCACGTTCCTCGTGGGCACGTTCACCGCGCTCACGGGCAACTCCAGCATCGGAGTGCTCTCCATCGCGGTGCTGTTCGTGGTGGGGTTCTGCGTGATGCTGCGGGTACCGGAGCGCACCGGCGCATAGGGGCCGGTCGAGGCCGGCACGCGCCCGGGCCCCACACAAGACGTGCGGGTTGTGGACGGTTCGGGTCCCGATTCCGTCCGCAACCCGCACGCGTTCTGAGTACGTGCGGGTTGTGGACGGAACCTGAGCCGGAACCGTCCGCAACCCGCACGTTCTTCTCGAGTGGCCCCCACGTGAGCGGGCGGCGGGGCGGTTGGGCGCCTCAGCGCGGGTTGCGGCGCAGAGAGTCCCAGTCCGGGATCATCGGAGCGCCGTCCGGGAGCGCGAGCGGGGTGCCGCGCCGGGGCACGCCGTACTCGTCAAGGACGCGCGCGAACTCCGCGGGGTGCTCCGTCACGCCAAACCCGAACCTCATGAGCGAGACGTCGTAGAGGGTGAAGCGCGACCCACGGATGTTCTCGTCCGAGAGCACCTCGTCGATGCTGCGCCCGCCCATGAGCTCCTCCTCGACGTACTTCGCCCTGCCGTCGAGCTCCCCCAAGATCACGAGGCCGTCGGCGCGCACCCAGCAGTAGTCGGCGCGGTAGGGGCGCCCGTCCTCGACGACGCGAGGGACCTCGACCTGCAGCTCGGGGCGGACGTAGCCGAGCAGCAGCATGCGACCGCGTGCGATGGACTCGCCGCCGTTCTCGCTGCGCGGGTCCGCCCAGTCGAGCGCGGCGAGGACCCGCTCGACGTTGCGCCTGCGCGTCGCATAGGTCTGCGCGAGCGCGGCGAGCTCGTCGGCGCACGTCACCCCCTGTCGCAGGGCCGAGTCGATGACCCCCAGGCCACGGGGGAAGTCTGTCCAGCGCAGGCAGTCGAAGACCGTCTGCCCGGGCGAGGTCACCCGGAGCCCGTCCACGTCCACCACACCGCCGAGGGGGTCGCGCCCGTCAAGAACGGGGTGGCGCACCAGCGTCCGAGGGTTCGAGCCGTGCCGCCCGGGGGCGGTGGCCACGTGAACGCGCCCGACGAGGTCGTCCGAGACGTCGATCCCGTACGCGAGCGCCGCCGTCGGGCCGCAGAAGACCCAGTCGGGGTGGAGCGCCTCGAGCCCGCGCGCGATCCACAGGGACCGCTCGCCCGGCCGCAGGTCGTCCCACTCCCCCGCGTCGGCAAAGAGCCCGCGCGCCGGCGACACCACCGACCCTCCGGCGACGCGCCGCGAGAGCGCGCGCCTGACGCGGGCGGCATCGTCGCCCAGCGGCACGTAGCAGCTCCGCTCCTCTGCTGCCCGGCGAAATTGCTCCGCGATCATCGCTTCAACGGCTCGACTCATGGCTCCCCCTCCCCCGTGGGGGCGAATTGTCCGACAAGTCGGCGCGCGGCGCTTGCAACAATTTCTTTTCTATTTATTTTTTGATTGTTATGAGAGCTGAACGCATTGCGTTCTTGCAGCTCGACCATGGTGCGAAGCTTCGTGATCGAGAGCGGTAAGCGTCGAGAAATGCCGCGAGCGGTAGGTTTTCCGGGGTGGTCGGCATCCGTCCCGCGCCTAAGTTGACCGCCGAGAAGAACGTGCGGGTTGCGGACGATTTCTGAACGCAGAACGACCACAACCCGCACGCGATTGAGATGCGTGCGGGTTGTGGACGGAATGAGGTCGCAAACCGACCACAGCACGCACGCGATTGAGATGCGTGCGGGTTGCGGACGGAATGAGGTCGCAAACCGACCACAACCCGCACGCGTTCGAGGAACGTGCGGGTTGCGGACGGTTCGGGTCCCGATTCCGTCCACAACCCGCACGTGAGAAGCGCGGCGCGGGGACGCCATACGGCGAGGCCCGCGCGGCGCGGGGCTACGCCAGGCGCGCGATGACCCTCTCGAGGCGGTCGCACGCGTCGTCGACCTCGGCGCACGTGATCACGAGCGGCGGGAGGAAGCGCAGGATCGAGTCGCCGATGTGGTTCAGGACGAGGCCCTCCGCGAGGCCCGCCTCGACCGCGCGCGCGGCGACCGGCACGTCGAGCTCCGCGCCGCGCATGAGGCCGTGACCGCGGACCTCGACCACGTGGTCCATGGCGCTCAGGCGGTGGCGCAGGTGGCGCCCGACGGACAGCACGTGCTCGCCGATGCCCAGGTCGACGAGGGCGTTCACGCACGCGAGCCCCGCCGCGCAGGCGAGCTGGTTGCCGCCGAAGGTCGACCCGTGGTCGCCCGGGGCGAGCAGGTCCGCCACGTCGGCGCGCGCCGCGACCGCGCCCATGGGGAAGCCGTCGGCAATGCCCTTGGCCATGCTCACGACGTCGGGCTCGATCCCGCAGCGCTGGAAGCAGAACGGGGATCCGCAGCGGAAGAAGCCGGTCTGCACCTCGTCGACGATCATGAGGACGCCCTTCTCGCGGCAGAGCTCGCGGACGTCGCGCATGTAGTCGTAGTTTGCGTTCCAGACGCCGCCCTCGCCCTGCACGCACTCCAGGATCACGGCGCACACCCCGCCGCGCTCGATGCGCTCCCGCAGGGCGTAGATGTCGTTGAGCGGCAGCGCCACGAAGCCCTCCGGCAGCGGGCGGAAGCTGCGGTGGAACCGGTCCTGACCGGTCGCGGCGAGCGTGGCGAGCGTGCGGCCGTGGAAGCTCTGGCGCGCGGACACGATGACGCTGGCGCCGTCGAGGTTCTTCTCGCCCCAGCGACGGGCGAGCTTGAAGGCGCCCTCGTTTGCCTCGGCGCCCGAGTTGGCGAAGAAGGTCTTCCAGCGCGTGCCCGTGGAGCCCATCACGTGACCGCCCTCGTCGGTGGTGGTCGAGAGCAGGCTCGAGAGCGCGGCGGCGAGCTCGGCGCGCGTGGCGTCGTAGAAGTAGTTGCTCGTCTGCCACACGCGGCCGAGCTGGTCGCGCACGGCGTCGGCGACGATGGGGTTGCAGTGGCCCAGGCTCACGCAGCCGATGCCGCCCAGCAGGTCGATGTACTCCCTGCCCGTGGAGTCCACGAGCGTGGCGTCGTGACCCGAGACGAACTCGACCGGGTAGCGCGCATAGGTGGGCATGACGAATGCCGCGTCGGCGTCGACGACCTCCGCGTCAACGGTCGAGACGGTGGGCTCACTCACGGTGTTCTCGTCAGACATGGCCATCCTCTCACTCGAACTCGTCCTGTGTGAACATGGTACCGCAGCCGGCGTCGGTGAAGATCTCAAGAAGCAGGGAGTGCGGGAAGGTCCCGTTGAGGATGACGACCTCCGAGACCCCCGCATCGAGCGCCTCCGAGATCGAGCGGATCTTGGGCAGCATGCCGCCGTCGAGGCGCCCCGACTCGAGCAGCTCGTGGGTCTCGGCGCGCGAGAGGGACTGGATGAGGGAGTCCTCGTCGTCGACGTCCTCGTAGAGCCCGTCGACGTCGGTCAGGTAGATGAGCTTGTCCGCGCCCATCGCCTCCGCGATCTTGCCCGCGGCCACGTCGGCGTTGATGTTGTAGAAGCCGTCCGGGGCGCAGCCCACCGTGGCGACGACAGGGATGTAGCCGTCGGCGAGGATCGTCTCGATGAGGCTCGGGTCCACCTCGCGGATGCGCCCCACGCGCCCGAGCTCGGGGTCGACGGGCTCGGCCTTGAGGGTCTTGCCGTCCGCCCCCGAGATCCCCACCGCGTTGTGGCCGTACTCGTTGAGCGCCCAGACGAGGTCCTGGTTGACCTTGCCCACGAGCACCTCGCGCACCGCCTCCATCGTGGCGTCGTCGGTCACGCGCAGCCCGCCCCTGAAGCTCACGGGCAGGCCGAGCGCCCTCACGTGCGCGCTGATGGCCTTGCCGCCGCCGTGGACGAGCACGATGCGGATTCCCAGCAGCTTGAGCATCTCGATGTCGGCCACCACCTGGCGGCAGAGCTCGGGGTCCTCCATGGCGGAGCCGCCGTACTTGATGACGAAGGTCTTGCCGGCCATGCGGTGGATCCACGGGAGCGCCTCGTTCAGGACGTCGACCTTGGAGGCCGCCGCCTGGCGCTGCTGCCGGTCACGCTGCTTCATGTCTGCTCCTTACGTGCGCTGGCGAGAAGAACGGTGGGGTCGTGGGACAGGGGGACGGGGGAGCTGTCAGCGCTCCGTCCCCCTGTCCCACGTGACGGCGGGGACGGGGAGGTCCCGGCGCTCAAACAGCTTGGCGCCCAGGACGCGCCAGGAACTCGCGGCGGGGCCTCCCCGTCCCGGCCCTACCGGCTACGTCCGGTAGTCGCCGTTGATGGTCACGTAGTCGTGCGTGAGGTCGCAGGTCCAGACGCGCGTCGCGCACGCCCCCGCCCCCAGGTCCACGGCGATGTCGATCTCCGGGGCCTCGAAGCGGCGCAGCATGTCCTCCTCGTCCATGGGGACGGTGAGGCCCGAGCGGCACACGGGCACGCCCATGAAGTCGATGTCCACGCGCGCCTGGTCGAAGGCGACGCCGCACTTGCCCGCCGCGGCCGCGACGCGGCCCCAGTTGGCGTCGTGGCCGAAGATGGCCGTCTTCACGAGCGGCGAGTTCGCGATCGCGCGGGCGACGGCGTCGGCGTCGGAGGGGCTGGAGGCGCCCATGACGCTCACGGTGACGAGCTTGGTCGAGCCCTCGCCGTCGGCGGCGATCTTGCGCGCGAGCTCCACGCAGCACCCCTTGACGGCGGCCGCCACCGCCGGGAAGGCGGGCGAGTCCACGCCTATCGGCTCGCCCCCCGCCGCGCCCGTCGCGAGGAGCAGGGCGGTGTCGTTGGTGGAGGTGTCGGAGTCGACGGTCACCTTGTTGAAGCTGTCGCGGACGGCGAGCGAGAGGGCGGCGCGAGCGGCCTCGGTGGTGAGCGGGGCGTCGGTCGAGAGCACGGCGAGCATCGTGGCCATGTTGGGCTGGATCATGCCGGAGCCCTTGACGAAGCCGCCCACGTGGACCGTGACCTCCCCGCCGCGCCCGTCGCTCACGCGCCCCTCGAGGGCGACCTCCTTGGGGCGGGTGTCGGTGGTCATGACCGCGCACGCGGCGTCGTGGGCGTGCGCGGCGTCGGCGCCGAGGGACGCCACGGCCGCCGGGACGCCCGCCTCGAAGGGGGCGAGCGGCAGCGGCACGCCGATCACGCCGGTCGAGGCCACGAGGACCTCCTCGGAGTCGCAGCCCAGCTCGGCCGCCACGATCTCGGACGAGCGACGGGCGACCTCCAGCCCCGGCTCGCCCGTCGCCGCGTTGGCGTTGCCGGAGTTGAGGACCACCGCGCGCGCCCGGGCGCCCGGGCGCGCGGCGCGCTCGCGGCTCACGGTCACGGGCGCCGCGCAGAAGCGGTTGGTGGTGAAGGTGCCGGCGACCGGGCACGCCTCGTCGGTCACGACGAGGGCCAGGTCGAACCGGGTGGGGTTCTTCCGGAAGCCGGCCGAGACGCCGGCGGCGCGGACGCCCGCCGCGGCGCAGACGCCGCCGTCGCAGGGCATGAAGCCGAAGGCCTCGGGCGCGTCGGGCGCGACCGGGACCTCGAGCGGTGCAAAGTCACTCATGAGGCTCTTCTCCGTTGGTCTTGGGGCTAGACGAGGGGCGCCGGGGCGAGGAGCCCCGCGGTCTCGGGGAGGCCCAGCACCACGTTGGCGCACTGGACGGCCTGCGCGGCCGCCCCCTTCCCGAGGTTGTCGATCGCGCAGGACGCGACGATCGTGCGTCGTCGCCGCGCGTCGAGCGCGACGCCCACCTGGGCGCGCGCCGTGCCGAAGACGGACGCGGTCGCGGGCATCTGACCGGCGCCCAGCACGGTGACCAGCGGCTCGTCGGCATAGGCGCGCTCGTAGGCGGCCTGGACGTCGTCCGCCGTCACCCCCGGCGCAGCCTCGAGGTAGACGGTGGAGAGCAGCCCGCGCGTGAGCGGGGCGAGGTGCGGCGTGAAGACGACCGACATCTCGCGGCCCGCCACGTCGGAGAGGGTCTGCTCGATCTCGGGCGTGTGGCGGTGCCTGGCCACGCCGTACGCCTCAACGGACTCGTTGGCATGGCAGAAGTGCGTGCGCGCGTTGCACCCGCGACCCGCGCCGGAGACGCCCGAGATGGCGTCGGCGATCGCGAGGTCGCCGGACGCGAGGCCCGCGGAGAGCGCGGGTGCGGCGGCGAGCGCGGTCGCCGTGGGGTAGCAGCCCGGCACGGCCACGAGCACGGCCTCGCCGGCGGCGCGGCGCGCGGCGAGGCCCGCGAGGCCGGCGCGGTTGAGCTCGGGCAGCCCGTAGACCGTCTGGGAGAGCAGCTCGGGGCTCGTGTGCGGCGTGGCGTACCACGCCTCGTACACGGAGGCGTCGCGCAGGCGGTAGTCCGCGGAGAGGTCGAGCACGGTCACGCCGCGCTCGAGCAGCGCCGGGGTGAGCGAGAGGCTCGCGGTGTGCGGGACGGCGAGGAAGGCCACGTCGGCAGCGGCGGCGATGGCGTCGGGGTCGGGCAGGGAGAGCTCGAGGTCGCAGGCGCCCGCGAGGGATGGGTAGACGGCGTCGAGCCGCGTCCCGGCCTCCTTGCGGTCCGTGGCCATGACGAGCTCGAGGTCCGGGTGGCCCAAGATGAGCCGGCAGGCCTCGACGCCCGCATAGCCCGTTGCCCCCACGACGCACGCCCGAATGGTCCCCATCTCACACGTCCCTCTCGCCCGTTGCTTTTTTGGCACACGGTAGGACCCCGTCCGACGGGTGTCAACGAGCCGACACCTGCCTGACACACTTCGCCGCCCCGCGGAAGTGACGATGCGTCGCCAACGTGCTACCCTCTCAGGGCGAGAAGAACGAGGGAGGCCCCATGGCACAGAGAAACGTCGCGCCGCTCCAGCGCCCCACCGTCCGCCGCACGCTCAGGCGCTTCTGGGACGTCACGCGGATGCAACCCGGCATAGCCGCGCTCGCCGTGATCACGTCCGCGGGCTACGTCGCGCTGCTCACCTACGTCAACACGTACGTGATGGGCCTCATCGTGGACCGGGTGCAGGCGTCGCCCGTCCCCGCCGACCGGGTGGCCGAGGTCTTCGGACCCTACGTGGTCGCCCTCCTCGTGGTGAACGCCGTGGGCCAAGCGCTCTCCAAGCTCCAGGACTACACCGTCTACAAGCTCGAGATCAACGGCAACTACCACCTCTCGCGCCTGTGCTTCGACACGCTCTCCAACCAGTCGATGACCTTCCACACGAGTCGCTTCGGCGGGTCGCTCGTGAGCCAGACCACGCGCTTCACCGGCGGCTACACTGCCCTCGTGGACGTGGTGGTCTACTCGCTCATCCCCACGGTCGCATCGGTGGTCTGCACCTTCGTGGCGCTCGCGCCCGTGGTGCCGAGCTACATGGCCATCCTCACCGTGCTCCTGGTGGCCTACGTGGCGGTTGCCACCCACCTCTACCACAAGATCTTGCCGCTCTCGCAGCGGACGGCCGCCGCGCAGAACCGCCTCTCCGGCGTGCTCTCCGACGCGGTGACCAACATCCTGGCCGTCAAGACCTGCGGGCGCGAGGACTACGAGCGCGGCCTCTTCGACGACGCCGCGCGGGCCGCGCGCGAGGCGGAGTCGCGCAGCATGCACGCCACCATGCGCCGCGGCTTTGCCACGAGCACGCTCATCACCGTCATCATGCTCGTGGTCTCGGTCTTCGTGGCGGGCGGCAACGCGTGGTTCGGCATCTCGGCGGGCACGCTCGTGATGATGTTCACCTACACCTACCAGCTCTCCATGCGCTTCAACTACATCAACTCCATGATGCAGCGCATCAACCGCGCCCTCGGTGACGCCGCGGAGATGACGCGCGTCCTCGACGAGCCGCGCCTCGTGGAGGACGAGCCGCTCGCCGCGGAGCTCTCCGTCACGCACGGCGCCATCGACTTCGACCACCTCGGCTTCGCCTATCACGACGCCGCGCCCGGCGAGCGGGTCTTCGAGGACCTCACCCTCCACATCCCCTCCGGACAGCGCGTGGGCCTCGTCGGCCGCTCGGGCTCGGGCAAGACCACGCTCACCAAGCTGCTGCTGCGCCTTGACGACGTGCAGGACGGCCACGTCTTTGTGGACGGCCAGGACGTGAGCCGCTGCACCCAGCAGAGCCTGCGCCGCAGCATCGCCTACGTGCCGCAGGAGGCGCTGCTGTTCCACCGCTCCATCCGCGAGAACATCGCCTACGGCCGGCCCGACGCCACCGACGAAGAGATCTGGCGCGCGGCGCGGCTGGCCAACGCCGCCGAGTTCATCGAGCGGCTCCCCGCGGGGCTCGACACGATGGTCGGCGAGCGCGGCGTGAAGCTCTCAGGCGGGCAGCGCCAGCGCGTGGCCATCGCCCGCGCGATCCTGGCCAACGCCCCGATCCTCGTGCTCGACGAGGCAACCTCCGCGCTCGACAGCGAGTCCGAGGCGCTCGTGCAGGGGGCGCTCGAGAACCTCATGGCCGGCCGCACGAGCATCGTGGTGGCGCACCGCCTCTCCACGGTCGCCTCGCTCGACCGCATCGTGGTCCTCGCCGACGGGAAGATCGTGGAGGACGGCACGCACGCCGAGCTCTCCGAGGCCGGCGGCGAGTACGAGCGCCTCTGGGACCGCCAGACCGGCGCCTTCCTCGAGGGCGAGTAGCGCGCCGGCGAGAAGGGCCGCGCGGCCCGGGCTCCCCCTATCCGGCGAGCTCCTCGGCCAGGTAGCGTCCGGTGACGCTCTCGGCGCACGCGGCCAGCTCCTCGGGCGTGCCCGCGCAGACCACGCGCCCGCCGGCCTCGCCTCCTCCGGGCCCCATGTCGATCACCCAGTCCGCGTTGGCGATCATGTCCAGGTCGTGCTCGATCACCACCACCGTGGCGCCGTTTCGGATGAGCCGCTCCAGCACGCCCAGGAGCACCTCCACGTCGAGCGGGTGCAGGCCGATCGTGGGCTCGTCGAAGACGAAGAGCGCGTCGGCCTGGTCGCGCGTGAGCTCGCTCGCGAGCTTGAGGCGCTGGGCCTCGCCGCCCGAGAGCGCCGGCGTGGCCTCCCCCAGCGTGAGGTAGCCGAGCCCCAGGTCGTGCAGCACCTCGAGCTTGGCGCGCGCCGTGCGCAGCCGCGTCTGCCCGAGCGCCTCGCGCGCCTGGTCCACGGTGTAGCCCAGAAGCTCGGGCAGGCTGATGTCGCCCGCGAGCCGCACCTCCGAGGCGGCCGGCGAGAAGCGCGTGCCGCCGCAGTCCGGGCAGGGCACGTCCACGTCCGGCAGGAACTGCACGTCGAGCGATATCTGGCCCGTTCCGTCGCAGGTGGGGCAGCGCAGGCTGCCGGTGTTGTAGGAGAACGCGCCCGCCTTGAGGCCGCGCTCGCGCGCGGCGTCGGTCTTGGCGTAGGCGCGGCGAAGGTCGTCGAGGACGCCGGAGTAGGTGGCGACCGTGGAGCGCACGTTGGCGCCGATGGGCGTGGCGTCGATGAGGTTCACGCGCGCCAGGCCCGCCGCGTCCGCCGAGCGCACGTGGGCCGGCAGCGCCTCGCCCGCGATGGCCGCGCGCAGGCCCGGGATGAGGCTCTCGAGCACGAGCGTGGTCTTGCCGCTTCCCGAGACGCCCGTCACCGCCGTGAGCCGCCCGCGCGGGACCTCGACCGCGAGCGGGCGCACCGTGTGGACGGCCCCCGTCTCGAGGCGCACCGCGCCGCGCGCGAAGACGTCCGCGGCGGCCGCGCGCTCGCGCACCCGCACGCGGCGCTCCCCCGTCAGAAACGGCGCGATCCGCGAGCCCGGGTCCTTCTCGACCCTGGGCAGCGGTCCCTGCGCGATGACGCGGCCGCCGTCGGCGCCCGAGCCCGGGCCGATCTCCACGAGCCAGTCCGCGTGGCGCAGCACGCGCACGTCGTGGTCCACCAGCACGACCGAGTTGCCGTCGGACAGGAGGTCGTCCACGACGCCGAGCAGCCCGTCCACGTTGGAGGGGTGCAGCCCGATGGAGGGCTCGTCGAGCACGTAGAGCACGCCGGTGGTGCGGTTGCGCACGGCGCGGGCCAGCTGCACGCGCTGGCGCTCGCCCGTGGAGAGCGTGGAGCTCGCGCGGTCGAGGGAGAGGTAGCCCAGGCCGAGCTGCTTGAGCCGCTCCATGGGCTCGGCCATCTCGGCGCAGATGGTCTCGGCCATCGGCCGCAGCTCGTCGGGGACGCGGGACGGCACGCGCGGCACCCACGCCGCCAGCTCGTCGAGCGTCATCGCCGTGGCATCGGCGAGCGTGATGCCGTCCACCACGGGACCGCGCGCCGCGGCCGAGAGGCGCGTGCCGCCGCAGTCCGGGCACACGTCCTCGCGCAGGAACCGCGCCACGCGCGCGAGGCCCTTCTCGTCCTTGGCCTTTGAGAGCGCGTTCTCCACCGTGTAGGTGGCGTTGAAGTAGGTGAAGTCGAGCTCCGCGAAGTTGTCGCCCTTCTTGGCGTGGTAGAGGATGTGCTTCTTGACCGCCGGCCCGTGGAAGACGATGTCGCGCTCGGCGGGCGTGAGGTCGCGGAAGGGCACGTCGGTGCGGACGCCCATCTCGCGGCAGACCTGCTTCATGAGGTCCCACATGAGGGTGTTCCAGGGCGCGACGGCGCCCTCGTCGATGGTGAGGCCCTCGTCCGGCACGAGGCTCGCCTCGTCAACCGTGCGCACGATGCCGGTCCCGCCGCAGGTGGGGCAGGCGCCGGCGCTGTTGAAGGCCAGGTCCTCGGCGCCGGGGCCAAAGAACTCCCGGCCGCAGGCGGGGCAGGTGATGGGCTGCATGAGCGCCACGGCCATGGACGGCTCGGCGTGCGCCCCGCAGTGCGGGCACCGGTGGCTGCCGAGGCGCGAGAAGAGCAGGCGCAGGTAGTTGAGCAGCTCGGTGGCGGTGCCGAAGGTCGAGTGCACGCCGGGTATGCCGGGGCGCTGGCGCAGCGCGAGCGCGGCGGGCACGTGGCGCACCTCGTCCACCGTGGCGCGCGCGGACTGGGAGATGCGGCGGCGCGTGTAGGTGGAGAGCGCGTCCAGGTAGCGGCGGCTGCCCTCGGCGTAGAGCGTGCCCAGGGCCAGCGAGCTCTTGCCGGAGCCGGAGACGCCCGCGACCCCCACGAGGCACCCCAGCGGGACGTCCACGTCGACGCTCCTGAGGTTGTGCACGCGCGCGCCGCGCACCTCTATGTGAGTGGGCTGGTCGGACCTCGGCATGAGCGGCTCCTCTCGACGGCTCCCCTCCCCCACCGATGATACTCCCGGGCGAGAAGGACGCGGGGCCGCGACCCATGCCAGGGCCCGCCCCGAGGGAGCGAGGCGGGCCCTGAGGGGGGGGTCATGTCGCACGAGGCGCGTCGCGCGCTACGCCTCCAGCTCGCGGCGGGCGAGCTCGAGGCAGCCCATGATGCCCTGGTCGCCGCCGAGCGAGGCGGGCACGATGTAGGAGTCCATGTCCGCCAGCTCGTCGGTCTTGAGGTAGCCCGCGATGTTCGCGGCGACCTTCTCGCGCACGAGCGGGAAGAGCTGCTCCTGCTTCATGACGCCGCCGCCCAGGATGATGCGCTGCGGCGAGTAGCACATGACGTAGCCGGCGAGCGCCTGCGCGAGGTAGTCGCTCTCGAGGTCCCAGACCTCCGGACGGTCGGCGAGCTCGACGGCCGGGGCGCCCCAGTGCTTCTGGATCGCGGGGCCGGCGGCGAGGCCCTCGAGGCAGTTGTCGTGGAACGGGCAGGAGCTCGGCGCCTGGTCGTCGGCGCGGCGTGTCAGCAGCACGTGGCCGGCCTCGGGGTGCAGCATGCCGTGCAGCAGCCGACCGTCGATCATGACGCCGGCGCCCACGCCGGTGCCCACGGTGAGGTAGACCACCACGTCGAGGCCGCGCGAGGAGCCAAAGGTGACCTCGCCCAGGCACGCCACGTTGACGTCGGTGTCGTAGCCCACCGCGACGCCGGTCCCGCGCATCATCTCGCCGCGGAAGTCGTAGCCCCTCCAGCCCGGCTTGGGCGTGTCGAGGACGTGGCCGAAGGTCGCGGAGCGCGGGTTCACGCCCGTCGGGCCGAAGGCGCCCACGCCCACGGCGGCGACGCCGCGCTCCTTGAACCAGGCCGCCATGCGGGGCACCACGTCCTCGGGGGCGGTGGTGGGCGTCTCGAAGCGCTCGACGACCGTTCCGTCGGCGTAGCCCGTCGCAAGCACCATCTTGGTGCCGCCCGCCTCGAGCGCGCCGAGCAGCGCGCCCCTGTCCTTCTCGTCAGCCATTGCTCTTCTCCTTACGCCGTGATCTCAACGTACACCGAGACGAACTTGCAGTGACCGATGGGGTCGACGGTGATCGTGGCGCCGTCGTGGGCGACGGGGGCGCTGTCGCGCTCGAGCAGGTCGACGTAGCTCGCGTGCTCGATGGTGCCCGGGACGCGGATCGTGGCTCCCGCAGCCTCATGGTCAAGACCATTGTAGAGCCTCATGACCATGCCGGGGCGCAGCTCGTCGTCGACGAGCCGGTCGAGAAGGACGAGCTGCTTCGGCGCATGTGCGACCAGCTCGTGCGCGAGGGGGTCGCGGACGAGGGCTTCCTCGCGTCGACGCTCGAGCGCGAGCGGGTCGCCGACACGAGCCTGAACGAGGTCTTCGCCATCCCCCACACCATGCGCCCCGACGCGCGGCGCACGATGGTGAGCGCCGCGATCCTCAAGCGCCCGGTGCGCTGGAGCGAGCGGTGCGACACCGTGCAGATCGTGTTTCTGCTCGCCGTGCGCCCCGGGGACCGGGTCGAGATGGAGCACCTCTACGACCTGCTCGTGAGGATCGTCGAGGACCACCACCTCCAGCAGGAGCTCATCGGGGTCGCGAGCTACGCGCAGTTCCTCGAGGTGCTCTCCGGCGCCGTGTAGCGCGACGGGCGTCGGGCGCGGCCGAGGCCGGCTCCCCCTCCCCCGCCCCCTTGCGATACACTCTCTCCGAAAGAGGGGGGCAGCATGGACATCAACCAGATCGCCCAGATGGCGGGCGTCTCGCGCGCGACCGTCTCGCGCTACCTCAACGACGGGTACGTGAGCCAGGAGAAGCGAGCCGCCATCCGGCGCGTCATCGAGAAGACCGGGTACGTGCCGTCGCGCCAGGCGCAGGCGCTGCGCACCGGCAAGACCAACGTGGTCGGCGTCATCATCCCCAAGATCAACTCGGCCTCGGTGAGCCGCATGGTCGCGGGAATCACGCTCGTGCTCAACGACGTCGGCTACCGGGTGCTGCTCGCCAACACCGACAACGACGCCGCGCGCGAGGTGGAGTTCCTCCGGCTCTTCTCCGAGAAGAACCAGGTCGACGGCGTCATCCTCATCGCCACCGTGTTCACGCCGCAGCACGCCGACGCGGTCGCCGCGCTGCCGGTGCCCATCGTGGCGCTCGACCAGAACGTGCCCGGCCTCACCTGCGTCTACCAGGACGACCTCAACGCCCTGCGCGACGTGACCGCCGTCGCCCTGCGGTCGGCGCGCAGGCCCGCCTACATCGGCGTCCTCGAGGAGGACGTCTCCGCGGGCCAGATGCGCCGCCGCGGCTTCCTCGAGGCGTGCGCCGAACGCGGCGTGGAGGTGCCCGAGCGCGCGCTCACCGTCGCGGAGTTCACCGTGGACTCCGGCTACGAGCAGGCCGAGCGCCTGCTCGACGAGTACCCGGAGCTCGACGCCATCGTCTGCGCCACGGACTCCATCGCCTACGGCGCGCTCACCTGCCTGCGCGAGTACGGGCGCAGCGTCCCCGGGGACGTCCAGGTGACCGGCGTCGGCGACGCGGAGATCTCGCAGATCGTGACGCCGACGCTCACCACGGTGCACCACCACTACAAGACCTCCGGCAGCGAGGCGGCGAAGATGCTCGTTGGGCTCATGACCGGCGAGTCCGTCCCGCGCGAGGTCAAGATGGGCTACGAGGTCGTGGCGAGAAACTCCACGCGCTGAGTGCGGGCCGAATACGCGTCGAGTGCGCGGTGAGCAGCGCGCACTCGACGTCATTCCTATCCGAACGGACAGAGATGCGGCCGAGTGCGCGCTCCCCGCTGGCGAGGAGCGCGCACTCGACGCGATTTCGCGCGGCGGCGCCAAGCTCGCGCCGGGCATGGCGGCCCGAGCCAGAGGTTCTTCTCGCCCGAGGGTCGCGTGACCCCTCGCTTCCCAACGGAGTGCCGTTCACCGAAACAATCATGCCGCTCACCAGTCAGCGTCGCCCTCGTCGCTTTGCCATCGTATTGTGAGAACGATTCCATATGGGAACGTTTTCACACCACAGTAGCAGGCTATCATGGAGGGGCGTGAAGAAGCGAAGGGAGCAGCAATGGCACTCGACTACCGACAGGCCGCGCAAGAGATCCTGGACGCGATAGGCGGGGCCGGGCAACGTGGTCTCCGCGGCGCACTGCGCGACGCGGCTGCGCCTCGTGCTCGCGGACGACTCGAAGGTGAACCAGGCTGCGGTGGACAACGCCACCGGCGCCAAGGGCAACTTCAAGGCGTCCGGACAACTGCAGGTCATCTACGGCACCGGCACGGTGAACAAGGTCTACGACGAGTTCATCGCGCTCGGGCACATCACCGCCGCCACCAAGGCGGAGGTCAAGGAGGCCGCCGCGCAGCAGCAGACCAACCCCTTCATGCGCGCCATCAAGCTCCTGGGCGACGTCTTCGTGCCCATCATCCCGGCCATCGTGGCCTCGGGCCTGCTCCTGGGCATCATGAGCGCGCTCTCCTTCATGGACGCCAACGGCTTCATCACACTCGACACCAACAACGCCTGGTACCAGATCCTGAACCTCGTCTCCAACACGGCGTTCACGTTCCTTCAGATCCTCATCGGCTTCTCCGCCGCCAAGGCCTTCGGCGCCAACCCCTACCTCGGCGCCGTCATCGGCATGCTGCTCATCAACCCGGGCCTCCAGAACGCCAACACCGTGGCGACCGAGGGCGTGCAGCAGACCTACGCCGTCATCCCCGGCGTCTACTCCATCGAGTGGACCGGCTACCAGGGTCACGTCATCCCCATCGTGATCGCGGCGGGCATCCTCGCCTTCGTCGAGAAGCGCCTCCACAAGGTGGTCCCCGAGGCCTTCGACCTCTTCGTGACGCCCCTCGTCTCGGTGGCCGTGACCGCCTACGTCACCATGCTCGCCGTCGGCCCCGTCTTCGTCTGGGCCGAGAACGCCATCCTCGGCGGCATCCAGTTCCTCATCACGCTGCCCCTGGGCATCGGCTCGCTCATCATGGGCGCCCTCTACGCCCCCACCGTGGTCACCGGCATCCACCAGATGTACACCACCATCGACCTCGGGCAGATCGCCGCCTACGGCGTGACCTACTGGCTGCCGCTCGCCTCCGCCGCCAACATCGGCCAGGCCGGCGCCGCGCTCGCCGTTGCCCTCAAGACCCGCGACGTCAAGATCCGCTCGCTCGCCCTCCCCTCCTCGCTCTCCGCGTTCATGGGCATCACCGAGCCCGCCATCTTCGGCGTGAACTTGCGCTTCTTCAAGCCCTTCGTCGCCGGCTGCATCGGCGGCGGCCTGGGCGCCATGTTCGCCTCCATCGTGCAGCTCGGCGCCAACGGCACCGGCGTGACCGGCATCTTTGGCATCCTGCTCTGCCTCAACCAGCCGCTGCAGTACGTCATCATGTTCGCCATCGCCGGCGTCGTGGCCTTTGCAATCTCGTTCGTGCTCTACCGCGACCCCGAGCAGGCCGCCGCGGCGCCCGTCGCCGAGGCCTCCGTCAGCGCGCCTGCCGCCGACGCCGAGAGCGCCGCGGTCCTCTCCGCCGCCGCTGCCGACGCCGCCGTGGCCGCGGTGACGGACGCCGCACCCGCGACGCGTGCCGAGACCCTCGTCTCGCCGCTCGCCGGCACCGCCATCAGGATGACCGAGGTTCCCGACCCCGTCTTCGCGAGCGAGGCCATGGGCACCGGCGCCGCCGTGCGCCCCACCGAGGGCAGGCTCTGCGCGCCGGCCGCGGGAACCGTCACCGTGCTCGCCGAGACCGGCCACGCGCTCGGCATGACCACCGACGCCGGTGCCGAGGTCCTCATGCACATCGGCATCGACACCGTGACGCTCGAGGGCAGGCCGTTCACCGCGCACGTCAAGGTGGGCGACCACGTGAGCGTCGGGCAGCTGCTCATGGACATTGACCTCGACGCCATCCACGCCGCCGGGCTCGACCCCGTGACGCCCGTGATCGTCACCAACACGGACGCCTACGGCTCCGTGACCCCGCGCCTCGGCGCCGCGTGCCCCGGGGAGCCGCTCGTCGAGCTGGCGTAGCAGACCGGGCGGCGGGTCCCGGGCGAGGCCCGCCGCAGGACGGGCGTGCGGGTTGCGGACGCTTTTGAGCACCAGACCGTCCACAACTCGCACGCATTTCCACAACGTGCGGGTTGTGGACGCTTCCCCATCCCAGACCGTCCGCAACCCGCACGCACCCCGGCCTCGCCCGCGTCCCGCCCTCCTGCCGAGGGGGCAGCCCCGGCGGGGGCCGCCCCCTCCCCACCGATAGGAGATCCGATGACCAACGCAGCAGCCCACCACGACCCCTGGAGAATGGGCTTCCACATCATGCCGCCCACCGGCTGGCTCAACGACCCCAACGGGCTCTGCCAGCTCGGCGGCACCTATCACGTGTTCTTCCAGTACAGCCCCGACTGGCCGGCCCCGCACGCGCCGCGCGGCTGGGGGCACTTCGTGAGCGACGACCTCACCCACTGGCGCGCCGTAGGCCGCGACTTTGCCATCGCCCCCGACACGCCCGACGAGGCCTCGGGTGCCTACTCCGGCTGCGCCGTGCCCGTGGAAGGCGGCGCGCGCCTCTACTACACCGGCAACGTCAAGGAGCCCGGTGACTTCGACTACATTACTGCTGGCCGGCGCGCCACGCAGATCCTCGTGGAGGCCACGGCAGACCCAACAGCCCCCGGCGGCCTTGCCCTGGGCGAGAAGGACGTGCTGCTGAGAAACGCTGACTACCCGGACTTCTGCACCTGCCACGTGCGCGACCCCAAGGTCTGGCACGAGGACGGCGCGTGGTGGATGATCCTGGGCGCGCGCGACCTCGATGACCACGGCCTCGCGCTCGTGCTGCGCTCGGAGGACGGCGTGGCCTGGGCAAACGCCGGGACCGTGCGCGCGACGGAGCCCCTCGGCTACATGTGGGAGTGCCCGGACCGCATCGAGCTCGGCGGCCGGGAGTGGCTCTCGGTCTGCCCACAGGGCATGCAGGACCGCCCTTGGGCCAACGGCATCCGCGACCAGGCGGGCTACCTGCCCCTTCCCGCCGGCGAGAAGCTCGGGCACGCGGGCGAGCTCTACCTCGACCCCGCGGGGTTCTGCCGCTGGGACTGCGGCTTCGACTTCTACGCGCCGCAGACCTTCGTCGACGAGTCCGGCCGCACGGTCCTTCTCGCCTGGATGGGGCTCCCGGACGCCGGCTTCGAGAGCGCCCCGGACGGTCTGGGCTGGTGCCACTGCCTCACGGTCCCGCGCGAGGTCACGGCGGGCGCGGACGGGGCGCTGCTCCAGCGGCCCGTCTCCGAGCTCGAGGCGCTGCGCGGCGCGCGCCACGAGCTCGCGGGGGACGGGACGCTCGCGCTCGCGGAGCACCGGGCGGACGTCCTTCTCCCCAACGTGACGGGACCGGTCGAGCTCGCGCTCGACGGGGCGCTCCGCGTGGCGTGCGCCGACGGGCTGGTGCGCCTCGAGTTTCTCGACGAGCGCGTGGGCGCGGGCCGCACGGTCCGCAAGGCCGCCTGCGACGGCGTCTCGAGCCTGCGCATCCTCGTGGACAGCTCGGCCGTGGAGGTCTACGTCAACGACGGGCGGGTCGTGCTCTCGACCCGCTGGTTCCCCCGCTCCCCCGCCCTCACGCTCGAGGCGCGCGGCGCGTCACCGTGCCTTGTGTGGGAGATGGGCGACGGCATGAAGGGGTGCTACGAGCTTGTGTAACAATGGCGGGGCCCCCGACGTCTCCCGAGAGGAACCCATGGCCACAGACCTCACGAACGCCCCACTGCCGGACGAGCCCGCCAACGGCTCGTTCGTCGCGCACGACGCCGCCCTCGAGCGCGCCGAGAGGGGCGTGGCCGCGCTCGCCGCCGCACGCTCCGACCGCTGGTACCCCACCTTCCACGTGGCCTCCCCGGGCGGCTGGATCAACGACCCCAACGGCCTCTGCTTCTTTGGGGGTCGCTGGCACGCCTTCTACCAGCTCCATCCCTTTGGCACCACGTGGGGCCCCATGCACTGGGGCCACGCGTCGAGCGCCGACCTCGCGCACTGGCGCACCGAGCCCGTCGCCCTGGCGCCGAGCCTCGAGGCCGAGCGCGACGGCGTCTACTCGGGCTCCGCCGTCGTGGGCGACGACGGCGTGCTCAACGTGGTCTACACAGCCCACCGCTGGCGTGACGTGCGCGACGAGACCGCCGGGAACCTCGAGGTCCAGTGCCTCGCCACCTCGCGAGACGGCGTGCGCTTCGAGAAGCGCGGCGTGGTGATCGCCAACCCCGCGGGCCTGCGCGACTTCCGCGACCCCAAGGTCTGGCGCCAGGGCGACGCGTGGCTCGCGGTGGTGGGGCGGCGCGCGGCGGACGGCCGCGGCGAGATCGCGCTCTTCTCCTCCGAGGACCTGCGCGCCTGGAGCTACGAGGGCGTGGTCTACCGCCACCCCGACCCGCGCGTCTTCATGCTCGAGTGCCCGGACCTCTTTGAGCTCGCCGCCCCGGACGGCGAGCGGCGCTGGGTGCTCTGCTTCTCGGCCATGGGCGCCCGGGCGCACGGCTACCGCAACCGCAACTTCAACAACGCCGGCTACCTGGTGGGCACGTGGCGTCCCGGCGCGACGTTCGAGCCGCAGACGGACTTCCTCCCGCTCGACTGGGGGCAGAACTTCTACGCCCCGCAGACCCTGGAGGCACCGGACGGCCGCCGCATCCTGATGGGGTGGATGAGCCCCAACGGCGGCCCCCTGCCGACCCAGCAGGACGGCTGGTGCGGGCAGCTCACGGTGCCGCGCGAGCTCTCGCTCGCCGGGGACGGGACGCTCAGGCAGGAGCCGGCCCGCGAGCTCGAGACGCTCTGGGGGCCGGCGCGCGAGCTCGGCCCGATCGAGCTCGCCGCAAACGAGGAGCTTGAGGTCGAGAAGGACGCCGGCGTCGCGTGCGTCGAGGCCACGCTCGACCTCGCCGCCTCGACGGCGGAGCGCGGCGGCCTCAAGCTGCACGCCGCCGCGGACGGCGGGTACACGTACGTGGCCTACGACGACCAGGCGCGCCGCGTGGTCCTCGACCGGCAGGCCGCGCGCGTGGGCGAGCGCGGCTATCGCGCGGCCCCCGTCCCCGCGAGCGCGCTCGCCACCGGCGAGCTCAGGCTGCGCGTCCTTCTCGACCGTGGGTCGGTCGAGGTCTTCGCGGGCGAGGGCGAGCAGGTGCTGAGCGTCTACAGCCTCCCCGGCGCGGGCCCGCGCGCCATCCGCCTCGTGGCCGAGGGCGGCGCGCTGCGGGTGAGCCGCCTGGTCGTCCGTCGCCCGCGGGCGTAGGCCGGGGGCGGGCCCGGGGCGCCACGTCGATCCAGCGCGACCCGCTCGGCAGGAAGGTGAACCACTCCCCCAGCTCGCGCTCGAGCACGTAGGCCATCTCGGTGATGAGCTCGGGCTGGTCGCAGCAGACGGCCGCCTTGATGATGTTGACCGTGGGCGAGGGCGGGTCAAAGACGCGCGTGGCCGAGACGAGGTCCTTGTCGAGCTCGCTGATGTAGGAGCTGAGGTCGTCGATCAGGTAGGTGTTGTCGTCCTCGTAGACGGCGAGGTGCAGGCAGTCGAACATCGCGCACGTCTCAAAGAGCCGCATGACGGAGAGCGACGAGAAGACCTCGCGGTCCAGCAGCTGCCCGTCCGCAAAGACCTGCGTCCCGAGCGAGGCGACGTAGCTGATCTCGTCGGCGACGGGCTCGAGAAACCAGCGCAGCGTGTCGTAGCGCCTCCCCGAGCTCGCCACGAAGTGGACCCCGCGCTCCCGCAGGGCGCGGATGAGCTCAAGAGATGCGGCGGGCAGAGACTCGCTTTTTTCCTCGGCTTTTCTTGACGGCATCTCCCCTGTTGTAGTATCTTGTCCCTGTCTAAAAACGCGTGGACTTTTCTGGGCGCTAGCACTTTTTCGCCACGCAACCGAGCAGTCGGTTGCGTGGCTTTTTTTGTCTCGGCAGCAGGTGCCGCAAGCACCGCCAGAAGACCGGACGAGCCCCACCTTCCGACTGCAGGGAACAGACGCACGAGACGTGCGTCTGCGAGACAGCAGACGGAAGGGGGCATGATGGCAGGAACGGACATAATCAAGCAGCAGGGCGCGGGGCAGGCCAAGGCGGCGCTCCAGGTCTTTGCGGGCGGCGCCTGCTACGGCGCCATGGCCACGACCTACAAGCTCGCCTACGCCGCGGGCTTCACCTCGGCGCAGGTGGTGGCGAGCCAGGCGTGGTTCGGCTGCCTCTTCTTCGCCCTCGCCACGCTCGCGGGGCGCGCGCTCGGGCACCGCTGGCAGCACGTGGGCTGGAGGCTCGCGCTCAAGCTCATGGGCCTGGGAGCCCTCACCTGCCTCACCTCGATCCTCTACTGCTACGCCATGAGCGTGCTGCCCGCCCCGGTGGCGCTCACGCTGCTCTTCCAGTTCACGTGGCTCGGGCTCGTGTGGCAGACCGTCATGACGCGCCGGCCGCCCAAGGCCGTCCAAGTCGTCTCCGCCCTGGTCATCGTCTTCGGGACGGTCTTCGCGAGCGGCGTCTACAAGACCGGCATCGCCGGGTACGACCCCGTGGCCCTGCTCTGCGCGCTGGGGGCGGCCGTGTCCTGCTCCCTCTTCGTCACCCTCTCCGGCAAGGTCGAGGCCCCCTGCTCGTCCGAGCAGCGCGGCGTCATCGTGTGCGCGGGCTCCGTGGTCATGTCGCTCACGGTCTGCCCCGACTACCTGGTCTCGGGCGTCCTCGTCCAGGGCATCCTGCCCTTTGCCGTCATCGCCGGGTTCTTCGGCCTGCTCTGCCCGGTCCTGCTCTTCGGCATGGGCTCCCCGCACCTGCCCGCGGGCCTCTCCACCGTCATGGCCGCCGCGGAGCTCCCCGCCGGCCTGCTCATCGCCATGATCGTCCTCGGCGAGCCGCTCGGCGTCGTCGAGTGGCTGGGCGTCGCCATCATCCTCGCCGGCGTGTGCCTGGCGCAGCTGCCCTCCCTGCTCGGCGGCAGGGCGGCCCGTCGCGCCGCCGCGGGCCAGGCAGCCAGCTAGCAGTCATCCCTTCGTGAGCGGCTCCGCGCGTTCCAGGGGGAGGGCCCGAGGGCCCGGCGCGCGAGACCGCAAGACGTGGCACAGCGCCCCCCGCGAAGGTGGGGGCGCCAGAGAGAAGGAGGCACCATGCCGTTTCCAGAAGGGTTCCTGTGGGGAGGGGCCACCGCCGCCAACCAATGCGAGGGAGGCTATGACGAGGGCGGCCGCGGCCTTGCCAACGTCGACGTCATCCCGCACGGGCCGGAGCGCAACGACGTGAGCCGCGGCCTGAGGCGCATGCTCGACTTCGAGCCCGGGTACTACTACCCGGCCCAGACGGGCATCGACTTCTACCACCGCTACCGCGAGGACATAGCCCTCTTCGCGGAGATGGGCTTCAAGGTCTTTCGCCTCTCCATCACCTGGAGCCGGATCTTCCCCAACGGCGACGAGGAGGAGCCCAACGAGGCCGGGCTCGCCTTCTACGAGGACGTGTTCCGCTGCTGCCGCGAGCACGGGATCGAGCCCCTCGTGACCATCACGCACTTCGACTGCCCCATCCACCTCGTCGAGAAGTACGGCGCCTGGCGCAGCCGCACGCTCATCGACCTCTACAAGCGGCTCGTGACGGTGCTCTTCAACCGCTACCGCGGCCTCGTGCGCTGGTGGATCACGTTCAACGAGATGAACATGATCTTGCACCGTCCCTTCATGGGCGCCGGCATCGTGCTCGAGCCCAACGAGAACCCCCGCGAAGCGGAGTACCGCGCCGCGCACAACGAGCTCGTGGCGAGCGCCTGGGCCACCAAGATCGCCCACGAGGTCGACCCCGAGAACAAGGTGGGCTGCATGCTCGCCGCGGGAAGCTACTACCCCTACTCCTGCCGTCCCGAGGACGTCCGCGCCGCGCAGCTCAAGAACCAGGAGGACTTCTTCTTCGTGGACGTGCAGGCGCGCGGCCGCTATCCCGGCTACGCCCTCAGGATGCTCGAGCGCGAGGGCATCGACGTGGGCATGACCGCCGAGGACGAGCGCATCCTCGCCGAGAACACCGTCGACTTCGTCTCGTTCAGCTACTACTCCTCGCGCTGCGCCGCGGGCGACCCCGACTCCGTGGGCGGCATCGCCGAGGGCAACGCCTTCGCCGGCGTGGAGAACCCCTACGTGCGCAAGAGCGACTGGGGCTGGGTCATCGACCCGCTGGGCTTCCGCATCACGATCAACGACCTCTGGGACCGCTACCAGAAGCCGCTCTTTGTGGTGGAGAACGGCCTCGGCGCCCATGACGAGGTGCTCCCCGACGGCACGATCGAGGACGACTACCGCATCGCCTACCTGCGCGAGCACATCGAGGCCATGCGCGACGCCATCGAGCAAGACGGCGTCGAGATGCTCGGCTACACCACCTGGGGGCCAATCGACCTCGTGAGCGCAGGCTCCGGCGAGATGGAGAAGCGCTACGGCTTCATCTACGTCGACCGCGACAACCTGGGGCGCGGCACGCTCGAGCGCAGGCGCAAGAAGAGCTTCTACTGGTACCGACAGGTCATCGCCACCAACGGAGGCGACCTGGGCTAGCCGCCCGGGCAACATCCCTAAGGAGAGACTCATGGCAGGAAAGTACGACGATCTGGCCAGGTCCATACTCGAGAACGTGGGCGGCGCCGAGAACGTCACGAGCGTCGCGCACTGCATTACGCGCGTGCGCTTCAAGCTCAAGGACGAGTCGCGCGCCAGCACGCCCAAGATCGAGGCCCTGAAGGGCGTCATCCAGGTCATCCAGGCCAACGGCCAGTACCAGGTGGTCGTGGGCAACATCGTGGAGGACGTCTACGACGCGGTCCTGGAGGCCGGCGGGCTTGCGGGCGGCGGCAACGCCGCCGAGGACGAGCCTGAGGGCGAGAAGACCGTGGCGTCGGTCATCATCGACCTCATCTCGGGCATCTTCCAGCCCATCCTGGGACCGCTCGCCGCCGCGGGCATCATGAAGGGGCTTCTCGCCCTCTTCACCTACTTCGTCCCGGACTTTGCCAACGACGGCCTCTACACGCTGCTCTACACCGTGGCGGACGGCTTCTTCTACTTCCTCCCCGTCGCCCTGGCGTTCAGCGCCGCGCGCAAGTTCCGCATGAACGAGTTCACCGGCGTGGCGATAGGCGTGGCGCTCGTCTACCCGACGATGGTCGCCCTGACCTCGGGCGAGGTCCTCGGCAGCATCGACCTCGGCGTCGCCGGCACGTTCTCGTGGTACGCGACCGCCCTCGGGATCCCCATCATCATGCCCGCCTCGGGCTACGCGAGCTCGGTGATTCCCGTCCTTCTCATGGTGTGGTTCGGCTCGCTCGTGGAGCGCTGGCTCAAGGGCTGGATGCCGGCGGCGCTCAAGATGTTCCTCGTCCCGCTCGCCACGATGACGGTCTCCATCGTCCTGGGCTACCTCGTCATCGGCCCGGTGGCCACCCTCATCACCAACCTGCTGAGCGCGGCGTTCTCGTTCATCTTCCAGCTCCCCGTGGTGGGCGCGGTCCTGGGCAGCGCCCTGGTCGGCGGGCTCTGGATGTGCCTCGTCATCTTTGGCTTCCACTGGAGCCTCATCCCCATCTCCATCATGAACCTGAACACCCTCGGCCACGACTACGTGCTCGCCGCCACCATCGGGCACGGGTTCGCGCTCGGCGCGGTCATCTTCGCCATGTACCTCAGGAACAGGGACGAGCGCTTCCGCGGCATCGCCCTCCCCGCGATGATCTCCGCGTTCTTCTTCGGCGTCACCGAGCCGGGCATCTACGGCGTCGCCCTCCCCAACAAGCGCGCGTTCGTCGTGGCGTGCCTGAGCTCCGCCGTGGGCGGCGCCATCGTGGGGATGACGGGCGCCCTCATGTACATCTCGGGCGGGCTCGGCGTCTTCAACCTGCTCAACTTCATCGACGAGACCCCCGGCGGCGCCGGGATCTCCCACATGGTCTTCGCGATCGTCGCCTCGCTCGTCTCGGCGGTCCTGGCCTTCGTCATCGAGTTCGTCACCTACCGGCCTGATGCCGAGGAGGGCGCGCCCGAGCTCGCGCCCGTCCAGACCGAGTACGAGCGCGGCACCGTCTGCTCCCCCGTCACCGGCTCCGTGGTCCAGCTCTCCGAGACCGCCGACCCCGTGTTCTCCTCCGGGGCGATGGGCGCCGGCATCGCCGTGAGCCCCGCCGAGGAGACGGTCTTCTCGCCGGTCTCCGGCACCGTGCTCTCCGCCATGCCGCACGCCGTGGGCATCCTCGCCGACGACGGCTCCGAGGTACTCGTGCACGTGGGCATCGACACGGTGGAGATGGCCGGTGACGGCCTGACCTGCCACGTCCAGCAGGACGCCCGCGTGACGGCGGGAGACCCCATCGTGACCTTCTCCAAGGCCAAGGTCGCCGCGGCGGGAAAGCAGGACACGGTCTTCGTCATCGTGACCAACACCGACGACTTCGCCTCCGTCCAGCCGCGCGAGGACGGTCCCGTCACCGCCGGCAGCCCGATCATCCGCGTGACGCGCTAGCCTCCTGGCGCGTCCATCCCCTCCTGGCCCCGCCGGTCTCCCTGAACTGCCTCCCATCCCTCGGACTTTACTTTTCAGTCCAAGAAATGGGAGGCAGTTCACCCCCACCGGCGGGGCCCTTCTGTGGGTGGCCCCGCCCCGGCGGCGCTCCCCGCGCCGCGCGCGCCGCCGTTGGCCGAGAAGGGCGCGAGGCAGGCGGCACGGGCTTTCCCGAGGGGCGATAATGGGCATGGAATCGATTCCGCAAGCGAAAGGATCCAACATGTTCTCTGTCAGCGCACTGGGAGAGCTCCTCATCGACTTCACCGACGCCGGCACGTCCGAGGGCGGCCAGCAGCTGTTCGAGCGCAACGCCGGCGGCGCGCCCGCCAACGTGCTCGTGGCCCTGGAGAAGCTCGGCCACAAGACGGCGTTTCTCGGCAAGGTGGGCTGCGACATGCACGGCGAGTTCCTGCGCGCCACGCTCGAGGCCAACGGCATCGACACCACGGGCCTGATCAGCGACCCGGACGCCTTCACCACCCTCGCCTTCGTGGCCCTCTCCGCGGACGGCGAGCGCGAGTTCTCCTTCGCCCGCAAGCCCGGCGCGGACACCCGCATCGCCGCGGACGAGATCGCGCGCGACGTCATCGCCGACTCGCGCGTCTTCCACGTGGGCTCGCTCTCCCTCACCGACGAGCCCGCCCGCTCCGCCACCCTCGCCGCGCTCGCGTGCGCCCGCGAGGCCGGCTGCGTCCTCTCCTACGACCCCAACTACCGCGCGAACCTCTGGCCCTCCGCCGAGGCCGCGATGGAGCAGATGCGCGCCGTGGTGCCGCAGATGGACCTCATGAAGCTCTCCGACGAGGAGTGCGAGCTGCTCACCGGCGAGAAGGACCCGGAGGCAGCGGCGGCCGCCCTCATGGCGCGCGGCCCCAAGGTCGTGGCCGTGACGCTCGGCGCGGGCGGCGCGTACGTGCGCTGCGCCGAGGGTAGCGCCGAGGTCCCGGGCTTCCCCGCGGACGCCGTGGACGCCACGGGCGCCGGCGACTCGTTCTGGGGCGGCTTCCTCGCGGGCTTCTGCGAGAGCGGCAGGCGGCCCGAGGAGGTCACGCTCGAGGACGCCGTCTCGTTCGCGCGGCTCGGCAACGCCGTGGCCTCCCTCTGCGTGCGCAAGCGCGGCGCCATCCCGGCCATGCCGGAGCGCACCGACGTGGAGGCGCTGCTCGGGGAGTAGCGGGGCGGGTCTTGCCGCCGCGGCTGCGACCTTCCTGCAGGCCCGGGAAGCTGACGGACGTTCTCGCGGACCGAGACGTCCGCGGGCTTCCCGGGCTTGTCGTGTCTCGCGGGGGGGGCGGGAAGCGGCCGGACGTTCTTCTCGGCTGGAGCGTCCGCGGGCTTCCCGGGCCGGGGCCCGGCTCACTCCCCCAGCGCGGGGAGCAGCGCCGCGCGCCAGCGCTCCGTCAGGCGCGCAAGCGACCATGAGGCGTTGGCGGGGCTCGTGGACGGCAGCACCTCGGCGCAAATCCCCGTCACGGGCTCGAGCCAGCGCCGGTAGAGCCGGCCGGCCGCGGCACCGTTGCAGAGGACGGCGCGAATCTTGGCCGCGCGCGTGATGCGCGCCACGTCCGCCGGGACGACGTTGCGGATGGAGGCGTCGGAGGACCCGCGCACGTCGCAGCTCTCTATCACGTCCCAGAGGGCGACGCCGTGGCGCAGGAGGAGCGCCCGCTTGGCGGGGACGTCGTCAACGGCGGGCGCGGGCTCGTCGAGGAGGTCCGCCATCATCGGCCAGAAGCGGTTCCGGGGGTTGCCGTAGTAGAAGCGGTTCTCGCGCGAGAGCACCGAGGGGAACGACCCCAGCACGAGCACGCTGCTGCGCTCGTCGAAGATCGGCCCGAAGCCGTGGGATATGTGCGCGTACTCGGCCATGGCCCCATGGTAGCGCGGCGGGACCCGGGAGCACGCGACGCGTCCTCGGCCCGGGCGGGCGGGGCCCGGCGAGCGCGCCCCGACCGCCGGCGCGGCCCGCCCGCGGCGGGGGCGCTACCGGCCGCCGAGCACACGTCGCGCGCTCGGCGAGTTGTTGGCGGGAGCGGACGCTCCTCCTCGTACAGTCAGGTGAGTTGGGGCAGGTCCCACCCCGAGAGGAACCCATGCGAGAGCTCCCTTGCGACATCACCGACCCGCTGGGGCTGCACGTACAGCTCGCGGTCCTGCTCGCCAGCGAGGCTGAGCGCTGGCGCAGCTCCGTGACGCTCGAGCACGCGGGCCGCACCGTCGACGCCAAGCAGGTCCTGGAGCTCATGATGCTCGGGGTGCGCCCTGGTGAGCACGTGGTCGTGCGCGTGAGCGGGGCCGACGAGGCGACCGCGGCCGCAGCGGTCGGCGCCATCCTCAAGACGTTCTAGCCGGGCGCGGCGACTCCGCGCGGGCGGGCGGGGCGACCCCCCGGCCCGTCATCCCCGACCCCGGCCCCTAGCCGCGCACCCGAGACTCGAAGCGCCTGTAGAGCACGCCGCCGGCGGCCGCCAGCCCAACCGCGACGGCGACCGACGCGGCAGCAACGCCGTACTGCCCGCTCCCGAGGGCCGACGCCGCGACCGTCGAGGTGACGATCGAGGGAATGCGCCCGAGCGTGGCGATGGCAAGCACCGCCGAGAAGCGCATCGTCGTGAGACCGGCGAAGTAGGTGAGGAAGTCCTTGGGCGTGCCGGGGATGAGAAACACCACGAGCATCACGACCTCGAGGCGGCGGGCGTCGGCGAGCCAGCCGAAGCGCTCGAGGTGGCTCCGGTCGAAGAAGAGGCCCACGAGCGACCAGCCCCAGCGGCGCACCGCCCAGAAGATGGCGCTCGACGCCACGGCGCTCGCCACCATGCACACGAGCGTCCCCTCGAGAAAGCCGAACGCGTAGCCGCTCGCCAGCTCGACGGGCTCGCCGGGCAGGAACGCCAGCGCGATCTGCAGCGCGTTGACCCCGCCCACCGCCAGGCGCGAGAGCAGCGCATGCTCGGAGACGAAGGCGCGCACCGCCGCGGGGTCCGTCGCCCAGGCGTAGATGCCCGGCATCCAGCGCGCGCAGCACACGGCGACGAGCGCGAGCGCAGCGACGAGCGCGACCACGACGGCGAGCCTGCGCCGGGCGAGGGAGTCACGACCGCGCCGTTGGGCGAGCGCGTCGTCGCCGTCGTCCAGGCGACCGTCCCCGTCGTCGATCATGCGCCCCTCCCCTCTCTCGTCGCCATCATCTTGCCACGAACGCCGGACACGGCCCGCACCGACCGCCGACCCTTGCGCGAAGCTTACACGCGCCCGCGCGGGCGGCGCGCCCGCCGGGAGACCAGGACGAGCCCGACGGCCATCACGGCGATCGCGGCCTGGTAGAGCAGCGTCTCCGCCGCCGCTATCAGCATGCCGACGGGACCGTTGCAGCGCACTGCCACCAGCCTCCTAGAGCGTCGCCGCGTGGGCGAGCATCGCGAGGCCGAGGCAGCCGAGCGTCGACGAGGCGGCTACGCAGCACAGCAGAACCACCCGCTCCGAGACCCTTGATGCCATGTCGACCCCTTTCCGTCGCAGATCGCTCCCGGCGACCGGGGCGCGGCCGAGTCAGCGCGCCCCGCGCCGGGACGTCTACGATTGTCGGGGTTCGGGTGCCGCGTGCCCATCGATTGGGCTTACGCACGGGTGACGCTTTGGTAAGGTTGCGATCCTGCGTCAGGCGCCCGGGCAGTCGATCGCGCTGAGCGCCACGCGCACGGCCTCGTCCTCGTCGTCGGTCACCACGACGAGCTCGGGGTCGAGCGGGGAGATCGCGCCGGCCTCGAGCACCGTGCCCTCGAGCCACTCCATGAGGCCGTGCCAGTACTCGCTGCCGAACAGGACCACGGGGACCCGCGTGACCTTGTGGGTCTGCACGAGGGTGAGCAGCTCGAAGGCCTCGTCGAGCGTGCCGAAGCCACCCGGGAAGATGATGGCACCGCTCGAGTACTTGACGAACATCGTCTTGCGCACGAAGAAGTAGCGGAAGGTCATGCCGAGGTTGACCCACTTGTTGCTGCCCTGCTCGTGCGGCAGCTCGATCCCCAGTCCCACAGACTTGCCGCCGGCCTTGGCCGCGCCGCAGTTGACCGCCTCCATGATGCCCGGGCCGCCGCCGGTGATCACGGCGACGCCGGCCTCGGCAAGCTTGCGGCCCACGTGGCGCGCGGCGCGGTACATCGGGTCCGTGCGCGGGGTGCGCGCCGAGCCGAAGCACGTGACGGCCGGACCCAGCTCCGCGAGCGCGCCGAACCCGTCGACGAACTCGGCCTGGATGCGCAGCACGCGCCAGGGGTCCATGTGCAGCCAGTCGGTGGACTCCTCCGGCGCGAGCAGGTTTCCGGTCGTGGTGCTGTCTGGGATCATCGGGCCGCGCATGATTACGGGGCCGCGGTGGTAGGTGGTGCCGAGGGGGTTGTCGTGGCTCTCGGCCGGGGTCTTCTCGTCTGCCATGGCTGTCCTTTCGTCGGGTGCACAACGCTACGCGCGCCGCGTCAGCGGCGGGTAAGCGAGGCATATTCGTTGTGTACCCATTTGCGAGGCGCGCGGCTCTTCTCGCCGGCGTCATGGGCTCCCCCTTACGCCTCTGATACGGAAAGGCCCCGCCGTGCCCGCCACTCGTCCTCAAGGAGCCAGGTCAGCTGGTCGAGCGGTTCATCAGCGTCCTCGTACCACTCCGGGCGCAGCCCATCGTCGGCGCAGGCATCGGAGATCATGGAGTCCAGGCAGTCGCCCTCCGTCATCGCAGTGCCCTCGACCAGGTAGACGCAGTCGTTTCGCCGCACGCAGAGAAAGCCGCCCGGGACGCTCGAGCCGCCCTCGCTCACCACGGCAAGCTCGTTTCCGTCCTCGTCGAGAAACGCGACGCCCGCGGAGTAGCCGCCCAACATGGGCTCCGGCGGAAAGAGCTCCTCGAGCAGGAGCTGTCCCGCGCGGCCGTCCCACCTGTCGAAGGAGGTGGACTCGAACGCGGCGAGCGCGTCAGAGATCACGGTCGGGTCGTCCGTGTAGCGGCACCCCTCCGGACCAAGCCGGGGATAGCAGTCCACGCGAATCGCCGAGACGCGCGCGGCGGCGTCGGCGCTCTCGAAGAGGCTCACCCGAGCGGGAGCGGCGGCCTGCTGCGCGGAAAGCTCCACAAAGCGCGTGAGCGGCGGCGTCAGCCAGAGGGCGAGCGCGACGAACACGGCCGCGATGCAGACGGCCAGGCCGATCTTGGTCCTTCTCGCCAGCGTCATGGGCGCTCCCTTCACAGGCGATTGAACCATCGTAGCGCGCGGCGAGGACGTGCTCGGGCAGTTGTCGGTCTCCGGCAAGGCCGGGCCCCGCGTCGCGTCGGGAACGACACGACCCCGCGCGGCACCGCCCGCGAGCCCTCCGCGCGACCCCGCGTCTCCCGAAAGGCCCGTCTCGTCCGAAACCCCCTGCGATTGGGTGGCATCTTTGATATGACGGACGCCCGAGCATCAAAGATAGTGCCCAATCCCCGGAAAAACGTGGCTCAATGCGGCAAAAGCGGCGAGAAGGACGTTGCGGGACAGCGCTCGATATCAATGATGCCACCCAATCGCGCAGGGTTTGCGCCGCAGGGGGCATCGGGCGAGACGCAAGGTGCCGGAAACACCCAATCGCACGCGTTTTGTGGCAGCAGGCTCGCGGCAGCCGGCTCGCGGCGCCGGGCTCCGGCAGCCGGCTCGCGGCGCACCCGGCTCGCGGCGCACCGGGCCCCGCCGGGGTCGCGCCGCGGGACGCGAGGCGATGAAGCCGCACGTTCTTCTCGTCGGCGCGAACGCGCGCTACGCCAGGCCGAGCGCCGTCCCCACGAGCCGCACCGCGAGCGCCACGACCCATGCCACGCCGCACTGCATGGCGATGATCGCCCACATCATCTTCGTCCCCAGCTCGTTTCTCACCGCGGAGACAGCCGCCACGCACGGCGTGTAGAGCAGCGTGAACGTGAGGAACACGAAGGCCGTGAGCGGCGTGAAGAGCCCGGCGAGCCCGGCCGTGGACCCGCCGAGCAGCACCGTCAGCGTGGCCACGACGTTCTCCTTGGCGCCGAAGCCCGCCGCGAGCGCCGCGGAGGCCTGCCACGTGCCAAAGCCGAGCGGGGCAAAGACGGGCGCGAGCAGGGCGCCCAGCGCGGCGAGCATGCTCGCGCTCTGGTCGTCGACCACGTTGAGGCGCAGGTCGAAGGTCTGCAGGAACCAGATGACCACGCTCGCCACGAAGATGATCGTGAACGCCTTGGTGGCGAACCCCTTGGCCTTGTCCCAGGCCAGCCGCAGCGTGGTCTTGGCGCTCGGCAGGCGGTAGTTGGGCAGCTCCATCACAAACGGCACCGGGTCGCCTCGGAAGGCGGTTCGCTTGAGCACGAGCGCCACGAGCACGCCGACCACCATGCCCAGCAGGTACAGCGAGATCATCACGAGCGGCGCGTGGTCCGGGAAGAACGCCGCCGAGAAGAGCGCGTAGACCGGCAGCTTGGCCGAGCAGCTCATGAACGGCGTGAGCATCACCGTCATCTTGCGGTCGTGCTCGGAGGGAAGCGTGCGCGTGGCCATGATCGCCGGCACCGAGCAGCCGAACCCGATGAGCATGGGCACGAAGCTCCTCCCGGAGAGGCCGAGCTTGCGCAGCAGGCGGTCCATCACGAAGGCGACGCGCGCCATGTACCCGGAGTCCTCGAGCACCGAGAGCAGGATGAAGAGCACCACGATGATCGGCAGGAACGAGAGCACGCTCCCCACGCCCGCGAAGACGCCGTCGATCACGAGGGCGTGCACCACGGGGTTGAGGCCAAACGCGGTGAGCGCCGCGTCGACCTGCGCCGTCACCCACTGGATGCCGAGGTCGAGCAGGTCGGAGAGCCGCTGCCCGATGACGTCGAAGGTCAGCCAGAACACGAGCGCCATGATGCCGACGAAGACGGGGATGGCGGTGTAGCGGCCGGTGAGGACGCGGTCGGCGGCCACCGAGCGCGCGTGCTCGCGGCTCTCGCGCGGCTTGACCACGCACTCGGCGCAGACGCCCTCGATGAACGAGAAGCGCATGTCCGCGAGGGCGGCCATGCGATCGCGACCGGACTCGCCCTCCATCTGCGTGATGATGTGCTCCACCGCGTCGAGCTCGTTCTGGTCGAGCCCGAGGGAGCCCATGACCAGGCGGTCGCCCTCGATGAGCTTGGTGGCGGCAAAGCGCACGGGAAGGCCCGCCGCCTCGGCGTGGTCCTGGATGATGTGGCAGATGCCGTGGATGCAGCGGTGCAGGGCGCCGCCGTCGGCGCCGCGCTCGTCGCAGAAGTCCACGCGCCCCGGGTGCTCGCGGAAGCGCGCCACGTGCAGCACGTGCTCGACGAGCTCCGAGATGCCCTCCTCGCGCGCGGCGGAGATGGGCACCACCGGGATGCCGAGCGCCGCCTCGAGGCGGTTGACGCTCACGGTCCCTCCGTTCGCCGTGAGCTCGTCCATCATGTTGAGCGCGAGCACCATCGGCCGGTCGAGCTCCATGAGCTGAAGGGTCAGGTAGAGGTTGCGCTCGATGTTGGTTGCGTCGACGATGTCGATGATGGCGTCCGGCCCGTCCTCGAGGATGAAGCGGCGGGAGACCACCTCCTCGCTCGTGTAGGGGCTCAGCGAGTAGATGCCCGGGAGGTCCGTGACCGTGGCCTCGGGGTGACCCTTGACCTGGCCGTCCTTGCGGTCCACGGTGACGCCGGGGAAGTTGCCCACGTGCTGGTTGGAGCCGGTGAGCGCGTTGAAGAGCGTCGTCTTTCCGCAGTTCTGGTTCCCGGCGAGGGCGAGCTTGAGCGGTGCCCCCTCGGGAATCGCCTTGCCCGCGCTGCGCGGCGCGTACTTCTCGCCGATCGCCGGGTGGGGCGACGCCTCGAGGCGCTCGCGGCCGCGCGGGAGGTCGTGCATGTCGTGCACGTCCGTGAGCGCGATGTGCGCCGCGTCGTCGCGGCGCAGCGTGAGCTCGTAGCCGCGCAGGCGGATCTCGATCGGGTCGCCCATGGGCGCGCGCTTCATGAGCGTGACCTCCACGCCCGGCGTCAGCCCCATGTCAAGGATGTGCTGGCGAAGCGACGGCTCGTCGCAGTTCACCGACGCGACGACCGCGTCCTTGCCGATTTCCAGCTCGTCTAGGTTCATGAGCGTCCTCTCCTTGCTCCGTTCGGAGGCCATTGTACCCGCAGAGCGCGCGGCCGCGGGGAGCGCCCGCGCCGAGACGGAGCCTTTGACGTTTTTCTCGCCCTGGGAGGGCGGTTTTTCGTCAATCGCTCCGTTTCGGAGCAGGGACGCGAGGCGCGGAGTGGACGGCGCGGGAGACGCGATGGCGCGGGGACGCGGGGGCGCGGAGTGGACGGCGCAGGACGCGGGAGCGCACGGGGCGCGCAGGGGACGGCGCGGGAGAACGGCCCGCGCCCGACCCAACGCGCCCCGCTCGTCGAGCGCACGGAACGCTGGCGCCGGCCTCGCGGCGCTCCGCGGCGACTTGGCCTACGATGCGGGCATGTTCAGCAAGCCAAGAAGGACGACCGAACAGGAGGCCCCATGAAACGACTCCTCAGAGCGCTGGCGGCGCTGCTGATCGCGCTGACGGCGGCGGCAACCGCGACCACCCTGCCCGGACCCTCGCTCGCGGACGGCCTCCTGGCGGCCGAGAGCCCCTCGACGGGTGCCGGGGAGGTTCGGCTCCACGCGACGCAGGCACGCCAGGACGTCAAGGACGCGCTGCTCGCCGGAATCAACGGCCTCGCGGACACGGTCGACTTGGAGCGCTTCGGCGCGTCGCTCGACGAGGTCTGGGCCGCGATGTACGCGGTCAAAGACGAGCACCCCGACCTCTTCTTCTTTGAGAACGCGACGCTGTGGCACGTCGACGGGACCGTCGTCTACGCGGAGCTCCACTACCTGACGCAGGACAGGGCCGAGCTCTCCTCCATGAGGGCGAGGTTCGACGCGGCCATGAGCGAGGCCCTCTCGTGGACGAGCGCCACCATGACCGACCTGCAGAACGCCAAGGCGCTCCACGACTATCTGGTGAGAAACACGGTGTACGACTACAAGAACTACGCCAACAATACGATCCCGCCCGAGTCGTACAGCGCCTACGGCCCCCTGGTGCTCCGCACGGGCGTGTGCCAGGGCTACTCGGAGGCGTACGCGGCGCTGCTCGAGCGCGTGGGCATCGAGTCGACCATCACGTCGAGCGACGCCATGAACCACGCGTGGAACATCGTCACCATCGGTGACCACAACTATCACGTCGACGTGACGTGGGACGATCCGGTGAGCTTCTCGACCGGGCTCGACGGGGGCTTCTACGACGACGTCCGCGACGACTACTTCATGATCTCCGACGCCGCCATGCTCTCCCGCAAGCACCACGGGTGGGACTCGGCGCTCTCGTGCGACGACCGAAGCCTCGACAACCGCCAGTGGGAGACCTACGACCGGGCGGTGCGGACCCCGTACGCGTTCAGCGACGTCACCTGGAGCGACTGGTTCGTGCGCGAGGGCGTGCTCGAGTGGGTCGTGGACAACGGCGTGATGTCGGGGTTCGACGCGCGCACCTTCGGACCCGGGCACAAGATCACGCGCGCGCAGCTCGTCACCATGCTCTGGCGCCTGATCGACCCGAGCGAGCGCTACTCCTCGAGTTCCGGGCTCCTGCCCGACATCCCAGCGGGGGCGTACTACACCGAGGCGGCCAACTGGGCCGTCAGCGAGGGCGTCATCCGGGCGGATCGCTTCGACGCCGACAAGAACCTCAGTCGCGAGGAGCTCGTCGTCATCCTCATGAGGGCGGGCGTGGCCTCCTCGGGCACCATCCAGGGCTACACCACCGAGGGGCAGCGCGAGTTCAGCGCCTTCCCGGACGGCTCGCAGACGAGCGACTGGGCGCGCACGGACGTCGTCTCCGCGCTGAGCCTCGACATCCTCAACGGCTCGGGCGGCAGGCTCTACCCCCAAGCGGAGTGCACGCGGGCGGAGGCGGCCGCCATGCTCAAGCGCGCGGTCGACGCGGACGTATTCTAGCGCCGTGCCCGCCGGCCCGACGCGGCCGGCGGGCCGGCACCCCCGTGGGGGCTAGCTCCTCACGGCAAACGCGACGCCGATGGCGCCGGGCCCGCAGTGCGAGGTGATGACGTTGCCGGTGTCGTACCACTCGACCTCGCGGAAGCCCAGGTCGCGCGCATGGTCCTCCGCCAGCTTCCGCACCTGCTCGGGCAGGCCGGGCGACTTGACGAAGACGATGCGCGCGGGGTCGAAGTCCTCGCGCAGCGCGAGGTAGTCGACGAGCGCGACCGCAGCGGACCCCATGGAGCCGCGCAGCTTCTTCGTGGCGACCAGCTTTCCGTCGAGGAGCTCCACCACGGGCTTGATCTTGAGCAGCGTCGCGCCCACGAACGCGGCGTTGGAGAGGCGCCCGCCGGCGCGCAGGTAGCCCAGGTCGCCGGGGAGAAACGCCATGCGCACGCGGGCGGAGAGGCGCTGCGCGAAGTCGCGGGCGGCGCGGGCGTCGGCGTCGGGGTGCTCGTCGAGCCAGCAGCGCGTCTCGCGCACGACGAGGCCCTGCCCGATGGTCACGTGCCCCGTGTCGAGCGTCGTCACGTAGTCGCGACCCTGCGCGGCCGCCACCGCGGACTCGAGCGAGCAGGTGGTGACGGCGGAGTACGCGACGTGAAGGATCTGCGCCTGCGGGTCCTCCTCGTGAATCCGGTCGAAGGCCAGCTGGAAGTCATGCGGCGTGCAGCCGCTCGTCTTGGGCAGCACGCCGAGCTGACGGCAGCGCTCGAGCATCTCCGCCGAGGAGAGCTCCCCATCGTCGATGGTTGCGTCCCCCATGGTGACGTGCATCGGAACGAGCACGATTCCCCGCTCGGCCGCCTCCGCGGCGGGAATGTCGCAGCCGGTCTCGGCAGTGATGACAACGCGTGGCATGGCGCCTCCCTGGCGTCGAGTTACATAAGCATGCAAGATTTTACTACGCGTGCCTCCCAGCCTGGAAGGTGCGGGTCGGACGCGCGGTCGGGCGGGGCGCCGCACCCGGCGGCCCGTCGCGGCGCGCGCTTTTCGCATACGCAACACAACTCGCGGGGCCAAATGTGAGATGGTATATGGTCGCAACCACAACGCTGACAAGGGAGGGCACCGTGTATCTCGAGCGCATCGGCTCGCCGGAGGACGTCCGTGCCCTCCCGGCCTCGGCGCTCCCCGCGCTCTGCGAGGAGATTCGCCGCGCCGTCATCACGAGCTCCGCCGCCATCGGCGGACACATGGGGTCCAACCTCGCCGTCGTGGAGCTCACCGTGGCGCTGCACCGCGTCTTTGAGACCCCGCGCGACAAGATCGTCTTCGACGTGTCGCACCAGACCTACCCCCACAAGATGCTCACCGGGCGCGCGCGGGCGTTTCTCGACGAGGGGCACTACGGGGACGTCTCCGGCTTCTCGAACCCCGCGGAGTCCGAGCACGACCTCTTCGCGATGGGCCACACGTCGACCTCGGTGAGCCTGGCGTGCGGCCTCGCCGCCGCGCGCGACCTCGCGGGCGAGAAGTACGACGTGCTCGCCGTCATCGGCGACGGCTCGCTCTCCGGCGGGCTGGCCTTCGAGGGCCTCGACAACGCGGCCGCGCTCGGCAGCGGCATCATCGTCGTGGTCAACGACAACGAGTGGTCCATCGCCCCCAACCACGGGGGGATCTACCGCAACCTCGCCGAGCTTCGCGCCACGCGCGGGGCCGCAGCCGACAACGTGTTCCGCTCGCTCGGGTTCGAGTACCGCTACCTCGAGGACGGTCACGACGTCGCCGCGCTCGAGGCGGCGCTGCGCGAGCTCAAGGGCACCGACCGCCCCGTGGTGCTGCACGTCCACACCCAGAAGGGCCGCGGCTACGCGCCCGCCGTCGCAGATCCCGAGAGCTGGCACCACGCCGTGCCGTTCGACGTGGCTACGGGCGCCCCCGCCGTCCCCGGGGCGAGCGTGGACTACGCGAAGATCACGGGAGCGTACCTCATCGAGCGCATGAGAAGCGACGAGGGCCTCGTCGCCGTGAGCGCGGCGACCCCCTACATCATGGGCTTCACGCCCGAGATGCGCGAGCGCGCCGGGCGTCGCTTCATCGACGTGGGCATCGCCGAGGAGCATGCCGTCACGCTCGTGACCGGGCTCGCCCGCGGCGGCGCGCGCCCCGTCCTCGGCGTGTACGCGACCTTCCTGCAGCGCGGATACGACGAGCTCTGGCACGACCTCTGCCTCAACGCCGCCCCCGCCGTGGTCCTGGTCTTCGGCGCCTCGGCCTTCGGGACCACCGACGCCACCCACCTCGGCTTCTTCGACATCCCCATGCTCGGCGCCATGCCCGGGCTCCCCTACCTCGCGCCCACCTGTCGCGAGGAGTACCTCGACATGCTCTCCTGGGCGCTCGACCGCACCGAGGGGCCCGTCGCCATCCGCGTGCCGGTGGCGAGCGTGGAGTCGCGCCCCGACTTCGAGCGCCCCGCCGGCGGCTACGCGCGCGGCTGGGAGGTGCTGCGCCGCGGCTCCGGCGTGGCGCTTCTGGCGCTCGGCGACCTGCTGCCCCTCGGCGAGCGGGTCGCCGACGAGCTCGCGGCGCACGGCGTGAGCGCCACGCTCGTGAACCCGCGCCTCGCCACGTCCGTCGACGACGCGCTGCTCGGGAGGCTCTCCGCCGGGCATCGCGTCGTCGTCACGCTCGAGGACGGCATCCTCGAGGGGGGCTTCGGCGAGCGGGTGGCCCGCGCGCTCGCCTGCGACGACGTGCGCGTGCGCTGCTACGGGCTCCCACGGGCCTTCCAGGACCGCTATCGGCCCGAGGGGCTTCTCGCCGCGTGCGGCATGACCGCCGACGGCATCGCCGCCGACGCGCTCGCGCTGCTCGGCCGCTAGCCGCCGTCTCCCCCAAGTGCGTGCGGGTTCCGGTCACTCTGGGGCCCCGAACCGTCCGCAGCCCGCACGTTCCCCAAGTGCGTGCGGGTTCCGGTCACTCTGGGGCCCCGAACCGTCCGCAGCACGCACGTACCCCAAGTGCGTGCGGGCTGCAGTCACTCTGGGGCCCCGAACCGTCCATAACCCGCACGCCCTTTGGAGCACGCCCCTCGGAGCGCGCGGGGCACGCCCCCTACTCCACCTCGTCCGGCTCCAGCGCGTCGGGCTCGGGGGCGTCGGCGACGTCCCGCGCGCCCTCCCGCTCCGCCTCGGCGGCAGCGGCGCGGGCCTCCGCGAACTTCTCGCGCATCGTGGGGTTCTTCCAGGTGAGCTTCCTGATGGTCAGCTCGTCGGCCTTCTTGTTCGCGAGGCGCAGCTGGTTCTCCGACGAGGTGAGGTTGTCCTTGACCTTCTGCAGGCGCGCGATGGCCTTGTCGATCTCCTCGATGGCGTCGTTGAACTTGCGGCTCGCCGTCTCGTAGTTCTTGCCGAACTTTTCCTTGAAGTCGTCGAGCGCGTCCTCGAAGCGCGTGATGTCGATGTTCTGCTGCCTGATCTCGGCGAGCTCGCGCCGGTAGCCGACGGCGTTGAGCGCCGCGTTCCTGAGCAGCGTGATCATGGGGATGAAGAACTGCGGGCGTATGACGTACATCTTCTCGTACTCGTAGGAGACGTCGACGATCCCGGCGTTGTAGAGCTCGCTCTCGGGCTCGAGCATCGAGACGAGCACCGCGTACTCGCACCCCTTGTTGCGACGGTCCTGGTCGAGCTTGCGGAAGAAGTCGGCGTTCCTGTGGCGGTTGGCCGCCGCCGAGGCGTCGTCCTCGTTCTTCATCTCGAACATGATCGAGACGACCTCGACGCCGTCGGGCCCCGTCTCGCGGAACACGTAGTCGCCCTTCGACCCGCCCACGACCTCGTTGTCCTTGTGGAACTCCGCGCTGCGGAAGCCCAGCGAGCGCCAGCGGTTGAACTCCATCTCGCAGTGCTGCTCGAGCGTCTCGCCGATGAGCTTGGTCGAGAGCCGGGAGCGCTGGTTGCGCAGGCGCTCGATCTCGTCCTCGCGGTCGCGGATGGTCTGGTCCTTGTACGCCGCCTGCTCGCTGAGCTGCTGCCTGAGCGATGCCTCGACCTGCTCCCGCTCGAGCTGGGCGGCGCGGACCCGACCCTCGAGCTCCACGATCCTTTTGCCCTGCTCGCCGGTCGCCTCGGTGACGGCGAGGGTCTTCTCCGTCTCGAACGCGGACTCGCGGGCCTTGAGCCGCGCCTCGAGCTCGGCGATGCGACGGTCGCGGTCGGCGAGCTCGGCCTGGCGCTTCGTCGCGGACTCCGCGAGCGCCCGGTCGCGGCTCGCCCGCGCCTCGACGAGCGCGCGGTCCTGCTCCGCGATCTTCTGGTCGCGCGCGGCGAGGTCCGCCTCGAGCCTGCGCTCCGCCTCCGAGCGGGCGAGCGCCACCGCGTCCGCCCCGCGCTCGAGCTGGGCGCGCATGCGTGCGATCTCGGCCACCTTCTGCGCCGCCTCGCGCTGCGCCCGCTCGCGCTCCTGCGCGAGCTGCTCCTGGAGCTCCTGTCGCGCCCCGGCGACCGCGGCCTCGACCGCGCTCGCCCGCTCGCGCTCGGCCAGCCGGCCGCGCTCCTCGAGCTCGCGCGTGAACTCCGCGTCGCGCACCTGGCGCGCTATCTGCGCGTACTCCGTCTCGTCGACCTGGAACACCTCTCCGCAGTGCGGGCATCTGATCTCGGCCATGGCTCCCCCCGTCTCCGTCGGTTGGCAACAGCATACCCGCACCGCCGGACAGACCTCGGCGAGAAGGTCGCGGGGCCGCGGCCCACCTGGGCGTGCCCTGGTCGCGGCGCCGTGGGGCAGCGGGGACCCGGGCGCACGAGAAGACCCGCGGCGCGCGGGATGCGCGTCGCGGGCCCCGAGTCGTCGTTCTTCTCGCCGGCGCTACTGGCCGCCGAAGGGGTTCTGCTGGTACTGCTGGTAGAGGTTGATGAGGTCCTCGAGCGAGACGTCCTGGCCGTTGATGGTCACGGTCTGGTCCTGCTGCTGTTGCTGCTGGGCCTGCATCTCCTCGTCGGAGCCGAGCGTCACGTCGAAGGTCAGCTCCTCGCTGCCGCGCATGACGGTCACCGCGACGGTCTCCCCCTCGCTGTGGGAGCGCACCGCGAGGATTGCGGTGTCCGCGGAGGTCACTACCGTGTCGCCGATCTTGGTGATGACGTCGCCCTGCTGGATGCCCGCCGCCGCCGCGGGGCCGCCCTCGACGACCTCGACCACGTAGGCGCCCTCGTTGACGGAGAGGTTGTGACGGAAGGCGTTCTGCGCGTTCACGGTCTGCATGGTGAGGCCGATGTAGGCGTGGGTGACCGTCTCGCCGGCGATGATCTTGTCGGCGATCTCGGTGGCGTAGTTGCCGGGGATGGCGTAGCCGATGCCCGCGAAGGACTCGGTGTCGGACGAGAAGAGCGTGCAGATGCCCACGAGCTTGCCCTCCGCGTCCACGAGCGCGCCGCCGGAGTTGCCCGGGTTGATCGTGGCGTCGGTCTGGATGAGGTTGGTGTAGAGCGTGTCGCCCTCGGAGTTCTCGAGCAGGGTGTTGCGCGAGAGCGCGGAGACGATGCCCTGCGAGACGGAGTTCTCGAGGCCGAAGGGGCTGCCCACGCTCATGACCCAGTCACCCACCTGGAGCGCGTCGGAGTCGCCGACCTCGATGGGCGTCACCGACGCGCCCTGCAGGTCGGCCTTGATCACGGCGACGTCGCTCGAGGCGTCCGTGCCCACGAGGGTGGCGTCGTAGCTCTCGCCGTTGATGGTGACGGTGATGCTCTCGGCGTCCTCGATCACGTGGTTGTTGGTGATGATGTTGCCGTCGGTGTCGTAGATGACGCCCGAGCCCATCCCCTCGCCGTTGGCATAGGTGCAGTAGACCGTGACCACGGACGGCAGCGCCTTGGCCGCGACGGCGTTGGCGACGGTGGTGTCCTCGTCGCTCGGGTCGATGGTGACCTGCTGGCCCGACGCCACGGAGCCGCCCTGCGAGGACGCGGAGCCGCCGATCAGGCCGCTCGCGTAGAGGCCGCCCGTGAGGACACCCGCCCCGAGCACGCCTCCGATCAGGCCCGCCACCACGGCGCGCGCGATGGCGCGGTTCCTCTTGGGGCCCTCGCCGCCGTCGCCCTTGCCCGCGCCGTCCCCGTCGGCGGGCACGAGGCCCTCGCCCGGCACCGGCGGGGTCTTGACCGTCGGCTGGGTCTGGTCGGGGCGCGGGGGCATTCCCTCGCCGTCCCGCTCACCGGACCCGCCCTGCTGATTGCCCGAAGCGTGGGCCCCAAACGGATACTCGCTCATGATGCTCAGCCCTCTCTTGCCTCTCTGCGCCGCTGTCTGGCGCGGCTGTTTCCGTGACATCAGGGAATGTACCCCGCGCGCGGGCCGAGATGCGCCTGGGTCGGGAACGCCACCGCCCCGGCACGATGCTTTCCGTTACCTGAAAGGTCGTGCGGGACGCCTCGCCCGGCCGGGCCGGAGGGCGGGCGCGGCGGGGCTGACACGTGGGCTGGCGCCATGACCCGACGCCAGCGTCAGCCTAGACGCGGAAGAGGTAGCCGACGCCGCGGATGGTGACGATGTGGCTCGCCACCTGGGGGCCGACCTTGGACCTGACGCGACGGATGTGCACGTCGACCGTGCGGGTGCCGCCGCAGTACTCGAAGCCCCAGACGCGGTGGAGCAGCGTCTCGCGCGAGTAGGCGCGCGAGGGGTGCGTCGCGAGGAAGGAGAGCAGCGAGTACTCCATGAGGGTGAGGTCGACCGGCTTGTCGTCGATGTAGACCTGGTAGGTGGCGAGGTTGATCGTCATGTTGTCCACGGTCACGAGGTCCGCGGGGGCGCTCTCCTCCCCCGGCCAGAGCAGCAGCGTGCAGCGCAGCTCGAACTCCGCGTGGCCGGAGGTGGAGAGGATGAAGTCGTTCTTGCCCTGCGTGGGCATGTGCAGCGTGGAGAGCTTGTCCGGGTCCTGCACGAGCAGCATGGGGATGAAGCCGTTCTCGGCGACGAAGGAGTCCACGGCGTTCAGGATGTCCTGGCTCATGCCCTCGCCGTCGAGGATGACCAGGTCGAACTCGTGGCCGGAGGACACGGCCTGCGAGAAGGTCTCCTCGCTCGCGAGGGCGATGGAGACGTCGATGGCATGCGAGAGCTCCCTCATGCGATCGTGCAGACGCGTGGTGGCAGAAACGAGCAGGATGTTCTTGTGGTGCATCCTTTGTCCTCCCGGAAAATGCGCACATGTATTGGAAAAGATTAGCACAACGCCCCCGCGTCGCACGGGGGCGTTGTCAAGGACGCGTAAATAAAGCGCAGCTCGAACACGGTCCGGGAATGCAGCGTAACGCGTCGGAAACGCTGTGTTTCAAACCGGGCGCAGGTGGGACGCCCCGTCGGGGGCGGACGGCCCACCGTCCGCGGGGGCGAGGGTGGCGCCTACTTGATCGACCCGAGGAACTCCGCCGTGCGCGCGTTCTCGGGCCGGTCGAAGACCTTCTCGGGCAGGCCCTGCTCGACCACGACGCCCTCCTCCATGAAGACCACGCGGTCGGCGACGTCGCGCGCGAACCCCATCTCGTGGGTCACGACGATCATCGTCATGCCGGAGTTCTCCGCGAGGTCGCGCATGACGTCGAGGACGCCGCGCACGAGCTCCGGGTCGAGCGCCGAGGTGGGCTCGTCGAAGAGAAGGACGTTGGGGTGCATGGCCACGGCGCGCGCGATGGCGACGCGCTGCTGCTGGCCGCCGGAGAGCTGCGCGGGCTTGAAGTCGGCGCGGTCGGCGAGCCCCACGGCGGCGAGCTGCTTGAGGGCCTCCGCCTCGGCCTCCTCCCGGGAGCGCCTGAGCACCTTCGTCTGGCCGATCATGACGTTCTCCTTGGCCGTGAGGTGCGGGAAGAGGTTGAACTGCTGGAAGACCATGCCCACGTCGCGGCGGAGCTTGTTGACCTCCGCGGCGCTCTTGTTGGTGATCTCGTCGTCCTCGATGAGGATGTGCCCCGCGCTCGGGGTCTCGAGCAGGTTGATGCAGCGAAGCATCGTCGACTTGCCCGAGCCGGACGGGCCCAGGACCACGACGACCTCGCCCGGCCACACGTTGAGGTTGACGTCCTTGAGCACGAGCGTGTCGTCGAAGCTCTTGTTGAGGTGCTCGATGCGCACGATGGGGTGCTCCCCGGGCGTGAAGTGGTGGCTCGTGAGGCCCTGGTCGTACTCGTAGGCGATGCGCGCCGCCTCGTCTGCGGGGAGCGCGGGCGGGACCTCGATGGCACGGGCGCGATGACGCAGCTTAGCAGGCATCGGCGGCGACCTCCTTCGCGACTACGGCGCGGGCGACGCCCTCCTCGGCGACGCCGTTCTTCTCGGCAGCGCCCTTCCCCACGAGCGCGTCGGCGTTGTCGGCGATGTCCGCGCGCCTCTTGGGTCGCGGGCCGGCGCCGCGCTCGGAGCGGGCGATGTTCTCCTCGACGATGCCGACGACCTTGATGAGCGGCAGCGTCACGATGAGGTAGAAGATGCCCGCGGCCACGTACGGAGTGATGTTGCCCGTGACGGTGGTGAGGTTCTTGGAGAACATCATGAGCTCCATGACGCCCACCGAGGAGAGCAGCGACGTGTCCTTGAACGCGGTGATGAAGTCGCTCGTGACGGTGGGAATCACGCGGCGCACCGTCTGCGGAAGGATGACGTTGAACATCGTCTGCACGTAGTTCATGCCGAGCGAGCTCGCGGCCTCGTACTGGCCCTGCGGGATGGACTGGATGCCCGCGCGGAAGATCTCGGCGAGGTAGGCCGAGGAGTTGATGGCCATGACGATGATGCCCAGGACGTTGTTGTCGATGTTGATGTTGAGCATCGGCAGGCCGAAGAACATGATGTAGATCTGCAGGAAGAGCGGCGTTCCGCGCAGCACGTTGATGTAGACCACGGCCACGGCGCGCACGATCTTCCACTTGGAGATCTTGAGCATGGCGAACAGCAGGCCGAGCGCGATGGCAAACGGGTACGCCGCCACCACGATGCCCAGGCACAGCAGCCAGCCCGGCGCCAGGGACGAGAAGGACGTCACGAGCAGCTGCGGGCGCAGGAACATGCCGAGGAACTGGTTGGAGTTCCAGGCCTCCACCCAGGGCTGCTCGTCGAGCCAGTTGACGAGCGACTGCAGCGGGGTGTTGGCGATGGTGGCGATCGCGGGCGAGTCCGCGAGATCGTGGGTGCCGTCGGCCGCCTCGTAGCTGCCGGAGACCACCACGTCGCCGCCCTTGGAGGGGAACTGCATGTTCGTGATCTCGAGGCGCAGCAGCGAGCCCTCGGGGATGGCCTGGTCGAAGGTCACCGTGATGGAGTCGCCCGCGGGGACGGCCTCCCCGGTGACGTCCATGCGGCTGAGGCCGTCGAGCGCGGTGATGCGCGTCGTGGAGTGGTCGAACGTGGAGCCCTCGGGCAGCGTCAGCGTGACGGAGGTGACCTCCTCGCCCGGCTCGACCGTGCCCTCCCAGGTGAGGCGCGTGTCCATGCCGCCGATCACGCTCGACCCGCCGTCCTCGTTGGGGCGCGCGGTGGCCTTCTCGGTGGTGAGCGCCTGAGCGGGCCGCGGCGCCGCGAGCGCGAAGGCGCCCGTGAGCGCCAGGGCGAGCGCGACGAGAAGTGCTCCCCGTCTGTGCTGCATGCTTCCTCCGTTTCGTACCGTGCAAAGGGGACAGTCACTTTTGCACGGTGTCGCTGCGGCGACCGTGCAAAAGTGACTGTCCCCTTTGCACGGCCGCCGCAGGTTCTTCTCGCTTAGATCTCGGTGGTGCCGAACCACTTCTGCTTGATCTCGTCCATCGTGCCGTCCTCCTCGATCTGGGCGAGGGCGTCGTTGACGGCCGCCAGCAGCTCCGGGTTGTCCTTGGAGACGGCGATGCCGTACTGCTCGCCGGTGGGGATCTCCTCCAGGACCTTGAGGTCCGAGAAGGACTGCGCGAGCATGTTCTGGGCGACGGGCAGGTCGATGACCATGGCCTGGTAGGAGCCCGTGGAGACGCCCATCATGCCGGCCGTGACGTCGGCGAGCGGCACGCGCGTGGCGTTGGGCAGGTTCTCCTGGATCCACTCGTCGCCGGTGGTGCCGGTCTGGCAGGCGATCTGGACCTCCGCGGCGTTGAGGCTCTCGGTGGTGGCGTCGGAGCTGGCGGCCACGATGAGCGCCTGGTTGGAGTTGAGGTAGGGGTCGGAGAAGTCGACGGACTCGAGGCGCTCGTCGGTGATGGTCATGCCGGCGATGCAGATGTCGGCCTTGCCGCCCTGCTGAATCGTGGGCACCAGGGTGTCGAAGGCCTGGTTGGGCAGCCACTCGCAGGTAAGGCCCATCTTCTCGGCGATGGCGTTGGAGAGGTCCACGTCAAAGCCCACGGTGGTGCCCTCGTCGTCGATGTACTCGAACGGCGAGAAGCCGAGCTCGGCGACGTTGGTGAGCACGCCCTCCTTCACGAGGGTGTAGGAGGCCTCGTCGGTGGACTCGGCGGCGTCGTCGGCCGCGGGCTCCTGCTCGGCGGTGTCGTTGGAGCAGCCGGCAAGAAGGGCCGCGGAGCCCGCGATGCCGAGGGTGGCGATGAAGTTGCGCCTGTTCATGGTGGTCATGTCTTTTCCTCCCGTTGTGATGTGCAAAAGTGCCTGTCCCCTTTGCACGCTTACGACTAGAGCTCGGCGCCGAGCCACTTGACCTCGAGCTCGGAGATGTAGCCCTCCTCCTCGAGCTCGGCCAGCGCGCCGTTGATGGCCTCGGTGAGGCCGGGGTTGTCCTTGTTGACGGCGATGCCGTACTGCTCGCCCGTGGGGATCTCGATGGCGACCTGGCAGTCGGTGAACGAGTTCGAGCAGAGGTAGGTCATGACGGGCAGGTCCGCCACGGCGGCCGCGTAGAGGCCGGTCTGCACGCCAGTCACGGCCACGACGGGGTCGTCGAGCGCCACGATCTCGGCGTTGGGAAGGTTCTCCTCGGCCCAGGCGGCGCCGGTCGTGCCGGCCTGGACGGCGACCTTGGTCCCCTCGACGTTGAGCGCGTCCTCGGTCACGGCGGAGGCGTCGGCGCGGGTCACGAGGCCCTGGTTGGAGTCCATGTAGGAGTCGGTGAAGTCGACCTGCTCCCAGCGCTCGTCGGTGATGGTGATGTTGGAGACGCCCACGTCGGCGCGGCCGCCCTGCTGGATGAGCGGGACGATGGTGTCGAACTTCATCGCGGGCAGGACCTCGCACTCGAGGCCGAGCTTGTCGGCGACGGCGTTGATGAGGTCGATCTCGAAGCCCTGGGCCTCGCCGGTGGACTCGTCCACGAAGTCGAGCGGGGCGTTGGCAAGGTCGGAGGCGACGGTGATCGTCCCGTCCTCCACGAGGGTGTAGCTCGCCTGGTCGGCGTCATCGGTGACGGAGGGGGTGTCGGTCTGCCCTCCCCCGCTGCATCCCGCGATAGTCACGGCTAGCGCGCAGGCGACGGCAAGGCCGCCCGCAAAACGGCTGGAGAGCTTCATGTCAGGGTTCCTTCCCCCGTGCTTCGGCGCGTGGTCACGCCCTTTCCCGACAGAGGGCACGGGGTCTTCCCCGTGTCGAGGCCGCGGCCTCGCCTGTCGCCAAGTGCCCAGTTTGGTCCTTGCCAGGGCCGAATATTCAGAGAGGGGACATTCTTAACAGGATTGACACGTATTCGGCGAGAAGGACCTGGGGCCGGGCGCCGATGCGACGGGGCCGCGCGGACGACGTCGTCCGCGCGGCCCCGCGATCACGGCGAGTTGACGCTTTGCCCTGACGCCAGCGTCAAGCTGACGCTAGAAGCCGCCGTAGTAGTGCTCGCGCTCCCAGTCGGTGACGGCGGTGCAGTACTCGTACCACTCCGCGCGCTTCTCGCGGACGAGGTACTCGAAGATGTGGTCGCCGAGGACGTCGCGCATGAGGTCGGAGGCCTCGAAGCGCTCGACCGCCTCGCCGAGGGTGCGCGGCAGGCGCTCGATGCCGCGCGCCGCGAGCTCGCGCTCGGAGAGCGCCAGCGTCTCGTTGCCGACCTCCTCCGGCAGCGGCAGCTCGTCCTCGATGCCCTTGAGGCCCGCGGCGATGGTCGCGGCGAGCGCGAGGTACGGGTTCGCCGTCGGGTCGGGGCTGCGCAGCTCGACGCGCGTCGCGATGTGCTTGCCGGGCTTGTGCGTGGGGACCCTCACGAGCGCCGAGCGGTTCTTGCGCCCCCAGGTGGCGTAGGTCGGGACCTCGCCGGTCGAGATGAAGCGCTTGTAGGAGTTCACGGTCGGGTTGGTGACCAGCGTGAACTCGGGCGCGTACCTGAGGATGCCCGCGACGTAGTGCTGCGCGAGCTCCGAGAGGTGCGCCTCGTGGAACTCCTTGGGGGCCCAGAAGAGGTTCTCGCCGTCGTGGTCGAGCAGCGACTGGTAGAGGAACATCGCCGAGCCCGGCGCGGTGGTGATGGGCTTGGGCATGAACGACGCGTACATGCCCTGCTCGGCCGCCTCCTGCTTGATGACCAGGCGAGCGGTCATGATGTTGTCGGCGCAGCTCACCGCCTCGGTGAAGCGCAGCTCGACGCCGTTCTGCGACGGGCCGGCGGCGTGGTAGGAGTACTGCACCGGGATGGACATCTTCTCGAGCGTCAGCGTGGTCTGGCGACGCAGGTCGTTCGCCGTGTCCATGGGCGTGAGGTCGAAGTAGCCCGCGTTGTCGAGCGGCACGGGGTCGAGGTCGTTGTCAAAGTAGAAGTACTCCATCTTGGGGCCGACGTTGGGGACGAAGCCCGCCTCCTCGGCCGCCTGGAAGACCTTCTTGAGGCAGCGTCGCGGGTCCCCCTCGAAGGGCTCGCGCGACGGGGTGTAGACGTCGCAGAAGACGCGCGCGACGCCGGACTCCTTGGGGCGCCACGGAAGCAGCGCGAACGTGTCGGGGTCCGGGAAGGCGAGCATGTCGGACTCCTCGAGCGAGGCGAAGCCGTCGACGGCCGACCCGTCGAAGCCGATGCCCTCCTCGAACGCCTCCTCAAGCTCCTCGGGCGAGATGGCGAAGGACTTGAGATTTCCGAGCACGTCGGAGAACCACAGCCTCACAAAACGGATGTCACGCTTCTCGACCGTCCGTAGGACGAAGTCGATGTCCTTATCGCTGCTCATGTGTGGCAATCCTCCCGGTCGTCAGACGTGGGCCTCGTATAGTCCCGAGAAGAGTCTCACATGAGTGTTTCGCCGTTGTTTCCCGTTGGCGGGTCGGCGGGAGGCGAGAAGAACGCGGGGCCGCCGCCGGGCCGCGGGGCCGCGCACGCCCTCCCGCGCACGCCCCTCTCGCGCACGCCCCTCCCGCAGCGAAACGGAGCATCTGACGAAACCGCGCCCCCAGAAGGGGCATTTTTTGCACATCGCTCCGTTTCGGCGCGGGGACCCTTGCGCGGGGGCGCTGTGCGGGAATGCACGGGGCGCGGGACGCTACGCGCGGTGCGGGGCCCTCGCGCGGGGGCACTGCGCGCTGCGCGGGAACGCGCGGTGCGGCGCCCCGCGCGCCCGCGCCCCGCCGGCATCGGCCCCTCCGCCCGCGGCTACCTCTTGCGGAGGGCGCGCTCCGCGTCGCGCAGCATGCGGTCGGCCGCCGAGCACGATCCACCCGAGGCGCAGGCGGAGCAGCCCCCGTCGTCCCCGCAGCCCGCGCACCCGCCCGCGCCGCCGCGGACGACCGAGCGGACCGCCAGCACGACGAGCGCGACGACAACAGCGACGATGACGACGTCCGCGATTCCCATGACGACCTCCTCGCAGAGGAAAGTTCAATGTTAACCATAGGCAACTATACCCAATGCGTCATACTATAGGATGCCGGGCGGCATACGCCGCACAAAGTTCGCATCGAGAAGGGACGTGTCTCCAATGAACGACGATCAGACCATGCAGCTCGTCATCGTCCGTCACGGCGAGTCCGAGTGGAACAAGCTCAACCTCTTCACCGGCTGGACCGACGTCGACCTCACCGACACCGGCCGCGAGGAGGCCCACGCCGGCGGCAAGGCCCTCAAGGAGGCCGGCTACGACTTCGACGTCTGCTACACGTCGCTGCTCAAGCGCGCCATCCACACCCTCAACTGCGTGCTCGACGAGCTCGACCGCAACTGGCTGCCCGTCCACAAGGCCTGGCAGCTCAACGAGCGTCACTACGGCGCCCTCCAGGGCCTGAACAAGGCCGACGCCGCCGCCGAGCACGGCGAGGACCAGGTCAAGATCTGGCGCCGCTCCTTCGACGTCCAGCCGCCCGCCCTCGAGCCCGGCGACGAGCGCGACCCGCACGTCCAGGAGATGTTCCGCGACGTGCCCAAGGAGGACCTCCCCTACACCGAGTGCCTCAAGGACACCATCGCCCGCGCCTGGCCGTACTTCGAGCAGGAGATCAAGCCGCAGATGGAGGCCGGCAAGCGCGTGCTGATCGCCGCTCACGGCAACTCCCTGCGCGCCCTCGTCATGCAGTTCGAGAAGCTGACCCCCGAGCAGATCCTCGAGGTCAACATCCCGACCGGCGTCCCGTGCTCCTACACCTTCGACAAGGACTGGAACGTCATCGACAAGCACTACATCGGTGACCCGGCCACCATCGAGGCCAAGATCAACGCCGTCGCCAACCAGGGCAAGGTCAAGAAGTAGGCCGCACCCGACCCCAACGCGAGGCCAGAGGCCCCCGGGGCTGCGCGCGGAATCGCTCTTCGGAGCCTTCCACACGGCAGTCCCGGGGGCCTTCTCGTGCCTCGAGGGCAGCCGGGCGCGCAGGGCGCCGAACACGAGGGCGCCGCCTGCCAAAGAGGGGGTTGGCAGGCGGCGCGAGGGTTCGCCGTCGCGGCGGGGAGAGGGTCCGCCGCATCAGGCAGGGTTAAACGCGGTGCGCCGTCCGTGAGTCGCTTGTTCTTCTCGGCGCATTGTTAGAATAGGTTAACTCAGATACAATTCCTAACACGATCGTAGGATATCACATCTTCTCCACAAGTCAGACGAGGCTTACTTTTCTCCGGAGGGTCGCCGACGAGGCAGCGCGGCCCAGTCTCCGCCGGGACGTCGCCCCGACAGCGCGGGCCGACCCCCTACCCCAGCGCCACGTCGAGCACCATCATCACCACAAACCCGAAGATGAAGCCGAGGGTGCCGACGTTGGAGTGTTCTCCGAGGTGCGCCTCGGGAATGAGCTCCTCGACCACGACGTAGATCATCGCGCCGGCGGCAAACGAGAGAAGCCACGGCATGAACGGGGCGATCCAGCCGCTCGCGAGCACCACGAGCACGCCGAAGACCGGCTCGACGAGCCCCGAGAGGCTCCCCGCGGCAAAGGCGCGCCCCCGGCTCATGCCCTCGCGCGCGAGCGGCAGCGAGATGGCCGCGCCCTCGGGGAAGTTCTGCAGGCCGATGCCCGCCGCCAGGGCGACCGCCATGCCGAGGTACGCCTCCCCCGCCGCGCCCGCCGACTGCGCGGACATGGCGAAGAGCAGGCCCACGGACATGCCCTCGGGGATGTTGTGGAGCGTCACGGCCGACACGAGCAGCGTCGTACGCTTCCAGTCGGTGGGCACGCCCTCGGGCTCGTCCGAGTCGGCGTGGAGGTGCGGCAGCAGCGTGTCGAGCGCCATGAGGAAGGCCACGCCCAGCAGGAAGCCGCCCGCGGCCGGAAGCCAGCCGGGGACCCCCTGCCCCTCCGCCTGCTCGATCGCGGGGTTGAGGAGCGACCACACGCTCGCCGCGACCATGACGCCGGCGGCGAAGCCGAGGAAGATGTGGTGCATGAGCTTGCGCTCGGACTTGAAGAAGAACACGACCGCGGAGCCCGCCGTGGTCATGAGCCAGGTGAAGCCGCAGCCGAACGCGGCCCAGAGCAGCGCCTGCGGGAGATTCTCTATCACTGCGCCCTCCTTGCACGGGGTTTCGCCCCGTCGGCTGACGGGGACGGCCCCTCAAGTATCACCTCTCCGGTGGCATTTTTCCACCCCGCGTCCGGGACGCGGCGCACGCGGGACGCGGCGCACGGCCGCGCGGCGCCATGGAAACGGGGCCCGGGCGCCCCGTCGGAGCACCCGGGCGCCGCGCGTCAGACGGGCCCGTCCCAGCGCGCCGCCGGCGACGCGCTACGCGACGTAGTTCTTCGGGCGCAGGACGCCGTCCCACGGGTAGTCGTAGTAGGGGCGCACCCAGATCTCGCGGCCGGTCTGGTCGCCGGGCTCGCCGCCCGTCGCCTCGCCGTTCTCGTTGCCCGAGGCGTTGGCGAGCAGGCCGCCGCCTAGGTAGATGCCCGTGTGGTAGGTCTCGTTGAGCAGGATGTCGCCGCGCTGGAGCTCCGTGGGGTTCTCGATCCACACGAAGTCGAGCCCGGTGAGGGAGTCCCGCATGTTGCCGGTGTAGGTCGCGCCGCCCGTGGCGAGCCCGGCCTCGCGCAGGCAGGTGATGACGAGGGACGAGCAGTCGTAGTCGCCCTTCTCGCCCCAGCGGAAGGTCTGGTCGTAGCCGTGCGTGTCGTCGAGCGCGTACGCCACGATGCGCGACACGTAGCTGTTCACGAGGCGCGAGTAGTCGGACTCGTCGGGCGAGAGCACGCCGTCGTTGTCGGCGAGCAGCCACTCCGCGGTGTAGTCGCCCTCGTCGAGTCGCCACGCGTGGGCGTTGCGCCGCACGTACCCCTCGCGGTGGTCGCCGAAGTACGAGCTCCCGGCGACGTCGAAGAAGTCGACGAGGGCGCCGAAGTAGCCGTCCTCGCCCTCGATCTCGGCGATCCAGTAGCGCTGCAGCGCGCCCCCGTCGTAGGCGCCGGTCACGAGCCAGCCGGGAGCCGTCTCGAGCAGCCCGTCGTTATTTGCGAGAAGGACGTGCGTGCCGCCCCACGCGAGCTTGCCGCGCAGGACGTACCCCAGGCCGCTGACGCCGCAGTAGCGCGCGCCGTCGACGGTGAAGAGCCCGAGCGCGGCCACGTGGGTCAGGGGGTCGACGTAGTAGCGCTGCATGACGCCGCCGTCGTAGTCGCCGGTCACATGCCAGCCGGCGCTCGCGGTGCGCCCGTCGTTGTCCGCGAGGGCGACGGTACCGTCGTCGTCGACGGACTTGCCGCGCGCGACGTAGCCCTCGTCGGTGACGTAGTGGCCGTAGCCGCCCGTCTCGGCGTAGCCGCGGTGGATGGCGTGGTCGTCCTCGACGTAGTAGCGCTGGAGCTCGCCGCCGGTGAACTCGCCGGTGACCGTCCAGCCGCAGTCGAGCAGGCGGCCGTCGTTGTTGGCGAGGTAGATGAGGTTGCCCACGTCGTGACGGCCGCGAAGCACCCACCCGAGGTCCGAGAGCGCATAGCCCCAGCCGTCAGCGCCCGCGTCGAAGAGGCCGCCGCGGAACTTCTGGCCGTCGACCACCCAGTAGCGCTGGAGCCCCTGGCCGTCGTGGTCGTCGATCACCCAGCCGGTGTAGGGCCGCGCGGTGCCGTCGGCGTTGGTCGTGCCGTCCCAGTAGGAGTCGCCGGTCCAGCCCACGGCGGGCAGGCTCGAGGAGGCGAGAAGGTCGGTCGGGTCGGAGCCCCCGTCGTCGGGCGCCGCCTCCGCGCCGGTGCCCTCGTCGGCCGCGGCGTCCTCGTCGGCGGGCGCCTCGCCGGAGGTCGCGTCCCCCGCGCCCGCGTCGGCGCCCCCCTCGATAGCCCCGTCGGCGCCCTCGGCCGTCGCGTCAGCCGCGCCCGCGTCGGCTCCGGTCACGTCCACGCCGGCCGAGCCGGGCGTCCCGGTCGCGTCCTCGTCCGCGGCGACCCCCGCGTCGTCGGCACCGTCCGCGGGCGAGACGCCCTCGGAGAGCGCCGTCACGGCGGCCGGCTCCTCGCTGACGGTCGCGAGCTCGTCGGCGAGCGCCACCCCCGGCGCGCACGCGAGCGCGAGTCCCAGCCCGGCGGCGACGGCCACCGCCCTTGTCTTGAAGCTCATCGTTCCTCCCCATGTCGAGCCGTATTTCACCAGCCGCCCAGTCTAGCCCTCTTGGGGAACGATAATTTGCGCAACTTTCGCCGCGGCGCGCCGCCGACAGGACCTGCCCGGCGTGCAAAAGTGCCTGTCACTTTTGCACGCTACGCGAGCGCGGCGAGGCCGTCCCCGCCCACGCGCGGCCTACCCCGCCACGCGGTAGCCCGCCGCCTCCACGGCCGCCGCGAGCACCGCCCGGTCGACGGGGTCCTTGGAGAGGACGCGCACCCTGTCCGGCAGGCTGGCACGTGCCCAGACGCCGCCGAGCCCGTCGAGAGAGGCCTCCACGGAGGCCAGGCAGTGCTCGCAGTGCATGCCCTCCACCGTGAGGTCCACGGAATAGGGGTAGTGCGCCTCGTTGGTGTCAGCCACCGCGGGGCGCGCGACGCTCTCGTCTCCCCCGCCCGAGCACCCACAGCCACACCCGCCGCGACGCAGCGTGCGCACATAGCGGCTCGCCGCTGCGACGACCACGACGACCACCGCGAGAAAGATGACCATATCAATCACGGAAACCTCCTATGAGGAGGGCGCGCCGCCGGCGAGAAGTACCGACGGCGCGCCCGACGCGGAAAAGTGTGTGCAAAGGTGCCCGTGTGCAAAGGTGCCTGTCACTTTTGCACGCTACGCGAGCTGGGTGAGGATCTTGTCGTCCTCCTGCTCCCGCTTGGGCATCGGCCGCACGATCTGGAAGATCATGCCCGCGAGCAGCACGAACGCGACGACCGTCCACAGCCCGAAGTTACCCAGCGCGAAGAGCTCCCAGAGCTGGTTGATGATGAGGCCCACGCACCAGGCGAAGACGCACTGGTAGCCGATAGCGAACCAGAACCACTTGGGGCTGTCCATCTGGCGACGGATGGTGCCGATGGCGGCGAAGCACGGGGCGTCGAGCATGTTGAAGGCAACAAACGCGCACATCGCACCCACGTGCAGGACCCCGGCGGCGTCCGTGAACATGCCCGCGAAGCCGCTCCACATGGTAACGGAGTTCTCGGTCGCGTCGCCGATGCCGTAGATGACGCCGAAGGTGGAGACGAGGTTCTCCTTGGCGATCAGGGCGTTGATGGACGCGGCGGCAGCCTGCCAGGAGTCGGCGCCGAGCGGGGCGAAGATCCAGGCGATCGCGTTGCCCACGATGGCGAGCAGCGAGTAGTCGGTGTAGTACTCGGGCGCGCCCTCCATGAGCGACATGAAGCCAAAGGCCCCGTTGCCGCCCTCCCAGTTGGCAAAGCCAAACTCAAGCAGGAACCACACCACGACGGACGCCGCGAAGATGATCGTGGTCGCCTTCTTGAGGTACGCGGAGATGCGCTCCCAGACGTGCAGCCACCAGCTCTTGAGCGTCGGGAAGTGGTAGTTGGGGAGCTCCATCACGAACGGGGCGGGGTCGCCGGCGAACATCTTGGTCTTCTTGAGCATGAGCGCCGAGACGATGATGGCGGCGAGGCCGAGGAAGTAGAACATCGGCGCGACCCACCACGCGTCGGAGCCGCCGATGAGCACGCCCATGACCAGGGCGATGATCGGGGTCTTGGCGCCGCACGGAATCATCGTGGTGAGCATCGCCGTCATGCGACGGTCCTTCTCGTTCTCGATGGTCTTGGTCGCCATGACGCCCGGCACGCCGCAGCCCGAGGAGATGAGCATCGGGATGAACGACTTTCCGGAGAGGCCGAAGCGACGGAACACGCGGTCCATGACGAAGGCCACGCGGCTCATGTAGCCGCAGTCCTCGAGGAAGCACAGCATGACAAAGAGCACGAGCATCTGCGGGATGAAGCCGAGGACCGCGCCCACGCCGGCCACGATGCCGTCGAGCACGAGGGCGCTCACGAACTCGGACGCGCCCGCGGCGGAGAGCCAGCCCTCGATCACGGACGGGATCGAGGGGACGAAGCTGCCGTAGTCATCGAGCGCCGGCGCGCTCTCCTGCGCGGCCACCGCCTCCTCGAAGTCGGCCGCGGTCACGGTGTCGATGACCGCGAGCTCCTGCCCGTCGGCGAGCACCGGGTCGCCGTTGGCGTCGATGCGCGTGACGACCTCCTCGTTCGCGTCGAGGAAGTTCCCGTCTCCGTCGTGCATGGGGACGTCGGTGGCGACGACGCCCGCCGCCTGCGCCTCGGCGACGAAGTCGGTCACGACGGCCTGCGCGTCTGCGTCCTCCGGGTCCTCGGCGAGCGTCTCCACGGCGGCGCTCACGTCCGCGGTGTCGATGCCGTCGGCCTCGGCGGCGGCCATGAAGCCGTCGATCTTGTCGCCGTAGTAGCCGGCGTCGTACTCCTCGGTGGCCGCCTCGTAGGCCGCCTGGTCCGAGGGGTTCCACAGCCACCCGTCGCCAAAGACGCCGTCGTTGGCCCAGTCGGTCCCCCAGGTGCCCACCGTGGAGACCGCGACGTAGTAGACGAAAAACATCACGACCACGAAGATCGGCAGGCCGAGGACGCGGTTCGTGACCACGCGGTCGATCTTCTCGGAGAGCGTGAGGGTCTTGGGCGCCCTCTTCACGCAGGCGTCCATGACGGTCGCGATCCAGTCGTAGCGGTCGGAGGTGACGATGGACTCCGCGTCGTCGTCACGGCTCTTCTCGACCGCCCCGATGATCTTCTCGGCCTGGTTGAGCTGTGCGGAGCTGAGGTGCAGCCGCTTGATGGACTCCGCGTCGCGCTCGAAGACCTTGACGGAGTACCAGCGCACGAGACCGGCGTCGCAGCTGCCCGAGATGATCTGCGCGATCTGGTGGAGCGCGTCCTCGACCTCCGGCGAGAAGCACTTGGCGCCCGCCGGCACCGAGCCCGCCTCGCCGGCGGACACAGCCTTCCCGACGAGCTCGTCGAGGTTGGTCCCGCGCAGCGCGGACACCTCGACCACCGGGACGCCGAGCGCGGACGAGAGCTTCTTGACGTCGACCACGTCGCCGCGCTCCTTGAGCAGGTCGCACATGTTGAGGCCCACGACCATGGGTCGGCCCGCCTCGAGCAGCTGGGTGGTGAGGTAGAGGTTGCGCTCGAGGTTGGTCACGTCGACGAGGTTGATCACTGCGTCGGGGCGCTCGTCGACGAGGTAGTCGCGCGAGACGACCTCCTCGGGGGTGTACGGGGAGAGCGAGTAGATGCCGGGCAGGTCGACGAAGGTGACGGACCTGTTGGCGCGCCACGTCGCCTGCTTCTTCTCGACGGTGACCCCGGGCCAGTTGCCGACGTAGCCGTTTGAGCCCGTGAGCTCGTTGAACAGCGTGGTCTTGCCGCAGTTTGGGTTTCCCGCGAGACCGATGGTGGTGTCTGCCATACCTTGCCTTTCTGAGTTAGCCAATTGCTACTTGCGCGGTGGCATTTGTTAGATTATTCTAACTTTAGCGGCGAGAAAAACGGCCTCTCGGCCAGATGGCGCGCCCGCCCCGCGCCGCCGGGCTATCGCGCCGGCACCTCGCCTTGCGCGACGTTGCCGACCTCGACGCTCGCCGCCTCGTCCTTGCGGATCGAGAGCTCGTAGCCTCGAACCGTGATCTCGATGGGGTCTCCGAGCGGGGCCACCTTGCGCACGTAGACGCCCGTGCCCTTGGTGAGGCCCATGTCCATGATCCGGCGCTTGAGGGCGCCCGTGCCCGTGAGCCTCGTCACGGTCGCGCTCTCCCCCACCCTCACGTCCTTTAGCGTTGTCATCTACCTTCCTTTCTTCCTGGCCGACGAGGGGACACCCCTTCGTCAGAGCGTCACGGTGACGCGGCTCGCCATCGAGCGGTTGAGCGCGAGGCGCGCGCCCTTCACGCTCACGATGACGTCCCCCGCGGCACGCGAGATGACCTTGACCTCTGCACCCTCAACAAAGCCGAGCTCGGCGAGGTGCTGTCGAAGGTCGGCGTCGCCGCGCACGTGCGCAACGCGGGCAGACTCGTCCGGGCCCACCATGGCCAGCGGGAGCTGGGCGACTGATGCCATGTCCCCTCCTCACAAGTTATCCTACGCGAACTCGACACAAGTAATATAGCCCTAACTCAGACGAGCGCAAGGGCCGTCGGCCGATTGAGTTACACGATGGTGACTTTTTTGCCGCCGGGGCGCATGGGAGGTCGGGCAGCCGCGGGACCGTCAGCGAAACGGGGCCGTTGACGAAACGCGCCCCCCGAGGGGGTCGTTTTTCGTCAGCGGCTCCGTTTCGAGGAGGCGGCTCGCGCGGGACGGCGACGCGGGGGGCGCGGGCTCCCCCGCCGCGCCCGTCAGCCGGTGTTCTGGAGGCCGGCGGCCACGCCGGAGACGGTGCACAGGATCAGGTAGATGAACCGCTCCCGCTCCTCCGGCGCGAGCGCCTCGCCCTCGGTCCTCAGCCTCCGCAGCGCGAGCGCCTGCGTCACGGAGAGCACGTTCACGAACGGGAGGCGCATCCGGATGACCGGCCCGAGCACGCGGCGGCGCTGCAGCGGCCACTCGTCGTCCACGATGGCGAGCACCCAGCGGCGCGTGAGCTCCATCTCCTCGAGGACCTTGGCGGCGAGGTCGTCGCGGTCGCCCAGCGAGAGGTACAGCCGCGCGATGCGCTCGTCGACCTTCGAGAGGGACATCTCGACGTTGTCGACGAACGTGGTGAACAGCGGCCACTCCGCGTACGCGCGGCGCAGCAGGTCGAGGTCGCCGACGCGCTCGCAGGCGGTTCCGAGGCCGTACCAGGCGGCGAGGTTGATGCGCGCCTGGCTCCACGAGAAGATCCACGGGATCGTGCGCAGGTCGTCGAGGGACTTGGCGCCCAGCCCGCGCTTCGCCGGGCGGCTTCCGATGGGCATGAGGCCGATCTCGGCGAGCGGCGTGCAGCGCGAGAACCACTCCGCGAATCCCTCGGCGTGCAGCAGGTCGAGGTAGCGCTCGCGCGAGGCGGCGTCGAGGGACGCCGCGAGCCCCGCGTACTTCTCGGTCGTCTCGGTGTTCACCCACTCGATGGAGGGGGCGGACTGCAGCAGCGTGGCGCCCGCGACGGACTCGACGTGGCGGCGCGCCAGCGTGGGGTCGCCGTAGCGCGCGAAGATGACCTCGCCCTGCTCCGTGAGCTTGAAGCAGCAGTTGACCGAGCCCTTGGGCTGCGAGAGCACCGCGCGGTTGGCCGGGCCGCCCCCGCGCCCCACCGCGCCGCCGCGGCCGTGCATGAGCACGAGGTCGATGCTGTTCTGCTCCGCCCAGCGCGCGATCGCGCACTGCGTGGCGTGCAGCACGAGCGTGGCGGAGGTCGGGCCGGCGTCCTTGGACGAGTCGGAGTAGCCGAGCATGACCTCGAGGCGGCGCCCCGTCTGGTCGAGCCTGCGCTGGACCTCGGGCAGCGAGATCATGGCGTCGAGCGTCCCGACCGCGTTCTCGAGGTCCTCGACCTGCTCGAACAGCGGCACCACGTCGAGCACGGGCACGTCCGCCTCGTGGGCGAAGGCGAGGTGCGCCAGGCGGTAGACGTTGGCCACGTCCTCGGCCGACTTGGTGAAGGAGATGATGTAGCGTCGCGCCGCGTCCACGCCGTTGCGCCGCTGGATCTGGGCGATGGCGCGGAACGTGTCGAGCACCTCGCGCGTCATGGGCGCCAGCTCGCCGCGCTCGCCCCAGCGGCCGTGCTCCTCGATGTCCGCGAGCGCGCGGCTGTGCACGAGCGAGTGCTGGCGGAACTCCATCTCGACGAGGTGGAAGCCGAAGGTCTGCGCCTGCCAGATGAGGCGCTGCACCGGCCCGTAGGCCGCGCGCACGGCACCGGAGCGCGCGAGCGAGGACTGCACGACGCGCAGGTCGGCGATGAAGTCCTCCGCGCAGGCGTACATGACGTCCGCGGTGCGCTCGACGGTGGCGCGCAGGCGCTCGGCCATCACGAGCATGGCGGCGCGGTGCAGCTCGCTCGCGGAGATGCCGAGCGCGCGGGCGGTGAGCGCCTCGCTCATCTCCACCTGGTGGTTCCAGAGGTTCACGAGCTGGTCGGAGGGGGGCGTCGACACCGCGTCGAGCGTGAGGTTGCGCCCCACCGTCTGCGTCGCGTCCGCGAGGCGCCCCAGCACGTGGCTGCGGAACTTCTCAGCGACCTGCCGGCTCACGCGCGCGGTGACGTTGGGGTTGCCGTCGCGGTCCGACCCGATCCAGCTGCCGGGGTGGAAGAACGCCGGGCACACGGGCTGGACGGTGCCGGCCTTCTCGCCGAGCTCCCAGTCGTCGAAGCGCCGGTAGACGTCCGGCACCATGTCGAAGAGGGTGTTGTCGAAGATGTCGACGATGGTGTCGGCCTCCTCGACGGGCGTGGGCTTCTTGTGCGCGATGGGAGAGGTGCGGAAGAGCGCGTCGATCTCCTGCAGGAGGCGGCGCTCGTTCTCGGCCAGCGCCGCGCCCGCCAGGCCCGCGCGCTGCTCGAGCAGCCCCGCGATGCGGCGGATCTTGCCCTCGACCGCCTTGCGGCGCGCCTCGGTGGGGTGCGCGGTGAAGACCGGGCGAAACTCCAGCCGCTGCAGCAGCGCGATGGCGCGGCCGCGGCCGCACTCGTCGACGAGCTGGCGGTACGCGACGGTGAGGTCGTTGATCGGGTCCTCGCGCTCGGAGGTGTCCACCGTGCTCTCCCGCGCGCGCAGCGAGCCGACGCGGTAGTTCTCCTCGCAGATGTTGGCGAGGTGGAAATAGGCCACGAAGGCGCGCATCACGAGCGTCGTCGACCGCTCGTCGAGGCCGTCGATGATGCGCTCGAGCTCGGCAAACGCGGCTCGCTCGTCCTCGGTCTCCGCGGCCTCGTCGGCGTTGGCCCGGATCGCGTCGGCGAGAAGGACGTCGAAGGTGGAGCGCAGGCCCGGGTCAAACTCCTCGAGCACCTTGCGCACGAGGCGCAGGAACAGCTCCATGTGCTCCGCGATGCTCTCGGGAACGTTAAGGGCGGGAATAATAGCGGAATCGCTTCCGGAGATGAGGTTCTTCTCGGCCAACGTTGCTCCTCTGACGGTTGGGCGGTCGCTTCTATGACAATACCTTGTGATGGCGCGATCGGCCAAGACCCCACGAGCGAGAAACGCACTATTCACGCACGCGCGCCCGCGCGCCCCGACCCGACGCCGCGGACGGCTACAATCGGGTGCGAGCGAGCGGGTCTGCCGGACCCAGAGAGGAGCGCGAGCGCACATGCCGAACAATCCCCTCGGACGCCTCGTGCGCCGGCGCGAGGCAACCCCCGTCCGAGCCGCGAACCAGACGTCGAGGACCCCGCGCTACGGCGTGGTTACCAAGTCCCGGCGCCGCGCGCGGGCGGAGCGGCCCGCGCGGCAGCCGGGGTTTCTCGCCCGCGTGGTGAACGGCTGGTGGAACCGCCTCATCTCGGCGGTCTTCGGCGGGACGTTCTCCGAGCAGACGGAGCAGTACCTCGCGCACCAGACCAAGCGCGACTACGTGTGCAACACCATCGGGCAGGCGGCGTGGGGCATGCTCTTCCCCGCGCTCACGATGGTCGCCACGTGGCTCGTGGGCGCGGAGCAGGCGGGCCTGTTCTCCATGGCCTTCACCGTGGGGACGCTGCTGCTGTTCCTGGCGAACTACGGCGTGCGCACCTACCAGGTCTCGGACCTCGACGACATGCGCTCGTTCCTCGACTACCAGGTCAACCGCTTCATCACGTGCGCGGCGATGCTCGTGGTGGGGTGGCTGTGGTGCCAGGTGCGCGGCTACGACGCCACCATGTTCGCGATCTGCATGGGCGTGCTGGTGTTTCGCGCCGTCGACGGCCTCGCCGACGTCTACGAGGGGCGCCTCCAGCAGAAGGACAAGCTCTACCTCGCCGGGCTCTCGCAGGCGGCGCGCTGCGTGCTGGGGCTCGTCGCCTTCTCCGTCATACTGTTCCTCACGCGGAGCCTCCCCGCGGCGAGCCTCGCCATGGCGGCGGGCGGCGTGGCGTCGCTCGTGCTGCTCACGGTGCCGCTCGCCTACTTCGAGACCGAGCGGAGCCTGCCGGCGAGCGTCCGCGGCGTGAGGGAGCTCTTCGTCGAGTGCTTCCCGCTCTTCCTGGCGCTCTTCCTCTACAACCTCATCGACTCGGTGCCCAAGTTCGCGATGGAGGGCGCCCTCTCCTACGACAACCAGCTCTACTACAACGCCATGTACTTCCCCGCGCACTCGATCCTCATGATGGCGGGCTTCATCTACAAGCCGCAGCTCGTGCGCCTGGCGCGCATCTGGGACGACCCCGAGAAGCACCGCCGCTTCGACCTTCTGGTCCTCGCGATGGTGGGCGTCATCGCGCTCATCACGGCGGGGATGGCGCTCGTGATGGGAACGGTGGGCATCCCGCTCATGGGGCTCATGTACGGGCTCGACTTCGAGCAGTTCCGGGGGCTCGTCTACGTGATGGTCGCCACCGGCGGCGTCTGCGCGTGCATCGACTTCCTCTACCAGATCGTCACGGTGCTGCGCGCCCAGGGGGAGGTCTCGCGCCTCTACCTCATCGCGTTCGCGTTCTCGGTGCCCGTCTCGCTGCTGCTGGTGAACTTCGCCGGGCTCTCCGGCGCGGTGGTGGGGGCGCTCGTCTCCATGGCGATCCTGCTCACGCTGCTGGTCATGGAGTACGCGGCCATCAGGCGGCGCATGAGCCGCGGCTACTAGCGCGTGCGGGCCCGCTGCCGCGTGCGGGTCCCGTTGCCACGTGCGGGCTGCGGACGGTTTCTGGTTGGATTTCGACCATAACCCGCACGTACCTCGGACTCGTGCGGGTTGCGGTCGGTCTGGGGCAGGATTCCGTCCAGAACCCGCACGTTCTTCAAACACGTGCGGGTTGCGGTCGGTCTGGGGCAGGATTCCGACCAGAACCTGCACGTACTTCAAACACGTGCGGGTTGCGGACGGTTTCTGGTTGGATTTCGACCAGAACCCGCACGTACTCCGGACACGTGCGGGTTGCGGTCGGTCTGGGACCGGATTCCGTCCAGAACCCGCACGTACTCCGAACGCGCGCACCTCAGCGACGGCGACCCCTCGCCGCGCGCTTGCGCACCGAGTAGCCAAACGTCCCCAGGCGCCGACCCAGCTCGAAGTACTCGCCGTGGCTGTAGGCGGTGAGGCCCGCGCGGGCGAGGTCGAGCCTGCCGCGCTCGTCGAGCAGGGACTCCTCCACCTGCACCGCGGTCACGTCGGCGAGGAACATGTGGTGGCTCCCGAGCTCGAGCACGTCGCGCACCCGGCACTCGACGCTCACCGGCGACTGCTCGATCGCGGGCGCCAGCTCGAGGGTCGCGGCGGGCGCGGGGGTGAGGCGGCACTCCTCCCACTTGTCGTAGTCGCGCCCCGAGCGCACCCCGCACCAGTCGCAGGCGCGCTGGAGCCGCGCGGTCACGAGGTTCACGACGAACTCGCCCGACTCGCGGACGATGTGGTAGCTGTGGCGCTCCGGTCGCAGCGAGATCGAGAGCATCGGCGGGTTGGTGCACACCGTCCCGGCCCACGCCACGGTCACGATGTCCTTCTCGCCGGCCTCGTTCGCGCAGCTCACCATAACCGCCGGCAGCGGGTAGAGCATGTTGCCGCCCTGCCAGACCTGCTTTGCCATGTCCGCTCCCCTCACGCCGCGAGCGCCGCGCCGGCGCGCGTGCCCGCCCACACGGCCACGAGGCACGTGGCCACGTTCACCAGCACGTTCGTCGCAGCGGACGCGACCTGTCCCGCCTCGATCAGCTGGAACGTCTCGTTCGAGAAGGTCGAGAAGGTCGAGAGGCCGCCGCAGAGCCCCACCGTGAGGAGGAGGCGCACGGGCTCCGGCAGCGGCGCGACCGAGTTCGCGCCCGTCACCAGGCCGATCACCAGCCCCGCGACCACGTTTGCCACGAGGGTCCCCGCGGGCAGGCCGGGCAGCGCGGACGACAGCGCCGCCCCGATGCCCCAGCGCAGGACGCTGCCCGCAGCGCCTCCCAGGGCCACGGCGAGAAGCTCGGCCACGTCTCCCCCAATCGTCGTCGTGCGATGTCCGCCAACCACTGTACCCGATGAGGCGCGTCAGAAAGGGGGACGCCGGCGCCGCGGCACTCGCGCCGCGACACTCGCGCCGCGGCCCCGCCCCTAGTCGAGCTCCTTCGCGCCGGTCCAGAGCTGCCAGTACTCCCCGCGCTGGGCCAGCAGCTCCTCGTGCGTCCCGCGCTCCACGATCCTCCCGTGCTCGAGCACCATGATCGCGTCGGCGTTGCGCACCGTGCTCAGTCGGTGCGCGATCACGAAGACCGTGCGCCCCGCCATGAGCGCGTCCATGCCGCGCTGGATGAGCGCCTCGGTGCGCGTGTCGATGCTCGACGTCGCCTCGTCCAGGATCAGCACCGGCGGGTCGGCCACCGCGGCGCGCGCGATGGCGAGCAGCTGCCGCTGCCCCTGGGAGAGGTTCGCGCCGTCGGCCACCACGGGCGTGTCGTACCCCCGCGGCAGGCGCCGGATGAAGCCGTCCGCGTTGGCCACGCGCGCCGCCGCGCGGACCTCCTCGTCCGTCGCGTCGAGCTTGCCGAAGCGGATGTTGTCCGCGATGCTGCCCGCGAAGAGGTGCGTGTCCTGCAGCACGATGCCGAGCGAGCGGCGCAGCGACGCCTTCTCTATGTCGCGCACGTCGATGCCGTCGTAGGTGATCACGCCGGAGCGCGTCTCGTAGAAGCGGTTGATGAGGTTGGTGATCGTGGTCTTGCCCGCGCCGGTCGATCCGACGAAGGCGATCTTCTGGCCCGGCTTGGCGTAGAGCGTGAGGTCCTTGAGGACCGTCTGCCCCTCGTCGTAGCCAAAGTCGACGTCGTAGAAGCGCACGTCTCCCTGGAGCGGGACGTGCTCCCCGCAGATCTGCCACGCCCACCCCGCCGCGCCCGCGGCGACGCGCGCGGCCTCCACGTCGCTCGCATGCACCAGGCGCACCTCCCCCTCGTCCACCTCAGGTGCGAGCTCCATCACGGCGAAGATGCGCTCCGCGCCGGCAAGCGCCGTGAGCAGGAAGTTGCCCTGCTGCGTGAACTGGTTGATCGGCGCCACGGCCTGTCGCACAAAGACGAGGTAGCTCGCGAGCGACCCCACGTCCATCGTCCCGCCCAGGGCGAGCAGCGCGCCCGCGATGGTCACGATGGCGTAGTTGACGTAGCCCACGCACACGGTGACGGGCACCATCGTCGAGGCGTAGGCCTGCGCGGAGGTCCCCGCCTCGCGCAGGCGCTCGTTGAGCTCGCGGAAGCGCACGAGGTTGGCCGCCTCGTGGTTGAAGACCTTCACGACCTTCTGGCCCGATATCATCTCCTCCACGTAGCCGTCGAGCCCGCCGAGCTCCGCCTGCTGGCGCGTGAAGTATCTCCGGCTGCGCCCGCCCGAGAAGCGCACATAGAGCGCGATCGCGAGGTCGCAGGCAACGGTGATGAGCGTGAGGCGCCAGTCGAGCACGAAGAGCAGCGTGAGCGTGCCCACAATCTGCACCGCCGCCTGGACGAGGTTGGCAAAGCTGTTGTTGAGCGCCTCGGAGACCGTGTCCACGTCGTTGGTGAAGTAGCTCATCACGTCGCCGTGGCGCGCGCGGTCAAAGAAGGAGAGCGGCAGCCGCTCGATGTGCGCGAAGAGGTCGCGGCGGATGTCGAAGACCACCTTCTGCGCCGCGCGCACCATGGTCTGCGTGTAGCCCGCCGCGCTGGCCACGCCAAGGGCATAGATCAAGGCGGTCGCGGCCACGCCGCGGACGAAGGCCTCGTAGTCGCCCTCCCCCACCGCGTTCACGATGGGCTTGATCATGTACGTGCCGAGCAGGTTGGCGAGCCCGGCCACGGTCACGAGCACCGCCACCACGAGCAGCATCCAGCGGGCGTGGCTCATGTAGGCGAGCAGGCTCCGCAGCGTCGAGAGCAGGTTCTTGGGCCGCGCGGGCGCGGCAGACTGGCGCGAGGGCATCTATGCCACCTCCCCGCTGATCCCAGAGCCAATCTGGGACTCGTATATCTCCTGGTAGATGGGGTCGCTGGCGAGAAGTTCCTCGTGGGTGCCCTGCGCGTGCACCCGCCCCTCGTCCAGCACCACGATCTTGTCGGCGTCCATGACCGAGGCCACGCGCTGCGCGATGACGATCTTCGTCACGTCGGTGAGCGTCGCGAGGTTGGCGCGGATCGCGGCGTCGGTCGCCATGTCGACGGCGCTCGTCGAGTCGTCGAAGATGAGGACGCGCGGGTGCTTGAGCAGGGTCCTCGCGATGCAGAGGCGCTGCTTCTGACCGCCCGAGACGCCCGCGCCGCCCTGGCCGAGGTCGCCGTCGAGCCCGCCGATGCGGTCCAGGAACTCGTCGGCGCACGCGAGCCGGCACGCCTCGAGCATCTGCTCGTCGGTCGCGCCCGCGTCGCCCCAGGCGAGGTTCTCGCGCACCGTGCCCGAGAAGAGCACGTTCTTCTGCAGGACCACCCCCACGGCGTCGCGCAGGGCGGCGAGGTCGTAGTCGCGCACGTCGTGCCCGCCCACGGAGACGCTGCCCGAGCTCGCGTCGTACAGTCGCGCCACGAGCTGCACGAGCGTGGTCTTGCCCGAGCCCGTCCCGCCGAGCACCCCCACCGTCGAGCCCGGCTCGAGGCGCAGGCACACGTCCTCCAGCACGTTCCTCTCCGCGTCCTGCGCGTACTTGAAGCTCACGTGGTCGAAGACCACCGAGCCGTCCGGGACCTCGCGCACCGCCCCCTCGGGCGAGAGGATCGTGGGACGCTCGTCGAGGACCTCGCTCACGCGCTCCACGCTCGTGACGGCGCGGGCGAGCAGCAGGAAGACGTTGGAGATCATCATGAGCGAGTTCACGATCTGCAGCACGTAGCTCATGAAGCCGGTGAAGGTGCCCACGGTGAGCGACCCCGCCATGATCATCTGCCCGCCGAACCAGAGGATCCCCACGCAGGTGACGTACATCGTCGCCTGGAAGATCGGCACGTTGAGCACGGCGGTGCGGAAGGTGCGCGCCCCCGTGGAGGCGAGCAGGCCGTTGACGCGCGCGAAGCGGTCGGCGACGTGCCCCTCGCGAACGTACGCCTTGATCACGCGGATGGCGGCGAGGTCCTCCTGGAGCGCGTCGTTGAGCTGGTCCATCACGCCCTGGAGGACGCGGTAGAGCGGGCCGACGCGCCTCACCACGGAGAACGTGGCGACGGCGAGCACCGGCAGGACCACGAAGAAGACCACCGCGAGCTCGGCGGACATGAAGGCGGCGCAGACGAGGCCCATCACCAGGATGACGGGTCCGCGCACGAGGGGTCGCGTGCCCGAGACGAGCGCGTTCTGGATCACGGTGACGTCGGTGGTGAGGCGCGTGACGAGCGAGGAGCTCTCGAAGTCGTCGAGGTTCGCGAACGAGAACCCCTGCAGGTGCGCGTACTCGGCGTCGCGCAGGTTGGCGCCGAGCCCCATGGCGGCGCGGGCCGAGAAGCGCGCGTAGAGAAGCCCGAGCCCCAGCGAGACGAGCGCGCACGCGAGCATCAGGGCGCCGCCGGTGACCACCGTCTCCAGGCTCGACGCCATGATGCCCTCGTCGACGACCCATGCCATGAGCACCGGAATCACGATCTCGAGCGAGGTCTCCAGGGCCACGCAGGCCACGGCGAGCAAAAAGTCGCGGCGGTAGCCGCCCAGGTGGCGGGCGATGAGGCGCACGCCGTCCATCAGCGCTCGCCCCCCTCCGCGCGCTCGCGCGCCGCGGCGGAGCGCAGGTTCGCGCGGGCTCGCTCGAGATAGCCCATGAAGGCCTCGCGCTCCTCGGGCGCAAAGCCGGCGAGCATGGCCTCCCGCTCCTCGTCGCACACGAGCTCCCACGCCCGCGCAGTCTCCAAGCCGCGCCCCGTGACGGTCACGGACTTGGAGCGCCTGTCGCGACCCGGCGCGCAGGCCACGAGGCCGGCGCGCTCGAGCGCGTCGAGCGACCGGGAGACCGCCGCCGGGTCGAGCTCGAAGAAGTCGGCTATCTCGCGCTGCGACACGGGCCCGTGCGCCGCCACGAACACGAGGATCTTGGGCTGGCCCTGGCCGATGCCCAGCTCCGCCGCGCGCGGGCGGAGGTAGCCGCACTGCGCGGCGTAGGCGCGCATGAGGCGCATGTGCGGGTCGCTCAGCGCGCGGCCGACGGCGCCCTCGTCCTTCTCTGTCATGAAAACTCCTTGATGCATCAACTGTTGTCAGGGCAAGAATACACCGAGCCGTTGACGTGTCAAGCGGTACGCGCCAAGAGCGGACCCGCCCCGCCGCCGCAGCCCTCCCTGCACAACCCGTAGGAGCAAAACGACACTTTGAACCAAAAAAGTGTCGCCAAGCTCCTACAGACCCGCAACGTAGGAGCAAAACGACACTTTGGCCCGAAAATGTGTCGCCAAGCTCCTACGTTAGGGCGCGGCGAGAAGAACGGACCCGCCCCCGCGACGGTGCGGGGACGGGCCCGGACATGGACGTTCTTCTCGCCGGCGCGCGCTAGAGCAGGCGCAGGCCGACCTCCTTGAGCTGCGCGCCCGAGACCTCGCTCGGGGCGTTGGACATGAGGTCGGAGCCGCTTGACGTCTTGGGGAACGCCATGACGTCGCGGATGGAGTCCTCACCGGCGAGCAGCATGCACACGCGGTCGAGGCCGAGCGCGAAGCCGCCCATCGGGGGCGCGCCGTACTCGAGCGCGTCCATGAGGAAGCCGAACTGCTCGCGGGCGCGCTCCTCGGAGAAGCCCATGAGCTCGAGCATGTCCATCTGCATCTGGGCGTTGTGGATTCGCATGCCGCCGCCGCCCGCCTCGCAGCCGTCCATGACGAAGTCGTAGGTGGCGGACCCGATCGAGAGCGGGTCGGCCTTGATCTTCTCGACGTCGAGCTCGGTGGGCAGGGTGAACGGCTGGTGCTCGGCCTCGTAGCGCTTGGCCTCGTCATCCCAGTGGAAGAGCGGGAAGTTCACGACCCAGAGGAAGTCGTGGCCCTCGCGCGGGACGTTCAGGGCGCTCGCCATGTGCAGGCGCATGCCGCCCAGGATCTCGTCGGCCCCCTTGCGGTCGGCGACGGCAAACATCACGAGGTCGCCCAGCTCGACGCCCATCTCCTCGCGCAGCGCCGCCATCTCCTCGTCGCTGAAGAACTTGACGATGGGGCTGTTGACGGAGCCGTCCTCGCGGAAGGCGATCCAGGCGAGGCCCTTGGCGCCGAACTCTGCGGCGACGTTCGCCAGCTTGTCGATCTGCGCGCGCGGCCAGGCGCCGGCGCCCTTGGCGTTGATGGCCTTCACGTACTGGCCCTCGGTGGCCGCCGCGCTCGCGAAGAGCTTGAACTTGGAGGCCGAGAAGATCTCGGTCACGTCGTGGAGCTCCATGCCGATGCGGGTGTCGGGCTTGTCGGAGCCGTAGGTGTCCATGGCGTCCCAGTAGTCCAGGCGACGCAGCGGGCGGGGCATCTCGACGCCCATGCGACCGAAGGCGTCGGCGAGCACGTCCTCGAGCTCGGACATGACGTCGTCCTGCTCCACGAAGCTCATCTCGATGTCCACCTGCGTGAACTCGGGCTGGCGGTCGGCGCGCAGGTCCTCGTCGCGGAAGCACTTGGCGACCTGGTAGTAGCGCTCGACGCCGCCCACCATGAGCAGCTGCTTGAGCAGCTGCGGGGACTGCGGCAGCGCGTAGAAGTGGCCGGGCTGGGTGCGGCTCGGCACGAGGAAGTCGCGCGCACCCTCCGGGGTGGACTTGAAGAGGGCCGGGGTCTCGACCTCCATGAAGTCGCGGCCGTGCAGCGCCTCGCGCAGGGCGAAGGTGAAGTCGGAGCGGAGCTTCAGGTTGGCCATCATGCACGGGCGGCGCAGGTCGAGGTAGCGGTAGCGCAGGCGGACGTCCTCGGCGGTGTCCACGTGGTCCTCGATCTGGAAGGGCGGCGTCTTGGAGGAGTTGAGGACGTCGATGTGGTCGATGAGGACCTCGATCTCGCCGGTGGCGAGCTTGGGGTTCTCCATGCCCTCGGGGCGCTCCCGCACGACGCCGGTGACCTTGATGGGCCACTCGGAGCGGATGGTCTCGGCCGCGTGGAAGGCGTCGCCGCCGGAGTGCTCCGGGTCAAAGGAGACCTGCGTCACGCCGTCGCGGTCGCGCAGGTCGACGAAGATCAGGCCGCCGTGGTCGCGGCGGTGCCAGACCCAGCCGGTCAGCGTGACCGTCTGGCCGATGTGGTCGCGGCGCAGCTCGCCGCAGGTGTGGGTGTGCATGGTGTGGTTGTCCATGGGCAACGTGCCTTTCTTCCCTGCCGCCCCGTGTCGTACGGGCGGCGACTGACGGAGAGCGGCGACGTGGCGTAGACAGCGCAGCGTCGCGCGCGTGGCGATTGTACTACGGGGACGTGCGCGGCGCGCGTGCGGAAAGCATTCGGAAACCTCGGGGGTGGTGGGGCAAGAGGGACGGAGGCTGTCGCGTATACACATCTGACGCTGCCGAGGGGGCGGGGGGCCGCGGCCAAGACCCGTCGGCGCCCTCCCATGCATCTGGCAGCCCAGCTCTGCCATTTTTCCCAAAATTGGCAGCCCAACTCTGCCAATTTCAGATACTGCCGAGTCAAGAAGGACGATGCACCAGGGGCCGTGCCCCCGCCAATGCGCCGAGCGCCTACCTTTGCGACGATTCGTCAGTAGAACTTGTGCTAATCCGTCAGTAAAAAGCGCGCTAATTCATCAGTGGAGTCTGTGTTAAACTATCAATAGAAACTGCGCAAATCAGTCAGTGCGACTTGGGAGGATGCGATGATCGACCGAGAAATGCACTCTAAACTGCACGAACTTGCCGGTAAATATCCCATCCTCTCCGTCACCGGACCGCGCCAGGGAGGCAAGACCACGCTCGTGCGCAGCGCGTTTGCGGACTACGAGTACCTCTCCATGGAGGACCCGGACGTCCGCAGCGAGTTTGAGGACGACCCCCGGCTCTTCCTCTCCCGGCACGCCTCCCACATCATCTTCGACGAAGCACAGCGCACGCCCGAACTCTTCTCGTACCTCCAGGGCATCGTCGACGAGACGCGCCAGCCCGGACAGTTCGTCATCACGGGATCACAGAACTTCCTGCTCATGAAGTCAATCGGCCAGTCGCTCGCCGGGCGGGTGGCCCTCTTCACGCTGCTCCCCCTCTCCCACCACGAGCTCTCGGAGGCCGGCCAGGAGCCGGAGGGCCTGTTCGACTGGCTGTACCAAGGCGGCTACCCCCGACTCGTCGCGGACGGAATCGACCCGCTCGACTTTTTCCCCGACTATGTGAGCACCTACCTTGAGCGCGACGTTCGGGCGGAGCTCGGCGTTCGCAACCTCTCCGCCTTCCAGACGTTTCTGAAGCTCTGCGCCCTCAGGGTAGGTCAGCTCCTCAACGTCTCCTCGCTTGCGTCAGATTGCGGCATCTCGCCCAACACGGCAAAGGAGTGGCTGTCAATCCTGGAGGCAAGCCATCTGGTGTTCCTCCTGCGCCCTCACTGTGCCAGCCCAACCAAGAGACTCGTAAAGTCCCCGAAGCTGTACTTCTGTGACACGGGCCTCGCCGCCCACCTCATGGGCATCTCCAGCAGCGAGGAGCTGTCCGGAAGCCCCCTCAAGGGCCCCCTCTTCGAGTGCGCCGTCATCTCCGAACTCAAGAAGCGCGGCTACGCGCGCAAGCGAGACCCCCAGCTCACCTTCTGGCGCGACGGCCGCAAACGAGAGATCGACGTCCTCGTGGAGCGGGGCACGAGCGTCGTGCGAGCCGTGGAGTGCAAGTCCTCCACCACGTACCAGTCGCGCTACTTCGACGTCCTCAACAAGATTGCGCGGGACGAGCTCTCCCTGGACGTCCGGCAGCAGGCCGTCGTGTACGGTGGGGAGGCCGAGGCGCACACGCCCCGGGGCGACATGGTGCCCTACACCCGCATCGGGACGCTCCTCGGGCTTGACGGCTGACTCGATCGCGTGGCAGAGCGCCCGGCGAGAAATACAACGCTACGCGGCGGCGCCGTTCAGCAGCCACTTCCACGCCGGCACCTGGACGATGCGCCCTCCGTCCTTCTCGAGCACCGCATCGGGACCCCTGCCCACAATGAGCGTGGCCTCCTCGCGGCGGCTCTCCGCGAGGGCCTCCCAGAGCGCGCGGACCTCGCGCTCGTACGTACCACCCTGGTCGACGTTAGCGCACACCTGGTAAAGGTCGTAGAGCTCACCCGAGAGCGCGTCGCCAACGACAAAGTCGACCTCGTAGCCATGTCCCTTTGTGCGCAGAGACGAGATCGCCTCACGGCGCATCCCCGGCATTCGCCTGCGAAGCTCGAGGTACACGATGTCCTCGAGCCTCTGACCCTCGTCGACCGCGTGAGCCGTCCCACCCGCAAGGGCAAGTCCCGGGTCGATCGCGTAGAGCTTGGGCTGGCTCGTAGTCGACTCGGAAAGCGAGAAGGAGAGCTCGCGAACGGTAAAGACGAGATATGCCTCCTGATAGTACGCAAGGAGGTCCCCGAGCGTCTCCTTGGTGGTAGACAGCCCCGCTGCCTTGAGGTCGCTGGTGGCCCTGCGCAGGGACAGCTGCCGTGCGTTGAGCCCAAGGAGGCGCTGCGCGAAGAGCGCGGCCACCCGTGGCTGCCTCACGTTATGGCGCTCGATGACGTCGCGGGCCACGACACGCTGGACGTAGGACTGCAGCAGGGCGACCGACTGGGTCGCCGGCAGGTCGAGCGTCGCCGGAAAGCCGCCGTCCTGGAGGTACGTCCGGAACGCCCCCTCAAGCAGCATCGTCTCCTCAGTGGAGCGCGCGACGGCATCGACCCCCGGAATGCCCTTCGCAAGGACATATTCTCTAAACGAGAAGGGCAGGAGCTCGAAGTCGAGGGCACGACCGCGAAACTCCGTCGCGATCTCCGTCGAGAGCATCTTTGACGAGGATCCACTCACGTAGATGGTTGCCCTTCGGGTCGCGACGATGCGCCTGAGCCACGCACCCCAGTCAGACATCTCCTGGAGCTCGTCAAAGAAGAGATAGGCGCCCTCCGAGAGCGCCGACGGGTTGATGGCGTAGAAGGCCTCGAGCACCGTGTCCCCCGTCGCAGGGGTGATGGGCTTGAGACGGTCATCGTCGAAGTCGAAGTAGCAGATGCGCTCCGAGGGCACGCCGGATGAGAGCAGGCGGTCCATCTCCTGGAACAGCCGATAGGACTTTCCGCTGCGCCGCATTCCAATGACGACCTTGACCAGGTTGCCGGCACGAGGCACCAACGGTTCCCCAAGGTCGAGCTCGCGGGGGATTATGGGCCTGTACGCGTCGAGCGAGAAGTCCCGGAGCGTGGCAGCGATGATCTCGTTCATGGAGGACCTCCATATTGGCAGTCTTACTCTGCCAATATTATCAAAATTGGCAGAGTAAGACTGCCAATTTTGAATCCATCAGTATGCGGTCCCACACCGCCGAGGAGTCAAACCCAAGCGACACTGACTGAGCTGCGGTATAGCTCTGGCGAGACGAGCGCGAGGAATCTCGATTCGTATTCCTGAATGAAGCTCTAGAGCCTAAACGCCCTATAAGTGTCAACTAGAAAGCGCCGCTTCGGGTCGATTGAGTAGCTCCTCACCCACTCCAGGTCACTTGACCACCGCTCGACCGCCCTTTTTCGATCAGAGCGCTTTCGCGCGTTTGATATATCAAACTCTAAATATCTCTCAATCTGCATCTTGCTGACAACCCCACGATCCATGAGACTTGCCAGAATGAGCCTACGCTGACCCATCTTGAGGTCGTCCGTCCTGCTCACGGTGTAGCCATACCGCTTGAGCACAGACTCTTCCGCCAGCGAGCTGAATCTTCCTTCCTGCGCGCCCCCAGTCCGGGGGAACTTGTACCTGCCCAACAGTGGACCGTGAGCTTCGCGACGGGCCGCGAACGCCTTCGCGCTGACGAAGTACTTCTTGCATCTCTGACAATAGTCGACCGGCAGACGCACGGGCTTCCCGCCCAACGAGACCAAGACGCCAGTTACCCGTTCGACGGGATGCCCCCTCCTGCGACAAGCGTCGGCGGCTTCGCTTACGATTAGCATGTACCTGTTGTCATCAAACACAACGGGATCGGGCGAGATTCGCCTTATCGAAGTGGCGGCAGTATCAGACTGAGCCCTTCGGGCGGCAGCGCAACCGTCCTCTCCAACCAGAGGCTGCTTGCGAATGTACACAGCCATGGCTTACCTCCAGACATAGCAGCGAACCCAGCAAGTGTCTTAGCCCAGAACCAAAGCCCTTGCTCGACGGAAGCGACTCCACCGCAAGCCTCCGGACGCTACCCGTCAAAGCGATAGTCGCTGATATGCAAGGTGTTGCAGTTCTCGGACACCGCACGCTGCGTGGGTACGGGAATGCCGGACTCGGCTCGTGAGCGCACCTCAAGCGTAAGCTCCACCTCGGCACCGTCGACCTGCTCAAGCTGGGACACGATCTCTTCCACGATAGTGCGCACGTTGAGAATCACGCGCGTGTTGTCCAGCTTGGTGCTCATGGTGAACGAGGTGGGCATGTTCCGGGCAGGGACACCTCCCGCGCTCGTCGCGTCCCCACCATGCCCGGCACCACCGGAGCCGCCTCCCGCGGTGCCTGGCCCACCGCCCAGCGGGCCCCCGGGCGAATCGGGCACCTCAGCACCCTCGCCTCCGCCCCAGGGCTTTCCGCCGGCCGCACCTTTCCCAGCCTCACGTTCGATTTGCTCCTCCGCAACGGCAGGCTTCACGAGGAAGTCGCTCTGGTTCACCTGTGCTCGAGCCTCGCCAAACGAAAGGTTGAGATAGCGGTCCTCACCAACGCCGTCCGCGATGCCAAAGTACTCGCGCGGGCCCAGGCCCTGCAGAATCGCCGACTCGAGCACGCTGTAGCCAGCAAGGCGCGGCAGGTAGCAATACGTGCACAGGTACTCCCAAAGCTGCTTGATCTGAATGTCGCGCCTGTCCTTCCACAGCACCTTGTCAAGTTCCATGCGAAGAAGCGCCGGAGCCCACTGCGTGATTGCGGCCTCGTTGGACACGAGCTTGCTCGCGGCCTTGTGCACGACGTCCTCGCCGCCGCCAGCGATGCGATCAGTCTCCCAAACAATATCCATCGAACCGGAGATCAGGTCGACACGCGGCGCCATGAGCCAGCTATACGCCTCTTGGATGCGCGTCGAAAGCGTCTGGTCGGCACGGCGCACACCCTGCTCCGTCTCACGCTGCTGTGCCATGTCCAAGTTCAGCTGCTCGCGATCATCGGAGATGCTCCGCCACGCCAGGTATGTGCGCGCCGCCTGCTCGAGCGCCCCGGCGGAACCCCCGTCGCACGCCACGAACGTCAGCATGTTCTTGAAGCGTCGGGGCGTCGTCCCCCGCATGGAGAGAAGCTCGTCTGCCAGCTTGATGGCAGCGGAGTCCTCCGACCCACCACGATGCGGTGCGCTCGGCGGGAGCACCACCAAACGAAGCGTCATCTCATCTGGCACGTCCAACGTGTTCGTAGGACACACGTGCAGGCCCGAGAAGGGCGCGGTCTTCCGCAGACCCTTCAGCCTCTGCTCAATCTCATACAGCGCATCGGCACGGTTCAGCTGCTGGGCACGGTCCTCCATCACCTTGCGCAGGGTCGGACGCGTGTCGTACCAGTACCGGTTGCTGCTCCCATCGCTGTAGAGGAAGGACGATGACGCCTGAAGCGTGCTGAGCGCGTCGTTGAAGACGGCGATGTTCTCCCCTGGCTGCACGACGCCCAGACGGATGTGGGTTCGCTCGATGCCGCGCGCGTTCTGGCCGCTCACGTCGGGAGCCGATCCCAGCATGATGGTGCGAGAAACGCGACGCGAGGCCAGAACGCGCCCGTACCGCGAGTTCGCCTGGTCGTTCTTGTACGGCACCGAGCTCTTGCCGTCAATCTCTGAGTCAACCACGCCGTTCCAGTTCTCGTCCAGATAGCGCGTCAGCTCGTCACGCACGTTGGGCACGTCGAGCGGAAGCGACCCCGGCATGATCATCGGGCTCTCGTCGTGCGACATCCAAAGCTCGTGGATGACGGCGGCCATGAGGCGCAGGACGCCGCGCGTGCGCTGGAAGGTCTCGAGGGTCGCCCAGTCCTCGTAGAGGCGGTCGAACACCTCCGGATGGATGGGATAGCAGCTCACCATGCGGTCACGGTACTCCAGCTCCCGCGCGTCAACGGGAAAGTCCACAGAGTTTGCGGCATACATTTTAGAGAAGGCGTTGCACACGGCGTCCCGCGCGGCAACGTCCTTGCAGTCCAGGAACAGCCTACGGCGCACCACCTCAAAGCCCTCGCTCGCGCTCACGGGCTTCCAGATAGACTCCATACGCCCGAAGGTATGCTCGATGGCCTCCAGGGCGCGCTGGCCGCTCTCGCCCCCAATCTCGCGGTCGCTCTCGGGGATGGACGCTACCACGATGCTCCTCTTGCTCGCGCGGGCTGCCTCGGTAAGCTCCTGGACGAACGTAATGAAGTTATCGAAGGTGCCGGCAGGCAGCTTTTCTACCCCGAAGAGCTTTTTTGCGTAAGCCACGAGCTCATCCACGAGCACGAGCGCGCACCCACAAGCGTCGAACATCTCCGCAAGTGCCTCGGAACCGGGAGAAACCCCGCGCCGGTCAGCCTCGCGCACGTATTCGTAGAGCTCCGGCTTGCCCGAAGATTTGGAGAGCTGATAGGCAATCTCGCCCCAAATGGTATTCACCGTGATACCCGACATGTCGGCCGGACGCTTTGCCTTCGCGGGGTTGAGCGCCGTGCCCACGATAACGGCAACGTGCACCTCGGGCACCTCGGAGAGACCTGCCGCATCGAGCACGGGGGCAACGTTGGGAATCTGATTCAGGAGCGTGCGGCTACGCAGCATGTGGTAGAGCGCCAACATGCTGTGGGTCTTACCTCCACCGAACGCGGTCTTGAGCTGAATGACCGGCTCGCCATCGAGACCAGCCACACGCCGAAGGGCCTGAACGAGCAGCCCCTTCATGCCCTCGGTCACATACGTGCGCCCGAAGAACTCGACCGGATCACGATACTCAAGGGACCCCTCGTTGCGCGCCACCTGCGCAAGATCGGCGGCGAATTCCGCATTGCGGTAGCGTCCCTCGGCCACATCCTGATGCGGCTCCATGACGTCTCGCCAGCTGGGAAGCCCCGTCACCGACACGGTCTCGGGAACTTTCCTCGACCTGGCCGCAGGCGTCTGAGCGTTGCTCGTGGCTGCCACCGACCCCTGCTCGCTCCCGTAACGAGCCTGACGCAGGAGCGCGTTGATGTGTGCCTCCGCCTCGGTATTGATCTGGCCACAGAGACGGCTCATCGTATCGAGAGCACGCCACGTGTCGCTGTCACTGATGCCGTCAATGCCCGGATGCGCCCACTTGTTGCGGGTACCCTTGAGCTCGATAGCCCAGTTCTTGCAGTCGCGCGGCAAGACCTTTCGGAAGACCTCGTTCCAGTTAATCTCTATGAGGAGCAGTGCCTTGGCCATATCAAGCGATGCAGCCAGTTCCTTGAGCTGGCCGCTCTCTGGCAAGTCACGGCGCTGATCCTCATATAGCTTTCCGTACACGCCAAGTTGCCACCAGTCCTGGCCAAACGCCTTCACAAGCTCCTGCACTTCAAAGGGCACGATCGCCTTGAGCAGAGCGTCAAATCCCTTAGTGATGAGCGTGTGGTTATCCATCGTTTCCCCCTATAGGCCCGCGTCGTTGAAAGCAAACGTGCCCTGAGCCGGCATCTGTGCCGCTCGACTCTGAATCTCGGGCCATGCCGTCACGAGCGAGTTGTATGCGTACGCCTCGGCATTCCACCCCTTGCGCTCAGCGACGGTGTACAGACGGTACGCGAGGACTCTGGTATTTTCGGCAGGACTGTTGAAGTCGCGAACCATCTGTGCGCACGCCTCCACGCCTCCGGTCTCCATCGCACGCGTGAGCTGCTGGGTGAAGAGCCAGCAGAAAGCCGGTTCGGGCACCTCCTTCAGCTCATCCCGCGTGAGCAGACGAACCTGCCCCTTGCTCGAGCTGAGCGCTCCGCGCTCGACAAGCCCCGGTATGGAGGTGTTCTTGGCGCGCGCAAGCACGTCCGCCTCGCCGAAGCGCATCTCGTTGAACGCGCACTGGGTGTAGAGGTCCACGCAGAAGCGACTCTCGCGGTCGAGGTCACTGTCCTGGTCCGAGAAGTACAGGTCAAGCTCCTGATTGATGATCTGCAGCGCGGAGCGCACCGACATCTCAGATCCGTCCGCCTCGAGCACCTTCGAGAAGCGCGAGTACACCCCGATGCCCGGGCCGATGGCGCTCTGCGCCAGGTCAACCGGGGCAATGTTGCTCGTTCGGAGCTTGTCGAGAGCGGGGCGCAGCTCACGCTTGAGCGCGGCAAGGAAGTCTCGACGGGTCACCATGGGGGCATCGACCGGACGCTTGCGGCAGACAAGGACGATGGAGGATGCCAGGGCGTTGGTGCCGGAAGCAATCATCCTCGAACCCATCTCGGTGCGCATAGGCCAGGTACCCGTAATGACAAATCCTGCCCTAATGATGGCTGAAAGCATGGTCTCCCAACCGGTAGAGGCCGTAGCCCCGGCGGCATTTCGTGTCTCCGTTTCGCTCTGCTTAAAGGCGTAGTAAATGGTCACAGGTACCTTGTCGCAGGCGCAGTGGTTTACCTGCCTGAAGGCCTGGAACATACCTTCCTCAAAGAAGTTGCGCGCACCCTCCTTACCGCGGTTCTCGCGATAGGGCGTAGCCACCAGCTCCTCCGCTTTGGGAACGAGCAGGGTGCTGAAGAGCTCCGGATAGGTACCCTTGAGCGACTGACGCAGCCACACATAGAAGAAATCCGAGAGATCTGCATAACCGATGTTGTCATAGTAGGGAGGGTCAGTACTCACAATGATATTGCGCATCCCATTATCAGACTGCGCATCAAACTGCGAAGCAACACCAGGATGATTCCTAGAAAAGTTAAATGAATCCGCCGTCAAATTTCGAACCTCATTGTTAAGGAGCACCTGCCAAGATCCGGAACTCGAGCCGAGAATATTCCCTTCCGCATGATCCCAGACCATTGGAATCGCCTGCCTAGCAAACAACTGACGAGGACACTGCGCATTTGGCTCCCATCGATTTAAGGCATTACCAAGGTCGGCCTGCTTATCCAGCACGAAGGCAAGGTAGACACCGATTGCCTGACCATAGGCAAGAGCGCCGGAACCGTCATCGGCAAGACCCACCCCATCGTCGGGCATACCAGCTGCCACGGCATCCTCGTAGGCACGCTGCTGAGCCTCCCCTACCAGCGCCGAGAGCGTCGTCAGCGCGGTGAGCTGACGGTTGGTGAAGAGCTTCCAAAACTCATCGAGGCCATACACGTTGGTATTGAGGTGTCCCGGATAGTAAGCGAGTCGACCCTGCGGATAATCAGCAGGCAGCTCAACATTCGCAGCATCTGCCTGCGCTTGGTTGGGCGTGAAATAGAGACGACCACGATTCCCCTCCGCAACGATCGCCATGAGCATTGAGCCCATCCTGCCTTCACAGGATTCCGCTCGAATATGTTCAAACCCAATCGGTTGCCCACAGTGCACACAGGTCGCGCCGCGACGATTCACAGTGCCCTCGCGCTCGCTCTTGCCGGGCTTCACCTCAAAGCGGATGTCCCCACCCTCGCAGATGGGCTCCACATGCCACTCCTTGCCCTTTTTCTTGGAGAGGTCAAAGGAACGCACGAGGATCGTCTCGTGGCCGCACGCAGGGTTGGGGCACTTCACGGTGCGCGCCCAGATCCATGCGATGACCGTGGCATCGCTGCCATCCTCCAGCTGCACCTTGGGATACAGGTGCCCGATGCGGCGCTCGGCCTCATCGCGCATCCAGGTGCCGTAGTACTCCACGTCGGCAGCGAGGCCTGCGTTGCCCTTCCATGATTCCAAGCCGCGCCGTGCTTGAGCATCGGGATTCACCGCCGGTTTATCAGCAAAGATCGGCGGAATCTCAATCATGGCCTTGTTGATGGTCACAGCAACGGGGTTCAGGTCTTGCGCGTATGCCTTGAGTCCCAAGCGCTGCGCCTCGAGCGGGATAGCCCCACCGCCTGCAAAGGGATCCAGCAGGGGCGGAAGTTCATCGCCCATTGACTTCTTGATCTCTGCCCTTGCCGCGTCGAGCACACGCTCATCGTTGGAGTTCTCCCACACCACCAGCTCGCGCAGGATGTTGAAGAGCCGTTTGCGCTCGGCTGCCTGGTCCTGCTCGGTCGGAAACTCCTCGGGATGCGAGGAAGGGTCGTCCACGAGCGACGACCAGATGACCGCGCGCGCCGCAGCAAGCGGACGACGCGCCCACCACAAGTGCAGCGTGGAGGGGTGCCCGTGACGGATGGACTTCTCGCGGGCCGACGCCGCGTTGATGTCATCGAGCGGCAGGGCCACCTCGATGAGCTTCTTTACTGCCATGTGTCTGTCCTTTCAAGCACGACCTCGGCCGACGCGCGCAAACGCGCAAGGTCATAGGTGACGCTGTTCTCGGTGAATGCAGGGGAATGGAGCGCGGGCTTGCGCAGGTAGGTGGTGTGGGCGCGCGGCCCGTCAACCTCAACGACAGCAAGCAGCCATCCATCGGGGCGGTTGAGCGCGCAGAGGATCTCGTTCTTGGAGAGCGTCACGGTGTCGGCTCCCGCAGCACGGCCCTTGACCTCAATGAGCCTCAGCGCCGGAGCGTCGCCCTCGCGAGCGCCCTCCGGCACGGCGGACTCGATGTCGTAGCCAATCTTTCGCTGCGCACTCACGTCACGAGGAAGGTTGCCGAGCTCGCGCTCGATTGATGAGACGACATCCATCGCGCGGAGCTCCACCATGCGACGGGCGTCAGCGTCGATGGCGGGGTTCGCCGCCGTCTCGCCAGCACGGAGCATCGAGGCGGGGAGTATGAGGGCGCCGCCCACCACGCGAGGCGGAGCGGGCGAGAGCTGCTGCTGCAGGTCGAGCTGCGCGGTTCTCCTCCGAAGCCGCTCAGCAAGCTCGTTCGCGCGCTTCTCTGCCTGCGCTGAGTTCAGCCGCGCGTTGCGCTTGCCCGCATCCTCGCGCTCCTTGAGCTCCCAGGCGCGGGCGTCCCAGTACTGAATCTCCGCGCGAAGGCGCTTCTCGACCGCGCGGCGAACCTTGTCCACCTGAGCGCAGACGCGCTTGCGAACCTCGGAGAGGTGCTGGGGAAGGATTCGCTGGATGGCATAGTCCGTGGCGATGCCCTCCGGATCGCCCTCCAGCCAGGCCAGCTCCTCGGCCAGGGCATCCGTACGCGCAAGCTCGGCCTTGGTAGGCGCGCGGTAATCGAGGTAGGGAGCATAGCCCGCATCGGAGGCGTTCCCGTCGTAGTCAATCTCCACGAAGTGCACGGCTCTGCTGACGACGTGCTTCGTGCCGTCAGCCACCGTCGTCCCGTCGCTCACGGAGCTCTCCACGTAGAAGAGAAGTCGCGGGACAGAAGCCGTGGGGTCATCGTCCACGAGCACGCTGCCGCTCCTGAGCGTCCCCATCCCCGGATCAAGGATCACCGAGACCAAGGAGTCCAGCAACGGATGCCCCGGGCACACGAGGTCGGCGGGCACGCCGCCCGCGGGAGCCGGGCAGAGGTCCTTCTCGAAGCATATCCGCTCGTAGCTGCGCAGCACTGGGTCGGCTACGCCAACCTTTGCGTCGCGCGTGCGCACCGCGAAAGGCACCTCCACGACCTCGTAGCGCCCCGGCTCGCGCTCGGCAACGCTGCCGCCGAGCTTGCGCACGGCCTCCAGGAAGAACGCCTCGATGAAGTGGGGCTCGAGCTTGCGCGCCTCCATGCGCTCCATGTCCTCGCGGATGCGCATCACCTGGTGCACGTCCATCACATCGGCGGTGAGCGCGTACTCGTCGAGCAGCTTCCTCAGCGACTCGGCGTTGACGGAGCTGTCCACCGCTTGGTTCAGGCGCTCGCGGACCTCGGGGCTGTCGCCGTAGCGGATCGCCTCCACGAGGAGCTCGCGCAGGGGCCGGTCCTCAAAGGTCACGCGGCCCAGTATGTCGAATACACGCCCGCCGAGCGCCGTGCGCTCCTCCTCAAGCTTCCGAAAGAGCCGATCGAACACCTGGCCCTCACGGGTCTCCCGAGCCACGAGGTTCCAGAGGTGGCAGACTTCCGTCTGACCGATGCGGTGGATGCGGCCGAAGCGCTGCTCGATGCGATTGGGGTTCCAAGGCAGGTCGTAGTTCACCATGAGGTGTGCGCGCTGCAGGTTAATTCCCTCACCGGCAGCGTCCGTCGCCACCAGGATGCGCACCTCTCCATCCTGCCGGAACCGCTCCTCCGCCCGATGGCGCTCGTCCCGCGGCATGCCCCCCTTGATGGTGAGCACGACATCATGGCTACCCAGGAGCTGGCGAATCTTGGCTGCAAGATATTCCAGCGTATCCTTGTGCTCGGTGAAGACGATGAGCTTCTCGCGCCTGCCGTCCTTGGAAAACATCGACGCGTTCTCCTGTAGGAGGCGAGAGAACTCGTCCCACTTGCGGTCCTCCCCGCTTATGCGGACGTCATTCGCGCGTCGCTCAAGCTGCTTGAGTGTCGCAATCTCGACCCCGAGCTCAGCGGCGGTCGCAGAGGCAGACGCCGAGTCCATGACGTCATCCTCAAGACCCTCGAGCTCCTCTGGCGTGAAGTCATCCTCGTCGAAATCTTCGTCGAACGAGACCGCGCTGGCATACGCGCCAGCACCACGCACCTGATCGTTCATCTCGGCTAGGCGCGCTTCAAGGCGCTCGCGCCTGCGCCGAAGCGACTGATAGATCGCCTCGGGCGACGAGGCCAGGCGTCGCTGCAGGATGGTGAGTGCAAAGCCAACGCTGTTCTTGCGCTTACCATCAAGCCGGTCGGCACGGTTGAACTCGTTTGTCACGTAGTCGGTCACGGCCTCGTAGAGGCCTGCCTCGGCGGGCGAGAGCGTGTAGCTCACCGTATACGCACGGCGCTCCGGGAAGAGCGGCCGACCGTCAAAGCGCAGCAGCTCCTCCTTCACGAGCCGGCGCATCACGTCCGAAACGTCGGGGACGCCTCGCTTTGTCTCGGGCGGCAACGCCTGCGGGGAGCCGGCGCGCCCCCTCGGCCTCATGTGCCGCGCACCCTCAAAGCGGTCCGGATCGACGAGGGCCATGAAGAGCTGGAAGTCCTCGGGCTTCCCGTTGTGCGGCGTCGCCGTGAGCAGCAGCAGATTCTCAGTGACGGTGCCGAGAAGCCTTCCCAGCAGATATCGCTTGGTGTACTTGACCTCACCGCCAAAGACAGTTGCGCTCATCTTGTGGGCCTCGTCGCACACGACGAGATCCCAGCTTGACTCCCTGAGGAGCTCGCGGACGTCATCGTTTCTCGCGAGCTTGTCTAGGCGCGCGATGCAGAGGTTCTTCTCGACGAAGGCGTTGCGCGTGAGGGATGCCTCGAGAAGGTCGTTTGTGAGAATGTCAAAGTTGAGGCTGAACTTGCGACGAAGCTCGTCCTGCCACTGCTCGACGAGATTCCCGGGGCACACAATCAGGCAGCGCCTGAGGTCGCCACGAGCGATCATCTCCTTGATGAGCAGGCCCGTCATGATGGTCTTTCCCGCGCCGGGGTCGTCCGCAAGAACGAAGCGAAGCGGCATCTTGGGGAGCATGTCCTGATAGACGGCTGAAATCTGATGCGGCAGGGGATCAATTGATGAGGTCCGAATTGCCAGGTAGGGGTCGAACAAGTGCGCGAGATGAATGCGGTATGCCTCGGAGGCGAGCTTGAGGTCGTCCGCATCCGCGTCAAAGGTCCAGGCCGAGGCGCCCTCCAGCGAGAGGCGTTCCTCGTCGTATCGATAGAGCATCGTCTCGCCGAGTGCTCCGGAATCTGCGCGATAGGCGAGCTCGAGGCACATGTTTCCGTGCCACGTGACCGCCACCGCAGTAACGGGGGCATCCCCGGTGACGCCAAGAAGCCGTGCACCGGGACGAATGTCCTCAAGCCTTGTCGCACTCATAGCAGCCCATTTCGGCGGAAGGAGGCTGGCGGGGCTCGCCATGAGCCCACCATCTTCTGCCGCTCATATGTCGGATATATCCGACGATGAGTTTAAAGCATCTGCCCGCATCTGTCGGGTTTACCCGACAGCCAATCTGCGAGTGGCCCATAGCATGAAGTCATGGACACAGGCAAGACGTGCACATACGTCCGCAGGCACGTGGGCGGAAGAATCGAGGAGCTGCGCGAGCGAAGTGGCGTCAGCCAGACGCAGCTTGCCAAGATGATTCCCATGAACCGCACGTACTACAACGACCTCGTGCTCGGGAAGGCAAATCCAACACTCGACAAGCTCGTCAAGATCGCCGACTCACTCGACGTTCCCCTGACCGAGCTCTTCTTCGGGCTCGGAGACGTGCCGCCCCATCAGCTCGTGGAGTACGACGGTACGGAGGGCGCGAGGGCCACCCAGGCCCGGGAGCGGTCGTAGCCCAGGCCGCCGCCCTCCCCTGCTCGCCCCGGGCCCGCGGGGGCGCCGGCATCGTCACCGACGGATGGGCGTGGCACCAATTCGAGCTCGCGCTGGTTAATTTGCCCCGAAGTGCGCCCCCTGTTCCGGCAAACCATCGCGCCGCCGGACGCGGCGACGTGCTACCCTTGCGTGCGGCCAGCGATAGGAGACGTTCATGCCCGCATACAAGACCGTGGTGTTCGACCTCGACGGAACCCTGCTCAACACGCTCGAGGACCTCTGGATCTCCACCAACGCGGCGCTCGCCGCGCACGGAATGCCCAAGCACACCATCGATGACGTGCGCCGCTTCGTTGGCAACGGCATCGCCCTGCTCATCCACCGAGCCGTGCCCGCCGGAACCCCGGCCGACGTCGAGGCGGCGGTGCTCGAGGAGTTCAAGCGCCACTACGGGGCGCACTGCGAGGACCACACGGCGCCCTATCCCGGCATCCCGCAGATGCTCTCGCGCCTGCACGAGGCGGGCGTGGGACTCGCGGTCGTCTCCAACAAGGCCGACTTCGCCGTGCAGGAGCTCGTGAGCCGGCAGTTTCCCGGGACCTTCGACGCGGTCCTGGGAGAGAACGAGGCCGCGGGCATCCGGAAGAAGCCGGCCCCGGACATGGTCGAGGCGGCGCTCGAGCGCATGGGCCGCGACCGCGACGGGCTCGTCTACGTGGGGGACTCCGAGGTCGACGTGCAGACCGCGGCAAGCGCCGCGTGCCCGTGCGTCACGTGCACGTGGGGCTTTCGCACCCGCGGGGAGCTGGCGGAGGCGGGCGCCACGACCTATGTGGACAGTCCCCGTGAGCTGGAGCTCGTTCTTCTCGGCAGCGCTCGCTGACCTCGCATCGTACGCTCGCCTAACAATTTGAAAACACCCGAATAACCGAGGCCCGCACGGGTTATAGTCTTGCTAACGTCCGTTTGGCATCCGAAGAAAGGAACAGCCATGGGAAAGAAGGCAGCCGAGGCGCTCGATATCAACTACGAGGGTCTGGTCGAGTACCTCCACTGTAACCACTCCATCTACATGAAGATCGGCTCGGCCGTCTATTACCTCACCGATTGCAACTTCGAGTCTTGGCGCGCCCAGGACACGAGCCGCCGCAACGAGAAGAACCACTTCGTCGACTGCTCCGAGCTCGTCCCGACCGTTGACGAGTTCCTCGCCCTTCCCTTCGTGAACGGCAAGACCATCAAGGACGTCTTCGACCACGCCACGTTCTACGCCTCCCTCTCCGGCGAGAAGGACGCATAGGTCGCAGTCGCCACCATGCAGACGCAACGGGGCCGGCTCCACGTGAGTCGGCCCCGTTTTTCATGCGCGCCGAGAAGAACGTGCGGGTTGTGGACGGTTTTTGGGCTCGAATCGTCCGCAACCCGCACCTATCCCGAACGCGTGCGGGTTGCGGACGAAATCTGAGTCGGAACCGTCCGCAACCCGCACCAAGTGACCGGTCTACTCCGCCAGCGCGGCGCGGCCGTAGGCGTCGGCGGCGAGCATGGCTGCGGCGACCTTCTCGGGCGTGACCTCGAACGGCATGTTGCCGAGCGTGTCGGTGGGCGCGCAGGCCAGCTTGGCGACCTCGAGCACGCGCTCGTAGCTCGCGTCCTCGACGCCGAGCTGCGCGAAGGTCACGGGCAGGCCGACCTCGACGCAGAAGTCGAGCACCTCGTAGAGCTCGTCCGCGTTCTCGAGGACGAGCTGGGTGAGCGTGCCAAACGCGACCTTCTCGCCGTGGTAGTAGTCGTGGGTCTCGGGCATGGCGGTCATGCCGTTGTGGATGGCGTGCGCGCCCGCGAGGCCCGCGGACTCGAAGCCCAGGCCGGAGAGCAGCGTGTTGGCCTCGATGATCTTCTCCACGGACTCGGTGCAGGCGCCGGCCTCGAGGGCGAGCTTGGCCTTGAGGCCGTCCTCGATCAGCGTCTCGTAGCAGAGGCGCGCGAGGGCCATGGCGGCCTCGGTCACGTGACCGCCGGCGCAGGTGGTGGCGTCGGAGCGCTTGCACGCGCGGGCCTCGAAGTAGGTCGCCAGGGCGTCGCCCATGCCGGAGACCGTCAGGCGCACCGGGCTCTTCGAGATGACGTCGGTGTCCATGAGGACGAGGTTGGGGTTCTGCTTGAAGAACTGGTACTCCTTGAACTGGCCCTCGTCGGTGTAGATGACGGAGAGCGCGGAGCACGGGGCGTCGGTGGCGGCGATGGTCGGAACGATCACCACGGGGGCGTCCACCACGGCGGCGACGGCCTTGGCGGTGTCGAAGATCTTGCCGCCGCCGACGCCCACGACGACGTCGGTCCCGGCGGCGCGGTAGACCTCGACGAGGCGGTCGATCTCGCCCTGGGAGCACTCGCCGTTGAAGTTGTCGTAGGTGCAGGCCACGCCCGCGGCCTCGAGGCTCTGGGAGATGACGTCGCCGGAGCGGCGCAGGCCGCCGGCGGAGATGACGACGAGGGCGTGCGAGCCGTACGCCTTGACGTACTCGCCGAGGCGGCCGAGCTCGCCGGGGCCCTGGACGTACTTGGACGGGCTGATGAAGATGCGTGCCATGCTGTTCCTCTCTCTCCTGATGAGCCGATGCGCGCCGGGACGCGCCGCCCGAGGCCCGCTCCGTGCGGACCTCGAACCATACCAAGGGCCCCGCACGCTCAGACATTACGCACGGAGCCCTGTGTGGTTTCTATCGTAACACCTTGTGGTATCGCTCGGTAGTAATGTCGCGTGCCGACGCTACTTCTTGGCGACGAGCAGCGGGTCGCCAATCTTGACGAGCGGCCTGCCGCCGAGGAGCGTCCCGGTCTCGCCGACGTGCTCGATGGCCGAGAAGCTGTCCGGGTTGGAGATGACGCACGCGATGACCTCCTCGTGGCCGGCGAGCTTGATGGCGTCGACGTCAAAGGTCATGAGCGGCTGCCCGGCGCGAACCTCCTGGTTGGACTCGACGAGGCGGGTGAAGCCCCTGCCATTCATGTTGACGGTGCCGATGCCGATGTGGATGAGCACCTCCATGCCGTCGTCGGTGGCGATGGCGATGGAGTGGTTGGTCACCGTGGTGGCACCGATGCGGCCGTTAACCGGCGAGTAGAGGACGTTGGAGCCGGTGGGCAGGATGCCGTAGCCGTCACCGAGCAGGCCGGCGGAGATGACCTCGTCGTTGACCTCCTTGAGGCTCACGAGCACGCCGGAGACCGGGGCGTACACCGTGTCCGGGCGCGTGGCGAACGAGGCCTCGGGGGGCGTCAGCTTGCCGTCGGAAGAGACGAACGCGCTCTTGATCTTGTCGAACAGTCCCATGGCAACCTCCTGCGGTAGCGTTTCGTGTCCATTACGACATGGTACCCGCGAAGGCACGCGCGCCCACCCGTTGGGCGAGGGCATTCGGCAAGCGGCCTGCCGGCGCGACGGCGCGGGCTGGGCGGTGAGCAAGGGCGGCGGCCGCACAATTTCGAAATTGTGCGGCCGCCGGGGCTCGGGGAGACGCGTTTTCCCAGTTGAGCCGCCGATGCGGAGAAGAAAGCCGCCCAATGCGCGCTCCGTTTCGCACAATTCCGAAATTGTGCGAAACGGGGGCCGTGCGAACCGGGGGCCGTGCGAACCGGGGGCCGCGCGAAACGGGGGGCCACGCGAGCCGGGGGCCGTGCGAGCCGAAACCGACCGCGCCCCCGGTTCGCACGGCCCCCTGTTCGCACGGCATACGAGCTGGAGAAGAGGCTCGGGGGCTCGGAGATGAGTATAAGAGCCAGAACCGGGGGCCGCGCGAAACGGGGGGCCACGCGAGCCGGGGGCCGTGCGAGCCGAAACCGACCGCGCCCCCGGCGCCCGCGCGCCCGCGCCCCCGGCGCGCCCGCACGCCCCGCGCCCGCGACGCTACGCGCGGACCAGGCTGCGGGAGGTCAGGTACGTCACGAGGAAGTACCCGCCGTAGAGCACCACCACGAAGCAGACCGTGCCCACGAGCGCCGTCCCGATCTGGTACCCCGTGAGCAGCGCCACGATGTCGTTCACCACGCTGAGCGCCACCGCCGCGTGCGCCACGGCGACCACGAGCGGGAACAGGAAGTAGACCCCCACCTGGGCGAGCAGCGCCCGGTCGATCATGGACCGCTCGGCGCCGAGCTCGGCGAGCACGCGGTAGCGCCCCACGTTGTCGGCGGCCTCGGAGAGCTGCTGCAGGGCGAGCACGGTCGCGCAGCACACGAGCAGGACCACGCCGATGTAGATCGCCAGGTAGGTCACGACGACCGTGGTGCCGGAGGACTGGTCGAGAAGCCCCTGGGCGTTGATGGGGTTCCAGACCGGCCAGGCCTCGATCGTCTCGCCCTGGCCCATGATGTCACCGTAGGCCTCGTCGATCGCGGACGTCGCCGCCTCGTTCATCTCCTCGCGGGAGCCGTTGTACATGAGGTTCACCACGGTCGTGCTCGGCCCGAGGCCCTCGGGGATAACGTCGTCTGGCACGATGAGCGCGCCGGAGACCGTGCCGCCCGCGCCGGTGTCCGAGAACGGGACGCTCACCACGGCCTCGTCGGAGAAGCGCAGCGTCCGCCCCTGGATCTCGAGCTCCGGGTTCTGCTCGGCCGCCGCGCGCCAGAAGTCGTCCAGCGACGACATGTCGTTCCACCACACGCACCCGTCGCTGCCAAGATCCACGCCCTTCTCGCCCAGCATGGCGCACAGGGCGTTGTACTCGGAGGCCCGCACGAGCGTCACGGCGGTCTCGCTGCTGCCCAGCATCATCTGCTTGACCGTGGCGCTGCCGTCGAAGTCGGTGCTCTCCACGAACCACTCCACGGTGTAGCCCGACAGCGGCTCGCCGCTCGCGTCGTAGTCGTAGGTGTTGACCTGGACCGCCTCGCGGAAGAGCTCGTCGAACTCCGGGATGTCGGCGCGCAGCCGGGCGATGGCGTCGTAGCCGTCGGCCGCGGCCGGACCCTGCGCGTTGCGCTCGCCGAGCATGCCCGTGGGGTAGCTCACGAGCGACATGTCGTAGCGCGTGCCCGCGACGAGCGCCTCGTTCATGCCCGTCGCCACCGAGAAGCCCGTGCACACGCCGCAGATGGCCAGGAACAGCATCGCGCAGACCAGGCTGATCGACAGCCACGCGGTGTTGATGCGGCTGTTGAGCTGGCGCATCACGAACATGTTGAGGCCACTCAGGTAGGCGCGCGGGCTCGCCTGGAGCGCCCGCAGCAGAAAGCCCGAGATCGAGAAGAAGAACAGCAGCGTCCCCACCGTGACGAGCCCCGTGGCGATCGCGAAGTAGGGCCCCTCCTCCATCATGCCGTGCTCGAGGAGCACGCGGTAGGCAACGCCGATCAGCGCGACGGAGACCACGAACAGCGCGACGGAGAGCGGCAGGCTGCGCAGACGGACCTTCTCGCTCACCTTGTCGGCGTTGATGAGGTCGATCAGCTTGTAGCGGCTCACCGTGGTCACGTTGAAGACGAGCGTCACGAGGAAGATGCCGGCGAAGCACGCGACCGTGTTGACGCACGCCGACGGGGAGAACGCGAAGACGAACCCCTTGATCGTGGCCTCGAAGAGCCCCGCCGTCACGTACATCATGACCTGCGACAGCCCAACGCCCAGCAGCAGCCCCACGGCGAGCGCGACGGCGCCCACGGCGAGCGTCTCGAAGACGATGATCGTCGAGACGTGGCGGATGTCCATGCCCAGGGTGAGGTAGATGCCGAACTCCCGCTTGCGGCGCCGGATGAGGAAGCGGTTGGCGTACACCACGAGGAAGCCGAGGATGATCACGACGAAGACGGAGAGGCCCGACAGGATGTCCGTGAGCGTCTGCACCATGCGACGCTGGTCGCTGGCCATGTCGATGACCGCGGCCTGGTCGGTGATGGACCCGAAGGCGTAGAACACGCACACGCCGAAGGCCAGCGTGAGGAAGAAGACCGAGAAGTCCCTGAAGGACTTGCGGACGTTGCCGAGCGCGATCTTAGCGTACATCCGCACCCTCCCCTCCCAGGAAGGAGACGACGTCCATGATCTCGTCGAAGAACTGCTTGCGCGTCTTGGTGCCGCGGACGATCTCGGAGAAGATCCTGCCGTCCTTGAGGAAGAGCGCGCGCCGCGCGTAGCTCGCGGCGAAGGAGTCGTGCGTGACCATGATGATCGTGGCGTCGTCGTTGTTGAGGTCCTCGAGGCTCTCGAGCAGGCGGCGCGAGTTCTTGGAGTCGAGGGCGCCGGTGGGCTCGTCGGCGAGCACGAGCGAGGGGCCCGTGACGATGGCGCGCGCCGCGGCGACGCGCTGCTTCTGGCCGCCGGACATCTGGTGCGGGAACTTGTCGAGCACGTCGGTGACGCCCAGGCGCTCGGCGACCTCCTCCACGCGGGGCGTCACCTCGCGGGACGGGACGTGGTTGATCGTCAGGGCGAGCGCGATGTTCTCGCGCGCGGTGAGCGTGTCGAGCAGGTTGGAGTCCTGGAAGACGAAGCCGAGGCGCTCGCGGCGGAAGCGCGAGAGCTGGCCCGGGCGCAGCTTGGTGATGTCCTCGCCGTCCACGAGGATGTGCCCCGACGTGGGGCGGTCGATCGTCGAGATGCAGTTGAGCATCGTGGTCTTGCCCGACCCCGAGGGGCCCATGATGGCGATGTACTCCCCGGGCGCCACGTCGAAGGAGACGCCGTCGAGCGCGCGCGTCACGTTTGCCCGGGTGCCGTAGAGCTTCTCGACGTCCTGGCAGGACAGCACGGGGCGCGAGGGCTGCGCGGCGCTCGCGACGCGGGCCGGGGCCGCGGGACGGGATTGCTGGAGGTGCGAAGGTGCCATGGGGGCTCCTCTCGTTGGGGTCTGGTACACGACCATACTCGCCCGGCGAGAAGGACCGCGCCATCGACGGGGCTTATCGCTCCCTTACGCTTTCGCAAGGTTGTGACAGGGGACGGGGGCGTTGTCACGCGCGCTCGACCATGTCGGGGAAGCCCAGGCAGACGGTGGTGCCGACGCCCTCCTCAGACTCGAGCCACACCTCGACGCCCATCTTGCGGCAGAGCTCCCGCACGAGGTAGAGCCCCATGCCGGTCGAGCGCGCGAAGCGGCGGCCGTTCTCTCCGGTGAAGCCCTTGTCGAAGACGCGGCCCACGTCCGACGCGGGGATGCCGACCCCGTCGTCGGCGATGACGAGCCGCGTCGCCCACGCGTCCATGCCGGTCTCGTGGCGCTCGGCCCAGATCCGGACGCTGCCTCGACCGTCCTTCTCGCTTCGGTACTTGGCCGCGTTCACGAGCACCTGCCCGATCACGAAGCTCAGCCACTTGGGGTCGGCGTGCACGGTGAGGGACAGCTCGCCGAGCACGGGCGCCACGCGCGCGCCGATGAGCGTGCGGGCCTTGTGGCGCAGCGCGTCGCGGACCACGTCCCCCAGGACGACCTCGCGGATCTGGAAGTCCCGGTCGAGCGAGGTCCCGCGCGAGTAGTAGAGCGCCTGCTCGACGTAGCCCTCGATCTCGTCGAGCTCGGCGTCCACGGAGTCCATCGCGGGCGAGGGGTTGTTGCGCACGACGAGGCGGGCCGCGGCGATGGGCGTCTTGATCTCGTGCACCCAGGTCTCGACGTACTCCCGGTACTCGCGGCGCGAGCGCCGGGCAGCGGCGATCCGGTCGCGCATGGCCTTGGACTCCCGGTCGAGCGCGTCGAAGAAGAGCTCGCCTTCGGGGAAGCCCGGGCGGTCCACGAGCTCGGTGACGAGGTAGGGCTCGTCGAGGGCGTCGAGGGCGTCCGCGATCCTGCGGTAGAACGAGCGGCGGTGCAGCCAGTCGAGCACGAGCGCCGCGACGGAGGCGAGCGCCAGCACCGCGCAGACGAAGCCGACGGCCGCCGGCTCGAGCCCGTAGACGCTCATGACGAGCGCCGAGAACGCGAGCGCCACCGCGCCCGCCGCGAGCGGCACGAGCCGGTCGGCGACGTACGTCCCAAAGCCCATCGGTCCCCCTTCGCAATCGAGGCGCCCGGGCCGCCCGCCGGTCGGCGCGGGAGGGGCGCCGCCGGGTTACTCCACCAGGTAGCCCATCCCGCGACGGGTCCGCACGAAGTCCTCCACCCCGATCCGGGCGAGCGTGGCGCGCAGGTGCGAGACGTTCACGGTGAGGGTGTTGTCGTCCACGAACTCGTCGGAGGCCCAGAGCTCCTCCTGGATGCGCTGGCGGCTCACGACCGAGCCGGCGTTGCGCATGAGCAGGGCGAGGATGCGCAGCTCGTTCTTGGTGAGCTCGGCCGAGCTGCCCCGGTGGCTCACCCGGCAGCGCGCCGTGTCGAGCGTGACGCCGCCGTGGGTGATCTCCGCCGCCGCGGCGCCCTCGCCGTAGCTGCGCTTGAGGACCGTCGCCACGTGGGCGAGAAGGACCTGGTCGTTGTAGGGCTTGGGCACGAAGTCGTCGGCCCCGAGCGAGAGGGTGAGCAGCTCGTCCATGTCGTTGTCGCGGCTCGTGACCACCACGATGGGCACGCTCGAGCGGCGGCGCACCTCGCGGCAGACGTACTGGCCGTCCACGCCGGGCAGGTTGAGGTCGAGCAGCACGAGGTCGGGGCCCGCGTCCAGGATCTGCGCCGCCGTGTCCTCGAAGCTCGTGAGGGCCTCCGCCTCGTAGCCGTTGCGCTCGAGCAGGACGCAGAGCTCGTCGCGCAGGCGCTCGTCGTCCTCAACCACCAAAAGGCGTCTCATGTGGCCTCCCAACACGTTGGTCCCTTCGCCGAGAATAGCACGTGGCGCCCCGCCGCGCGTGACCCGAGTCGCGCAGAGCGCGTGGCCCGAGTTAAACGCACGCTCAACCGAGAAGAACCGTGCGCGGGGCTCGGGCCAATCGCACCAGGCGCGCCGCCGGGCCGGGCGCGCGACGGGCGGGACGCCGCGGGCCCGCCGTCCTTCTCGCCGCGTCACGCGCGTGTAACGCCGCCGACACGCGGACCACACCCACAGCTATCATGGGGGGCACTGCGACCGCACAGAAAGGCACCCCATGACCATCGTCGACATGCTGCGCGCCAACGCGGAGAGGTACCCGGACGAGGTGGCCCTCGTCGAGGTGAACCCCGAGCGGCGCGAGAACCGCCACATCACCTGGCGCGACTACGACCTGGTGGAGACCACCGACGACGAGCCCTTCCGCCGCGAGATGACGTGGTCGGTCTTCGACGAGAAGGCCAACCGCTTCGCCAACCTGCTGCTCTCCCGCGGCGTCCGCAAGGACGACAAGGTCGCCATCCTGCTCTACAACTGCATCGAGTGGCTGCCGCTCTACTTCGGCGTGCTCAAGTCCGGCGCCACGGTGGTGCCGCTCAACTTCCGCTACTCCTCGCGCGAGATCGCGTACTGCCTCGACAAGGCGGACGTCGACATCCTCGTCTTCGGCCCGGAGTTCATCGGGCGCGTCGAGGAAATCGTGGACCGCATCCAGGCCGGGCGGCTGCTCTTCTACGTGGGCGACGACTGCCCCACGTGGGCGGAGTCCTACCGCGAGCTCGCGAGCCTGTGCTCGTCGTCCGACCCGCGCGTCCCCCTCTCCGAGGACGAGGACGCGGCGATTTACTTCTCGTCCGGGACGACGGGCTTCCCCAAGGCGATCCTGCACCACCACCGGAGCCTCACGCAGGCGGCCGAGATGGAGCAGCGCCACCACGGGCAGACGCACGACGACGTGTTCCTGTGCATCCCGCCGCTCTACCACACCGGCGCGTGCATGCACTGGATGGGGAGCCTGCTCGTGGGCGGGCGCGGCGTCCTGCTGCGCGGCGTCTCCCCCAAGACGGTGCTCGAGACCGTCTCCAACGAGCGCTGCACCATCGTGTGGCTGCTCGTGCCCTGGGCGCAGGACATCCTCGTCGCGCTCGAGGAGGGCACGGTGCGGCTCGAGAACTACCACCTCGGCCAGTGGCGCCTCATGCACATCGGCGCCCAGCCCGTCCCCGAGAGCCTCATCCGCCGCTGGCGCGCGGTCTTCCCGCACCACGCCTACGACACCAACTACGGCCTCTCGGAGTCCATGGGCCCGGGCTGCGTGCACCTGGGGCTCGAGAACATCGACCACGTGGGTGCCATCGGCGTGCCGGGGTACCGCTGGGAGTGCAAGATCGTGGACGAGAGCGGCGCGGAGGTCGCGCCCGGCACGGTGGGCGAGCTCTGCGTGAGGGGGCCGGGGCTCATGGAGTGCTACTACAAGGACCCCGAGGCCACGGCAGAGACCCTCGTCGACGGGTGGCTGCACACCGGCGACATGGCGCGCCAGGACGACGACGGCTTCTACTGGCTCGTCGACCGCAAGAAGGACGTCGTCATCATGGGCGGCGAGAACATCTACCCCGTCGAGGTCGAGAGCTTCCTCATGGGGCACCCCGCCATCAAGGACGTCGCCGTGATCGGCCTGCCCGACGAGCGCCTGGGAGAGATCCCGGCGGCCGTCATCGAGCTCAAGCCCGACGCCGAGCCGCTCGACGCCGACGACATCATGGAGTTCTGCCGCGCGCTGCCGCGCTACAAGCGTCCGCGCAGGGTCATCTTCGCGCCCGTCCCGAGGAACCCCACGGGCAAGATCGAGAAGCCGGCGCTTCGCGCCAAGTACGGGGCCGACGCCATCGTCGCGCGCGAGACGCGGCACTAGGCGTGCAAGGCGTGCAAAGGGGACAGTCACTTTTGCACGCATACGAAGCGGCGTGCAAAAGTGACTGTCCCCTTTGCACGCAGGAGAGGAGCAACATGGACAAGAACCTCATGTCCGGCAACGAGGCCATCGCCCAGGGCGCCTGGGAGGCGGGCGTCGCCGTGGGCGTGGGCTACCCCGGTACGCCCTCGACCGAGACGCTCGAGGCGCTCGTGCGCCACGAGGACGTCTACTGCGAGTGGTCCCCCAACGAGAAGGTCGCCTTCGAGGTCGGCCTCGGCGCGTCGGTCGCCGGCGCGCGGGCGCTCGTCACGATGAAGCACGTCGGCGTCAACGTCGCCGCCGACCCCTTCATGGCCGCCGCGTCCACGGGAGTGAACGGGGGCCTCGTCCTTCTCGCCGCCGACGACCCGTCCTGCTACTCGTCCCAGAACGAGCAGGACTCGCGCTTCTACGCCGCGTTCGCGCGCATCCCGTGCCTCGACGCCGCCGACTCGCAGGAGTGCTACGAGATGACGCGCGCCGCATTCGAGTTCTCCGAGCGCTTCGACACGCCGGTCATGCTGCACGAGACCATGCGCATCGCCCACACCCGCACGCTGGTCTCCGCCGCCGGCGCGCGCGCCGACGTCGCCCCGCGCGACTACGTGGACGACATCCCCAAGTACGTCATGATGCCCGCCAACGCCGTGAAGCGCCGCGCCGTGGTGGACGAGCGCCAGGCCGCCCTCGAGGAGTACGCCGAGACGTGCCCGCTCAACCGCGTCGAGATGCGCGACAAGAGGGTCGGCGTCATCTGCGCCGGGGCCGTCTACCAGCACGTCCGCGAGGCGCTGCCCGAGGCCTCGACGTTCAAGCTGGGCCTCGCCTGGCCGCTGCCCGCCCGCGCGCTCGCCGACTTCGCCGCGTCCGTGGACGCGTGCTACGTGGTCGAGGAGGCGAGCGACTACTTCTCGATGCGCGTCCGCGCGCTCGGCATCGAGCTCGCGGAGCCGCCGGCCGGCGCGCTGCCCGTTGCCGGCGAGCTCAAGCCCGAGCTCATCCGCGCCGCGTTCGGGGTCGCCCAGCCCGCGCACCTCGCCGCTGCCACCGACCTGCCGCCGCGGCCGCCGGCGTTCTGCCCCGGCTGCCCGCACCGCCTCGTCTTCTGCGAGCTGCGCCGCCTCAAGGCCATCGTCACCGGTGACATCGGCTGCTACACCCTGGGCGCCGTCGCCCCCTACGGGGCGTGCCACACGGTCATCGACATGGGGGCCTCGCTCTCGATGGCGCACGGCATGGAGCTCGCCGACGCCACCGGGCGCACCGGGCGCCCCGTCGTCGGCGTCATCGGCGACTCCACGTTCGCCCACTCCGGCATCACGAGCATGCTCGGCACCATCTACAACGGAGGCACCGGCACGCTCTGCATCCTCGACAACCGCACGACGGCCATGACCGGCACGCAGGGCAACCCCGTGAACGGCGTCACCCTCACGGACAGCGCGCACAGGGTCGGGCCGCTCGACAACCCCAGCGGCAAGGCGCTCGACCTGCCCGCGCTCTGCCGCGCGATGGGCGTCGAGGAGGTTCGCGAGGTGGACGCCCAGGACCTGCAGGCCGTCCGCTCCGCGCTGCGCGAGGCCACGTCCGCGACCGACCGCCTCTCCGTCATCATCTTCAAGGCGCCGTGCCGCCTCATCGACCGCAGCCGCGGCAAGCTCCCCACCATCCGCAATTGCCGCGCGTGCGGCCAGTGCGTCAAGATCGGCTGCCCGGCCCTCGGGCGCGCCAAGGACGGCACCGCGACCATCGACCCCACGCAGTGCATCGGGTGCGACCAGTGCGTCCAGTCCTGCCCGTTCGGCTGCATCACGAAGGAGTAGCGCAATGGCTGACAAGAAGAACGTGCAAAAGGGACAGGCACTTTTGCACGGCACCAAGACCATCCTGCTCGTGGGCGTGGGCGGCCAGGGAACCATCCTCGCGGGCAAGCTCCTCGCCACGGTCGCCGCCGGGGCGGGGCTCGACGTCAAGGTCTCCGAGATCCACGGCATGAGCCAGCGAGGCGGGTCGGTGAGCACCGTGATCCGCCTGGGAGAGCACGTCTCGACGATGGTGTGCGACGACGGGTGCGCCGACGTGATCGTGGCGTTCGAGGCCGTCGAGGCCCTGCGCGCCCAGCACTACCTCGCCGAGGGCGGGCGCATGTTCGTCAACGACGAGCAGATCACCCCCGTCTCGGTGAACATCGGCAGCTTCCGGATGCCCGAGCGCGTGGACGAGCGCCTGCGCGAGATGGGCGCGCACCTGCTCGACGCCGGCGTGATCGCGCGCGGGCTGGGGTCGCCGAGGTCCACCAACGTCGTGCTCGTGGGGGCGCTCTCCACGGCGCTCCCCTTCGACGCCGAGCTCTGGCGCGACGCCGTGCGCGCGTGCGTCCCCGCCGCCACGGTCGAGGCGAACCTCGCCGCCTTCGACGCGGGTCGCGACGCGGCCCTGCGCGGGGAGGCCCGCTAGCGCTACGGACGCGAGGGCGGCGTGCGCGCCGCCGCACGCAACGACGAGGCCCCGGTCGCGCACCGTTCGCGCGACCGGGGCCATTGCCGTCTGGTGGGTTGACGCGTCCCCCGACCACGCCAACCCGTCTGTTCGGGGGATGTAATGGAATGTTACCCCAAAACGACAGCCTCGTGTCAGAAACGTCGAACATCCGCCGCGCGGGAGCCACGGACGCGCGCGGGCGACGGACGCCGACGCGGCCCCACGCCCGCCCGCGCCTCCCCGACCAAATCCGACCGCCCGCGAACGTCTCGGGCCGGGCTCGAGACGGCGGGGCTAACCTTTTGTAATCGGTAGGTAATACGAGTCTGGTGGTGATTGCTATGGGTCAGTACGTCGTTGTTGAGAACGAGGGCCGCTACTGCTTCAACCTCTGCGCCTCCAACGGGCACATCCTCATGTCCTCGATCATCTTCCCGTCCAAGGACGAGTGCCTCCACGGCATCGAGTGCGTCCGCGCCTCCGCCGCCAACGCAGAGATCGAGGACAGCACGGTCGATGCCTTCGACCGCGAGCCCACGCCCAAGTTCCGCATCTACGAGGACTTCGACGGCCACTTCTTCTTCCGCTTCATCACGCACGAGGCCGGCGACATCGCGCGCTCGCACACCTACGAGCTGAAGGAGTCCCTGCTCAGGCGCATCGAGCGGACGCGCGCCGAGTGCGACTCCCCCCTCGCCGCGGACGAGAACTAGCGGCACGTGGCCGGCGCCCGGCCGGCAGCAAGAACGTTGACTCGGCACGCCCCCGGGGCCCTTGCTCCCGGGGGCGTCCGTGAGTCGGGGACCGTGGATTGGGGAGGAAGACATGGACATGACGGGAGTTCGCCTGACCGAGCTCGTGGAGGCGGCCGGATGCGCGGCAAAGATCGCGCCGGGCGAGCTGGCGGGCGTGCTCGCCGGCCTCCCGCGCCTCGAGACCCCCCAGCTCGTCGTGGGGTTCGACGCCTCCGACGACGCGTGCGTGTGGGACCTCGGAGACGGGCGCGGCCTCGTCGCCACCACCGACTTCTTCCCGCCGATGGTCGACGACCCGTTCCTGTTCGGCCAGGTCGCGGCCGCCAACGCGCTCTCGGACGTCTACGCCATGGGAGGCTCCCCCGCGCTCGCGCTCAACCTCCTGTGCTTCCCCAACTGCATGGGCATCGAGGTCGCGGGGCAGATCCTCGCCGGCGGTGCCGAGGCCTGCCGGCGCGCGGGGTGCGTGGTGGCGGGCGGCCACTCGACCAACGACCACGAGCCCAAGTACGGCCTGGCCGTGACCGGCTTCGTGCGGCTCGACGAGCGGCTCGAGAACGGCGGCGCCCGCCCCGGAGACCGCCTCGTGCTCACCAAGGCGCTCGGGACCGGCATCCTCACCACCGCGCGCAAGGGAGGGCTCCTGGACGAGGCCGGCCTCGCCGTCGCCACCAGCTCCATGGCCACGCTCAACGAGGCCCCCATCCGCCTGTGCCGCGAGCTGGGCGTCTGGCCGCACGCCGCCACCGACGTCACGGGCTTCTCGCTCATGGGGCACGCCTGCGAGATGGCCGAGGCGAGCGGCGTCACGCTGGTCGTCGAGGCCGCCTCCGTCCCGCTCATGGCACGCGCCCGCGAGATGGCCGCGATGGGCCTCGTCCCCGCGGGCGCCTACCGCAACCGCGACTTCTTCGGCCCGCGCGTGGCGCTCGACGACGCGCTGCCGCTCGACCTCACCGACGTGCTCTTTGACCCGCAGACCTCCGGGGGGCTGCTGCTCGCCATGGGCGAGAAGGACGCGGAGCGCCTGGCGGGCGCCCTGCGCGACGAGGGGCTCCCGGCGACGGTCATTGGCCACGCCGAGCCGCGCGGGGACACGTCCGTGGTCGTCTCCTAGGGGCCTCGACCGGGCGCGGGGCGGGGCCTAGCGCTCGTGGGCCCGCTCCGGCGCCGGCCCGAGGCCGTAGACGTCGTTGCGCAGGAGCCGATAGGCGACCGCTGCGAGGGGCACGCCCAGGAACATGCCGAGGATGCCGAAGGCGCCCCCGCCCACCGTCACCGCCGCGAGCACCCAGATGCCCGGGAGCCGGATCGAGGAGCCGACCACGTGCGGGTAGATGAGGTCGCCCTCGAGCTGCTGGAGCACCACGATGAAGACCAGGAAGACGAGCGCCTGCACCGGCGACTCCATCAGGATGAGAAACGCGCCGACGGCCCCGCTGAGCAGCGCCCCCACGATGGGGATGAGCGCCATGAACGCCGTGAGCGCACCGATCATCATCGCGTGGGGCAGGCCGAGGAGGGCCATGCCGACCGCGCAGAGGACGCCGAGGATCACGGCCTCGGTGCACTGTCCCACGAGGAAGCGGTGGAAGCACTCGTCGGCCACGCCGGCGACGTAGCGGACGCGAGCACGCACGCGCTCGCTCAGGTAGCGGTCCATCAGAAGGCCGAGCTGCAGCGAGAGCCGGCGCTTGTTGAGGAGCACGAACGCGGCGAACACCACCCCGAGGAAGAAGTTCGCGACGCCGGAGACGACCCCGCCCACGGCGCTCGCGACCCCCTTGGCGGCGACGGAGAGGACGCTCTCGGCCGCCTCCCTCCACTCGATTCCCTCGAGGGTGGCCGCGAGCCCCTCCATGCGCTCGGGCGTGACGAGCCCCGACGACGCGAGCCAGTCGTAGAGCCACGCCGCGGCGTCCGGGAGCTCCGTCACGAGCAGGCGAACGCAGTCGACGAGCTGCGGGATGACGAGGCGTGCCACCGCGGCGACCACGAGCACGAGGACGAGCATCGCGGCGACCAGGCACGCGACGGGGCGGACGCGGGCGACGGGCCCCTCCGAGACGCCCGGGAGGACGTGGCGCTCGAAGAAGCTCATGAGGATGTTGAGGGGGTACGCGACGCACAGCCCCAGCGCGAGCGGCGCCAGCGACGAGGCGAGCAGGCCCAGGAACCCCGAGATGACCGGCCAGTAGTAGATGCCCAGGTACACGGCAAACGCCGCGACGGCAACGGTGACGATCGTACGCGTGCTGGGCTGGGACATGGCGCTCCTCGGTTCTTCTCCGCGCTTCGGCGTGCAACAAGAAGACTGTACCCAAACTCCGTCGCGACGGACACGGCGCCCCCGCCGAGCCGCGACACGGGGGGCGACGACCGTTAGCCCCTCGTTAGACTCCTCCCCCACCATGGAAGCCGTCACAGGGACGCGCGCGAGGCCCGGAGGCCGGGCACGCGCGCCGAAGAGAAAGGGAGACCAATGGGCTATCTGCTCGAGACGCGCGGGCTCACCAAGCGCTTCGGCCGGGGCGCGGGGGCGCAGGAGGCCGTCGCGGACGTGAGCCTGCACCTCCGCGCGGGGGAGGTGTACGGGCTTCTCGGCCCCAACGGGGCGGGCAAGTCGACCACGCTCAAGATGATCTGCGGGATGCTCCGACCGAGCGAGGGCCAGATCCTCCTCGCCGGGCGCGAGTGGCGCCGCGAGGACCTCTACGCCATCGGGAGCCTCATCGAGGAGGCGCCGCTCTACCCCAACCTCACCGCGCGCGAGAACCTGCGCGTGCGCACCACGCTGCTCGGCCTGCCGGAGTCGCGCGTCGACGAGGCGCTCGAGGCGGTCGGCCTCACCGACACCGGGCGCAAGCGCGCGGGGAGGTTCTCCATGGGCATGAGGCAGCGGCTCGGCCTCGCGCTCGCGCTTCTCGCCCGCCCGCGCCTGCTCGTGCTCGACGAGCCCACCAACGGCCTCGACCCCATCGGCATCGAGGAGCTGCGCGACCAGGTCCGCGGGTTCGCGGCGTCCGGCACCACCGTGCTCGTCTCGAGCCACATCCTCTCCGAGGTCCAGCAGATGGCCGACTCCGTGGGCATCATCTACCGGGGCCGGCTCGCCTACGAGGACCGGCTGCGGCCGGGACAGGACCTCGAGGAGCTCTTCATGGGCATCTGCCGCGAGGGACGGCGCGGGCGCGGGGAGGTGGCGGCATGAGCGGCGAGAAGAACGGTCTGCTCGCGAGCCTGCGCGCCGAGGCGCTGAAGTCGCGCCACGCGGCCCCGGTGCGCCTGGCCGTCATCATGGCGCTCCCGATGCCGCTGCTGGGGGCGATGCCCTACCTGGGGCACCAGTCCTTCTCGGCGTGGAACTACTGGTACACGCTCTTCCTGCCCGTGACGCTCTCGCTCGTCGCGGCGTGCGTGGCGCAGGCCGACGCCCGAGTGCGGATGAGGGGCGTGCTGAGCCTGGGCGTGCCGCTCGCGCGCGCGTGGTGGGCCAAGGCGCTCTGGTGCCTGGCGCTGCTCGCCCTCTCCAACCTCGTGGTCTTCGCGGTCTACCTCGTCGGCTCCGCGTTCACGTCGCAGGGGCTCACGGCCGCGGGGACGCTCACCATGCTCTGCTGCGCGGGCGCGAACACGCTGACCGCCTCGTGGATGATTCCTGCCGGGCTCTTCCTCACGGCGCGCCTCGGGATGCTCGCGGGCATCTTCTGCCCGCTCTCCGTCCAGGTCGTCGGCGCGTTCGCGTGGTCCGTCATCCCGCTGCCGCAGCTCTTCCCTCCCTCCGCCACGACCGTGATCCCCACGAGCCTCATCCCGGTGCTGCCGAGCGGGGAGCCGCTCGCGGCCGACATGGCGCTCGGGGGCGCGCTCGCCGCGGACGGGGCGCTCACGGTCGCGGGGCTCGTCGTCTGCGCGCTCGCCTTCGTCGGGCTCACGGCGGCGACGGCCGCGTGGTTCGCCCGCTCCGAGGAGAGGTGATCGCCGTGGCCTCGACAGACGCCCGCGGGGGCATGCCCCGCATGACGCTCCCCCGCGCCCTGCGCTCCGAGCTGCTGCGCCTTACGCGCTCGCCGCTCGCGGCGGCCCACCTCGCCTGCGGCATCGCGGGGGGCGTCGCCTGCGGAGCGTACTTCTCGGTCGCCTCCTGGGACCCCGCGCTGGGAACCGACGCCTACGCCCAGTTCCTGGGCGCCCTCATGCCGCTCATGTCGGGGATCTCCTGCGGCCTCGCCGCCGACGAGGAGCGGAGGGCGGGACGGCTCGCGAACCTCACGGCGGTGCCCTCGCGCGGCAGGGCGGCCCTGGGCATGTGGCTCGCGCTCGCCCTCATGGGCGCCGGCGCGCTCGCCGTGGCGCTCGGCACCTTCGGGGGGATCCTCGCCGCCTCCGGCCGCCTTTCGCTCGGGGTCGCCCCGCTCCTGCGCGCCTGGGCGGGGGTTACCCTGGGAAGCCTCCCGCTCTACGCGCTCGAGCTCTCGTGCGCGCTGCTCCTCGGGCGCAACGCCACGATCGGGGCGGGCGCGGCGGGAACGCTCGTCGCGTTCCTCTCGGTGGGCGGGCTCGCGCACGGCCTCATGACCGGGGAGCTCACGGGGACGCTGGGAGGGCCGATCGGCTGGGTGCCGCTCGCGTGGCCGGCGCGCCTCGGGTCCCTCGGGGTCGAGTCGCTCATGGACCCGCCGCGGGCGTCGGGGCCCCTGCTGGGGGTCGCCCTCGCCAGCTCGGCGCTCTCGCTCGTTTCCGGGGCGGCCCTCGTCGCGTGGTTCAGCCGCTTCGAGGGTCGGAGGGACGATGCGTAGGCGGTCGGTCGCGGGTGGCGTCGCGGTCGTCCTGGTCGCGCTGGCGATCGGCGCCTGGTCCCACGCCGCGCTGCGCGACAGCGGCTGGGGCGCGGCCCTGCGCTCGGTCGCAGACCGCGTCCTCCCCAACCCGACCGTCACGATGTGGGCCCCCGCGCCCGCGCCGGGCAGCCACGTCAGCTCCTACGCCGACGCCACGGGGGCTGGGACCAACTACGTCTACCTGGTGGAGGCGCGCGACGCCGGGGGCGGGGCCCGCGAGCTCCAGCTCATCTTCTTCGGGCGGGAGTCGGACGGCGCCGGCTGGCTCGAGGTCGAGGCGCGGGGCGGCTCGGGCGTGCGCTACCGGCCGTGCGACGAGGCGGACGTGCCCGCGGCGGCGCGCGCGGGCTCGTAGGGCGCGCGTCGGGGCCCTCCCCGCCGGGACGTAGCCGGCCCGACCGCGCACACCTTGTCAATTGGCGCCCTCCTCTCCCCCAAAGAGGAGGGTGTGCGCGGTCGAGCGGGGAAGACGCGTTACGGGTTCGTTAGAATTGGGCGCCAGACTGGGGAGAGCGGCATGCGGGAGGCGAGGAGAGGGGCACGATGGCGCGCATCCTGGCGATAGACGACGAGCGGGCGATCCTGGACGCGCTCGCGCGGGTGCTCGGGCGCGACGGTCACGAGGTCGTGCGCGTCACGGAGCCCGAGGAGGTGCCGCAGATGGACCTCGCCCGCTACGACCTCGTGCTCTGCGACGTCATGATGCCGGGCATCGACGGCTTCGAGCTCGTGAGGCGCATACGCCCCTCCTTTGACGGCCCCATCCTCTTCCTCACCGCGAGGGTGGCCGAGGAGGACGCCGTCACCGGCTACGGGCTGGGCGCGGACGACTACGTCCGCAAGCCCTTCGGCGCGGCCGAGCTGCGCGCCAAGGTCGCCGCCCACCTGCGCCGCGAGCGCCGCCCCCACGCCCACGCCCTCGTATTCGGCGACGTGCGCCTCGACCTCGGCGCGCGCGAGCTCCTGGTCAGGGACGAGGCGGTCGCGCTCTCCCCCACCGAGTACGCCATCTGCGAGCTGCTCGCCCGGCGCCCCGGGCAGGTCATGAGCCGCGCCCAGATTCGCGAGGAGGTCATGGGGTGGGACAGCGAGTCCGACGACGCCGCCATCTCCATGCAGGTCAGCCGCGCGCGCAGGAAGCTCGCGGCGGCGGGCGCCGACCCCATCGCGACCGTGTGGGGGATGGGGTACAAGTGGCGGCTCTAGCGCCCGGGCGCGGCGGCATGCCGCTCTCCGTCGTCATCGCGCGCTACTTCGCCTACGCCTTCGCCGCCGTCGCGACCGCGTGGCTGGTCGCGTTCGCCGCGCTCTCCGGCGCCATCGGCGCGGGCCACGTGTACGAGGCGAGCTGGGGCCCCGCCAACGCGCGGGAGGTCGCGGAGTCCCTCGCGGGAAGGGGTGACATCGGCCCGGGGGACGTTCCCACCGCCTACGACTACCTCGTCATCGACGAGGACGGGACCGTGCGGGCGACGGACGTCGGGGCGGCGCGCGAGGGGCGCGCGACCGAGGTCGCCGCCGAGGCCCTCGCGGAGGAGCCCGGGAGCGTGCTCGTGGAGGGCGGCGGCGGGGGCCTCACCTTCGCCTCCTTCCGGCTCGAGGCCGGGGGCGCCTGCGTCCTCGTCTCGGAGTACCTCCCGCAGTGGGTGTCGCGCGACCTTGCCGAGTCGCTCCCCAACCCGCAGAACCTCATGCTCGCGGCGGGCGCCGCGGGAAGCGCGCTCGCGCTCGCGCTCGTGGCGCGTCGGGCGAGCCGCGTGATCGGGCGCAAGATGGCGCCGCTCACCGAGGCGGCGGCGCGCGTGGGGCGCCAGGACCTCGACTTCTCCGTTGCGCGAACCAACGTGCGCGAGGTCAACGAGGTGCTCGGGGCGATGGACGCCATGCGCGCCTCGCTCGCCGAGTCGCTCGAGGCCCGCTGGCGCTCCGAGCGCTCGCAGCGCGAGCAGGTGGCCTCGCTCGCCCACGACCTCAAGACGCCGCTCACGGTGCTGCGCGCCAACGCCGACTTCGTCGCCGAGGAGCTGGCCGACGGCGCGGCGCTGGACGGCCCTGCGCGAGCGGAGCTCGCGGACGCCGCGTGCGACATCGCGAGCGGGGTCGAGCGCCTCGACGGCTACGTGCGCCTGCTCATCGAGGCGTCGCGCGGGTCGGGGGCGCCGACGGTCGCCCCCGTGCGGCCGGGCGAGCTCTGCGCGCGGGTCGTGGCGGAGGCGGGCCCCGTCGCGCGGGCGGGCGGCGTCGAGCTCGAGGCGAGCGTCGAGGCGTCCGCCCAGACGGCGCCCGAGACGCCCCTCGACGACGACGCCGTGGCGCGCGCCGTGGCGAACCTCGTCACGAACGCCGTCGAGCACGCGCGCTCGACGGTCGGCGTCACGTGCCGCGTCGCGGGCGGGTCGCTGGTCGTCGAGGTCACCGACGACGGCCCGGGGTTCTCCCCCGCCGCCCTCGCCCACGGCTGCGAGCGGCTCTTCACGGACGACTCCTCGCGCTCGGCCCGGGACGGCGGGAGCCACTACGGCATCGGGCTCCACGCCGCCTCCGAGACCGCCCGAGCGCACGGTGGGTCGCTGCGCCTCGACAACCGCGAGGCGGGCGGGGCGCGCGCGACGATCAGCCTCCCCCTCTCCCGGGGCCCCGCGCCCGCGCGCGAGCGGGAGAGCGCCGCGACGGGACGGCGGCCCTGACGCCGCGCGGCCCGGGTCCCGGGGCGCATGGGGTAGAATGCGGGGCAACGTCGAGAAAGGACATGCCCATGAGAGCTCGATCCGCCAGCGGCGCGCTTCTCGCCGTCGCCCTCGCCCTGCCCCTCTCCGGCTGCCTCGGCCTGCCGACCCCCGGCGAGGTCGCCAGCCAAGCGGGCGAGGTCGCGAATGCGGCCGGCGAGCTCGCATCCCAGGCCGACGAGCTCGCATCCCAGGCGCTCGAGCTCGCCGACACGCTCTCGGGAATCGACTACGGCAAGACGTCGCGCCTCGTCGTGCGCGACGCCGCGACGGGCGACGTCGTACGAGAGGTGACGGACCAGGCCGAGGTCGAGCAGGCCTTCGAGCCGCTCTCCGGAGTCAACGGCCTCGCGGGCGAGCCGGAGGCGGCGGCCGAGTACGTCATGGAGCTGTGGCAGCCCGAGACCCAGAAGGCCGGGCAGGACGCCGGCGACCTCGAGGACGTCAAGGTCCTCGAGCTCACCACGTACGAGGGGTCGTCGACCGTGACGATCGAGGTCTCCCTCATCGGGCTCACGCTCAACCTCGCCGCGTCCGACGAGACGGTGGGCGCGCTGCGCGGGCTCGCCGGGTAGCGCCGGGCACCGTCAGGGAGACCCTCCGGGGTCAGTCGCGCCGCGCGGAGGCCTGTCGCAGGAGCTCCGCGAGGTTGCGCGAGAAGCGCTCGCGGTCCTCCTCCGTGAAGGCGGCGGGACCGCGCGTGCGCCCCCCGGCGCGGCGGACCCTCCCCTCCTCGTGGCGGATGAAGAGGTCCATGTCGATCGTCGCCCTCGAGTACACCCGCCCGCGCACGCCGATGGCCGCCGCTCCGCGCCCCAGCGCCATGCTCGCGAGCCCGATGTCCTGCGTGACCACCACGTCGCCCGGGCGCAGGCGCTCCACGATGGCAAAGTCCGCGCTGTCGGCGCCGACGGAGACTCCGAGGGCCTCGACCCAGAAGCCGGCGTGGGCCGCGTCGCGGCCGCGCGCGTGGGCGGCGTCGCGCGGGTCGTCGCGCCTGATGTGGCGCTCCAGGTTCTGCGTCGCGTTGCCGACGATGACGACGGGCACCCGGGCGCGCCGCGCGCAGGCGAGCGCCTCGCGCGTGACCGGGCAGGCGTCGGCGTCCAGGTAGAGCGTGTGCATGCGGGCGATTGCCTCCTCGACGTTCTTCTCGGCAGCTCTTCTCGGCATGTCCCGACTCCTCGCAGTATACGGCGAGCCGCCATGCTCCGTAGTCGCAACGCTCCGACCGTGATCCGCTCGCCCGAGCCAGACGAACGGTTCGGCGCCGCATTCCGTGCGCGGGGCTCGGAGCAGCGGCGGGGGCCCACGGATGCCCCGCGCCAAACGAACGGTTCGACGCCGCATTCCGTGCGCGGGGCTCGGAGCAGCGGAGGCGGCCCACGGATACCCCGAGCCAAACGAACGTCTCCATCGGGAGCCCGAGGGGCTACCATAAGTCTGCAGGACCAACGGGGGAGGCACGCATGGACGGGGCGGCGGCGCGGATACGACGGGAGCTCGAGGGGCTCGCCGACCCCGCCTACCGCGAGTTCCAGGCGCGGCTCGTGCCCACCGTCGACCCCGCGCGCATCATCGGCGTGCGCACCCCGGCCCTGCGCTCGCTCGCCAAGAGGCTCGCCCGCGAGCGCCCGGACGACGCCCGTGCGTTTCTCGATGCGCTCCCCCACGAGACCTACGACGAGATGAACCTCCACGGCGAGCTCATCGGGCGCGTGGCGAAGACGCCGCAGGAGGCCTTCGGACTGCTCGATGCGTTCCTGCCGCACGTGGACAACTGGGCGACCTGCGACCTCGTCCGCGTGCCCGCCCTCGGGCGCGACCTTCCCGCGACCCTCGAGCGGATCCGCGGCTGGGTCGCCGCCGAGCCGGAGTACGCGGTGCGCTTCGGCATCGTCCAGCTCACGGCGCTCTTCCTGGGCAACGCCTTCGACCCCTCCCAGCTCGACCTCGTCGCCGGAATCTCGAGGCCCGAGTACTACGTCAACATGGCGCGCGCCTGGTACTTCTCGTTCGCTCTCGTCAGGCAGCCCGCCGCGACGCTCCCCCTCTTCGAGCGCCGGCCGCCCGCCCTCGACGCCTGGACGCACAACAAGGCGCTCCAGAAGGCGCGCGAGAGCCGGCGCGTGACGCCCGAGCAGAGGGCGTACCTGCAGTCCCTCAAGGTGTGACGAGCGGGCAGCGAACTTTACCCCGTGACGATGCCTCTCGACGAGCTGGAATCGGTGCGCGAGCGCCACGGCTGGCGCTAACTAGGGCGAGGCGGCAACCCTGGAGAGCGGCACGATCTTCTTGAGCTCCGGCTCCAGCTTGCGGCGCGCGACCTCAATGTCATACGCGGCCTGGGCCCTGAGCCAGTAGCCGTCAGAGAGCCCGAAGAACCGGCAGAGCCTCAAATCAGTATCTGCCGTTATCGAGCGACGGCCGAGGACGATCTGCCCGATGCGCTGCGCGGGAATGCCGGTCTCCTTTGCCAGGCGGTACTGGGAGATTCCCATGGGGACGAGAAACTCCTCCTTGAGCAGCTCTCCCGGTGTGACGGGGGCGAGTGCGACGGCGGGGTCCGACACCTCAGTGATAGTCGACGATCTCAACATGCTCGGCACCTCCCTCTGTCCATCGAAAGCATATCCGAAACTGCTCGTTGATCCGGATGCCGTGCCGCCCCTCCCGGTCCCCCGCGAGCGCCTCCAGCCGGTTGCCCGGCGGAACCCGCAGATCCGACAGGGCGTCCGCGACTTGCAGCTGGCGAAGCTTTCTCAGGGCGACCCGCTCGAACGACGCGAACCTTGCCACGCGAGACCCCAAAGCGAGCCTCTCCGTGTCCTTGTCTCCAAATGACCTAATCATAGTATCGCCTCGCGTTATTATTGGCAAGCAGTCTTCTCTTCCAAATTATAGAACATTTGTTCTAATTATCCATGGGAGATGCCGGGCCACGAACCCGCCCGCTCCTCTCGTGTCCCCCTGCCCCCCTCGTCAGCCAGCCCGCATGTGCCTCGGAAAACCGCAGGTAGAGGCCACGTAAAGAACTCTTGACGCACGTTTCCCGCCTCACGGGACCCGGTGTCGGGACCCTTTGATGGTACGATTCCGCGAGACGTGTCATGGTCTGGCCCGTAAGGGGACCACGCCGAGAAGAACGGAGGGAGAGCGGGCATGGAGGTCGGCGGAAGGATTCGCGAGCTGCGGGCCGCGCACGGGATGTCGCAGGATGACCTCGCGGCGCGCGTGTACGTGAGCCGCCAGACGATCAGTAGCTGGGAGAACGGCAAGACCTATCCTGACGTCCAGAGCCTGCTCCTGCTCTCCGAGATCTTCGGCGCGTCCGTGGACTCTCTCATCAAAGGAGACGTGGAGACCATGAACGAGACCATCGACCGCGACATCGAGACCATGAAGCGCCTGAGCTACGTGATGCTCGGATTCTTGCTGCTCATGATAGCCGCACTGATATGGGTCGGCCTGCAGGCGTTCGCCTGGGACTGGCCGCTCGAGCAGACCGTGCCCACCTTCGTGCTCGCCCTCGTTTTCTGGGGCGTCGCGATGTTCGCCGCCTGCTGGGTGGATCGCATCAAGAAGTCGCACGACCTCGTCACCTACGGCGAGATCCTCGCCTACTGGAGGGGCGAGGCAGTGGACCGCGACACGGAGCGCGGGCGGCGCGAGCGCATGATCCCCAGCTGGATGAAGGTCATCCGCACCGTCGGCATGACGCTTCTCGCGATGGCAGTCGGCGCGTTCGTGGGCTACGGCGGGGCCGCGCTCGCGAACATGTTGCTCGGATAGGTCTGACTCCGAGGGCAGAATGGGCGAAGACCACATCGGAAGGAGTCCCATGAGAGCCCGCGCCGCCATCGCTTCCCTGCTCGCCGCAACGATCGCGCTGCCCCTCGCGGGGTGCTTCGGCCTGCCCGGGCTCGGTGACGTCGCCGACCAGGCGGAGGAATTCGCCTCCCAGGCGCAGGAGCTCGCCGACACGCTCTCGGAGGTCGAATGGGGCAAGGTCTCCCGACTCGTCGTGAGAGACGCCCAAACCGGCGAGGTCGTGCGCGAGCTGACCGACCAGGCCCAGATCGAGAGTGCCTTCGAGTCGCTCTCCAACGAGAACGGCCTCGCATCGGAGCCGGAGGGGGACGCCGAGTACGCCTTCGAGCTGTGGCAGCCCGAGACGCAGAAGGCGGGCCAGGACGCGGCCGACCTCGACGAGGTCAAGGTGCTCGAGGTCACCACCTACGAGGGGTCGCCCGTCGTGGAGCTCGAGGTGAGCCCCATCGGCCTCAGGCTCCACCTCTCCTCGCGCGCCGCCGCCGACTCGCTGCGCGCGCTCGCGGGGTAGCGGCTAGTCGCCGGCGATCTCCTGCCGCGCGCGCTTGGGCAGCTTGGCAAAGACGAGCTCGTAGCTCATGTCGCACAGGTCGAGCACGAGCCCCTCGGGTAGGTCGGAGTCCAGGTCGACCGACACCCACGTGCGCCCGTCGGAGTAGTATCCGGGCAGCACCTCGCCCGGATGCTCGGCGCGCAGCTCCAGGATGCGGTCGGGGTCGCACTTGAGCGAGAGCAGGTGGCGCCCCGCATAGGGCGGCTTGGCGTCAGGCGACGTCGTGAACTCGCAGGCGAACTGCCTCCCGCCGACCCAGTAGACCATCCAGCCCCACTTCTCGTGGAGGGCCTTCGTGGCACCGGGGCATGAGAGCAGGCGGGCGTCTATGCGCGAGAGGTCCATGGCCGCCTCCTTTGGTCGAACTCATGCCCCCGATTATACCGGGCATGCCGCCGGCCCCGACGCACCCGTGGGATAACGTGTGCCATCGGATCCCGGACGAAGGGAACGCCCATGCCCGACGATGTCCGCCAGGAGAGGCTCGCCGAGGTGCTCGACCCCCGCTCGCAGAGGTGTGGAGGGAGCTCTGCTCGTTACGACAAGACCTACGAGGCGTATCTGCGGCTCGTGCTCCGCTACCTATGAGCGACTCGCCTACTCCCCGTGGGCCACGCACGCGATGCGCATGGCCGCGTAGGCGCCGGCCACGCGGGCGTGGCGCGCGGGGTCGCACCCGATGCGGTCGATCTCGGCGACGTCGAGCACGTCCTTCTCGCGCCCGCTCGCGGCCTTGGCGGCGCGGACGGACTCGAGCGTCGCTCCGGGTCGAGGGCCAAAATCCGGAGCGGCGCTCGCTTGCCGCCCCCCACGCGTCACGGGACAATGAAGGCGAGCTCAGGAAGGCAGAAGCGGCGCGCCGCCGGGTAACGGACGATTGGAGCCGACATGGTCACGCTCGACATGGCAGAGAGGATCCGCGGAATGCGAGCCGCCCGCGGCTAAACGCAGGAGCGCCTGGCTAGGCAGTTGGGGCTCACCCCTGCCGCGGTGTCGAAGTGGGAGACCGGGCAGGCGCTCCCCGACATCATGGTCCTAGGCCCGCTCGCGGCGGCGCTCGGGACGACGACGGACGATCTTCTTGGGTACGACCCGGACGTTGACGAGGCGCGGGCCGAGAAGGTCCTGGGCCCCGCAAGGGAGGCGGGCGCCCGAGGAGACGCCGCGGAGGCGGCGAGGCTCGCCGGTGAGGCCCTGGCCGCCTACCCGGCAAGCACCACGGTCGCCTTCGCTGCGGCCTCCGCCCCCATGGGGGCGGCACAGGCGGCCGCGGACCCCGGAGAGGCGAGGTGCGCCCTCGCGCGCAGCTCTCGAGGAGAAGGAGGCCGACGCCGCGCGCCTGCGCGACGTCCTGGAGGGGGTCGCCCGAATGAGGGCGGCGCGATGAAAGCGTCGGCAGGATGGCCGCCGTCCACGCCGGGCGGGCGAGGCGCCCCAGGGCGAAGGAGCCGGCGAGCGCGGCGACAACGGCAATGGCAATGGCGACCGCGGCCAGCGCCACCGCGAAAGTCCTCGTCCTCCGCTCGTTCTTCTCGACCATCTCGCGCATCTCGTCCACGTCCCCCCTCACCAGCTCGTCAATCGTGGTGCCGAAGAGGTTCGCGATGAGGAGCATGCTCTGGACGTCGGGCAGGGCCCTCCCGGTCTCCCACTTCCTCACCGTGACGCGGCTCACGTAGAGCCTCTGCGCGAGCTCCTCCTGGGAGAGGCCGAGCGCCTGCCTCCCCCCCATGAGCGCCATATTCCTCACGGTGGATTCTTTAGATGCGTCGCAAGGGCAAGAGAGGGCGCCCGCAGGCACCCCTTCTCGCACAGTTTCCTACAGTCTCACGTTTGCCGGAGCTGGATGCTCCCCGCAGAACAGTTCGACAGGCGTTTTGTCGCAGTCTCCGTACAGCCGCTCCGCCGCCTCGGGGCAGAGGACCCACAGTGCCCGGATGATGCTCGCGTCCGCTCGCGCCGGAGAGAGCGCCTCCATCAAGGGGTCGAACAACCGCTCGTTGTGGGCGACGCGGTTCCTCACCCGATTGATGGCGGCGAGGGCGTTATTTAGGTCGTTGCGGTTGGTGCCCTTCGGCCACGCGGCGTTGAGATAGGGGATCCACAGGTCGCGTTCGCGGCTACGATCGGTCAGGTGCGCCCAGAACCCCAGCATGAGGTTGGCGACCACCTGGTTGGGGTCGTCTTTGTCATGAGCGTTGCGCCGCGCCTGAGCCACCGCACGGCGGTTCACGAGGTTCACGTCTCGCGGGTTCCCGTTCTTGCTCATGCGCACGATGGGGCACAGCACCGGCGACCTATCGTCGAGCAGCCAGTGGGCGCCGCGCCAACGCTCGCCCATCACGCGGTCGTAGGCGTTGCGCAGCGCAACCTCGAAGTGGGCGATGTCCCTCATGAGCACCTGTCCGAGCGATATGTTCCACTCGTAGAGGTCAAGTGCCCGCTCCACGTCGCCCTCGCAGACGGCAAGGTACGGAGCGAGGCGCTTTTGCGAGAGCCAACGCTCCGCCCATGCCCTCGTGGCACCCGCCTCGTCTTCCTTGGATTGTGACGAGGGGTTCGACTTCGGCTCTTCGAGCATTGCTCCTCCAGATAAAATTTTAGACCCGGTGACATGCAAGCAGCGGTCATCCCGGGTCCATCGATTTGTATCTTACCCACTTTCGCGGAATATAACAAGGCATTTACGTCGGCATCAAGTTGTTGTTGGCTGGCCCTTCCTCAGCTCGCCCGGAACCGTGTCTCAACCGAAGCCCCGACAAGGGAGGGGCCGCCACGGGGACTCCTTGTGACGGCCCCTCCCCTCGGCGTCACTCTCCCCAGCCGGGGCCCGGGAGCCCGCGGCGGGCGACCCAACGGAGGGTCGCAAGCCCGCCGAGCGCACAGGCGGCCGGAGCGGCGAGGTTGACCGCGGCGGACGCCGCGGGCCCGAGGGCGCCGGCGACCGTCACCGAGAGGAAGGCGAGGCCGAACGACGCCAGGACCCCGCCGATCGACCCCACCATGACCGGCAGGCCGCGCTTGACGACCTCGGAGGGGGACGTCCAGGAGAGGTTGGGCCGCGAGGCGTCGATCGCAAGCGCGACCGAGGCAAAGCCCGTGAGCATGCCGACGGCCGCTACGACGCACTGGAGCACCAGGAGCGGCGCGGTGCCGCCCGCCAGCAGCGCCACGGCGGAGACCGCCGCCGCGACCCCGCCCAGCACGAGGTTGGCGAGGAGCTTGGAGCCGAGCACAGCCCCGGCGCCCACCGGCGCCGTGAGCATGAGCCAGCTCGCGCGCGCCTCGAGCGAGACGGAGGGCCCCGCCGTGAGCGACATCGCCCCGCAGAACCCGAAGACCCACGGCAGGGCCGCGTCAACCTGGGCGCGCATCGCCGCGACGGTCCGCACGTCGAGCTGGACGCCGTTGACGACCCCGGAAGCGAGGAGCGCATCCACGCCGAAGAGGGCGATCGCGCCCGCCGCCGCGACCATGAGGATGAGCCCCGCGCAGTCGTTGAGCGCGTAGAAGGGCATGGAGCCGACGCGGCGGAGCTCCTTGACCGTGAGGGCGCGAAGCGGGCTCGCGGCGCCGCGAGGGGTCGCGGCGGGGCGCGCACAGCGGCGGGGCCCGGAGGTCGCCGCGGCGTTCACCGACGGATAGCGTGCCGCGAGGGCCAGCGTCACGAGCGCGGGAAGCGCGAGCGAGAGCGCCGCGAAGGCGAGGAGGCCCGCGACCGACCCCTCCCGGACCGCAGCGGCCGCCCAGGCCGCCGGCGGGTAGGCGGATGCCACGGCCGCGGAGAGCGCGCCCGCCACGTCGCCCATCGCCACGAGGGCCGCCGCGTCGTCGACCCCCGACGAGGCGCGGCCGAGGGCGAGCGACCCGGCGACGACGGCCACAACCGCCAGCGCCGAGAGGGCGAGCTGGACCGCACCCGCATGCCGGAACCTCACGGCGACCGAGGTGAGGGCGAGCGAGACGAGCGTGGCCACGGCCGCCGGTGCAAGCGGCGCCAGCACCGAGACGGCCGCTGCGGCTGCCACCGCGGCGGGAGAGGCGGGCGCGGAGGAGAAGTACGCCGCATGAAGCGGCGCCGACAGCAGCGCCGAGAGCGCGACGCCGAAACCGTAGAGCGGGGCCGTCCGCGCGAGCACGACCGTTCGCACGGGGACCGGCAGCGCCGCAACGAGGTCGTAGTCGCGGCAGCCGAAGACCGTGCCCGGCGCCTTGACGAACACGAGCGCCACCGCGGCGAGCGAGCCCGCAAGCGCCGCAAGGGCAGGGATGGCGCCGGCGGCTCCCGCGGCGACCATGCCCGACCCGAGCACCCACAGGTAGGCGATCGCCACGGCGGCGAGGAGGGCGACGAGCGCAGCGGAGCCCAGCAGCCGCGCGCGGCCCCTCCCGCGCCGGAGGCCGAGCCCGTAGAGGAGCGAGCGCGCCTGGAGGCAGAGCAGAGGGCCGAGGGCGCGACCGCGAGAGCGAGACGTCATGGCGATCACCTCGTCCTTCTCGTCGCGGCGTCGCCGTCCTTCTCGTCCACGAGCTCGAGGAACACGTCCTCGAGCGACTCCGAGCCGCGCACCTCGTCGGTGGGGCCGGAGGCCACGAGCTCGCCCGCGCGGATGACGGCAACGGTGTCGCAGAGCCGCTCCACGACCTCGAGCACGTGGGACGAGAAGAACACCGCCCCGCCAGCCTCCGCGCGCTCGCGCAGGATGGCCTTGAGCTCGTGGGAGGCCGAAGGGTCGAGGCCCACGAAGGGCTCGTCGAGCACGAGCAGGGTCGGGTCGTGCAGGAGCGCCCCCACGAGCACGAGCTTCTGGCGCATGCCGTGGGAGTACGCGGAGACGGGGTCGCCGAGCGCATCCGAGAGCTCGAGGCGCCCCGCGAGCTCGCCCGCGCGTCGACGACGCTCCTCCGTGCCCACGCCGAAGACGTCGGCGATAAGGTCCAGGTACTGAACGCCAGTGAGGAAGTCGTAGACGTCGGGGTTGTCCGGCACGTAGGCCATGCGGCGCTTTGCTGCCACGGGCTCGCGCCAGACGTCCATGCCGCACACGCGGACCTCCCCCGACGTGGGCGGCTGAGCCCCCACCACCGAGCGGATGAGCGTGGTCTTTCCCGCGCCATTGTGGCCGATGAAGCCACAGATCTCCCCCGGCGCCACCGAGAGCGAGAGGTCGCGCACCGCAACCTTGTCCCGGTAGGACTTCCGGAAGTGACGAACCTCGAGCACGTATTCCATTTCTCCTCCTTCGGATGTGCAAAAGTGACTGTCCCCTTTGCACGGTTCTGTTATAGCTGCTCTATAACAGATGGCGGGTACTATACCCCTTTCCGGGCGCGTCTGCTATAGTTCAGATAGAACACAGTTCCTCCACGCGCGAAGGGCGGGCAGCCACGGTCATCACGGTCGACAAGCTCTCGGAGACGCCGCTCTACCTGCAGCTGCGCGACTCCGTCATCGCGGGCATAGCCGCAGGCGAGCTGCGCCCCGGCGACGCCCTGCCCGCGACGCGCTCGCTCGCGGAGGACCTCGGCATCAACCTGCACACCGTCAACAAGGCGTACGCGACCCTGCGCGACGAGGGCTACGTCATCCTGCTCGGCCGGCGCGGGGCCTACGTTGCCGACGCGCCCTCCGACCCCGCCGCCGGCATGGGTGCCGCGGAGCTCGGGGCCGCGCTCGAGAAGCTCGCCGTCGAGTTCAAGGCAAGCGGCGGCACGCGCGAGGCGTTCCTCGCCGCCTCCGAGCGAGTCGCCGCGGGCCTGCCCGGGGAGGCGGACCATGTCAGCTGAGCTGGTGTCCCAGGCAACGGGCGTTGCCATGGCGCTCCTCACCCTGCTCGCAGGGGGCCTGCTCGCCGCGGTGCCCTGGCTCACGCGCCGCCGCGAGGCCTTTGCCGTCACGGTCCCCGAGTCCGCGCAGTCGGACCCGCGCATCGCCCGGATGCGCCGCGTCTACCTCGTGACCCTTCTCGTCATCTCGGTCGCGTGCGCCGCGGGCACCTACGCGCTCTCGCTCGCCGCCAACCCGCTCGCCCTCTCCGCCCTGACATGCGCGCCCGTGCTCGTCGGGTTTATCCTCATGCTCGTCTTTCGCACGCGCGTGCGCGCGATCAAGCGCGCCGAGGGCTGGAGGGCGCACGCCCAGCGCACTGCCGCCGTGGCGGGCTCAGCCGAGAAGAACGCGCCCAAGCCGCTCCCCCTCACCTGGAACCTCCTCTACCTGCCTGTCATTCTCGTCACGCTCGTCGTGACCGTGGCGCTCTACCCCGCCATGCCAGACCCCGTGCCCGTGCACTATGACGCCGCCGGCGTGGTGGACAACTACCTGGCCAAGGGCTGGCAGGTCATCGCAATGCCCGTGGCGGTGCAGGCGTTTCTCGCCCTCTCCTTTGCCGCGGCGCACTGGCAGATGCTGCGCAGCCGCCGACCGGTCGCGCCGGAGAGCCCCACGGCCTCGGCGCTCGCCTACGGCATGTTCGCCCGTGCGCAGAGCGTGGCGATGCTGGTGACGGGCCTTGTGATCGTGGCGGCAATCGCCCTCATGCCGTTGACGTTCGCCGGAGTTGTGACGCCGGGGCAGTCGCTCGTCGCGCTGCTTGTGGTCTGCGTGGGCGCCATCGTGCCGCAGCTCGGCATTGCGCTCGTCTACGGCCAGGCGGGCTCGCGCCTCCTGCGCCGCATGGGGGCTGCCGGCGAGCTGGACTTCGACGACGACGCGCGGTGGCACCTCGGTCTCTTCTACGTCAACCGCGAGGACCCCTCCGTCGTGGTGCCCCGGCGCTTTGGCGTGGGATGGGCGATGAACTGGGGCAATCCGCGCTCGTGGGGCCTCGTCGCCCTCTTCGTGGCCGCCGTGGCGGCGTTCGTTGTTGTTATCGGGCTGCTCGTCTGAGCGCGCCGCTACGCACGACCGAGCCTATCCGCAACCGATCGCCGGCTCTATGAAGTCGTGCGTCAGCTCAAAGAAGGGGCAAGCCCCGATTACCAAAGCGTCCGCTGGCCGGCGTTGGCGATCAGGCTCCTCTGGGCGCCCCGGGTCACCGCGTCCTCCGGCCGAACGCTGCCTATGAGAAGGGGACTCTCCGGATCATGCCGGCGATAGTTCTCGGCCGCCCTCCGATGGTCCCTGTTGGCGTAGCAGTACCGGCATCCGTTTGGGCAGGTATCGTAGGCGCCGATGTCGCGCGCTTCGAAGCAGCAGCACCCGGCGCGCATGCCCCGGTGCCTGAGCTGACGAAACTCCACGCCGTTGGCGCGCCCCAGGACGTCGAGCGTCATGCAGCCGCTCTGGTGGATGCCGTATCGCGAGAAGTCCCCGTTGGTGCCGCAGGTCTGGAGCCATAGACCATGCTCGGCCGCAACGGAGCCGAGCGTCCGCGCAAGGTCATCCATGTCCTCAACGGAGAGCGGCATGAGCTCGGGCATGTTGAGGCGCAGCTTCCGATACATCTCCACGAAGGAGAAGATGCAGCGGTCCACGTGCGGTGCCAGCACGTCGCACATGCGCGAGAAGGTCTCGCGGTGACGCTCGAGGGTGTAGGTGGGCGTGAGCAGCACCGAATCGTAGCGCCACGCAACGCGACGCGAGCCCACCTGGTCGGCCAGCTCGACGAGCGTCTCCATGCTCTGCTCGACGCTCGGAACGCCGGGCTCGATATCCTTGCCGTAGGCGGTTATCGTGTAGTAGAAGTAGGTATTGAAGCGGTCCGTGATCTCATGAAGGCGCGGCAGGATGGGCCGATAGTCCTTGGAGCAGAAGACCACACAGTCCACGACCGCCGAATCCAGCTCATAGCGCGTCACCTTGTTGGGGAAGAGCGGGTTTCTCGCCAGGACGTAGCCCTCCTCGAAGCGGCGCAGCAGCCAGGGGGCGTAGTACTGGACGGTGTCGGTGCGCGCCCGTGTTGATGATCATTCGTCCCCCCCAAAGCGCCCGCGCCGCCTCAAAAGAGGCGGCGGCCCCCTCTCTTCTTCCGATCTCGTGGGCAATCATAGAAGAACAGGTGTTCTATTTCAAGAGAAGGGTTCCTGTTCAGCCGGAGGGAGGCGCGGCGCCTATGTGCGCGGGCGGGCAGCATCCGACACCGAGAGATTCACGCCCTCCTCGGGAAATCAGACGTAGCGCGCGTAATCCTGGAGCGAGTGGAAGATGTGCGCTATCACGATTCGGGTGTCACGGTACGCGTACAGGACAACGTAGCGCATGACGGGCATCGAACGATAGCCACGCGAGGCAACTTCGGGCATGCGACTCAGCGGATACATTTCCGGGTGTTCGCAAACGAGCGCAACCTTAGACTCAAACTCCTCGACAAAACGACGTGCAGCCTTCTTGCTCTCAAGCTCAACCGAGAGATAGCGCACGATTTCCTCGAAGTCCGCCTGAGCGCGCGGGAGAAGAACGAAGTCACAGGCCATACTTCTCCTTCATACTGGAGACGAACGCGATCCCGTCAACGTAGTCTCCTCGCTCGTACGATCCGTCCGCATCCGCAAGAACGCGGACGAGGCGCGCTTTGGCCACCTCCTCGCACATGAGGTCGTAGTCCTCGGCCCGCATGACCACAAACTCGCTGTAACCGTTCTTGGTGACGGTGACAGGCTCGGGAGACTCCTTGACGAGCCTGGCAAACGCCGCCGTGTCCTTCATGTCGCGAATGGGAACGCAGACCGCCATGGCGAGCTCCCCTCTCTTCTCACGGGCAAAATGTGGCTCAATAATACCACGCTACCGCCCCCGGCGGCGCGAGCGGGCGCGGACGAACCGCGGCAACGTCTCCCGAGCGGCATCCCCGGCGAGAGTTGAGAATTGCTTGACCATGTCCGGCTAACATTGAGGGGCTCTACGTTCGACGGGAGGAATCATGGACGTGACGCGCGACGGGCACCGGGAGGCGCCCCTCATCCTCATAGTTGACGACGAGCGCGACATCGCGGACATGCTCGACTCGTACTTTCGCCTCGAGGGGTACCGCACGCTCGTCGCCGCGAACGCCTCCGAGGCGCTCCGTGCCGCGCGACGCGCGCCCGACGTCATACTGCTGGACGTGAACCTGCCCGACGCCGACGGCTTCTCCGTCTGCCGGGAAGTGCGCGAGCTCGTCGCCTGCCCCATCATCTTCCTCACGGCGCGCGTCGAGGACGCGGACGCCATCGCCGGCTTCGCCGCGGGAGGGGACGACTACGTGACCAAGCCCTTCTCGCTCGAGGTCCTGGGCGCCCGCGTGCGCGCCCAGCTCGCGCGCGAGCGCAGGCGCCTCGACCGCGCCACGGTCCGCTTCTCGGGCGGCGTCACGGTGGACTTCGCGCGCCGCGAGGTCCGGGTCGCGACCGACGACGGGGAGCGCGTCGCGACCCTCGCGCGCAAGGACTTCGACATCGTGGCCCTCCTCTCCCGCAGGCCGGGGCAGGTCTTCGACCGCGACATGATCTACGAGCGCGTCTGGGGCGAGCCCGGCGACTCCTCGGTGGTGACCGAGCACGTGCGGCGCATCCGGCGCGCGCTTGCCGAGGCGGGCTGCGCGACGGAGCCGCTCGCGACCGTGTGGGGCGTGGGGTACTCGTGGCGCGGGCGACGGCCTGCCCCCGCTCGTCATGGCGGACGGCCGCGCGCTCTCGCGCATCGCGGACAACCTCGTGGCCAACGCGACTCGCTACGCCCGCTGCGAGGTGGGCGTCTCGCTCTCGTGGGAAGACGACGAGCTCGAGCTCGTCGTCACCGACGACGGCCCGGGGTTCGGCGAGGCCGCCCTGGATCGCGCGGCGGAGCCCTTCTGGGGCGAGTCCAAGGGCGCCGGTGGGCACCTCGGGCTCGGGCTCTACGTCGCCCGGCTCCTCGCCGAGAAGCACGGCGGCTCGCTCGAGCTCTCCCGGGGCGAGGGCGGCGGGGCGCTCGTCCGGGTGCGCGTGTCCGCCCCACGGGAGCCGCGGGGCGCGTGAGCGCCGCGAGCGGGGGCGCCGGCGCGGCACGACGCCGCGACCCGGGCCCCGGCCCAGGGCCCCGCCGGAATGTGACGGATTTACCACCGATCGTTTAGGCTTTCTTGACCTTCTCCCCCTAGTCTGGTCACCGTGAGCAAGCTGACGGAGGGAGACGGCGATGACCAGCCCAGACGATGCCAGGACGACCGAGACGCGCCCCGACGGGAGCGGTCGGCGCCGCGTGCGCGCCGCCCTCGCCGCCACCGCCGTCGCCCTCGCCGCCCTTGCGGCAGGCGTCACGCTCGGCCCCGGGCTCTGGGGCTTCTTCTCGAACGGCGAGGCGGTCCGCGCCTGGGTCGACGCCCAGGGCGCCCTCGCGCCCGTCGCCATGGGGGCGCTCGTCGTGGCGCAGATCGTGGTGGCGGTGCTCCCCGGCGAGCCCGTCGAGCTCGCCGCCGGCTACCTCTTCGGCGCCTGGGAGGGGACCGTCATCTGCCTTCTCGGCGGGCTCGTGGGGACGCTCGTGGTGACGGCGCTCGTGAGGGCGCTCGGGATGCGCGTCGTGCGCCTGTTCTTCTCGGCGGAGCAGGTCGAGGGGGTCTCGTGGCTCAGGGACTCGGCGCGCTTCGAGCTCGTCATGTTCCTGGTCTTCCTCATCCCGGGAACGCCCAAGGACGTCCTCACCTACGTGGCGGGGCTCACGCCGTGCCGCTGGTGGCGCGTCGGCGCCATCGCCACGGTGGGCAGGATCCCCTCGGTGGTGACGTCGACGCTCGCCGCCGGGTTCGCCTCGCAGGGCAACTGGGCCGCGGCGGTCGCCACGCTCGTCGTCACCCTCGCGCTCGTGGGGGCGGGCGGGGGCGCCTACGCGCTCGTCCGGCGCCGCGCGACCACCTGACGCGCGGCGTCAGGCCCCGAGCAGCCCCAGCCTCCGGCACGCCTCCAGGACGCCGTCGTCGTCCACGCCCGGCGCCACCATCGTGGCCGCCGCGCGCACCTCGTCGTCGGCTCCGCCCATGGCCACGCTCGTCCCCACGCAGCGAAACATCGGCACGTCGTTGCCGCCGTCTCCAAACGCGACGCACTCCTCGGGCAAGAGCCCCCAGCGCTCGAGCGCCGCGGCGACGCCGGCCGGCTTGCCGCCGCCCGCGGGGATGACGTCGCAGAAGTTGGGACTCCAGCGCGTGGGCTCCACGTGCTCGCACGCGTCCATGAAGAGGCGCTCCTCCCCGGGCCCCACGTAGACGCAGAACTGGTAGGTGGGCTCCTCGAGCGCGAGGGCGAGGTCCCCCACCGGCGTCACGTTGTCCACGGCGGCCTCCGCCGCGACCACGCGCGGGGTGTGGCGGCTCACGAACATGCGAGAGAGCTGCATGACCGCGACGTCGATGGTGCCGGCAGCGGCGAGGTCGGTGATGCGGCGCACGTCGTCGGGGTCGATGGGCTCGTCGCGAAAGACCTCCCCCGAGGCGTCGTAGCAGTACTGCCCGTTGAACGCGAGCACGCCGTCAAACGGCAGCCTCGCGTCGAGCTCGCGGATGGGTCGCGGGAGGTCCGCCATCGAGCGGCCCGTCGCCAGGAAGAGCAGGACGCCCCGCTCGCGCAGCCCCTCGAGCGCGCGCGCCGCCGACGCAGGGACCTCGTGGGTGTCAAAGCTCACGAGCGTCCCGTCGATGTCGAAGAACGCGGCGCGGATCATGGGCCCTCCCCTCCCGGCAGGCGTGGCGGGCGCTCCCGCCGACGGGCCCGGCCCTGCTCCAGGACGCCCTCCCTGCCAGATTTATGCGAATAAATATTCCCACATCAGCTCGAGGTTCCCGGGCTCACGCCCGAAATCGCCGTCTCGGGGACGTACGCCCACATCGAGGGGACGCTCGGGCTCCAGGTCCTCACGAGCCGCCGCACCATCACGATGGAGCCCGTCGGGGAGGCCGACGCGACGCTCCTGGGCGTGGGCGCGGGGACGTACGCGGCGCGCATCGTGTCGCACACGTTCTCGAGCACGGGCGCCCAGTTCGAGCACATCGACGCGCTGCAGCTCCCCGGGTTCTTCTCGGCTCGGCTCGTGGTCACCCGGTAGGGGGCGCAGCGGGGCCCCTCACGGGCGCGCGCAGGTCGCCGGGCCGCCCCGCAGGATGTCGAGGCCGTGCCCGAGCGGTCCCAGGACGGCCTCGAGGTTCTCCGTCGCGGCGCGCGGACTGCCGGGGAGGTTCACGACGAGCGTGCGCCCCACGATCCCGGCCGTCGCGCGCGAGAGCCACGCGCGGTCGGTGATCCTCGCGCTCGCGGCGCGCATGGCCTCGGGCAGGCCCGGCACGCGGCGCTCGCAGACGGCCTCGGTCGCCTCGGGCGTGACGTCGCGCGGCGAGAGGCCCGTCCCGCCGCAGGTGAGCACGAGCGCGATGTCCTCGTCGGCGGCCCGGGTCAGCGCGGCCTCGATGTCGGGCCGCTCGTCGGGGACCACGCGGGTCCCCGCCACCTCGTAGCCGCTCGCGGCGAGCAGCGCCGCGACGGCCGGCCCCGTCTCGTCCTCGTAGATGCCCGCCGAGGCGCGGTCGCTCACGGTGACCACGAGCGCCCGGTGCGCCCCGCCCCTCGGAACCCTCTCGCCCATAGCTACCTCCCGAACGGGCAGTGCGGGAACGCGCACTCCGCGCAGCCCAGGCACAGCCCGCCCTCGCCGAGCGCCACGAGGTCCGCGCGCCGGATCTCCACGCCCGCGGCGATGCGCGGCAGCACGAGGTCGAGCACCGTCGCCCTGCTGTACATCGCGCACCCCGGCACGCCGAGCACCGGGACCTCGCGGCCCTCGGGTCCGCCGAGGTAGCCCACGAGCAGCATCGCCCCCGGCAGGACCGGCGCCCCGTAGGCGACCACGCGCGCCCCGGCGGCTCGGATGGCGCCGGGGGTGTTGTCGTCGGGGTCCACGGACATGCCGCCCGTGCAGAGCACGAGGTCGACGCCGGCCGCGCGGGCCTCGCCGATCGCGGCCGCGACGTCGGCGCGCTCGTCCCCGGGGGTCGCGCGCATCACGGTCTCGATGCCGTACGCGGCGAGCTTCTCGACCATGACGGGCGTGAAGCGGTCCTCGATGAGACCGGAGGCGACCTCGGAGCCCGTCGCTATGACGGCGGCGGTGCGCAGGCGGTACGGCTCGACGGACAGCAGCGGCGCGCCCCCGGCCGCCGCCTCTGCCGCGGCGAGGCGCTCCTCGGCAATGACGAGCGGGATCACGCGGGTCCCCGCCAGGAGGTCGCCCTCGCGCACGGGAAAGCCGCCCCGCCGCGTGGCGACCATGACCTCGTCGACCGAGTTGACGGCGGCGAGGCGCGCCGAGTCGACGAGCAGCACGCCGTCGCGGTCGGCGAGCACGTTGATCTTGCCCTCCGAGGGCGCCCCGGACGTCCGCGTGCCCGGCCCCGCCACGAGCGCCGCCATGCGGGCCGCGGCGTCGTCCTCGTGGACCATGCCGGGCTCGAGCTCGAACACGTAGAGGCTGCGCTTGCCCATGGAGAGAAGGACGGGGACGTCGTCGGGCGTCACCACGTGGCCCTTCCTGAAGCGCGGCCCCTTGAAGCGCGGCGCGCCCGGGTCGTCGCCGGTCAGAATCTGCGTCATGTCGTGGCAGAGCACGTGCCCCACCGCGTCCTCGGTCCTCACGAGCCTCATCGAGAGACCACCTCCAGCCTGTCGCCGGCACGCAGCGTGCCGGGCCGCGTCACCACGCAGAAGATGCCCTCGGTGGGCATCGCGCACTTGCCCGTGAGCCTGCGGATCTCGCAGGCGGCGTGGCACTCCTTCCCGATCTGCGTCACCACGAGCTCGGCCGACCCCGCCCTGAGCGTCGTGCCCACCGGCAGCGCCTTGAGGTCGAGCCCGCGCGTGAGGACGTTCTCCGCGAAGTCGCCGGGCGCGAGGTCGGGAAGCACGTCGCGCAGGGTGTCCACCGCCTCGGCCGGCAGCAGGCTCACCTGGCGGTGCCAGTTCCCGGCGTGCGCGTCGCCCGCGACGCCCCTGCCGACCACGAGCTCGATCTCGTCGACCGGGTGCTTGCGGGTGCCCTTTCGCTCGGAGACGCAGACCGCCTCCACCGTGCAAAGGGGACAGGCACTTTTGCACGCTTCCTCCGGTTCAGCGTGCAAAAGTGCCTGTCCCCTTTGCACGGTGAACCTCCCGCTCGCCCCGCCGTCCTTCTCGAGCAGGCGCACCTCCTCGACCACCATGTCGCGCTGGTGCGCCTTGAGCATGTCGTAGACGGTGAGCGCCGCGACGGAGACCGCCGTGAGGGCCTCCATCTCGACGCCCGTCTCGGCGGTGCAGCGGCACTCCGCCTCGATCGCGACGCCCCCCGGCTCCACCGAGAAGCGCACGTCGACGCCCGAGAGCGGGACCTGGTGGCACATCGGCACGAGCTCCCAGCAGCGCTTGGCGGCCATGATGCCCGCCACCTGCGCCACGCCGAGCACGTCGCCCTTCCTGGACCCGCCCGTGCGCACGAGCTCCACGGTCGAGGGCGCCATGCGCACGAAGCCTGCGGCCACCGCGCGGCGGCGCGTGCGCGGCTTGCCGCCCACGTCCACCATGCGGGCGCGACCCTGGTCGTTCACGTGCGTGAGGTCGTCGCCCCTTATGCTGTCGGCGGCCGCGGGCGCCGCGGACCCGACGTTCTTCTCGGCCACGCTATCCCCCTATCTCGTTCATGGCCCGCGCCGACTCGCTCGCGTGGGCCCCGTCCATCCCATGATGCGCCGGCTTGAGCGCGATCGCCGCGAGAATCGCCTCGCGCAGCGCCCCTCCCTCGAGCCCGCGCAGGCTCACCTCGTCGGCCGAGTGCAGGCACGGCTTGAGCCGACCGTCCGCCGTCACGCGGATGCGCGTGCAGCCCGCGCAGAACCGGTGGCTCATCGGCCGGATGAGCCCGACGCGACCCGCCCAGCCCGGGGCCGAGAAGAGCTCCGCCACGCCGTCGCGACCCGACCCCGCCACGGGCTCGAGCTCCGGCAGCGCCGCGAGCACCGCCTCGGCCGGCACGAAGCGCGAGCGGGACCAGCGCGCGGCCTCGCCGATGGGCATGAGCTCGATGAAGCGGACGTCGACGGGTCGCTCGCGCGCGATGCCGGCGACGTCGGCCACCTCGTCGTCGTTGACGCCCCCCATGAGGACGCAGTTGAGCTTGAGCGGTCCGAGCCCCGCGGCGAGCGCCGCCTCGATGCCGGCGAGCGCGTCGGGGAGCCGGCCCCCGCGCGTGAGGCGCGCGTAGCGCTCCGGGCGCAGGCTGTCGAGGCTCACGTTCACGCGGTCGAGCCCCGCCGCCGCGAGCTCGGCCGCCACCGGGGCGAGCAGCGTCGCGTTGGTCGTGAGCGCGAGCTCCTCGACGCCCGGGACCTCGCGCAGCATGCGCACCAGGTCCGGCAGCCCGCGCCGCACGAGCGGCTCCCCGCCGGTGAGTCGCACCTTGCGGACGCCGAGCTCGCAGCACGCCGCCGTGATGCGGGCGAGCTCCTCGAAGGAGCAGATGTCGTCGTGCGCGAGCATGGGCACGCCGGCCGCCGGCATGCAGTACGCGCAGCGGCAGTTGCAGCGGTCCGTCACCGAGAGGCGCAGGTAGGCTATGGGGCGGCCCTGCGCGTCGCGCGTCCGATCGTGCAAAAGTGACTGTCCCTTTTTCACGCTGCGTCACCTCCCGAGAGCGGCATCACGATCGACGGGTCCGCCACCACCGCGAGCTCGCGCGCGCCGGCGAGCGGCGCCCACGCGTCCTTCTCGCACTCGTAGCGCAGGAGGGCGCCGCCGGGCGTCCGCAGCATCACGATCGTGGAGAAGGTCGAGTCTATCACGCGGTCGACCGCGCAGGGGATGACGTTGGGCTCGCCGGCCGCCCGGGCGGGGTCGGCGTGGACGCGCAGGTAGTGGGCGCGCAGGCCCGCGTGCGTCACGCCGGGCGGCACCGGGAGCGTCGTCCGGAGCTCCACGCCCCAGTCGTCGCAGGCGAGCGTCGCGCCGCGGGCGCCCCCCTCCCCCGCCACCCGCGCGCGGGAGACGTTCTTGCAGCCCGAGATGAGCGCCGCCGCAAGGGTGCTCGGCGTGGAGAAGAGCTCGGGGATCGTGAGCTTCTCCTCGGAGCGGCCGTCCGCGACCACGCAGACCGTGTCGCACAGGCGGTAGACCTCGTCTCGGTTGTGGCTCACGTACACCGAGCCGCCGGGGAACGCGCGCAGGGTGTCCGAGAGCATCATCTCGAACTCCCAGCGCAGGTGGCCGTCGAGCGCGGAGAAGGGCTCGTCGAGCAGGATCAGCTCCGGGTCGCCGGCGAGGATCCGCGCCAGCGCCACGCGCTGCTGCTGCCCGCCGGAGAGCTGGGCGGGGCGCAGGCGCTCGATCCCCTCCAGGTGGAAGGCCCGCACCTGCTCCGCCACGCGGCGGGCGCGCTCCTCGCGCGAGACCCCCACCGCCCCGGCGCCGATGTTGGCCTCGACCGTCATGTTGGGGAAGAGCGCGTACTGCTGGAAGAGGTAGCCCACGCGCCTGGCCCGCGGCGGGAGGTTCACGCGCGCCGACGAGTCGAAGAGCGCGCGCCCGTTGAGCATCACGCGCCCCTCGTCGGGGGTGAGCACCCCCGCGATGCACTTGAGCGTGAGCGACTTGCCGCACCCGGACGGACCGAGCAGCGCCAGGATCTCCGAGCTGCTCTCGACCTCGAAGGACACGTCGAGCGAGAAGGACCCGAGCCGCTTGCGGACGTCAACGACAAGGCTCATCGCGCGCCCGCCCTTCTCGCGGCCGCGCCGGCGCGGCCGCGCGCCTCGAACCAGTTCATGGCGAGCAGCACCACGGCCGAGATGGCCAGGTTCACGAGGACCCACGTGAGGGCCCCCGCGTCGTCTCCGGTGCGCCAGAGCTGGTAGACCGTGGTGGCCACGGTGGCCGTCGACCCCGGCGTGTAGCCGCACAGCATCGACGTGGCCCCGTACTCGCCGAGGGCGCGCGCGAAGGCCAGCACCGCCCCGGCGACGATCCCCTGCAGGCAGCAGGGCATCTTCACGCGCCAGAATATCCAGCGCTCGGAGTGGCCGAGGGTGCGCGCGGCGTCGGCGAGCGTCGGGTCGAAGGCCTCGAAGGCGCCGCGCGCCGTGCGGTACATGAGCGGGAAGCTCACGATCACGGTGGCGAAGACGGCGGCGTACCAGACCATCGTGAGGCGCAGGTCGAGCAGCTGCGCCGCGAGCGCGCCGAGGGGTCGGCGGGGGCCGAGCAGGACGAGCAGCAGGTACCCCACCACCGTGGGCGGCAGCACCAGCGGCAGCGTGAGAACCACGTCGAGCGCGCCCTTCACGAGGCGCGGTGCGCGGGCCACGAGGTTCGCGAGCCAGATGCCCGCGAAGAACACGACCACCGTCGAGATGGCCGCGATGCGCAGCGAGTTTATGAGCGGGTACCAGTCCATGCGCGGTCCTTCGCGTGCAAAAGGGACAGGCACTTTTGCACAGTCGCACAGATGGGGCGAAGCGTGCAAAAGTGCCTGTCCCTTTTGCACGCTTCCGCGCTACGCGAGCGGGGTGAAGCCGACCTCCTCGAAGCACGCGGACGCGTCCGCGCCCTTGAGGAACTCGAGGAGCGCCGCGGCGCCCTCGGGGTTCGGGGCGTTCTTGGTCGCCGCGGAGGGGTAGACGACCTGGCCGCACATGTCGGGCGTCGCCTCGTCGACGACCTCGAGGCCGTCGGAGTAGGCGTCGGTCTGGTAGATGACGCCGCAGTCGACCGTGGCCTCGGCGACCTGGGAGGTCACCTCCTTGACGTTGGAGCCGTAGGTGATGGTCCCGGCCGCCGCCAGGGCCGCCTCGTCGAGGCCGTAGAACTCGAGGATGGCCTGCGTGTACTGGCCGACCGGCACGTCGGAGTTACCCATGGCCATGAAGACGTCGCCCGCGCGGAGCAGCTCGGCGAGCTGGTCGAAGCTCTCGATGCCCTTGGGGTTGCCCTCCGGGACGGCCAGGGCGACCTTGTTCTCGAGGATGTCGAAGCGGCTCGCCGAGTCGATGAGGTCGAGGCCGTCGGTGTTGTCGCCGGTGGTGTCCTCGGCGTCGAGCTGGTTCATCTGCTTCTGGCCCGCGGAGATGAAGACGTCGCACTCCGCGCCCTCCTCGATCTGGGTCTTGAGCGTGCCCGAGGAGTCGAAGTTGAAGCTGAGCTCGTACTGCGGGTACTCGTCGGTGAACAGGCCGCCCGCCTTGGTGAGGCTCTCCTCCATGGAGGCGGCGGCAAAGACCGTGACCGTGCTGGTCTCGGCCGCGGGCTCGGCGTCGTCGCTCGGGGCGGCGTCGTTCGCCTCGCAGGCCACGAGCCCGGCCACGAGCAGCGCGGCGGCCCCCCCGACGAACGTCCTTCTGGTCAGTGCGCTCATGGCTCCCACTATCTCTGGGTCTCGCGCCGCTCCGCGCGGCAGCGGATGAGCTGCGCGACGATGGAGACGGCTATCTCGGCGGGCGTGACGGCGAGGATGTCCTCACCGATGGGCATGTGGACCGCGTCGACGCGCTCGACGGGGACCCCGGCCGCAAGCAGGCGCTCTCGCGCGAGGTCCGACTTGCGTCGGCTCCCGATGCAGCCCACGTACGCGGGCTGCGCGTCGCGGGAGAGCACGGCGAGAAGAACGGTCTCGTCGTGAACGTGGCCGTGCGTGAGCACCACGACCGCGTCACGGGGCGCGATGGTCGCGGAGGCGGCGAGCTGATCGAACGGGCCGCAGCTGAGCGTTGCCGCGTCGGGAAGGCTGTCGGGCGTGGCGAGCTCCGGACGGTCGTCGTAGACGTGCGGCTCGAAGCCCACCCGGGCCGCGAGCCCCACGAGCGCGGCGCCGACGTGGCCCGCGCCGAAGACGTGCAGGCGCGCGCGGGCGCAGACGGGCTCTCGGTAGGTCCCGGCGGCGTCGTCCCACGTCGGGCGGGCGAGGCGTGAGGCCTGGGCGATCGAGAGCGAGGGCTCCGCGCGGTCAGCCCACCGCTCCTCGACGACGACCGGCTCGTCGCGGTCGAGCGCGCGGAGAAGGTCGCGGAGGACGGGAAGGTCGCGCCCGGAGAGCGCGCGCACCGCCAGAAGGGCGTCGCCGCCGCACGCCATCTCGTCGCCCGTGCGGTACCACTCGAGGCTCGGCGCGGCGCCGGCGAGCGCCTCGCGGGCGCGCACGATGGCGAGGCGCTCGACCGCGCCCCCGCCGACCGTCCCGAGCAGGCGCCCGCCCTCGGTCACGGCGAGGCGCGCGCCCTCGTGGCGCGGCATCGAGCCGCGGGTCGCGAGCAGGCTCGCAAGACCCACGCGGCGCCCGGCCGAGAGCTCCCCCGCGAGCGCCGAGACGAAGGCCGCGTCGGAGAGGGACCCGTTCACGTGCGGGTTGTGGACGATTTCCGGCCCCAGACCGTCCGCAACCCGCACATGGTTGGGGACGTGCTGGTTGTGGACGATTTCCGGCCCCAGACCGTCCGCAACCCGCACGTTCTTGTCGCCGGAGAGCGCGAGGATCGCCTCGAGCACGCCGCCGCCCACCGCGAGCGCCTTGTCCGACGAGCTGCGGATGTACTCGGGGTGGCAGCGCGGGTCAACGTCGCCGGACTTCATGCCCTCGCGCACGGCGACGCCCCGCTGGAGCAGGCCGCGCACGACGCCGTCGATCGTCGCGCGCATGGGCACGCCCGCCACCGTGGCGCAGACGTCCCCGGCCGCGACCTGCGCCCCGATCTCGACGCAGGGCTCGAAGACGCCGTCCGCGGGGGCGCGCATCACGCGCTCGCCGGCGTAGCCGCCGATGAGGCCGGGGACCGCCGTGTTGGGGAGCGGCGAGCCCTCGTAGTAGACGCGCCCGAGATAGTGTCCGCGCATGGTCTCGACCGCGGCGTCGCAGTCGACCCGCGCCGTGAAGCCGGGGCCGACCCCCACGACGACCGGCGCCATGTCGCGCGTGGTCCCGAGGTTGCGCTTGGCGAGAATCGCGTCGACGAGCGCGTCGGGGCGAAGCTCCGCCACGCAGCGGGCGTCGGGGTCGACGAGGACGGCGACGTCGCCTGATCCGGCCACGGAGCGCGCCTCCCCGGCGTCCGCGCAGAGCGCGCCGCGAACGTCCTCGACGCGCACCTCGCCCAGCCGGATCGCCTCCGAGAAGCACACGGTGCGCCGGATGGACGTGGGCACCGCGAGGTCGCACATCACCACCTCCATGCCCGCCCGGCGCAGGCGCAGCGCGACGCCCGACGCGATGTCCCCGGCGCCGCGAATCACCACCAGCATGCGCGCAACTCCCCTCTCACGCGGGCCCCAACGCCGGGTGCCCCGCAGGTCGACCCCCCAAAAAAAGCGGCCTGACCCTCCGTGCCTCATATCGTTTTTGCAGGTCATCGTTATGTTTTCTAAAATATAACGCTCGACGACCGCCTTCGGATTCCAATTGGTCAGTATAACTCACAATCTGTTTGGCCCTCACGCGGCGACGCGTCGGGGCCCGCGAACGGTCGCGGCGCGCCCACGGGCGGCGCCGGGGCAACGGGGTGCGCGCCGGGGCCGGGGCCGGCTCGTCAGGCCGCCGCGATCTCGCGAATCGCCGCGGCGGCGACGTCGACCTCCTCCTCCGTCGTGAACCACCCGCAGCTCAGGCGCACGATTCCCTGGCGCTCCGTTCCCAGGGCCCGGTGCATGAGCGGGGCGCAGTGGGCGCCGGCTCGGCAGGCGATCCCCCAGCCCGCCGCGAGCGCGTCGGCGACCTCGTCCGAGCCGAGCCCGTCGACGCACAGCGCCACGACGCTCCCGCAGCGCTCGGGCGCCACGTCCCACCCCCCGTGCACCGTGACGCCCGGCAGGCCGCGCACTCCCTCGTAGAGCCGTCGCGCGAGCTCGTGCTCGCGCGCGCCCACCGCCGCGGGGCCGCCGTTCCTCTCGATGAAGGCGATGCCGGCCTCCAGGCCGGCCAGCCCGTGGGCGTTGGCCGTGCCCGCCTCCATGCGGGTCGGCCAGTCGAGCGGGTGCCGGCGCTCGAAGGAGCGCACGCCCGAGCCCCCCTCGGCCCAGGGGAGCACCTCGACTCCCTCCGCGACCGCCATCCCGCCCGTGCCCTGGGGCCCCATGAGGCCCTTGTGCCCGGTGAAGCAGACCACGTCGATGCCCGCCTCGCGCATGTCCAGGGGCACCGCCCCCGCCGTCTGCGACGCGTCCACCAGGCAGAGCGCCCCCGCGGCGTGCGCCATCTCGGCCACGCGCGCCACGTCCACGAGGTTTCCGGTCACGTTGGATGCGTGCGTCACCGACACGAGCCGCGTTCCGGGCGTCACCAGCCGCTCGAGCTCGTCCATGTCCAGGAAGGCGTGCCCGTCGCAGGGCGCGTGGGCGACCTCGACGCCGCGCTCGTCCGCCAGCCGCGCGAGCGGGCGAAGCACGGAGTTGTGCTCCAGCACCGTGGTGACCACGCGATCCCCCGGCCGCACCAGGCCCGACAGGGCGGCGTTGAGCGCCTCCGTGGCGTTCGCCGAGAAGCACACGTGGTCGGCGCGGGGGCATCCCAGCAGGCGCGCGACCGCCTCGCGACAGCGCCAGACCACGCGCCCGGCGTCGAGCGCTCCGGCACCGGCGCCGCGCCCGGCGTTGCCGAGCGTCGTCAGCGCGCTCGTCACCGCATCGACCACCTCCCGCGGCTTGCGGATCGTGGTCGCGGCGTTGTCCAGGTAGATCATCGACCTCACGTCCTTCTCGCCGGGCGGTTTCTCGACGGACGGCAAACGGTAGGAGCAAAACGACACTCTTGGCGAGAAAAACGTCGTCTCGCGCCTACAAGCTCAGACTGTAGGAGAGAAACGACGTTTCTGCCCCGCAAAGTGTCGTCTCGCGCCTACAAGCTCGGGCCGTACGCCGCGGCCCTACGACCCCGCCGCCCTATCGCACGAACTCCAGCAGCTCGACCACGGCCATCGCCTCGACGGCGACGCCGTCCTCGGCGAGCGCCGCCGCGAGCTCGTCGCGCAGCTCCGGCGCCGCCTTCCACGCCAGCCCGCACCCCGCCGAGACCTCCCCCGGCACGGGGATCATCCGACCGGGGAGCCCCCGGCGGACGCAGCTCTCCTCGCACGCCATCGCCGCGGCAGTGGTGGGAAAGCTCACCACGAGCGACGGCACCCGGGCGCGCCGCATCCCCTACGGCCTCACCACGAGGCTCGCGCCCGTGAGGCGCTGCGCGATCACGTACATGTTGGTGACCTCGCCAACGGCGAGGCGGTCGGTGATGCCGTAGTGGTCCAGGCACGTTCCGCAGGTGAGGACCTCCACGCCCGACTCGGCGAGGCCGCGCAGGTCGTCGAGGGCGTCCGACCCCTCGCAGCTCAGGTGCGCGCCGCCGTTGTAGAGCAGCACGCACGCCGGCAGCTCGTCGAGCTGCGTGAGGGCAAAGACGAAGCCCTTCATGAGCTTGCGGCCCAGCTCGTCGTCGCCGGTGCCCATGGTCTCGGCCGTGATGGCCACCACGACGTTGCGCGGGGCAGCCGCGGCGGCCTCGCCGGCGCCCGTCGGGACGTCGCAGGTCACGGCCTCGGCCTCTCCGCCGGCCACCACGACGGCCTCGGACGCCCGCACGGTGACGCGCCACTCCCTCTGGGCCCGCCGCTCGACCGAGACCTCGCAGCCGCGCCCCTCCCCCATGCGCGTGAGGTTCTGCACGGCCACCTCGTTGTCCACGAGCGTCTCCACCGCGCCCGGCCCCCCGAGCGCGCCGAGCGCCTTGAGCGTCCGGACCACCGGGATGGGGCACGCCTCCCCGCGCGCGTCGATCGTCAGCACCGTCTCTGCCATGTCTGCCTCCCGTCAGGCCCCGCGGGGCCACCGTCATCTCGTCCCACAGACCCGCGCGGCGAGAAGGACCTCCCCGCGCGGCCGCTCGCTAACCCATGTCAAGCGCCGTCAGCGCGGCCCCGAGCGCACCGGCGTAGCGCGCCTCGGGGCAGGTCGTCACCGGGGCGCCGAGAAGCGCGGCCAGACGCTCCACCACGTAGCCATTGTCGCAGAGCCCGCCCGTCAGGTAGTACGGCGCCGCGGCGCCCGACGAGGCCGCCAGCGTCGCCACGCGCGCCACGACGCTCTCCACCACGCCGCTGGCGATGTTCTCCCGCGGCTCTCCGCGGCCCACGAGGCCGATGACCTCGCTCTCCGCGAAGACGGTGCACATGCTGGAGATCCTCGTCGGCTCGCCGGCGCGGGCGAGCGCGGAGAGCTCCCCCTGCGAGACGCCCAGGCGGTCCGCCATGACCTCGAGGAAGCGCCCTGTGCCCGCGGCGCACTTGTCGTTCATGGCGAACTTGGCCACGCGCCCCGCGCGCAGGCGGATGACCTTGGTGTCCTGACCGCCCACGTCGATCACGGTGCCCTCGGGTCCAAACAGGCGCGCGGCGCCGCGGCCGTGGCAGGTGATCTCGGTCACCACCTTGTCCGCGTAGGGCACCGCGACGCGCCCGTAGCCGGTGGCGACCACGCGCACGTCGGGCGTGCAAAGGTGCCTGTCACTTTTGCACGCCTCGAGGACGGCGCGGGCGCGCTCCGCGGCGTCCACGCTCGAGAAGCCGGTGGGCATGAGCTCGGTGCGCACGAGGCCGCCGTCGGCGTCGACCACCGCGACCTTCGTGGCCGTGGACCCGATGTCCACGCCCATGCCCAGACGTCCAGACGACACGTCCCCCTCCCCTAGAGCGTCTCGATGAAGGCGGCGATGCGCGTCTCGAGCTGGCCGAGGTCGCCGGAGGAGTAGTCGGTCTCGAGCTTCATGTAGGGGACGCCGGCGGCCTCCACGGCGCGCTCCATGCGCGCGGCCTCCACGTTGAAGGTGTGGCACGCCGTGAGCACGCACTCGATGACGCCGTCCACGCGGTACTTCTCGACCATCTCGCGCGTGGCGGCGAAGCGGTCGTCGTTGGGCGTCATGACCGAGCAGTTGATCTTGAGGTAGCGCTCGGCGATGGCGCGCAGGATGTCGGGCGCCTCCTCGTCCACCATGAAGCGGTTGGTGCGCTCTCCGCCGCAGTCGTCCTCGCACACCACCACGCCTCCGTTGCGCTCGATGGTGGCCCCGACCTTCCCGATGACGCCGCCCACCGGGCACCCCGTGATCAGAATGCGCTTTGCCGCGGGACTGACGGCAGACTCCCCCGCGGCCGCCTGCGCGCTGCGCTGCTCGCAGAGGCGCTCGAGGCTCTCCACGTAGGCGCGCACGTCAAAGTTGAAGGTACCCGCGAACATCGTGCTCATGAGCTCCACGCCGCTCATGGCGGGCGGGTCGGAGCGCTGCAGCTCGAAGAGGGCCAGCGTCGCGCGGCGCAGGCGGTTCCTCAGGCGCGCGGCGTCGCGCAGGGCGCCGTCGGTTATCTCGATGCCGTAGAGGCGCTCGAGGGCCTCCTTGAGGGCGACGACCTCCTGGTACCAGCCCTCGCGCTCGTGCTCGCGGGAGCGGCCCTGCGGCAGGTGCAGGATGTGCGTGGGCTTGAGCTCGTCCAGCAGCTCGTACATCTTCTTCTTGCCGTCGCAGGTGGTCTCGCCCACGATGAGGTCCGAGAAGTGCGTGAACGGGCACTTCTGCGAGTAGGCGAAGCCGTAGGTCGACTTGATGAGCGGGCAGAGGTTGGCCGGCAGGACCTCCTCGGCCGCGGGGATGACCTCGTCGGAGGTGCCGCAGAGCCCGACCGCCGAGGCGCCGGCCGCGTCGATCACCTCGAGCGGCGTGTAGCTGCAGAGGTATCCCACCAGCCTTCCCCCGGCCTGCTTGAAGTCCTTGACCTTGAGAAAGCTCTGTCGGCGCTGCTCGTTGAACTCCTCGAAGGTGCGCGGGAGCTCGATGGGGGCGCTGGCGTCGGTCATGGGTCCTCCTGTCGGTCCGTGGTCCATCCAACGGGTTTGGTCGCCAAACAAAGAGTAATCTGTCGTTGTAGTTTTGAAACTCCAATGCCCCCGAGCGGTAGGATTGCGTCGAGGAGGTGCGCCATGGAACTGGCGAAGGCCCTGTGCGTGGGGCGCGGCGTGACGTCGGTGATAGGCAGCGGCGGCAAGACGTCGCTGATCGCTGCGCTGGCGCGCGAGCTGCCGGGCACGGTGGCGCTCACCACCACGACGCACGTGCGGCCGTTTGCGGGCATGACGACGCTCGACGGGAGCGACGCGGGCGCCGTTGCAGCGACGCTCGAGCGAGAGCGCGTCGTCTGCGTGGGAGCCCCGGCAGGCGAGAAGGACCGCGCGGCCGGCAAGCTCGTCGCGGGCGCGCTGGAACCGGCGGAGCTGGCGCAGCTCGCGGACTACGTGCTCGTGGAGGCGGACGGCTCGCGAGGGCTGCCCCTCAAGGCGCACGCGCCGTGGGAGCCGGTCGTGCCGGGGGTCTCGTCGCAGACGATCCTCGTGGTCGGGGCGAGTGGCCTTGGCCGTCCCGTGCGCGAGGCGGCGCACCGAGCCGAGCGCTTCTGCGAGCTCGCCGCGTGCGCGCCGGGCGACGCCGCGACGCCTGAGCTCGTGGCGCGCGTGATAGCCGCCGAGGGCCTGGCCACGCGCGTGCTGGTGAACCAGGCGGACACCGACGAGCTTCTCGCCCGCGCACGCGAGCTCGCGCGGTGGCTTGACGTCCCAGTGACTGCGGGAAGCCTGCGCGCCGGGCGGCTCGTGGAGCTGCGGCCGTAGACGACGCATGCCGCAGGCGCGAGGCGCACGAGAAGAGCCTGCGAACTCGGGCGTTGTTTCGCCAAGAGCTGGCAAAATACCCTGTTCATTTTGCTTGACCCAATATAGAACATGTGTACTATAGAACATGTGTTTGATGAATGGGAGGAGAGCATGGGAGACAAGGTCGGGGCCTTTGCACCGTTGGACAGCGAGCTCGCATACGTAAGGAGCGACGACATAGTCGCGGACGCCTGCACCATCATCGACGGTGCCCGGGAGTTCTCCCAAAGAGCGGTAAACGTGGCGCTCGTGCGGAGAAACTGGCTGCTGGGAAGACGTATCGCCGAGGAGGAGCTGGGTGGGAAAGAACGCGCGGAGTATGGCAGGGAGGTCATCAAGGAGCTCTCCCGAGAGCTAACGCCACGCTATGGGAAGGGATTCGAGCAGAGAAATCTCTATCGCTTCGTGCAGTTCTACAGGACCTATCCGCAGATTTTGTCATCACCGATGACAAAATCTCGAGGTCCCCTCACCTGGACGCACTACATCGCGCTCCTCAAGGTAACGGACCCGGCGGCTCGCCTTTGGTATGAACAGGAGGCGCTCGGCGAGGGTTGGAGCGTCCGCACCCTCCAGCGCAACATCAGCACCCTTTATTATCAGCGCCTTCTCATGTCACAGGTCACGGAGCCCGTTGTTGCGGAGATGCGCGAGAAGGCTGCCGAGTACGAGCGGAGCCGCCTCGAGTTTGTGAAGAACCCCGTCATAGCAGAGTTTCTCGGCGTGCCACAGGACAAGAGCTTTGCCGAGACGGACCTCGAGGAGGCCATCCTCTCCAACCTGCAGACGTTTCTCATGGAGCTCGGCAAGGGCTACGCCTTCGTCGCGCGCCAGCAGCGTATCCACGCAGATCCAGATGACTACTACGTCGACCTGGTCTTCTATAACTACATCCTCAAGTGCTTCGTATTGATCGATCTCAAGACGGGCAAGATCACGCACCAGGACATCGGACAGATGGACATGTACGTCCGCATGTACGATGACCTCAGGCGACAGCCGGACGATAACCCCACGCTGGGGATCATCCTGTGCACTGAGACCAACGAGACGATCGCGCGCTATTCAGTGCTCCACGACAGCAAGCAGCTCTTCACGGCAAGGTACGAACTCTGCCTCCCGAGCGAAGAAGAGCTGCGCGCCGAGATTGAGCATCAAAAGGAGATGTTCTATCTCCAACGCGGCGAACAAGAGGGCTTATGAGCACAGGCATCCCCTTGTCGAGGGCCTTCTCCAGGGAGTTGCGCTCACAGAATCGGCTCTCACGGCCGTTGCGCACGCAGTCGTCCATGAGCTGCCACAAGACTCCCATCAGGTGCCCGTTGCAGACGTCCACGATGCCGCCCAACCATCTCCGCGCTCATGCGACCGCCGCCATCTTGGCAATGGCGCGGAACGGAATGCGCGCGGCACGCCGCAACCGAAGCGCAACCGCACGTTGCGCGATAGGTGCTGTCCGCAACCGGACCGCAGCGCTACATTTGGCTCAACGTTGCGGGGAGAGGAGCGGAGATGGAAGGTCGACTGTTGGGTCTGGGCCCCTTTGAGCTCATCGTCTTTGTGCTGCCGGCGCTCTTGGCGCGCATCATACCCTGGGTCCTCTTCGTCATCCTGTGCATCCTCGCCATCCGCTGGTTCATCCGGCAGGAACGCCCGCGCAAGGACCCGGAGTCCGTGGCGGTGCGCCGCTCGCTCGCCGAGGTGCTGCGCTCCCACCGCGAGCGCTGCAAGATGACGCAGGAGTTCGTCGCCGAGAAGATCGGCGTGAGCCGCCAGGCCGTCTCGAAGTGGGAATCCGGCGCGTCCGAGCCCAGCACCACCAACCTCGTGAAGGTCGCCCGCCTCTACGGCGTCGACCCCGCCGAGCTCCTGCGCGAGGTGGAGGCGTAGGCGAGAAGGACCGACGGGGCGCGAGCTCACACCGTCCTTCTCGCCACCTGCGGGCCCGAAACGGAGGACGCCGGGCGGTTTCCTAAGCGGAAGTTTCTCGAAGAGCACTTCCGCGTGGAAACCGCTCGGCGTCCCTCTACCCGTGAGGCTCAGCCTACAGGTAGGCCACTGCCTTGATCTCGACCTTGGCAGCCTTGGGCAGCGCGGCCACCTCAAAGGCGGCGCGGCTGGGGTACGGCGCCGTGAAGAACTCGCCGTAGACCTCGTTCATCGCGCCGAAGTCGGCGATGTCGTCGAGCAGGACGGTGACCTCGGCCACGTCGGCCATGCTCGCGCCGGCGGCCTCGAGGATGTTCTTGATGTTGGTCAGGCTCTGGCGGGTCTGGGCGGCGATGTCCTCGCCGGCGAACTCGCCGGTCGCCGGGTCGATCGGCAGCTGTCCGGACACGTGGATCGCGCGCGTCGCGGGGGCGACGGTTGCCGCGGAGTAGGGGCCGAGCGCCGCGGGGGCCTTGTCGGTGACGATTGCCTCGATTGCCATGTTCTTCTCCTTTGTCTCGTGCCGTGCAAAAGTGACAGGCACCTTTGCACATTTTTCCCTATCTTGCCACGAAGCGGCCGGGGGTGGCGCCGCAGGGCTCGCCGTCGCGCGCCACGAGCACGCCGCCCACGTACACGAGGCGCGCGCGGCCGTGCGCCTCGAAGCCCTCCCACGGCGTGTAGTCGACGGCCTGGTGCTGGGTCGCCGCGCCGATGGTCCAGCGCGCCGACGGGTCCCACACGCAGACGTCGGCGGCGGCGCCCACGGCGAGCCTGCCGCGCTCGGGCCACAGGCCGAAGGTGCGCGCCGGGCCCTCCGCCAGCAGGCGGCAGAGCTCCGTCGGGCCGAGCTGGCCCTCGAAGCTCGTGGCCATCACGGCCGGGCGGTGCTCGATGCCGGGGCCCCCGTTGGGGATCTTGGTGAAGTCGCCGCGCCCACGGTCCTTCTGGCCGCGCAGGTTGAACGAGCAGTGGTCCGTCGCGATGGAGTCCACCTCGCCCGCGAGCACGGCGCCGCGCAGCGCGCGGACGTCGGAGGGCTTGCGCAGCGGCGGGCTCATCACGTACTTGGCGCCCGCGAAGCCGTCGTCGCCCGACTCGAGGTAGCGCGTGTCGTCGAGCGTGAGGTACTGCGGGCAGGTCTCCACGTAGACGCCGCGCTGGCCGCGGGAGCGCGCCGCGCGCACGGCCTCGAGGCCGAGCGCCGTCGAGAGGTGCACCACGTTCACGCGCGCACCCGCGATCCGGGCCAGGTAGAGCAGGCGCGAGACCGCGTCGGCCTCGGCCTCCGCCGGGCGCGAGAGCGGGTGCCCCTCCGGCCCCGTGACGCCCTCGGCGAGCACGCGGCGCTGAAGCTCGTTCACGACGTCGCCGTTCTCGCAGTGGACGCAGAGCACTGCGTCGAGGTCGCGCGCGACCTCCAGGCAGCGCAGGGTCTCGGCGTCGGTGAGGCGCAGGTGGTCGTAGGCGAGGTAGGTCTTGAAGCTGGAGACGCCCGCGTCGCGCATGCGGCGCATCTGCGCGGGAGAGTCCTCCCCCCACTCCGCGATCGCCATGTGGAAGCCGTAGTTGGCGGTGCAGCCCGCGCCGGACTCCGCGCGGCGGTGCCACTCGGCGAGCGCCTCGTCCATGGTCACGCCGCGGTCCGCCGTGGCGTAGTCCACGATCGTGGTGGTGCCCCCGCAGGCGGCCGCGCGGGTCCCCGTCTCGAAGCTGTCGGCGGTCCAGTCCATGCCGGTCCAGCATTGCAGGTGCGTGTGCGCGTCGATGAAGCCGGGGAAGACCCAGCAGCCCGAGACGTCGACGACCTCGTCGCCGGGCGCCGGCTCGATGCGCGCCGCGAGCCCCGCGATCTTGTCGCCCTCGAGCGCGACGTCCCCCCGTCGGAGGCCGTCCGGCGTGACCAGCGTCCCGTTTGCAAGGATCTCTCTCACCGCAATCCCTCCCCTCTCGTTACCTGACAAAGGTGACAGGGCACTTTGTCAGGGTTCGGTTTCCTGACAAAGTGCCCTGTCACCTTTGTCAGGTCCTGTCGGCCAGCACGGCCTCGAGCCGAGCGAGGTCGTCCCGCGTGTCCACGTCCGCGAGCTCCCACTCGTCCGACGCCTCGATCGTCCGCACGCGCCCCTCGAGCTCGGCGTGGCCGGCGAGAAGCGCCCGGCCGCCCACGTCCCCGTCGAGGTGCGCGAGCGCCCCGAGCGTGTCCGACGGCCAGAGGACCGGGTTTCCCGCGCGGCCGCGCCAGGCGAGGCGCACGATGGCCGTGGGCTCGTGCGTGAGCGCGCCGACCATGGCGCGCACGCTCCCCTCGCCCAGGAGCGGCTGGTCGCCCGTCACGAAGAGGCAGCCGGCGCGCTCGCCCAGCGCCGCGAGGCCCGCGCGCATCGTGTCGCTCTTGAGGGGCCCCTCGGCGCGCACGCAGCGCGCGCCGAGCCGGTCGCAGAGCCCCTCCACCTCGTCCCAGCGCGTCACGACCACCACGTCGAGGAGGTCGGCGGGCAGCGCGCGGAGCGTGCGCTCGAGCACGGGGACGCCGGCGAGCGGCGCCACGAGCTTCTCCCCCGCGGCGCCCCCGAAGCGCTCCCCGGCGCCCGACGCCATGACCACGCAGCCCAGGCGCGGCACGTCCCGGAAGCCCGAGAAGCACGTGGCGTACGCCGCGCCGAGCGCCCAGCGGCTCGTGCGCTCGAAGGAGCGGTAGCGCTCGATGAGGTCGAGCGCCTCGGGCGTGAGGCGCGACCCGCCCCCGCCGGAGCCGCCCACGGTGCGCTGGGTCAGGCGAAAGCCGAACGCGCTCTCGGCGTCGCGGACGAGGCGCGTGGCCTTGGTGTAGGCCATCCCCATCTCTATGGCCGCGGCGCGCAGGCTGCCCAGCTCGCCCACGCGCTCCAGCAGGTCGACGGGACCGGGCCCGAAGACCCGGCGCCCGTCGTCGCCCAGAAGGTATGCCCTGAGGTCGGGCCTCATGCGTCCGTGCACCTTCCCCTCATCCTTCTCACCGGCCGTGAATCGGGGCTGGCCCCAACTCACTAAAACGCGCCGTCAGCGTGCAAAAGTGACTGTCCCCTTTGCACGCTACCGTACGATGGTACCCGTCTTGCCGGCGATGCCGTCGCTCGCGCGCTCGAGGAGCGTGATGAGCGAGCTGCGCCCGGGCCCGGACTGCGCGAAGGAGAGCGCCGCCTGGACCTTGGGCAGCATCGAGCCGGGGGCGAACTGCCCCTCGCCGATGTAGCGCTCGGCCGTCTCGGGCGTGAGCTCGTCGAGCCACTGCTGGTCGGGCTTGCCAAAGTTGACCGCGACCTTCTCGACGGCCGTGAGGATGACGAGGAAGTCCGCGTCGAGCTGCTCGGCGAGCTTTGCCGCCGCGAAGTCCTTGTCGATGACCGCCGCGGCGCCCTTGAGGTGGTGCCCCTCGGTGGTGAAGACGGGGATGCCGCCACCGCCGCAGGCGATGACCACGTGGTTGGTCTCGACGAGCGAGCGGATGGTGTCGATCTCCACAATGCCGGCCGGCTTGGGCGAGGCCACCACGCGGCGGTAGCCGCGCCCGGCGTCCTCGATCACGTCGTAGCCGCGCTCGGCCACCATGCGGTCGGCCTCCTCGCGCGTCATGAACGAGCCGATGGGCTTGGTGGGGTTGGCGAAGGCCGGGTCGTCGGGATCGACCTCGACCTGGGTAAGCACGGTCGCGGCGCCCTTCTCGATGCCGCGGTCGAGCATCTCCTCGCGCAGCGCGTTCTGCAGGTCGTAGCCGATGTAGCCCTGGCTCATCGCCACGCAGACCGACAGCGGGCACGGGATGTACTTCTCGGGGTCGGAGCGCGTGAGCTGGGTCATGGCCTCCTGGATCATGCCCACCTGCGGACCGTTGCCGTGCGCCACCACGACCTCGTTGCCCTGCTCGATGAGGTCCACGATCGCGCGCGCCGTGTGCTTGACCGCCTGCATCTGCTCCGGCAGGTTGTTGCCCAGGGCGTTGCCGCCCAGCGCGATGACGATTCTCTTTGACATTTTATATTGCTCCTTATGCGGATAAGGGCTTGGCGAGAAGAACCTCTAACGGCGGGGCCGCCGGGCAGTCGGCGCGCGACTTCTGCGCGCAGCGCAGTGAGCGCGCGACTGACCCGGCGGCCCCCAGGTTGCTAGCGGTTGGCTACGCCTGGTACCAGCGCGGGGTGCCGGCCTCCTCGAGGGCCCTGAGGGTGGCCACGGGGTCCTTGACCTTCTGCAGGAAGATCATCGCGGCGATGGCGTAGGGCTTGTAGCTGGCCTCCTTGTACATGCCCACGCGGTGCATGTCAAAGACGTCGGCCATGACCTCGCCGTGCTCGCAGGAGACGCCGGAGATGTCGGCGGGCAGCGGGTGCATGTAGATGGTGTCCTGGCCGTTGGCGGTCTTCGCCATGAGGTCGGTCGTGGAGCACCAGTCCATGTGGGTGGCGTTCTGGGCGAGGAGCTCCTTCTCGAGCGCCTTGATGCCGGCGTCGTCGCCCTCGGCGTAGAGGTTGGTGCGCTTCTCCATGGCGGCGTAGGGGGCCCAGCTCTTGGGGATGACGATGTCGGCGCCCTCGAAGGCCTCGGCCATGGTGTTCACCTGCTTGAAGGTGCAGCCGGACTCGGCGGCGTAGGTCTTGGCGGCCTCGACGCGGTCGCTCATGAGGTCGTAGCCCTCGGGGTGGGCCAGCGTGACGTCCATGCCGAAGCGCGGGAGCAGCGAGATGAGCGACTGCGGGCAGGAGAGCGGCTTGCCGTAGGAGGGCGAGTAGGCCCAGGTCACGGCGACCTTCTTGCCGCGCAGGTTCTCCAGGCCGCCGAACTCCTCGATGAGGTAGAGCATGTCGGCGGAGGACTGGGTCGGGTGGTCGGAGTCGGACTGCAGCGAGATGAGGGTGGGACGGTGGTCGAGCACGCCGTCCTTGTAGGCCTCGTCCACGGACTCGGCGACCTCGGCCATGTAGGCGTCGCCCTTGCCGATGTACATGTCGTCGCGGATGCCGATGACGTCGGCCATGAAGGAGATCATCGTGGCGGTCTCGCGGACGGTCTCGCCGTGCGCGATCTGGCTCTTGCCCTCGTCGAGGTCCTGGAGCTGGAGGCCCAGCAGGTTCGTGGCCTTGGAGAACGAGAAGCGCGTGCGGGTGGAGTTGTCACGGAAGAGCGAGACGGCGAGGCCGGAGTTGAAGATGCGCGGCGAGATGTTGCGCTCGCGGAGGTTGCGCAGCGCGGCGGCCACGGCGTAGAGGGCGCGGAGCTCGTCGGTGGTCTTGTCCCAGGTGTGCAGGAAGTCGGCGTCGTACATGCCGGAGAAGTCGTAGCCGGAAAGCTCGTCGAGAAGGGCGGAGAAGTCCTTAGCCATGGTTGGTTCCTTTCTGCGTGCAAAAGGGACAGTCACTTTTGCACGGTCCTATTCTTCGGTCCTGGGGGGGCGTGCAAAAGTGACTGTCCCTTTTGCACGCCCCGAGCGTTCCTACTTGATGTCGTTGTCGGTCGCGCCGGCGCGGAAGACGGTGACGTCGCCGGTCTTCTTGGACGGGTCGTAGAGGTTGAGCGCGGCGGTGTAGAGCGCGGCGCAGGTCACGAGGTCCTGCTTGTAGGTGACCTCGTTGGGGGCGTGCGCCTGGCTCTCGGCGCCGGGGCCGAAGCCCACGCACGGGATGCCGTAGCGGCCCTGGATCGAGACGCAGTTGGTGGAGAAGGTCCACTTGTCGGTCAGCGGGCGGCCAGCGCGCTTGTCCATCGAGGCCTCGCAGCCGATGCGCTCGTCACCGAAGAGCTCGTGGTGCGCGTCGACGAGGGCCTGGACGTGAGCGGCGCTCTCGGCGTTGATCCACGTGGGGAAGTAGGCCTCGGTCTCGTAGACGGTGCCCTTCCAGCTCGGGCGGTCGTACATGTACATGGAGACCTTGACGTCGTCGCCGTACTTCTTGACGGCGGGCAGGTCGCGGATCTCCTGGAGGCAGGAGTCCCAGGTCTCGCCGGCGGTCATGCGGCGGTCGATCGAGATCGCGCAGGAGTCGGCCACGGCGCAGCGGGACGGCGAGGTGTAGAAGATCTGGGAGACGGTGCAGGTGCCGCGGCCCAGGAAGCGCGCGTCCTCGAAGTGCTCGGGGTTGTACTTGGGGTCGAGCATCTTGACGAGGCCCTTGATGTCGGTGGACTCGTCGCAGCCGTTGTTGTTGAGGGCGCGGACGTCGGCGATGATGTCGGCCATCTTGTAGATGGCGTTGTCGCCGCGGTCGGGCGCGGAGCCGTGGCAGGAGACGCCGTGGACGTCCACGCGGATCTCCATGCGGCCGCGGTGGCCGCGGTAGATGCCGCCGTCGGTGGGCTCGGTGGAGATGACGAACTCGATCTTCTCGCGAGCGTCCTCGGGGCCGTCGAAGTACTTGTTGACGATGTACTGCCAGCACATGCCGTCGCAGTCCTCCTCCTGGACCGACCCGACGACCATGATCTTGTAGCCCTCCGGGATGAGCCCGAGGTCCTTCATCATCTTCGCGGCGTACGTCGCGGAGGCCATGCCGCCCTCCTGGTCGGAGCCGCCGCGGCCGTAGATGATGTCGTCGGTCTCGTAGCCCTCGTAGGGGTCGGCCTCCCAGTTGTCGCGGTTGCCGATGCCCACGGTGTCGATGTGGGAGTCGATGGCGATGATCTTGTCACCCTCGCCCATCCAGCCGATGACGTTGCCCAGGCCGTCGACCTCGACCTTGTCAAAGCCGAGCTTCTCCATCTCGGCCTTGATGCAGGCCACGACCTCGCCCTCCTCGCAGGACTCGGATGGGTGGGAGATCATCGCGCGCAGGAAGGCGGTCATGTCCTTGCCGTACGCCTCCGCCGCGCTCTTGATCTCGTCGAAGTTCAGTTCCTTGGCCATTTTGCTTACGTCCTTTCTGACGCTTCCGTCACTGCCTTGCACGGGGCGCGCGGCCCCGACCGTCTACTTGCTCCAGGCGCCGTCCCACACGATCTGCGCGTAGCGCTCGGGGTCGGTGTCGCCCTCCGTCGAGAAGAGCAGGACCTGGCTGCTCCCGTCCAGGCCGAGCTCGTCGCGCAGGTCGGCGTAGTCGGGGTCGCACATGATGGCGTCGATCACGCCCATGCCCACCGCTCCGGACTCGCCGGAGGTGACGGCGGGGTCGCCCTTGACCGGGGCGGCCAGGCGGCGCATGCCGTTGGCGGCAACCCAGTCCGGGCAGGAGAGGAAGGCGTCGGCGTGGTTGCGCAGGATGTCCCAGCCGATGGTGTTGGGCTCGCCGCACGCGAGGCCGGCCATGATGGTCTGGAGGTCGCCGCCCACGATGCGCGGGTCGCCGTCCGCGGCGAGCGCGCCCTGGTAGAGGCAGTCGGCGGCGCCGGCCTCCATGATCACGAACTTGGGCGGGCAGCTCGGGAAGAGGTTGGCGAAGAAGCCCACCATGGCGCTCGCGAGCGAGCCCACGCCCGCCTGCACGAAGACGTGCGTCGGGCGCGTGACCTCGACGGCGCGCAGCTGCTCGGCGGCCTCGGCCGCCATGGTGCCGTAGCCCTGCATGATCCAGGACGGGATCTCCTCGTAGCCGTCCCAGGCGGTGTCCTGCACCACGACGCCGTGCTCGGTCTCGGCGGCCTCGGCGGCTGCCATGCGCACGCAGTCGTCGTAGTTGACCTCCTCGATCGTGACCTGCGCGCCCTCCTTGGCGATGTTGTCGAAGCGGGTCTTGGTGGAGCCCTTCGGCATGTGCACGACGGCCCTCTGGTGCAGCTTGTTGGCGGCCCAGGCCACGCCGCGGCCGTGGTTGCCGTCGGTCGCGGTGAAGAAGGTCGCCTGGCCGAAGTCCTCGCGGAACTGCTCGGAGGTGAGGTAGTCGTAGGTCATCTCGGAGACGTCGCGGCCCATCTCCTGCGCGATGTAGCGGGCCATGGCGAACGAGCCGCCGAGCACCTTGAAGGCGTTGAGGCCGAAGCGCCAGGACTCGTCCTTGACGAAGAGGCCGCCGAGGCCCAGGCGCTCGGCCATGCCGTCGAGCTTGGCGAGCGGCGTCACGGAGTACTGCGGGAAGCCGCGGTGGAAGGCCTGGGCCTTCGCCACGTTGTCGAGCGCCATCACCGCCAGCTGCGCGTCATCGCTCTTGGGCATCCTGTTGGCGACCCACTTGATCTTCTCGCTCACGTGTCCTCCTTGCTCCGCGGCGCGTTGCCGACCCTTGCCAACTTTTTGTCTGATTACCAAACAGAAAGTTTGTTAGCCCATATATTCCCATATTTCAAGCGTGTTGCAAGGGGTTTTTTGGATGCCCGGCAAACGTTGTGTTTGCATCGGCGAACGGCACGGCGAGAAGAACCACTCCACGACCAGCACATGCGAGGGGCGGGGCGGGAG
>NZ_FPKO01000006.1 GCF_900119385.1 Thermophilibacter mediterraneus
TCCGGGAAAGGAAGGCCGCATGATGCTGTAGAATAGAGCTGATTCCGGGTGATGCTCCGATTGCTCGGGCAGGCTAAAGCCTGCACCTCGCAATCGGAGAGATGACACCAACTTTTGGCACGCAACCCGAGTGTACGCGGCGCAGCGCGCACTCGGCGCGCATTTTGTCCGAGCGGTCACGAATCCCGCCCAATGCGCGTAGGGCAGCGCGCACTCGGCGCGCTTCCTGTCCCCCGGTCACGAATCCCGCCCAATGCGCGCACGCCAGCGCGCACTCGGCGCAATCGTCCCCCGCTCGCGGGGCTAGTTGAACTTCACGAGCTTCTGGGCGGCTCGATAGCCCGCCAGCGTGAGCGCGCGGCCCACGGTGCCCGGCAGGTTGGTCGCCATGCCCACGATGCCATGGCGCGCGCGGCGGTACATGCGCCTGTCGTACGCCTTGAGCTCGTCCCAGAGCCTCTGCAGCTCGTCCATGGCGTCGGGCCGGTCGCTCTTCTTCGAGAAGACCGAGCAGATCGCCATGATGATCGTGAAGTAGTTCATCATGTAGCTGCGCAGCTTCACGGAGTCGATGTCGTCGTAGACGTGGTAGGCGCGCATCATGACGCGCGCCACGCGCCAGTAGTGGTCCACGCGACTCGTGAGGACCTTGTCGTTGACGGACTGGTCCTCGCGGCCGATGAAGTAGCGGTAGACGTCGACGTCGAGGTAGTAGATGCTGCGGCACCGGGGGAACGGGACGTACGCGTAGATGTTGTCGACGTAGAACGTGTGCGCCGGCATGTCGAGCCTCGACTCGCGCAGAACGTCGACGCGATAGGTGAGCGCGTGCATGAGCAGGTACTGCCACATCATGAAGTGGCCCATGTTGTTCCAGGTGAAGACCTTGTCGACGGGCAGCACGTGGCGGTAGTCGACGACGTTGTGCGTGTTGTCCTCGACATGCTCGTACACATAGTTGGTGATGACGAGGTCGACGTGCTCCCCGAGCCCGATGAAGTAGCGGAGCTTCTCGAGCAGGGCGCGCACCGCGTCGGCGTCGACCCAGTCGTCGGAGTCGACGTTCTTGAAGTAGACGCCGCTCGCGTTTGCCACGGCCTTCATGACTGCCGCGCCGTGACCGCCGTTCTCCTGGTGCACCGCCTTGATGATCTGGGGGTAGCGCCGCTCCCAGGCGTCGGCGCGCTCGGGGGTGTCGTCCTTCGTGGAGCCGTCGTCGACGATGACGATCTCGACGTCCTCGGCGTAGCCCGTGCCCTCGAGGATCGACTCGATGCAGTGGTCCATGTACGCCGAGGAGTTGTAGCAGGGGATGCCGAACGTGATGGTCTTGGTCATCTGGGTTCCTTCTGTGCCGGTTCACGAAGCAGGCCCCGGTCGGGGCCTGCCGGGCGACGCATGCGTCGGCCCCTAGTTGTGCTGGGAAACGATCTCGTCGGACAGGTCGAGCGCCGATGCGACGACGCCGTCCATGTCGTAGTAGCGGTACTCGGCAAGGCGCCCGACGCAGTGGAAGTTCACGACGCCGTCGACGCGCGAGCGGTAGCGACGGTAGAGCTCGAGGTTCTGGTCCTCGAGGATGGCGTAGTAGGGGGTCTCGCCGCTGCCGGGCGTGTAGGCCTTCGAGTACTCGCGCATGATGGTGGTCCTGCCGGGGGCCACCTGACCGGTCATGTTCTTGAACTCGGTGATGCGCGTGAAGTCCTCGCTCGTGGTGTAGTTGACGGTGCCGACCGGCTGGAACTGGTCGACGTCGAGCGTCTCGAACTCCATGTCGAGCGTGCGGTACGGCAGGGCGCCGAGGTCGAGCCCGAAGAGCTCGTCGAGCGGGCCGGTGTAGATGACCTCGCCGCCGTAGGGCCGGCCGCACACCGAGACGCTCATCTCGGACACCTTGAGCACGTCGCGCGCGTCGACGCCGAGGAAGACGGAGATGAGGTCGTGCTCGAGCATGTTCTCGAAGAGCCTGGTGTAGCCCTCCGCCGGCATGCCCTGGAACGGGGCGCCGGGGAAGTAGCGGTCGTCGTCGCCCACGAAGACCGGCACGCGGCCCGTGATCGAGGGGTCGATCTGATCGGGCGTCTGGCCCCACTGCTTCATCGTGTAGTGGAGGAAGACGTTCTCGAAGACGTAGTCGGCGACCTCGACGAGCTCGGGGTCGTTCTTCTCGCGAAGCTCCATGATGGGGACCTTCTTGTTCTCGCCGAAGGTGGCCACGAGCTTCTGGTAGAGCTTCTCGCCCTTCTCCTCGCCGAAGGCGAGCTTGAGCGAGCGGTGGTTGAAGGGGACGGGCATGAGGGTGCCGTGGATGTTGGCGAGCACCTTGTGCTGGTAGCCGGTCCACTCGGTGAAGCGCGAGAGGAACTGGTTCACGCGCTCGTTGACGGTGTGGTAGATGTGCGGCCCGTACTTGTGGACGAGGATGCCCGCGTCGTCGACGTAGTCGTAGGCGTTGCCGGCGATGTGGTCGCGACGCTCGAGGATGCAGACCTTGAAGCCGCACGACTCGGCGAGGCGGCGCGCGCACACGGCGCCGGCGTAGCCCGCCCCAACAACGATGACGTCATAGCAGTCGGGGTTGAAGCCCGCGGGCAGACCGTTCTGGATACCCATCACACGTCCTCTCACAAGTCAAAGCGTGCACGCCGCCCAGGCGGCGGGGCGAGAAGAGCGTGCGCTCGCCCAATCGTGCGAATGATTCTAGCACCTCGCCCCTATAATGGTCCCGTGCTCGTCCCCTCCCCGCCGATATGCACATATCGCCGGACGAGCGCAACAAGAGACGTGCGTTTTGTGGAGAATCGGAAGGTATGCCATGAGTGAGTTCCTGAACCGCATGAAGTCCGCCGCGAAGGCCTACAAGAAGACCATCGTCCTTCCCGAGGGCGAGGACCCGCGCACCATCGAGGCCGCCCGCACGATCGTGGCCGAGGACCTCGCCAACCTGGTGATCCTCGGCGACCCGGCCAAGATCGACGTCGAGGGGGTGACGGTCATCGACCCGACCTCCCCGACCGCCCCCAAGCACGAGGCGTACGCGCAGAAGTTCGCCGAGCTCCGCGCCAAGAAGGGCGTGACCATCGAGCAGGCGCGCGCCCAGATGATGGACGCCACCTACTACGGCACCATGATGGTCAAGATGGGCGACGCCGACGGCCTGGTCTCCGGAGCCTGCCACTCCACCGCCAACACGCTGCGCCCCGCGCTCCAGATCCTCAAGACCGCCCCGGGCACCAAGCTCGTCTCGGCCTTCATGGTCATGTGCACCAAGACGCCGCAGTTCGGCGCCGAGGGCACGCTCGTCTTCGCAGACTGCGGCCTCAACATCGACCCGACCTCCGACGAGCTCTCCGAGATCGCCATCGCCTCCGCCAACTCCTTCGCCACCTTCATGGACGGCGTCGAGCCGCGCGTCGCCATGCTCTCCTACTCCACGATGGGCTCCGCCGGCGGCGACACCGCCAAGAAGGTCCAGGAGGCCACGGCCTTCGCCAAGGAGAAGGCGCCCGAGCTCGCGATCGACGGCGACCTGCAGCTCGACGCCGCCATCGTTCCCGAGGTGGCCGCGCTCAAGGCCCCTGACTCCAAGGTCGCCGGGCACGCCAACGTGCTCGTGTTCCCCAACCTCGAGACCGGCAACATCGGCTACAAGCTGGTCCAGCGCTTCGGCGAGGCCGAGGCGTACGGCCCGATCCTGCAGGGCATCGCCAAGCCGGTGAACGACCTCTCCCGCGGCTGCTCCGCCGACGACATCGTGGGCGTCGTGGCAATCACCTCCGTCCAGGCGCAGATGGCCGAGATGCACGACTAGGCCCCGGCGAGAAGAACGTCATGCCGCGGCCCGGCAGCCTCCGCTTCGGCGGGCTGCCGGGCCGCCTCTTGTGTCCGGCCGGGCCCGCGCCCCGCGGCACGCTCGCGCTTCCGTACCCGAAAGCGGTGCGTTTGGTTCATGGGGGGACCCTCGTGACGAGCCGCGGGGGCGGCGCGTCCTAGAATCCGGAGTCACAGCGACCGGGGTCGCCCGTGACGGGCGCGCGAGGGAGGGGGCTTCCACATGAGGCTGAAGGACGGGTTCGTGCTCCGCGAGATCGCCGGCTCCTTCATGGTGGTCCCCGTCGGGAGGCGCACCCAAGAGGTCCCGGGGGTCATCGCCCTCACCGAGACCGGGGCGCTCCTCTGGCGCATGCTCGAGAAGGGCGCCGAGGAGGGGGACCTCGTGCGGTCTCTCCTCGACGAGTACGACGTCTCGGAGGACCGGGCGACCGCCGACGTGCGGGCCTTCGTCGCGAAGGCCCGCGAGCAAGGACTGCTCGAGGAGTAGCGCCGGACGCTCGGCGGCATGGGGACGATCGGCGCCGTGAACCGCGCGCCCGTACTCGCCAGCGCCGCCTTTGGTGCACGTCGAGCGGGGCCTCCCCCACCCCCACCCAGGAGGAGGGGCTCGCGTGACTGGTCCCGAGGCGGACCTCAACCGGGTCAGCTGGGCGCAGTATCGCGACGCGCCTGGCAGGGAAACACTCCTCGACGAGCTCGGGGCCCACGATCTTCTCGATGAGGGCCTTGACGCGACGCTCCTCCCCGCTCTTGACCAACAGCGGGCGGGCCCGGACTGACAGCGATCCGGGCCCGCCCGCGGCGAGCGCACTATGGTTTCTGGGGCGTCGGCGAGACGCGCGGTCGCCTAGCGACCGATTCCGATGGGCCTGGGGCCGGCGGCGCGAATCTCGGGGGCCATCGTGGAGAGGCGCTTCTCGGCGTTGTCGACGAACATCTGGGCGAGCTTCTCGGCCATCTCGTCGTAGGCGGCGCGGTCCTCCCAGGTGTTGCGCGCGTTGAGGAGCTCGGAGGGCACGTCCGGGCAGGTGGTCGGCACGTCGAGGTTGAAGCGCTCGTCGTGGACGAACTCGGAGTCGTCGATGATGCCGGACTGGGCGGCCTCGACCATCTTGCGCGTGTAGGCGAGCTTCATGCGCTTGCCGACGCCGTAGGGGCCGCCGGTCCAGCCGGTGTTGATGAGATAGACGCGAACGCCGCCCGCGTCGATCTTCTCGCCGAGCATCTGGGCGTAGACGTTGGGGTCGAGGGGCATGAACGGCTCGCCGAAGAGCGAGGAGAACGTGGGCTGGGGCTCCTTGATGCCGCGCTCGGTGCCCGCGACCTTGGAGGTGAAGCCCGTCATGAAGTGGTACATCGCCGCGTTGCGGTCGAGCTTGGAGATCGGCGGGAGGACGCCGAAGGCGTCGGCGGTCAGGAAGATGACGACGTCGGGGGTGCGCTTGGCGCGACCCTTCTTGACGGCGCCCGGCACGAAGTCGACGGGGTAGGCGACGCGGCCGTTCTCGGTGAGGGTGGTGTCGAAGTAGTCGGCGACGCGCGTCTCGTCGTCGATCACGACGTTCTCGCACATGGAGCCGAAGCGGATGGCGTTCCAGATCTGCGGCTCGGTCTCGGGCGTGATGTCGATGGTCTTGGCGTAGCAGCCGCCCTCGATGTTGAAGACCTTGTCATCGGCCCAGCCGTGCTCGTCGTCACCGATGAGCAGGCGATCCTCGGCGGCGGAGAGCGTGGTCTTGCCGGTGCCGGAGAGGCCGAAGAAGACGGTCGTGCCGTGCGAGCGCGGGTTCATGTTGCAGGAGCAGTGCATCGTGAGGACGTGGTCCTCGACGGGGAGCAGGTAGTTCATGACCGAGAAGATCGACTTCTTGATCTCGCCGCTGTACTGCGTGCCCACCACGAGGATGATGCGCTCCTGGAAGTTGATGAGCACCGCCGCCTCGGAGTTGGTCCCGTAGGTCTCGGGGTCGAGCTTGAGCGTAGGGGCGGCCATCACCACGAAGTCGGCGTCGCCGAAGTCGCGCAGCTCCTGCTCGGTCGGGCGCACGAGCATCTGGTGCACGAAGAGCGCCTGGCTCGCGAGCTCGCAGATGGCGCAGATCTTGCGCGAGTAGCGGCGGTCGGCGCCGGCGAGGCCGTGGACGACGAAGAGCCGGCGCTCGGAGAGGTGGCCGATGACCTCGGCCTTAATCTTGTTGTAGTTCTCCACCGAGAAGGGCACGTTCACGTTGCCCCACGCGATCTTGTCGTGGACGTCGGGCGTGTCGACGATGAAGCGGTCCTTGGGCGAGCGGCCGGTGTACTGGCCCGTGATGACGGAGAGAGAACCGGTGCTCGTGAGCTCGCCCTCGCCGCGCTCGACGGCGGTCTCGATGAGGACGGCCGGGGAGGCGTCGATGACGGTCTTCTCCTCGGTGTGGGCGATCCCGTAGCGCAAGAGCTCCTCGATAACCATGCAAACCTCCTTCTGGCGGCAGGTCGCCGCACGAATGCTGCAAGCAACGCGAGAGCGTGCGGCGGGAGCGCCGCGCGGCTCGTCTCGACCACTCCCCCGGAGCGGGGGCGGGGCACGTCGGACGCGAAGGGCCGTCCGTTGAGTTATTCTAGCCGTTCGCGCTCGCGACGCACGCGAGGAACTGACGCGAGAATATCATTATGGAACGTATGGGCCGATTTGATTGGAGAAGGCATGTCGGAACTCACCACCATCTCGTGCGGCAGCGTCGAGGCAACCATCGACTCCCAGGGGGCCCAGCTCATGAGCCTCAAGCACGATGGCGGCGAGTACCTCTGGCAGGGCGACGAGCGCTTCTGGCCCCGCCGCGCACCCGTGCTCTTCCCCATCGTGGGCGTGCTGAGGGGCGGCCGCGCGACGAGCGCGCAGGGCGAGGTCACGCTCAACCGCCACGGCATCGCGCGGCTCTACGACCACGCCGTCGTCGAGCGCACCGCGTCGAGCGTGACCTACGAGCTTGTCTCCACGGACGAGACCCGCGCGGCGTACCCGTACGACTTCCGGCTCAACATGGTCTACTCCGTCGCCGACGGCGCGCTGACGCAGACCTTCCGCGTGACCAACACCGGTGACGTCACGCTGCCCTTCACGGTGGGCGGGC
>NZ_FPKO01000005.1 GCF_900119385.1 Thermophilibacter mediterraneus
TCGGAGAGACGCAGGTCGGGGTTGTGCTCCACCGCCCAGTCGAGGTTCCACTGGCTCGTGAAGAGCAGGAGCTTCCCGCCGCGCATGTCCTCGACGCGCAGCGTCTCGCGCGTGAGGTTGAGCGAGCGGAAGTCCACCTCACCGGCCGACTCGTCGATCCAGCGGATGAGGCTGTACGGCAGCGGGGAGCGGCGCACCTCGACGTGGTACTCCGAGCTCAGGCGCTGCTCGAGCACCTCGAACTGCAGCACGCCGACCGCGCCCGCGATGACGCGCTCCATGCCGGTGCCCGCCTCGCGGAAGATCTGGATGGCGCCCTCCTGGGCGAGCTCCTCCATGCCCTTGACGAACTGCTTGCGCTTGAGGGTGTCCACCTGCTCGATGCGCGCGAAGTGCTCGGGCGCGAAGGTGGGGATGCCGGCGTAGCGCACGTGGCGCCCCACGCGGCAGAGCGTGTCGCCGATGGAGAAGACGCCCGGGTCAAAGAGGCCCACGATGTCGCCGGCGTACGCCTCGTCGACGGTGGCGCGGTCGTCGGCCATCATGGCCGTGCCCGTCGCGAGCTTGATCTTGCGCCCGCCCTGCTCGTGCCAGGCGTCCATGCCGCGCTCGAACTTGCCGGAGCAGATGCGCAGGAAGGCGATGCGGTCGCGGTGGTTCTTGTCCATGTTGGCCTGGATCTTGAAGACGAAGCCCGAGAAGTCGGGGTCCGTGGCCGGGACCGGCTCGCCCGTGATGGCGTCGACGCGGGCGGACGGCGCGGGCGCCAGGCGCAGGAAGTCGCGCAGGAACGGCTCGACGCCGAAGTTGGTGAGCGCCGAGCCAAAGAAGACCGGCGAGAGCCTGCCCGTGCGCACGGCCTCGAGGTCGAACTCGTGGTCCGCGCCGTCGAGGAGCTCGATGTCGTCCATGAGGCCGCGGTGGTTCTCCTCGCCGATGAGCTCGTCGAGCGCGGGGTCGCCGAGCTCGGCCTCGATCTCGTTCACGCGCTTGGTCGCATTGGCGCGGCCGTCGCCCTCGAAGGCCAGCACGTGACGGCTCGCACGGTCGAAGACGCCGCGGAAGTTGCGGCCGGACCCGATGGGCCAGTTCATCGGGTAGGTGCCGATGCCGAGCACCGTCTCGATCTCCTCGGTGAGGTCGAAGGGGTCGCGCGTGTCGTGGTCGAGCTTGTTGACGAAGGTGAAGATGGGGATGCCGCGCAGCGCGCAGACCTTGAAGAGCTTGACCGTCTGCGCCTCGACGCCCTTGGCGCCGTCGATGACCATGACCGCGGCGTCCGCGGCCATGAGCGTGCGGTACGTGTCCTCGGAGAAGTCCTGGTGGCCCGGGGTGTCGAGGATGTTGACGCAGCAGCCGTCGTAGGTGAACTGCAGGACCGAGCTCGTGACCGAGATGCCGCGCGCCTTCTCGATGTCCATCCAGTCGGAGACCGCGTGCTTGGCGCTCGACTTGCCCTTGACCGAACCGGCGGACTGGATGGTGCCGGTGTAGAGCAGGAGCTTCTCGGTGAGCGTGGTCTTGCCCGCGTCCGGGTGCGAGATGATGGCAAAGGTCCGGCGCGAGGCGATCT
>NZ_FPKO01000001.1 GCF_900119385.1 Thermophilibacter mediterraneus
GTATCCCCGTTCCGCACTCCCCGTCCGCACCCCCGTTCCGCATCCCCTTCCGCACCCCCCCAAGGTCACAGACGCCAGTGGGAATTGTGCGGACACAAGGTCACTTGACGCCAGGTTGGGACAGGCGAGAAGAACCTCCAAACGTGTGCGGCCCGCCACCGTCCGCGTGCCCCGACGCTCGGAGGCGCTGCGCGCGCTACGGCGTGGCCGACGCGCCCAGGCGCAGGACAAGCAGGTCGTCGCGTGTCCCGCTCACGATGAAGCCGCACTTCTCGGCGACCCGACGGCTCGCTGCGTGGCTGGGGGAGCACTCGATGACCGCATCTCGCCCGGTCGCGTGCGCCCGAGCGGCGAGAACCCCCGTGAGCTCGGTTGCGTAGCCGCGTCCCCACGCCCGCGGGGCGAGCACCCAGCCGATTTCCATCGAGCGCTCGTCGAAGGCGTGGTAGATGACGTAGCCGCAGAACCCGTCGTCATCCTCGACGGCCCAAATGAGCGGCGGCTCACAGAGCCCCGCCTCCGCCAGGAACGCCTGCGTCCGCTCGGGCGAGAAGGGAGCCTCAAGGTAGCGCATCACCCGCTCATCGGCGAGAAGCGCCATGAGGGGCCCGAGGTCCTTCTCGGTCATGCGGCGTATCGAGAGCATGAGGCCTCCGTCTCCGGTGCCGCCCAAGCTGATCGCGTCCTCGTCAGCGCCCGGCGGGGAAGAGCGTCGCGCCCAGGCTCGAGCGCACCCACTCCCAGAGGCGAAGGTCGAGCTGCGCGCGCAGGAACGGCCCCGCCTCGGCGAGAAACGCGCCGAGCGCCTGCGTCAGGAGCTCGACGGCCCGCGGCAGCTCCTGCCCGCTCAGGTGGGCGTAGAGATCCTCCAGCAGGCGGTAGCGCTCCGGCGGCACGATCTGGTTGAGCTTCTTGAGCCCGAGAAACGCGTAGGTCGGGTCGTCCGGCCAGCGCAGCAGGACGGCGGCCGACCCGGCGGAGTCGCTTAGGATCTTGGCTGCCCACGCGTAGTTGCCGCAGCGATAGGCGCTGTCGGCCTCCACGATGCCGTAGAGCGCGCTCGAGAAGAGCCGTGCCAGGGTCTCGTCGCTCACCGCCGCGCGCTCCCATGCGAAGCCGTCGAAGAGGCCGCTCGGGTCACTCCACACATGGATGGGGTCCTCGTGACCGATCTCTTCCTTCAGAGCCACATAGAGGTCAACATGGGTCGCGTCGTCGAAAATCGCCACGAGCTGCGGAAGCCCGAAGTTCACCTCCTCGAGAAAGACCGGCTCGTCGAAGGCCGCCAGGTACGCCCGCCGCCGCGCGAGCACGGTCTCTCGCGCGGCGGGGGAGACCACGAGATAGAGGTCAACGTCGGAGTGCGCGTCCTCGTCGCCGCGGCCGAACGAGCCCTTGAGAAGCGCTGCCTCGACGAGCCCGTCGGCCATTGCCGCCCCGGCCACGGCCTCTATGGCCTCGATCTGCCTCATGTCGCCGCTGCGTCCTCTCTGCGATGCCTCGGGCGCGCCTACGCGCGCTCGAGCAGCGTCACCGTCTCGACGTGGAAGGTCTGCGGGAAGAGGTCGACCGGCGTCACGCGCGAGGGCCGGAACGTCCCGGCCTGCTCGAAGCGGGCGAGGTCGCGCGCGAGCGTCGCGGGGTCGCAGCTCACGTAGGCGATGGCGCGCGCGGGCTGCTCGGAGAGCCTGCGGACCACGTCCTCGGCCAGCCCCGCGCGGGGAGGGTCGACCACGATGACGTCGGCGTCGGTGTCGGGGAACTCGCGACCCGCGTCGCCGCCGATGGGGTCGACGTTGTCGAGGCCCGCGGTCTCGAGGTTGCGGCGCAGGTCGCGCACGGCGGGTCCGTAGGACTCCACCGCGCTGACGAACCCCGCGCGCCGCGCGAGCGGCAGCGTGAAGGTGCCGGCGCCGCAGTAGAGGTCCATGGCCTCCTCGTCCTCGGCGGGCCGCAGCGCCTCCATCACGAGCTCGACGAGCTTCTCGGCGCCGCGCGTGTTCACCTGGAAGAAGGAGGGCGCGGAGACGCGCATGCGCTCCTCGCCCACGAGCTCGCCCCAGGAGCCCGCCCCCGAGAGGCACTCGACCCCTGCGATCCGGCGCGCCTTCGCGGGTCCCTTCTGCATCACGCGGACCACCGACGTGGGCCTGAGCGCGTCGGCGAGCACCTTGGCCGCCTGGGCGCGCGGGAAGGCGCCGGGACGGTCCCAGAGGGCCACCTCGACGTCCTTGGTGCGCCGTGACACGCGGATCCCCACGCGCTCGAGGTCGAGGCCGTGGCTGTTCGAGAGGTAGGTGAGCGCCCCCGCGACGGACTTCACCGCGCCCGCGTGCGCCTTGTCGAGCAGCATGCAGCTCTTCACGCGCACGACGCCCTCGCCGCCCGCGGCGTGCATGCCGAGCGCGGCGCGCCCGCGCTCGCGCACGACGGCGAGCTCCACCTTGTTGCGATAGCCCCACGGCTCGCCGGGGGACTCGAGGGGCGCCACGAGCGCCTCGGCGCGCTCCGTGCCCATGCGGGCGATCCGGGCGAGCGCGTCGACCACGCCGGCGCGCTTGGCGCGGGCCTGGGCGGGGTAGGAGAGCGACGCCCACGGGCAGCCGCCGCACGCGCCCGCGAAGGGGCACGCGGACGGCACGCGGTCGGGCGAGGGCTCGAGCACCTCCACGACGCGCGCGTGGGCCCAGCGCTCCTCCTCGCGGTCGACGACGGCGCGCACGCGGTCGCCCGCGACGGCCCCCGCGACGAAGACGGCCCTGCCGCCCTCGTCGCGAGCGACCGCGTCGGGGCCGTAGCTCATGCGCTCGCAGGTCAGCTCGAGCTCGTTGGGCTGGCTCACTCGTCACCCCCGCCGAAGAGCGTCCCGAAGGCCTGGCCGAAGAGCCCGAGCGCACGGGAGACGCGGCCGCGCCTCTGTCGCGGCGCCGGCCTCGGAGCGGGGGCCGCGACAGAGGCGCGGCCGCGTCTCCCGTGCGC